>NZ_JAKSXY010000060.1 GCF_022829445.1 Methylobacterium sp. J-068 | reverse complement strand
GAAGGCCGGATCGAAGTCGGGGGAAACCGGCTCGGGCTCGGGCGGTCGCAGCGGCCGCCCTTCCACCCGACCGAACTCGAGGTAATGCCCGAGCGGGTCCAGGCCGGACGCGGCGACGTCCGGATTGGCGGCCAGATAGAGCGCCGGATCGAAGTCGGAGGGGGCCGGCTCGGGTTCGGGCGGTCGCAGCGGCCGCCCCTCGAACTGGCCGAACTCGAGGTAATGCTCGAGTGGGTCCAGGCCGGACGCGGCGACGTCCGGATTGGCGGCCAAGTAGAAGGCCGGATCGAAGTCGGGGGAAACCGGCTCGGGCTCGGGCGGTCGCAGCGGCCGCCCTTCCACCCGACCGAACTCGAGGTAATGCCCGAGCGGGTCCAGGCCGGACGCGGCGACGTCCGGATTGGCGGCCAGATAGAG
>NZ_JAKSXY010000056.1 GCF_022829445.1 Methylobacterium sp. J-068 | reverse complement strand
GAGACTACTTATGGACCTCTCGCCCATCGGCGAAGCCGTGCTCATCGCCCGTGAGGGGCGAAGGCTGAAGGCCTACAAAGACAGCGTCGGCGTGCTCACGATCGGCATCGGCCACACCTCGGCGGCCGGGCCGCCCCTGGTCACCGCCGGCCTGACGATCACCTCGGCCGAGTGCGACGCGATCTTCGAACGCGACGTGCAGACCTACGTGGCCGCCGTGCGCAAGGGGCTGAAGGTGCCCGTCAGCCAGAACGCCTTCGATGCCCTGGTGTCCATCTGCTACAACATCGGGCCGGGCGCCTTCGCGACCTCGACCTTCCTCAAGCGCATCAACGCGGGCGACACGGCCGGCGCCCGCGACGCCATCCTGATGTGGAACAAGCCGGCGGCGATCGTCACCCGGCGCGAGGCCGAGGCCGCGCAGTTCGTCACCGCCTACACCTCGGCCCTGCCGCGTGCGACGACGACGCAGAAGCCCATCGCCGTGGCCGCGCCGGTGATCGAGGTGATGCACCCCGAGGTGCCGACGCCCGTCATCGTGCCGGTGACGCCCGCGCCCGTCCGCTGGTCGCTCGGCAACTGGCTGGCCACCTTGCTGATGAAGCCGTTCTACGGCTGACCCTACGCTTTTCCGTAGGTTGACCTCTCCCGAGCCGGCCGGGCCCACCGCGCAACCCCTGACATCGAGACCCCACCATGACCCGCATGCTCCCGCTCGCGGCGCTGGCGCTCGCCTGTGCCCTCTCCAGCCCTGCCTTCGCCATGGCCTACCCGCCCGGCCAGGAGGGCGCGGTCGCCGGCCTCACGCTCGGCCTGACCATCCTCGGCCTGTGCTTCGTCGCCGCTGGCGGCCTGTTCCTGCTGTGGGTCACGCCGCGTCGCCCGATCCCTCTGGCCCTCGCCGCAATCGTCGGCGCGCTGTGGTTCGGGTCGGCCTTCGCCGCCGAGGTGGTCGCCGCCCCCACGGCCCTCGTCCTGCCGGTCGGTGACTGGCTCTCGACGTTCTTTGCAGCCGTCGTGCCCAGCGCCGTGACCCTCATCGCCGGCGCCATCACGGTCGGCATCAGCAAGGTCGCGCCCTGGGCCGCCCTGTTCCTGTCGCAGAAGCGCATCGAGACCACCGTTCAGACCGCCGTCGATTACGGCCTGAACGCGGTCGAGGGCGCTACGAAGGGCGCCAAGCTCTCGGTGCCGGTCGGCTCGGCCGTCGTCGCCAAGGCGCTCCAGCGCGTGATCGACAGCACCCCGCAGAGGATCATCGACAAGGCCGGCGGCCTGCCCGAGATCGGCGCGCGCATCTTCCGCGCG
>NZ_JAKSXY010000054.1 GCF_022829445.1 Methylobacterium sp. J-068 | reverse complement strand
GAGACTACTTATGGACCTCTCGCCCATCGGCGAAGCCGTGCTCATCGCCCGTGAGGGGCGAAGGCTGAAGGCCTACAAAGACAGCGTCGGCGTGCTCACGATCGGCATCGGCCACACCTCGGCGGCCGGGCCGCCCCTGGTGACCGCCGGCCTGACGATCACCTCGGCCGAGTGCGACGCGATCTTCGCGCGCGACGTGCGGACCTACGTGGCCGCCGTGCGCAAGGGGCTGAAGGTGCCCGTCAGCCAGAACGCCTTCGATGCTCTGGTGTCCATCTGCTACAATATCGGGCCGGGCGCCTTCGCGACCTCCACCTTCCTCAAGCGCATCAACGCGGGCGACACGGCCGGCGCCCGCGACGCCATCCTGATGTGGAACAAGCCGGCGGCGATCATCACCCGGCGCGAGGCCGAGGCCGCGCAGTTCGTCACCGCCTACACCTCGGCGCTGCCGCGTGCGACGACGTCGCAGAAGCCCATCGCCGTGGCGGCGCCGGTGATCGCGGTGATGCACCCCGAGGTGCCCACGCCCGTCATCGTGCCCGTGACGCCCGCGCCCGTCCGCTGGTCGCTCGGCAACTGGCTGACCACTTGGCTGATGAAGCCGTTCTACGGCTGACCCTGCGCCCTTCCTTGCGCTGTTAGCAAAGAATCCCGAGCCGGCCGGGCCCGCCGCGCAACCCCTGACATCGAGACCCCACCATGACCCGCATGCTCCCGCTCGCGGCGCTGGCGCTCGCCTGTGCCTTCTCCAGCCCTGCCTTGGCCGCCGAGGTGGTCGCCGCCCCCACGGCCCTCGTTCTGCCGGTCGGTGACTGGCTCTCGACGTTCTTCGCGGCCGTCGTGCCCAGCGCCGTCACCCTCATCGCCGGCGCCATCACGGTGGGCATCAGCAAGGTCGCGCCCTGGGCCGCCCTGTTCCTGTCGCAGAAGCGCATCGAGACCACCGTGCAGACCGCCGTCGATTACGGCCTGAACGCGGTCGAGGGTGCCACGAAGGGCGCCAAGCTCTCGGTGCCGGTCGGCTCGGCCGTCGTCGCCAAGGCGCTCCAGCGCGTGATCGACAGCACCCCGCAGAGGATCATCGACAAGGCCGGCGGCCTGCCCGAGATCGGCGCGCGCATCTTCCGCGCG
>NZ_JAKSXY010000050.1 GCF_022829445.1 Methylobacterium sp. J-068 | reverse complement strand
AGCGGTGCTGGCGTGCTCGGCCACCACCTCGTCCAGGGGCCCTTGCGGGTCGAGGGTCGTCAGGGTCTCCAGCCAGGGCGCCGCCATCGCGCCGCGTCCGCTGCGGCGGGTGCCCGCGATCGTGGCGCGCGACCAGGCGGTGTAGGTCTGGTCGATCAGCGCGAGGTCGAGCAGCCATTCGCCGGGGTAGTCGACGACGTCGAGCATCAGCGTGCCGGGGCCGGAGCGCCAGCCGCCCGAGCGCTCGTACTCGATGGCGAGGCGGAACTGACTGATCCGATCGGTGGAGCGCGGCCACAGCCTCTTCTCGGTCAGCGCCGCGTAATGCTCCTCGAAGGGAAAGCGCGGGATGTCGTCGTCGGGCTGCGGCACCAGCCGGGCGCGGCGCAGGCGGCCCTCATGCGCGGGCGCGAAGGCCGGCAGCGCGTGGGCCTCGACGAGGTGGTGGATCAACGCGGTGGTGAAGACGGTCTTGCCCGATCGCGCGAGACCGGTGACGCCGAGGCGAAGGGTCGGCTGGATCAGGAGATCGCTCGACGCCTCGGCGAAGGCCTTGACCGCGGAACCCGCACGCGCGGCGAAGCTGTTCATGGCAACCTGTTCTCGGGAAAACGGATCGAAGGGTTTGGCGGGCGTGCCGGGCGGCTGGTGGGGAGGTGGCGCCACGGAGGCGGTCCCGCAAGGCTTTGCGGAAACGCCGGCCCGGCGGATCTCGAAGGGAGAGGGTTGCGGTGTTCGGTCAGGGTGCGAGCGCGGCCGGACTGGTGGCGTCCAGGCGCGCGACCGCCGCCTCGACCAGGGCGGGGCTCGCGCGAAGGCTGCCCAGCTCGACGCTCGACATGGCGAGCATCACCGGGCGCAGGTTGGGCAATGGCCGACCCTCGGCATCGAAGAGCTTCAGGTCGTCCTCGACCTTGAGGCCGACGCTGGCGGCGATGCGCGTGGCGTAGTTGCGGATACGAGTCTCGTCGTTGGCGCAGAGCGGGGCCGGCACGCTGAGATCGAGAAGCGGCAAGCCCGGCAGGCCCGCCACGATCGCCGGCAACGCGGCGGATTCGGCGACGAACCGCTCCTGAAGGCCGGCGGCGGAAGCCGTGCGTGCGCGTGGCGCCGCGCGCTCGGCCGGTATCGATCTGCCCAGGACGACGCTCGGCTCCACGAGAAGGACCGACGGCTTGGCGATCACCTGCGAGGGTTTCACCAGGAGTTCCGACGGGCGCACCAGGAGGGCGCCTCCGCTCGGACGCGCGGCGGGAGCGGCCTTCCCATCGGCAACGGGTCTCGGCGCGACGCTTGCCGCGCGGGCGGGGTGCGCCCGCCCGCTTATCCGGGCCAGGGGCGACCAGGGCTGAATCCGGAGCTGCCCACCGCGCGCCGCGACGGCGGCCCGGGGAACGCCGCCGCGCGGATGGCGAGCGAGGAAGCGTGCCCGCAGGGTGCGGCCGATGCCGCGCGGCGCCAGATCCGGTGAGAGTCTGGGGCCGGAGCCCCGCGCCGCGAGGGGCGTGCCGGTGCCGATCCGGCACTCCGCCGGAGCCCAGCGCCGGACGATGGCGAGCGCGGTGCGCCGACCGAGCGCACGGTAATAGCGCCGGAGCAATTGGGCGGCCGCGTCGGCGCCGTCGGCGGCCGTGGCGAATCCCGTATGCCCCTCCGCATCGGCGCCGATCTCGCCGGTCCAGCGCGCGCGCTTGATGCACCAGTAATTGTTCAGCTTGACGCACCGCGCCACGAAGGACGGCTCGGTCGCCGCGTAGCGCGCCACGAGGGCGAGGGAGGTCGGGCGCAAGGCCTCGCCGGCCTGGAACCGCCAGTTCGAGACGGCACGCGCCTCGGGCTGGAAGACCGGAAACGAAGCCGGTCGATCCTCCACGGTCGAGATCAGCCTGCCGATGCGGTCGAGTTCGGGGCGGATCGCCCGAACCGAACCGTCCAGGCGTGGCAGCAGCGTCGTGAGAACGAGGAGCGCGGTCAGGAGCACGGGGTCTGCGAGGCTTGCCGGGGACCAGGCCAACGGCCGAGGTCCCGCGAGGGTTCAATCCGCCATTGGCTTGGATCGACGGCTTGGGGTCGATCAATCCTCGATGTCGAGGTCCTTCGGGGCGACGAAGCGGTCGAGGCGACCGCTTGCCGAGGCGAGCGTGCTCCAGGCCTCGCCCTCGAAATCGATCACGACGATCGCGGCGGTGGGAAACTCGGCGGTCAGGCGCTTGCGCCCGGCCTTGTCCCCCGAGCCCGCGAGGCGCAGAGCCAGTTCCTGAAGGCCCGGATTGTGGCCGATCATCAGAAGGCTCCGCGCCGCGTCGGGCGTCGATCGCACCACCGCGAGGAGCGCCGTCTCGGGCGCCTCGTAGATCGACGCCACGATCTCCGCCTCCGGTCCCTTCAGGGCGGGTTGCACCGCCTCCCAGGTCTGGCGCGTCCGCAGCGACGGCGAGATCGCGATCGCATCCGGGTTCAGTCCCTCCGCAGCCAGGTAGGCTCCCATGCGCGGCGCGGCCCGCTTGCCGCGCGGGTTCAGGGGACGATCGAGATCGGCGACGCCGGGGCTGCGGTCGGATTTGGCGTGACGCAGGAGAATGAGGCGACGCATGCGGGAGACAACCTTCGGGGCGTGAACGGGGAAAGCCGGTGCCGGCGGTCAGGAGAACCCGACGACGGGATGGGGCGTGTAGGGCGCCTCCAGCGCCTTCGTCTCCTCGGCGGTGAGGACGAGGTTCAGGGCCGCGACGGCATCGTCCAGATGGCCGGGCCTGGAGGCGCCGATGATCGGGGCCGTCACGGGGGATTTCCCAAGCACCCAGGCCAGCGCCACCTGCGCACGCGATACGCCGCGCGCGGAGGCGATGGCGGCGACCTGCTCGACGATGGCGCGGTCGGCGGCCTCTGCCGAGGCATAGAGGTGGCGCCCCACCTCGTCGCTGTCCTGCCGGACGCTGCGCAGGTCCCAGTCGCGGGTCAGGCGCCCGCGCGCCAGGGGGCTCCAGGGCAGCACCGCGATGTCCTGGTCGACGCAGAGCGGCAGCATCTCCCGCTCCTCCTCCCGGTGGAGCAGGTTGTAATGGTCCTGCATCGTCGCAAACCGCGTCCAGCCATGGCGGTCGGCGGTGAACAGCGCCTTGGCGAACTGCCAGGCGAACATCGACGAGGCGCCGATGTACCGGGCCTTGCCCGCCTTCACCACGTCGTGCAGCGCCTCCAGCGTGACCTCGATGGGCGTGCCGTAATCCCAGCGATGGATCTGGAACAGGTCGACGTAGTCGGTGCCGAGCCGTTTCAGGCTGGCGTCGATGGAGGCGAAGATCGCCTTGCGCGACAGGCCGCCGGCATTGGGCTGGCTCTTCAGCGGGAAGTAGCACTTCGTGGCGAGCACGATCGCGTCGCGGTCGGCGAAGTCGTGCAGGGCCCGGCCGACGATCTCCTCGCTGGTCCCGTCCGAGTAGGCGTTGGCGGTGTCGAAGAAGTTGATCCCGAGGTCGAGGGCCTGCCGGATCAGCGCGCGGCTCTCGTCCTCGCGCAGGGTCCAGGGATGGGGGCCGCGCTCGGGCACGCCATAGGTCATGCAGCCGAGGCAGAGCGGCGAGACGTCGAGGCCGGTGCGGCCGAGCTTCTTCGTGATCATCGGGACGATCCGCTCCGGGGAGAAACGCGCGGGAGACCCGTCCTATCTGGTCTCTCGCGGGGCGGATGCCAGGGGTTGGGCCGGCCGTCTCAGCCGCCCCGCTGTTCGCGCCGCATCATGAAGGCGAGCTTCTCGAAGAGGCTGACATCCTGCTCGTTCTTCAGGAGCGCGCCGTGCAGCGGCGGGATGAGCTTGCGGCCGTCGCGCTCGCGCAGGGTCTCGGGCGCGACGTCCTCGGAGACGAGGAGCTTGAGCCAGTCGAGCAGTTCGGAGGTCGAGGGCTTCTTTTTCAGACCCGGCACCGCGCGGGTTTCGAGGAAGACCCGCAGGGCCTCCTCGACCAGCCGATGCTTGATGCCGGGGTAATGCACCTCGACGATGGCCTTCAGCGTGTCGGCATCCGGAAACGTGATGTAGTGGAAGAAGCAGCGGCGCAGGAAGGCGTCCGGCAGTTCCTTCTCGTTGTTCGAGGTGATGATGACGATGGGGCGCCGCTCCGCCCGGATCGTCTCGCCGGTCTCGTAGACGTGGAACTCCATCCGGTCGAGTTCGGTCAGGAGATCGTTCGGGAACTCGATATCCGCCTTGTCGATCTCGTCGATGAGCAGGACCGGCCGCTCGGGCGCCGTGAAGGCCTCCCACAGCTTGCCGCGCCGGATGTAATTGCCGATGTCGGACACGCGCGGATCGCCGAGCTGGCTGTCGCGCAGACGCGAGACCGCGTCGTACTCGTAGAGGCCCTGTTGCGCCTTGGTGGTCGACTTGACGTTCCAGGTCAGGAGCGGCGCACCGAGTCCCTTGGCGATCTCCTCCGCCAGCACGGTCTTGCCGGTGCCGGGCTCCCCCTTCACCAACAGCGGCCGCTCCAGCACGATGGCGGCGTTGACCGCGGTGGTGAGGTCGGAGGTCGCGACGTAGTCGGCGGTGCCGGAGAAGCGCATGGAGGGTCTCGCGGAAGGAAGGCAGGCCGAGGGGTTAAGCCTCGGCTCGCCCCCTCGCAAGGTCGGGACAGGGGCTCGGCCGTCGGGACGGTCAGAGCGTCTTGCCGTCGTGCCAGACGCAGTTCGAGGCGAGGATGCCGAGATTCACGTCCGATTTCTGCGGCTGCGGCAGGGTCTTGCCGTCCATGGCGAGGTCGATCTTGATCTCGACCTGCCCCTTCGCCTCGTTCTGGCGGCGGGAGAAGTAGCAGTATTGCTGGAACGGCTGCTCCTCGTTGGCGCGGAAGTTCCAGCCGGTGACGATCTGGCCGTCCATGTAGGGCACCTGCTTGAACACCGTGAAGGTGGTGTTCACCGGGGCCTTGGAGGCCGGCGCGGCGTCGCTGCCGAGCTGCGCCTTGGTGGGCGTCGGCGTCGAGGCGGCCTTCGGCAGGGCGCCTTCGAGCTTGAGCACGTTGTCGGTGAGGGTGACCTCACCCTTGGTCTTGAGCGTCACGTCCGAGAGCGCCGCCTGCATCGCGGCGGCGATCTTCTCGGCCGCCGAATCGAACTGGTTCATGTAGGCGTAGCCGTAGGAGGCGGCGCCGACGCCGATGCCGGCCAGAAGCGTGAAGGCCCCGGCCCCGAGGGCGCGGAACAGGAAGGCGCGGGCGGCGACCATCCGGGCCTCCGCGCGCAGGCGGCCATTCACGCTCTGGGCGAGGACGACGTTCTCGGGCGTACCCGGCGCGTGGATGCTCATGCGCCGGCTCCCGCGCTCGCGGTCTGGGCCGGAGGCCGCCGGTCGATCGGAATCACCGCGCCGCCGGCCCCGGACTGGGCGGGGGACGCCCCGCCGGGCGCGGGCGTCGCCTGCGCGGCCGCCGCCTCGTCGGGGACCGGGCGCCCGTGCGTCAGCGCCATCTCCTGCCGCAGGGCGTCGGTGATCGAGTCCAGCATGTAGGGGGTCGCGGCCGGATCGACGGTGGCGCCGAGGTCGTCCTCGTCCATGAAGGTCTTGCGCACGGAGACGGCGCAAAGCGCCAGGATCGTCGAGGCGAAGGCGGCGCAGAGCGCCGGCACGAACACGAAGATCCGCAGGAAGGCGTGCACCTGCGCCTCGCTCACGTCGATCGGGTCGACGCCGTAGACCATCGCGGTGAAGGAGTGCAGCTGCGAGCGGTTGACCGAATTGCGGTAGGTCTGCTCGGCATCCGCGACCTTGCGCTCGGCCGCGCCCCGGTCGAGTTCGCCGCGCGCCTTGCGGGCCTCCTCGAGGAGCTTCGTCACCGCGCCCCGATCCGTTCCGGCCTTGGCGACGCTGGCATTGAGGGTGGCGGTGCGCGGGTCGGTCACGCACTTCATGTTGGAATAGCGCTGCCCCCGGCTGTTGGTGCCGTAGACGCGCTCACAGCGCTGCGGCGGCAGCCCGGCGAGCTGGCTGGCGTTCTCGGCCGACCGCTTCTCGATCTGGTCGAGTTCCGTCGTGTACTGCGCCACCCGGGCGTCGGCGGCCGCGATGCGGTTGTCGATGGTGCCGCGATCAGCCTGCGCGTCCTTGAGGGCGGTCTTGGCCTTCGCGGCATCCATCAGGCGGGGATGGAACATCATCTCGCCGAGCTGCGAGACCGACTTCGTCGTCACGCCGGCGGCGAAGACGATGCCCACGATGGCCAGCATGCGGATGAAGTAGGAGCGCTGCGTCCGGGCCAGGATGCCGAGCGGCACGCGGCACAACTCCACCGCCGCGTAGACCAGCGGCGCCAGGAGCATGAAGTAGAACGCCTTCGAATCGCCGTCGCTGTAGACCCCGGCGAACAGCCACGCGCCCCAGAGCGAGGCGCCGATGACCATGAACTCGACGAGGTAGGCGATGCCGACGTAGCCCCACTTGATGCGGTAGCCCTTCTCGACGTGACGCTCGTGGGTCCACCGATCGGATTCCCGGCGCCAGTCTCGGGCTTCGCGCTGCACGTCCCGGTTGGGCGGCGTCTTTCGCATGGGGCACTCGTGTCTCGAAACGCGACGATCGCGCGCTTAACCGAACCTAAAGGGTTTGCTTATGCGCATATTGTGCCGTTTTTGCGCCGCGTCACGCGCCCCCGCAGGTCACACTCCCCATCCGAATGGTCGCAGCCGGCCATTTTCCCGTTTCCGGATGTATACGGTTGCGCCGGAAGGCCGGCTGCGCCCATGGTCGTCCGCGACGGCGCGTCTCCACCAAACCCCATGATGCCGATGACGGGAGCCCCCCTGAACCGATGATGGACGTACACGCCGGCTCCTACAAGGAAGCGATCCTGTTCCTCGTCACCGCGGGCGTGGTGGTGCCGCTGTTCCATCGGCTGCGCATCTCGCCGGTGCTCGGCTTCATCGGCGCGGGTGCGCTCCTCGGACCCTTCGGCCTCGGCCGGTTCGCCGAGACGCACCATTGGGTCTCGACCTTCACGATCGCGAACCGGGCCGAGATCGCGCATCTGGCCGAGTTCGGGGTCATCTTCCTGATGTTCATGATCGGGGTGGAGCTCTCCTGGGAGCGCCTGCGGACCCTGAGGCGCCTCGTGTTCGGGCTCGGCTCGATCCAGGTCCTGGCCTCCTCCGCCGTGATCGGCGCCATCCTGATGTTCCTGTCGGTGCCCCTGGCCGCCGCGATCATCGTCGGACTGGCGCTCGCCCTGTCCTCGACGGCGATCGTGCTGCCCGTCCTCGCCGAGCAGAAGCGCCTGAACACGCCCGCCGGCCGCGCCAGCTTCGCCGTGCTGCTGTTCCAGGATCTCGCGGTCGCGCCCGTCCTCTTCGCCATCGCGGTCCTGGGCCGGAACGACGGTGCCCATGTGGGCGGAGCCCTCGCGCTGGCCCTCGGTCAGGCGGCGGTCGCCATCGTGGTCATCGTGGTGGCGGGGCGCCTCGCGCTGCGGCCGCTGTTCCAGCTCGTCGCCCGCACGCGCTCGCCCGAACTCTTCATGGCGGCCTGCCTGCTCGTCATCATCGGCACCGCCGTGACCGCCGCCGCCGCCGGCCTGTCCATGACGCTGGGCGCCTTCGTGGCCGGGCTGCTGCTGGCCGAGACCGAGTATCGCCGGGCCATCGAGGCGACGATCGACCCGTTCAAGGGCCTGCTGCTCGGCGTGTTCTTCGTCTCCGTGGGCATGAACCTCGATCCGGCCCACCTGATGTCGGCGCCCGGCGCGGTCCTGGGTCTCGCGCTGGCGCTGATGCTCATCAAGGGGGCGGTGATCGTCGCGGCGGCCCGCTTCCTCAGGCTCTCGAAGGCGGTGGCGATCGAGGCCGCTTTGCTGCTCGGCCCCGGCGGCGAGTTCGCCTTCGTGCTCATCGGCGGCGCGCTGGCCGGCGGGCTCGTGCCCGAGGAGGTGGGTCAGGCCGCCCTGATCGTCACCACCGTGACGATGATCGCGATTCCGGCCCTCGCGGTCCTGGCCCGGCGCCTAGGCAAGCGGCTCACCAGGGCGCAATTGGGCCGGGCACGGGCCGAGCCGGTGCCCGATCGGCAGCAGAACCGCGTCATCATCGCGGGCTATGGCCGCGTCGGGCGGCTCGTCGGCGAGATGCTGGCGCGGCACAAGATCCCCTATCTCGCGCTCGATGCCGACGCGGCCCGGGTGTCCGAGCACCGCCGCCTCGGCAACCCGGTCTATTTCGGAGATTCCGCCAATCCGGAACTGCTCCGGCGCTGCGACATCGCCAATGCCCGCGCCCTCGTGGTCACCCTGGACAATCCGCGTGCCGTCGAGGCGGTGGTGGAAGCCGCCCGCGCCGAGCGGCGCGACATCACCATCGTGGCCCGGGCCCGCGATGCCCGCCACGCGACGGCGCTCTACGAGATGGGCGTGGACGACGCCGTCCCGGAGACCATCGAGGCCTCCCTGCAGCTGTCCGAGGCCGTCCTCGTCGATGTCGGGGTGCCGATGGGCCTGGTGATCGCGTCGATCCACGAGCGGCGCGACGAGTACCGGGCGATGTTGCGCAAGAAGGAGACCGAGGTTCGCCCCGCCTTCCGGGCCCGGCGCACCGTCGGAAAGGGCGTCGAGACACGCGATGCCGGGGCGGCCAAGGACGAGGGCAAGCCGGCGATCAAGAGCGCCTGATCGGGGTTCAGAGAAGCCGGCCCTGTCCGCACACGGGCATCACGGGCGTCGGCGCCGTCTTGGCACCGGTGGCGGACGCGGCGCCGAGGCCGGCGGACTTGACGGCGGGCGGCGCCTTCGATGCCGCCTTCAGCGTATCCGGCGGTTTGGACGGGCGGGTTTTGGCGCGCCGGACCGGCGCCCGGACCTCGGGGTCCATGCCCGGCGCATAGCTGCAGCGATAGACGATCTCGTCCGGCGGACCGAGCCCCGTATCGAGGGGGATGGCCACGGTGTCGTCCTGGAAGCGCCACTTGCGCGTTCCCTTGTCCCAGTAGAGCCAGATCGTCGTCGGATGGTTCCGGATCGAGAAGATCGCCGCCTTCTTGGAGATCGCCCGTATCGTGCGCGGCTCGTACATCCCCTTGGCGCGATAGGCGTCCGCGAAGGAAGCCGGCTGGCGGTCGATGAAGGTGTTGCGCACGACCTGAATCGTCGCGCCCGGCTCGGAGAGGAACCGCTTGAAGTCGCTCAGCGAGCGCAACACGAGCGCCATGTCGGTCACTCCCCACTCTAACCCGGAGACTCTGCGCCCTGACGTCTTGCCCTGACCTGCACGAGATTGTGCGAGGAGGATGTTCGATTCCGATGACAAGTCCTGATGTGGGGAATAACCAGGGCAAGGGGATATCAACAGGAATCCCGTGTTATACCCAGCTTAACGTATGTGAATGCGCCATCGTCCGCCCGTCCGCGCGTCGCGCCGCGCGGCCTTGACCCCGAGCGCGGCTTCCCGCGTTGTCCCGGCATGCTGCTCCAGTTCTTCACCGCCCTGCGCGAGGCCAAGGTCCCCGTCACCCTGCGGGAATTCCTGACCCTCCTCGGCGCCCTCGACCGTGATCTGGCGGACAAGCGGATCGAAGAGTTCTACCTGCTGGCCCGGACGGCCCTGGTGAAGGACGAGCGCAACCTCGATCGCTTCGACCGGGTGTTCGGGACCGTGTTCAGGGGCATCGAGACCCTCGGGGCGGCCACGGACCCGGCGAGCATTCCCGAGGAATGGCTGCGCAAGCTCGCCGAGAAGTACCTGACCGAGGCCGAGAAGGCCGAGCTGAAGGCGCTCGGCTGGGACAAGCTGTTCGAGACCCTGAAGCAGCGCCTCGCCGAACAGCGGGAGCGGCACCAGGGGGGCAACAAGTGGATCGGGACCGGCGGCACCTCGCCATTCGGTGCCTACGGATACAATCCCGAGGGCATCCGGATCGGCCAGGACGGCAACCGGAATTTCCGCGCCGTGAAGGTCTGGGACAAGCGCGCGTTCAAGGACCTCGACGACACGGTCGAACTCGGGACGCGGAACATGCGGGTCGCCCTGCGGCGCCTGCGCCGCTTCGCCCGGACCGGAGCGGCGGACGAACTCGACCTCGACGGCACGATCCGCGAGACGGCCGCCAAGGGCTACCTCGACGTGAAGCTGCGGCCCGAGCGGCGCAATGCCGTGAAGGTTCTCCTGTTCCTCGACGTCGGCGGCTCGATGGACTGGCACATCGCGCTCGCCGAGGAGCTGTTCTCGGCCGCCCGCTCGGAGTTCAAGCACTTCGAGCACTTCTACTTCCACAATTGTCCCTACGAGCGGGTCTGGCGCGAGAACGGGCGCCGCCACGACGAGACGCTGCCGCTCCTCGACGTCCTGCGCACCTACCCGCCCGATTATCGGGTCGTCTTCGTCGGCGACGCGTCGATGAGCCCCTACGAGATCGCCATGGCGGGTGGCTCGGTCGAGCACTGGAACGAGGAATCCGGCGAGGTCTGGATGACAAGGATCCTGGAGCGCTTCCCGAAGGCGGTCTGGCTGAACCCCGTGCCGGCGGAGCATTGGGCCTACACGCAGTCGATCGGCATGGTCCGGCGCCTGATGGCCGACCGGATGTTCCCGCTCAACCTCGAGGGGATCGACGGCGCCATGCGGGCCCTGGTGCGCTGATCGGAGTCGGGCCGGGCTCGGCGCCACGCGTGAGAAGCGAAGCGGCGGTGCAGAATGGACGACCGCGCGACGTCTTCGCGCGGGTCGGTTCGGAATTCGGCGCGAGGCCGTTCAACCCTGACGTGCCGGCGTCGTCACGCTGAGGCCGTCGAGTTCCGGGGTGATGCGGATCTGGCAGCACAGGCGCGAGGTCGTCCGGACGTCCGAGGCGAAATCGAGCATGTCCTGCTCCATCGCCTCCGCGGGGCCGACGATGTCCGCCCACGCGTCATTGACGTAGACGTGGCAGGTCGCGCAGGCGCAGGCGCCCCCGCACTCGGCATCGATCCCCGGCACGTTGTTGCGGATCGCCGCTTCCATCACGGTCGATCCCACGTCGCCCTCCACGGTCCTGACCGTTCCGGCATGGTCGACGTAGGTGATCTTGGGCATCGGGGTCTCCGGGCTCGTACAACAGGTGAATGGCCGGTTGTGCGGCGCAGGACTGCCTTGAAGGGGCAGGGCCACGAAAGCAAGCGCGCTCGCCGACCGGGCGACGATTCTTCCGCTTACGCCGCAGAGGCCGCCCCGTTCCATCACCCGTCCGCGACGCGACGTCCGCCCGCCGCGCGCGGCGCCGTCAGGACGCGGGCGGCAGAACCGAGAGGGTGTCGGCCACGGCGTCCGAGAGGCGACAGGCCGCCGTGGCCGGCGCCCCGGCCCGCAGAGCGTCCTCGATCGAGGCCGAGAGACGTGCGATCCGCTCGGCGCCGACCCCCAGGGCAGATCCCTTCAGCGTATGGGCGAGATCGGCCCGCTCGGCAGCCGACAGGCCGGGGTCGAGGATGCCGGGAACGAGGCGCCGGCACTGCTCGGCGAACAAGCCCAGCAAGTCCCGCGCGAGCTCCGCGTCGCCGAACGTCTGGCGCGCGAGATGCTCGTGATCGATGAGTGCCGCCCCGACCGCGTCCTGCAAGCCACCGTCTCCCGCATCCGTCGTCCGGACTTTGCCGTCCGGACTATCCACAGCCGAGGCGGCCGCACATTCGCTTCCGCTTAAGCCTTGAGGCATCATGGAGAAAGACGGCGGCGCGGTCCCGGCCTCGAGCTTGGTAACCATTCCGTTAAGGTTTTTTGGGCGCAGCGGCGGGCTCGGGTATCCGGGCTCCGTGCCGAAGTCTAAACTTCGTTGGTAAATTGGTAAAAGTAACCTTGATCGCCGGGCGCGGCCGGCGATCGGGATACGCGTGACGAGGCGTTGAATGGCCACCGAAAAGAAGCTCAAGGACCCGGCCGAGGCGGCTCTGTCGGCGATCGAGCAGGCTCTCAACCTCGATGCGTTCGCGCAGGGCGAGGACGCATCGCGCGTGGAGCCGCGCCTGCCCGACGTGGGCGATGCCGATCCGCTGCGCGATCCGAGCGGCCGCCTCGCCCCGCCGCGCCTCGACCTCGACCAGCCGCTCGCCTCGGACCTGCCGCCGCCGGACCGCAGCCGGCCCCGCCGCGAAGGAGGCCTGCTGCCGCCCGATCGCTCGATGGTCGCCAACGACGATCGGCAGAACATCGGCATCCTGCAGCAGACCCTCCGCATCCGGCCCTCGCGCACGCCCTACCTGATCGCCGCGATCTTCGGCGCGCTCTGGATCGCCGGCCTCCTCGCCCTGGCCTGGAGCCAGTCCGGCGGCGACCTGCGCGGTTTCTTCCACGGCCTCACCGCCATTCAGGGCGCGGTCGCCGCCACGGCCCTCGTCGGCCCCGTGGTCCTGTTCGCCATCATGGCGATGCTCGCGGTGCGTGCGCAGGAGATGCGCCTCGTCGCCCGTGCCGTCGGCGAGGTCGCGATCCGTCTGGCCGAGCCCGAGAACTTCTCCACCGATGCCGTGCTGACCATGTCGCAGACGGTGCGCCGGGAAGTCGCCGCCGTGGGTGACGGCGTCGAGCGGGCTCTGGCGCGCGCCGGCGAGCTCGAGACCCTGGTGCGCGGCGAGATCGCGACCCTGGAGCGCGCCTATTCCGACAACGAGATCCGCATCCGCTCCCTGGTGGACGAGCTGGTCGCCCAGCGCGAGTCCATCGTCGCCAACGCCGAGCGGGTGCGCGGCGCGATCGCGGGCACCCACCAGAGCCTGACGGCGGAACTCGACGGCGCGGCCGAGCGGATCGTCTCGGCGGTCAACGGCGCCGGCGACCGGGTCACCGGGGCGCTCGACGCCCGGGGCGAGGCCATCACCTCCGCCCTCGGCCATCGCGGCGACGCGATCACCACCGCCCTCGGCGAGGCCGGCGACCGGGTGGTCGAGCTGGTTTCCGGCCGGGGCGACGACCTCGTCCAGCGTCTGGCCTCCACCAGCGAGGGCGTTCGCGGCAGCCTCGCGGAGGTCGGCACCGCCCTCACCCTGTCACTGGAGACCCGCGCGGACGAGGTCACGCGCGCCTTCGAGCGGACGGGCGGCATCCTCACCACCACCCTCGCCGAGAATGCCGGCCAGGTGGCGCGCACCCTGGCGCAGACCGGCGCCGAGGTGATCGAGGCCCTGAACCGCCAGGGCGGCGAGGTCCGTCAGACCTTCGAGGACTCGGCCCGTGGGCTGGAAGACGCCTTCCTGGCCCGGGGCTCCGAGCTGACGGCGCAGTTCTCCTCAACCGGCGGCGAGATCACGGCCCGCTTCGCCGAGACCGGCGACGCCCTGCGCCGGCACTTCGCCGAGACGGGTGCCGCCTTGACGCAGGACATCGCGGTGCGCGGCGAGACCCTCCGGGGCGAGATCGAGACCGCCGGCACCGGCGTCTCCGACCTCATCGAGAGCCGCGGCCGCGAAGCCCAGGCCGGACTGGCGCTCGCCGCCAGCAGCATCATAGAGACCTTCGGCGGCCGGGCCGACGGGGTGCGCGACGCGCTCATCCACGCGGTCGAGGGCATCGCCACCGGGATCGACACACGCGGCGGCGCCCTGGCGGAGCGCATCGAGCGGGTCTCGGAGCGCCTGCACGAGACCATCACGGTGCATGGCGCCGAGATCTCCAGCCTGATCGAGACGCGCGGGCACGAGACCCGGGCCGGCCTGGAACGCGCCGCCGGCAGCATCGTCGAGACCTTCGGGGCGAGCACCGAGGCGCTGCGCGAAACGCTCGTCGGTTCCGTCGAGGACGTCACCGTCAATCTCGACAAGCGTGGCGGCGCCCTCGCCGATCGCATCGAGGCCGTGGCCGGCCGCCTGCAGGAGACCATCGCGGTCCAGGGCGGCGCCATGTCCGAGCGCATCGATGCCAGCGGCCGCGAGGCCCAGGCCGCCCTGGCGCTGGCCGCCAGCGCGATCGTCGAGACCTTCGGCAACCGGGCCGGCGCCGTGCGCGACGACCTGCTGCGCAACGTGGACGGCATCGCAGCGGGGATCGACCAGCACGGCAACGCCCTGGCCACGCGCATCGAGACCGTCGCGGAGCGCCTGCACGAGACCATCACGGTGCAGGGCACGGGTCTGGAGACCGCCCTCGGCGCCACCGGTGAACGCATCGGCGATCTCGTGGCACTCCGTGCCCGCGAAGCGACGGAGAGCCTCGACGGCACCCTGAAGACCTTCGGTCACACCTTCGAGAACCAGACCCTGGGGGCCCTGGAAACCCTGCGTTCCGCCGCCGCGATCCTGGGCGAGGAAATCGGCAGCCGGACATCCGAGGCCGCCGATACCTTCCGTCGCAGCGCGGAGGAGACCACCGTGGCCCTCGGCGCGAGCACGAGCGAGGCCGCGCAATCGCTGCGCCGCGCCTCCGCCAGCGCCACCGGCGAACTGGAGGCCCGCACCGTCGAGGCCGTGCAGATCTTCGAGCGCCGGCTCGCCGCCACCTCGTCCGATCTCGCCGCGCGCACCGCCGAAGCGGCCGAACTCCTGCGCCACGCCGCCGATGGCGTCGGCGGCAGCGTGGGCGCCCGCGCGGAATCCTCCATCGAGGCGCTGCGCCGGACCCTCGATGCGGTCAACGAGGAGTTGGCGCGCCGCGCCGACGAGGCCGCCGGCACCATCGCCCGCGCGGCCGAAGGACTCGGCGGCGACCTCACCGCCCGGGTACGCGAGGTCGAGTCGGCGTTCGGCGACCACGGACGCACCCTCGGCGACCTCATCGCGACCCAGGCGGGCGAAGCCCAGACGCAGCTCGCCAATACCGGCCGCGACATCGTTCTCGCCGTGACCGCCCAGGGCGCGCGCGTGAACGACGCCCTCAACCGCACCGGCGCGACCTTCGCCGACACCACCGAGACCCGCGCGCAGGCCATCGACCGCGTGCTCGGCGACCGGCTCGCGGCGCTCCAGGAGACCATCGCGCGCGGCGACATCCTCGCCGACCGGATCTCGCGCGACACCACCGCCCTCACGGAATCGGTCTCCGGCCGCCTGGAGGAGATGGACCGGGTCATCACCGTGCAGGGCCGGGCGGTGGCCGACGCCATCGCCGAGCGCACCCGCGAGGCGCGGGACGCGGTGGAGAGCCAGCTCGGCGCCCTGGAGGAGCGCTCGCTGCGCCGCTCCAGCGAGATCGGCGAGACCTTCTCGAACCTCGTCGCTCAGATCGACGGGCACCTCGGAAGCCGCGCCACCGCGCTCAACGAGGCCCTGATCGTGCGCACCGCCGAGATGGCCCGCGTGATGGTCGAAGGCGGCCGCGACCTCGTCCAGGCCCTCGACACCCGCG
Organism: Methylobacterium sp. J-068; assembly: GCF_022829445.1. GTDB lineage: Bacteria > Pseudomonadota > Alphaproteobacteria > Rhizobiales > Beijerinckiaceae > Methylobacterium. Next base: position 13,928 of record NZ_JAKSXY010000050.1, on the reverse strand, counting down.
CGGACACCATGGCGCTCGACATCGCCGCCCGCGGCGCGAGCCTTGGCGACGTCCTGGGCGAGCGCTCGGCCGAGATCGGCCGACGCCTCGACGAGCAGACCCTCGAACTCGCCCGCCGCCTCGACGAGGGGGCCGGACGCTTCGACGCGGGCGTGCTCGGCCGCCTGGAAGCGATCGGCACCGCTCTCGAGGAGCGCAGCCGGCTCATCGAGGAATCCTTCGGCGCCCAGGCCTTCGAGGCCATCCGCCTCATCGAGAGCCGCACGCGCGCGGTGGACGAGGACCTCGCCAACCGCACCCGCGAACTCGTGGACATGATCGTGGACCGCACCGGCGGCGCCAACGAGGCCCTCGACACCCAGGCGCAGGCGATCCGCGAGGCCTTCGCCCAGCGCGCCGACGAACTCGTGCGCCTCATCGATGCCCGCACGACGGCGATGGGCACCGAACTCGACGAGAAGGGCCGCGCCGTGTTCGGCGCCCTCGGCGGTCGCATCACCGAACTGGCACGCCTGTTCGACCTCGGCAGCCATTCGCTCGGCCAGGTCCTGGAGCAGCGCGGCGAGACCATCCTGGCGCGCCTGCGCGAGATGGTGGCGAACGCCGATCGTCAGCTCAGCGAGGGCGAAGGCCGCCTCGGCACGACCCTCGACCGGCGGACCTCGGACATCAGCTCGCTCCTCGACGAGGGCGTTCGCACCGTCCACCAGCTGCTCGACGACCGCACGGGCGAAATCCGCGCGCTCCTCGACGGCCACGCCGACACGCTGGGCAGCAGCTTCAGCGACCGGATCGCGCCGCTGCATGACAGCCTGGACCAGCGCGGCCGGGCCCTCGTCGACACGATCACGGCGAGCTTGGGCAGCGCCAGCGAGGCCGTGGAGGCCCGCACCCGGGCCCTCGCGAACCTCTTCGACGAGCGCATCGGCGCCCTCGACGAGATCGTCGACCAGCGCGGCGCGCACCTCGTCGAGGCCGTCGAGGACCGCACGCGCGCGCTGACCGATACCTTCGACCAGCGCATCGGTGCCCTGGACGAGATCGTCGACCGGCGTGGCACGCGCCTCGTCGAGGCCGTCGAGGATCGGACGCGCGCGCTGACCAACACCTTCGATCAGCGCATCGGCGTGCTGGACGAGCTCGTGGACCGGCGCGGCGAGCGCCTGGCGGAAGCCATGGGCAACCACGCCCAGACCCTCGCCGCCCAGTTCGACCAGCGGATCGGCGCCCTCGATGCGGTGGTCGAGCGTCGCAGCGGCGAGATGGCGGAAGCGGTGGATGCCCGCACGCTGGCCCTGGCGCGCCTGTTCGATCACCGCATCGGAGCGCTCGGACAGGTGGTCGACGGCCGTGGCGCCCAGCTCACGGAGACCCTCGCGAGCCGCACCGAGGCCCTGGCCGCGCTGCTCGATCAGCGCATCGGCGCCCTCGACGAGATCGTCGACGTTCGCGGAACCCATCTCGCCCAGTCGCTGGACGCGCGGGCACAGGGCCTGCGCGCCCTGTTCGACGAGGTTCTGAGCGCGCTCGACGGCCTGATCGACAATCGCGCCGACGCCCTGACCGATCGGGTCGATGCCCGCACCCATCGGCTGGTCTCGCTGTTCGACGAGCGCATCGGCGCCCTCGACCAGCTCGTCGATCACCGGACCGGCACCCTGTCCGACGAGGTCGATGCCCGCGCCCAGGCGCTGGTCTCGCTCATCGACACGCGGGTCGGCGCCCTCGACCGGGTGGTGGACGACCGGGCCGGCGCCCTGCGCCTCCAGGCGGAGACCGTCACGCATGCCCTCGTCACGCTGTTCGAGGAGCGCCTGCGCAGTCTCGACGGACTGGTGGAGAACCGCACGCAAGCGTTCGCCGCGCAGGCGGAGGACCGCACCCGCGCCCTGGTGTCTATCTTCGACGAGCGGCTGAAGGCGCTCGAGGCCCTGGTGGACGGGCGCGCGGGCACCCTGGCGGACCGTGTCGCCGAGCGGACCCAGGTTCTCACGACGGTCTTCGACGAGCGGCTCTCGGCCCTCGACGATCTCGTGGAGCAGCGTTCGGCGGCGTTCGCCCGCACGATCGAGACGCAGGGCACCGCTCTCTCGGAGTCGGTCGATAGCCGTGCGGCGGCCTTCACGAGCCGGATCGACAACCGGATGAAGGTGTTCGCGACCCTCGTCGCCTCGCGTGGAGACGCCCTCGCCTCGGCCTTCGACGACCGGCACGATGCCTACGCGGCCCTGGTCGACGAGCAGTCCGCGACCATGCTCGCGGCCTTCGACGAGCGCGTCGGGCGCCATGCGGCCCTCGCCGAGGCTCATGCCCAGGCCCTGGCCAACGCCCTCGACCAGCGCAACGAGGCCGTGGCCGCCCTGATCGACAGCCGCAACGGCGCGATGACCGAAGCCTTCGACCGGCGCTCGACCGCGCTCGCGAGCCTCGTCGAGGCGCGCGGACAATCGCTCGCCCGACGCCTCGCCGAGAGCGCGGAGACCATCACGCGGGCGATCGAGGAGCGCGGCGGCGCGCTGGTCGAGACCCTCGACGGACGCGGCAACGCCGTGGTCACCTCGCTGACCGACCAGTCGGAGCGTCTGCGCCAGATCGTCGAGGGATCGGGTGGACAGCTCGTGGACGCCCTCGCGCTTCGCGGCGATGCCATCGAGCGGGCCCTGCGCGAGAGCGGCGCCCCGCTGGTCGACGCGATCCGCGAGCGGACCGAGGCCCTGGCCGCGCAGGCGCGGGCATCGGCCGAGGCCCTGCTGTCGACCATCGACGGGGGAGCCTCGCGCGCGATCGCGTCCCTGGCGAACGCCAGCGACCAGATGCGCCGCGAACTCGTGCAGGTGCTGGAGCGCGTCGACGGGGCGAACGACGCCCTGCGCGATCTCCTCGCCGGAACCGGCGAGAACCTCGGCAGCATCGAGACGAGCCTGTCCGGCCGGATCACCGAGATCCGCGAGGCGCTGTCGTCGGTCACCGCCCAGACCGCGCGGGCCAGCGACGGCGTGGCCGAACAGGTCGGCCTGCTCAAGACGGTGGCGGAGGGCGCCCTGCGCGACGCGGCCGAACTCGCCGCCTCCCTCGACGAGCGCGGCCGCGCGCTGAGCGAGATCGGGCGCAGCCATGCCGGACACCTGACGCACGCCGCCAGCCAGCTTCAGGGCGCCGCGAGCCAGATCGAGGGCGCGGAGGGACGTCTGTCCGGCCGCCTGTCCGAGCGCGAAGCGGCGATCGCGGGGGTGCTCGCACGCATCGAGGAGCGTTCCGGCGCCATCGAGGCCCAGACCGCCCGCTTCGACACCGTGATCGGCGAGACCCTGCGGGCCGCCGAGGAGCGGGCGCGGGCGCTGGGCACCAGCCTGTCCGAGACCGCCTCGGGCGCCGGCGCCAGCGTCACCCAGGCCTTCGAGGGCCTGCGCGCCGGCGCCGACACCGAGAGCCAGCGCACCGCGCAGGCGGTTCGCCAGGCGATCGACGAGGCCTCGCAGCAGATGATGACCGTGCTGGAGACCGCCTCCACGCGCTTCGGCGACTCGGTCTCCACCCTGCGGGAGATGGCGGCGGAGATCCGGCGCGAACTCGACGCCACCCGCGCCGACCTTCAGCGCGGCGTGCTGGAGATCCCGCGCGAGACGCAGGACGCCACCGGCGAGATGCGGCGCGTGGTCTCCGAGCAGCTGAAGGCGCTGAGCGACCTCTCGACGCTGGTCCAGCGTTCCGGCCGGGCCGTGGACGCGGCGGCACCCAAGGTGTCGGAGCCGCGTCCGCCCGAGGCGCCCGCGGCGAACCCGGCGCCGAAGGCGGCGCAAGCCACCCCGCCGAAAGCCCAACCGGCACCGGCCGCCAAGCCGGCCGCGCCGGCGGCCCGTCCGGGCCAGTCGATCAACGTGGTCTCGGCCCCCGCCGCCGCGCGAACCGGCGACGTGATGCGCCCGGCTCCGGCGGCACGGGCGGACAGCCGGGGCGCCGACAATCGCGGCTGGCTCTCCGACCTGTTGACCCGCGCCTCCCTCGACGACGAGCCGGAGGCGGCGCAGAGCGCGCCGGCAGCGGCGGCCAAGCCGTCGTCCGAGGCGCAGAAGAAGGCCGCCGACCGGGGACGGACCGCCCTGGAGACGATCTCCACCGACATCGCCAAGATGATCGACCACCAGACGGCGGTGGACCTGTGGGAGCGCTATCGCCGGGGTGAGCCGAATCTGTTCGATCGCCGGATCTACACGGCGCAGGGGCGCCAGACCTTCGAGGAGGTTCGCCGCCGCTACGCCGCCGATGCCGATTTCCGGCGGACGGTCGACCGCTACGTCGGCGAGTTCGAACGCCTGCTCGGGGACGTCTCGAAGAACGACCGCGATTCGTCGCGGGCGGATGCCTACCTCACCTCGGAAACGGGCAAGGTCTACACCATGCTCGCCCATGCCAGCGGCCGCTTCGACGGCGCCTAGCAGGCAACACCGGACCGATGCACGCACCCCCGCCCTCCTCCCGGAGGGCGGGGTTTTTCGTGGCCGCGACGCCGTGCGTATGGGGGGTCTGATACGATTTCGGCCTGATCCGTTCGGATGTGAGGTGACTCGCGGGTCCCCTCTCCTGGCAGGCGAGGGACAGGGTGAGGTGTGTGACCTCTCCGGAGATGGACTACACCTCTCCCCAATCCGTCGCGTCTGATCATCCCGAAGGGATCAATCCGACCCAGCTTCCGAAAATGACCGGGTGGAGCCCCGGCCCGTCGCGACCGAGGGGATCGATCGGAAAAGCGCCTCAGATCAGCCCGAGGCCCGCGAGTTCACGGCGCAGGGCTTCCGGCATCTCGGCCAGACCGCCGGCGGTGCGGGCATCGAGGTCCGCCGGCGCATCGTCCGCCTTGAGGTAGCGCCAGCCCTGGAAAGGTCGGCAGGGCCGAGGGGCGACGGCGGTCACGACGGGGTCCAGCACGAGCCGGCAGCGGCCGATTCCATCGGAATCCGTGAAGGGGACGATCGCCGTGATCGCTTGCCGGCAGAGCAGCGTGCCCTTGATCACCCAATAGATCGAGCCGCGCCCGGCGATCTCGGCGGCACGGGTCGGAACCATGCGGGTGGTGTGGACCGGTGCCGGATCGCGCCCGAGGCCGATCGCCTCGTCACGGTTGCGCGCGATCCGCGCCTCCAGGTCCCCAATGCTGGCGGGACCGACGCTGAGCTTCAGCAGGTGGAGGATCGGTGAAGCGGGTTTCGCGAAGGCGGGCATGGCGGCGTTGTAGCAGCCGTTCGGGCGGCGCGCGCTGCCCACAACCGCGACCGCGCGCCGCCGAACGTTGGCCCGGTCAGGAGAAGAGCGCGCGCTTCTCGTCCTCGGAGAGCGCGTCGATCTCCGCGAACGCATCGGCGACGTCGGTCTGCTCCAGGGGCGAAACCGGTGCAGCGGCCGACGCCATCGCGAGGGCGACCGGGTCGACGGACGAGTCCGGTGCCGTCGCGGGCTCCTCGCCGCCGGTCTCCATCCGGTCGGGCGCGAACTCGTCCGCGTGGTCTTCCATGGCGTCCGTCTCCGCCACGGGTGCGCTCGCGGCGGGCTCGGACCCTTCGGGGACGGCGTCCTCCACGGACGGCGCGGGAGCGGAGGCCGGCGGCGGCGCCACGATGGCATCGGTCGTTTCGAGGAACATGATGTCGTCGTCGACCGGAAGTCCGCCGGACATGCGACCGGCGGCCGGACCGGACGCAACGATCGGCTCGGCCGAGGACGATTCCATGTCGATGTACCGGTCCACGTCGCTCTGGCAGAGGTCCGCCGGGACGTCCGACGCCTGCGGCGCGCCGGGCGCCGCGGGGACGGGATCGAGGGCATCGCCCCAGATCGTCATCATGGCGGCGAGACGATCTTCCAGGTAGCGCAGGGTGTGGATGATGCGTGCCGTGCGCTGCGCCGTCAGGTCCTGGAACGAGCAGGCGGTGTAGATCGCCGTGGCGCGCCGGTCGAGTTCGTCGCAGATCTCGGCGTCCGAGCCCGATTCGCGCAGGGTCCAGGCGGCCTCCTGCACGTGCTCGGCCGCGCCGAGGATGTCGGAGGTGGCGCGCTCGGTGGAGCGAACGATGGCGTCGAGGGCGGCGGACGCCCCCCCGAGGCGGCTCTGGTCCTGGTCGGGCGCGTGGATGGCCGCGATCTCGGCCTTGGTGCGGGCGATGGCGTGGGCCATGTCCATCACGTCGCCGCGCAGGCGGCCGATCTGGCCGGTGTCGCGCTCGCCGGTGACCACGCTCTCCAATCGGGCGATCGCGTCGAGCAGGATGCCGGTGTCGTTCGAGCGGTTGCGGCGCAGATATTCGTCGAGGAACCAGCGCCCGCGCTCGCTCTCGCTCATCGCGGATTCGATCCGATCGTATTCCGACACGTCGATCGACGTCAGCGAACGAGAACTCGACATCAAGAACAAGTCCTTGGGCGTGCTGCGACCACCACGTCATGGCCGGTTTCCAAGCGAGAAGGTTGACAGGATCGTTTTAACGCCGGCTTTACGCAGCGCCCGCCTGTCGCCGTGTCTCCACAGGCCTCCTCGTCACCGCCCGGTCGACTTGTCCGATCCCGCCTCCCCGCATGTCGAGCCGAATGCCGTTCGGCTGTCCGTCCTCTATGCCGTCGTCTTCGTGGAGATCGGCATCGCGATGCCGTTCATGCCGGTCTGGCTGAACGCGCTCGGTCTGGACCCCACGGTCATCGGCGCCCTCCTCGCCCTGCCCATCGCGATCCGCATCGTGGCGACCGCCCCCCTCGTCGGATTGATCGACCGGGGCGTTCCCGCCCGCCGCATCCTGCTGCTGGGAAGCCTCGTCCTGGCCGGCACCTACGCGCTGATGCCGGCCGGAGCGGCCCTGGGCTGGCCCCTGCTCGCCGCCCTGATCGCGATCAACGCGATGGCGGCGGCCCCGCTGGTCCCGAGCATCGACTACATGACGCTCGGTGCCGTGCGGCGCAGCGCGCGCCTCGACTACGCGCGCATCCGCATGTCCGGTTCCATCGGCTTCCTGCTGGCCAATCTCGCCGGGGGCGCGGCGCTCGGGGCCATGGGCGAACGCCTCGCGGTCCCGCTCCTGCTCACCGTCCTGGCGCTGATCGCCGCGACGGTGGCCCGCTTCAACCGGGTCGATGCGCCGGCCTCGGCGCCGCGCCATCCCGACGCCGGAAGGCCCCGCCTGCCCGGCGTACTCTGGCTCGCCATCGGGGCGGCCGCCCTGATCCAGTCGAGCCACGCGGCGATCTACGCGTTCGGCAGCATCCACTGGAGCGCGCACGGCATCCCGGCCTCCTGGATCGGTATTCTCTGGGCCATCGGCGTCGCCTCGGAGATCGTGCTGTTCGCCCTGGTCGGCCGTCTGCCGTCCCGGTGGCGCGGTCCCTTCGTCCTGCTCGCGCTCGGCGGGTCGGCGGCGCTCCTGCGTGCCCTCGGGATGGCGTGGCTCGGCGACCGGCTCGGCCCCCTGATCGCCCTCCAGGTGCTGCACGGACTCACCTTCGGCGCGACGCAGCTCGGGGCCATGGCGGCCGTGTCGCGCTTCGCGCCGGACGGCGCCCGCGGCCGGGCGCAGGGCACCGTCAGCTCGGCCGGCGCCCTGGCCTCGGCCAGCGCGACGCTGCTCACGGGCGCCGCCTACCAGGCCGGCGGCGGGCCCCTGACCTTCGCGCTGATGGCGCCCCTGGCGCTCGCCGGCCTGTGCCTCGTGGCACGCGCCGCGCAGGCCGCCCGGGCTTTCAGCCTTCACACCAACACGTTTGTGGGCCAGCAGGCGGGAGAACGGGATTAACCTTGACCGTCCGGTAACCCCGATCGGCCATGGCTGATCGCGGCATGGAGTGCGGCGACGTTGGGTAGAGCCGAGATCAGGACCAGTCCGGAGGCCGCCGACGCCGCGATGCTCGACGGCGGGCGCGTCGCCCTATCCGGTCGCTGGACGGCCGACCAGGGCGCCTCGGTCGAGGCCGCCGCCGCGCGGATCGCGGCCAGCTCTGCGGAGATTCCGCTCCTCGTCGATCTTGGCCATGTGAGCCGCCTTGACACCCTCGGCGCCTGGGTGCTGGAGCGGACCCGGGCCGAGATCGAGGCGGGCGGCGGGCGGCTCGCCTATGCGGGCGCGACGCCCGAGCATCGCATCCTGCTCAGCGAGGTGAAGCTGCGCGCGGCGGAGCCGGCTCCGGTCCGGCGCGGCCGTCTGTTCAGCCTCCTCGACGGCCTCGGCCGGCGCGTGGTCGGCGCGCGCTCGGACCTCGTCACCGGCCTCGCCTTCTTCGGCGAGGTCGTCACCGCCTGCATCCGGGTCGCGGCGCGGCCGGGCACCTTCCGGGGCACGGCGCTCGTCAACCAGATCGAGCAGGTCGCCTTCCGGGGCGTGCCGATCATCGTACTGATCTCGTTCCTCGTCGGCGGCATCGTCGCCCAGCAGGGCATCTTCCAGCTTCAGCGCTTCGGCGCCCAGAGCTTCGTCGTGAACCTCATCGGGCTCCTCATCCTGCGCGAACTCGGCGTGCTCCTCACCTCGATCATGGTGGCGGGCCGGTCCGGCTCGGCCTTCACAGCCGAGATCGGCTCGATGCGGATGCGGGAGGAGGTCGACGCCCTGCGGGTGATGGGCCTCGACCCGATCGAGATCCTCATCGTGCCGCGCATCCTGGCGCTGGTGATCGGCCTGCCGATCCTCACCTTCCTGGCCTCCCTCGCGGCGCTGGCCGGCGGTGGCCTCACCGCCTCGCTCTACGGCGGCATGACCGTGGATGCGTTCCTGGCGCGGCTGCAGGCGGCGGTGTCGCTGCACCACGTGGCCGTCGGGCTGATCAAGGCGCCGTTCATGGCGCTGATCATCGGCATCATCGCGACCATCGAGGGCTTCGCGGTGGAGGGTTCGGCCGAGTCCCTCGGCCGCCACGTCACGGCCTCAGTCGTCAAGTCTATCTTCATGGTCATCGTCCTCGACGGACTTTTCGCCGTCTTCTTCGCCGCGATCGATTTCTGACGTCCATGCAGACCGTATCCCCCTCGATTCCGCACACGATCGCCGCGCCCGAGGCGATCATTCGCGTGCGCGATCTCGTCGTGGGCTTCGGCTCGAAGATCGTGATGAAGGGGCTCGACCTCGACATCCGCCGGGGCGAGATCCTGGGTTTCGTCGGCCCCTCGGGCCAGGGCAAATCGGTCCTGACGCGCACGATCCTCGGCCTCGTTCCGAAGCGAGCCGGCACCATCGAGGTGTTCGGCGAGGACGTGGACGGCCTCACCGTGGCGCGCCGGCGCCAAATGGAGCAGCGCTGGGGCGTGCTGTTCCAGCAGGGCGCGCTGTTCTCGGCGCTGACCGTCAAGCAGAACATCCAGATGCCGATGCGCGAGCACCTGAACCTGTCCGAGCGCCTGCTCGACGAGTTCGCCCGCCTCAAGATCGAGATGGTGGGCCTGAAGCCGGACGCCGCCGACAAGCTGCCCTCCGAACTCTCGGGCGGCATGATCAAGCGCGCGGCGCTGGCCCGGTCGCTGGCCCTCGACCCGGAGATCCTGTTCCTCGACGAGCCGACCTCCGGGCTCGACCCGATCGGCGCGGGCGAGTTCGACGAACTCGTCGCCACCCTGAAGCAGACCCTGGGCCTGACCGTGTTCATGGTCACCCACGACCTCGACAGCCTCTACACCGCCTGCGACCGGATCGCGGCGCTCGGCGACGGGCAGATCATCGCCCAGGGCACGATCGCCGAGATGCTGGAGAGCGACCATCCCTGGCTGCGCTCCTACTTCCACGGCAAGCGCGGGCGCGCGGTCGTCCCACAAGAGGCGCGGCATGCGACGGCCTGACGCTCACGACGCGCCGCGTGCGGTGCAACACCGCGCAGGCCCCACCCCGCCAAGGTATCGCTGATCCGATGGAGACTCGCGCGAACTACGCCCTCATCGGCGCCTTCACCCTCGCGGTGCTGGTGGCGGCCTTCGGCTTCGTGTTCTGGCTCCAGGGCGGATCGCGCAGCCAGGTCCGGCAGGCCGTGCGCATCGTGTTCTCGGGCAGCGTCGGGGGCCTCGCCAAGGGGTCGACCGTCGCCTTCAACGGCATCAAGGTCGGCGAGGTCATGGACGTGCGCCTGCTGCCGCAGGACCCGCGCCGGGTCGTCGCCCTGGTCGAGGTCGAGCGCACCACGCCGCTGCGGGCCGACACCCGCGCCCGCCTCGATTCGGCGATGCTGACCGGCGTCTCCACCATCTCCCTCTCCGGCGGCAACGCCGACGCTCCGGTGCTGACGCCGGGCTCCGGCGACCAGATCCCGACGATCTTCGCGGATTCCTCCGACATCCAGGACATGATGGCGGCGGCCAAGCAGATCGCCCAGCGCGCCGACGACGTGCTCCAGCGCCTCGACAAGGTGGTGGCGGGCAACGAGGGCGCGATCACCCGGACCTTGGCCAATGTCGAGGCCTTCTCGAAGACGCTCGCCGATGCCGGTCCGGCGGTGAGCGGCCTCGTCAAGGCGATCGACGGGCAGAAGCTCAACCGCGTCATCGACAACGCCGACCGGTTCTCGGCGGCGCTCGCGGCGGGAAGCCCCGACATCGAGGGCGCGCTCAAGGACGCGCGCTCACTCGCGGCCAAGCTCAACGCCTCGGCGGACCGGGTCGACGCGGTGCTGAAGGGCGCGGAGGGCTTCCTCGGCTCGGCCTCGGGCTCGGCCGGGACCAGCACCTTCACGGAGGTCCGCGAGGCCGCGATCTCGGTGCGCGACGCGGGGCGCGCCTTTCGGACCCTGTCGGAGAACCTCGACAAGCGCACCTCGAACATCGCCACCAGCTTCAACCGCCTGAGCGGGACCGGGCGGCGCGAGGTCGAGGCCCTGTCCACCGACGGACAGCGGACGCTGAACACCCTGAACCGGACCGTGAAGAGCCTGGAGCGCGATCCGTCCCAGGTGATCTTCGGCGGCAAGCCATCGTTGCCGGAATACAACGGTGGCCGCTGATTCGTCGCTCGCCCGGCCGGGCGTGCCGCGGCGCACGGCACCAATCCGGCGCGATGGTAGTTTACAGCCACGCTGCGCGTCGACGCGGCGACGAGTGTCCGGAATGCGTATGACCAACCACAAGATGGGCCCGGCGCTCGTCGCGATGTTCCTCGCGACCGCGCTCGGCGGTTGCGGCGGCGGCGCGGTGCCGCTCACCTTCGACCTCGCCGCCCTGCCGCCGAACGGCCGCGTGGGTGCGTCCGCGCGCTCCTTCAGCGTGGCCGAACCGGTGGGCCTCCAGCCCTTCGAGGCGGATCGCATCATCGTGCGCGAGCCCGGCGGCGCCCTCTCCTTCCTGGGCGGCGGCCAGTGGGCCGACCGCCTGCCGCGCCTTATCCAGACCCGCCTGATCCAGAGCCTGGAGAATTCCGGCCGCCTGAAATCCGTGAGCCGGCCCGGCGACAAGATCGTCTCCGAGTTCCAGCTCATCAGCGAGATCCGCGCCTTCGACATCGCCGCCGGCTCCGGCGAGGCGGTGGTCGACATCTCCGCCAAGATCATCGCCGAGGGCACCGGCAAGGTGGTGGCCGCGCGCATCTTCACCGCGCGCGTTCCGGTACCGAAGGTCGATGCCGCCAACGCCGCCACCGGCCTCGACGCCGCCCTGGCACGCGTGCTCGGCGACATGGTCGCCTGGGTGAATTCCGGCCGCTGACGCCGCCGAAGAACCGACCCGACCTTCGTGTAGGGGCGAGAGGAACGAGCCTCCCGGCCGGCATCCCGACGCTCGCCACCATCGCGGACCGAAAACGAGGGTGGAGGACGGACAGGCAGCGTCACGGCCGAACCGCCGTCACCCTGCTCCGAGGCCGGAACGGGTCGGGTCCACCACTCACGCGCCGGGTGGGGCACGGAACACGGCATTCATGTCGAACGGGGGTTTCGAACGCGCGATCGTCGACCCATGACGAGGACCGGACGGCCTTGCCGCCTCCCTGTCACGCAACACGGCAAGACCGCGAGATCTCGCAGGCCGTTCGCACGCGAACGACAGATGGGCGGCCTTGTCGCGGCCTGCGATTGCTTTCGCACAGCCGACCGAACGCGATCTATCGATAGAGGCGATGTGTTTTCACGGCCGCACGTCCTGCGGATCGAGCCGTCATGCGCCGCCCTGCCGCGCTGGGTCGGAGCGCGCGAAGCCGCCGACGTGACGGAGCTGGCCGACATCCGGCCGCGCGTTCGGATTCCGCGTCGCGAAAAACCGATCGAGCCCGATGCGGGGGTGCCGGCGCTCTCCCATACCGATCAGGGAACCGGATGCGATCGAGGCGGTGAGGGTCCCGTCACGGGGTCATTGTTTCCGCCTGATCGGTTCGGTGATGTGGTGACTCGCGGGTCCCCTCTCCTTCCAGGAGAGGGAGCTCGTCGCGTCTGATCGTCCCGAAGGGATCAACCGGAACTGCCATCAGGCGCTGGTGTCGAGAACCAGTGCCGACGACGTCGAGGCGTTCCGGCTCGCGCCGCTCGCTCCATAGGCCGAACTGTTGGCCTGCGCGCTTTGCAGCTGCTTGATGAACGAACTGAGCAGATCACTGGCTGCCGAACTGGTGGACGAACTCGTGGACGACGTGCCGCTCGTCCCGTCATCCGAGGCCGCGTCCGAACCCGAGCCGTCCGGCGGCGGCCCCGGAGGCGGTCCGGGCGGCGGCCCACCGGCTTCCGTCACGCCGCCCGATGCGCTCGAACTCGTGCTCCGACCGCCGCTCGCGAACAGGTTCTTCAACTCGCTCGCCTGATCGTCGGTGAGCGTCCCGGCGCTGACCTGATCGGAGATCAGGCTGTCGATCTTGTCCTTCACCGAGGAGGGATCGAGCTTCGAACTCGATCCGCTCGCCTTCGCGCTGCTGCGGTCCGCGGACAGGCTCGTATCGATGGAGCTGAGCGCCGTCGTGAGGGCCGTGGCATCCGTGCTGCTGAGGGAGCCCGCGGACAATTCGCTGCTGATCGTGGAGGAGATCTGATCCTTCAGCGACCCTTGAGACCGTGGCGGCGGTGGCGGCCGCTGCGCGAAGATCTGTGACGTCGAGGAAGAGATGGTGCTCATGGGTCACACCGGGGCTGGAGACACCGGGATCGCCCGGCCGCTTGTCGGTGGGAAACTTACCCACGCAACCCTTAACGCGCCGTTATCGGTGTCGCGACCGACCGGCTTCAACGGTGTCGCTCAAGCTGCAAGGCGCCTGAGCGAAGCCCGAAACCGCCATCCCGAAGGCATCAACCGGATCTGGATGAGACCAGCGCGCGCAGGGCACCGGCGCCGGTGTGCGGCCTCGCACCAGGGCGGATGTTGGACAATTGACGTGGGAAACTTTCCCACGAATATCGCGACCGGAGCAGGTCGGCTCCGGAGAACAGCAATGTCACCTACGAGAGTGCGGGCGGTGCGGTGCCTCATCGGAGCGGGTTTCCTCGCGATTCCCTCGGCTGGCCACGCCGCCGAGACGGTCGTGGAGGGCAATCGCCGGGTCGAGGCGGACGTGATCCGTTCGATCGTCGCGAGTGCGCCCGACGCGCCCCGGCGGGCGCTCCAGGCCAGCGGGTACTTTTCCGAGGTCACCGTCGCGTCCGAGAACGGCCGTACCGTCATCCGGGTCCGCGAAAAGGCCTCGATCAACCGCGTGGTGTTCGAGGGCAACAAGAAGGTCGAGATCGAAACCCTGAAGGCGGCGGTCGTCGCCCGCGACCGCTCGCCGTTCGACCCGGCGCAGGTGACGGGCGACATCGAGCGGATCCGTGCCCTCTACAAGCAGGCCGGGCGCGGCTCCGCCAAGGTGACCTATCGCACGGTGGATCTTCCGAACGGCCGGCTGGACGTGATCTACGTGATCGAGGAAGGCGACAAGACCGGCATCAAGGCGATCAACTTCGTCGGGAACCAGGCCTACTCGGAGTCCAAGCTGCGCGAGCTCATGTCCTCGTCGGAGATGAAC
>NZ_JAKSXY010000047.1 GCF_022829445.1 Methylobacterium sp. J-068 | reverse complement strand
CTTCCGCTTCGAGCCGGCCGCGGTGGTGCGGCGCCTGAAGCCGGGCAGCCCGCTGCTCGGCACGCCGCTGGTGCCGGTGGTCTACCGGATCAACATGCGCGATCCCAACAGCCTGTTCCTGACCCAGGCCTTCCGCATGCGAAACCGCGACCTCGTCTACGTCTCCAACGCCCCCTTCACCGAGGTCCAGAAGGTCCTCTCCGTCTTCTCCACCGTCACCGCGCCCGTCTCGGCGGCGGCATCGGTCTACGGCGTCGCGCGCTGACACGAAAAAGGGGGCGCCATCGCGCCCCCCGGTTCGTCCGAGACGGGATCGTGGCGATCCCACCAGATGGGATCGCGGCGATTCCTAGAAGTAGGACTTCAGCGTTCCGCGGCGGCGCACGTCGAGGGTGGCGCAGTGGAACGAGCCGCCGAACGGTCCGTAGGACAGGAACGGCGCCGGGATGGGATCGAAGCCCCAATCCTTGAGCGCCTTGATCAGCGTCGGCTGGCTGGCATCGACGACGATCTTCTTCTCGTCGAGAGCGAGCACGTTGATCGAGGTCCAGGGCGAGCACATCGAGATCTTGCTCATGAAGCCCTCGACGGGGTCGGGGCGCGGGGCGATCAGCACGTCCCACTTCTTGAGCACGGCCGGCAGCTTCTCGACGTCGATGTAGTCCGGGTTGACCAGCACCTTGCCGGGCGCCAGCGGCATGAACGACGAGTCGATGTGCATCGGCTGCGGGCAGCGGCTCTCGATCTCGTGGATGCGGAAGCCCGGGCCGAGGTGGCGGCGCAGCCACTCGATGCCCATCAGGTTGGTCACGTTCGAGCGGGTCACGAAGAGGTCGCGGCCGCATCGCACGAAGTCCGCCGCGTCGAAGACCGGCTCGAACTCGTTCACAGTGAACTGCATCGGCTCGCCGGCCTTCAGGTTCGGCACCCGGTAATCGTAGTTGTAGAGATCGTCGGTCAGCTGCGGGCGCGGCGCCGAGGTCCAGCGCGCGCCGTTCCGGAAATATTCCTTGAACAGCGAGCGATAGGCGTCGCCCTCGAAGTAGCGCGAGCGCCAGCACATCGGGCTCTCGATGATCTCGTCGCCGATGACGAGGTACGGGTCGCGCGGGCAGGCGACGCAGAAGCCGCGGGAGGACCAGCGCGGAGCCTTGTACTTCTTCGAGAAGTCGATGGTGTCGGGGCGGCGGATCTTCACGCCCTCGCCGGCCAGGATCGCGATGAAGTTGTCGAGCTCCTTCTGGGCGAGCTTCTTCATGAACTTTGGATAGCGGAAGCCCGAGGCGAACCGGTAGAACGGCTGGGCGGCGCGGGGCAGGTTGAAGATCACGGTCAGGTGGTGTGTCGGAATGGTCGCACCGTCGAGACTTCCGACGATGACCTCCTCCAGCGGGTCCCACTCGTTCCAGGCCATGACCGGCGAACTCGGAGCCGGGACGCGCCCCGTACCGAGCGCCGCGCCTGCATAACGCTCCCCATGCCCGTCGTCGCGCACGGCCTCATCGGCCGTGATGTGTGATTCGCGATCCATCAATGTCCATTCCCCTGCGCGACCCGACGGCTGATTCTCGGGCCTTCCGCCCTGTGCCGCTTTGGTTCCGACTGTGTCTCCCGGGTGATAGACAACGGTTCCCAAAGCTGCAACTTCGCAGGATGTTCACCGTTTCCGGCGGTTTTTTGCGGTCGGAAACGCGGCGGATTTCAGCAAGAGATCCCCGTGCCGCACGCCGAAAGGGGACCATGAAGCGTCTGACGACATTGGCCCTCGTCGCCGGGTTGTGCACGGTCGTCGGCCTGTTCCTGTCCTCGGGATTGGAAGACGTGGCCGCCGCCGTGGTGAGCGCCGGCTGGGGCGCCCTCGTCGTGGTGGTGGCGCGCGCCGTCGCCGTGGCCTGGGCCGGTCTCGGCTGGTTCGTGATCTTTCCGAAGTTCCAGCGTCCGAGCCTGCGGGACAGCATCACCCTGCGCTTCGTACGCGAGGGCATCAACACGCTGCTGCCCGTGGCGCAGGTCGGCGGCGATTTCGTCGCCGCGCGCCTGCTGACGAAGCGCGGCGTCCCCGGCGGCATCGCCGGCGCCAGCATGTTCGTCGATCTGATGACTCAGGCAGTGACCCAGTTCCTCTTCACCGTCGCGGGTGTCGTGCTCCTGATCTCCCTCGCCGGCGACGGCCCGATCGTGCGCACGGTCGCTGGCGGTCTGGCCCTCGCCGCGCCCGCCCTGGGCGCCTTCTACCTGATCCAGCGCCGGAGCGGCCACAAGGTGATTCAGGCTCTGGTCGGCCGCTTCGCCGGGTCGCGCGAATGGCAGGCGCTCGGCGCCATCGACGTGCTCTACGACAGCCTGAAGCGGCTCTACGGCAATGTCGGCCGCGTCGTCGGCGGCATGGGCATTCATCTCGTCGGATGGCTCATCGGCACGATCGAAGTCTACGTCGCGCTCCATTTCATGGGATATCCCGTCAGCATCGTCGAGGCGGTGGTGATCGAGAGCCTGGCCCAGGCGGTGCGGGGCGCGGCCTTCGCGGTGCCGGGCGCCCTCGGCGCGCAGGAGGGCGGCCTGATCGCGCTCTGCGCCATCTTCGGGATTCCGGCGGAAGCGGCGCTCGCCCTCTCCCTGGTCAAGCGCCTCGCCGATCTGCTCGTCGGCGTCCCCGGCCTCTTCGCCTGGCATGCCCTGGAAGGCCGCGAGGCCACCACGGCCGAGGCCCCGGAGCCGCGTGGCGAGGCCGGCCTGCGTCGCGACATCCTCGTGTCAGTCCCGGCCTACGGGCTCGTCGCCGATCTCGGTCCCGGCCGCGCCCGGCCGGATGCCGAGTTGGGAGAACTCAAGAAGTGCGCCTGAAACGCGTCGTCCTCGCCGGCCTCGTCGCCGGCCTGCTCCAGGTCGTTCCGGCGGCCCATGCGGCCGACGATCCGGCCGTGGCCGCGATCACCAAGGTCTACGGCACCTTCGAGACGGCCCTGAAGGAGAGCCCGAAGGACGTGAAGGCGCGCGCGGCGGGCATCGGCCCCACCCTGAACGACACCTTCGATTTTCCCGCCATGGTCCGGGTCGCGGTCGGGCCCAAGTGGAAGACCCTGACGCCCGAGCAGCAGGGGGCTCTCACCGAAGCCTTCGGCCGCTACTTCACCGCCACCTACGCCACGCGTCTCGCCCAGGCGGCGGGCGGCAAGTTCACGGTGAAGCCGCAGAGCGACGCGCGCGGCCCGAACCGCGTCGTGCAGACCGAAGTGGCGAACAAGGACGGCGACACCTCGCAGGTCGATTTCCTCGTGAACCCGGAGAACCGGGTTCAGGACGTCTACCTCAACGGCAACGTCAGCGAGGTCGCGAGCCTGCGGGGCAGCTTCGCCGAGCCGCTGAAGACCGGCGGGGCGGATGGCCTCCTGAATTTCATGCGCGATCGCACCACCGGCATGCTCGCCGTCAAACCAGCGCCTTAGAGTCCGGCGAGAGAGCCTGGACTTTCTTCCTTCCGACCACCGAACGATTCGCGCCGCCCGATCCCGCGGCACTCTCACGAGACCCGTGACCGAGCGATGCCCCTCATGGACCTGACCTGGCTCTCGCACCTCCTGCCGCTGATCGCCCTGGTCGGTTGCGTCTACGGACTGACCGCCGCGCTGCTGGCGGGGCGCTTCGCGCGCCGGGCGGTCCCGGTTCTCGGCGCGGACGTGCCGTCGGTGACGATCCTCAAGCCGCTCTGCGGCATGGAGCCGAACCTCTACGAGAACCTCGAGACCTTCTGCCAGCAGGCCTATGCCGGACCCGTCCAGATCGTGTTCGGCGTCCAGAACCCCGCCGATCCGGCGATCGCGGTGGTGCATCGCCTCCAGGCCGCCTATCCGGCCCTGCGCTTGGACCTGGTGATCGACGCCCGCCAGCACGGCTCGAACCGCAAGGTCTCGAACCTCATCAACATGTCGGCGCGGATCGCGCATGCGGTCGTCGTGCTCGCCGACAGCGACATGGTGGTGAAGCCGGATTACCTCGGCCGCGTCGTCGCCGAGTTGAGCCGGCCGGGCGTCAACGGCGTCACCTGCCTGTATCACGGCGTCCCGGCCCATCGGGGCATCTGGGCCCATCTCTCGGCGCTGGCGATCGACGTGCAGTTCCTGCCCAACGTCGTGATGGGCACCTCGCTCGGCCTCGCCAACCCGTGCTTCGGCTCAACCATCGCCTTCACGGCGACGGCTCTGACGGACATCGGCGGCTTCGAGGCGTTCCGCGACGACCTCGCGGACGATTACGCCATCGGCGAGGCCCTGCGTGCAAAGGGCGGCGTCGTGGCGATCCCGAACTTCACGATCGGGCACACCTGCGTCGATACCGATCTGGCGAGCCTGTGGAGCCACGAGCTTCGCTGGAACCGCACCATCCGCAACGTCGATCCGGCCGGATATGCCGGCTCCTTCGTGACCCACGCCTTCCCGCTGGCGCTGATTGGCGCCCTGATTCCCGGGGCCGGAACCACGGCCCTGGCCGTGGCGGCCTTCGCGCTCGCCTGCCGCATCACCCTGTGCATCCGCCTGGAGCGCGCCTTCGGGCTCGCCCCGCACGCGTACTGGCTGTTGCCGATTCGCGACATCCTCTCCTTCATGAACTTCACCTGGAGCTTCGTCTCGGGTGCGGTGACATGGAAGGGCCATGATTATCGCGTGGTTGCGGATGGCACCTTGATCCCCGAGGCGACGCTCGGTCGCGATGCTGGTGCATCGTCGCTCTAAGCTTCGTCCGTCCTCGATTCACCTTCCCCCCGATCTCGCTGAGGCCTTGAACCCCATGCGCACCCTCTTCCTGCAGGCTCCCACCTTCGACGGCTTCGACGGCGGCGCCGGCTCCCGCTACCAGGCCAAGCGCGAGATCAAGTCGTTCTGGTATCCGACCTGGCTCGCCCAGCCGGCCGCCCTGGTGCCGAACTCGAAGCTCATCGACGCGCCCCCGCACAACATCAAGCTGGCCGAGATCGTGGCGCAGGCCCACGACTTCGACCTCGTCGTGCTCCACACCTCGGTGCCGTCGTTCAAGTCCGACGTGAAGACCGTGGAGGCTCTGAAGGCCGCCAACCCGAAGCTCATCGCCGGCCTCATCGGCGCCAAGGTCGCGGTCGACGCCGCCGGCGCCATGGCGCAGGCCCCGTGCATCGATTTCTGTGCCCGCAACGAGTTCGACTTCACCGTCAAGGAAGTCGCCGACGGCACGCCGATGTCCGAGATCAAGGGCCTGTCCTACCGGGACGCCAACGGTGTCGTGATCCACAACGAGGATCGCGAGATTATGACGGACATGGATCAGCTCCCCTTCGTCACGAGCGTGTACAAGCGCGACCTCGAGATGGAGAAGTACTTCATCGGGTACCTCAAGCACCCCTACATCTCGTTCTATTCGGGTCGCGGCTGCAAGTCGCGCTGCACCTTCTGCCTCTGGCCGCAGACGGTGGGCGGACACACCTACCGCACCCGCTCGGTCGCGCACGTGATCGAGGAGATCAAGTACTGCCTGAAGGAGTTCCCGCAGACGAAGGAGTTCTTCTTCGACGACGACACCTTCACGGACAACCTGCCCCGCGCCGAGGAGATCGCGCGTGAACTCGGCAAGCTCGGCGTGACGTGGTCCTGCAACGCCAAGGCGAACGTGCCCCGCGAGACCCTGAAGGTCCTCAAGGAGAACGGCCTGCGGCTGCTCCTCGTCGGCTACGAGTCCGGCAACCAGCAGATCCTTAACAACATCAAGAAGGGCATGCGCGTCGAGGTGGCCGAGCGGTTCACCAAGGATTGCCACGACCTCGGCATCGCCATCCACGGCACCTTCATCGTCGGCCTGCCGGGCGAGACCCGCGAGACGATCCAGGAGACGATCGCCTTCGCCAAGCGCATCAACCCGCACACGATCCAGGCCTCCCTGGCCGCGCCTTACCCCGGCACCTTCCTCTACAAGCAGGCCGTGGAGAACGGCTGGCTCGACGTCGCGAATGCCGAACTCGTCGACGAGAACGGCGTGCAGATCGCGCCGCTGCACTACCCGCACCTGTCGCATTCCGAAATCTTCGCGGCGGTCGAGGAGTTCTATCGGAAGTTCTACTTCCGCGCTCCGAAGATCGCCTCCATCGTCTCCGAGATGGTGCGCTCGCCCGACATGATGAAGCGCCGCCTGCGCGAGGGCGTGGAGTTCTACCGCTTCCTCAAGGAGCGTCAGGGCGCCAAGGCCGCCTGAGCCTTTTCGTCGGACATCGAGATCGCGGCCGGGCCTCGCGGCCCGGCCGTTTTGCGTTTTCACGGGGAGAGCGCCTCCTCGCCCATCGAGTGAGGTCGAGCGTGAAGCGGCTTGTCGTGACGGCCGATGATTTCGGTCTGAGCCTGGAGGTCAACGAGGCGGTCGAGCAGGCCCACCGGTCGGGAATCCTCACCGCCGCGAGCCTGATGGTATCCGCCCCCGCCGCCGCCGATGCCGTCGCACGCGCGCAGCGCCTGCCCTCCCTGCGCGTGGGGCTCCACCTCGTGATGGTGGAGGCCTGGCCGACGCTGCCGCCCGAGCAGCTTCCAGATCTCGTGGACGGCGATGGCTTGATCCGCAACGACATGGGCCGCCTCGGCCTCGACCTCGCCCTGAAGGCCTCCGCGCGTCGGCAACTCGCGGCCGAGATCGAGGCGCAGTTCGAGGCCTACCGGGCGACGGGCCTGCCGCTCGACCACGTCAACGCGCACAAGCACTTCCATGTGCATCCCCTCATCGCCGGCCTCGTCCTGGCCGCCGGTCGCCGCCACGGGATGCGAGCGATCCGGGTTCCGCGCGAGACGCGCGCGATCCTGCGCGCGGCCGAACCCGGCGCCACGCCGAAGGCGGCTCTCGACAGCGCGCCCTGGGCCGCGCTGCTGGCCGTGCGGGCGCGTCAGGCGGGCCTGCTGATCCCCGACCGGACGCTCGGACTGGCATGGTCGGGGGCGATGACGCCCGCCCGTGTCGCCGGCCTCCTGTCGCACCTGCCGGACGGCCTGACCGAGCTCTACACGCATCCGGCCACCGCCGGCGGCTTTCCCGGAGAGGCGCCCGGCTACGCCTACGCGGCCGAGCGGGACGCGCTCATCGCGCCCGCCACCCTCGCGGCGGCGGCCGGCGTGAGGCGCGGTGGATTCTCCGACTTCCTGTCCTGACTTCTGATCGCCAACCGACGCATCGAAACGAAGAACGGGCGCGGATCCGATCCGCGCCCGTTCTTCGTCGTCACCAGCGCCGGAGCGGCCGGCGCTACTTCGCCGGAACCGCCTCGGCACTCCGCGGCTGCAGCGACGGGGGGAGGGCGGCATCACCCTCGGGACGCTTGGGGTCCGGCTGCTTGGGCGGCGGGCCGAGGAAGGCCGGGACCACGAAGAACGCTGCGACCAGCGTGAAGAACAGCGACAGGGCGAGGAGCTTGCCCATGCTGGCCGTGCCGGGATGGCTCGAGAGCACCAAGGAACCGAAGGCGGTGCCGGTGGTCAGCGCCGAGAAGAAGATCGCCCGCGTCAGGCTGGAGGCCAGCATGTCCGTGACCCCGGCCCGCCAGGCGATGACGTAGTAGATGTGGAAGGCCACGCCGACCGCCAGCATCAGCGGCATCGCGATGATGTTGGCGAAGTTCAGCGGCATGCCGACGACGTGGAGCGCCATCAGGGTCCAGAGCGTCGCCAACACCAGAGGCCCGAGCGTCATCGCCACGTCCCACGGCTTCCGCAGCGCGACCGACAGGATGATGAAGATCAGCACCAGGGCGGTGATCGCGGCCTGCAGGAAGGCGCCGAGGATGGTGTAGCTCGAAGACGTCGTCGCGACGGGAGCGCCCGTGGCGTGCGGGGCCACGCTCTGCACCTCCTTGGCGAAGTTGCGCAGGACCCGGTTGTCGTTGGCGTCTCCGCTCGGATGGATCTCGATCCGCGACCGGCCGTCGGCCGCGATCCACTCGGCCTTCAGCTTCGGCGGAAGGTTGTCGAGGGTGATCTTCTCCGGGTTCAACAGCCCGGCGAGGCGGGTGAGCAGGGTCTTGAGGTCCTTCGTCAGCGCGACGCTGGCGGCCTCGCGGGTCGCCACGGGAGCGGCGGCGAGCTTGTCGAGGTCGTCGGCGAGGGCACCGGCGGCCTTCGCGCCGGGCGCGCTCGAACCGGCCGCGATGCCGCGCAGGGCCGTGACCGCTTCCTTGATCGCCTTGACGTTGTCGGCATCGGTGGGCGGCGGCGGCTTGCGGCTGGGATTGAGGACCGGGCCGAGCAGCTGCGCCGTCTCCGCGATGGTGGCGAGCTTCTGATCCTGGTCGAGAGGCACGAAGGTGTTGATGTCGATGACCTTGGCGACCGATTTCAGCTTCGAGATCTTGTCGGCCAGGGCCGGCACCGCCTCGGGGGAGGGGGCCAGGACGTCGATCAGGTTCGGGCTCGTCTCCGGGTCCTTGATCAGGTCGAGATAGGTCGAGATCGATTCCACCTTCGGGCTGCGCAGGTGCATCGGGTTCGAATCGAAGGGCAGCTTGAACAGCAGCGGAAGGCCCGCCAGCGTGATCAGGGCGACGCCGATCAGGATCGGTTTGCGGTGGCGGATGATCCAGGGATCGACGCCCGCGAGCCAGGTTGTCTCCACCGCCTCGCGCTCACCCTTCGGCCGGAACACCGCGATCAGGGCCGGCAGCAGGGTCAGGGAGAACAGGTAGGCCACGATCATGCCGACACCGGCGATCAGGCCGAGTTCGGAGACTCCGCGGAACGCGGTCGGCAGGAAGGCGAAGAAGCCGGCGATGAGCGAGATCGCCGCCAGGGTCAGGGACCAGCCGACGCCGCGCGCGGCCGCCCGCATGGCGGAGGGCAGGTCGGGCTGCTCGTAGCGGTCCGCCCGGTAGCGCACGGCGAACTGGATGCCGAAATCGATGCCGAGCCCGACGAAGAGCGCGGCGAAGGCCACCGAGATCGGATTCAGTTCCCCCACCATCAGCAGGCCGAGACCCGCCGTGACGATGAGGCCCGCGAAGGTGGTGATCAGCACCGCGCCGACGAGGGGTGCCGAGCGCAGGGCCAGCCACAGGAAGAGCACGATGGCGCCGACGGTGACGCTGTAGTTCAGTAGGGCGTCTTCCGAGAGGGTCGCGAACTCGTCGTCGGCGACCGCCACGGGTCCCGTCAACCGCATCCGCGCCGCGTCCGCGAACATGGTGCCGCCGAGCGTGTTGATCTTGAGTTCGGTGGCGACCTTGCGAACGAGTTCGGTCGCCTCGGCGCCGGGCTGCAGCGCGTTGTAGTCCAGAACCGGCTGGATCATCACGAACTTGCGCAGGTCCGTGCTCTGCGTCTTGCCGTTCGACAGCAGCATCTGCCACGACATGCGCGCCGGCTCGCCGGCCAGCACCTTGCGCACCGTGTCGTCGATCTGCGTCATCGGACGCTCGAGGTCTTCGAGCTTGGCGTCCCCGGACTTGATGCCGCGCGCGCCGAGACCGAGCACCCGCATGATCCCGCGCAAGGACGGATCGGCCGCGAGGGGGCCGAGCAGCCCCTGCTGCTGCACCAGTTGCTCGGTGGTCTTGTTCAATTCCTCCTGCGACATCAGGAGGAAGCCGTTCTTCTCGTAGAACGCGCCGCCATCGGGCCGATAGACCGATTCGATCATGTCCTTGTGGCTGGCGAGGGCCGCGGCGAGGTTGGCGGCAGCCTCCTCCGCCTGCTCCGGCGTCCGGCCATCGATCACCGCGACCAGCGTTCCGGTCCGTTGCGGGAAGGCCTTCTCGTAGTTGATCTCGTCCTGCCGCCAGGGCACGTCCTTGTCGATCAGCCGTTCGACGTCGGTGTTGATCTTGAAGAGGTGAGCTGCCACCCCGGCACTCGCCACGGTGACGAGCGCAACGAGAGCTATGACCAACCAGCGACGCTGGACGGAAAACGCGACGAGCCGTTCGATCACGAGTGTCCTACCTGCTTGAGCGATCCGTTTCCCGCCGCGCCGCTCTGGGGATGGGCGCCGCTGCCGGGGATGGCCGCGTGGCGGGAATCGATCTGTCGAATGCCGCCGGTTACCACCAGTTGCCGCAAATCACGAATCCGGCCCCCGGAGCGGGGCCGCGCGACAGGGTTCGTGACGCGCCGGACACCGTGCCACGAATCATCCGCCGACCCGCATACAGGCGATCACGGCCCGCCACCTATCGGCACGAGGCCCTGATTGCAACGCGAACGGCCCGAATGTGGATCGGTTCGGCCGAACGTGTGATTGCGCACCGCAACAAAGCCAAAATTCCCGTCTCCAAGCACGAGCCGACGGTTTTCTTACGGTCAAGCTGCAGCTCCGGCATGCAGCCGGTGAATAGGAAAATGCGCTTTCACCTGGGATAGGTCGGGCCCGAGCACGCCGTGTCTCACGGAGACGCGACGGGGTCTGTGGCCGGATTGCCCCAGGGGTTCGCGAAGTTCCGTGAACCGGCGCATTTCGAACCGTTTCAGATTGGTTCCAAGCTACCTCGCTGGAATTCGGCCTTTTTTCACGCTAAGCAGCCCGATACATCGGGGCCAACAACAAGGAGCCGCGTCTTGGGCATTCCCATCCGGTACGTCGCGAAGATTGGCGGCTACATCCTGAAGCAGCACCTCACCGGTCGCAAGCGCTACCCGCTCGTGATGATGATGGAGCCGCTGTTCCGCTGCAATCTGGCCTGCGCCGGCTGCGGGAAGATCGACTATCCGGATGAAATCCTGAACAAGCGCCTGCCCGTCGCGGACGCGCTGGAATCCGTCCGCGAGTGCGGCGCACCCGTGGTGGTGATCGCCGGCGGCGAGCCGCTCCTGCACAAGGACCTGCCGCAGATCGTCGAGGGCATCATCGCCCAGAAGAAGTTCGCCATCGTCTGCACGAACGCCCTGCTCCTCGAAAAGAAGATCAAGGAGTACAAGCCGAGCCCGTACTTCACCTGGTCGATCCATCTCGATGGCGACAAGGAGATGCACGACCAGTCGGTGTGCCAGCGCGGCGTCTACGACAAGGCGGTCGCGGCCATCGCGAAGGCCAAGGAAATGGGCTTCCGCGTCACCATCAACTGCACCTTTTTCAACAACTCGTCCGCCGACAAGATCGCCGACTTCTTCGACAGCGTGACGAAGATGGGCATCGATGGCATCACCGTGTCGCCCGGCTACGCCTACGAGCGCGCGCCCGACCAGAAGCACTTCCTCAACCGCAAGGCGACGAAGGACCTGTTCCGCGGCGTGTTCCGCCACGGCAAGGAGAAGGGTCGCGAGAAGTGGACCTTCCAGCAGTCCGGCCTGTTCCTGGACTTCCTGGCCGGCAACCAGACCTACCATTGCACCCCGTGGGGCAACCCGACCCGGACGGTGTTCGGCTGGCAGAAGCCCTGCTACCTGCTGGGTGAGGGTTATGCCGCCACCTTCAAGGAGCTGATGGAGGAGACCGACTGGGATTCCTACGGCACCGGCAACTACGAAAAGTGCGCCGACTGCATGGTCCATTCGGGCTACGAGGCGTCCTCGGTGGTCGATTCCGTCAAGAAGCCCTGGAAGCCGCTGATCCACGCCATCCGTGGCATCAAGACCGAGGGCGAGATGGCTCCCGAGGTCAGCCTGGAGAACCAGCGTCCGGCCGAGTTCGTGTTCTCGCGCAACGTCGCCCAGAAGCTGTCCGAGATCAAAGCCTCCGGCGTCGACACGAAGCGCGAAGCCCGCAACCGCAGCGCCGCCTGACTTTCGACCGAACTCTCAGGTCGTCGGCATGAAAAACCCCCGCTCTGCTCCGGCAGGGCGGGGGTTTTCGTTTGATCCCCTCGTAATGCTCGGTCTCACCGGGGTTCGGCGGATGCGCGCCGCCGCGCGGTCGCGCGGGCAGGCCTCGATGCGTCACGCGCATCAAGGCCTGTTAAAGGGCATCGGTGACGGCTGGGACCTCCTGCGAGCCTGAGCGCGTCGCCCGGCTTCAGAATGCGGAAATGCCCCGTTTTCGCGACGGTACACCGATGCCGCCGCTCTCGACCGATCTCTCGTCGCCGGACGAAAAAGCGTCCGTCGTCTTGGCCGCGCTCGGCACCTTGCCCACCCGTTCGATGCGAACCCCGGCATAATCGCCCCGTCGCCAGGCGAGGCGTACGAGGCAGAGGAAGTCGCGACCGATGATTCTCAGCATGAAGACGGGCGGCAGGGATTGTTTTGCAGTGACACCGATCTTCGCGCCGGATTTTGAAACATCCTTCACGGTGCAGGGGATCTCGGTCCCATCGCGAAGACGGATGGTCGCGATCCAATTCGTCGGACTCCGCTCCTCGCGGCGCTCGACGATACTTCCTGGTGTCGACTGCTCCAGTTCCGCCGTCACCGATCGGGTCTCCGTGCATTGAAGGTGCCGGTAAGTTGTGACACGCAACAGTTTACGGAGACATACCAAACGCAGCACGGGCGCCGTGACGTCAGGAAGCCGGCCAATGCTGTCGCGGAAAACAAGATTGCTTCGAGTGGACAGCCGTCAGCATGCGGGGATCACGGAAATTTTATTCCGTCCTTTATCGATGATGCGCGGCCGACCGCGATGACGTCTGGTCTCGAAGCCCGATCCGGCAGGAATACGGGCTGTCCTGCGCGTGAAGCGATCGAACGCGCGCTGAGGTGAATGCGACAAGACCTCCCGGGGTGGGGGGTCGCGGTTCCGCTGGCGCTGCGCGCGATCGATCGCGCCATCGTCGATGCCCTTGCCGGACTTTCGCGTCTCGTCCGCTGGACGGATCAGCGACGACGCGATGGCCGTTCGGCGAGGAACACGCCTTCAAGCCTTGCCTTGGTCCCGCGAATCCTGATAAGGCAACCGCCTTTCCGCGATGCATCGACACATCGCCGAGGCCGCCGTCAGGTGCCTCGTTCCTGAGACTCTATGGACAGGCGGCGGGCTCAAGACCCGGCCGACGTGAGACCGATGAAGATTCGCAACTCCCTCAAGTCCCTCCGTGGCCGTCACCGCGACAACCAGATCGTGCGCCGCAAGGGCCGCGTCTACATCATCAACAAGACGCAGAAGCGCTTCAAGGCTCGTCAGGGCTGAGGCGCGCGCCGCACGCCTCCTGGAGCGTATCCGGAGGGGCGCGGCGAGTGCGCATGTTGACGGCGCGACGCGGGACGAGGAAGCTCACCCGATGTCGAGCCCGCTTCCGAACCGATCCTGCCTGAAAGCCGCGCTCGTCGCGGCTTTCTGCGTTTTCCTGACGCCGCCCGCATTCGCCGCGCCGGCACCTGCCCCTCCGAAGGCGGAGAAGAAACAACCGCTCAGCCTCGACGACCTGTTCGCGCGCCTGAAGGCCGCCGGAGACGATGCGGAGGCCAAGGGCATCGCCAGGCTCATCGAGCAGAGGCTCGGCCGCTCGGGAAGCGCCACGGCCGACCTGCTGACCGAGCGGGCGCGACAGGCGATGTCCGGCCAGGACATCCCCCTGGCGGTCGAACTGATGGATCGCGCCACCACGCTCGAGCCCGGATGGTCCGAGGGTTGGAACCGGCGCGCCACCCTGTTCTGGAAACTCGCGGATTCCGCCGCGGCCATCTCGGACCTGCAGCGCACCCTGGTGCTGGAGCCCCGACACTACGAGGCTTGGGCGGCCCTCGGGCGGATCTACCTGAGCACGGAGGACAAGCGCCGGGCGCTCGAAGCTTTCCGGCGCGCGGCCGCGATCTACCCGCGCATGGACCACCTCCAATCGGCGATCGATCGCCTTGCCCCGGATGTCGACGGTCGCGACCTCTAGCGCCGATGCTCCTCCTCAAGCTCGTCCTGTGGCTCCTCGGCGGGGGCATCGTCCTGGCGCTGGTCGCGGCCGGCGTCACGCTTCTCATCACGGCGCGCATCGAAGCCCGCTATCCACCGGCCGGTCCGTTCGTTGCCGTCTCGGGTGGCCGCCTCGCGACGATCCAGGCCGGCCCGAACCCCTCGACCCGTGGCACCGTGGTGCTCCTGCACGGGGCGTCCGCCAACGCCGCCGACCCGATGGCGGAACTCGGCCGGCGCCTCGCGAGCGAGGGCTTCCGGGTGATCGCCTTCGACCGGCCGGGCTTCGGCTGGAGCGACCGTCTCACGGGTGGCGCGATGGCGACGCCGAAGGCGCAGGCCGATGCCATCGCGGAGGCGTTGACGGTGCTCGGCACCGGGCCCGCGACGATCGTCGGCCATTCCTGGGCAGGTGCGCTCGCGACCGCCCTCGCGCTGGATCACCCGGCGGTGGTGGCGGGCCTCGTCCTCGTGGCGCCGGCGGTGATGCCGCTGCCCGATATCGGGCCGATCCCCTGGTACTATCGCCTCGCCTTGACGCCTTCGGTGACCTGGCTCCTGAGCCGGACCGTGGCGACGCCGGTGGGGCTCTACTACCTGCCCCGCGTCGGACAATCCGTCTTCAAGCCGCAGGACGCGCCGGCCGATTACCTCGAGGCCAGTCGCGCCGCCCTCGTGCTGCGGCCCGGAACGATGCTGGCGAACGTGCAGGACCTCGTCGGCCTGCCGGCGGCGCTCGAGGCGCAGAGCCCGCGCTATGCCGGGATCACCGTGCCGACCACCATCGTCACCGGCGACCGCGACGGCATCGTGCCGGCCGCGCGGCATGCCAGGCCCCTGGCCGAGCGCATTCCGGGCGCCCGCCTCGTGGTGCTTCCGGGGATCGGCCACATGGTCCACAGCGTCGCGACGGACGCGGTGGTCGACGCCGTGATCGGCCTCAACGAGCCCGCACCAGCGCGCTGAGCCACGCCCCGGATCCATGATCCGAGGGGATCCAGATCCGAGGCTTGGCCCAAGCTCATGTCAGACTGTTTCGGCTTGATCAGTTCGGTGACGTTGTGGCTCGCGGGCTCCCTCTCCTTCCAGGAGAGGGAGCCCGTCGCGTCTGATCGTCCCGAAGGGGGCAACCGGAACCAGTATCAGGCTTCCCGTCAGGCCTTGGCGGCGTGCTCGCGCGTCACGAAGGCGATACGCACGAGGTTGGTCGCGCCCGGCGTCCCGAAGGGCACGCCCGCCACCACGATGATCCGGCCACCGATCTCGGCGAAGTTTTCGCGCACCGCGAACTTCGCCGCCCGGAAGGCCATGTCGTCGACGTCGCTGGCGTCCTTCGTGACGATGGGGTGCGTGCCCCAGCACAGGGCGAGGCGCCGGGCCGTCTCCCGCTTCGGCGTCAGTGCGATGATCGTCGCGTTCGGCCGTGAGCGCGCGAGCCGCAGGGCGGTGGAGCCCGAATGGGTCCAGGCCATCACGGCGGTGAGGTTCAGGGCATCGACCATCTGGTGCGCGGCCGCCGCGATCGCGTCCGAGGCGGTCGCGTCCGGCTCGGAGCGCTGCGCGGTGAGGATCGTCCAGTAGAGCGCGTCGCGCTCCACCTGCTCGGCGATCCGGCTCATCATGCTGATGGCCTCGACGGGGAACGCGCCCGACGCGCTCTCGGCCGAGAGCATGACGGCATCCGCGCCCTCGTAGACGGCGGTCGCCACGTCCGAGACCTCGGCGCGGGTCGGCACCGGGGCGGTGATCATCGATTCGAGCATCTGCGTCGCGACGACGACCGGCTTGCCCATGCGGCGCGAGGCGCGGGTGATGCGCTTCTGCACGCCCGGAACCTGTTCCAGCGGCATCTCCACGCCGAGGTCGCCGCGCGCCACCATCAGCCCGTCCGAGATCTCGATGATCTCGTCGAGGCGGGTCAGCGCCTGCGGCTTCTCGATCTTGGCCATGATCAGGGCGCGGCCGGCCGCGACCTTCTTCACCTCGGCGACGTCCTCGGGACGCTGCACGAAGGAGACGGCGATCCAGTCGGCCCCGGCCGCGAGACCGGCCTCCAGGTCGCCACGGTCCTTCTCGGTCATCGCCGCCACGGGAATCACGGTGTCGGGCAGAGACACGCCCTTGCGATTCGAGATGCGGCCGCCGACCTCGACCCGCGTCACCGCACGTCCCTCGGACACCTCCGTCACGGTGAGGCGCAGCTTTCCGTCGTCGATGATCACGCAATGGCCCGGCTCCAGGGCCGAGAGGATCTCCGGATGGGGCAGGAAGACGCGCGAGACGTCGCCCGGCGTCGGATCGCTGTCGAGAACGAAGGTCGCGCCGTTCTCCAGGATCGCGGCGCCCTCGGCGAAGGCGGCAACCCGCAGCTTCGGTCCCTGAAGGTCGACGAGGATCGCGATCGGATGCTTCAGTTCCCGCTCGATGGTGCGGATGACCTCGATCTTCTCGGGCAGCTTCTCGCGGGGCAGGTGGCTCATGTTGAGCCGGAAGACGTCGGCGCCGGCGCGAAACAGCGTCTCGATCATCTCCGGCGTGTCGGAAGCCGGGCCGAGCGTCGCGATGATCTTCGTGCGGCGTGAGCGTTTCACTGTCGTCTCCATCCCCAAGAATCGGCTCCGCCGCTTTCGGGCGAGCGACGTTGAGCGAGCGCCACAAGCACTCCGTGACCGGATGCGTCAAGCGCGCGAGCCGCATGTTGCGGCGCGAAATTGAAGAGTGCGATGCCGGCCATGCATGGCTTCGCGCGCCTGCTCCTAGGGAGCGGGTGCCGCCGGCTGATTCGGGTCCGTGAGTTGGATCGTCCAGCTCTTCTGCTCGCCGGTATCGACCTCGTAGAAGCCGTTGCGGTCGAAGCCGCGCGCGAGGCAATCCTCGACGCCCCGGATCGTGAACTCGCGGTCCTTGGTGCACATCAGCGAGCGGCCGCTCCACTCGCCCCCGCGCGTGTAGTCCACCGCGAACACGTAGTAGAACCGCGCCGCCAGCGACCCCTTCAGGAGGGTCTCGCAGGCTTTCGGCGCCACGTCCCACCAGCCTTCCGTGACCCAGCCCTGTGGGTCCCGGTAGCCAAGGGAGATCCCGACCTTGCTGGCGGTCTGGTTGCACATGCGCAGGTCGGCCCGGGCCGGGCCGGGAACCAGCGCGAGGATCACGAGGGCCGTGCCCGCGAGGGCTCGGCCCCGGCCCGTTCCGCTAACCGACAAGGATGATGCGGCAATCGTTGACATTGGTGCGTGTGGGACCCGGCTGGACGAGGTCGCCGATGGTGGCGAAGAACTTCGTCGAATCGTTGTCGGCCAGCATCGCGGCCGGATCGAGCCCGGCATCGCGGGCGCGGGCCAGCGTGGTCGGGTCGACGAGGCCGCCGGCGGGGTCCGTGGCCTCGCCGCGCCCGCCATCGGTCCCGTCGGTGTCGGCGGCGATGCCCAGGATGCCCGGCGCGCCGTCGAGGGCGATGGCCAGCGCCAGGGCGTATTCCTGGTTCGGGCCGCCATGGCCCTCGCCCCTAATCGTCACGGTGAGTTCGCCACCCGAGATGATCGCGACCTTGCGACCGGCCCGCGCCATCTCGAGGGCCTTGCCGGCATGCTCGGCGGCGACTTCGCGAGCCTCGCCCTCGACGTCGGGACCGAGCATGACCGGCTCGTAGCCGGCTTGGCGGGCCGCCGCCGCCGCCGCCTCCAGGGCGTCGATGGGACGAGCGATGATGTGGTAGGCGGACCGCGCGAAGGCCGGGTCGCCCGCCTTCGGGGTCTCGTTGGCGGGATCGTTCAGGAGCGCCCTCGCGGTCTCCGGCAGCGGGATGCCGCGCCGCTCGCAGATCTCCCGGGCATCGGCCAGGGTGCTGGGGTCCGGCACGGTCGGTCCGGAAGCGATCACCGCCGGATCGTCGTGCGGCACGTCCGAGATCGCCAGGGTCAGGATCGAGCGGGCGTTGCGCGCCATCATGGCGAGGCGCCCGCCCTTGATCCGCGACAGGTGCTTGCGCACGGCGTTGATCTCGTTGATGGGCGCGCCCGAGCGCAGGAGCGCCTTCGTGATCGATTGCTTCTCGATGAGCGTCAGGTCGCCGGCCGGGGCGATCCAGTTGGCCGAGCCGCCCCCCGAGAGGAGCACCAGCACGTCGTCCTCCGGACCCGCATCTGCGGCGATCTTCAGGGCGTCGATGGTCGCGTCGATGCCCGCCTGGTCCGGCACCGGGTGTCCCGCCTCGACCATGCGGATCATCGGCGCCTCCTCTCCGTAGCCGTGGCGGGCCACCGCGAGCCCGATGATCCGGCTCGGGTCGACGCCGTGCTCCTCGCGGTAGAACCGGCTGGCTACCGCCGCCATGCTGCCGCCGGCTTTGCCGGCGCCGAGGATGATCAGCCGGCCCTGGCCGGGGGCCGGCAGGTGCGGCACGAGGCAGCGCACCGGATGGGCGGCGGCGATCGCCTCGTCGAGGCAGTGCAGGAGGAGGGCGCGGGCTGTCTCGGTCGCGGCGGTGTCGGGCGAAGCGGTGTCGGTCATGGCGTTTCCGTATTCCGGTTGTCGATCGCGAGGGCGGCCCGGCGGTTCTCCTCCGGATTGTTGTGCCTCCGGCGCGGGGCCGGATTGTTGCCGTCGCGGCGCGATCCGCGATACGTGCTGTGCCCGACGCTCGCCGCCTCGGCAAGCGGAGGTTGGCGCTTGATCACCGCCGACGCGGCCGGGGCCTTGCATCCCGCTCCACGCCGAACCGGACCGCGCGAGATCCCATGCACCCACCGCATCCCGTCGAGACGATTCCGGGCGATCCCGGGGGCGGCCTCCTCCTGATCTGCGAACATGCCTCGAACCACGTCCCGGAGGATCTGGCGCAGCTCGGCGTGCCCGAGCACGAGTTCACGCGGCACATCGCCTACGACATCGGTGCGGCGGCGGTCACGCGCCGCCTCGCCGCGCATCTCGGCGTTCCGGCGATCCTGACGCACTTCTCGCGCCTGATCATCGACCCGAATCGCGGGCGCGCCGATCCGACCCTGGTCATGCGCCTCTCCGACGGCGCCGTGGTGCCGGGCAACGCCCGCATCGACGAGGCCGGGAAGGCCGAGCGCATCCGGCGATTCTACGAGCCCTTCGACGCGGCCGTCGATGCGGGGATCGGGGCCGCCGAGGCGACGGGCGTCCGTCCCGCCATCGTCACCATCCACAGCTTCACTCCGTATTGGCGTGGGGTTCCGCGTCCCTGGGAGGTCGGAATCCTTTGGGATCGCGACGATCGCATGAGCGCGCCGATGATCGCGGGGCTGCGTGCCGACCCGGCCGGGCTGACGGTGGGCGACAACGAACCCTATGGTGGAGGCCTGCCCGGCGACACGATCGACCGGCACGCGATGGCGCGCGGTCTTCCGAACGCCCTCGTGGAGATCCGGCAGGACCTCATCGTCGGCGAGGCGGGCCAGGCCGAATGGGCGGAGCGATTTGCGCGCCTGCTCACCCCGATGCTGCCCATCCGCGTCTGATCCTGTCTCCGCTCGATCGAAGCGGAGGCGGTCTCGCTCATCCCGCGTAGCGCCCGAGCGACGCCCGAATCCGCCATCCCCAAATCCGCCCTCACGAAGGGAGCAACCGGATTTGGCATGGCGGTTGGCATGCCGGATCGTGCGCGCCCGATGAGCCCTGCTCGCCCGATGAACTCGGGACGCTTGACGGAAGGCCCCGTCGCGCCGACCTCAGGCGGCGACACAGGAGACAGGATCATGACCGAGATCGACGCCGCCACCCGCACCGAACTGGAAGCCGCCGTGTTCCGCCGCCTCGTGGCGCACCTCCAGAGCCGCACCGACGTCCAGAACATCGACCTCATGAACATGGCCGGGTTCTGCCGGAACTGCCTCTCGAACTGGCTGAAGGACGCGGCCGACGCCAAGGATCTGCCGATGAGCAAGGACGACAGCCGCGAGGCCGTCTACGGCATGCCCTATTCGGAGTGGAAGCGCCTGCACCAGTCCGATGCGACCCCGGAGCAACAGGCCGCCTTCACCAAGGCGGCGGCCGAGCCGCACTAAGGTCCCGGTAAGCTTGACGGCTTATCGAGGCGGTTCCGGCGCGTCGCACCGCGCCTCGCATTCTGGGACTTGAGACGACCATGGCCGCATCCGCCGCACCCGCCGTCGACGCCTCCTCCGTCGCCGCCGACCAGCTCAAGAGCTTCATCGAGCGCATCGAGCGGTTGGAGGAGGAGAAGGCCGGCCTCGCCTCCGACATCAAGGACGTCTACGCCGAGGCCAAGGGCACCGGCTTCGACACCAAGGCCCTGCGCAAGATCATCTCCCTGCGCAAGAAGGACCATGCCGAGCGCCAGGAAGAGGAAGCGATCCTCGAACTCTACATGCAGGCCCTCGGGATGGTCTGATCCGGCATTCGCTCCATCGGACCGGAAGCCGGATCGGTGACCCCGCGCGGCGCGCGGGCCGATCCGGGAGCCGCATCGCCCGGTTCATTCATCGGCCCCCGGATGCGGCGTCTCGGTCCGGCGCCGTCGCGCGGCGCTACCGGAACAGGCGAAGTCCAAATCCGAGCAGGCCGAGGCCGGCGATCACCAGCGTCCCACAGACCCATTCGAGGGTGGCGCGGTGATCGGGGTAGCTGCGTGCGACGGCCGCCAGGGCCAGTCCGGCGAGAAGGCAGGTCAAGCTCAGGGCAAACATGGCGAACCGCCTCCCTCCATGGCTCCGGCAATCCCGGTTTCCAGAGCCTGGTTGCAGTCATATCCTGCCCCAAGACGACCCGACCTTGTGACGAGTGGAATGATGCGCGTCTTACTCCATTTGGGGGATGATGCGAATTTTCCAACGCTATTGATGCGAACCGGCCATTTTACATATTTAAGTAGATCGCGACGTTGATGACCGAGATTATATTTTGATTTAATTCAATGACGATTGATAAAGGCGTTTCTGGATAGACTTGCCAAGACGTGTGGTCGATTTTGTTTTTGTCCGCAAGTGCATCGTTCGATGAACGGATCTAGTTCTCGATATGCAATTAGATGTTGCATAGTCTTGGATTTCAGTAGCATTCGAACCCGCGACCGAACGCATCGCTCCGGATGACATGACAGCGGAGGGGCGGGGTCGGCGCGACCATCGGCGACATGGCCGGAGATCGACGCGCGAGCGTCCGCGATCCTGCGAACGACGGCGCTCTTGGCGAGCGCGATCGCTTCGGCTTCGCGTGTGCGATCGGGATCGACGGGCGCGCGGAGAGTTTATCTCGGCGGCGTGGTGTTCCGGGTGCCGGGAACGACCCGGGTGGCCGACCCGGAGAAGCGCGTGGCGGCAAGATCGTCGCCCGGGCTGCGGGCCGAGAAGCGCGTCGCGATGCCGGATGCCGGCGTGACGATCGCGGCCGGCGCACCGTCGAGCTTCGCCTTGGCGTTGGCGAGCTTCACCGGTGCCGCCCGGCTCGCCGGTTCCGCATCCGCGCTGGCGGCGGCGAAGAGCGCGCGAAGCTGCGCGCGGGGATCGGCATTGGCGGCCACGAGCGGGGCCGTGGAGCGGGGCGCTGGGGCCGGATCGGGCAGGTTCGCCATGCCGGACGTGCCGAGACTCGCCACCTGGATCGCCGGGCGGGGCGGGGGCAGGGGCATGGTCAGGGCCGCCGTCACGGCGGCGAATTCGGCCGGCCGCCGGGGCGGGAGCGGAAGCGCGATCGTCGTGGCGGGCTCGACCGCGGGCGTCGATGCCGGTGTCTCGGCGGTGAGGAGGGTCTGCGCGTCGCGGCCGTCCCGGCGCAGAAGCGCGGTCTTGAGCGTTTCGTCGGCGGCAGGCGCGGCGTAGGCGAGGGCGGCGCGCGTGCCCGTCTGGTCGTCGGCATCCGCGCTCGCGACCAGGACCGGCGTCGGCTTGGCGCGCGACCGGCCGGCGGCCGCTTTCGCGATGGGGGCGGGCGGTTCCGCCTCGCGGCTGCTGCCGCCGCCGAACAGGCTGGCGAAGAAGCCCTTGATGCTCGGGCCGTCATCCTCGTCCATCTGCGCCACCTCGGTCACGCCGAGCACGGTGCCGCCACGCGACAGGATCTCGGCGCGCGCCGACTCGTAGCCGGGCAGGGGGCGGTTGTCGGTGGGGAGATGCACCGTCTTGCCGTCCGGGAACAACCGGGCGAGCTGATCGTGGGTCATGCGCGGCCAGGAACGCACCGAGCCGACGTCGAGATGGACGAAGGGCGAGTTGGAGCGCGGATACCAGCCCACGCCGCCCCGCTGCATCCGCATGCCGATGGCGCGGATCTGGTCGATCGACACGTCGGGCAGGTAGAAGTCCATCGCCTTGCCCAGCATGTGCTGGCTGTACTCGGCCACCATGCGCGAGCGGCGCCGCAGCATCGCGTTGGTCCCCGGAGAGCGATAGGCGGACACGACGTTGATCGGCTCCTGCGAGCCGACGGAGCGGTAGGCTTCCCACACCGTGTCGAACAGGCGCGGGTCCATCTTGATCGGCTCATCGACACGCCAGTCGCGCAGCAGCCAGTTCAATTGCTCCAGGGCCGCGCGGTCGTAGCGCCCGTCGCGCTTGAAGGTGACGGTCAGGCTTTCCTTGGTGTGGGTGTGATAGATCGAGAGGGTGCGGGTGTCGCCGTTGGCGACCGCGTCCTGCGTGCCGCGCGTGCCGCCGAGCAGGGCGAGGCCGATGCCGGCGGCGACGGTCAGACGGCGGAACCGCGTGGCGGATGACGGGAGCACGGTGCCGGGTGACGATGATCCGACTGGCAGACGCTTCAGCACCGTGGTCTCACCCTCTGCCAGCCCGCGCACGCGGCGCGGATCATGGTGAACGCAAGGTTGCCGAAAACCGTAAACGTCGGGTTACCGGGTCCCGGCGGTTCGCCGTTCGAGGCGTCAACGGCTAAGTCT
The DNA here is from genome assembly GCF_022829445.1 of Methylobacterium sp. J-068. GTDB lineage: Bacteria > Pseudomonadota > Alphaproteobacteria > Rhizobiales > Beijerinckiaceae > Methylobacterium. The sequence goes on along the minus strand of NZ_JAKSXY010000047.1, from coordinate 132,515 downwards.
CAACCGTGGCGAAATCGTGCCGCGCGTGCGCCGGCACACGTGGGACGGTGCGAGGAGGCGGTGCGTATCTGGCCGCGAAAGGACGCCTCGATCGCGGAGCGCCTCACCACCAGCCGTTCGACGTGCGGCCCGGACGCGGGGTCCAGAGATCCGGGTCGCCGAAATCCGCCGGCGCGCGGGCCGCGGATGTCCGGGTCGGCAATCCGTCGCCGTTGGAATATGCGTCCCGCAGCGGCCTGCGCCGCGCTTCGGCCACCGGCTTGGGGGCCGGGACGGGGCGCGTCGCCGTGACCGGCTTCGCGCCCGGCGCCTTGACCGGCGCCTTGGCGACGAGGAGGCTTCCCGGGCTCAGGCCGAGGGCGATCTTCATCCGCGCATCGTAGCCGTAGAGGTCCGGCAGGGTCTGGACGCGGCCGGTCTCGTCGATCGACGTCGTGAAGTAGGCGAGATGCACCGGCAGCTTCTCCGGCAGGCGAATCTGGCGCTCGCCCTTGCCGATCAGCTTCTTCAGCCGCTCGCTCGACCAGGCATCCGGCAGCACCGCGTCCGCGAAGCGGAACGGGTCCTCGACGCGCACGCAGCCATGGCTCAGCGCCCTGTGGGCCGACGAGAACAGGCTGCGGTTCGGGGTGTCGTGCAGGTAGACCGCATGGTTGTTCGGGAACATGAACTTGATGAAGCCGAGGGCGTTCCGCTCGCCCGGCGGCTGGCGCACGGAGACGTTGCCGTTGCGGTAGACAACCTCGTAGCCGCGCCGTGCCGCGTAGTTCGGATCACGGGCGAGGCCCGGCAGGAACTCGTTCTTGAGGATCGAGGGCGGCACGTTCCAGGACGGATTGACGACGGCATACTCCATCATTCCCGAGAAGATCGGCGTCGGCGATTCCGTCTTGCCGACGATGACGCGGGCCTCGTCGCGCTGGCGGCCGTCGCGGACGACCCGCACCCGGAATTCCGGGATGTTGACCATGACGTAGTCGCGGCCGAGGTCGGAGGGCAGCCAGCGCCAGCGCTCCATGTTCACGATCAGCGCGGCCTCGCCCTCGTCGGTACGGGCAGGGCTGTCGGGACGGGACAGGGCCGCGACGGTCTGGGCCGTCAGCGTGCCGGTCGCGGGCAGGCCGCGCCCGCGCTGAAATTTCGTGACGGCGGCGGCCACGCGGGCATCGTAGGTCTCCGGGTCGCCCGGGGCCGCATCGAGGGTGCCGGCCGTGCGCGATTCGAGGCCGAACCGGGTTCGCAGGGCGGGGACGCGCGGATCGCTCATCCCGAGCGTCAGCACCGCGCCGGGCGGGATCTGCACGCTCGGAGCCTCCGGCGTATGGCCGTGGCCACGCAGGGTGGCGAGACGGGCCTTCAGGGCGAGGTAGCCGGGCTGGCTCGGGTTGTAGCCCTGCAGCAGCGCACCGGCGCCGCTGCCGCCCGAGGCGATGCGGCCGAGCACGGCGTCGGGGGCCGGAATGTCGAGGACCGGCGTGATCAGACGGGACAGGGCCGCGAGGTTGATGCGTCCGCCGCGCGCATCCCGCGCGTAGAGCACCACGGCGGCCGAGAGCTTCAGCTCCGCATCCGCGATCTGCGCCTCGCTCACGCCCTGGGTTCCGAGGACGGGCACCGGGTAGGCCGAGGCCGTGAGGCCGTCCTCGCCGGATGCGGCGAGGCGCGCAGCCACGGATTTCGCCGCCGGCGTGTAGGCGCCGTCGACGATCCAGACCGGCTTGAAGGCGCCCAGGGCGTAGAAGGCCTGGATCGCCTCGCGCTCCTTGGTGGACAGACGCGGCAACAGGGGCGCGGCATCCGAGAGCCGCGCCGCGACGGCGGCGGATTGCGGATCGCTCGGCACGGGCGGCGGGGCCGGCGCCTCGGCGGCGGGTGCCGGTGCCTCCGGCGAGGGCGCGGGCTTCTGCGCTTCCCCGACCGGCGCCGCTCCTTGCGGCTTGCCGTCGGGCACCGTTGCGCCGGGATCGACCGCCGCGTTCCGGACGACGGGGGGCGTCGCGGTGGAATCCGGCGTCTGGGCGTGTGCCGTGGCGGCCGTCAGCAGGGCCGACAGCGCGACGGCGGCGGAGCGCGAAACGCCCATGGGTGCAACTCCTCGGGACCGACCGGGCCGGCCGACGGCATTAGGATAATCGGGCCGAGCGCGAGCGTGTGCAATCGCACACACGCCGAGCGCTCGAAAACGGTCAGGCCGCCTCTTCGGACTTCTCGTCCCCGTCGAGGCCGAGGTCCTTGAGCTTGCGATAGAGGGTGGATCGGCCGATTCCGAGGCGGCGCGAGACCTCCGACATGCGGCCGCGATAGAATTGCAGCGCGAAGCGGATGATCTCGGCCTCAAGGCCGTCCATGGTTTTCATCTCGCCGGTCTCCTCGGTGACGAGGCTCATGGCGTGCGGGTCGCGCACCTCCACCCGGACGATCTCGCGCACGGGTTCCGGCGCGCCGGACTGCACCATCGGCTGCACAGGTGCCGCCGGGATGCGCACGTCGAAGCCCTCCACCTGCGCGGCGATCTGCGGGAATTCGGAGACCGTAAGCTCGTCTCCGTCGGCGAGGACGACGGCGCGGAACAGCGCGTTCTCCAGTTGCCGCACGTTGCCGGGCCAGCCGTAGCGGGTGAGGAGCGCCATCGCCTCGGGGCTGATGGCACGGACCTTCTTGCCCTCCTCGGCGGCAAAACGCGCGCAGAACGAGCGCACGAGGTCCGGGATGTCCTCCCGGCGGGCGCGCAGGGGCGGCAGCGTCATGGGGAAGACGTTGAGGCGGTAGTACAGGTCCTCGCGGAAGCGGCCCTGCTTCACGAGGTCGAGGAGGGAGCGGTTCGTCGCCGAGATCAGGCGGATGTCCACGCGCACGCTGCGCTTGCCCCCCACCGGATCGACCTCGCCTTCCTGCAGGGCGCGCAGCAGCTTCACCTGCGCGTCGAGGGGCAGTTCGCCGATCTCGTCGAGGAACAGCGTCCCCCCGGAGGCCTCGACGAACTTGCCGACATGGCGCTCCGTGGCGCCCGTGAAGGCGCCCTTCTCGTGTCCGAACAGGGTGGATTCGACGAGGTTGTCGGGGATTGCGCCGCAATTCACGGTGACGAAGGCCTTACCCCGGCGGTCACCGGAGCCCTGGATCGCCCGGGCCAGTACCTCCTTGCCGACGCCGGATTCGCCCTCGATCAGGACCGGGATGTTCGATTTGGCCGAGCGCTCCGCGAGCCGGATCACCCGGTCCATGTCGGGGCTGCGCGAGGTGAGATCCTTGAAGCTCAGGGCGCCCGAGGCGCGCCGGCGCATGCGGCGCACTTCCTCCTCCAACTGGTCGACCTTAAGGGCGTTCTTGATCGAGACCTGGAGCCGCTCGGCGCCCGCCGGCTTGACCACGAAATCCACGGCGCCCGCGCGCATCGCGGTGACGACGGCATCGATGGAGCCGTTCGAGGTCTGCACGATCACCGGCACGTCGAGACCGGTCTTGCGCATCTCCGCCATGACGCCGAGGCCGTCCAGGCCGCCCGGCATCACGAGGTCGAGGAGGACGACGTCGACCGCGTCTCCGGAGCGCAGCAGACCCAGACACTGTTCACCGCTCTCGGCCACCTTCGCCTCGAAGCCGAGGCGCCGCACCATGGCCTCGGCGAGGCGGCGCTGCACGGGATCGTCGTCGACGATGAGGACCGTTGTCGACATGGGGCAGCCTCGATGTTCGCAGGCGCGGAGGAGCGGAGACGCGGGGTCGCCCGATTGCCTCGATCGCCGGCTTGTTTCGTTTCGAACCGCAGGGTGGCCGAAGAGCGTAAAGCCGCGCTTAACGACGATCACCGTTTTCGCTTGGAGCCTGCGTCTTCGTCTTCGCTGGGCGCGTGCCTGTGTCATCGCTCGGCGCGTGCCTGCGCTGTGTAAGGTGCCAGGAAAGAACCCGACAAACCGTCCCAGGGCCGACGATTCGGTGCATTCCCGATTGATCGCACCGGTCCGGCGCTCGATATCAGCGCGCATGGCACCCGCCGTGTCGCCAGGAAAGCAGACCATCATGCCGAGCCGAGCCGTCGCCCATGCCAGCCGTTCGGGCTTCGTCGCGAATGCGGAAGGGGCCAGCGCGGCCAGGGCGGCCGCGCGCGCGGCCGATCTCGGCGCCCTGCCCGAATGGGACCTGACCGACCTCTATGCGGGCATCGATTCCCCAGACTTCACCGCCGACCTCGCCCGCGCCGAGGCCGAGTGCGCCCGGTTCTCGGAGCGCTACGCCGGCCGCCTCGCGGACATCGCCGGCGGGGCGGACGCCTCCGCCGAGCTTGCCGAGGCCGTCGCGGCCTATGAGGGGATCGAGGACCTGCTCGGCCGGCTGATGTCCTTCGCCGGCCTCGTCTATTCCGGCGACACCACCGACGGGCAGCGCGAAAAGTTCTACGGCGACACCCAGGAGCGGCTGACTACGGCCTCGAGCCACCTCCTGTTCTTCGCCCTCGAACTCAACCGGATCCCGGACGATCTCATGGACCGGGCCATGGCGGGCGGCCCGCTCGCCCACTACGCGCCCTGGATCGAGGATCTGCGCCGGGAGAAGCCGTTCCAGCTCGACGACCGCACCGAAAAGCTGTTCCTCGAGAAGTCGGTCACGGGACGCTCCGCCTGGAACCGCCTCTTCGACGGCACCATCGCGTCCCTGCGCTTCCCCGTTCAGGGCGAGCCGCTGACCCTGGAGCCCACCCTCAACAAGCTTCAGGACCCGGACGGCGCGGTGCGCAAGGAGGCGGCCGGCGCGCTCAGCGAGGTCTTTCGCGCGAATCTCCGCACCTTCGCACTGATCACCAACACGCTGGCCAAGGACAAGGAGATCTCCGACCGCTGGCGCGGCTTCGCCGACGTGGCGGATGCCCGCCACCTGTCGAACCGCGTCGAGCCCGAGGTGGTCGCCGCCCTCGTGGAGGCCGTGCAGGCCGCCTATCCGCGCCTGTCGCATCGCTATTATTTCCTCAAGGCAAAGTGGTTCGGCGTCGAGGCCCTGCCGTACTGGGACCGGAACGCGCCCCTGCCGAAGGTCGATCAGCGCACCATCCCGTGGAGCGAGGCGCGCGACACCGTGCTCGACGCCTACGGCGCCTTCTCCCCGCGCATGGCGGACATCGCCCGGACCTTCTTCGACCGGAACTGGATCGACGCGCCGACGCGGCCCGGCAAGGCGCCGGGCGCCTTCGCGCACCCGACCGTGCCTTCGGCCCACCCCTACGTGCTGGTGAATTACCAGGGCAAGCCGCGTGACGTGATGACCCTGGCGCACGAACTCGGCCACGGCGTTCACCAGGTGCTGGCGGGCCCGAACGGAGCCCTGATGGCACCCACGCCGCTGACGTTGGCCGAGACCGCCAGCGTGTTCGGCGAGATGCTGACCTTCCGGCGCCTGCTCGCGGCCACCTCCAGCGTCTCGCAGCGCCGTGCGATGCTGGCCGCCAAGGTCGAAGACATGATCAACACGGTGGTGCGCCAGATCGCGTTCTACGCCTTCGAGCGCAAGGTCCACCTCGCCCGGGCCCAGGGCGAGTTGACGGCCGAACAGATCAACGCTCTCTGGATGTCGGTGCAGGCCGAGAGCCTCGGTCCCGCGATCACCCTCGACGCGGGGTACGAGCCGTTCTGGGCCTACATTCCGCACTTCATCCACTCGCCGTTCTACGTCTACGCCTACGCGTTCGGCGATTGTCTCGTGAACTCTCTCTACGGCGTCTACGCCAAGGCGGAGGACGGCTTCGTCGACCGCTACTTCGACCTGCTCTCGGCGGGCGGCGCGAAGCCCTACGGCGAACTCCTGGCGCCCTTCGGGCTCGATGCCCGCGATCCCGGCTTCTGGCAGATCGGCCTCTCGATGATCGAGGGGATGATCGCGGAGCTGGAAGCGATGGAAGCCTGACGACCGCTTGGTGCCGAACCTCTTCCGGTAGACATTTTGTTTAACGGAAGAGGTTCGCGATGACGCTCGAGGTCGATAAGATCGGGAGTTCGACCGGGCTGATCCTTCCGAAGGAATGTCTCGGCAAGCTCAATCTGTCTCAGGGCGATGGGCTCTCCGTCACGGAGAATGACGGCGGCTCGTGCGCTTTCCCCCCTCGATCCGACGTTCGAGAAGGGCATGGAGATCGCCGAGCGTGCGATGAAGAGCTATCGCGGCGGCCTGAGCGAGCTCGCCGAGTAAGCGAGGTGGAGAGCGAGATCATCTGGCTGAGCGGCGATCTCGTTCAGGCGATCCACGCATGCCGGCTTCGCCTGTTCGGAGGCCCGCCCGGCTTCGCGACAGGAGTGCTCTGGAATCGGCCCTGGGACGGCCGGTGAACAGGGCGGCCTACGCCTTCGAGATCGCGAAGAACCATCCCTTCATCGATGGAAACACGCGGGCAGCCCTCCTGTCGCTGATCGCTGTCCTCGGATTGAACGGCGTCGATTTCCTGGTCGAGGAAGCCGAGGCCGTCGTGATGATCCGATGGCTCGCCGCCGGAGAGATCGACGAATCCGGTCTCGTGCGCTGGATCCGTGACAACCGGCCGAACGCCTGAACGCCGATCCGCGACGCAAGAGCCCGCTGCCCTGGCAAGCAGAGGCAGCGCGCTTATGTCGACAGAACATTTCTCTGCCGAGTTGATGCACCCGATGGCCGATACCGATCGCGAAGCCAACCGCTTCTCCGCGCGCGCCAGCCGCTACGCCCGCGTCGGCGCCAATGTGGGCGGGGTGGCGGCGCGCATGGCCGGTGCCAAGCTGTTCGGCGGGAAGGAAGCGCCCAGCAACGCGGCGGCTTTGGCCCAGGCCCTAGGCGGGCTGAAGGGCCCGATCATGAAGGTGGCGCAACTGCTCGCTACGGTGCCGGACCTGCTGCCGCCCGAATACGCCACCGAACTGCAGAAACTCCAGGCCGACGCCCCGCCGATGGGAGCCGCCTTCGTCAAGCGCCGGATGATGGCCGAACTCGGCCCGGACTGGCAGGGCCGCTTCCAGAGCTTCGACCTGAAGCCCGCCGCCGCCGCCTCGCTGGGGCAGGTCCACCGCGCCACGGCCCCCGATGGCACCCGGCTCGCCTGCAAGCTCCAGTATCCGGACATGCAATCGGCCGTGGAAGCCGATCTGAAGCAGCTCGAAGTCGCCTTCGCCCTGCACCGGCGGATATCCACCTGGCTCGACACCCGCGAGATCGCCAAGGAGATCGGCGCGCGGGTCCGCGAGGAACTCGATTACGAGCGCGAGGCCAAACACGGCGTGCTCTACGGCAACGTCTTGCGGGACATCGACGCCGTGCGGGTGCCCGCCATCCACAAGGATCTGTCGACCAAGCGGCTGCTGACGCTCGGCTGGCTCGACGGCGACCGCATCCTCGATTTCGCCGCCTCGCCCATCGAGATCCGCAACCGGCTCGCACAATCGATGTTCAAGGCCTGGTGGCATCCGTTCAGTCGGGCCGCCGTCATCCACGGCGATCCGCATCTCGGCAATTACACGGTATTCTCGGAAGGCGGCGAGGCACAGGGCATCAACCTGCTCGATTACGGTTGCGTGCGCATCTTCCACCCGCGTTTCGTGGGCGGCGTCGTCGATCTCTACCGGGGATTGCTGACCAACGACGAGGCCCGCATCCTCCACGCCTACGAGACCTGGGGCTTCAAGAACCTCAACAGGGAACTGGTGGAGATCCTCAACATCTGGGCGCGCTTCATCTACGGGCCGATCCTCGAGGACCGGACGCGGACCGTCGCGGACGGCGTCAAGCCCGGCGAATACGGGCGGCGCCAGGCTTTCGAGGTGCATCAGGCCCTCAAGGCGCGCGGGCCTGTGACGATCCCCCAGGAATTCGTGTTCATGGATCGGGCCGCGGTCGGCCTCGGCGCGGTCTTCCTGCACCTGCGCTCCGAGCTGAACTACCATCGGTTGTTCGAGGCCGAGATCGACCGGTTCTCGCTCGCCGACCTCGAAGCGCGCCAGGGCGAGGCGCTGGTGCAGGCCGGACTTCCGTTGCCGGCTTGAAAGCGAGCCTACAAAAAGCCGTTCGTGGCGATAGCGAGGCGCGCATGTCGATTGCGAGCGACCTTGGCATGCGCTAAATCCCCTTGGAACAAATCAAGATGATGCCCAAGGGGACGCCCACAAGATGGCCGATACCAAGACCGTGTCCGGCGTGCATTACAGCCCGGCAATGGATGAGAAGACCCACGAGCAGACCTATCGCGGCTTCGTTCGGTTCGTCGAAATCGGCACCGGCGTGGTGCTGTGCTGGGTCCTGGCGCTGGCCATCGGCGGCATTCGCGAGGCGTGGCTGACGGCGATCTTCGGCGTGATCCTGTCCGGTATCGCCGGAACCGTCGGTGCCCTGGCCCCGGCGGTCGGCTACAAGGCCCCCCTGGCGGTCGGCATTCTTCTTGCCCTGTACCTCGCCTTCGCCTGATCTTCCTCTCCACAATCTGACTGATTTTGCGGGTCGCCTTCGGGCCGTCCTTTAAGGAGCATTCCTGCATGCGCATCGCTGTATTATCGGAAACCGATCCCGCGGAGCCGCGGGTCGCGGCGGTGCCAGAAACGGTCAAGAAATTCATCGGCCTCGGGGCCGATGTGGCCGTTCAGTCCGGCGCCGGTCTGAAGGCCGGCGTGCCGGATGCGGAGTACGAGGCGGCCGGCGCCACCATCGCCGGCTCGGCGGCGGATGCCGCCGGCTCCGCCGACCTCGTCCTGAAGGTCCGGCGGCCTTCGTCCGAAGAAATCGCTCTCCTCAAGCGCGGCGCCACCGTGGTCGCGATCATGGACCCCTACGGTCACGAGGCGGAACTCGGCGCCATGGCCGAGGCCGGGCTCGACGCCTTCGCCATGGAGCTGATGCCCCGCATCACCCGCGCGCAGGTGATGGACGTGCTCTCCAGCCAGGCCAACCTCGCGGGCTACCGCGCCGTCGTGGACGGTGCCGCCGAGTACGGCCGCGCCATGCCCATGATGATGACCGCCGCCGGCACGGTGCCGGCCGCCCGCGTCTTCGTGATGGGCGTCGGCGTCGCCGGCCTCCAGGCCATCGCCACGGCCCGCCGCATGGGCGCGGTGGTCACCGCCACGGACGTGCGTCCCGCCACCAAGGAGCAGGTCGAATCCCTCGGTGCGAAGTTCGTCGCCGTCGAGGACGAGGAATTCAAGCAGGCCGAGACTTCGGGCGGCTACGCCAAGGAGATGTCGGCCGAGTACAAGAAGAAGCAGGCCGACCTCGTCACCACCCACATCGCCAAGCAGGACATCGTCATCACGACGGCCCTGATTCCCGGCCGTCCGGCGCCCCAGCTCGTCTCCGAGGCCATGGTCGCCTCAATGAAGCCGGGTTCGGTCCTGATCGACCTCGCGGTCGAGCGCGGCGGCAACGTCGAGGGCGCCAAGCCCGGCGAGATCGTCGTCACCGACAAGGGCGTGAAGATCGTCGGCCACCTCAACGTGCCCGGCCGCCTCGCCGCCACGGCCTCGAGTCTCTACGCCCGCAACCTTTACGCCTTCGTCGAGACGCTCATCGACAAAGACGCGAAGACCCTCGCGGTGAAATGGGACGATGAGCTCGTCAAGGCGACCAACCTGACCCGGGACGGTCAGGTCTCGCATCCCTCGTTCCAACCCAAATCCTGATCCCGACGGAGGATACGATGGCCACGCTTCCCCCCGATCAGGCCGCCGAGCAGGCGCGCACCGCCGCTGCCGCGGCCCGAACCGCTGCCGATATCGCGCAGCAGCACGCCGCCGATGCGCAGCGCTACGCCGACAGCCTCGGCCACGGCATCAGCGCCGTGACCCACGGCGCCGTCGACCCCACGGTCTTCCAGCTCGCGATCTTCGTGCTGGCGATCTTCGTCGGCTACTACGTGGTCTGGTCGGTCACCCCCGCCCTCCACACGCCGCTGATGTCCGTCACCAATGCGATCTCCTCGGTCATCATCGTCGGCGCGCTCCTCGCGGCCGGCGTTCCTTACGTCGAACACGGCACCGGCTGGGCTCGCCTCTTCGGTTTCATCGGCATCATCCTCGCCAGCGTGAACATCTTCGGCGGGTTCCTCGTCACTCAGCGCATGCTCGGCATGTACAAGAAGAAGGCCTGAGACATGTCCCAGAACGTCTCATCCCTTCTCTACATCGTCTCCGGCGTCCTGTTCATCATGGCGCTGCGGGGCCTCTCGCACCCGACCACGTCGCGGCAGGGCAACCTCTACGGCATGATCGGCATGGGATTGGCCATGCTGACAACCCTGGTCGGCCATCCGCCGGCCGGCGCGGGCGCCTGGGGCATCGTGATCCTCGGCCTCGCCATCGGCGGCGGTGCCGGCGCGGTCATCGCCAAGCGCGTGCCGATGACGGCGATGCCGCAGCTCGTCGCGGCCTTCCACTCCCTCGTCGGCCTCGCGGCCGTGATGGGTGCGGCTGCGACGCTCTACGCGCCGCAGGCGGTGGGCATCCTCGAGAACGGCCACATCCACAAGGAGTCGCTGTTCGAGATGGCGCTCGGTGTCGCCATCGGTGCCATCACCTTCACGGGCTCGGTCATTGCCTTCCTGAAGCTCGACGGCCGTATGTCCGGCAAGCCGATCATGCTGCCGCAGCGCCACGCCATCAACATCGCGCTGGGCATCGCCCTCGTGGTGCTGATCGCGATCTTCATCGGCAACGAGAGCAAGGCGGTCTTCTGGCTGATCGTCATCCTCTCCTTCGTGCTCGGCGGGCTGCTCATCATCCCGATCGGCGGCGCCGACATGCCCGTCGTCGTCTCGATGCTGAACTCCTACTCGGGCTGGGCGGCGGCCGGCATCGGCTTCACCCTGGGCAACCTCGCGCTCATCATCACCGGCGCCCTCGTGGGCTCCTCGGGCGCGATCCTGTCCTACATCATGTGCAAGGCGATGAACCGGTCGTTCATCTCGGTGATCCTCGGCGGTTTCGGTGGCGATGCCGCCGCGGGTGCCGGCGGTGGCGCCGTCGAGACCCGTCCGGTCAAGCAGGGCTCGGCGGACGACGCGGCCTACATCATGAAGAACGCCGAGCGCGTCATCATCGTGCCCGGCTACGGCATGGCGGTGGCCCAGGCCCAGCACAGCCTTCGCGAGATGGTCGACCTGCTCAAGAAGGAGGGCGTGGAGGTGAAGTACGCCATCCACCCCGTCGCCGGCCGCATGCCCGGGCACATGAACGTGCTGTTGGCCGAAGCCAACGTCCCCTACGACGAGGTGCACGAGCTCGAGGACATCAACGGCGACTTCCCGCAGGCCGACGTGGCCTTCGTGATCGGTGCCAACGACGTCACGAACCCCGCGGCCAAGACCGACAAGACCTCGCCGATCTACGGCATGCCGATCCTCGACGTGGAGAAGGCCAAGACCGTGCTGTTCATCAAGCGCGGCATGGGCTCCGGCTATGCCGGCGTCGAGAACGAGGTGTTCTTCCGCGACAACACCATGATGCTGTTCGGCGACGCCAAGAAGGTGGTCGACAGCATCGTCAAGAACCTCTGAGCCGCGCGGGTCGGACCCGACGTTCAGGATCGAGGGGGCCGGCGCGCGATCGCCGGCCCCTTTGTCGTTTGGGATGCAGCGGTCGGCGGCGCTTCTCGCTATGATCCCGCCCGTGTCAGCCGCCCATGCCCTCGACGCGCCGCGCGCGTTCCTCGACGTTTCCCGCTCCGTCCTCGGGCGTCCCTGGCGGGACCGCTGCGCGGACCCGGCCCTCCAGGCCTACGCGGCCACGATGGTCCAGGCTCACGCCCTGCCCGACCTGCTCGCCCGCGTCCTGGCCGGACGCGGCATTCGTCCGGCCGAAGCCGAGGCCCACCTGCAACCGCGCCTGCGCGACCTGATGCCGGACCCGGATTGCCTCGTGGACATGGGGGCTGCCGTCGAGCGTCTCGCCCGCGCGGTCGCGGCGAAAGAGTGCGTGGCGATCTTCGGCGATTACGACGTCGACGGCGCGGCCAGCGCGGCCCTGCTGGCCGCCTACCTGCGCGGCCTCGGCCTCGACGTCCGCATTCACATCCCGGACCGGATCACCGAGGGCTACGGACCCAACGTCGCCGCCGTCACGGCCCTGTCCGAGGCGGGCGCGACGCTTCTCGTCACCGTCGATTGCGGCACCAGCGGGCACGCCCCCCTGGAAGCGGCGGTCTTGCTCGGTCTCGACGTGGTGGTGCTCGACCATCACGGCGCGCCGGAGCACCTGCCACCCGCGCGGGCCCTGGTGAACCCGAACCGCCTCGACGACCTCTCGGGCCTCGGCCATCTCTGCGCGGCGGGCGTTGTCTTCCTCACCCTGGTCGCGCTCAACCGGCGCCTACGGCGGGATGGAGCGCCGCCCGAGCGCCTGCCCGATCTCACCGACGCCCTCGACCTCGTGGCCCTGGCCACCGTCGCGGACGTGGTGCCGCTCGTCGGCCTCAATCGCGCCTTCGTGCTCCAGGGCCTGAAGGTGATGCGGGCACGCGGGCGCCTCGGCCTCGCCGCCCTCCTCGATGCGGCCTCCTTGAGCGAGCCCCCGGAAGCCTGGCATCTCGGCTACCTCGTCGGACCGCGCATCAATGCGGGCGGCCGCATCGGCGACGCGGGGCTCGGCGCGCGGCTCCTCACTACCGCCGATCCGGTGGAGGCCGCCCGCATCGCCGCCGAATTGGACAGGCTCAATCGCGAGCGCCAAGCCATCGAGGCGCAGGCCGTCGCGGCCGCCGAGGCCGAGATGGACCACGCCCTCAGCCTCGACCCCGATCGTCCCATCCTGGTCGCCGCCTCCGCCGACTGGCACCCCGGAATCGTCGGCCTCATCGCGGCGCGGCTGAAGGAGCGCTTCGGACGCCCGGCCTTCGCCTTCGCGCTGCGCCCCGACGGGACCGCGACCGGTTCCGGCCGCTCGATTCCCGGAGCGGATCTCGGCCACGCGGTGCGCGCGGCCGTCGAGGCGGGCCTCGCGCTGAAAGGAGGGGGCCATGCCATGGCGGCCGGCGTCACCCTCTCGGGGCCCGACGTCACGCGCTTTGGCGAGCATCTCGGTGCCGCCCTGGCGCGCAACGTGGCCGACGCCCGAGCCGTCGAAGCGCTCATGGTCGACGGCACGCTGAGCGCTGGCGGCGCCACCGCCGAGATGGTCCGGATGATCCACCGCGCCGGACCGTTCGGAGCGGCCGCCCCCGAACCGACCTTCGTCCTGCCCCGCCATCGCATCGTCGATGCCGGCATCGTCGGCCACGGGCACGTGCGGGCGCGGCTGCGCAGCCGCGACGGTCAGGCGATCGGCGCCATCGCGTTCCGGGCCGCGCAGGGGCCGCTGGGACAGGCGATCCTTTCCGGAATCGGCCGCGAGGTCCACGTCGCCGGAACCTTGTCCGTCGACACGTGGCGCGGTGCCGAGCGCGCGCAGATGCGGATCTGCGATCTCGCGCATTTCGATTGAGCGATGCGGTTGACTCGTGCCCGAGCCGTCATCATAAGGACGGCGCGCCGCTGAAGGGCGGCCGGTTTGGGGGAATGTCCCGAGCGGCAAAGGGGGCGGACTGTAAATCCGCTGCGTAAGCTTCGTAGGTTCGAGTCCTACTTCCCCCACCAAATCTTCGAGAACCCGAGCCGTTCGCTCGCGTCTCATGCTTCGGCGACCATCCTGTTCGGTCATCGATGCGGGTGTAGCTCAATGGTAGAGCAGCAGCCTTCCAAGCTGAATACCCGGGTTCGATTCCCGGTACCCGCTCCACCAAATGCCGGGATCAAACACCTAGCTGCGTCGCGGCGCAGGCGACGCGTCGCAGCCAGCTCGTTACGGCCGGTCGCGCGAACGATCCTCTCTCTCGGCCCAGCAAGCCTCGCGCTGCTCCGCCGCCTTCCGCACATTCCGGGAGCGCCTGACGCCGGCAAGCCGACCAAGGCGACCTTGATCGCCACCGCGCACGCTCCTCGTCACGCTCGCCGCCGGTATCGACTGCGATCCGGCAATCGCAACGTGAATACAGTTGCCTGTTCTCCCCGCAGGGCACCAAATGTCCACGGCTGTCGAGGAGGGCCGCGCTCGGCTCGGAGCTTGGCCCGGGACGGGCTTTCGGGCACGGCCTGTCGGCGGGCGGTGCCGCCGCAGCCGGCATCGACCAGGACGGTTCCGGACCGGCCCCCGGCCTCCCGCAAGCGGTCGTGCGCGCGCGGGGCGATCTCAGATCTTGCGGGACACGCCGTCCGTCCCCGCTGGAAAGCGGTGCGTCGATCGGCGATGATCTCCCGCGTCGGGCGGTCCATCCCGGTAGCCTGACCATTTCGGCCCCGCCCGGTGATCGGCGCGGCCCTCGGCAAGCCATACCATGCCCCGGGGACACCATGTGCGTCCGGGGTCAAGCGGAGAAGCATCAATGCTCCCATCGACCCGTCCCACCACGTTCCTTGCCCGACACCGTGCCCTGTGGCGTCCATCGCGGACCCGCCGCGCGGTTGCGGGCCTGATGGTTGCCGCGCCAGCCCTGTTCGTGGCGCGCGAGGCCGTGGCTGCGACCGCCTTCCCCATCGAGACCGCGCACACGCACGTCGCCTTCGACGTCGCCTCCGTCGGCTTTGGCAAGACCCACGGAAGCTTCAGCTCCTTCAGCGGACGGCTGGCCCTGGACCTGGAGCATCCGCAGCGCAGCGGCGTCGACTTCACCGTCGCGGCTGCCTCGGTCACCACCGGCTCCGAGCAACTCGACGGCTACATTCGCGACACGTTCTTCGACGTCGCGCATTTCCCGACGATGAGCTTTCAATCCTCCGCAGTGCGCAAACTCGACGCGCGGACGGCGGAAGTGACGGGTGCCCTCACCCTGCACGGCGTCACGCACCCCATCGTCCTGCGCGTGGCCGTCGAGCCGGCAGCCGATGGTCGCAAAGTGCTGGGTTTCGTCGCGACCACCACGATCCACCGCAGCGAATTCGGCATGACGACAGCGCTCCCGCTCGTCTCCGACGACATCGCCATCCAAGTCTCCACGGAAGCCGAGAGCGCCGAGTAGCATGGCGATCCGCGCTCACGCCGGCACGGATGTGGGCCTGGTTTAGAGCCGCGCTTCCCGCCTCTTGCGCTGGACGGGCGCCGGGCTGATCGTGTTCTTCGTGGCACCCGGCTGGATCACGTTCGCCCCGTCGATCCCGATCGCGCTGCGATTCGACCCCTTCCAGCTGCACATGTCTCTCGGGCACGTCGCCTTGGCCTTGACCGACATACGCGTGGTCCTGGGCGACACTGCGGCGGCTGCCACCGCGCGGCGGGCCTCTTGGGGCTTGATCATCACCCTTCCCCTCTCCGGGGTGGGCTACGGTCTCTGCGTCGCCGCTTGCCGTCCCCATCCGTTTCTTCGGCCTGTTCCACGTTCCGGCGCTCCTGGCGCCGGACTTGGCCGCCTACGCCCCCGTCGCACGATGCCACCTCGTGCTCGGCATGGTCCCTGGTCGGTCATGCTGTGTAGCCGCGTTCGGACCAGTGGCTAGGTGTGGAGCATCAACAGGTTGTCCTCGAAGAGTGCGAGTCGGCTGATGGGCGTCTGGCGCTTGATGCCCATGTGGGGCCGGTGCCAGTTGTAGCGAAAGAGGCAGGCCTCGAGTTCCTGCCCGCGCTGGTCGGAGGTTTTGTGGGCGTGTGCGGAGGCCCATTCTTGCAAGGACGTCTGGACGAAGCGCTCGACCTTCCCGTTGGTCTTCGGGGTGTCGGGCTTGGTGCGCCCGCCGGCTGCAGCGTCGCAACTCCAGCGTCCTCGGTTCGGACTGGATGGACAACCTCCTGAAAGCTCACACCTAGCCGTAGGCGCCGATCATCTCGGATTCGCGACGTTCCTCGGACCTGATCTTCGGGTCCGGCGCGTGCTCGGCGAGAAACTTCTCGGCCTCAAGGGCCGCCATGCACCCCATTCCGGCTGCGACGACAGCCTGACGGTAGACGAACTCCGCGCAATCGCCGGCGGCGTAGACACCGTCGACGTTGGTCCTGGTCGTTCCGGGGACGATCTTGATATAGCCACCCTCCAGCGTTTCGAGCTGACCGGCGAACAGCTTTGTCGCGGGGTCGTGGCCGATGGCGACGAACAAACCGTCCGTGGGAATGTCGCGGAACGCGCCGGTGTCGGCGTTCCGGAGCCGTACGCCGGTCACGGCCTTGACCGGCTCGCGGCGGCCGAGGATCTCCTCGACGACATGATTCCAGACGACTTCGATCTTCGGGTGGGCGAACAGCCGATCCTGGAGGATGGGCTCCGCCCTGAAGCGGTCCCGCCGGTGTACGACGGTCACCTTCGAGGCGAGGTTGGCGAGATAGAGGGCTTCCTCGACCGCCGTGTTGCCACCGCCAACCACGACGACCTCCTTGCCACGGTAGAAGAACCCGTCGCAGGTCGCGCAGGCGGATACCCCGGCCCCGTTGAAGTCCATCTCCGACGGGATGCCCAGCCATCGGGCCTGTGCGCCGGTCGCGGCGATCAGGGTATCGGCGACGTAGGTGTCTCCGCCATCGCCCTGGGCCACGAAGGGTCGCTTGGACAGGTCTACCGACACGATGGTGTCGTAGACGATCCGAGTCCCCACATGCTCCGCCTGCAGGCGCATCTGCTCCATCAGGTCGGGTCCCTGGACCGCGGTTGCGAAGCCCGGGTAGTTCTCGACATCCGTTGTGATGGTCAGTTGGCCGCCGGGCTGGATGCCGGTCACCAAGATGGGCTGCATGTTGGCCCGTGCCGCGTAGATGCCTGCGGTGTAGCCGGCCGGCCCCGCCCCAATGATGAGGACCTTGGTCTTGTGTGTGGTCATAGCGAGCCTGAAGGGCTGGAGTGAGCGTGCGGGCCTTGAATATGCTCTAGGCTGCGGCTTCAAAAGCAAGGGCTGGGCGGTTGTCGTTCGAGGAACGACCGTTTGAACACACACACATCCGGAGATCCCGCGGTTCAGACTCGGCGACGCAGACGCCGGGGATCGCCTTGAGCGTGGTCCCGGGCGTGGTGGCGATGTCGCCGCCGTCGCGTTGGCCCTCGAGGATGCCGGTTTCCGGCACGATCTTCGTGCCGACAGGCTCTCCTTGGGTCCGCATCCGCTCCATCGGCCAGGGACCCCGGATCGCCTCCGCGAAGCCCGGATCGTTCTCGATGTCCGTGGCCATCGGTCTCGTCTCCTTCAGGCCCATCGCGCGCGGTGTTCGGCATAGGCCTTGGCCATCGCGTCGGCGATGGCGGGTGTCGCATCGAGGGGTTGGTAGTGAAGCTCCTCCAGGCGGCCGACGAAGGGCTTCAGGGCGCCCGCCATCGCCAGCCCGGCGAAGAGCCGCCTGTGGCGGATATAGGTCTTCGGCAGGTTGAACAGAAGGACCGGCGCGCCGGTGGTCACGGCCTCGCCCACCATGTTGGCCGAATCGGAGGTGACCACGATCTGCTGGGCGCAGGCGAGCATCGGAACGTAGGGATTCACGCCGGTCCCGTCCCAGAAGAAGCCACCCTTGGTCGCCACGAGCTCGCGCAGGGCCTCGCGCAGGTTCCGCGGCGTGCGGCGGGACACCGTGACCATCAGCGAGCAGCCGCCCTCGGCGAGCTTCGTGAGTTCGAGCAGGAGGCGGCGCATGTCGGCGGAGCGGTAGCTCAGATGGCGGCTGTCGCCGCCGACCAGCACGGCGATGCGGGGCCAGGGTAGATCGATGAAGCGCGGGTCGGGCGCCGTGCGGGCCGCTTCCAGGCGCGCCGGCGTGACTTGGTGCGGCGGCGTCAGGGTGGTGAAGACGTTGGGCCCGCGCAGATCGTCGTAATCCGGGACCCAGACGAAGTTCGCGGTGTCGTGCCCGGTGCGCGGATCCTTGAGGAAGGCCGTGAAGGTGCGCCCCGCCGAGGCCTGCCGGATGGCGCGGAGATACGGCACCGCGCGGCGTCCCGAGGCGATCAGCAGGTCGGGGAGAGGGCCCGCGAGGCTACCCCGCCGGTTGCCGGGCTGATCGCGCGGATCGATCGGCCCCCAGGGCGCCATCCAGCCGAAGGGCGGCCGGGGTGTGATGCGCCGCACCTCGAAGGGGACGCCGAGGGTCTCGGCGATGCCGATGCACTGGGTCTCGTCGCCGGCCTTGCCGTCCGTGACGATCCAGGTCCGGGCCTGTGCGAGTTCGGGAAGCGGCGTCGACGCGCCGGAATCGGAAGGCATCGCGGACGCTGCCGACATCGGGTGATCCAGGTCAATCCTCGGGACGGGCAAACCGTGCCTCCGGCGGCTCAATCCCTGGGGAAGGCCCGCCGGAGCCAGCCGGCATAGTGTTGTGCGATGGCGGTGACGCGGCGGCGCTCGGACTCGGCATCGTACCAGGCGCCACCCGAACTGGACGGGCTGGCCGAGAGCTGGGGATGGCGGGCGAGGATCTCGCCCTTGCGCCCGACCAGCAGGGCCTCGCCGTCGAGGTAGTCGCTCTGTGCCCCGCCGCCGAAGCGCCCGCGCCCACCCTCGCCGCCGACATAGGGATTGATGCTCAGTCCGGTGATCCGAACCACCAGCACGGGTCCGCGCCCGCCGAGCGCGTCGGCGAACTCGGTCCGCAGGGCCGCGAGCAGATCGCCACGCAAGGCCTCGGCCTGCGCCCCGCCCCCCTGCGCGAGGAGGCGCTGGACGTCGACCCGAACGCCCGACAGCCGCTCCGGCCCGAGCCTCGGAAGCTCCTGAGCCCGGACCGCGCCTGCAAGGAGGACGGTGAGGCCGAGGAGCGCTCCCGCGATCCGCAGGACCCGTGACGGCATGGTGCCGTCAGACGCCGTACTGGACGGCGACGACCTCGTAGGACTTGCCGCCACCCGGCGTCGTCACCTCGACGGTGTCGCCGACGCCCTTGCCGATGAGGGCGCGGGCGATGGGGGAGGTGATCGAGACCAGGCCCGAGCGCACGTCCGCCTCCGGCTCGCCGACGAGCTGGTAGGTCTTCTCCTCCTCAGTGTCCTCGTCGAGGAGCTTCACCGTGGCGCCGAACTTGATCTTCGTGCCCGAGAGCTTCGTCACGTCGATCACCTCGGCGCGCGAGATCATGCTCTCCAGTTCGAGCACGCGGCCCTCGTTGTGGGACTGCGCCTCCTTGGCCGCATGGTACTCGGCGTTCTCCGACAGGTCGCCGAGGGCGCGGGCCTCGGCGATGGCCTGGATGATGCGCTGGCGCTCCACCTGCTGGCGGTGCCTCAACTCCTCTTCCAGCGCTGCGTAACCGCGCACCGTCATCGGAACCTTGTCTATCGTCATCGTCTCGCGCCACAATGAATAGGCCCGGCCAGGAGCACGTCGCTCCTTCCGGGCCAGAGTAAGAAAGTCCTGAACCGCAAACGACACGGCCTCCGATCAAGACGGAAGCCGCGCCATCTTCAGGCCGCGAAGTATTCCTGCAAGGCGCGGACCTCGAGATCGCCTCCGAGATAGGCCTTGATCCCCTCGGCCGCCGCCATCGCCCCGGCAAGAGTGGTGTAGTACGGGACTTTATGCAAGAGGGCAGCGCGCCGGAGCGAGCGCGAGTCCGAGAGGGCGCCGGCCCCCTCGGTGGTGTTGAACACCAGCTGGATGTCGCCGTTCTTGATCGAGTCGACCACGTGCGGCCGGCCTTCCAGCACCTTGTTCACCCGCTCGGTCGGCACGCCCTGGTCGGCGAGGTAGCGCTGCGTGCCGCCGGTGGCGACGATGGTGAAGCCGAGTTCCGAGAGCAGGCGGATGGCCGGCAGGATGCGCGCCTTGTCGGCGTCCCGCACCGAGACGAACACCGCCCCGCTCTTCGGCACCAGGGTGCCCGAGCCGAGCTGGCTCTTGGCGAAGGCGACGCCGAAGCTCGAATCGAGGCCGATGACCTCGCCGGTGGAGCGCATCTCGGGCCCGAGCAGCACATCGACGCCGGGGAAGCGCGCGAAGGGGAACACCGCCTCCTTGACGGCGATGTGGTCGAGCACCTTCGTCCGCAGGCCGAAGCTCGCGAGCGACTCGCCGGCCATGATGCGGGCGGCGATCTTGGCGATGGGATCGCCGATCACCTTGGCGACGAAGGGCACCGTGCGCGAAGCGCGGGGGTTCACCTCCAGGACGTAGATCATGCCGTCCTTGATCGCGTACTGCACGTTCATCAGGCCGCCGACCTTGAGGGCCAGCGCCATCGCCTTGGTCTGGCGCTCCAGCTCGGCGATGATCTCGGGCGAGAGCGAGCGCGAGGGCAGCGAGCAGGCGGAATCGCCCGAATGGATGCCCGCCTCTTCGATGTGCTCCATGATGCCGGCGATGAACACGTCGGTGCCGTCGCAGAGTGCATCGACGTCGATCTCGATGGCGTCCGACAGGTAGCGGTCGAACAGGAGCGGGTTCTTGCCCAACACCGTGTTGATCTGCCCCGTCTTGTCGTTGGGGTAGCGCGCCTTCACGTCGGAGGGGATCAGGCTCGGCAGGGTGTCGAGGAGGTAGTCGGCGAACTGGACTTCGTCGCGGATGATCGCCATGGCGCGCCCGCCGAGCACGTAGCTTGGACGCACCACGAAGGGCAGGCCGAGATCGGCGGCGACGAGGCGGCTCTGCTCGACCGAATAGGCGATGCCGTTCTTCGGCTGCTTCATCCCGAGCTTGTCGAGGAGGCGCTTGAACTGGTCGCGGTCCTCGGCGAGGTCGATGGCGTCGGGCGAAGTGCCGAGGATCGGCACGCCGGCGGCCTCGAGGGCGCGGGCGAGCTTCAGGGGGGTCTGGCCGCCGAACTGGACGATGACGCCGTGGAGCGTCCCGGCCTGACGTTCGGTCTCGATGATTTCGAGCACATCCTCCTGCGTCAGCGGCTCGAAGTAGAGCCGGTCGGAGGTGTCGTAGTCGGTCGAGACCGTCTCGGGGTTGCAGTTGACCATGATGGTCTCGTACCCGGCCTCGGACAGCGCGAAGCAGGCGTGACAGCAGCAATAGTCGAACTCGATGCCCTGGCCGATCCGGTTCGGGCCGCCGCCGAGGATGATGACCTTCTTGGCCTCGGAGGGGCGCGCCTCGTCCACCACGGTGCCGGCGAAGGGCGCCACGTAGGTCGAGTACATGTAGGCGGTGGGCGCCTGGAACTCGGCCGCACAGGTGTCGATGCGCTTGAAGACCGGGCGCACGTTCAGGGTCCGGCGGGCGGCGCGGACGCTGTCCTCGTCGGTCTTTGCCAGTACGGCGAGACGCGCGTCGGAGAAACCGGCGGCCTTGAGCTGGCGAAGGGCCCCGGGGGTGTTCGGAATGCCGTGCGCCTTGACCCGGTTCTCCAGGTCGATGATCGCCTGAAGCTGCTCCAGGAACCACGGATCGATCTTGCAGGAGGCGTGGACCTCCTCGTGGCTGACGCCGAGGCGGAGCGCCTGACCGACCTTGAGCAGCCGGTCCGGCGTCGGGGTGCCGAGCGCGGCCTTGATCGCGTTGTGGTCGTCGCCCTTGCCGAGGCCCTCGATCTCGATCTCGTCGAGGCCGGTCAGCCCGGTCTCCAGGGAACGCAGGGCCTTCTGGAGCGATTCGGCGAAGCAGCGCCCGATCGCCATGGCCTCGCCCACCGACTTCATGGCGGTGGTTAGCGTCGGTTCGGCGCCGGGGAATTTCTCGAAGGCGAAGCGCGGGATCTTGGTGACGACGTAATCGATCGACGGCTCGAACGAGGCCGGGGTCGCGCCGCCCGTGATGTCGTTGGCGATCTCGTCGAGGGTGTAGCCCACGGCCAGCTTGGCCGCGACCTTGGCGATGGGGAAGCCCGTGGCCTTCGAGGCGAGCGCCGACGAGCGCGAGACGCGCGGGTTCATCTCGATGACGATCATCCGGCCGGTGGCCGGGTCGATGGCGAACTGCACGTTCGAGCCGCCGGTCTCGACGCCGATCTCGCGCAGAACCGCCAGCGAGGCGTCGCGCATCACCTGGTATTCCTTGTCGGTCAGCGTGAGCGCCGGCGCGACCGTGATGGAATCGCCGGTGTGGACGCCCATCGGATCGATGTTCTCGATGGAGCAGACGATGATGCAGTTGTCGTTCTTGTCGCGAACGACCTCCATCTCGTACTCCTTCCAACCGAGGACGCTCTCCTCGATCAGGACCTCGTTGGTCGGCGAGGCGTCAATGCCGCGCTCGACGATGTCGAGGAACTCCTCCCGGTTGTAGGCGATGCCGCCACCGGTGCCGCCCATGGTGAAGGAGGGGCGGATGATGGCCGGCAGGCCGACCTCGGCCAGCGCGATCAGCGCCTGGCCGATGGCGTGCTCGCCGTAGCGCTTGCGTCGTTCGGATTCACCCCTGTGCCACGTCTTCTCGAAGGCGGCGAGTGCGGCGGTCCGCGCCTCGCCCTCGTTCGCGGCCTCGATGCGGGCGATCTCGGCGAGGTACTTCTGGCGGTCGGCCTTCTTGGCGGCGGAGGCGTTGGCGAGCGCCGATTTCGGCGTCTCCAGGCCGATCTTGGTCATCGCGTCGCGGAAGAGGTGGCGATCCTCGGCCTTGTCGATCGCCTCGGTGGTGGCGCCGATCATCTGGACGTCGAACTTCTCCAGCACGCCCATCTTCTTGAGCGAGAGGGCGCAGTTCAGCGCGGTCTGACCGCCCATGGTCGGCAGAAGCGCGAAGCCGCCCGGAATCGCGTGGCGCTCCTTCTCGATGATCTTGGCGACGATCTCGGGCGTGATCGGCTCGACATAGGTCGCGTCCGCCATGTCCGGGTCGGTCATGATCGTGGCGGGGTTCGAATTCACCAGCACGATCCGGTAGCCCTCCTCGCGGAGGGCCTTGCAGGCCTGGGTGCCGGAATAATCGAACTCGCAGGCCTGACCGATGACGATCGGTCCCGCACCGATGATCAGGATCGAGGAGATGTCGGTGCGTTTCGGCATCGGGCGCCTTGGCTGCAAGCACGCGCGCCCGGCCTCGCACGGTGCCGGAAGAGCGGCACGAGCGAGGGGGCGCAAGCGGCGTGGATTGTCGTTGATCCCGGCACTTACACGCAGCCGGCTTCCTTTGGAAGGGCGCGCGGGCCGGGAGGTGGGGGCGAGATGCCCTCAGAGACCGAGATAGAGCGCCGAGACCGCGCGATCGATCGCGAAGTAGAACACCCCGAAGGCCACGAAGCCGGCGGCGGCGAATTCCAGGGCGGCGTTCGAGAGGGTCTGGCTCCGGCGCAGCATCTCGCGCCCGAAATAAAGGCCGATCCAGGCCAGGGTCATCACCACGGGCAGGGCGAACAGGAACGACCAGGTGCTCTCGACGCGGTCGAGGCCGGTGGCGGGGTCGATCAGCGCGCGGATGTTGCGGACCCAGGGCGCGTAGCACGCGGAGGTGAGGGCGGTCATCCAGGCGAGGCTGACCGCGATCCCGAGATGGAACGTGAAGAGGCGATGCAGGCGCGAGAAGTCGTCGCGCGCGTCGTCGAACGTCATGTGGAAAAACCCCGACCGAGATACGGATGCACCCTTGCGTCGATCCTCGCCGGATCGTCGTAAGCGCGCCGTTGACGCCGGGATGCGGGGGAATGCCGAGTTTTTTATGACGCCACGGGAACCATTCTGTGATTCCCGTCCCACGTGTTCATGCTGCGGCAGGCGCAACCGGATCGTGCGCGTGCCCGAAGCCGGAGGCGCGAACGCCTCCGGCTCACGGTCTCACTCGGCGGTGGTGACCAGCGTCTCGGGCTTGCCCGCCTTCATCAGGGCGACGAAGCGCTCGAACAGGTAGTGGCTGTCGCGCGGGCCGGGTGAGGCCTCGGGGTGGTGCTGCACCGAGAAGGCCGGCCGGTCGGTGAGCGTCAGCCCGCAATTCGAGCCGTCGAACAGCGAGACGTGGGTCTCCAGGGCGGTCTCGGGCAGGCTTTCCGGGTCCACCGCGAAGCCGTGGTTCATCGAGACGATCTCGACCTTGCCGGTGGTCTTGTCCTTCACCGGGTGGTTCGCGCCGTGGTGCCCCTGCGCCATCTTCACGGTGCGGCCGCCGAGCGCCAACCCCATGAGCTGGTGCCCGAGGCAGATGCCGAAGGTCGGCACCTTCTCGGCGAGCAGCGCCCGGATCACCGGGACGGCATATTCGCCGGTGGCGGCCGGATCGCCGGGGCCGTTCGACAGGAACACGCCGTCGGGCTTCATCGCCATGATCTCCTCGGCGGTGGTGGTGGCCGGCACCACGGTCACGTCGCAGCCCGCTTCCGCCAGGAGGCGCAGGATGTTGCGCTTCACGCCGTAATCGATGGCCACGACCCTGAGGCCGGTGCCGGGCTTGCGGTCGCCGTAGCCGGTCTTCACGCCCCAGGTGGTCT
Source organism: Methylobacterium sp. J-068 (assembly GCF_022829445.1). GTDB lineage: Bacteria > Pseudomonadota > Alphaproteobacteria > Rhizobiales > Beijerinckiaceae > Methylobacterium. The sequence goes on along the minus strand of NZ_JAKSXY010000047.1, from coordinate 108,291 downwards.
GCGACCATTCCGAGTGCGCGCGGCTCGTCACCGGCGGCACGAGGTCGAGACCTTCCATCGGCGCCAGGGCGGCGGCGCGCGCCTTCAGCGCGTCGCGGTCGAAGCGGCCCTCCGGGTCGTTGGCGATGACGGCGTTCGGCATGCCGTGGTCGCGGATCAGGGCGGTCAGCGCGCGGGTGTCGACGCCGGTGATGCCCACGATGCCGCGCGCCTTCAGCCAGGCGTCGAGGTGGCTCGACGAGCGCCAGTTCGACGGGTTGGTGACCGCCGAGGCGATCACGGTGCCGCGGATGCCGGAGGCCGGCGCCGCGTCCAGGCTCTCGAGGTCCTCGTCGTTGGTGCCGGTGTTGCCGATATGCGGAAAGGTGAAGGTAACGATCTGTCCCGCGTAGGACGGATCGGTCAGGATCTCCTGGTAGCCCGTCATCGCGGTGTTGAAGCAGACCTCGCCGTCGGCGATCCCGATGTGCCCGATGCCGAAGCCCTCCAGCACCGTGCCGTCGGCGAGGACGAGGAGGGCGGTGGCGAGGGGCTCGGCCCAGGGCGCGGGTGCTTGGCTTGAGGGCGCGAGGGTTAAGGACGTCTTGGCGCCTTCGTCTTGCAGCATCGGCGTGATCTCGCTTATGTCCGGCCGATCCCGGCGCCGTGGAGCGGCGCGTGCGGGCGGCTTGTCGTGCGGCGCTCATAGCGAGCGTGCCGCGTTTGGGTCAATGTGGCCCTCGCGCCGGCGCGTCTCAAGAACCGAAGTTCACGCAGCCATTCGCCCGCGCAGCAATTCGCAGACCACGCCATCGATCCGCCGCCTCGGGTTCACCGTTTCAGGAGTCACACCATGCTGCGCGCCCGTCTCACCACCGAGATGAAGGAGGCCATGAAGGCCGGCGACAAGGCGAAGCTCGCCACCGTCCGGATGATCCAGGCCGCCCTGAAGGACAAGGACATCGAGGCGCGCGGCCTCGGCAAGGAGCCCGCCTCCGAGGAGGAAATCCTGGCGCTCCTCCAGAAGATGATCAAGCAGCGCAACGAATCGGCCGCCGTCTACGATCAGGGCGGCCGCCCCGAACTCGCCGAGAACGAGCGCAACGAGGTCGCGATCATCGCGGGCTTCCTGCCGCAGCAGATGGACGAGGCCGAGACCCGCGCGGCGATCGACAAGGCCGTGGCCGAGACGGGCGCGGCCGGCCCGAAGGACATGGGCCGGGTCATCGCCGCCCTGAAGGGCGCCTATGCGGGCCGGATGGACTTCGCCAAGGCGAGCGGGCTGGTGAAGGACGCGCTGAACGCCAAGGCGTGAAGCGCGAAGGCTGGATGGGGGCCCCGATGTCGCGGAGCGGCATTGGGGACTCCTTAAGCCATCGCGGCTAGTATGGACGGCCGCAGAGGTCCGGTTCCCGCCGTGCGATACCCGCCCCACATCCTCGAAGAGATCCGCGCCCGCCTGCCCGCATCGGACATCGTGGGGCGCCGCGTCCGGCTGAAGAAGGCGGGGCGCGAATGGCGCGGCCTGTCGCCGTTCAACGCCGAGAAGTCGCCCTCGTTCTACGTGAACGACCAGAAGCAGTTCTACCACTGCTTCTCCTCCGGCAAGCACGGCGACGTCTTCACCTTCCTGATGGAGACGGAGGGCCTGAGCTTTCCCGAGGCCGTCGAGCGGCTGGCGGCCGAGGCGGGCGTCTCCCTGCCCGCGCCCAGCGCCGATGCCCGCGAGCAGGAGACCAAGCGCGCCGGCGCCTTCGAGGTCATGGAGCTGGCCGCGACCTTCTTCGAGGAGCAGCTGAAGGGCCGCGCCGGCATCGAGGCCCGCGCCTATCTCGACCGGCGCCAGCTCGGCCCCGAGACCCGGACCCGCTTCCGCCTCGGCTACGCGCCGGGCGACCGCTACGCTCTGCGGGACTTCCTCGCCGCCAAGGATGTGGACCGGGACCTCATGGTCGAGCTCGGCCTCCTCGTCGCGGGCGAGGACATCCGCGTTCCTTACGACAAATTCCGCGACCGGGTGATGTTTCCAATCTGCGATTCGCGCGGCCGCGTCATCGCCTTCGGCGGCCGGGCGATGCAGAAGGACGCCAAGGCGAAGTACATGAACTCGCCGGAGACGCCGCTCTTCCACAAGGGTCAGCTGCTCTACAACCTGCATCAGGCCCGCAAACCCGCCCATGACCGCGGCGTGATCATCGCGGTGGAAGGCTACGTCGACGTCATCGCCATGACGCTGGCGGGCCATCCCAACGCGGTGGCGGGCCTCGGCACGGCGCTCACCGAGGAGCAGATCGGCCTCCTCTGGCGCAATGCCGACGAGCCGATCCTGTGCTTCGACGGCGACGGCGCCGGCCAGCGCGCGGCCTTCAAGGCCCTCGACGTCGCGCTGCCGGGCCTCACGCCGGGCAAATCCCTGCGCTTCGCCATGCTGCCCGAGGGCCAGGACCCCGACGATCTCCTGCGCTCCGAGGGCAAGGCGGCCATCGACCGCGTGCTCGACGCGGCGCGGCCGCTCGTCGAGGTGTTGTGGTCGCGCGCCACCGACGGCGCGCCGCTCGACACGCCCGAGCGCCGGGCCGGCCTCGCCAAGTCGCTGCGCGAGATGGTCGCCTCCATCCGTGACGAGACCGTGCGGGGGTTCTACCGCGACGAGATCGAGGGCCGGCTGCGGGCGCTCTCGCCCCAGGCGAGCCAGGGCCGACGCGGCCCCTGGGAGCCGCGGAGCGGCGGGGGCCAGCGCCCGGCGTTCCAGCGCGCCCCTCGCCCCGGCGATCCGCCGCCCTCGCCGGTTTTCCACGGCAAAGCTAGCAATCATTTGGCGCAATCGGCTGGCTTCAATGGCGCTCAAACGCTTCGGGAGGGGATGATAGTCGGCACTCTGTTGACGCATCCCTCCTTGCTGGATGATTGGGCGGAGGAATTTTCCAATCTCGACTTCGAGAACGAAGACGCGCGTTTGATCCAGACGTTTCTCCTAGATGCTATCGCGGAGGCTATCGATCTAGAGCAGACAGTTCTGAAGGGACGCCTGACACGAGCGAACTTGGAGGACGCTGCGAAACGTGTCTGCGCGCTAGGTCGGAAGAAGGATCCAAAAGCTCTTGACGCGCATGCCGATCCTGTGCGTCTCGAAGACGCATTGCGTCAGGCCGTGATCTTGCACCGGAAGTCCGGAGCGCTAAATAGCGAACTCCGCTTGGCTGAGCGGGCCCTGGTCGAGGACGAGACGGAGGCGAACTTCGCGTGGCTGTGCGACGTGAAGGCCCGGATGGCGGTCATCGCCGGGGCGGAGGCGGAGGAAGAGGTGCCGGGCGCGGATGAGACGTCGGTGCCGTGAGCCGCCGCGACGAACGAATTTGGCCGCCATCGGCGGCTCATGGTTAACAATCGGTCAAGCGTCACGCTTGCATACCGGGATCTGACATCGACGCGGCCGCCATCTCGACGGTCCGCACATCACATGCATTGCGGCGTCGACGACGCGGAGTGAGCGAGACGCTCCCCCACGACGCTGCCACGACAACCATAGGCGGACCATGGCGACGAAGGCAACGGAACGGGACGAGACGGATGCTGCGCCGGAGCAACAGACCGACGGGCCGCTCCTCGATCTGACGGATGCCTCCGTCAAGCGGATGGTGAAGCTCGCCAAGAAGCGCGGCTACATCACCTACGAGGAGATCAACGAGGTTCTGCCCGACGGCCAGTCCGACCCCGATCAGATCGAGGACGTGCTGTCCCAGCTCTCCGAGATGGGCATCAACGTCGTCGAGGCGGAGGAGACCGAGGAGACGACGGAGGCCAAGGCCAGCGGCGAGGCCGACGACGAGGAGGGCGCGGAGGGGACGGAGGTCGCCGAGATCGCGCCGGCCAAGCCCGTCGCCCTGCGCGAGACGACCGCCAAGGAGCCGACCGACCGCACGGACGATCCCGTGCGCATGTACCTGCGCGAGATGGGCTCGGTGGAGCTTCTCTCCCGCGAGGGCGAGATCGCGATCGCCAAGCGCATCGAGGCCGGCCGCGAGGCGATGATCGCGGGCCTGTGCGAGAGCCCGCTGACCTTCCAGGCCATCATCATCTGGCGCGACGAACTCGTCGACGGCCGTGTGCTCCTGCGCGAGATCATCGACCTCGAAGCCACCTATGCGGGCCCCGACGCCAAGAACGCGATGCAGATCGCGGACGGGGCCGAGGAGGGCGAGGAGGGCGAAGCCGACGCGCCCGCGCCGCCCGAGGGCGACGACGAGGACGACATGGAGAACAACGTCTCCCTGGCGGCCATGGAGACCGAGATCAAGCCGCGCGTCCTCGAGACGTTCGACAACATCGCCAACAACTACCGCAAGCTGCGCAAGCAGCAGATCGAGCATGCCGAGCTCAAGGCCTCGGGCGGCACCCGCACCGCCGCGCAGGAGCGCAAGCAGGAGGAGTTGAAGGACGCCGTCATCACCGACGTGAAGTCGCTCTCCCTCAACGCCAACCGCATCGAGGCGCTGGTCGAGCAGCTCTATGACATCAACAAGCGCCTCATCTCCCATGAGGGCCGCCTGATGCGCTACGCCGAGAGCCACGGCGTCGCCCGCGACGAGTTCCTGCGCCACTACCAGGGTTGGGAACTCGACCCGAACTGGATGGAGCGCGTCGGCAGCCTCGGCGGCCGCGGCTGGAAGAACCTCGTCGAGAAGGGCTCGAACGAGGTGGCGCGGCTGCGCGAGCAGATCCTGACGCTCGCCTCCGAGACGGGCCTGGAGATCGGCGAGTACCGCAAGATCGTCAACATGGTCCAGAAGGGCGAGCGCGAAGCCCGTCAGGCCAAGAAGGAGATGATCGAGGCCAACCTGCGCCTCGTGATCTCGATCGCCAAGAAGTACACCAATCGCGGCCTGCAGTTCCTGGACCTGATCCAGGAGGGCAATATCGGCTTGATGAAGGCCGTCGATAAGTTCGAGTATCGGCGCGGCTACAAGTTCTCGACCTACGCGACCTGGTGGATCCGGCAGGCGATCACCCGCTCCATCGCCGATCAGGCCCGCACCATCCGCATCCCGGTGCACATGATCGAGACGATCAACAAGATCGTCCGCACCTCGCGCCAGATGCTGCATGAGATCGGCCGCGAGCCGACTCCGGAAGAGCTGGCCGAGAAACTGGCCATGCCGCTGGAGAAGGTGCGCAAGGTCCTGAAGATCGCCAAGGAGCCGATCTCGCTGGAGACGCCCATCGGCGACGAGGAGGACAGCCATCTCGGCGACTTCATCGAGGACAAGAACGTCGTCCTGCCCATCGACGCGGCGATCCAGTCGAACTTGCGCGAGACCACCACGCGCGTGCTCGCCTCGCTCACACCGCGCGAGGAGCGTGTGCTTCGCATGCGCTTCGGCATCGGCATGAACACCGACCACACCCTGGAGGAAGTCGGCCAGCAATTCTCGGTGACCCGCGAGCGCATCCGCCAGATCGAGGCGAAGGCCCTGCGCAAGCTCAAGCACCCGAGCCGCTCACGCAAGCTGCGCAGTTTCCTCGACAATTGAGGCGTGCGCTGGACTGGACGTCTCAGGTCCGGCGCTCGTCGAATGCTTGCCTCGATCAGGCGGCGTCTTTCATCACGACACCAAGCCGATCCCGTCTCGGCGGGATCGGCGTTGCGCTTTCCTCTCCTCGCACGCAGCGTCCGAGCGTTCTATAGGAAGGATGCTGCTGCGCCGGTCTTGACGATCGTGAACGCCCGGCCGAAATGGCGATGCAGTTCGGGAATGTAGAGCTGCGAGACGGTCGCATCCTGGATCGGCGTATACTTCGCACCTCCGTCTCGCGGGTCTTGTTTGTCCAGATAAGCGGTCAGGCCGCGACCCCGAAACGCGTCGAGGCGCGCGTCGAGCCGTGCGACGACGATGGTGCCGCAATCGCCCCATTCGTAGGGAATGGCGAAGTAGAGCTTCGCGGCGTAACTGAGCGCGGACTGACCTTGACGCGCGGCGTAGTCCTGCATCGTGCCCGATGTGCGGGCCGCCGCCGCCACCTTCGAGAAGATTTCGTAGTCTGCCCACCAGCCCCCGGCCGCCGCGCGGTTCGGGTCTTGCGCGAATCGATCGCTATCGCAGAACCGGAAGTAGTTCTGCCCGAGGCTCAGATGCACGCGCTGGATATGCGACATTCCTCCGCTCTGCCCATGGGCCGAGAAGCCGCGCGCGGTCTGCTCATGGACATGAAGCTTCGGCGGAAAGAAACAATCTCGGTTGAGCGGGTCGGAAAGCACGACGCGGACCTCCTCGGAACGCTGGATCTGGGTCGCCCGCCGGATCTCTCGAAAAATATTCGGCTTCGCCCGACCCGGCACCGTCCGTGCTCGATCCTGCGCGTATCCTCGGTCCCGCGTGATATCAAGCGAACCGGATCCGTCGATGTCAATATCCAGCACCACGTCACGGTCGCGGGGCAGCGCTGTTGATTTGCATTCGACTTGGATAATCTGGTGCCGGGTCATGCGCGAACGTACTCATAATCGCGATATCACGGGGCATTCGGCAGGCCCGACATGCACCGGAGACGAAGTTTCGGTGGGAAAACGGCACTCGGTCCGTTCGATCGGCGGCCTGCCGTTGATGCGCGTGCCATGATGACCCACCTATGCAGCATGCTTGACCGCGGTCCGCCCCAGCCCCCGCCGCCTACTGCCGAGGCCGATGGGTCGGAGGCGGCCGACGTTCCGTTCGGTGCGCTCCAGCAATGCGTGGCTTTGCGCGACTGGCTGCTGAGCGAGGGCGCGCGGATGCCGAAGGCCGAGGATCTGCTCTCCGGCCTCGCCCAGCATCTCATCGATCTCGGCGTCCCCGTGGACCGCGCGACCACGGCGATCGACACCCTGCATTCCGAGTATTCCGGCGTCGGCCGGTTCTGGACGCGCGAGGCCGGCTCCACGGTGCGGCTGTTCCCGCACGGGGAGGCTTCCGAGAAGGCCTATCGCGAGAGCCCGTTCTTCCGGGTCCACGAAACCGGCGAGTGGTTGTTTCTCGACCTCGCCGAGACGCCGGACGATGCCTACGCGGTGATTCCCGACCTCAAGGCGGAGAGCTATCGGCACTACATCGTCGCGCCGCTGTTCTTCACCAACGGCACGCGCAACGGCATCTCCTTCGCCACGCGCTCCGATGCCGGCTTCCGCGACGAGGACGTGGCGATCATGCGTTTCGTCATGCCGACGCTCGCCGCCGTGATGGAGATGCGCAGCGTCAACAAGCAGCTCGACCACGTCCTGCGGATCTATGTTGGCGACGAGCCGCACAAGGCGATTCTCGGCGGCTCTATCCGGCGCGGCCACGTGCAGCGCATCCGCTCGGCGATCCTGTTCGCCGACATGCGCGACTACACCCGCATCTCCGCCGACATGACGCCCGAGGAGGCGGTGGACCTCCTCAACATCTTTTTCGACTGCCTCGTGCCGGCCATCGAGCGCGAGGGCGGCGAAGTGCTGAAGTATCTCGGCGACGGTCTCCTGGCGATCTTTCGCGAGCCGGGGGACGATCTGGGGGGCGCCGCCAAGGGCGCGCTCACGGCCGCGCAGAGCGCCATGCAGGCCCTGGACGAAGCCAACGCTTTGGGCCGCTTCGCCAACCCGGTGGCGGCCGGCATCGCGCTCCACCATGGGGAGGCGGCCTACGGGAATGTCGGCTCCGGCGCCCGCCTCGATTTCACGGTGATCGGCCGCGACGTGAACCTCGCGAGCCGCGTCGCGCGCCTGAACCGGACGCTGGGCGAACCGATCCTGATGTCGAAGCCCTTCGTCGACTTCCTCTGGGACATGCCCGAGCCGCTCGGCGAGCACGTGCTCGACGGGTTCGCCGAGCCGATGGGCGTCTATCGTCCCGCGCGAGCCCCGTCCGCCGCCTGAACCCGAGTGGCGGGGGATTGACCGGAGCGCGCGCGCGGCCCACATCAGGAGCGTTCCAGGGAGATCCCCGGCAAGGGGCTGAGAAACCGATGGTCGTCCGTTCGCGGATGGCGGCGCGGAAATCCTTCGAACCTGACCCGGTTCATACCGGCGTAGGGATTGGACCGCGGGTTTCCTCGACGAGCCCGGCACGCTTCGCTCGCTGAAGCTGCAGCCCCACCAATCTCGGCGTCGCTCGCGGAGATTGCGTTGGACGTGCCCCTGAATCCCTTCCTCAATCTGCGGCGAACGCAGCGCCATGCGCCGGTCGCCGCCGCGATGCCGGCGCGCAGCGACGTGGTCGTGGTCGGTGCGGGCCTGATCGGCCTGTCGGCGGCCTGGCGCCTCGCTGAAGGTGGCCGGACCGTTACCGTGCTGGAGCGCGAGACGGTCGGGGCCGGCGCGAGCCTCGCCGCCACCGGCATGTTGGCGCCCGCCGCCGAGCACGAGCCCGGCTCCGACCCGCTGCTGCCCCTGGCCCTCGACAGCCTGGCGCGCTGGCCCGGCTTCCGGGACGCGCTTCAGGCCGCGTCCGGCATCGGCATCGACTATCGGGAGGAGGGCACGCTCGTCCTCGCCATCGGCCGCGACGAGGTCGAGCGCCTGCGCTTCCGCCACGATCTCCAGATCCGCTCCGGCCTTCGGGCGCAGTGGCTCTCCGGTCCGGAGGTGCGGGCGCGCGAACCCGGCCTGCGTCCGGGCATTACCGCCGGGCTCCATTGCGCGGCCGACCATCAGGTCGACCCGAGCCTCGTCATGGCCGCCCTCGTCCGGGCTTGCCTGAACGCCGGCGTCACCATCGTCGAGGGCTGCCCCGTGGAGGCCCTGGACTGGAGCGGCGATCGCGTCACCGGCGTTCGGACAAACCTCGGCGCGGTGACGGCGGACCTCGTCCTGCTCGCCTCGGGCGCCTGGAGCGGGGAGGCGGGCCTGCTGCCCGAAGCACTCAGCCTTCCGGTTCGCCCCTTGCGCGGCCAGTCGCTCGCCCTGCGCACTACGGCCCGTACGGGCACGCTCGGTCATATGGTCTGGACCGAGCAGGTCCACATGGCACCGAAGGGCGACGGCCACCTCATCGTCGGCGCCACGGTGGAGGATTGCGGCTTCGTGCCCGGCGTGACGGCGGGCGGAATTTACGCTCTGCTGGAGGGCGCGCGCCGCGTCCTGCCCGGCATCGAGGAGATGGCGGTGGAGGCGGTCTGGAGCGGCTTTCGCCCGACCTCCGACGACGACGCGCCGATCATCGACGTCCTGGCGCCGGGCCTCATCGTGGCCACCGGCCACCACCGCAACGGCTATCTGCTGGCCCCGGCGACCGCCGACGCCGTCGCCGACCTCGCGGCGAATGGTGCCCTGCCGGATTACGCCCGCGCCTTCGGCCTCGCCCGCTTCCGGCGGGCGCCCGCGCTGAGGGCCTCGGCATGAAACTGACCGTCAACGGCGAGGCCCGCGAGAGCGCGGCCGGAGATCTCGACGCCCTGTTCCGGGAAGAGGCCGCGGAGACCGGCCTCGACAGCCCGCAGGGCATCGCCATCGCGCTCAACGGCTCGGTCGTTCGCCGCCGCGACTGGGGGGCGACCCCGATCGCGGAGGGCGACCGAGTCGAGATCGTCCGCGCCATGCAGGGAGGCTAGAGGTATGACCGACACCGCACACGATCCGCTCGTCATCGCGGGCATCACCTTGGGCTCGCGCCTGTTCATCGGCACGGCCGGCTACCCCACCCAGAGCATCCTGTTCGACGCGGTGGCGGCCTCCGGCGCCGAGGTGGTCACGGCCTCGATCCGCCGCGTCTCGCTCCAGGGGCACGGCTCGGACACCCTGCGCCGGCTGAAGGGGCATCGCTTCCTGCCCAACACCGCCGGCTGTGAGACCGCGCGGGACGCCATCATGACGGCGGAACTCGCCCGCGAGGCCCTCGACACGAACTGGATCAAGGTGGAGGTGATCGGCGACCGCGAGACGCTCTATCCGGACGTCGCCGAGTTGCTGGAGGCCTGCCGCCACCTCGTCGATGACGGCTTCACGGTGCTGCCCTATTGCAACGACGATCCGGTCGTCTGCCAGCGCCTGGCCGATCTCGGCTGCGCCGCCGTGATGCCGATGGGCTCGCTGATCGGTTCCGGCATGGGCGTGGCGAACCCCGCCAATCTCGAACTGATCTGCCGGCGCTCGCCCGTGCCGGTCATCGTCGATGCGGGCATCGGCACGGCTTCCGACGCGGTGATCGCGATGGAACTCGGCGCCGCCGGCTGCCTCCTCAACACCGCCGTGGCGAAGGCGGACGATCCCGTGCGGATGGCGCGGGCCATGCGCCACGCGGTCCAGGCCGGGCGCGACGCCCATTGCGCCGGCCGCATCCCGAAGCGCGGCCGCGCCGAGCCGTCGAGCCCGCAACTCGGGCTTGTCGGCTCGTGAGCGGACGGGCCGGATCGGGCCTCCGGTGACGCCCCTGCCGTCGCCTCTGCTCGTCGTGACGGAGCGCTCGCCGCGTCACGCGCCCGAGGAGGCCGCACAGCGACTGTTGGGAACGCTGCACGTCATCCTGGCGGCCGGTGTCCGCTGGGTCTGGTTTCGCGAACGCGATCTGCCGGAGGAGAGGCGGGAGCCCTTGGCCGAGGCGACGGCGCGGGTGGTGCGCGCGGGGCGCGGCGTCCTCACCATCGGCGGGGACGCGGCCCTGGCGGCGCGCCTCGGCGCGGACGGCGTCCACTTGGCCGGTGACAGCACCGGGGCCGATCTCGCCCGCGCGCGGGCATTCTTGCCGGACGGCTTGCTGGGCCTGTCGGCCCACGGTCTCGGCGACGTCGAGCGGGCAGCGCGCGGCGGCGCCGATTATGTCACCCTGAGCCCGATCTTCGCCAGCGCGAGCAAGCCCGGCTATGGACCTGCGCTCGGCCTCGACGCCTTGCGCGACGCGACCCGCTTCGGCCTGCCGATCCTTGCTCTCGGCGGCATGGACCCGGGAACGATCCGGGCGAGCCGGGCCGCGGGCGCGGCCGGCGTCGCCGTGATGGGCGGGATCATGCGGGCGGATGACGCTCACAGCGCCGCCCGCGATCACCTGATCGCCGCCGAGGCAACCGCCTGAGTGTCGCCTATTTCGCGGCCGCCGGCCCGTAGGGCGGGCGCGGAATCGCGCGGTGCGCCGCGCGCAGGGCCGCCGACCAGCGCTCGCGCAGGTCGTGAAAGTAGCTCTCGCCGGCCTCGATCCGGTGGTTCACCTCGAGGTCGAGGGCGTTGCGCCGCGCCACCGCGATGTCGATAGGCAGGCCGACGCCGAGGTTCGAGCGCATGGTCGAATCCATCGAGACGAGGCCGACCTTCAGAGCGTCGTAGAGCTCGGTCTCGTACTTCACAGCCCGGTCGAGGATCGGCTTGCCGTATTTGTGCTCGCCGATCTGCAGGAAGGGGGCGTCGCCGCTGCACTCGATGAAGTTGCCGGCCGAATAGATCAGATAGAGCTTCATCGGCTCCGTGCCGATCTGGCCGCCGAACAGCAGCGAGACCGAGAACCGGAGGTTGGCCGCCTCGAAGCCGGCCTTCTCGATCTCGCGCACGCGGCGGATCGCCCGGCCCACGAGCTGCGCCGCCTGGAACATCGTCGGCGCCTCGACGAGCCTCATCTTCGGCTCTCCGGCATCCCCCTCGACGCCTTCGGCCAGCAGGCTGAGGACGGATTGGGTGATCGAGAGGTTGCCGGCCGAGGCCAGCATCATCACGCGCTCGCCGGGCACGTTGAAGTGGTGGAGCTTGCGATAGGTCGAGATGTCGTCGAGCCCGGCATTGGTCCGGGTGTCGGCGATCATCACGAGGCCCTCCTCCACGAGGACGCCGACGCAATAGGTCATGATCTCGGTCTTTCTCGACAGTCCGCGTTCAGGACTGGACGTTCGCATGTGCCTGCTCGACGCGGAGCGTCACGTCGAGCGTCTCTGTTCCGCCGCCCATGCGGCTGCCCCGGATCGGTGCCGCGCCGAGATAGTCGAGGGCGACCGCCACGCGGATATGCGCCTCGGAGGTGGCGATCCCGTTGGCGGCATCGAAGCCGACCCAGCCGAGCCCCGGCACCAGGGCTTCCGCCCAGGCATGGCCGGAGCCCTGATCCGTCTCGCCGTCGGAATGGTGGAAGTAGCCCGAGATGTACCGGGTCGGGATCTCGAGGTGGCGCGCCGCCGCGATGAACAGGTGGGTCAGGTCCTGGCAGACGCCCTTCTCCTGGGCGAAGCACTGGGCCGCGTTGGTGCTGGCGCTGGCCGGCCCCGGCACGAAGGCGACCCGGTCGTGTACCGCCGCCAAGAGCCGGTGCAGGCAGGGCAGGGGGGCCGGATCACCGGCCGCCGCGACCTCGCGGGCGAAGGCCTGGATGGCGTCATTGGCCAGGGCGAGATCCGAGTCGCGCAGGTAGAATACGTCCGGCAGTCTCTCGACGGTGCCGCGCACGATGCCGTTCATTTCCAGGGTGTCGACCTCGCCGGTGACCCGGATCGAGAGCGATTCGGCCGGCTCGTCGGCGGTGAACCAATGCACCACGTTGCCGAAGCCGTCCTCGCGCTCGCTCACGCGCCCGTCCACGGAGGGCTCGATGCGCCAGCGCCGGACATACTGGCCGTCATGGTCGCGCGGGCGCAAACGCAGGACCTGGATCAGGCCACGGGCCGGCTGCTCGTAGGTGTAGTTGGTCTCGTGGAAGACGCGGATTCGCATGCGGCGACCTTTGCGCGGCGTCGGGCTCGGGCCGGCCCTATACCAGATATTGCTCGATGACCGCGGCGCCGAGGCGATTGTTCTCGACGATGAACTCCGTCACGAATTCGTGGAGGCCGGACGAGAAGATGCGGTCGATGTTCTCGCCCTCCAGCCGCGCCAGAGTGTTGCTCGCCACCCGCTGGCTCGCCCCGCGCCGCCCGTAGGCGTCGGCGATCAGGTCGAGGTGCTCCACCAGCATGCCGTAGCAGTTGGCGAAGGAGCGCGGCATCTGCCGGTTGAGGATGAGCAGGTCGGCCACCAGCAGCGGCTTCACGCTCTCTCGGTAGACCCAGTGATAGGCGTTGAAGGCCGAGACCTCGCGCAGGATCGTGGTCCACTGGAAGTAGTCGAGGCTGCCGCCGACCTTCTCCGTCGCCGGGAGCAGGATGCGATACTTCACGTCGAGGATGCGGGCGGTGTTGTCGGCCCGCTCGATCGCGGTGCCGAGGCGGGTGAACCAGTAGGCGTCGTTGCGCAGCATCGTCCGGTAGGCCGAGCCGTCGAAGGCGAGGGACACGCTCTTCACCCAGTCGAGGAAACGGGTGAACTCGTCGCGGTTGAGGTCGCGGCCCTCGTAATTGCGCAGTTCGAGCCAAGCGCCGTTGATTGCGTCCCACATCTCGGTGGTGAGCGCGGTGCGCACGCTGCGAGCGTTCTCGCGTGCGGTCTCGATGCAGGAGCGGATCGAGGACGGGTTGTGCGGGCTGAAGGCGAGGAAGTTGCAGACGGTCGCTTCCGTCACGCTGTCGTAGAGCGGCTTGAACACCTCGGGATCGCCGGCCGAGGCCAGGGCGGAAGCCCACTCGTTGGTCTCGCCGCCGCCGTAGCTCGACGGCAGGGCGGCGAGGCGCAGGGCGGCATCGAGGATGCGGGCAACGAACTCCGCTCGCTCGGCGTAGCGCGAGAGCCAGTACAGGTTGTCGGCGGTCCGGGACAGCATGGGGTTCCGTTGAGACGCCGGCCGGGCGCTGAGCGCGGCGACCGCTGGGCTGAAGGGACTATGCGTTGGGCGGTGGGCGGTTGGGAAGGTCCCCGGCGCGCGCGGACGCGCCGAGGCCCCGGGGGTGTCTCACGCGTCGAGAACCCAGGTGTCCTTGGTGCCGCCGCCCTGGCTCGAATTCACGACGAGCGAGCCCTCCTTGAGGGCGACGCGGGTCAGGCCGCCGGGCACGATTCGGATCTCGTCCGAGCCGCAGAGCACGAAGGGGCGCAGATCCACGTGCCGGGGCGCGACCCCGGAGGCGACGAAGGTCGGGCAGGTGGAGAGAGCGAGCGTCGGCTGGGCGATGAACCCGTCCGGCGCGTGGCGGAGTTTGCGCCCGAACTCCTCGATCTCGCGCTTGGTGGCGTGCGGCCCCACGAGCATGCCGTAGCCGCCCGAGCCGTTGACCTCCTTCACCACCAGGTCCTTGAGGTTGTCCATGACGTAGGCGAAGGCGTCCTTCTCGCGGCAGCGATAGGTCGGCACGTTGTGCAGGATCGGCTCCTCGCCGGTGAAGAACCGCACGATCTCCGGCATGTAGCTGTAGACCGCCTTGTCGTCGGCGATGCCGGTGCCCACGGCATTGGCGAGGGTCACGGTTCCGCGCTCGTAGGCGTTCATCAACCCCGGCACGCCCAGCACCGAATCGGGGCGGAACACCAGGGGGTCGAGGAAGTCGTCGTCGAGGCGGCGATAGAGCACGTCGATCCGGCGCGGCCCCTCGGTGGTGCGCATGTAGACCACGTCGTCCTTGGTGAAGAGGTCGGAGGCCTCCACGAGATCGACGCCGAGCTTGTCGGCCAGGAACGAGTGCTCGTAGAAGGCCGAATTGTAGCGGCCCGGCGTCAGCAGGGCGACGGTTGGGTCACGCGTCGCGCTCGCGGGCGCCAGGGACCGCAGGGTGGCGAGCAGGGCATCGGGATAGTTCTCGACGGGCGCCACGCGGTGGCGCGAGAACAGTTCCGGGAAGAGGCGCAGCATCACCTCGCGGTTCTCCAGCATGTAGGAGACGCCCGACGGCGTGCGGGCATTGTCCTCCAGCACGAAGAAGTCGTTCTCGCCGGTGCGGACGATGTCGATCCCGGCGATGTGGACGTAGAGGTCGTGCGGCACCCGGAAGGCGCGCATCTCCATGCGGTAATGCGGGTTGCGATAGACGAGGTCGGCCGGGATGATGCCGGCCTTGATGCAGTCCTGCGCGCCGTAGATGTCCTTCAGGAACGCGTTGATGGCGGTGACGCGCTGCTTCAGGCCGCGCTCCAGGAAACCCCATTCGGGCTTGGTGATGACGCGGGGAATGATGTCGAACGGGATCAGCCGCTCGGTGGATTCGTTGGCCCCGTAGACCGCGAAGGTGATGCCGATGCGCCGGAACAGCATCTCGGCCTGACTGCGGCGGGTATTGAAATGCTCGGGCGGGGTGGTGTCGAGCCAGGTCTTCAGGCTGTTGTAGGCCTCGCGCACGGCCGGATCGCTCAGCGCCCCGTCGGGCAGCCCGGTCATCTCGTCGAATGCAGCGAGCGCCATTCGCGCCTCCCCCTTGAAACGCCTCGAACTAGGCAAGAGGCGCGCCAGCGACCCGTGACCGGACCCAGGCGACCGCCGCCCCTGCCCGCACCGTAGCACGATCAGATCAACTTCAAGCCCTTGAAGCTGGCATGTCCCTCGCGGCCCAGGATGACGTGGTCGTGGACGACGATGCCGAGGGGATCGAGCACCGCGACGATCTCGCGGGTCATGCGGATATCCGCCGCCGAGGGGGTCGGATCGCCGGACGGGTGGTTGTGGGCGAGCAGGATCGCGGTGGCGGAGAGTTCGAGCGCCCGGCGCGCGACCTCGCGCGGGTAGACGGGGGTGTGATCCACGGTGCCGCGCCCCTGGACCTCGTCGGCGATGAGGTGGTTGCGCCGGTCGAGGAACAGGATCCGGAACTGCTCGCGCGGGGCGAAGGCCATGGTGGCGCGGCAATATTCGAGCACGGCGCTCCAGGACGAGAGCAGTGGCCGGTCCGCGATGGCGCCGCGCGCGAGGCGATGGCCTGCCGCTTCGATGAGCTTCAGGTCGGCGATGACCCCGGCGCCGATGCCTTCGATTTCAGCAAGTCGGGCGGGCTCGGCGCTCACCACCTCGGCAAAACTGCCGAAGCGGCGGATCAGCGCCTTTGCGAGCGGCTTCACGTCCCGGCGCGGAATCGCCCGGAACAGCGCGAGTTCGAGGAGTTCGGAATCGGGCAGCGCGTCGGCGCCCCCTTGTGCGAAGCGGGCGCGCAGGCGGTCGCGATGCCCCAGGTAATGCGGCTCGGGCTCCTTGAGACCGGAATCCTCAAGGCCGGAATCTTCGAGGCCGGAACCCTGCGGCCCGCCTCCTGGACGATCGGCTCGGAGGGGCGGGCGGCTGCTCACGGGCGGCGTCGCGTCAGGCGTTCGTGCCGACAGGCTGGTGCAGGCCCTTGGGAGAGAGGGTGAAGATCTCCGCCCCCGTCTCCGTCACCGCCACGGTGTGCTCGAACTGGGCCGAGAGCGAACGGTCGCGCGTCACCGCCGTCCAACCGTCCGAGAGCACCTTCACGGCGGGGCGGCCGAGATTGATCATGGGCTCGACCGTGAAGAATTGTCCGGGCTGGAACTTCACGTCGTAGCTCGGCTCGACGTAGTGCAGGATGGTCGGGGCGTCGTGGTAGGTGCGCCCGAGGCCGTGGCCGCAGAAGTCGCGCACCACCGAGCAGCGCTCCGCCTCGGCATAGGCCTGGATCGCCCGGCCGATATCGGTGGTGGAGCCGCCGGGCCGTATCGCCGCGATGCCGCGCATCAGGCATTCATGCGTGATCTCGCACAGGCGCTGCGCCTTGCGCGGGACCTCGCCCACATAGGCCATCCGGCTCGAATCCCCGTGCCAGCCGTCGACGATGAGGCAGATGTCGAGGTTGACGATGTCGCCCTCGCGCAGCGGCTTGTCGTTGGGGATGCCGTGGCAGACCACGTGGTTGATCGAGGTGCAGATCGATTTGGGGTAGCCGCGATAGAGCAGCGAGGCCGGATAGGCGCCGTGATCCATGGCGAAGGTGTAGGCGAGCTTGTCGAGGTGCTCCGTGGTGACGCCGGGACCGGTCGCCTCCATCAGCACGTCGAGGGCCTCGGCCGTCAGGCGGCCGGCCCGGCGCATGCCCGCGAAGGCCTCCGGGCCGTGGATCGGCGGCTGGGGTGCGCGGCGGCCGCTCTCGGAGACGGCCTGTTCGTTCTGGGTCATGGGAGCGGTTTCAAGCAGATGCCGGATCGGGTCGGTTCCTATGTACGGTGGCGCGCGCACGAGGCAAACCCCCGGACGCACCGCGCGGGCCCGGAATGCGTAAGGCTCGGCACTAGGCTTGCGCCGGGCGAGCGGCTAGAGACGGGTCTCGGCAGACCCTTCAACACGGTAGAGCCCGCACCGGACGTCTGGGACGTCCCGCCGGGCCGGCAGGCAGGACGAGGCGATGGCTGACAATGCGGTCCCGCATTTCCACAACGAGCCCGGCGTGGCGGTGATCCATGTCGGCTCGAAGGAGTTCATGTGCATCGGGGCCAAGCCCCCGTTCGACCATCCCCACATCTTCCTCGACATGGGCGCGGACGACGAGACCATCTGCCAGTACTGCTCGACCCTTTTCCGCTATCGGCCGACGCTGGCTGCCGGCACCGCCGACCCATCGGTCTGCGTCTGGGACAACCTGAGCGCGGCCGCCGCCTGACGCGCCGGACCGGATCGGCCCCGTGCCGGGATTGACCATCGCCATCGTGGGGGCCGGGATCGGTGGCCTGACGGCCGCGCTCGCCCTCGATGGCGCCGGCCATTCCGTGACGCTGATCGAGCGCCGCACCGGCTTCAGCGAGGTCGGGGCCGGCATCCAGGTCTCGCCGAACGCGAGCCGGGTGCTGATCGGCCTCGGTCTCGGCGCCGCGCTCCGCCGGGCGGCGAGCGAGCCGCCGCGCGTGGTCGTGCGCGCGCTCAAGGGCGGGCAGCCCATCGGTGGCGTCGCCTTGGGTGCCAGTCACCGCGAGGCCTTCGGCGCACCCTATTACGTCATCCACCGGGCCGATCTGCAGACGCTGCTCCTCGACGCGGTGCGGGGGCGCCCGAACATCCGCCTTCTGATGGGGCGCGACGTGACGGGCTACGCCGAGCGGGCCGATGGTGCCGACCTCACCCTGGAGAGCGGCAGCGGCGCGCGGGCCGAGACCTTCCCGGCCGATCTCGTCGTGGGCGCCGACGGCGTCCGCTCGCGCCTGCGCGGCCATCTCGACGGCCAGGCCCTGCAATCCTGCCGGGCGGCCGCGTGGCGGGCGATCGTGCCGCGCGAGGCGCTGCCGCCGGACCTCGACGCGGAGGCCACCGGCCTCTGGCTCGGCTCCGGACGCCACGTGGTGCATTATCCGCTGCGGGGTGGCCAGCACGTCAACGTCGTGGCGGTGATACCCGAGCGCACGGGCAGCGAGGGCTGGGGCCAGCTCGGCGAGCCCGCCGTGCTCCGGGCGCGCTTCCGCGATGCCGCGCCACCCCTGGCGAGCCTCCTCGCGGTCCCGGATTCCTGGCTGGTCTGGTCCCTGGTGGACCGCCCGGCCGCCCGGCCGATGGCACGCGGGCGCCTCGTTCTCCTCGGCGACGCCGCCCACCCGATCCTGCCCTTCCTGGCACAGGGGGCGGCGCTCGCCATCGAGGACGCGGCGGTTCTCGCGGATCTCCTCGGCCCGGCCGAGGCGCCGCTCGATCTGCCAGCGGCTCTCGCCCGGTACGGTACCGCCCGGACGCAACGCGTGCGGCGGGTGCGCCGGGCCGCGCGCGCCAACGGCCGGACCTACCATGCGGGCGTCCTGGTGGCGGGACTGCGCAACGTCGTGATGCGCCGCCTCGGCGAGGACGGAATGAACCGCCGCTACGCCTGGCTCTACGGCTGGGCGCCTTGATCTCCCGAGCCCGCCCCGCTACCGCTGATGCCGGCATGCGGACGTGGCGAAACCGGTAGACGCACGAGACTTAAAATCTTGCGGCTGTAAGGCTGTGCGGGTTCGAGTCCCGCCGTCCGCACCATCCCGATCGTTTGGTCACCGCGCCTGTGCCGTCACTCAGGTTTCGAGCCTGCGCGCGCGCCGCGCCGCGCTGCGCGGGCCATGCTGATCAACTCACGGGCCGTCAGTCCTTGAGCGGGCAGGGGGCCGGATTCCGGCGCTGCGGCGAGGGGCGGCCGCCCCTGGGCGATGCCGCTCGATCGGATGCTGGTGTCGCGCGTGCGCCACAGGCGCCGGAGCCGCGCCGCCTTCGTATTCGTTGCCAGAGCCGTTGCCTCGCCCGCCATGTTCACCTGTCCGTTTCCAACCTGGCACGGGCGATAGCAAAGCGTAGCCGTTCGCGACATTCTTGACGTGGCCGATGGTTGCCCTAAGGCGCGCTTCACCGGAGGAACATGTCTCGTCGGAAAGGCGCCCTGGGGGGCGGGTTGGCTGCGATGGTGCCACGATCTGTGGTGCGTCGTGTCGGGGTCTCATTCGCCCGCGATAGCGGGAAGCGCCCCGGTGTCGGACGACGCGTCGTCGGGCAAGTTGCCGGACAGGTCGCAAGGCGTCCGCTTGGCCACCGCGATGCTGCCATCGGCCAGAACCAGGAACCGGATGCCTGCCCGGCTGAGGGCCGTGATGGCCTTTCGCCGCGAACGCGTCCCGTGGCTGTCCCGATCGTCCTCGAGGCGCTTGACCGTGGAGAGCGACAGGGCGCTGCACTCGGCCAGGATCGGCATCGGCCAGTCGAGCAGGGCGCGGGCCGCACGCAAGTGGAAGCCCTGGATGGTCCTCTGCAACGATACGAGATCAGCCTCGCCGTCGGCGAGCCTCCCCTGGACCACGCGCCGCGACCAGAGGGGGGCAGCGGGGGGCGTCCGGTCCTGCTCGGCTTGCCTTGTGTCCGGTCGCCAGTAATCCGCTCGCCGGCGAACGGATCGATTGAAATCGGACTCTGGTTCGGCAATATAATTCTCGACCATTTCAGTCAGTGCTGACTCGATCATCGTTCTCGTTGATATTAAGGGGTTCGATCGATCGACACATCGTTGTGCGAGCGACCATGGGGTTGATGACAGCGCCGGCTAACATAACTTCAAGTTGCGAATGCAGCTTCAAGCGATGACTCGGCGAACGATACACCGTACTTATTGCGACTCAATCCATGACACTTGACTGTGCGTGCGCGAATGCTTGCCTTAGGACGCGGCTGAACCGGCTCGGCGCGTAGTCGCAGTCGACAGGACGATTCACTGCGCCAAATGGGACGCGTCTGCCAAGGAGCCCACGGATGCATTCATCCAGGCAGTTTCGAAAGAGGCGGTGTCGGCGCAACCGCTGGGAAGGATTGGAGTAGGATCCGGGTGCAGACGCTCTTTTCGACGGCCGGTCTCGATGAGCCGGTCCGTTTCCCAAAGTGGAGGGAATTTCTCGACGACCGAATCGGTCCCGTCGATCAGCGTTACATCGGAGAAGGGCCGTTCGACGGTCTGATCGAGGCCTCCGACGTCGGGGGCCTGCGCGTCACCCGGATTGCGGAAGCCTCCCTGCGGACCTGCGTGACGCCCGAGACCCTCCGGCGGCGCGACGAACCCGATGTGCTTTTCGCCCTGATCCAGCTCGCCGGACAATCGATCACCGTTCAGGACGGTCGTGAGGCGATCCAGCGCGCCGGGGACGTCGTCGTGCTCGGGGGCAGGCCCAATGTCCACGTGTCGAGCCAGCGCGACCAATCCTTCGTCATCGAACTGCCGGCCGAGCGACTGGAAGGGCTGCTGGGGTCGAGCCGGCTCTACACGGCCCTGACGTTCGAGGCGGCCAAGCCGGCCACCGCGATGTTCACGACCTACTTCCAGGAACTCATGCGCCTACGGGATCGCCTCGCCCCCGACACGGCCGCCCGCGTGGCCTCGATCGGCGTGGATCTCCTCGTGGCCGGCATCGCCGAGCGTCTCGCGCAAGAGGTGCCTGGCCCACTGAACGGGACCGTCGTGGTCCAGCGGGCCAAGGCCCATGTCGAGGCACGTCTCGGCGATGCCAGCCTCGATCCGCAGCAGGTCGCGGCGGCGGCCGGCGTCTCCCTTCGCCGGCTGCAGGAACTGTTCCGGGAGCGCGGGCGCAACATCGACGCCTGGATCTGGCAGCGCCGCCTGGAGACGTCGGCCCGGCGCCTCGCCGATCCGGGAAGTCGGCACCTCACGATCGAGACATTGGCCTATGGCTGCGGCTTCGCGAGTCCGGCCCATTTCTCCCGGCGTTTCAAGGACCGCTACGGGATGACGCCGCGGGAATATCGCGAGGTGACGCACCACCCGCCCGCTTGATGGGCGGCCGCTGGTCCGAATTGGCGGGATCAGGGGTCAGACTGAGCGCCTCGACGCGGTTCCGGCCGCCCCGCTTGGCGCGATAGAGCGCGTCGTCGGCGGATTTGAGGAGGTCGCTCGCGCCGATCCCGAGGGCGCCGACGCCGCCATGCGCGGCGGCGACACCGACGCTGACGGTCACGTAGGCGCCTGCGGGCGAGCCCTCATCGGGCCGGCCTCGACGAGGCGCATTCCCGGCTGGCAGAACCCCGGCTGGCAAGTCCCCGATAGGCAAGTCCCCGATAGGCAAGTCCCTGATGGGCAGGTCGGGATGCGGGTAGGCCATGTCCGCCACCGCCGCGCGCAGGCGCTCGCCGATGGCCCGTGCCGTGTCCGGTTCGGCGCCGGGCATATGGACGATGAATTCTTCCCCACCATAGCGGGCCACGTGGGCGCCGCTCGCCTCCGCGACGATCTTCAACGCGTCCGCGACGCACTGGAGGCAGCGGTCGCCCTCGAGGTGGCCCGCGCTGTCGTTCAGGCGCTTGAAGTTGTCGATGTCGATCAGCGCCACGGCGGCCCAGCCGCCCGCATCGCGGGCGCGCGCCCAGCCCGCCTGTAACGCAGCCGTCGCCGCGCGCCGATTGGCGAGCCCCGTGAGCGGATCGGTCTCCGACAGGATGGTCAGGCGGGCATTCGCGTCGGCGAGATCCGCGTCCCGGCGCGCCTTCTCCAGGGTGAGCAGGAAGGTCTCCTTCGAGGTCCACTCGCGGGAATAAGCCAGCTTCAAGGGCACGAGGACGAGGCTGGCGATCAGGAGCGGCAGCCCCGTCGGCTCGTTCTGCGGAAGAACGAAACCGATCACGTAGCCGACATAGAGCACGAAGGCGCTGCCGCAGAAGACGAGGCAGTGGCGGAACGAGAGCGGGGCGATCATGCCGACGACCAGCGGCACGATCACGGCCAGGATCCGGTAGGTGTCGGCATGGATCGGCGGCGCGATCTCCGCACTGTTCAGGACCACGATCATGTCCACCAGTGCCGTCACCGTCACGACCGTGGCCTGCCGGGTCGCGGTCGGGGTTCCGTGCAGGGCGATGATCGCGATGAGCCCGACGGGCACGAAGACGCCGAGCGTCAGGAGCGCGGGAACCGCGAAGCGCTCCGGACCGAACACGTCGAAGTCCAGTTTCAGCGACAGCACATTGAAGACGAGGAAAACCAGCAGCCAGGATTGGAGATAGGCCCCCGAGGACGTGCGGGTCGTCTCCGTGAACCGAGCTTCCAGCGTGCCGGGCAGTGCCAGACGAAACCACGGCCTGCACCGGGCCGCTTCGATCAGGCTGGGATTCGGATCTGGCATCGCGTTCGTTCGCAGGGATCACGGCACCGTGCGTGTTACATCGTTGCGGAGTGGTAAACAGGCGCGCATCCTGATCCCTTTCAGCTCATCCGGGCGGGGGTTGCGCCGCGTGGCGGAACCGTACGTTGCGTCGCAGTCCGATCCTGCTAAGACGAGCGCCATGCTGAAGGATCGAGCCAGATTGTACGCGCGGCCCACGCCGCCGTAGCCGCCGCTCTCCCGCCGCCGTTTCATTTCCCCGACGACGCTCGCGGCCATGCCGCGCGTCCCGGTACGCATCTTTCATAAGTCCTTGCCGGCGCCTAAGCGCGGGGGGACGATCGGATCATTTCATGTCTTTCACGAATTTCCGGAGCGAGTGGGCTCCCAACGTCACGCGCGAAATCCTCGCCGGCACCGTGGTGGCCCTGGCGCTGATTCCGGAGGCGATCGCCTTCTCGCTCATCGCCGGCGTCGACCCCAAGGTCGGGCTCTACGCCTCGTTCTGCATCGCCTGCATCACGGCCTTCGCGGGCGGGCGTCCGGCGATGATCTCGGCCGCCACCGGCGCCATGGCCTTGGTCATGGTGACCCTGGTGAAGGAACACGGCCTCGGCCATCTGTTCGCCGCAACCATCCTGACCGGCCTGCTCCAGATCGGGGCCGGCCTGCTCCGCCTCGGCAACCTCATGCGCTTCGTCTCGCGCTCGGTGGTGACGGGGTTCGTCAACGCGCTGGCGATCCTCATCTTCCTGGCGCAGATGCCGGAACTGATCGGGCAGGGGACGACCGTCTACCTCATGACGGCGATCGGCCTCGGGCTGATCTACGGACTGCCCTACCTGACGAAGGCGGTGCCCTCGCCGCTGGTCACCATCGTGCTGCTTACCGCCGTCTCGATGGCGCTCGGCCTGCCGATTCACAAGGTCGGCGACATGGGCGCCCTGCCGACGGAACTCCCCCGGTTCGCGCTGCCGCAGGTGCCCTTCACCCTGGAGACCCTGCGGATCGTCCTGCCCTATGCCCTGACGCTGACCATGGTGGGCTTGCTCGAGAGCCTGATGACGGCCGCGATCCTCGACGAGATGACCGATACGGGCTCGAACAAGAACCGCGAATGCGTGGGCCAGGGGCTCGCCAATATCGGCGCGGGCCTCTTCGGTGGCATGGCCGGCTGCGCCATGATCGGGCAATCGGTGATCAACGTCTCGTCGGGCGGGCGCGGCCGGCTCTCGACGCTCTGGGCCGGAGCGTTCCTCCTGTTCCTCATCGTGGTGCTCGGCCCCTACGTGGCGCGCATCCCCATGGCGGCCCTGGTCGCGGTGATGATCATGGTCTCGATCAACACCTTCCAGTGGAACTCGGTGCGCACCCTGCTGACCAACCCGAAGAGCTCCAGCATCGTCATGCTGGGCACGGTGGCGGTGGTGGTGGCGACGCACGACCTCGCCAGGGGCGTGCTGTTCGGCGTGGTGCTGAGCGGCCTGTTCTTCGCCCACAAGGTGACACGCTTCTTCGCGGTCGCCTCCGGGCGGACCGGCACGGTGCGGACCTACGGGGTGACGGGGCAGATCTTCTTCGCCACGGCGGAAGCCTTCCACGCCGCCTTCGATTTCCGCGAGGCGAACCTCACCGGCATCGTCATCGACCTGAGCGCCGCCCATTTCTGGGACATCACCGGGGTCAACGCTCTCGACCGCGTGGTGCTGAAATTTCGCCACCACGGTATCGCGGTGGAGATCGCCGGCATGAACGTCGCCACCGCCACCATGGTGGAGCGCCTCGGCACGCATCACCGGCCGGGCGCCGCCCTGCCGGTCGGCGGCCACTGAGGTCGGGTCGGCCCGCAACCTGAAGCGGTCCGGGCCCGGGAATACACCGGCGCACCATTGACGCGGCGCATTGCCGGACCGAGATGGCCCGACGCGTGCGAACGCGTGTCATGCCTTCGCGCGAAGATGACGCTGGCACCCATCCCCGCACCTGTCGCATGGTGCCCCGGGCTTCGCCGGAATTCGAGGAGAGACTGGCCATGAGCGCGCTTCACCCCGAGATCGCCGCCGTCACGGCCCGCGTCGTCGAACGCTCGGCGCCATCGCGGAAGGCCTATCTCGACCTGATCGCCCGGGAGCGGGACTCGGGCGTCCACCGGCCGATGCTGAATTGCGGCAACCTCGCCCACGGCTTCGCGGCCTCGGGCGAGGACAAGGCGGCGATCAAGTCCGGCCGGGCGATGAACATGGCCATCGTCACCGCCTACAACGACATGCTCTCGGCGCATCAGCCCTACGGCCGCTACCCGGAGCAGATGAAGCTGTTCGCCCGCGAGGTCGGCGCGACCGCGCAGGTCGCGGGCGGTGTGCCTGCGATGTGCGACGGGGTCACGCAAGGCCAACGCGGCATGGAGCTGTCGCTGTTCTCGCGCGACACCATCGCGCTCTCCACGGCGGTGGCGCTCAGCCACGGCATGTTCGACGGCGCGGCCCTCCTCGGCATCTGCGACAAGATCGTGCCGGGCCTGCTCATCGGGGCTTTGCGCTTCGGGCACCTGCCGATGATCCTGGTGCCGGCCGGCCCGATGCCCTCGGGGTTGGCCAACAAGGAGAAGCAGCGTATCCGCCAGCTCTACGCCGAGGGCAAGGTCGGGCGCGACGAATTGCTGGAGAGCGAGTCCGCCTCCTATCACGGGGCCGGCACCTGCACCTTCTACGGCACCGCCAATTCCAACCAGATGATGATGGACGTGATGGGCCTGCACATGCCCGGCGCCTCGTTCATCAATCCGGGCACGAAGCTGCGCCAGGCCGTGACGCGCGCCGCCGTTCACCGGCTCGCCGAGATCGGCGCCAACGGCAACGATTATCGCCCCCTCGGGCACTGCGTCGACGAGAAGGCGATCGTGAACGCCGTGGTCGGGCTGCTGGCCACGGGCGGCTCGACCAACCACGCCATTCACCTGCCGGCGATCGCGCGCGCAGCCGGTATCGTGCTCGACTGGACGGATTTCGACCGGCTCTCGGCGGTGGTGCCCCAGGTCGCCAAGGTCTACCCGAACGGTTCGGGCGACGTGAACCACTTCCACGCGGCGGGCGGCATGAGCTTCGTCATCGCGAGCCTGATCGACGCCGGTCTGCTGCACGACGACATCCTCACCGTGGCGGGCACGCGGTTGCGGGACCATGCGCGCGACCCGAAGCTGATCGACGACACGCTGGTCTTCGAGGACGCGCCGGAGCGCTCGCACGACGAGAGCATCCTGCGCGGACCCGCGAGCGCGTTCCAGCCGGATGGCGGCATGCGGCTGGTTCAGGGCAATCTCGGCCGCGCCACCTTCAAGACCAGCGCCGTAGACCCTTCGCGCTACACGATCGAGGCCCCCGCCCGCGTCTTCGACGACCAGGACGACGTCATGGCGGCCTTCAAGGCCGGCGAACTCGAGCGCGACGTGGTCGTCGTGGTGCGCTTCCAGGGGCCGCGCGCCAACGGGATGCCGGAACTGCACAAGCTGACGCCGCAGCTGGGCGTGCTGCAGGATCGCGGGTTTCGCGTCGCCCTCGTCACCGACGGGCGCATGTCGGGCGCCTCCGGCAAGGTCCCGGCCGCCATCCACCTGAGCCCGGAGGCTCTCGGCGGCGGCCCTCTGGCGCGGCTGCGCGATGGCGACCTCGTCCGCCTCAGCGCCGAGGATGGCACCCTGGAGGCCCATGTGGACCCCGCCGAGTGGGCGAGCCGGGTGGAGGCGACGCCGCCTGCACCGGCCTTCGGCACCGGTCGCGAACTCTTCGCCTTCATGCGCCACGGAGCGGACGGGGCGGAGCAGGGCGCATCCGCCATGCTGGCCGCCGCCGGCCTCTAGAAACTCATACCTCGCTGCGAAGGACGCTGCCCATGACGAATATCGACACCCTGATGCGCTCTGTCCCCGTCATCCCCGTCCTGGTGGTGGAGGACGTCGCCCAGGCCGAGACCATTGCTGCCGCCCTGGTGGCGGGTGGCCTCACGGCTCTCGAGGTCACCCTGCGCACGCCGGCCGCCCTCGACGTCATCCGTGCGATGGCGCGGGTGGAGAGCGCCGTGGTGGGCGCCGGCACGGTCCTGAACCCGCGCGATCTCGACGCCGCTCTGGAGGCCGGCGCCCGCTTTATCGTCAGCCCAGGCCTCACCGACCCGCTGACCAAGGCGGCGTTGGCGCGCGGCGTGCCCTATCTGCCGGGGGTCGCCAACGCGGCCGACATCATGCGCGGCCTCGACCACGGCCTCGACCGGTTCAAATTCTTTCCCGCTGAGGCGGCCGGCGGCATCAAGGCCCTGAAGGCCCTCGCGGGTCCCTTCGGGCAGGTCCGCTTCTGCCCGACAGGCGGCATCTCCGAGGCCACGGCTCCGGACTGGCTCGCCCTCGCGCCCGTGCTTTGCGTCGGTGGGAGCTGGGTCGTTCCCCCCGGTGCACCGGATGCCGGCCTGATCCGCCGCGCGGCCGAGGCGGCGAGCCGCCTGCGCGCCGGGTGAGGAAGCGGGCGAACGCCCGGCGGGTTGCGGCGCGGCGACGACTCACGAGGCCGCGCTCGGGCGCTTCCCATCGTCGACTGGCACGGCCGTCGATCCCAGACTTGATTGTGGCCGGAAAGTGGCTAGCCTCGTGTCGCGTGAGAGCCACGAACGGCTCCGGAGATTAATCCTTGTCGGTTCATCCGGGCCAGAACGCTTGGTGCGCCCCATAATACTTGGCACGCCACGTGCAGGCTCTTTCAGGGCGAGCCCGAGGCTTGGAGTGGTCGAGGACGCTTCGTCTGGCGGTGGCGGTGGGGTTAAGCGATGCAGTCCAGGCTCACCACGTACATCTTCATCGGCATGTTGCTTGGTATCGCCGTGGGCTACCTATGTAACATCACTTGGCCGGATCCTCAGACATCCAAGGAGATTTCCGGCTACAT
Source organism: Methylobacterium sp. J-068 (assembly GCF_022829445.1). GTDB lineage: Bacteria > Pseudomonadota > Alphaproteobacteria > Rhizobiales > Beijerinckiaceae > Methylobacterium. Next base: position 81,051 of record NZ_JAKSXY010000047.1, on the reverse strand, counting down.
TGCGCTGATCAGCGATGTTTTCTTGCGCCTGATCAAGATGATCATCGCGCCGCTGGTGTTCTCGACCCTGGTGGTCGGCATCGCCCATATGGGCGACACGGCCTCGGTGGGCCGGGTCGGCGGAAAGGCGATGCTCTGGTTCGTGGGGGCCTCGCTCTGCTCGCTGCTCCTCGGCCTCGTCATGGTCAACATCCTGCGGCCCGGCGACAACCTCAACCTGCCGCTCCCCGATGCCGGCGCCACCACCAACCTGAAGGCCGCCTCGCTTTCTCTGAAGGAGTTCGTCACGCACCTCGTGCCGAAGAGCCCCGTCGAGGCGATGGCCAACAACGAGATCCTGCAGATCGTGGTGTTCTCGATCTTCTTCGGCGTGGCGCTGGCGGCCCTGGGCGAGAAGGGCAAGCTGCTCGCGCAGGGCATCGAAGGCCTGGCCGACGTGATGCTGAAGATCACCGGCTACGTCATGGGCTTCGCGCCGATCGCAGTGTTCGCCGCCATCGCGGCCACGATCACCACGCAGGGCATCGGCGTGCTGGTGACCTACGGCAAGTTCATGCTGGAATTCTACTTCAGCCTGGCCCTGCTCTGGTGCCTGCTCGCCGCCGTGGGCTTCCTCCTGGTCGGCGCGGCGATGCGGCGCCTCCTCGACCTGATCAAGGAGCCGTTCCTGCTGGCCTTCTCCACCGCGTCGAGCGAGGCGGCCTACCCGAAGACCTTGACCAACCTCGAGCGCTTCGGTGTGCCGAACAAGATCACCTCGTTCGTGCTGCCGATGGGCTACTCGTTCAACCTCGACGGCTCGATGATGTATTGCACCTTCGCGGTGATGTTCATCGCGCAGGCCTACAACATCCCGCTCACCCTCGGGCAGCAATTGACCATGCTGCTCCTGCTGATGGTGACCTCGAAGGGCATGGCCGGCGTGCCGCGCGCCTCTCTGGTGGTGATCTCCGCGACCCTGACCACCTTCCAGATCCCCGAGGCCGGCCTGCTTCTCATCATCGGCATCGACCAGTTCCTCGACATGGGCCGCTCCGCCACCAACGTGCTCGGCAACAGCGTGGCGACGGTGGCGGTGGCGAAGTGGGAAGGGCAACTCGCGCTGACCGACCAGCGCCTCGACCGCGACGTGAGTCCGCTGCCCGAGCCGGCCGAGTAGACCTCCCAGACCTTCGGACGAGACGAGGATGGACATGACCCGCAATCGTCTCGCGACCGGATTCTTGACAGGCCTCGCCATGCTGGCCTCGACCGCTCCTTCGTGGGCGATCGACGTTCTCACCGGAACCCTCAAGTCGATCGCCGACAAGGGCAGCGTCACGCTCGGCTATCGCGAGAGTTCGCTGCCCTTCTCGTTCAAGGACGCCGCCGGCCAACCGGTCGGCTACGCTCTCGACCTCTGCCTGGAGATCGTCGACGACATCGGCAAGGAGCTTGGCCGTAGCGACCTGAAGGTTCGCTACGAGCCGGTGACCTCCGAGACCCGGATCGAGGCCGTGACCACGGGCCGGATCGACCTCGAATGCGGCTCGACCACGGCCAATGCCGAGCGCCGCAAGCGCGTGGCCTTTTCTCCCGTCACCTATTTCAGCGCGACCAAACTGCTGGTGAAGCGCGGCGCGCCGGTGGGCTCCTACCGCGACCTTGCCGGCCGCACCGTGGCGGTGACCGCCGGCACCACCAACGAGGGTGTCCTTCGGGCTCTGTTCGCCCGCCTCGACATCCCGGCGACCATCGCGACCGGTCACGACCACGCCGAATCGTTCGCCATGGTGCGCGACGGCCGCGCAGACGCCCTCGGGCTCGACGATGTCCTACTCTACGGCCTCATCGCGGCGGCGGGATCCGAGGGCGGCGCCTACACCGTCCTGCCCGACAAGCTCTCCTTCGAGCCCTACGGCCTCATGTTCCGGAAGGACGATGCCCAATTCGCCGGCCTCGTCACCGGTACCTTCCAGCGACTCGCGGAAACCCGGGAACTTCGCTGGATCTACGAGCGCTGGTTTCTCAAACGCCTGTCAAATGGGGTCCGCCTCAACGTGCCGATGTCGGACGAACTCCACACCAACTTCCAGGTCATCGGACTTCAGGATTGAGCGTGCGCGGAGCGCCGCTCGACTTCGGGCCTCCGCGGAACCGAGACCGGATGTCATGCGGCCGCGCATCAAATAGAACATTCTTCCTTCTGTGGGGGATGCCCCGGACCTGATTCGGCGTCACGCGCGGGATATCGCCTGACGATCCGCTCGCAGGAATCACACTTATCCCCTGAACGCCTCCCGCTGGCATGCCAGCGGCGGAGAAGGTCCTTCCCGTCGAGAAAAGCTCGTCGACGCGAATCCGCGGACTCGCCCCCCGATCACGATAACGTGTCGGCGATGGCGGATTATTCCATCATTCCCGCGACTTGCTGGAAAAGCCCAGCTTTGGAATCGCTGAGATCTCCGTGTCCCACAGCCGAAAAGCTGAGGCTCCGACAGGCACTTAGCCACCTGAACATCGTTGCAACGCCGCAACAGGGGCGGGGAACCGCCGCCACGGTCACGATTCCGAGTTGCCGCCGAGAACAGGCTCGCACAGAGTAAAACGGCGGTGGGGACAACGCCACCGCACAAGCCAATTTCCAGCGATCAACGCTCGGTCATTAAGAACAAGGGGCGACGCGACATCGAGATCCTCGAAGATCTCGGGCGTAGTATGCCTTCCCTCGGGTCTCGAAGCTTTTGGAGATATCAATGAAGCTCTTGAAGAGCTCGCTTCTCGCCTCCGCTGCAGGATTTGCCGCGGTCGCCGGAGCACAGGCAGCTGACCTTCCGGCGAAGAAGGTTGTTCCGATCGAGTACGTTCGCGTCTGCTCCGCCTACGGCGCCGGCTTCTTCTACATCCCCGGCACGGACACCTGCATTCGTCTCTCGGGTCGCGCCCGCCTCGACGTCGGCTACCAGCCGACCTCGGCCCGCACCTCGAACGGCTCGCAAGGTGACACGACCGGTTACATCGGCCTTGCCCGCATCAACGTCGATGCCCGCACCCAGACCGCCTACGGCACCCTGCGTGCCTTCGTGCGTCTCCAGTTCGCCTCCCGCACCGGCGCCACCGGCGGCCTCCGCTCCGGCACCCAGGAGCGTATCGGCAACGCCTTCGCCGCAACGGGCCAGGATCAGGCCGGTCGCGTTCAGCAGTTCGTGAACACCGACAAGGCGTTCATCCAGTTCGCGGGTCTCACCGCCGGTCGCGCCTCTTCGTTCTTCGACTTCTACGCCCACGATTTCGAGTTCGCCGGCGCCACCGCCAACTCGGATCTCCAGTCGACCAACCTGCTCGCCTACACGAGCAAGCTCGGCGACAGCGGTCTCTCGGCGACGGTCTCGCTGGAAGATCCGTCCTTCCGCCGCAACACGATCTTCTCCCAGGAGTCGCAGACCGTCGGTGCACCGTCTCGCGTTCTGATCACGACGAATGCCCTCGGCGTTCCGACCTTCTCGACGCTCGACGTCTCCCAGCGCAACCGGATGCCCGACTTCGTGGGCGTTCTGCGCTACGACGCCGCCTGGGGCTCCGCTCAGCTCTCGGCCGCCGTCAAGGAGCTGAACACCAGCAGCATCATCGGCAACCCGCTTGTCGTGGGTGCGGCGAACGGTTTTGCCGCCAACACGGTCGGCAACGGCCTCGCTCCCTCCAGCGAGTACGGCTGGGCCGTCCAGGGCGGCGTGAAGATCAACATGCCCTTCATCGCCCCCGGCGACACCCTGTATCTGCAGGGCGCTTACGGCGAAGGCGCGACCCTCTACACCGGGTACTCCTCGTACAACGGCAGCTACACCTCGCGCGCCAGCACCATCAACGGTGCTCCGTTCGACCCCTATATGGCTGACGCGACCCTCAACCCGCTCACGGGCAAGATCGAACTGTCCACCAGCTTCACGGCGGTCGCCTCGTTCCTGCACTACTGGTCGCCCGAGTGGCGCTCGGCCGTGTTCGGCAGCTACGGCGAGATGTCGTTCGCTCGTGGCGCGCGTGAGGCGAATGCCGCTGCTTATGCCGGCTCCGCCTTCGCCGGAAACGCCAACTCGGCTCTGTTCGTGGGCGCACCGGGCACCCGCTCCTTCGCGCTCAGCCCCGTGCTGCGCGACAACTACCAGTTCGTCGCGGGCGGCAGCTTGATCTGGTCGCCGGTGAAGGACCTCGATATCGGTCTGGAAGGTTTCTACACCAAGATCGGCGCTCAGAACGGCCGCATCATCGATCAGACCAACAACGGTACCCTGACCGCTGCGGCGATCAATGCCGGTGCCGCGGTTCGCACCGTCTCCTCCCAGGACACCTTCCAGGTCCGCGCCCGCGTCCAGCGCGACTTCTAAGTCGATCTGAACGCATCGCCCGGGCTTCCCGTGAGCCCGGGTTTCCAAGACTCGGAATCTTCGACACCTGCGAACTGGCCCGGCTGCAAAGTCGGGCCTTTTTGCGTTCGGCATGCAAGGCGCCGGCACCCACGCGTCCGAAGCTTGACGCCGAAACGTGTTGCGCGCGGTTGGTCGTAATCTTCTCGCGGCACGCAGTTTGCCTTGGAAGTAAGCTCTTCCACGTCGGAAAGCGTAAAAACAGCGATTGCAGCAGGAGCATCCGCTGCTACGTTGCCTCGGTAAGCCTCAGCGGCCGCCAGAACGGTGGCCGACCTTCGGGAGTCAGCCTACAGATGCGTTCGAGTCATCAGAGATCCACCCTGTCCGCCGTAGCACTCAGCGTCGCGCTCTCGGTGCTCGCGGGAGGGAGCGCCCAGGCGCAAGACCTCACGGGAACCCTGAAGAAGATCAAGGAAACCAATCAGATCAACATCGGCTACCGGGACGCCTCTGTCCCGTTCTCGTATCTCGACGGCGATCAGAAGCCGGTCGGTTACGCCTTCGAGATCTGTCAGAAGATCGCCGAGGCGGTGAAGACCAATCTCAAGCTGCCGAACCTCGAGGTGAAGCTGAACCCGGTTACCTCGGCCACCCGGATCCCGCTGATCGCCAACGGCACCATCGATCTCGAGTGCGGCTCGACCACGAACAATGCCGACCGGCAGAAGCAGGCATCGTTCACGAATACCCACTTCCTGACCGCGACCCGATTCGTCGCCAAGAAATCGGCCAAGCTCGACAAGATCGAGGATCTGAAGGGCAAGACGGTCGTCTCGACCTCGGGCACCACCAACATCCGGCAGATCAACGAGGCCAACACGGCACGAAACCTCGGCCTGACGATCCTGCCGGCCAAGGATCATGCCGAGGCGTTCCTGATGGTCGAGACTGGCCGCGCCGTGGCCTTCGTCATGGACGACGTTCTGCTGGCTTCCCTGGCGGCCAGTTCGAAGGATCCGGGCGCCTACGCGATTTCCAGCGAAGCGCTGTCGAAGCCCGAGCCCTACGGAATCATGCTGCGCAAGGACGACGCACCGTTCAAGGCCGTCGTCGATGAGGCCACTGCCAAGCTCTACAAGAGCCCGGAAGGCAAGGTGCTGTACGACAAGTGGTTCACGAAGCCGATTCCGCCGCGCGGCATCAACCTCAACCTGCCGATGAGCGAAGCGATGGTGAAGACCTTCGCATCGCCGAGCGACAGTCCCGATCCGGCAGCCTACTGAGCGCCGTTCCTTCAGCGTCCGGTTCTTGAACTGAAAACAACGCCTCGCCCCTGATCGGGCGGGGCGTTTCGCATTCGATACGTCTCGATCGTGCGCGTTATGAAGGGAATGCCGGCCCTATGAGCGCGGCCAAGCCTGATCCATCGCAGGATGATGTTCGCCGATGGTCTGGAGCGCGCGTGAACAGCGGACGCCACGAGGTCGGTGCAGCATGCAATATCGTGACGCGCCGTGTCCTTGAACAATCGGAGGCGTCCCGCCCCTTCGCGCATGGCAAAGCTTAGAGTCAATCTCATCTCTGACCCGGGCGCATACCCCTGGGTAGCCTCGCGCGGCACCGTCGCAACGGGGACGATCCTTGAAAGGAAAGCACGTGTTTCGAAGGGGTTCGCGCCTTGACTTCGGGTGACGCGGGGTCGCATTGCACAACCCGGTGGGATGGTGCTTCCGTCCCGCCGGGCTGACATTCCTTTGAAAGCCTCTAAGGTCCCTGCTAGCCCTCACCGCACGGTAGGGCGAAGGTCAACCGGCGAAATCATGCTTGGAGTTTGACACTTGGCGAACCCTGATGGCCCCGACGGGAATCGGCGCGATTTCATGTTTCTCGCGACAGGCGCGGGCCTTGCGGTCGGCGCTGGTGCGCTCGCCTGGCCGTTCGTCGCATCGATGGCGCCGGATGCCGAGACCATCGCGGCCGGTGCTCCCCTGGAAGTCGATCTGACGCCGATCCAGGAAGGCCAGATCGTCAATGTGTTCTGGCGCGGCAAGCTGATCTTCGTCCGGAACCGCACCGAGAAGGAGGTCAAGGAGGCCTCCGAGGTGAAGATGGCCGACCTCATCGATCCGCAGGCCGACTCGGCCCGCGTGAAGCAGGGTCACGCTAAGTGGCTCGTCGTCTACGGCAATTGCACCCATCTCGGCTGCGTGCCGATCGGGCACCAGGGGCAGTACGAAGGCTGGTCCTGCCCCTGTCACGGCTCGCTCTACGATACGTCCGGCCGAGTGCGCCGGGGTCCCGCCCCGACGAACCTGCCTATCCCGCCCTACGTCTTTGAGTCGGATTCCAAGATCCGGATCGGCGAAGAAGGTGGCAAGGCGGTCGCCTGACACAGTGAAACAGGATTTGGAGCGGGTCGCCCCATGAGCGCACACGGCAATACCTACGTTCCCAAGAGCGCCCTGGCGAAGTGGTTCGAATCGCGTCTGCCCCTTATCGGGCTGGTGCATTCGTCCTTCGTGTCGTTTCCGGTGCCGCGGAACCTGAACTATTTCTGGACCTTCGGCGCGATCCTGATCGCCATGCTGGTCTCGCAGATCGTCACCGGCATCTGGCTGGCGATGCACTACGATCCCTCCGCCGCCAATGCCTTCAACTCCGTCGAGCACATCATGCGCGACGTGAATTACGGCTGGCTGCTGCGCTACATGCACGCCAACGGAGCGTCCATGTTCTTCGTGGCGGTCTACGTCCACATCTTCCGGGCGCTGTATTACGGCTCGTACAAGGCGCCGCGCGAGGTGCTCTACATCCTCGGCGTGATCATCTACCTGCTGATGATGGCCACCGCCTTCCTCGGCTACACCTTGCCGTGGGGCCAGATGAGCTTCTGGGGCGCCACTGTCATCACCAATATCCTGGCCGCGATCCCGGTCGTGGGCGACACCATCCAGAGCCTGCTCTGGGGCGGCTACTCGGTCGGTAATCCGACCCTGAACCGCTTCTTCTCGCTGCACTACCTGCTTCCGTTCATGATCACCGGCGTGGTGGTCCTGCACGTCTGGGCGCTGCACGTGACGGGACAGAACAATCCGGCCGGCATCCCGATCAAGTCGGGCAAGGACGCGGTGGCCTTCACGCCCTACGCCACCATCAAGGACGTGTTCGCCTCGGTCGTGTTCTTCGCCTTCTTCGCCTACTGGATCTTCTATCAGCCGAACTACCTCGGCCATGCCGATAACTACGTGCCGGCCAATCCGGCCGTGACGCCGGCTCACATCGTGCCGGAATGGTACTTCCTGCCGTTCTACGCGATCCTGCGCGCAGTCCCCGACAAGCTCGGTGGCGTCATCCTGATGTTCAGCGCGGTTCTGATCCTGGCGCTGGCCCCTTGGCTCGACACCTCGCGCGTGCGTTCGTGCAACTACCGCCCGATCTACCGGCAGTTCTTCTGGCTCTTCGTGGTGGTCTGCATCGTGCTCGGCTGGCTGGGTGCCAAGCCACCGGAGGGCGGCTACGTCCTCGCGGCTCGGATCTGCACCGCCTATTACTTCCTGCACTTTCTGCTCGTGATGCCCCTCGTCGGCCTCTTCGAGACGCCGAAGGCGCTGCCGGGCTCGATCCTCGAGACCGTGACGGGGCCGGGCAAACAGGTGAGCGGGTCCGGCATGCCGGTGGGTGCCGCCGCCGCACCGTCGTCCAAGGGTTGAGGGCAGGGGACTTTTGAGCACCATGAAAACGACCCGCGTCCTTGCCGCGTCCCTGCTCGCGGCCGTCATGAGCGTCACCGCCACGTCGGCGGATGAGGGCACGCCTCATCCGCCCCGCGAAAAGTGGAGCTTCGCCGGCATCTTCGGCCGCTTCGACCAGGCCCAGCTGCAGCGGGGCTTCCAAGTCTACAAGGAAGTCTGCTCGAGCTGCCACAGCATGAGCCTCGTGCGCTTCCGCAACCTGTCCGAAGCCGGTGGTCCCGGCTTCAGCACCGGGCAGGTCAAGGAGCTGGCGAGCCAGTACAAGGTGAAGGAACAGAACGATGCGGGCGAGGACGTCGAACGTCCCGCGCGTGCCGCCGACGCCTTCCCGTCGCCCTTCCCGAACGAGAAGGCCGCCGCTGCCGCCAATGGCGGTAAGGCTCCACCGGATTTCTCGGTGCTCGCGAAGGCTCGCACCTACGAGCGCGGCTTTCCGCTCTTCGTCGTGGATGCACTGCCCTTCGTCGGCTTTTCCGAACAGGGCGTGGACTACATCCATGCACTCCTGAATGGCTACGAGGATCCGCCGGGCGGCAAAGAGATCCCGTCCGGTACCTACTACAACAAGTACTATGCCGGTCACCTGATCGCTATGCCCAAGCCGATCAGCGACGGGCAGGTAACCTATGCCAAGAACGACAAGGGCGAGCCTGTAGTGCCGGAGACGGTGGATCAGTATTCCAAGGACGTCGCCGCGTTTATGGCCTGGGCTGCCGAGCCTCACATGATGGCGCGCAAGGCCCTTGGCCTGCGGGTGATCCTGTTCCTTCTCGTGCTGTCAGGGTTGCTCTACTACGTGAAGAAGAAGATCTGGGCGAAGGTCGGCGGCGAAGTCCACGGCCTGCAGCCAGAGCTGCACAAGACCTACTGACCGGGTTCGGGCGGCGCCAACGCGTCGTCCTCCCTTCGTTGACATGTCCCGCGCCGGCGCTCCAAGGAAGGGCGACCGGCGCGAATTTTATGGAGACCAGGATGACGGCAGCGGTGCTCGGTGTGATGGGCGGCTCCGGGGTCTACGACTTGCCCGGCCTGGAAGATGTCCGGGAGGAGCAGGTCCGGTCGCCTTGGGGCGAACCGTCGGACGCGCTGCGCATCGGGCGTATCGGTGAGACGAAAGTGGTGTTCCTGGCTCGCCACGGGCGCGGTCACCGGTTCTCGCCCTCCGGCATCAATTATCGCGCCAACATCGACGTCCTGAAGCGGGTCGGTGTCACCGACCTCGTTTCACTCTCCGCCTGCGGCTCGTTCAAGGCCGAGCTTCACCCTGGCCTCTTCGTGCTCGTCGATCAGTTCGTGGATCGGACTCACGGCCGCGCGTCATCGTTCTTCGGCAATGGCTGCGTCGCTCACGTTTCGCTCGCACATCCGGTCGGACCGGCATTACAGACGCGTATCGTGGCGGCGGCCGAGGCCGAGGCGATCACGGTCCATCGGGGAGGGACCTACGTGTGCATGGAGGGACCGCAATTCTCGACCTACGCCGAGTCCCTCACCTACAAGGCACAGGGTTTCGCCGTCATTGGCATGACCAACATGCCTGAGGCCAAACTAGCCAGAGAGGCCGAGATCACCTACGCGACGATCGCGATGGTGACGGACTTCGATTGCTGGCACCCGACGCACGATGCCGTCGATGTCGCTGCGGTCGTGGCGGTAGCCCGCGCCAATGCCGACAAGGCTGCTCGTCTCGTCGCCCGTCTTGCCCGCGACTTTCCTCGTGAGCGGGAGACCTGCCCGATCGGCACCGATCGCGCGCTCGATCACGCGATCATGACGGCCCCGGCGCAGCGTGATCCTGATCTCGTCGCCAAGCTCGACGCGATCGCCGGACGCGTCCTGGCGATCTGACCCCCCAGTGAATACGGCGTGCGTTGCCCTTCACGGAGTTCCCGCTTCGCACTAGAAGGCGGACTCGTCCTAGAACCGGAAATGATCAGTGACCCAAGAGGCCCAGCGCGCCGCCAGCATCAGCCGAAAGACCGCGGAGACGGACGTGCACGTCGCGATCGCGCTCGATGGGACGGGACGCGCCAAGATTTCGACCGGAGTCGGCTTCTTCGATCACATGCTCGAATTGTTCGCGCGTCACGGCCTCTTCGACGTCGAGGTCAAGGTTACGGGCGACCTTCATGTCGATCAACATCATACGGTGGAGGATACCGGCATTGCGCTCGGGCAGGCCTTCGCTCAGGCGTTGGCGGACAAGCGTGGAATCGCTCGGTATGCCGACATCCACCTTCCCATGGACGAGGCGTTGACGCGCGTTGCGATCGATATCTCGGGTCGTCCATACTTGGTTTTCCGAACGCAGTTCCGGGTCGAGAAGATCGGTCAGTTCGACACGGAGCTGGTGCGTGAATGGTTTCAGGCGTTCGCCATGAATGCGGGCCTCACGCTACATGTCGAAACCCTGTACGGCGACAATGCGCATCACATCGCGGAGAGCTGCTTCAAGGGTTTGGCCCGCGCATTGCGGCAGGCCGTGACGATCGACCCGCGCGAGGGTGGACGCGTTCCCTCGACGAAAGGATCGCTCTGATCCGGGAAGCGGATTGGACGAGGAGAGGCGGTATCTCATGCGCACCTACACATTGCATCCAGAGCGAGGCGCCCTCGTCGGTGAAGCGCACGGCCTCGAGCGCGCGCACCTCGTGCCGGACGGCTTTTCGTGGAGCGCCTTCGCGTTCGGACCGCTGTGGTTCTTCTTTCATCGCCTCTGGTTGGCGGGGCTCGGCGTTTTGGTTCTCCTCGCAGGCATGGCGTTCGGTGGCCGCTTCCTCGGGCTCACGCCGCTCGCCGCCTTCGTCATGACGCTGCTGATCTCAGTTCTGATCGGGTTGGAAGCCTCGTCCTTACGGCGCTGGACTTATGCACGCGCGGGGCGCCCGGTGCGTGATGCGGTGATGGCCGCATCCCCTGAGGAGGCCGAAATGAAGGCGGCGACGCGCTGGCTCGCCACCGTGCCCAATCTGCGTCCGGCCACCCCTGTGTTCGAGAACGTCGCCGTTTCGCCGAGCGATCTCGCGATCGGCATGTTCCCATTCAGCGAGGGCCGCGGGTGAGCGCGCAAACAGTTGCGATCATCGATTACGGTTCGGGCAACCTGCACTCCGCCGCCAAGGCGTTCGAGCGCGCGGCGCGCGAGGCTGGACTGGACGATACGCGCATCGTCCTCACCAACGATGCGGAATTGGTGTCCAAGGCTGATCGCGTCGTGCTGCCCGGCGTCGGTGCCTATGCGGATTGCCGTCGGGGTCTCGATGCTGTGCCGGGGATGGTCGATGCCATGACCCACGCGGCGCACACGCGCGCGCGACCATTCCTCGGCATCTGCGTCGGCATGCAACTTCTCGCGACGCGCGGTCTCGAACACGAGATCACTCCGGGACTCGATTGGATCCCTGGCGATGTGGGCCCGATCGATCCACGCGATGCTGGATTGAAGGTGCCACACATGGGATGGAACACCCTTCAGGTCGATCGCGAACATGCGCTGCTCGCGGGCATTCCGGTCGGCGAAGGAGGCCTGCACGCCTATTTCGTCCACAGCTTCGCCTTGAGCCCGAAGCGGTCCGAGGATCGGGTCGCGCATAGCGAGTATGGTGGCGCGGTGACCGCGATGGTGGCGCACGACAACATCGCCGGGACGCAATTTCATCCGGAGAAGAGCCAACGCCTCGGCCTCGTGCTTCTCGCCAACTTCCTGCGCTGGCGCCCGTGACTTGCGCGCCCACCCTGCAACGATTGACCTGAAAGCGAATCGACGCGTGATCCTATTTCCGGCCATCGATCTCAAGGAAGGGCGCTGCGTCCGCCTCGTGCAGGGCGACATGGCCCAGGCCATCGTGTTCAGCGATGATCCGGCGGCACAGGCTGCCGTCTTCGAGGAGCAGGGTTTCTCCTGGCTGCACGTGGTCGATCTCGACGGGGCCTTTGCGGGCGCGCCGATGAATGCCGACGCCGTGGATGCCATCCTGGCCCGGACCAAGCTGCCGGTGCAGCTCGGCGGTGGCATTCGAGAGATGCGCACCTTGGAAGCGTGGATCGCCAAGGGCGTCAGCCGCGTGATCATCGGGACGGCCGCCGTTCGCGATCCCGCCTTCGTGCGCGAAGCCGCTCGGCTTTATCCCGGCAAGATTGCGGTTGGAATCGATGCCAAGGATGGCCGCGTCGCGGTCGAGGGTTGGGCCACGACGTCCAGCATGACGGCGGAGGAACTCGGTCGTCGCTTCGAAGATGCCGGGGTGGCCGCCATCATCTACACCGACATCGCGCGCGACGGCATCCTGAAGGGGCTGAACATCGAGATGACTCTGGCGCTGGCTCGGGCCGTGAACATCCCGGTGATCGCATCCGGTGGTCTGGCCTCCATCGACGACGTTCATCGCCTCCTCGAGCCGGATTGCGCCGTACTGGCTGGTGCCATCACGGGACGCGCCCTCTACGATGGTCGTATCGATCCTCGCGAGGCGCTGGCGGCAATCCAGAGAGCGGCCAGCGCTGCTCCGTCCGCTTGACCGAAAGACGGACACCTGTGCTCAAGACCCGCATCATCCCCTGTCTCGACGTCAAGGACGGCCGCGTCGTCAAGGGCGTTCAGTTTCTCGAACTACGTGATGCCGGTGATCCGGTGGAAGCGGCGAAGGCCTACGACGCGGCCGGGGCGGACGAACTCTGCTTCCTCGACATAACCGCGAGCCATGAGGATCGCGGCACTCTTCTCGACGTGGTGAGCCGTACGGCAGAGGCCTGCTTCATGCCCCTGACCGTTGGCGGAGGTATCCGCATGGTCACGGATATCCGGACCTTGCTTCTAGCGGGTGCCGACAAGGTTTCGATCAACACGGCGGCCGTGAACGACCCGGACTTCGTCGCGCGCGGCGCCGAGAAATTCGGTAGCCAATGCATCGTCGTGGCGATCGACGCAAAGCGTACCTCCGGGCCGGGCGAGCCGGCGTCCTGGCAGATTTTCACCCATGGCGGGCGCAAACCCACCGGTCTCGACGCCATCGCGTTCGCCCGTGCCGTCACGGAGCGTGGCGCCGGCGAACTCCTGGTCACGTCGATGGATCGTGATGGCATGCGCTCCGGCTACGATATCGCCCTGACGCGCGCCATCTCGGACGCTGTGTCCGTTCCCGTCATCGCGTCGGGGGGGGTCGGCGAACTCGACGATCTGGTTGCCGGGGTGCGTGACGGTGGAGCGAGTGCGGTCCTCGCGGCATCGATCTTCCACTTCGGGCAGCACACCGTCTCCGAGGCCAAGGCCCATATGGCGGCCGCGGGCCTTGCCATGCGCCTCGATCTGTAAAAGCTTGCCGCCGCTCGCCCTTGCGTCATGATCCATCGTGCCGCACGCTCGGGTGTACGGCACGATAAGCCCGGTTCGCCGGGGCCTAGGATTGTATGACCCAGTTTACTCTCGACGACCTTGAGGCTCTCGTTGCGGAACGCGCGACGGCTTCGCCGGACATGTCCTACACGGCAAAGCTTCTTTTGGGCGGGCCGGCGAAGTCCGCCAAGAAGCTCGGTGAAGAAGCCGTGGAGGCCGCTATTGCCGCCGTCCTGGGCGACCGGGACGGGCTGATCGGCGAGGCGGCGGATGTTCTGTATCATCTCCTCGTCGTGCTGCGCGGCGCAGGTATTGGGCTCGGCGAAGTCTTGGCCGAACTGGAGCGGCGGACGGCGCAGAGCGGGATCGCCGAAAAGGCGTCGCGGGGACCGGCGTGAACGCCGAATCGCCCCGTCCAGGCGTGCCGAGGGCGTCGGCGGAGGGACATGATCCGGTGACGGGGCAGGGCTCCGAGCGGCTCTCGCCCTACCGTGTCTTCAGCCGCGAGGAATGGGCTCAGTTGCGTGCCGACACGCCCCTGACCTTGGCGGCGGAAGAAGTGGCGCGCCTGCAATCGTTGAACGACCCGATCTCGGTGGAGGAAGTCGAGGCGATCTACTTGCCGCTCTCGCGCCTGTTGTCGCTCTATGTCGCGGCGACGCAGGGGCTGTTCAAGGCGACGCAGCGCTTCCTCTTGGCCGAACACGAGACCAAGGTTCCCTATATCATCGGGTTGGCCGGTTCCGTGGCGGTCGGCAAGTCGACTTCGGCCCGAGTGCTCGCCGCACTCCTGGCCCGCTGGCCCAATACACCGAAGGTCGATCTCGTCACCACCGATGGTTTCCTGCTGCCGAACGCAGAATTGCGGCGCATGGACGCGATGGAGCGCAAGGGTTTCCCGGAGAGTTACGACACCGCTGCTTTGCTGCGATTCCTCACCGATATCAAGGCCGGCAAGAAGCGGGTCGCGGCGCCGCTCTATTCTCACCTCGTCTACGACGTCATGCCGGGTGAGGAGCGGATCATCGAGTCGCCCGACATCCTGATCGTGGAGGGCCTGAACGTGCTCCAGCCCGCGCGCCTGCCGCGTGACGGCACCGCGATCCCGTTCGTGTCCGATTTCTTCGACTTCTCGATCTACCTCGATGGGCACGAGGACGATCTGCATCGCTGGTACGTCAACCGGTTCATGCGCCTGCGGCAGACAGCGTTCCGCGATCCACTCTCCTACTTTCGCAAGTATGCGGAGGTCACGGAGACCGAAGCCATCGAGATCGCCGATATGCTCTGGACCACGATCAACTTGCCGAACCTGCGCGAAAACATCCTTCCGACGCGTCAGAGGGCCGGTCTCATCTTGGCCAAGGGTGCAAGCCACCGCATCGAGACCGTGGCGTTGCGTCGGCTCTAGGCTTTTCGGACCGATCGATCAGCCGAGCGGATAGGCCGCTTCGACGACGTAGGGGCCTCCGCCTCGCGATTCCCGCGCCGAGTAGAGCACCACGCGTTCCACAGTATAGTTCAGTGGAGCGAAGAGGCCGCATTCGCCCAGGTAGCGCGCGACGTTCTTCGCGCTCGCTTCGCGCCGAAGGCGCGCGAGCGTCACGTGCGGCGCGAATTTGCGCGCTTCGGGCGGGGCGCCGGCGTGCCGCGCGATCCGCTCGTGCTCGGCCTGAAGGTCGGAGAGGTCCGCATTCGGCGCCACGGTGGCGAGCACGGCGCGCGGCCTGTCGCCGCCGAAGCTCGACAGGCCGTCGAGCGTCACGCCGAACGGGGCGCGCGGGCGGGCCGTCGCCAGTCCCTCGTGCAGGGCCTCGGCGACCTCCATCTCGACATCGCCGAGGAAGCGCAGGGTGATATGATAATCCGAGGGCTCGATCCAGCGGCTGCCGGGGAGCGCGCCGCGCTTCAGGGCCAGCGCCTGCGCGACCGCGGCCGGGATTTCGAGCCCGGTGAACAGGCGGGGCATCGGCTCAGCGCACCGAGGGTTTCAGGCGGTCGAGGAAGGTCTCGACGGTCGGCAGGATGCCGCCCACGATGGCCTCGACGCCCTTCGCGTTCGGATGCAGGCCATCCTCCAGATGCAGGGAACGGGCGCCGACGATGCCGTCGAGGAAGAAGGGATAGAGGACGAGGTCGTAGGTCTTGGCCAGATCCGGGTAGATCGCGTCGAAGCGCGCCACGTAGTCAGGCCCGAGATTCGGCGAGGCCCGCATGCCGGCCAGCAGGACCGGGATGCCGCGCGCCTTGAGCCGGGCGATCATGGCGTCGAGGGCTTTCCGGGTCACGGCCGGGTCGGTGCCCCGGAGCATGTCGTTGGCGCCGAGTTCCAGGATGACGCCGTCGGTGCCGTCGGGAATCGACCAGTCGAGCCGGTCGAGACCGCCGGTGGTGGTGTCGCCCGAGACGCCCGCATTGGCGATGGAGACCGTCCGGCCGCGCGCCGCCAGGGCCCGCTCCAGCACGGCGGGGAAGGCCGCGTCGGCCGGCAGGCGGTAGCCGGCCGTCAGGCTGTCGCCGAAGGCCACGAGCTTGAGGGGGGCCGCCTGCGCGACGGCGCCCCCGAGGGTGAGTGCGGCAAAGAGCGCCATCAGCGCGCCGAGCCCGAAACGCCGATGGCGCCCGGCGCGGGCGCGGACCATATCGACGCGAGGTGAGACTCCACACAGACCCATTCGATCACAACTCCGACCCTCGACGCACCATGATGTCCGTCCAGCACAGATCGGCCTCCCGTTGAACTCCGGCAAGCCCACAGAGACGAAGCCCATTCCGGCGACGGGGCAGACGATCGCCCTGACCGACATCGATCTCAGCCTGGGACGCGGCGCGGCGCGCGTTCACGTCCTGCGCGGCATCTCACTGGCGGTGGCGCCGGGCGAGGCGGTCGGGCTCGTCGGGCCGTCCGGCTCCGGCAAGTCGACCCTGCTGATGGTGATGGCCGGGCTCGAACGTCCGGATGCCGGCCGCATCCTGGTCGAGGGCACGGATCTCGGCACCCTGGACGAGGACGCTCTGGCGCGGTTTCGCGGCCGGCGCATCGGAATCGTGTTCCAGGCCTTCCACCTCGTGCCGACGATGACGGCCCTGGAGAACGTGGCTCTGCCCCTGGAACTCGCGGACAAGCCGGACGCCCATCGACGGGCGCAGGCCGAACTCGAGGCGGTCGGCCTCGGGCACCGGCTGCACCATTACCCGGCGCAGCTCTCCGGGGGCGAGCAGCAGCGCGTCGCCATCGCGCGGGCCATCGCGCCCGATCCGGCGATCCTCGTGGCCGACGAGCCCACCGGGAACCTCGACGAGGCGACCGGGCGCCAGATCGTCGACCTGCTCTTCGCCCTGAAGCGGGATCGCGGCGCGACCCTGGTCCTCGTGACCCACGATCCCGGCCTGGCCCGGCTCTGCGACCGCACGGTCCGCCTGCGCTCCGGCCGGGTGGAAGAACCCGTCCCGGCCCGGGCCTGACCGATGCACGGAACCCTGCCCGGACCCCTTGGGAGGCCGTCGGGTCCCCGCATTCCGCTCACCCTGCGGCTGGCCTTGCGCGAGTTGCGCGGGGGTCTGGCCGGCTTCACGGTCTTCCTCGCCTGCATCGCCCTCGGCGTCGCGGCGATCGCGGGCGTCGCCTCGATCTCGCGCTCCCTCACGGACGGGCTCGGCCGCGAGGGCGCCCGCATCCTCGGCGGTGATCTCACCTACAGCCTGATCAACCGCGCGGCGACGCCGGAGGAGCGCGCGGCCCTCGACGCGCAGGGCCGGGTCTCCGTGGTGACGACCCTGCGGGCGATGGCGCTCGCGACCGAGGGCGCCGCCGCCCTGGTGGAATTGAAGGCCGTCGGCGCCGATTACCCCACCGCCGGAGACCTCGTCACCGACCCGGCGCGGCCGCTGCCCGAACTCCTGGCCGAACGCGACGGCGCGGCGGGCGCGGTGGCCGACCCGGTGCTGCTGACGCGCCTCGACCTCAAGGTCGGCGACCGCATCACCATCGCGGGCAAGCCCTTCGCGATCCGCGCGACCCTGGTCTCCGAGCCCGACCGCATCGCCAACGGCATCGGCTTCGGTCCCCGGGTGCTGATCTCCCACGAGGCGCTGGCCGAATCCGGCCTGATCCGCCCCGGCAGCCTCAACCGCTGGAGCTACCGCCTGCGGATTCCGGACGCGCGCGACGCCGACCTCGAGACCCGCGCCGCCGCCATCGCCAAGGCCGCACCGGATGCGGGCTGGGAGATGCGGGCGCGGACCAATGCCGACCCGCGCTTTGCCAAGAGCATCGAGCGCTTCACGCAGTTCCTCACCCTGGTGGGGCTCACCGCCCTGATCGTCGGCGGCGTCGGCGTCGCGAACGCCGTGGCGGCCTTCGTGGAGCGCAAGCGCGGCTCCATCGCCACGCTGAAGAGCGTCGGCGCGCCGGGCGGGCAGGTCGTTCTCCTCTACCTGAGCCAAGTCCTGCTCATCGCGGCCCTGGGCATCGCCATCGGGCTCGGCATCGGGGCGCTCCTGCCCTTCGGCCTCGACGCGCTCTTCCACGATGCGCTGCCGCTTCCGCTCAACCCGACGCTCGCGCCGGGCGAGCTCGCGCTCGCCGCCGCCTACGGCTTCCTCACGGCGCTGGCCTTCGCGATCCTGCCCCTCGGGCGCGCCCACGACATCCCGGTCTCGGGCCTGTTCCGCGATGTGGTCGATCCCGGCTCGGCGCGGACCCGCCCGGTCTATCGCCTGATCCTGGCCGCCGCCCTGGCGGGCCTCGTGGGTCTGGCGCTGATCACCGCCTTCGACCGGCGCCTCGCCCTCATCTTCATCGTCGCGGCGGGACTCGCCTTCGGCCTGCTTCGTCTCGTGGCGGCCGGGCTGATGGCGGTGGCGCGCCGCCTGCCGCGCCCGCGTGCCGCCGCGCCCCGGATGGCGCTGGCCAACCTGCACCGGCCGGGCGCGCTCACGCCGGCCATCGTGCTCTCCCTCGGGCTCGGCGTCACGCTCCTCGTCACCCTGAGCCTGATCGACGCCAACGTGCGCCGGACCCTGACGAATTCGCTGCCCGCGAAAGCCCCGAACCTGTTCTTCCTCGACATCCCGTCGAGCGACGCCGACGCCTTCCACGCCTTCCTCGGAACCCAGGCGCCGGGCGCGAAGATCGAGCGGGTGCCGATGATGCGCGGGCGCATCACTGCCCTCGACGGCACGCCCGCCGGCGAGATCCGGCCGCCCGAGGATGCCGCCTGGGTTCTCGACGGCGACCGGGGCATCACCTACGCGGACGACATGCCCGAGGGCTCCAGCCTCGTCGCCGGCACGTGGTGGAACGCCGATGAGGCGCGGACGCCCCTGGTCTCGTTCGACGCCGAACTGGCGGGCAAGCTCGGCCTCAAGGTCGGCGGCAGCGTGACGGTCAACGTCCTCGGTCGCACCCTGACGGCGAAGATCGCCAACCTGCGCAAGGTCGAGTGGCGCTCGC
This sequence comes from Methylobacterium sp. J-068, assembly GCF_022829445.1. Lineage (GTDB taxonomy): Bacteria > Pseudomonadota > Alphaproteobacteria > Rhizobiales > Beijerinckiaceae > Methylobacterium. The sequence continues at coordinate 62,169 of NZ_JAKSXY010000047.1, read as the reverse complement.
TCGGCATCAACTTCGTGATGGTGTTCTCGCCGGGCACCTTCCGGGGCGCGCCCCATTCCGACCTCGCCACCCTGACCCTGCCGAACGGGCCCGACGCGAAGACCGAGGCCACCATCTTGCGCGACGTGGCGCGGGCCTATCCCTCCGTCACCAGCGTGCGGGTGAAGGAGGCCCTGGAGGCGGTGAGCGACATCGTCGGCAAGCTCGTCCTGGCGATTCGCGGCGCCAGCGGCATCGCCGTGGTGGCGAGCCTGTTCGTGCTGGCCGGGGCGCTCGCCGCCGGCCACCGCGCCCGGCTCTACGACGCCGTGGTGCTCAAGACCCTGGGCGCCACCCGCGGCCGGCTGCTGGCCGCCTACACCCTCGAATACGGCGTGCTCGGGCTCGCCACCGCGATCTTCGGCCTCGCGGCCGGCACGCTCGCCGGCTGGGTCATCGTCACGCGGGTGATGAAGCTCGAATTCACTCTCGATCTGTCGGGCGCGGTCCTCGCGGCGGCCCTCGCGGTGGCCTTCGCGATCGCCCTGGGGCTCGCCGGAACCTGGCGCATCCTCGGCCAGAAGCCGGCGCCGTACCTGCGCCAGTTCTGAGGAAACGGTCAGGCGCGCCCCCTCGGCATCGACCCTGGACGGTCCTCACCTGGGCGATCGCCTCGAGGCCCTCACGGCCAGACCTTGATCGCCAGCGCGCGCCGCACGAGGTCGCGGTCGGAGGTGATGGCGCAGCCCTCGGTGCGGAGCGTGACGTAGGTCAGGAGCGCGCTGTCGCCGGCATCGTCGAAGTTGCGCCCCGTCGCGGCCGGATCGAGGATCGACGGATAGGCGATGAGGCCGCCGGGCGCCCCGCAGGGATCGTCGTAGAGAGTGGCGCCGGCGAGCAGCAGGCGCGGCTGGTCCCAGGCCAGGAGATCGCGCGAGGTCGTCCAGTAGAAGCCCGATTGCGGAAAATTCGCGTCCGCCTTGGCCATGAACACCGCGATCCAGGCGCCCGTCGCCCGGTGCCGCACCACCGCGCCGACGGGGGTCGGGAACGGCGCGATGGGCGCGCAGGTGGCCGGCACTTTCGCGGGCCGGGCGTAGGGATCGGGAAAGGCGGCGGCGAAGGCGGTTCCGGTCCAGGCGCGCCAGCGCGTCGGATCGGCCGGATCGTCGGACCGGAACAGGCAGACGCCGGCCGATTGGTCGCTGCCCGGCACGCGCCAGCCCGTGGTGGAGGCGAAAAAGTAGCGCCACTTGCCGTCCGCGACGATGTTCGACGGGTTGAAGAAGCCGCGATGGCGGCCCTGGTCGACCTCCTGGCGGAACGGCGCGCCGGCCACCACCACCGGGGGCGCCGCGCGGGTGAAGCCGCGCCCGTCATCCGTCGAGGTGGCCGCCACCACGCTGTTGTACCAGCACGCCATGTAGACCGTGGAGCGGCAGCGGCCGGGATGCTCGTTGGCGCGGTACTCGTGGTGGACGAGCGCGGCGACCTTGCGCCCGTCCTCCGTCCAGGTCGCGGTGATCCAGGAGGCGTCGTCGTAGGCGGCCGGATCGGCGTTGCCGCCCGATTCGAGCACGACCGCGCAATCGACCTTGAGCGCGTCGAGGCTCGGCCCGCGCAGGGCGCGGTTGCGGTAATGCATCCCGAACAGCGCGACGGCCCCGGAGGCCTCGCGGAAGGCGCGGGCCGAGGCATCGGGCACGTCGACCCCGTCGCAGGCGTCGCGGGTGGCCTTGAACATGGTGACGGGCGGGCCGACCAGGGTGAGGGCGGAGAGCGGCGGGTCCGGCGCGGCCCGGGCCGGGCCCAGGGCGAGCCAGACCCCGAATGCGGCGAGACGGAAGGGGCGCGTCATCGGGGAAGCCTGGACATCGGTGCAGGTTTGCGTTTTGAACCGTTACAGTTTGATTGTCCGGCCGCGCTCGCGGGCGGGCTTATCCACACCGACTCCCGCTTCGCCTGAAAGCCCACCATGCTGATCCTCATCCTCGGCCTCGTGCTGTTCCTCGGCACGCACGCCTTCTCCATGGCCCGGGCCAGGCGGGCGCAGGTGGTCAACGAGGTCGGGGAGGGGCGCTACAAGCTCGCCTACACCCTGGCCTCCGTCCTCGGGCTGGTGCTCATCGCCTACGGATTCCACCTCTACCGCCAGTCGGGCTACATCGCCGTGTGGGACCCGCCGGTCTGGACGCGCCACCTCGCCCTGCTGCTGACGGCGCTCGCCTTCATCGCGCTGGCCTCCGCCTACCTGCCGGGCCACATCCGCGCCCGGGCGAAGCACCCGATGCTGCTCGCGGTGAAGATCTGGGCCACCGCGCACCTGCTGGCCAACGGCGATCTCGGCTCGATCCTGCTGTTCGGCAGCTTCCTCGCCTGGGCGGTGGTGGCGCGCATCAGCGCCAAGCGCCGGGCGCTCTCGGCCGGCGCCGTCGCGGCGCAGCACGGCGCCGTGGCGGCCCCCGCCGGGTGGCGCAACGACGCGCTCGCGGTGGTGATCGGCCTCGGAATCTGGTTCGTGTTCGGGCGCTACCTGCATCCGCTGCTGATCGGCGTCGCCGCCTGGCCCGGTCAGGCCTGAGGGTCGGATACGGCCCGTCGAAGCCGGTCGCCAACGGCCCGCGCCTGTGATAGGCGCAAGGCCCCACTACACGCAGCGGCCGGTCGGTTCCCGATCGGCGTGAGACGACATGGCCGAGAACAACGAGTTTATCCGCGAGGTCAACGAGGATTATCGCCGCGATCAGGTCGCCGAGATCTGGCGCCGCTACAGCGGCGTGATCATCGCGGTGGCGATCCTCGTGGTGGCGGGCGTGGGCGGCTGGCGCTACTGGCAGCACGACCAGGCCGTGCGCGCCCAGGCGGCCTCCGAGCGCTTCGAGGTCGCCAACCGCCTCGCCCGCGAGGGCAAGAACGCCGAGGCTGACAAGGCCTTCGAGGCGATCGAGGCCGACGCGCCGGCCGGCTACGCGCTCCTCGCCCGCTTCCGCTCGGCCACCGAGACGGGCAAGCGCGACGCCAAGGCCGGGGCGGCCGAGTTCGACGCGCTCGCCAACGACACCCGGATCAGCACCGGCCTGCGCGATCTCGCGCGCCTGCGCTCGGCGCTTCTGCGCGTCGACGGACCCGAGCCGGACCCGGCGCTCGCGACCCTTCAGGGGCTGGCCGCGCCGAACGGCCCCTTCCGCCACACCGCCCGCGAGATGCTGGGCCTCGTGGCGCTCAAGCGCGGCGACTACGAGGGCGCGGGCCGCTGGTTCGACCAGATCAACGCCGACCCCCAGACGCCGCAGAACCTGCGCCAGCGCATCGAGGTCTACGCGGCCCTGGTGGCCGGCGGCCCCGTCACGGTGACGGCGGCGGCGCCCGCCGCGCCGGCCGCTCCCCCACCCGTAACGCGTTGAGCAGACCCAGCGTCTTCCGTACGCCTGACCGAAACGAGCACACCATGGATATGCCGACCGTCGCGATCGTCGGACGGCCGAACGTCGGCAAGTCGACCCTGTTCAACCGCCTCGTGGGCAAGAAGCTCGCCCTGGTGGACGACCGTCCGGGCGTGACCCGCGACCGGCGCGAGGGCGACGTCAATTTCGGTGGCCTCGTCTTCCGCATCATCGACACCGCCGGCCTCGAGGAGGCCGATCCCGGTTCGCTGCTCGGACGCATGCGCGCCCAGACCGAGGCGGCGATCCTCGAAGCGGACGTTGTGCTGTTCGTCATCGACGCGCGGGCGGGCGTGCTGCCCGCCGACCAGCCCTTCGCCGACATGGTGCGCCGCGCCGGCTGCCCCGTCATCCTCATCGCCAACAAGGCTGAGGGCGGAGCCGGCATGTCTGGCGCCTACGAGGCGTTCTCGCTCGGCCTCGGCGACCCGATCCCGTTCTCGGCAGAGCACGGCGAGGGCATCGGCGAGTTGCACGACGCGCTGATCGAGAACCTGCCCAAGCTCGACGACGAGGACGAGGATTACGACGACGACCCGTCGAACCGCTCCCTCAAGGTCGCCATCGTCGGTCGTCCGAACGCCGGCAAGTCGACCCTGATCAACCGGATGCTCGGCGAGGACCGCCTCCTCGTCGGCCCCGAGGCGGGCATCACCCGCGATTCGATCTCCCTCGACTGGGAGTGGCGCGGCCGCCGGATCAAGCTCCACGACACCGCCGGCATGCGCCGCAAGGCTCGCATCGACGACAAGCTGGAGAAGCTCGCGGTCTCGGACGGTCTGCGCGCCGTGCGCTTCGCCGAGGTGGTGGTGGTGCTCCTCGACGCCACGATCCCGTTCGAGAAGCAGGACCTGACCATCGTCGACCTGATCGAGAGCGAGGGCCGCGCCCTCGTCATCGGCCTCAACAAGTGGGACCTCGTCGCCGACCAGAACGGTCTCCTGAAGAAGCTGCGCGAGGATTGCACCCGCCTGCTGCCGCAGGTGCGCGGCGTCGCCGTGGTGCCGCTCTCGGGGCTGGCCGGCGAAGGCATCGACAAGCTGATGCAGGCGGTCACGAACGCGGAAGGGATCTGGAGCACCCGCGTCTCGACCTCGCGCATCAACGACTGGCTCAGTGCCGCGACCCAGCGCAACCCGCCCCCGGCGGTGTCCGGCCGGCGCATCAAGATCCGCTACGCCACCCAGGTGAAGAGCCGCCCGCCGCACTTCGCCCTGTTCGGCAACCAGCTCGACGGCCTGCCGAAATCCTACACCCGCTACCTCGTCAACGGCCTGCGCGAATCGTTCGAACTGCCGGGCACGCCGATCCGGCTCTCGCTGCGCACCTCGAAGAACCCCTTCGACCGCGAGAACAAGGGCTGACGCCGAGGGTCGCGCGCGCCGGACGGAGCCACGCCCTCCGTCCGGGCCGGTTTTCGACCCGGTGCCCGCCGGGGCGAGGGACATCCGACGTTCACCGTCCGTGAGGGGCGGGGGTCTGCCTGTTCGGTCCGGGGCAGCAGGGCCACGAGACCGGATATTCGCTCGAATCGCGGCGCTCGACCACCTCTCGCCCATTCCAGCGTCGGAACGAGAATCCGCCGGTTCCGAAAGCGGTCGTCAGGCCATGGACCGCAGCCCGTCCTCCTGAGCCATACCGGTCGATCCCTTCGGGATGGCGCAGTTCGGCTTCGCTCAGGCGCCGCGCGGGCCGGGCGAGACCGCCATCGCTTCGATCGACCGGCGCCGGTCTCATACTGTTTCCGCCTGATCCGTTCGGTGACGGGGTGACTCGCGGGTCCCCTCTCCTGGACGGAGAGGGACAGGGTGAGGTGCGTGACCTTTCCGGAGATGGACCACACCTCCCCCCAACCCTCTCCTTCCAGGAGAGGGAGCCCGTCGCGTCTGATCGTCCCGAAGGGATCAAGCGGAACCGGTCTCAGATCTCGGCCACGAGGCGGTCCGGCCGGCGTAAGACCCGGTCGAGCACCCGGCTCGCCTGCAGCGTCCTGCGCTTGCGCCGGAACATGGTCTCGTAGTCGCGCAGGAACTGGGTCATGTCCGCCGCCTTGCCGACGCGATCGGCGAGGAAGCTCTTGTCGGACGGAAGGTGAAGGATCGCGCAGGCCGCCGCGTCGGTCAGGGAGACCTGGCGGTGATAGGTCTTGCTCGACCACCACCGCACGATCTGCGCGCTCTCCCCGAGATCGTCGACGGTCAGGCCCTCCCGCATGGCACGATGGATCGCGGCGGAGACCACCATCTCGTCGCCCAGGTGATGCAGCGCGTCGAGGCGGGCGACGTAGCGCGGCAGGCACGCGTCGATGCCGGTCTTCAGCAACCCGAACTGCTCGCGCGGCCCGGCGATGAACTCCCCGCCGAACCAGCGGGGCACCTCGATCGCGATGCCGGCGACCTCTTCGAGGTCGCGCCGGACGCGGTCCATGCCGTGGGCCGGGTAGACCTGTTCCGAGATCTCGTAGACCGAAAGCGCATCGGACAGAACCAGGGGACGCTGCAGCACGCAGTCGATGTCGACGAGGCCCACATGGCTGCCCAGGTCGCCCCGTGCGAAGGCGTCGAGCACGTCGAGCTTGAAATGCGCCGCGTAGAAGCGCGTGTTGCGCGGAACCACCGGCCGGAAGGGAATCTCGACCACCTCGATCGGCGCGCAGCCGAGTTCGGCGAGCCGGCCGCGCACCAGGTTCGGGTCGTTGGTGATGAGCGCGAACGCCTCGCCCTGGCGGGCGAAGGAGGCGTGGCAGGTGGCGGCACAGCGCAGGTAGGTGTCGACCGGGTTCGCGCCGCGCGAGAGGTTCACACCGCCGCTCGTCGCGGCGTCGAGGTAGAGCAGACCGTAGAACCTGTATCGGCTTTGCATCCTAGGCTCCGGCGCGTGCTGATCGATCCGCCCGACGCGCCCCATAGACCCGGCCGCCGACGAGGAAGGTATAGAAGAGAAGAATCGTTGCCAGACAATTGTGCCGCATGAACTGGAAGTCCGTTGCGGAGGATGCGGTGAACAAAATCAGGATACAGGCGAGAATATCGGCCGACGACCCGAGCGAGCGATTGGCGCTGATCCACAATCCGGTCGCGAGGACGATCAGGTAGCCCGCGAGGCCGATGTAGCCGAGCAGGATCAGCGTATCGAGCGCGCTGTTGTGGAAGTTCGGCGTGAAGAAATATTCGAAGTACGACCACAGGTCCCAGACCTGCGAATAGGCGTCGCGCTGGAAGAAGCCGCCGTAACCGAAGCCGATCCAGGGATGCTTGGCGATGTAGCCCGGAGCCAGGGCCCAGAAGTCGCCGCGTCCCGTCAGCGTCGAGGAGCGTCCGACCAGACCGGTCACCGAACCGAGGTCGATATGCGGCAGCAGCACCGAGAACAGAAGCGTGATGAGGCCGATCGCGAGGAACAGGGTGCCGCGTAGGCGCGGCGCGGCCTTCACGGCGACGATCAGCGCGACGGAGACCACGAGGGCGAGGATCGCGGACGCGGAATTGGCCAGGACGAGTCCGGCGGTGCAGATCAGGAGGCTGATCCAGCGGAGCCGCCGCGACCGGGAGAAGGAATCCGGTTGGAACAGGAGCACGAGGATCGCCGACGCGGCGTTGATGCCCATGTGGATCTTGTGGCTGAAGACACCGTTGAACTCGCCCGAGGTGAAGAGCCCGGGGCGATCGGGTTCCGTGGTCACCAGTTCGGGCTGGACCACCAGCAGGACGAGCGAGAACGCGACGCAGGGGACGACCACGCGGGTCAGCGCGCCGAGCAGCAAAGCCGGCGGGACCTGCGTCGCCAGGGCATCGGCGACGACGATGTTCGCGACCAGCATGACGCAGAAGATCAGGCTCTGGGCCGGCTCGTAGCTCCAGGTCGCGGAGGCCAGGATGTAGAGGGCGAACGGGATCAGGAGCGCCAGACGGAGTTCGAGACCCTGCCGCCACAGGCTCCAGAGCACGGTCACGCCCGAGATTCCGTAGAGCAGGATCCAGCCGAGCATGTTGACGACGTCGGAGCGCGACTCGTCGTTCCCCAGCACGCCGGCCTCCTTCGGCGGACGGACCTGGAACGAGAAGTTGTAGAACGCGCTCGTGGCCAGGAACATCGCCAGCACGGCGAAGGCGAGGCGCGCGGTGTGCCAGCGGTCGATCGACACCGGCGCCGCCACGGCTCCGGCGGCGGGCTCGGAGGCTCTTGGCGGCGAGGCGGTCGCGGCGATCACGCGCCGCGTCCCTTCGGGTCGACCGGCGTCGCCAGGACGAGGCCCGCGAGGGAGAGCCGGGCGGCCTGACACAGGGACAGCGCCGATTGCACGGCCGATTTCCGTCCGCGTTCCTTCTCCACGACGAGGATGCCCGCATCGGCACCCGCGGCCACGAGGGCGAGGGATTCGCGCGGTGCCGAGCCGAAATCGAGCACCACCAGCGCGTACTCGCCGAGTGCCTGGCGCACGATGCCCGACAGGCCGAGCCCGCCGATCCGGCGAAGGTCGTTCGACGCGTGGGCGTCGCCGGGCAGGAAGGTGATCCCGTCCTCCTGGATCGGCCAGACCGCGTCCTCGAGCGTGATCTGACCGGCCGCGCAGGCGCCGAGGCCGGCCGCGTCGTCGAGGCCGAGGAAGCCCGTCAGGTGGCGCATGCCGACCGCCGCGTCGATGAGCAGAACCTTGGCGCCGATGCTGGCGGCCGCCCGGGCCAGATCGAGCGCGACGAGACCCGACATGTCGTTCACGTCTGCCGAGAGGACGGCGACCGAGCGTGGGCCACCCTGCCGCCCGATGCCGAGGCGGTCGATCATCTCGAGCCAGGGCCGCGCGTCGGTGCGGTACAGGTTCGCCACGCCCGGATGGAGGGCCTTGGCGGCCACCGGAACGGAGCCGAAAATCGGCAGGTGCGACGATTGTTCGAGGTCGTCGCGGTTCCGGACCTTGCCCACCGTCAGGTCGAGGACCGTCAGCCCGCCCGCGCCGACGACCAGGCCGCCGATCAGCCCGAGGGCGAGCACCAGGGAGGGCGCGGGGTTCGAGGGCCGATCGGGTGCCGCGGCCGGCGCCACCTTCCGGATGTTGGTGGAGTTCAGCAGCGCCTGTTCCTGCAATTGCCGGCTGCGCACGAGGGCCGCGCTGTAGACGGAGCGGCTGGCCTCGGCCTTCCGCTCCAGCTCGCGCAGCTGCACGAAGGCATTGCTGGCCACCGTCGCGGTCCGGCTCTGGGCATCGATGTCGCGCTTGAAGAGCCGCTCGGCCTCGCGCGCCCGCTCCAGGTCGTTCCGGGCGGCCTGGGCGAGGCGGCCGATCTCGGCGTTGATGTTGTTCTGCGCTTCCTGCACCTCCCGGCGCAGGTCCACCAGCTCCGGGTGACGGGGGCCGAGCTTGTTCTCCAGGCTGGCATAGCGCCGCTTGACCTCGGCGAGCTGAACCCGCAGCGCCGCGATGGTGGAGGATTCGACGCTTTCGAGACCCGCGCCCATCCCGCGACTGACCTTCGAGAGCTGGTCGACCCGGGCCTGCGCCTCGGCCACCTGGGTCCGGGCGCGACCGAGTTGCGCGCTCAGATCGCCGAGCTGCTGATCGCTGAGGAGCCGGCCCCCCGCGTTCACCAGCTTGTTCGAGGTCTTGAACCGCTCGACCGCATCCTCCGCGTCGCGCACGCGCGCCTGCATCTGGTCGATGTTGCCGTTGATCGCGGCGCTGGATTTGCGGGCGAGATCGGCCTGGGTCTCGGCGCTGCGGGCGATGTAGGTGTCGACGAGCGTGTTCGCGATCCGCGCGCTCTTCTCCGCGTCCTCGCTCATCATCGTGATCTCGACGACGAAGCTGCGCTCGATCCGGCGCACCGCGAGGCGGTCGCTCAGGTTCGCGACGGCGCGGGCCCGGAGGTCCGGCGCCGCCTTCCAGCGCCGCGTCGTGAACTGGGCGAAGACGCCCTTGATCCCACCGACGACGTCACCGACCAGCGAAGTCCGGGTGCCGTTGAATTCCGGGTCGTCGGCGAGCTTGAGCTTGTCGACCACGCGCTCGAGCAGGTCGGTCGCCTTCAGGACCCGCATCTCGCTCTCGACGAGGTTCGAGACCGCATCGGCCGATTGGGCGGAGGGCTGCACCTCGGTGTCGAGCACCTTGAGGCCGCGCGGATCGATGATGATCTGTGCCGTCGAGATGTAGCGCGGCGCGCTGGTGGCGACGAAGGCGAGGCTCGCGGCGAGCCCCAGCAGCATGGCCAGGACGAGCCAGCCGATGCGCCGGCGCAGGATCGAACCGAGATGCTTCAGGGAGATCGTGCTGGCGACGCCCGCGACGGGCGCGGGCTCCGCGCTCGCCATCGGCTCGAACCGTGCCGGCGCCAGGAGGACGCGGGAAAGGTCGGCCACATCAACGCTCTTCATCAGTTGCATCGACCTGCCACTCCTAGGCAATCCGCCACGAGGTCCGGCGTATTCGCCAGAGCTTTGTCCAAATTTGGAACAATCTTGCTTCCCAAATCGAGACGTCTGCCGCCCGCGTCCGTTGGATACCGCTTGATCTGCATCGGGCGGGCCATCCCGCGCCGTTCGCTTCGGGACGCCTTCGCCCGTCATGGGTCGAATGGATCAGCCGGTCGCCGGCCGGATCCGCGCCTTCCAGCCGCGCAAAGCGGCCACGGCCGGCTTCAGCCGCCGCTTGAGATCCGCCCAGGCGAAGTGCGACAGCGCCGCGAGGTGTCCGGGATGCAGGAGCGTCAGCGGCGAACGGCGGATCACGATGGTCCGCAGCGCCACCCGCTCGGCGCCGAGCTGCTGCTTGTAGGGCAGGTCGCCCCACATCAGGTTGAAATCGGACACGCCGCGTGCCGCGCAGGTCTCGATGGAGTTGATCAGGCTGATCATGCCGAGGCTGCTCTTCGGGTAGCCGGGATCGTAGCCGTGCGTGAGGAAATGGGCCTGATCGCCCGCGATGCAGATGAGGTCGGCGGCGAGGATCGCGTCGTCCGTCCGCACGATCGTCGCGTGCCCGATCTCGGCCGAGACCGTGGCGAGCCGCTCGACCTCCCGGTCGTCGATTCCGTAACGGCGCCCCTGTCCCTCGATCCGGATGCGCCCGAAAGCCGCGATCGTGTCGAGCACCGCCCGGCTCGGCGCCGCCTCGAAGCGGACCGAGAGGCCCGGATTCTCGCGGGCGAGACCGCGCGCCTTGCGCTTGGTGTTGGTGACCAGTTGCTTGGACATCCGCTCGGCCGCCTCCCGCAGGGGAAGCCGCCAGTTGTTCTGGTAGTGGAAGACGAAGCGCCCGAAGCCGGAGGCGATCGGGCCGGGCACGTCCACGTCCTCGAAGACCACGAAGTGGACGCCGTCCCGCTTCAGGAGGCGGTCGCCGAGGGCGGCGATCAGCCCCGCATCGAGCCTGAACAGCCGGCCCTGGTGAACCAGGCCGCCGCCGTCGCGCGCGAAGACCAGGCGCGGCACGGCGGGTTCGGATGTCAGGCCCTCGACGACGAGGAGATCGCGGATGCCGTAGGTCCGGAGCCAGACCGGATGGGTGTAGAGCCCGCCGGGCGCGGGATCGGCATAGCTCGCGACGTCCGCCGCCCGGATGCGCAGCGATCCGTCGGCGGCGATGTACTCGGCGCAGCCGAGCGCGCGCCGCTCCGAGGCGTCGGACCGCTCCGGGCGCGCGTCCGGCCGGGCGTTCGATGCCGTTCCCGGCACGGCGATGGAGACGCTCATCACTGGTTTCCTGCTGCCTGGACCATCGGTACGGCGTCCATGAGATCCTCCGTTCCCCGGGCGTTCGGTCAGTTCACGAGCGGAGGCGGCACGAAGGGCCGCTCCGCGCGCGTCGCATAGTAGAGCACCGTCCTGATCGGCCAGCCCGGCTCGAAGTGGTGGCGCGGCAGGTAGCGCGGCACACCGTCCCCCGGCGCCATCGATCCGCGCACGCTGGAGAAGATGGCGCGATAGCCCGCCGTCGTCGCGACCCTCAGCGCCTCCTCGCTCATCGACGAGGTCCGGCCGAACGGCCACGCGAAACTCGTGCAGGGCGCCTTCAGGCGCCGTTCGATCGCGGCGCGGCAGCCCGCGACCTCCGCCTCGATCTCTCCGGCCGGCAGGCTGGAGACCTGGCGGTGCGTCAGGGTGTGCGCCCCGATCTCGACGCCCTCGCGGGCGAGCCGCGCCAGCGCCGTCCAATCGGCGAGCGGCAGCGACTTCGCGTAGCGGGCATTGCGCCGGAAGGTCTCGAACGCGTTCGGCGCCTCGCCCACGAAGGTCGGGCACACCATCAGCGCGTAGGGGATGTTCTGGGCCCGCAGGATCGGATGGGCCTCGCTCGCGATGTTCTCGAACCCGTCGTCGATGGAGAGGTGGAACAGGCGGCCCCGGCGCCGCGCCGGCCCGTCGAGGGTGGCCAGAAGCTCGTCCGTCGTGATGAAATCGCCTTCCCGCTTCAGGGCGGCGAAGAGCCGGGCCGCGTGCTCCCGCTCCTGCGGGAACAGGTAGTGGAAGGTCAGGCAGCGAATCGTGTCCGTGGCTTTCCGGTAGGCGAGGGGGCGGAGACGGTCCAGCACGCCACGCAGGGCCAGGGTCTTGGCGCACGCCTTCAGGTCGGCGGGCGGCGTCATCTGGGCGGCCGAGGCCGCGTAGGAGGGGGCGTGTTCGCGGATCACGATGGCCTCACGCCCCGCGCCGGATCGCACGCAGCCGCTTCAACAGCGGTTTGAGCCGCGAGCGGAGTTGAAGCCGGCGCCTGAGTTCCGGAACGAGCCGGATGAGCGTCAGGAGCGCCATCTCCGTCTCGAAGCGAAGGGAGCGTCCGGGACGGACGCCGATATAGAGGTCGGCGGTCTCCGCCCGCTCGCCCCAGATTTCGGACATCATCCCGATTTCGGCCGCGGCGCAGGAATCCGTTCGGCGCGTGGCCGGGTCCGACAGCAGCATCGCGGTGTCTTCGAGGGCGAGCTGGTAGCCCGGCGAGTAGGCGCCGCAGGTCTCGTCGTAGGCGATCTTCCAGGTGAAGGCGGTCCCGCCCGACTTCAGCAGCACGCACATGCTGATCGTGCGGCCGTCCAGCGTCAGGGCGCTGATGCTGGCGAGGCCCTGGGCGCCGAGCGCGCCGAGGGCGCGGCGCACGAAATCCGCCTGGCGCGCGTCGGATTGCATCGCGCTGCCGCGCCGGCCCTTCCACCCCAGCGCCTCCAGTTCCAGGAATTGCTCGGCCGCGGCGGGGACGGCCTCGCCCGCGTGCAGCACGTAGGCGACCGTGCCCTGTCGGCCGAGCTTCGCGCGCAGTTGCCGCAGCTTGGCCCGGCGCGATCCCGACAGGGTTCCGCGCAGATAGGTCTCCGCATCGCCGTCGGATTCCAGCATCGCGCGCCGGTGCCGCGCCGTGACCCGCACGCCGCAGCGCTGCTGCGATACGAGACGGTCGAGGGCGGTTCGAAACGGACCCGAATCGCGAGACGGGTTGAGATCGAGGAGTTTCGGCAGGCTCCGGTCCGCGCGCAGGAGCGCGAACCACGCCTCGAGCACGTCCTCGGTCCATTCCGGCAGGATGACCGGACTGCCGAGCGAGGCGAAGGGCACCGCCGGAGCCCGCAGGCGCGGCAGCAGGCCGCCTTCCCGCGAGAAGGCCCAGGCGCCGATCAGCCGTTCCCCGGCCGTCAGGTCCCAGGCGAGCAGGACGACGATCCGCGTGGCCGGGTCGGATTGCTGCGCCGCCTCCAGCATCGCGGGTTCGAGAAAGGCGTTCGCCTCCGGAGCCGCGTCGGCGAGCCGGCGGAACGCGGCGTCCAGCGCGCGAAACCGCGTGGTGTCGACGTGCTCGACCTTCAACCCTCCGGATTGCGCGGCATTCCGTATGCCGGAAGACGGCTGCCCGGCGAGGGCTTCCGTAACCGGCGGGACGTGGGCATCGAAGTTCTGGGTCGAGAACAAGGCTCGCTACTTTCCGCTGCGCCGAAGCTGCGTCGAGGGAGGTGTTTCCGGCGCAGACCATCGTCCGCGCTCGAATCTCGTCCTCACCTGTCCGTACGGTCGCTTCTTTGGAGTAAGGCACCGAAGATGTGGCGGCATATAGACGCTTGGAGAGTAAAGACACCATTTAAGCAGAGTCTAAAAATTCGGTATGGTTACCGATCATTGTGCCCCATAGTCCCGGCTACCGACCAATTTTCGTAAGAGATCGTAGGGGAAGACATCAGACATTCCACTGGATTTCGCCGCTTTCACGGTGTGGAAGCGCGACGTTGACGAATGTGCGTGGATTAAAGACGCAGCCACGTTGTCCTGCGACCGAGCCGGCCCGGGCCCACGGGCGCTTCAGAGTGGATCACAGTGCAGGTCATGCCGCCGCCCATCGCTCAGCGTTCAGGCTCGTCGGGAGCCACGTCGATCGACGGCAACGGCTCGCGTCGCCCGCGCGGTCGTTCGATCCCCGGTCTCGCGATCCTCGGCCTCGTCGGCGCCATGCCGCTCCTCGGCGCGGGCCCTTCGACGGTCGGAGCGGCGACGTCACGGAGCCCGGTCCACATCCGCGTGGATCCGAACGTCCCCGCGAGATCGGGCGCGAGCCTGGTGGTGCCGACCCTCGACGCCGCGATCGCGCTGCTGCGTCGTCTGCATGGAAGCCGGGTCGGCGATGAGCCGGCGGTGATCGATTTGGCTGGCGGAATCCATCGCCTCGCGGAACCCGTGCGGATCGACGCCGCCCTCGGAGGCCGCCCCGATGCACCGCTGATCCTGCGCGGTGCTCCGGATGGCAGCACGCGCCTCGTCGGGAGCGTCCCGCTCACGCGGGTCGACACGCCTCCTCCACCGGGAGCGGCGGCCGGCCAGCGGCAGCGGATCGTGGGCTATCGCCTGCCCGCCGCCGCCGCGAACCAGCCCAGCATCGGCGTGCATCGCATCCATCCGGTGCCGTCGCCGCCCCTGGGGCTAGAACTCTTCGACGAGCAGGGCGCCCTGACGCCCGCGCGCTGGCCGAACGCGGGCTGGGCCAAGGTGGAAATGCCGCCGGCGCGGGCGGGATCGAAGAGCGGGTCGAACGCGGGCTCGGATCCGATCCTCCTCGTTCCCCGCGAGCGGGCCGAAAGCTGGCTCGCGGAGCCCGATCTCTGGGTCGCGGGCTATCTCGGTCAGGACTGGTCGTACGAGACGCTTCCGGCGCTCGCGATGCTGCCCGGGTCGGGGCGTCTCGCGCTGGTGGGCCAGCCGCATTATCCGCTCCGGGACGGTGACCGCTTCTTCGTCGAGAACGCGCTCTCGGAACTCGACGCGCCGGGGGAATGGTGGCGCGATGCGCCTCGCGGCCTCGTCTTCGTCATTCCCCGCACGGGCGCCGACGCGCTCGAGGTCTCGGTCGCGCCGAGCCTGATCGCGATCGAGGGCGCGCGCCACGTCCGGCTCGAGGGACTGACCTTCGAGCGCACGCGCGGCGACGCGGTGATCGTGACGGGCGGCGACGACGTGGTGCTGGAGGATTGCACGATCCGCTGGACCGGCGCACGCGGTCTGGTGATCACGGGGGCCAGCCGGTCGGGACTGCGCCGCTCAGTGGTCGCCGAGACCGGAGAGGACGGCGTCGTCCTCGACGGCGGCGATCGGCAGCGCCTGATCCCGTCGGGCAATTTCGTGGAAGACAGCGTGATCGTCCGCTTCGGACGGCTCGGCCGAACCTACAAGGGCGCCGTGGACATCGACGGCGTCGGCATGCGGGTGATCGGAAACCTCATCGCGCATGCCCCGCATCTCGCGATGCGATTCCAGGGCAACGATCACGAAATCGCGTTCAACGAGATCTTCGATGTCGTGAACGAGACATCCGACGCATCAGCCATCTATACGGGGCGGGACATTGCTGCACAGGGCACGCGCCTGACCGGTAATTTTCTTCACGATATCAAACCCAGGATGGGTTTCGAGGTGAAGGGGATCTACCTGGACGACATGGCGAGCGGGATCAAAATCACCGGAAACCTGTTTCTGCGCGTGCAACAACCTTTGTTCGTCGGCGGCGGCCGCGATAACGAGGCGACGGACAACGCCTTCGTCGCCTCGTCGCCGGCCTTCTTCCTGGACGGGCGCGGGGAGGTCTGGGCGGGCCCACCCATCACCAGCTCCGAGAACAACGTGCGCGCGGCGTTCGATCAGGTTCCCGCCACCCGTCCGCCCTGGTCGGTGCGCTATCCGCGCCTCGCCGGGCTGCTCGGCGACGAACCGCTGGCCGCCAAGCGCAACGTCTTCCGCGACAACCTGCTGATCGACAGCGAGGGGCCCCGCATCGCCGAGGGGGCCGATCCCGCCCGGCAGACCGTCACGGGAAATCGCCGCGTCGCGGATGCCGAGGCCGCGCGCGCGTCCGCCGCCTCCATTCTCCAGACCATGCCGGCCCGGTCCGACCGGGCCGGATTCGTTCCCCTGCCGGTCGACCGGATGGACCGCGTCTCGGTCCTCTCCCGCATCCCCGCTCTCAAGCGGCGTGCCGGCACCCTCCTTTCACGCGACGGATCTCCATGAAAGTCGCCTTCCTGACGAACATCGTCACGCCCTACACCCATCGGCTCTTCGAGCGGATGGGCGAGCGGATGAGCGGGGAACTCCACGTCTTCACCTGCAGCGAGACCGAGCCCGGCCGCCAATGGACGGTGGCCCGACCGACGCATTACGCGCTTCGGGCGCTCGGCGGCCTGCGCCTGCACCGCTCCTATGTCAGCCACATCTACGTCAATCCCGGGATCATGCCGGCGCTCTTCCGAAAGCGCTACGACGTGGTGCTGCTGAGCGACTTCTCGCCCACGATGATCATGGCCTGCGCGGTCGCCCGGCTTCAGGGCATCCCGGTGGTGATCTCCACCGACGGGCAGCCCGACACCGATCCCGGGCGGACCTCGCGGATACACCGGCTCGCGCGCCGCCTCATCGTGCCGGTGAGCGCCGCCGGCGTCGGCGCGAGCCGGGGCAGCGTCGCCCTCCTCGAAACCTACGGCCTGCCGCGCGAGGCCGGATTCGTCTCGCCGATCGCGCCGGGCTGGGACTACACGAGCGAGCCGCCGGACTTCGCGTCCCGTCCCTTCGACGTGCTCTTCTGCGGGCACCTCGACGACGACCGCAAGGGCGTGCTCTTCTTCGTCGACGTCGTCGCGGCCCTGATCGCGCGCGGCCGCAGGCCCACGGTCCGGATCACCGGCGACGGGCCGCTGCGCGCCGTCGTCGCCGAGCGCCTCGACGCGCTCGGCGTGTCGGCGCGGTTCGACGGCTATCTCGGACAGGCCGCGCTCGCCGACGCCTACACCTCGGCGAAGGTCTTCCTGTTCCCGTCGCGCGGCGATCCCTGGGGGCTGGTCGCCAACGAAGCCATCCAGTGCGGGACGCCGGTCGTCGCATCCCCGCACGCGCAGGCGGCCCTGGAGCTGATCGGACCGAGCGGCGCCGGCGTGGTGCAGCCCCTCGACGTCGAGGGCTGGGCGGATGCCACCGAGCGGTTCCTGGACGACCGCGCCGCCTGGGACGCCGCCCATGCGGGGGCCGCCCGTGCGATCCGGGCCTTTTCCCTCGATGCCATGGTGAACGGATACCTCGCGGCCTTCGAGCAGGTCACCTCGGGGTCCGACCATCGTAGCCCCGGTCGCTTCAGCGCAGGGCCGACCGCATGAATCCGCCCGCCATGGGGCTGTCCTCGCAGCGCGCGACGAACCCCGCCGTGATGCGATCGGTGCTGCATCGGCTCTGGTCGGAGCCCTGGCTCTGGTCGGCCGGCTCGCAGGCCCTGTCCAGCGGCATGAGCCTGATCGTCTCGGTGATCGCCGCGCGCCTGCTCGGCGTCGCGGATTTCGGCGCCTACGTCCTGATCCATGCCGGCGTCGTGATCCTGGCGGTGCTGCAATACCAGATCGTCGCCGGGCCGATGATGATCGTCTCCGGGCACCGGACGCGCTCGCCGAGCTATTTCGGCACGGTCGCGCGCGCCGCGCTCCTCGTCTCGCTCGCGATCGGCGTCGTGATCGCGATCTACTGCGCCGCGCTCATCGAACGACCGGGGACGGGCGGCTTCGGCCTGCCGGCCGCCGCCTTCGTCTTCGCTCTCGGCTTCGTGTCGCAGGACAACGCCAAGCGGCTCGCCTTCGCCATGGGACGCCCGCGCTCGGCCTTCGCCTACGAGGCGCTTCGGCACGTGCTCTTCGTCGTCGCGGTCGCGGCGATCTGGTGGCTCGGACGCATCGATACGGCCATCCTCCTCGCCTGCGGCGGCGTCTCGGCGATGGTCGCCGCCCTGCCGATCTACCTGCCGATCCTCGGGGCGCGGTCGCGCGGCGGACTCCGCCGCGTCGTCGGCCGCCATCATTGGCTGCTCGGACGCTGGCTCGCCCTGGTCGTGTTCGTTTCGGCCGCCCACGAACAGGTCGTGACGATCCTCGCCGGCTCCTGGATCAACGCGGAGGCCTCGGCGGGTCTGCGCGCCGCGCAGGTCCTCCTCGGACCCCTGCTGGTGCTGATGACGAGCCTGGAGAACATCGTCCCCCGGCAGGCGGCGCGCCGCTTCCGCGAAGGCGGACGCGAGGCCCTCGCCGCCTATCTCACCCGCGTGCTGCTGATGATCGAGGTGCCGGTCGTCGTGGTCTGCGCGGTGATCGGCGTCTACAGCGCCGACATCCTGCGGCTGCTGATGGGGCCGGGTTTCGCGAGCTTCGCCACGGTCTCGGCCATCATCGTGATCGGGCCGCCGATCACCCTGGCCCGCGAGTTCGGCGTGATCTACCTGCGGACCACCCGGAACACCCACGGCATCTTCCTGGCCTTCTCGGCGAGCGCCCTCGTCACCGTCGCGGCGATCTATCCGCTGATCCGGACCTACGGCGTCGAGGGCGCGGCCTGGGCCACCATCCTGGGACATGCCGTCTCGACGGCCGTCATCCTGTATCAGGTCTGGCGCCTGAGACCGTCCGGCGCCACCGTCGCCTGAGGGTCGGGCTCCCGTTAGGGTTTCGCGCGGTTTCCGCGATCGCGCGCGACGATGGAGAGGAAGCGCGGCACGACCGTCGCGTAGCGCCGGCCCAGCCGGCGCGGCTCCCGGATCAGCCGGTAGAACCACTCGAGCCCGAGGCGCGTCATCGCCGCGGGCGCGCGCGGGATCGTGTTGAGGTTCACGTCGAAGGCCGCGCCGACGCCCATCGCGATGGTGCCGGGCAGGAACGGCGCGTGCCGGTGCATGAAGAGTTCCTGCTTCGGCGTGCTGAGCCCGATCCACAGGATCTGCGTGCCGGCGGCCTGGATGCGCCGGTGGAGCGCGTCCGATTCCGCCTCGTCGAGGGGGCGGTACGGCAAGGTCTCGTGACCCGCGACCGCGAGACCCGGCGCACGCCGCGCCATCTCGCGGGCGAGGGCCTCCGCGACGCCGGGGCCGCCTCCGAGGAAGAAGTGCTTCCACCCCTCCGCGAGGCCGGCGCGGCACACCACCTCCACCGATTCGATGCCCGGCACCTGATCGATCGCCTTGTGGCCCCGCAGGCGCCCGATCCAGGCCAGGGGACGGCCGTCGGCGCAGACGAGCATCGCCGCATCGTGGGCCGCCATCACGTCGGGGTCGTCCTGCGCGCGGACGACGCCATGCGCGTCGCGAAACACCACGAAGGTGCCCGGCGTGCCGGGCCCACGGCGCAGGCGGCGGCCGAGAGCGGCGACGAGGCCGTCCATGTCGGTGATGGAGATCGGAACGCCGCCGAGGGCGTAATGCGCGATCTCGGGATCGTGGCCCCAGGCGTGCCGGCCGGCATCGTCGCACAGGGGTTCGGACGCGGACAGGATCATGGGGTGTCTCCATGAGAATGGCGGGCGCGGGCGGCGATGGCCTCGCGATAGATCGGGAGCGCACGAGCCGTGACCGAGTCCTCGGTCCATTCACGCTCGTACACCAGGCGGGCAACGCGCCCCATGGCGCGGGTGGCGTCCGGCCTCAGGACGATCCGGTCGAAGGCCTGCGCCAGGGCGGCGGGATCGCCGGGCGTGGCATGCAGGCCGGTCTCCCCCGCGACGACGAGGTCGGGCAGCGCGCCGATGCGCGAGACCACCACGGGAGTTCCGACGCTGAAGGCCTCCGCGATCACCATGGGCAGGCCCTCGTAGCAGAGGGAGGGCACGACCACGGCCTCGGCGGCGGCCATCGCCGCCCGCACGCCGGCCCGGTCGCGGGGGCCGAGATAGGTCAGGTTCGGCACGTCCCGCACGTGATCCACCAGCGGGCCGTCCCCGATGACGGTGACGCGGGCCCGCGTCAGGCGGGCCGCCTCCACCAGCGGCAGGATGCCCTTCTCGGGTCCGAGGCGACCGACATACAGGATGCCGGCGCGCGGGCCCTCCGGGACCGGGCCCGGATCGGCGAGGCCGTTGGGCTTGATGCGGATCCGGCTCTCCGGAAGACCGGCCGCCACGAAGCGGGCGCGCGCGAAATCCGTCAGGGCGATGAAGCGGTCGACGTCCCGCAGCCACGTGCCCGCGCGGCGATGCGTGTCGATCATCCGGGCCACCGCCAGCGAGCCCAGGCGGGACCCGCGATAGCAGGCGTGACGCACCGCGTTGTAGGGCGAACCCCCGATGCAATCCTCGCAGGGGCGGGCATCGCGCATCAGGATGCCGTTGGCGCAGGTGACCCGGAAGTTGTGCAGGGTCTGGACGGTCGCCGTGCCGGTCGCGCCGACGGCCGCGTGCATGCCGGGCGAAATGCGGGGAAAGACGTTGTGGGCGTGGACGACGTCCGGCCGGAAGGCCCGCACGGCGTCCAGCACCGCGGCGATGCCCCTCGGCGCGTAGGCCGCCTCGTAGGCGGTCCGCAGGCGGTCCACGGCCGTTCGGATCTCGGTGTTGTCGAGGAACAGGGTCTCGACGACCTGACCGGCGCGGCGGAGGCTCGCGACCTCCTGCTCCACCACCGCATCCTCGCCGCCGCGCACCTGATACCGGTTGTGCACGACGAGTATGCGCAGGGGCGCCGGATTCGGCTCCGGCGGCGTCACGAAACTGGCGCCATCCTGCTGCGCTCCGGCAGGCCGGTTGGCTCGGGCCATGTCGGGCGATCGTTCCACACGTCCGAGGGACATCTGATCAGTCTCCGGATTCGCCTCGTACCAGGTCCGGACAATGGACGGAGGAAGGACCGCGGACGGATCTTGCGGGTGCCGAAGCATCTCGCGGCCGTTTCGATCTATGCCGCAGACTCTTAAGATTCGATCGGCGTGATCGCCGATTCGCGGGGCATGACGTTTACGCACCCGTCACCGACTTGTCGGAAGGCCCGCCCGACGCAGGCCGATGAAGGTTCGCAGACCCGATCCGGCCGCGCCGTGAGGCATGCCCCGTCGCATGGCAGGCGGGTGGCATGCGATATCCGCATGGATAGGAACATGAACCGAACGTCGTCGTTGAATGCCAGACTGATCGGGTGAGGTGCGCTCGCCGCCCCTCGACCGAAATCACGTTCAACGAAATCCGGGGGCGCGCACCGCACTCGCCATGGGGCGAGAGGACCGGCACGCGTCCGCGACGACAGGAAAGGACGACACGAATGGCTGATTCCAAGGCTCAGGCCGGCAACCAGCGTCTCCACGAGACCCAGAACGGAACGAAGTCGAACGCCAAGAAGGTGTCGATCGAGGTGCTGAACGCGCGCCTGTCGGACGGCATCGATCTGGCTCTGGACGTCAAGCAGGCCCACTGGAACCTGAAGGGTCCCCAGTTCATCGGCATCCACGAGATGCTCGACGGCTTCCGGACCGAACTCGACGATTACAACGACAAGGTCGCCGAGCGCATCACCCAGCTCGGTGGAACGGCACGCGGGACCGCCGTGGCCGTGGCCGCCGACTCGAAGCTGAAGCCCTATCCGCTCGACGCCTACGCCATCGCCGACCATCTCGCCGCGCTGATCGACCGCTACGGCGTCTACGCCAACGCCGTGCGTCAGAACATCGACGACACCGACGAGGCGGGCGATGCCGGCACCTCCGACCTTCTCACCGAGGTTTCGCGCGGCGTCGACAAGCAGCTCTGGTTCCTCGAGGCCCACGTGCAGGAGCCGACCGGCACCCTGCGCGACGGCGACCATGCCGGCGCGCGCTGAACCGTTCCAAATCTGAGCAGATCGAAAGGGGAGGCGTCGCGAGGCGCCTCCCTTCTTCGTGTCGAGCGACGCGCACGGCGAGTGTGCCCATGCGTGGGTCTTGCCCGTGCTTGGCGGGCGCGATCGTCTGACGAAGAGAGTGGGAAATCGATGGTGCCGCAAGAGGGATTCGAACCCCCGACCCCCTCATTACGAATGAGGTGCTCTACCAGCTGAGCTATTGCGGCCCGGTTCCGGTTCGGACGCTGTGTTCCGGAGGGGACCGTTCGGGGGAGGGTCATATCGGGCGGCGGGGCGGATGGCAAGCTGGAACGCGCGGCGTACGGGGCCGGAGGCCACGGAAAATCGATGCATCGGAGACACGGTGACCGGCCTTCGTTCCGGGGAGGGGGCGGGTTGCTTGACGGGGTGAGGCGTGCCTCCGAAGGCTGGGCCGGCACCTCGAGGATCGCCATGTCGCTGATCGCCCGCCTTCGCGCCTATGCCGCCGACGCCTTCGGGCTCGGCGGTCACGATTCCGTCGCCGAGGAGGCGGACGAGCGCCTGGCGGCCATCGCGCTGCTCGTTCACGTGGCGCGTGCCGACGGCATCCTCGCGCCCGAGGAGACCGAACGGCTCGGCCGACTGGTCGAGGGACGCTTCACCGAGACCCGCGCCGAGGCGGAGGCCCTGATCGCGCGCGCGGCCGCCTTCGATGCCCAGACCCGCGACATGGCGCAGCTCGTCGAGATGATCGGGCACGAGGTCGGGCCGGACCGGCGCGCGCGCCTCCTGGCCATGGCCTGGTCCGTGGCGGGGGCCGATGGCAGCGTCCACGAGTTCGAAGAGGCGCTGGTCTGGCGCCTCGGCGGCCTGCTCGGCCTCGACGAGGCGGCCATCGGCGAGGCCCGCCGAAACGCCGCCGAGGGGCGGGTGGCGCTCCGTTGATCCACGGGCCACGACGATCCCCAGGCCACGTTGATCCCCGGGCCACGTTGATCCTCAAGACACGATGATCCTCTGCCTCACACTGATCCTGCTCGCGCAGCTCGTCGGCGAGGCCCTGGCGCGGGCGACCGACCTGCCGGTGCCGGGCCCCCTGATCGGCATGGCCCTGCTGCTGCTGTTCCTGGCGCTGCGGGACCGGGCGCCGCGCCTCGCCCCGCGCGTGCTGGCGCCGGCCCTGGTCGATGGACGGCTGGAGGGAACGGGCAAGGGCCTGCTCGCGAACCTGTCGCTGATGTTCGTGCCGGCCGGCGCCGGCATCGTCGGACGCCTCGACGTCCTGGCGGTGCACGGCATCGCCCTCGCCCTGGTGGTGCTGATCTCGACGGTCGCGACCCTGGCCGCCACCGCGCTGACCTTCGTGGCCGTGTCGCGCTGGCTGGCCAAGGCCAAACCGAAGGCCGAACCCACGATCGAGCGGAGGAGGCCCCTGCCATGACCGGGGACTTCGCCGTCTGGGTCTATCTCTCGCGCACGCCCCTGCTGTGGCTGACCGTGACGCTCATGGCCTACGTCGTCGCGGACCGGATCGCGCAGGCGACGAACCGCCATCCGCTGGCGAACCCCGTGCTGGTCGCCATCGCCCTCACGGCCTGCGTGCTGGAGGTGACGGGAACGCCCTACGCCACCTATTTCGAGGGCGCGCAGTTCGTCCACTTCCTGCTCGGACCCGCCACCGTCGCGCTGGCGATCCCGCTCTACGAGTATCGCGCCACCGTGCTGCGCTCGCTGGCCCCGATGCTGGCGGCGCTCGTGGTCGGGTCCGTGGTGGCGCTCGCCTCGGCCCTGCTGCTCGGCCGCGCCTTCGGCATCCCGCGCGACGTCATCGTCGCGCTGGCCCCGAAATCCGTCACCACCGGCGTCGCCATGGGCATCGCCCAGACGCTCGGCGGCGACCCGACGCTGGCGGCGGTGATCGTCATGCTCACCGGCATGACGGGCGGCATCCTGGTGACGCCCCTGATGAACCTGATGCGCATCCGCGACATGCGGGCCCGCGGCTTCGCGGCGGGCCTCGCCGCCCACGGGGTCGGGACCGCGCGGGCCTTCCAGGTCAACGAGGTCGCGGGGGCGTTCGCCGGCATCGCGCTCGGCCTCAACGCCTTCCTCACCGCGATCCTGGCGCCGGTCGCGGTGACGTTCCTGCGCTGAGCGCGGTTTTCGGTCCGCGCCGGGCGCTACTCGGCCGCCACGGGGGCGGGCACCTCGCGCGGCACGAAGCGGCCGTCATTGGCCGGCTGCATGTCGAGGCGCCGGTCGTGCAGGCCGTGCAGGGTCGAGCGGTGGCCGATGGAGACGATCGTGGTGCCCGGCAGGCGCTCGCGCAGCATCCGGTAGATCGCCGCCTCGCTCGGCTCGTCGAGGGCGGCGGTGGATTCGTCGAGGAAGAGCCAGTCGGGCTTGGCCAGCACGGCGCGGGCGACGGCCAGGCGCTGCTGCTCGCCCCCCGAGAGGCGCTGGTCCCAGGCGTCGATCTCGTCGAGACGATCGACCAGCGCCGGAAGCTGCGCCGCCACCAGGGCGTCGCGGATCGCCGCGTCGGAGAACATGTCGGTGGTGTTGGGATAGACCACGGCGCCGCGCAGAGTCCCCAGCGGGATGTAGGGCCGCTGCGGCAGCACAAGGGCCGACTGGCCCTTCGGCAGGTCGATCCGGCCCTTGCTGAACGGCCAGATCCCCGCGATGGCGCGGAACAGCGTCGACTTGCCCGAGCCCGACGGACCCGTCAGCAGCGTCGCGCCGCCCTTGGCGAGGGTGAGGGTCTCGGCCGAGACGATCTCGCGTCCGTCCGGCAGGCCGAGTCTGAGGTTGGAGGCGGTGACGTCGGCGCCGGTCTCGTTGCCCTGGAACAGGCCCTCGCCGGTGCCGCCGATCGCCTCGGCCTTGGTCATCGCCCGCTTGAAGGACGAGAGACGGTTGGTGTTGGCGCGGTAGGCCGCGATGGTCACGTAGGAGTTGATGAAGAACGACAGCGAGGATTGCACGCTGCTGAAGGCGTCGCCCGTCTGCTGGAACTGGCCGAGGGTGATCTTCTTCAGGAAGTAGGACGGCGCGGCCAGGATGTAGGGAAACACCACGCTGATCTGGCTGTAGGACAGGGTGAAGCTGCCGAGCTTGATCCGCCGGACGATGATGCCGAGGTAGTTGTCGATGATCGCGTGGAAGAGGGTGCCGAGGCGCACCGTCTCGGCACGCTCGCCGCGCAGCAGCGCGATCTGCTCGCCGTAGATGCGGGTCCGGGCCAGCGAGAAGCGGAAATCCGCCTCCACCTTCTCCTGCCGGAAGTCGAGCCCGATCAGCGGGCGGCCGATGACGTGGGTGAGCCAGGTTCCGACCACGGCGTAGCCGACCACGAGCCAGACCAGGAAGCCCGGCACCACCGTATCGGTGAAGGGCAGGACGAAGTCCCGTGACAGGCCCCAGAGGATGACCATGAAGGAGACCAGGGTCGCGGCCTGGGACAGGAGCCGGATGGAGAGCGTCGTCGTCTGCGAGATGAACAGGTTCACGTCGCTCTGGATGCGCTGATCCGGGTTGTCCGCGCTCTCGCCGGTGAAGGGAACGCGGTAATGCGTGCCGGCATCGAGCCAGCGGCCGTAGAAGCTGCGCGTGAGCCAGGTGCGCCAGCGGATATGCAGGGTGGCGTCCACGAAGGTGTCGAACATGCCGACCACGACCCAGATCGTGGCGAGCGGCGCGAAGACCCAGACGAGCTGATACCAGAAGGCATCGGCGTTATATTCCTGAAGCGCGTTGAAGAGGTCGCGGAACCAGAAGTTCAGCCTGAGCTGGAGGGCGACCTGCGCGAAGGTGATGAAGATCGAGAGGGCCACGAGGCGCTGGCCGACCTTGCCCTCGGTCGATCCGAAGAGCCGGAACGGCCCGATCTCCCGCGTCGGCTTGTCGGTGGTGGCGAAGTAGGGGTCCGCGATGAGCGTGATCGCGCGGATCGGCTCGAGATACGAGATCGCCAGCACGAGGCCGGCGAAGACCACGGCGCCGGTGGCGGCGAAGCTCGGCGGCAGGAGCGCGGCGAGGGTCGGCGGCAGCAGGCTCATCGCGGCGAGTTGCTTGGCGCCGGCCAGGAACAGGTAGCCGATGCCGTAAACCGAGACGAAAACCTTGAGGTAGGACGAGAGCTTGCCCGACGCGAGCAGGATGGCCGCCATGGCGAGGCCGCTCAGGGAGACGTAGAGCGGCGCCGCCGATCCGCCGGGCGCGATCAGCAGCACGAGGGCAAAGAGTGCCGTGACGGCGGCCTGCAGGCCGAGGCCCGTCCTCAATGCGGCCATACGCGTGTCCCTTGTGCTGGATCGGTCGGAGCGCGCGCCGGGGGCGCGCGGATCGGCCCGGCATTGCAGGCGGGTCGTGGCGAGATCGTGGCGCCGCCGCGCGGCGGATCGCCCCTCGCGGAGCTACCAGTCCCAGTCGCCGAATTCCGGCTCGCGGCAGCGATAGCCGATGGGGCATTCCGGGTTGTCGCGGGTGGGGACGAAGCGCAGCTCGGCGATCTCCGTGAGGCCGCACTGGCTGCGGTCCCGCACGAAGCGCTCGGCGACCCCGCCGCCGGGGCTGATCCAGAGGGAGCCCTTGCCCTTCACCAGGGCCATCGCGTCGGCGCAGGTCAGTCGCTGGGTCGTGACGGGGCTCTGGGCACCGGCCGGTGTCGCCAGGGCGGCGCAGAGGGCAAGTGCGAGGCGTCTCGTCACGATACTCGGCGCCGCTTCCTGTTTCGATACGGCCAAGCATGGCAGTTTCCGCGTGATGCGGAAAGGGGTTGCCGTCCGCTCGCCGCAATCGCGCGCTCTATCCACCGGGATTGCGCCCCGTGGGGCGCTCCACCCAGCGCGCGACCACAGCCTGACGGCCGGGTCCGCCCGAACGGACGAACGTCGAAGCCATGACCGCAGCAGCCGTGACGGGATTGTCGATCCTCAACCTTGATGCCGTGCGCGCCGCCCCCGTTTCGCGCGAGCCCTACAGCTTCTTCCTCGGCAACGACGTGCTGAAGCCCGAGGCCGTCGCCGAGATCCGCCAGGATTTCCCCGCCATCGCCAAGCCGGGCTACCTGACCGTCGACGAGGTCGCGCTGAAGGGGCGCTTCAAGGCGCTGATCGACGAGCTGGAGAGCGACGAGTTTTCCCGCATCATGGGCGAGAAATTCGGCATCGACCTCGTCTCCTGCCCGCGCCTCACCACCATCATGAAGCGCAGCCAGCCGAAATACGGCTCGATCCACACCGACGGGCCGTCCAAGGTGATGACGATGCTGATCTACATGAACGACGCCTGGGACGCGCCGGCCGCCGGCCGCCTGCGGGTGCTCTACGACGGCAAGAACTACGAGCCCTTCGCGGTCGAGGTCCCGCCGACCATGGGCACGATGTTCGCCTTCCTGCGCGCCGACAATTCCTGGCACGGCCACGAGCCCTTCGAGGGCGAGCGCCGCGTGGTGCAGGTGGCCTGGGTCAAGGACGCCAACGAACTGGAGCGCAAGAAGAAGCGCAACCGCACCGCGCAGTTCCTCAAGGGCATCTTCGGCCGCTGATTCCTAGCGCCCGCGAGGGTCGCGTTCCGGCTCGGATCGCATCAAGGCGATCCGAGCCGTTTTCATTTCCTCCGTTGCCGCCGCGTTCGCCTGCGCCGATGCGAACGTGCGGGCCGTCCGGATGACGTTATGTCGCAGCGGCTGTGAGCCCAGGGTCCCTGCGAACGCACGATGAGGATATTCGGCCGTCTGCTAAGACTATATTCCAATTCGTACCATGGCCTCACTCGCGCCGCCATCATCGCGAGGCTCTAAATATTCCTTATTGCGACGATCGAATTTCGCTTGATTCCGGATAGTCGCGGAAAGATCTCGTTATGAAAACGGTGTGATCGTCGGTCTCGTTGAAGCACTTTCGTGCAGCCACGAGCCAATGATCGTGAAAAACAGAGCCTACGGTATCGGTCTCGCTCGCCGTTTCTTTGCTTCTCAGCGTGGAAACGCTGCGGTCGAGTTTGCACTGCTGGTCCCGATCCTGCTCGCTCTCTTTGCCGGGATCGTCGTCTTCGGAATCTATCTCGGCGCGTCCCACAACCTGAAGCAGATCGCGTCCGAAGCCGCGCGGGCCTCCATCGCGGGCGTCAGCGATCAGGAGCGCGGCGATCTCGCCCGCCGGCGCGTCGCGACGGCCTTGACCGATGGGGCGATGTTCAAGCCCGGAACCGTTTCGGTCGCGGTCGGAGCGGATCCGGCCGACGCCACCCTCTACACGGTGACGCTCACCTTCGACGCCAAGACCCTGGGGTTTTCCGGGCTGTCCGGCCTCGTTCCCCTGCCGCCGGACTTCATCCGCACGACGGTCAGCGTCCGGCGGGGTGGTCTATGACCGCACCGTTTCTCGTCGATCGACGGGGGTCCATCGCCGTCTTCACCGCCCTCGGCTTCACGGCCCTGCTCGCCGTGGCGGCCATCGGCGTCGATTACGGCTCGATGATCGTGGCACGGCGCAAGGCGCAGGGCGCGGTCGACCTCGCCGCCACCCTCGCGGCGGCCGATCCGGGCCGCGCGGACGCCGTGGCGCGAAAGTCTCTCGCGGACAATGGTTACGCGGCGGAGTCGACGATCACCGTCCAGGCCGGCCTCTACGCGGGCGATGCGAAACTACCGGTCGAGGCCCGCTTCGTGTCCGCCCCGGCATCCCCCAGTGCCGTCCGGGTCGACCTGCTGACGCAGACCCCGACCTTCTTCGCACCGGCCCTCGGCTTCAAGCGCGACGTCCAGATCGGCGTCTCGGGGACCGCCGCCTCGGCGCGATTCGCCTCCATCAGCATCGGGTCGGGCCTGCTTCGCCTCGATGCCGGAATCGTCAACGGCATCTTCGGTGCCCTCCTGGGAAAGCCGGTCGCGCTCTCGGCGATGGATTACGATGCCCTGGCGAGCCTGCGCATCGACAGCTTCGGAATCCTCGACGCCCTTCAATCGTCCCTCGACCTGAAGGTAGCCAACTACACCGACGTCATCACCGCCAATGCGACGCTCGGGCAGGTGCTCTCCGCCCTCCAGACGACCGCCAACGCTACGACGGGCGGGGGCCCCGCGGCGATGGCCCTCGCGCAACTCGCCGCCGCGGCCCGGACGGCGACCGGCAGCGTGCCGATCGGTCAGATCATCGATCTCGGGGACGCGGCGTCCCTGGCGCCGGGGTCCGGCACCCAGGGGCCCTCGGTCGGCCTGATGGACATCCTGTCGGAAGCGATCCAGGTCGCGAACGGGAATCGCCAGGTGTCGGTGGATCTCGGCGCGAGCGTGCCCGGACTCCTGCGCACGCAACTCACGCTGGGGATCGGCGAGCGGCGCCAGAGTTCCGGCTACGTGCAGCCCGGAAGCCCGAAGGCGAGCGTGACCACGGCGCAGACGCGCCTCCTCGTGGAGGCGAGCCTCACGCTGCCGCTCAATCTCGGCTCGCTCACGCTGCCGCTCTACGTCCAGGTCGCGACGGCGCGGGCGAGCCTGCGCTCGGTGACCTGCCCCTGGACGGATCGCGCGCGCCGCCAGGTCGTCGTGGATGCGCAGACCGGGGTCGCGGATCTCGCGGTCGCCGACATCCCGAAGGTCCTCGTCGATCCGGGCGCCCGGGCGCCGGATCTGTCCCAGCCGGCGACGCTGCTCAGGGTGACGCCGCTGCTGACGGTCTCGGGCGGTGGCCGCGTCACCGTCGGAAGTCCCGCCGCGCAGGCCCTGACCTTCAGCGACGACGATATCTCCCGGCACACGATCCGCTCGGTCTCGGCGAGCGGGCTGACGCAATCCCTGACCGCCGGCCTGATCGGCGACCTCGACCTGCAGGTGAACGGGCAGAGTCTCCTCGGCGCCGTTCTCATCAAGAGCACCGTCGCGACCGCGCTCGCGGCCGTGACGCCCGCCCTCGACAAGGTCCTCGACAACACCCTGCGGATTCTCGGAATCCGCCTGGGCTATGCCGATCTCTCGGTGGACGGCACGCGCTGCGATCAGGCCGTGCTGGTGCAGTGATACCGTCGCCGCTCGATTCGCAGCGGAAGACGGTCTCGCTCGGCTCGCGCGGCGCCCGAGCGAAGCCTGAATCCGCCATCCCGAAGGGATCGAGCGGATTTGGAATGACGCGCGCGATCCGGAGCCATTCGGGTTCGGCCTGATCGAGCGCGGCCGGATCGAGACGCATCCTCCACCGAGAATTCCGGCCAGAGGCGTGAATCGCGCTATCTTGTGATTGTATGCCGGTGGTATCCGCCGCGCATGGGCTTCCGATTCCAGGAGATCGAGGGTCTGCGCGCGAACGCGCTGGCGAGGAACGATCGCCTCGAGCCGGCCACTCGGGTCTCGAGCCTCCCGGCCGGCGACGGGACGCCGGTCCTTGATCGGATGACGCGGGCCGCAAGGCCACGCCACGCGCGATCATCGACGGGTTTCTCGAATCGCGCTTGAGGGCGGCGAACCGGAAGAGACTGGAGGCGGCTTTGCGGGATCAACGGGTATGAGCGGCCAGGCACGTCGACCGCATGGTTCGGGGCACCTCATCGCGGTGGCGAACATGAAGGGCGGGGTCGGCAAGACCACGACGGTGGTCATGCTGGCCGAGGCGCTCGCGGCCGATGGCGCCTCGGTGCTGGTCGTGGATCTCGATCCGCAGGCCAGCGTCTCGGTCTGTCTCGCGGGCGAGACGCTGCTGGCCGAGATGATCGCGCGCGGGCGCACGCTCGAGGCCTATCTCGCCTTGAAGCTGGTGAGCCGCGAGAAGCCGCTGCTCGCGCCGCGCATTCGTGATCGGGTCAGCGTGACCACGCATCAGAACGAGCCCCTGTCCGTCTCTCTCCTGCCGGCCGGACCGTATCTGCGCCTCGTGGAGCGCGAGATCATCTACGAACTGACGGAGCGGAACTGCTCGATGCGCGCCATCGAGGACCAGCTCCGGACGATCTTTCAGGAAGAGTTCGTGCCGCTCGCGGCCCGCTACGACTACATCCTGTTCGATTGCGCGCCGGGCATCTCGCCGGTCACGGAGGTCGCCGTCCGGGGCGCGGACCTCGTGATCGTCGCCTCGATCGCCGATTACCTCTCGACCTACGGGCTCGACGCCTTCGTGCAGACGGTCTGGGGCAGCTCCGGTCGGCGTGGCGGCCAGCCCGCGCCGCTGCGTCCGCCGCACGTGCTGGTCACGCGCTTCCAGCAGCAGGTGCGCCAGCAGCAGCATACCCTGGCCCGCCTCCAGGCGGAGGCGGATGCGGACGATGCCGGGTTCCGGCTGTTCGCGACGCGCGTCCCGCAGGCGGCCGCTTTGGCCGAGGCGCTGATGCCGCGCGAGGTTCCGCCGACACTCTCGGGTAAGTACGGCCCGCACGTTTCCAGTGTCCTCATCCCGCTCGTGACGGAAGTGAAGGGGGTTTTCGGTGGCTCTTGATGTGGATGGCGCCGCGATTCTCGGAGTGATCGTCCGCGCGCCCGAGCTGTTTCCGGACATTCGCGGCGATCTCGCCAAGACCGGGCGCATGCTCGTGGTGAAGCAGCTGAAGGCCAAGGGCCTGATGCTCGACGGCCTGCGCCGCGTGCGCGAGGGCCTCGGCTCCGAGACCTTCGCACTGGTGCTCGACGGCCTCACCGATGCCGAGACGAAGAGCCTCGTGACGCGCCTCGACAGGCACCATCCCGACCTCAAGACCGCAGCGCCGGACTGGCCGCGCCGTCATCTGGCCGCTCTCGGGGCCGGCGCCCAACCCGTCGCGAAAGCGGCGGCGGCGACGCCGAAGGGCAAGGGGGCCGAGGCGGAACGTCCTTCCGTCAAGGCTCCGAAGGTGACGCGCGCGCTCGGCTCGGCCGCCTTCGCGGCGCGCTGGGACGGCAAGGACCACGACGCGAAGGCGTCGAAGTCGAAGGCACAGGGGAAAGGCGGGGCGACCAAGCACGGCAAGGCGAAGAAGTAGCCGGCGGCCGCGTTTGGACGATCACGTCGCCGCCACGTTTGCGTGGCGGTATCGATCCCCGTCGACAGCCGGAGATTCGCCCGTGGCCGGTCCTCGTCCGGGTTCATTGTTTCGTTGCGTCGTGCTCGGTGTCCTGATGGCGGCGGGGCCGGCCCGCGCGGCCCCGCCGCCCGCGGCGGATCTGGCGCTCCTCGATGCGTTGACCTGGGGGGCGAACGCGACGAGCTACGCCGCCCTCGCGGCGCAGGGGCGCGAGGCCTGGCTGGCGGCGCAGTTGCGGCCCGGCGGCCCGTCCGTCCTGCCGCCGGCGGTGCAGGCCCGGATCGACGCCGGGCAACCATCGGGCGAGCTGCTCGATCGGCTGGCCGCCCTGGACGCGCAGGCGAAGGCCGCCAACGCGCTGTCCGACCCGGAGGCGAAGAAGGCGGCGCAATCCGCCTATCAGGGTGCCCTGAACGACGCGCTCCGCCGTTCCGTCTCCGACACGATCCTGCGTGCCCTCTACGCCCCGGACCAGATCCGGGAGCGGATGACCTGGTTCTGGTTCAACCGTTTCAGCGTCTACCAGGGCAAGGCCAACGTCCGCGCGATGGTGGGCGATTACCTCGACACCGCCATCCGTCCGCACGCCCTCGGCCGCTTCCGCGACCTCCTGGGCGCCACCCTCGAACACCCCGCGATGCTGCGTTACCTCGACAATGCCGAGAACGCCGCCGGCCGCCTCAACGAGAATTATGCGCGCGAGTTGATGGAGCTGCACACGCTCGGCGTCGGAGGCGGTTACACGCAGCACGACGTCGAGGACCTCGCCCGCATCCTCACCGGAGCCGGTATCGAGGTCCGTCCTGAGCATCCGAAGCTCAAGCCCGAGCTGCAGGGCGCCCTCGTGCGCAGGGGGCCGTTCCTCTTCAACCCGGCCCGGCACGATTTCGGCGAGAAGATCCTGCTCGGCCATCCGATCCGGGGCCGGGGCTTTGCCGAGATCGCCGAGGCGCTCGACATCCTGTGCCGGCACCCCGCGACGGCGCGCAACGTCACGAGGGCGATGGCCGCCTACCTGCTGGGACATCCGCCGTCCGACGCGCTGGTCGATCGCCTCGCCGGCGTCTTCGGGCGCACGGACGGCGATATCGCCGCGATCCTGGATGTGCTGGTGCATGCCCCCGAATTCCAGGCTGGCCTCGGCACCGGGTTCAAGGACCCGATGCGCTACGTCCTCTCGGCCGTCAGGCTGGCCTATGACGACCGGGTCATCCTCAACACCGGCCCGGTCCAGGGCTGGCTCGGCCGCCTCGGCGAGGGCCTGTTCAACCGCTCGACCCCCGACGGCTATCCCCTCGACGCGGCGGCCTGGAACGGCCCCGGCCAGCTGACGACCCGGTTCGAGATCGCCCGGCAGATCGGAGGCGGGCCGGCCGGGCTGTTCAAGCCACCGATGCCCGACGCGGTGGAGGAGCCGGCCTTCCCGCTCCTTCAGAACCGCCTCTATTTCGGCGCCCTCGCGGCCACGCTCACGGGGCAGACCCGGGCGGCGCTCGGACGGGCGACCTCGCCGCAGGACTGGAACACCCTGTTCCTGTCCTCTCCCGAATTCATGCGCTGACGGAGCGAGAGCGATGAACAGGCGTGATCTGATCCGTACCGCGGGTGCGCTCGGGGCCAGCACCGTGGCGGGCCGGGTCTGGGCGGCGCCCAAGGCCGATGCCCGCCTGCTCGTCGTCTTCCTGCGCGGCGCCTACGACGCCGCCAACGTGGTGATCCCCACGGGGAGCGACTTCTATTACCGCGCCCGCCCGAATCTCGCGGTCGCCCGGCCGGACCTCGCCAATCCCGCCGCCGCCCTGGCGCTCGACGCCGACTGGAGCCTGCACCCCGCCTTGCGCGACACCATCCTGCCGCTCTTCGCCAAGGGGGAGGCGGCCTTCGTGCCGTTCGCGGGCACCAGCGACCTCACCCGCAGCCATTTCGAGACGCAGGACACGATCGAGCTCGGGCAGACCGTCGGCGAGTCGCGCAACTACCAGTCCGGCTTCATGGCGCGGCTGGCCGTGGAACTCACCCGGGTGCGTCCCATCGCTTTCACCGAGCAGTCGCCGCTGATCTTCCGGGGGCCGGAGCCCGTGCCGAACATCGCCATCAATGGCGTCGGCAAGCCGGGGATCGACGAGCGGCAGGCCGACCTCATCCGGGCGATGTATGCCGGCGGCCCGCTGGCGGGCGCGGTGAACGAGGGGTTTCGCGTCCGCGACGAGGTCTATCGCACGATCTCCGACCATCAGGCCCAGGCGGATCGCGGCGCGGTCTCGCCCAAGGGGTTCGAGTTGGCCGCCCGGCGGATCGGGCGCCTGATGCGCGACCAGTTCAACCTCGGCTTCGTCGATGTCGGCGGCTGGGACACCCACGTGAACCAGGGCGGCGCCACCGGCTATCTCGCCGACCGTCTCGGCGAACTCGGCCGGGGCCTCTCCGGCTTCATCCAGGAGATCGGTGCCGGCTGGAGCGACACCGTCGTGGTCGTGGTCTCCGAGTTCGGCCGCACCTTCCGCGAGAACGGCAATCGCGGCACCGATCACGGGCACGGCAGCGTCTACTGGGTGCTCGGGGGCGGCGTTCGTGGCGGGCGGATCGCCGGGCCGCAGGTGCGCGCGGACGAGGCGCACCTGTTCCAGAACCGCGACTATCCCGTGCTCACGGATTACCGGTCGATGCTGGGAGGCCTGCTGCAACGGCTCTATGGGCTCGACGGTGCCGGCCTCCGGCGCATCTTCCCCGATGCCGTGCCGAGCGACCTCGCGTTGATCTGAACGCGATAGCGCCGAGTCCGCGCGGCGTCGACGAACGAAAAAGGGGCCGCCTTTCGGCGACCCCCTTTCTTCTTCTGGGTCTGGAAGACCGGACTTCTTAGAAGTCCATGCCGCCCATGCCGCCACCCATGCCGCCGCCGCCCGGCATGCCGCCGCCGGCGGAATCCTTCTTCGGAGCATCGGCGATCATGGCTTCCGTGGTCACCAGCAGGCCGGCGATGGAGGAGGCGTCCTGCAGGGCGGTGCGCACGACCTTGGCCGGGTCGACGATGCCGGCCTGGATCATGTCGACGTACTCTTCGGTCTGGGCGTTGAAGCCGTAGGTGATCGAAGAGGTGTTGTCGGTGATCTTGCCGACCACGATCGAGCCCTCGACGCCCGAGTTGGCGGCGATCTGGCGGATCGGGGCCTCGAGGGCCTTCAGCACGATCTTGATGCCGGCCTGGACGTCCGGGTTGTCGCTCGTGAGGGCGCGGACGGCCTCACGGGCGCGGAGCAGCGCGGTGCCGCCGCCGGGGACGATGCCCTCTTCCACCGCAGCGCGGGTGGCGTTGAGCGCGTCGTCGACGCGGTCCTTCTTCTCCTTGACCTCGACCTCGGTCGCGCCGCCGACGCGGATGACCGCGACGCCGCCGGCGAGCTTGGCCAGGCGCTCCTGGAGCTTCTCACGGTCGTAGTCCGAGGTGGTCTCCTCGATCTGCGCCTTGATCTGGCCGACGCGGGCTTCGATGTCCGCCTTCTCGCCGAGACCGTCGATGATCGTGGTGGTCTCCTTCTCGATGCGGATGCGCTTGGCGCGGCCGAGCATCGGCAGGGTGACGTTCTCGAGCTTGATGCCGAGGTCCTCGGCGATCATCTGACCCTGGGTCAGGATCGCGATGTCCTCGAGCATGGCCTTGCGGCGATCGCCGAAGCCAGGCGCCTTGACGGCCGCGACCTTGAGGCCGCCGCGCAGCTTGTTCACCACGAGGGTGGCCAGAGCCTCGCCCTCGATGTCCTCGGCGATGATGACGAGCGGCTTGCCGGTCTGCACCACGGCCTCGAGCACCGGCAGCATCGCCTGGAGCGACGACAGCTTCTTCTCGTGGATGAGGATGTAGGGGTCCTCGAGCTCGGCGACCATCTTCTCCGCGTTCGTGATGAAGTACGGGGAGAGGTAGCCGCGGTCGAACTGCATGCCCTCGACGACGTCGAGCTCGGTCTCGGCGGTCTTGGCCTCCTCGACGGTGATGACACCCTCGTTGCCGACCTTCTGCATGGCGTGGGCGATCATCTCGCCGATTTCCTTGTCGCCATTGGCCGAGATGGTGCCGACCTGGGCGACTTCCTCGGACGAGGCGACCTTCTTGGCGCGGCTCGTGATGTCCTTCACGGCGGCGGTGGTGGCCAGATCGATGCCGCGCTTGAGGTCCATCGGGTTCATGCCGGCGGCGACGTACTTGGCGCCTTCGCGGACGATGGCCTGGGCCAGCACGGTGGCGGTGGTGGTGCCGTCACCCGCGATGTCGTTGGTCTTCGAGGCCACTTCGCGCACCATCTGGGCGCCCATGTTCTCGAACTTGTCGGAGAGCTCGATCTCCTTGGCGACGGTGACGCCGTCCTTGGTGATGCGCGGCGCGCCGAAGGACTTCTCGATGACGACGTTGCGGCCCTTGGGGCCCAGCGTCACCTTCACGGCGTCGGCCAGGATGTCGACGCCGCGCAGCATCTTCTCGCGGGCGTCGGAGCCGAAACGGACTTCTTTCGCTGCCATGTTGAATTCCTCGATCTGGTGGGAAGCCCCGAGGCGCCCGAAATGGCGCGCTCAAAGGGCTCGGATAGGGACGAAGGAAGAGGGCCGCGCCGTGTTAGGCGACGACGCCCATGATGTCGGATTCCTTCATGATCAGGAGGTCCTGACCGTCGATCTTGACCTCGGTGCCGGACCACTTGCCGAACAGCACGCGGTCGCCGGCCTTGACGTCGAGGGGATTCACGCGGCCGGCCTCGTCGCGGGCGCCGGGGCCGACGGCGACGATCTCGCCCTCTTGGGGCTTCTCCTTGGCGGTGTCGGGGATGATGATGCCCCCCTTGGTCTTCTCTTCGCCTTCGATGCGGCGGACGACGACACGGTCGTGCAGCGGACGGAACTTCATGAGCTGCCCTCTTGCTTCAAATTCGTGGATGGCGTTGATGCGGCGCGGCAGCGCGCTCAACCCAGGCCGTTAGCACTCTCTTGAGGTGAGTGCTAACGATGGCGCCGAGTTAGGCGCGCGGGCCTTTCGAGTCAAGATCGTCGCATGCATCCGCGACGGTTCCGCGACAGGATCATCCCCTCTTTTCACGTGGCCACGGAAAGTCCTTCGCGGATGATCGAGCTTCATGGACCGCAGGGTGCGGTCGAGCCGGAGACACACGCGCCGGAAAGCGCCTGCCCGCCGCACGCGGTGTGGATCGACCTGAACGATCCGAGCGCCGAGGAGGCGAACCGCGTCGAGGCGTCGACCGGCATCCGCGTGCCCTCGCGAAAGGCCCTGAGCGAGGTCGAGAATTCGAGCCGGCTGCGCCGCCTCAAGGGCGGATTCTCGCTCTCCTCGCCGATGATCACGTTCGACAAGCTCGATTCGCAGCTGAAGCCCCTGGGCTTCGTCCTGACGAAGGACCGCCTCGTCACCGTGCGCTTCCACGATCTGCACGCCTTCGCCGAGGTGAAGAAGCGGATCGACACCGGCGACGGCCCCTGCACCACGAGCACCGAGATCTTCCTGCTGCTGATGGAGGAACTGGTCGACAGCCTCGCCGACGCCCTGGAGGACATGGGGGCCGACCTCGACGCGCTCTCGACGCGGATCTTCGACTTCGACGTCCGCAGCGGCGCGGTCGCGGGGGATGCCCGCGCGTCGAGCCAGACCCCGCGTCGGCGCGACCTGGCCCTGCGCCGCATCCT
Organism: Methylobacterium sp. J-068; assembly: GCF_022829445.1. Lineage (GTDB taxonomy): Bacteria > Pseudomonadota > Alphaproteobacteria > Rhizobiales > Beijerinckiaceae > Methylobacterium. Next base: position 25,020 of record NZ_JAKSXY010000047.1, on the reverse strand, counting down.
GCGCGGCATCGGCCGGCGCGGAAAGGCGCTCGGCAAGATCCGCTCCAGCCTCCTCGGCCTGGAGCGCATCGTGCCCTTCGTGGCCAACGAGTGCGAGCAGATGCTGGGCGAGGAGCAGGTGCCGCGCTTCGAGGCGGTGCGACGCGACATCGCCTCCCTCGACGAATTCGAGATCCGGCTCTCGGAGAACGTTCAGTTCCTCCTCGACGCGACGCTGGGCCTGATCAGCATCGAGCAGAACAACACCTTCCGGGTTCTCACCGTCGCCTCGGTGGTGGGCATCCCGCCGACCCTGATCGCCTCGATGTACGGCATGAACTTCAAGCACATGCCGGAACTCGACTGGCTCTACGGTTATCCCTACGGCCTGACGCTGATCGCGCTCAGCGCCATCATTCCGATCGTTTTCTTCCGGATTCGGGGCTGGTTGTGACTGGTTGACGGAATGTTTGCGCTCCCGCGCTAGACGGGGGCGCCGCTTCGCGCCGGCATCCGAGGATGATTCGTCCGCCCCATGGCCGTGATCGCTGCCTTCGTCCTCAATGCCGGGCTGAACTTCGTCCTCGGCCTGCTCATCGCCAAGCTGCTGGGACCCGCCGATTTCGGCCTGTTCGCGCTCGCCACGGCCGGCGCCATCGTGGCCAACACCGTGCTCTTCGAGTGGCTGCGCCTCTCGGCGACCCGGTTCTACTCGGCGCGCGTGCGGGTCGACGAGCCCTGGATCCGCCAGGGCCTCGACCGGGCCTATGCCATCCTCGCCCTGGCATTGTTCGCCGCGGCCCTGCTCTGCGCCGGCCTCGGCCTCACCTTCGAGCCCGGCGCCGACGGGCGCCTCGCGATGACGGCCGGCGCGGCGATCGCCGCGCTGGGCATCGGGATCTTCGACTATCACGCGGCGCTCGCCCGGGCCCGTTTCGACGGCGGGCTCTACTTCAAGCTGGTCGCGATCAAGAACGGCCTCGCCTTCGCCATGATGGCGGGCGCCGCCTGGTTCTTCCCCCAGCCGGTCTGGGTGCTGGCCGCCGCGGGCGTGAGCCAGGCCCTCGCGATCCTGCTCCTGCGCGGACCCTTGCGCGATCCCGTCGCCCCCCGCGTGCGGGTTCGCCTGCGCGAGACCTGGCGGCTCTTCGTCGCCTACGGCCTGCCGCTGATCGCCGCCAACGCGATCTACCAGCTCCTCCCCTTCATCAACCGGGGCAGCATCGCGGCCCATGGCGGCCTCGCGGAGGCCGGCTACTTCGCGCTCGCCGCAGACGTCACCACCCGCAGCATCGGCACCCTCGGCACCGCCCTCGACCTGCTGCTGTTCCAGCTCGCCGTCCGGGTCGAGGAGGAGGAGGGCAGAGCGGCCGCCGAGCGTCAGGTCGGACGCAATGTCGGCGTGGTCGTCGCCCTGCTGCTGCCCTGCGCCGTCGGGTTCTGGGCCGTGCTGCCGGCGCTCCAGGCCCTGGTGGTGCCGGAGGCGTTCCGAGGCCCGTTCTCGGCCTATGCCGAGCTGATGATTCCGGGCTTCTTCTGCCTCGCGATGATGAACTTCGCCCTCAACCCGATCTTCCAGATCCGCCGGCGGACCCGCCCGGTGATCGCCGCCGCCCTGGTCGGGCTCGGCGTGAACGGTCTCGGCCTCTGGCTCCTGCCCCCGCTCCTCGGTCCGGAGGGCGTCGCGATCGCGCAGACCGGGGGGCTCGCCGCCGCCACGCTGCTCCTGGCTCTCCGCGCGCTCACGGGACGCGACCGCCTGTCCCTGCCGTGGTGGGACATCTTCGCGGCCGGAATCGCCGCGCTGGCGATGGCGCTCTGCCTCGTGCCCCTGCGGCACGGCGATCCGGCCCGCGCCCTGGCGCTCTGCATCCCGCTCGGGATCGTGGTCTACGGCGCCCTCGTCTGGCTCTTCGACATCGCGGGCCTGCGCGGGCACGCCGAGGCCCGCTTCGCGCGCCACCCCGGCCTGACGCCCGCCTCAGCCGAGGCCGAATAGGCCCGCGCGGCCGGATGCCATCGCGCGCATCCTCCGTTAAGCTATCATTTCACGAACAGGATCGCGGATGCCGCAGAGCATCCCGGATCGGGCAGGAAACGATGCCTTCATACGAGCCTCACGACGAGGACGCGGCGGCCGAGATCGTCCGCGCGGCGGCGGCGGCGCCCGAGCGGCTGCGGCTCGTCGGCGGCGGGACCAAGGCTGGGATCGGCCGGCCGGCCCAGGACGAGGCGACGCTCTCGGCCGCGAAGCTCTCCGGCATCACCCTCTACGAGCCCGCCGAGATGGTGGTCTCCGCCCGCGCGGGCACGCCGCTCGCCGAGGTCCAGGCCCTGCTCGCGGCGCGCGGGCAGATGCTGCCCTTCGAGCCGATGGATCATCGGGGCCTGATGGGCACGCAGGGCGAGCCGAGCTTCGGCGCCGTGGCGGCGGTGAACAATTCCGGCCCGCGCCGGATCAACGCGGGCGCGGCGCGCGACAGCCTCATCGGCGTGCGCTTCGTCAACGGGCGCGGCGAGGCGATCAAGTCCGGCGGACGGGTGATGAAGAACGTCACGGGTCTCGACCTCGTGAAGCTGATGGCCGGCTCCTGGGGCACCCTCGGCCTCCTCACCGAGGTGACCTTCAAGGTCCTGCCGCGCCAGGAGCGGGTGGCGACCCTGGCGTTTCCCGGTCTCGACGATGCCCGCGCCGTCACGGCCCTGTCGGCGGCCCTCGGCTCGCCCTTCGAACTCACCGGTGCCGCCCACCTGCCGGCCGGGATCGAGGGCGCTTCCGCCAGGACCCTGATGCGGATCGAGGGCTTCTCGGAGTCGATCGACTATCGCCTCGGCGAGTTGCGCCGGCTGCTCCGGCGCTTCGGCGAGCCCGAGATCGTCGAGGGCGCGGCGGGTGACGACCTCTGGGCCCGCATCCGCGATGCCGCCCCCTTCGCGGAGCCGAGGGCGGCCGCGATCTGGCGCATCGCGACGGCGCCGACCCACGGGCCCGCCGTCACGGCCGCGATCGGCACGCAGCGGGACGCCCGCTGGTTCTACGATTGGGGCGGCGGCCTGATCTGGCTCGCCACCGACGCGCGGGGGGATGCGGGCGCCGAGACGATCCGCGCGGCGGTTCGGGCGCAGGGCGGGCACGCCACCCTGGTGCGCGCGCCCGATCCCGTGCGGGCCGCCGTGCCGGTGTTCGAGCCGCTCTCCGACCCGCTGACGCGGATCACCCAGGGCATCAAGGCGGCGCACGACCCGAAGGGCCTGTTCAATCCGGGACGGATGTACGCGGGGATCTGACGGGCCGCGCCCCGGACGAGGTTCGTTCCGGCCGGCGATCGCGTCGGCGGCCGGTCGCTGCGCTGTTGAGAGCGGTTCCAAAGCTCGGCATCCGGTGCGAATGTCTCTAAACTGACGCCGCAGTAACGACGATGCCGACACGCGCCGGGCTCACGCCGGGCCGATGCACGGCGCGAGGGTGGACCCGAGGACACGCCGTGCAGACCAACTTCAGCCTGACGCAGCTCGCGGACCCGGCGATGGCCGCGTCGGAAAAGATCCTGCGGACCTGCGTGCATTGCGGGTTCTGCACCGCGACCTGCCCGACCTACCTGCTGCTCGGCGACGAACTCGACAGCCCGCGTGGGCGCATCTACCTGATCAAGGACATGCTGGAGGGCGGAAAGCCCGCCGTGCCGGAGGTGGTCAAGCACGTCGACCGCTGCCTATCCTGCCTGTCCTGCATGACGACCTGTCCGTCCGGCGTGCATTACATGCACCTCGTCGACCATGCCCGCGCGCATATCGAGGAGACCTACCGGCGCCCCTTGAGCGACCGCCTGCTGCGCGCCGTGCTGGCCTTCGTGCTGCCCTACCCGAACCGCTTCCGGCTGGCCCTGCTGGGCGCCAAGCTCGGCGCGCCGTTCCGGCCCCTGGTCGCGCGCCTGCCGCGCGTCGGCAACCGCCTCGCGGCGATGCTCGATCTCGCTCCGGCGCAACTGCCCAACCGCAACCCCACCGACCGGCCCGGCACCTTCCCGCCCGAGACCCGCGCGCTGGAGGCCAGCGCCGCCCTGCACGGCGAGGCGGCGCCCGCGCGCACCGGCCGGGTCGCGCTCCTGCGCGGCTGCGCCCAGAGCGTGCTGCGGCCCGATTTCAACGAGGCGGCGATCCGCCTCCTCACCCGCCACGGCGTCGAGGTCGTGCAGGCGAAGGGGGAGGGCTGCTGCGGCGCGCTCACCCACCACATGGGCAAGGCGGACGCGTCCCACGCCCAGGCGCGGCGCACCATCGATGCCTGGATCGCCGAGATGGACGGCGCGGGCCTCGACGCCATCCTCGTCACGGCCTCGGGCTGCGGCACGACGATCAAGGATTACGGCTTCATGTTCCGCGAGGAGCCGGCCTATGCGGAGAAGGCGAGGCGGGTCTCCGCCATCGCCAAGGACGTCACGGAATTCATGGCCGGCATCCGCCTGATGCCGCCGATCCTCGAGACCGACCTCGTCGTCGCCTATCACTCCGCCTGCTCGATGCAGCACGGGCAGGGCATCCGCACCGAGCCGAAGACCCTCCTGAAGACGGCGGGCTTCACCGTGAAAGACGTGCCGGAAGGCCATATCTGCTGCGGCTCGGCCGGCACCTACAACATCCTCCAGCCCGAGATCGCCAATCGCCTGCGCGACCGGAAGGTCGCCAATATCGAGCGCATGCGCCCCGACCTCATCGCCACCGGCAATATCGGCTGCGCCACGCAGATCGGGAAGGGGACGAACATCCCGATCGTCCACACGGCGGAACTGCTCGACTGGGCGACCGGCGGCCCGAAGCCGGCCGCGCTGGAGGGCCTGCCCGCGCGGACGATGCTGGCGGCGGAGTAGGACCGCGTCAACGATCGAGCTGGTAGGTCAGGGGAATCCAGCGGTAGCCCAGCCCGTCGCGCGTGACGTAGCCGAGCGACGGGAACGAGGTGTGGTAGCCGGCGATCAGGACCCGTTCGGTCGCGGCCATGTCGTAGATCGCCCGCCGGGTCGCGGCGCCCTGGGCCTTCTCCATGTCGAACAGGGCGTGCCAGTCGGGGCGCGCCAGCGACGCGACCTCATGATGCGCGCAGTCGCCCCAGACCAGCATGCGCTGGCCCTCGCTCTCGACATGGAAGGCGAGGTGCCCCGGCGTGTGGCCGAAGGCCGCCAGCGCGTCGATGCCGGGCACCACGGTGTCGCCGGGGTTCACGAAGCGGATGCGCTCCGCCAGTGGAAGCAGATGGCTGCGGAAAACCCGGGCCGATTTGTATTCGTTGCCGTCCGGGGGCGCGGCGAGGCGGGCCTCGTCTTTCCAGAAGTCGAATTCCCGCGCGCCGACCACGTAGCGGGCGTTCGGAAACAGCGGCGTTCCGCCTTCGAGGAGGCCGCCGATATGGTCGGTGTGACAATGGCTCAGGACGACGAGGTCGATCCGCTCCGGTGACAGCCCGGCCCGGCCGAGCAGCCCCCCGAGCCGCCCGCCCGCGGGGCGCGGGACGAAGCCGACCTCGCCGTTGCCGGTGTCGAACAGGACCGTCTCCCGCCCGGTCTGAACGATGGTCGGCGTGAAGCCGGGCCTGAAACGATCGGGCGGAAGCCGGTTCTCCCGCATCAGCGCGCCCATTTCCGATCTGTCGCGATCCTCGCCGACGATCGGCCAGGGTCCATCGATGGTGACGTCGGCATCGGAGAGGGTGGTGACGGTGAAGGCGCCGAGCCGGATTCGCTTCGGACAGGGCGATGCGTCGGCCGATGGAATCGTCGCCCGAGCGGCACCGGGAAAGATCAGGCTCGCGGCCGCGAGGGCGCTGAGATGGCGGCGGGTGAGATCGCGCATGACGGGGATTTCCGGGCTGGCCCGGCTCCGTCAGGATGGTCTAGCGGCCGGGAGATTCGGTCTAGCGCGCCGGGAGAGGACACCGCTTGTACGAACGTGCTGCGCTCAGCCCTCCGCTCGGACCGATCTGGCACGTCGAGGGTCCGCATACCCTCTTCGCCGGGCCGCTCGCCTACAACGCCAGTCATCAGCACGGGGCGCCGGTCTACCTCGCGGGCCTGTACGGCGCGTTCCGGATCCGGTTCCGTCCCGGGGACTGGATCACCTGCCGCACGGCCTTCGTGCCGGCCGGCATGCCCCATGAACTCGATTGCGGCGGCGATCCCCTCGGGGTGCTCTACCGCGAACCCGATGGGGGCGGGCGTGCGCTCGGCGCGCTGATGGGATCGGCGGAATCCGTCGATGGCGCTCTCGTGGCACCGGGTGGCGAGGTCGCTGCGTTGCGCGCGCTCTTCGAGCGCCGCGACGCCTGCAACTGGGCTGGCGAGGCCATCGCCGATCTGTCCGGCTTCGCCGACCGGCGGAGCGATCGGCCGATCGACGGCCGGATCGCGCGGATCATCGGGGATCTGCGCGCATGCCAGGAGTCCCGGATGAGCGCCGAACGGCTCGCCGCCTCCGCGACGCTGTCGTCGTCCCGGATGCAGCACCTGTTCAGCGAGGCCGTGGGCGTACCGTTCCGGCGCTATCGCGGCTGGCTTCGCATGCGGCGGGCGATCGACGCCGTCGTCCAGGGCGCCAACTTCACGCGCGCCGCCCACGAAGCGGGTTTCACGGATCAGGCGCACTTCGCCAATGCCTTCCGCCGGACCTTCGGCGCCCCGGCATCGCTCAGTCTTCTGGGAATCCGCAGGCCGGCCGCGCGCGGACCATCACGCCCGGGTCCGGACGGTGGCCAGCACGAAAACGCGGATCGCTGACGACAGGTTCTGTCCCTCCCGACCCGCATCGATGACGCCGATCAGGGCCTGGACGGACTGGCCGCGCGCGGCCGCGATCTCGCGCAACGCGTCCCAGAACGGATCTTCCAGGGACACGCTGGTGCGGTGGCCGGCGATCATCACCGAGCGCTTGGTGACGCCCGTGGTCATGGCGCCACCGGACGCCGCCCCGATGCCGGGGGGAGGGACGGCGTGCGCGGCATGCGCCTCACCCGTCCGAGTCCGGCCCGACCAGCTTGTGCCCCTCGTGGCGCGAGACCTCGATGGCCTTCTTGGCCTCGGCCAGCGTCCTGGCCTTCTTCGGACGGCCGAAGGCGATGCGGTTGTCCGCCGCCTTGGCCTCCTTCTCGACCCGCGCCCGGTCCTTGCGGGCCTGGCGCAGGTTGATGATCTCCGCCATGCCGGTCTCCTCCGTCTACTCGGCGCTGGGTGCCAGCATGGTCTCGGGCCGCACCACGCGCTCGAACTCCTCCGCCGTGACGTAGCCGAGGCGCAGGGCCTCCTCCTTCAGGGTGGTTCCGTTCTTGTGCGCGGTCTTGGCGATCTCGGCGGCCTTGTCGTAGCCGATCGAGGGGGCCAAAGCCGTGACCAGCATGAGCGAACGGCTCATCAGGTCGGCGATCTTATCCTCGTTGGCCTTGATGCCGACGACGCAATTGTCGGTGAAGCTCACCGCCGCGTCCGCGATGAGGCGGATCGATTGCAGCACCGCGTTGGCGATGACGGGCTTGAACACGTTCAGCTCGAAATGGCCCTGGCTGCCGGCAAAGCTCACCGTGGTGCCGTTGCCGATCACCTGGGCGCAGACCATGGTCAGCGCCTCGCACTGGGTCGGGTTGACCTTGCCGGGCATGATCGACGAGCCGGGCTCGTTCTCCGGCAGCGAGAGTTCGCCGAGGCCCGAGCGCGGGCCGGAGCCCAGCAGGCGGATGTCCTGGGCGATCTTGAACAGGCCGGCGGCGAGGGCCGAGAGGGCGCCCTGCGTGAACACCAGCGCGTCGTGGGTCGCCAGCGCCTCGAACTTGTTGGCGGCCGAGGTGAAGGGCAGGCCGGTCAGTTCCGCGACCTTGGCGGCGAATTTCTCCGCGAACTCGGGATGCGCGTTGAGGCCGGTGCCGACCGCCGTGCCGCCCTGCGCCAGCGCCAGCACGCCCGGCAGCGTCGCCTTCACGCGCTCGGTGCCCAGAGCCACCTGCGCCACGTAGCCCGAGAATTCCTGGCCCAGCGAGACCGGGGTCGCATCCTGCAGGTGGGTGCGGCCGATCTTGACGATGGGGGCGAACGCCTCGGACTTGGCCTGGAGCGCGTCGTGCAGGTGCTTGAGGGCCGGCAGCAGCCGGTCGTTGATCTCGCGCGAGACCGCGATGTGCATCGCCGTCGGGAACACGTCGTTGGAGGACTGGCCGCGATTGACGTGGTCGTTGGGGTGGACCGGCGACTTGCCGCCGCGCTTGCCGCCCAGCAACTCGTTGGCGAGGCTGGCGATGACCTCGTTGGCGTTCATGTTCGACTGGGTGCCGGAGCCCGTCTGCCAGACCACCAGGGGGAATTCCTGGTCGTGCTCGCCCGAGACCACCTCGGCAGCCGAGGCCGCCACCGCCTGGGCCACCTTCGGGTCGAGGGCGCCGAGATCCTGGTTCACCAGGGCGGCCGCCTGCTTGACCATGCCCAGCGCGTGGACGAGGGGCGCGGGCATCCGCTCGGTGCCGATCTTGAAGTTCTGGATCGAGCGCTGCGTCTGCGCGCCCCAGTAACGATGCGCCGGAACCTCGATCGGGCCGAAGGTGTCGGACTCGGTGCGGGTGGCGGGCGTCTCGGTGGGCGACATCGTGGCCTCTTCGTCTGGCTAAAGCGCACCCTACTTAAACCGCACGCAATCAAACCGCGATGGCGCTTTCACCGAGGGCTGTGTGCCCGGCGCCGAATTGTCATGGCTTGTCCGCCCCGCCCGGGGCACCGGAGTTGTCGTCCATGTCGAGTGCCTCAGCCCTCGTTGCACCGGGTGCCCCGCTCCGGTTCCGCCCGGCCGTGCCCAAGCCCCTGCGCGCGCAGCCGGGCCTGTTCGGCTTTCTCAAGGCGGCCCGCGCCAACCCGCTCACCACCTGGCTCGACGTGCATTTCGAGAAGCCGGTGGTGGCGGCCGAGGGCGCGCTGGGCCGCGTCACCGTGGTCAGCGACCCGGCCCTGATCCGCTACCTCTACGTCGAGAACGCCGCCAATTACCGCAAGGACGACCTTCAGCGCCGCGTCCTCGCCCCCGGCCTCGGCAACGGCCTGCTCACCGCAGAGGGCGACGAGTGGAAGCTCCAGCGCCGGACCCTGGCGCCGATCTTCTCGGCCCGCCACGTGCTCGGCTTCAACGCGCCCATGAACGCCGCCGGCGCCCGCATGGCCCGGCGCCTCGCCCGCCGCGAGGGCACCAGCATCGACGTCGCCCTGGAGATGACCCGCGTCACCCTCGACGTGCTGGAGCGGACGATCTTCACTCAAGGGCTCGCCAGCGAACCGGACGCGCTGGGCCGCGCGATCACCCGCTTCCTCGAATCGGTCGGGCCGATCGATCCCCTCGACGTGTTCGGCCTGCCCGCCTTCATCCCGCGCATCGGGCGCCTGCGCGCCAGGCCGGCGCTCCGGTTCTTCGCCGAGATCGTCGACGCGCTCATCGCGCGCCGGCGCGACCTGATCGCGCGCGACGCCGCGCCGAGCGACCTGCTCACGCTGCTCCTGAAGGCGCAGGACCCGGAGACGGGCCAGGGCCTCACGGATCTCGAGGTGAAGGCCAACATCGTCACCTTCATCGCGGCGGGCCACGAGACCACCGCCAACGCCCTGACCTGGGCGCTCTACTGCCTGTCGCAGGACCCGGACGCGCGCACGCGGGTCGAGGCCGAGGTCGATGCCGTCGCGCCGGGCGCGGATTTCGACGCCGATGCGCTGCCCTTCACGAAGGCGGTGATGGAGGAGACCATGCGGCTCTTCCCGCCGGTGCCCTTCATGAGCCGGCAGGCCACCGCCGAGGATCGCATCGGCCGGATCAAGATCCCGAAGGGTTCGCTGGTGATGGTGGCGCCCTACGTGCTCCACCGCCACAAGACCCTGTGGCGCGAGCCCGAGGCCTTCATGCCCGAGCGCTTCCTGCCGGAGAACCGCGCGGCGATCCCGCGCTTCTCCTATCTGCCCTTCGGGGCGGGCCCGCGCGTCTGCATCGGCCAGAGCTTCTCGCTGCAGGAGGCGGTGGTGGTGCTCGCCCACATCGCGCGGGCGGCACGCTTCACCCTGGCCGAGGACCACGCCCCGGTGACGCCGCTTCACCGCGTGACGCTGCGCCCAGAGCACGGCCTGCGCATGACCGTGACGCCGCGCGGCGCCTGACCGCGGCGGCTCTCGAGTCTGCGTCGGGTCAGTTCTTCTTGCGGAACGCGTCGAGGCTGACGACTTCGGCGCTGGATTCCTGGCCGTCCTCGGACTTCTTCGCAGCGGGTGCCTTGGCGTCCGCGCCCTCCTCGGACTTCGCCGCCGGGGCGGCCGCCGGCGCGCCCGGAATCAGCTTGGGCACGGACGGGCCGCCGATGGTCGCGAGGCCGGTGCCCTTGGGCTTCATCTCGGTCGGCTCGGAGGCGGCGCCGCGCGGCGCGGCCTTCTCCGTCGTCGCGGCGGCATCGTCCTCGGATTCCTCCTGCGCGGCCTGTTCCGAGCCCTCGCTGAGGTCGAACTTCAGGCCGAACTGCACCGAGGGGTCGAAGAATCCGGTCAGCGCGTCGAAGGGCACCAGCAGCCGCTCGGGCACACCGGAGAACGACAGGCCGACCTCGAAGGTGTGCTCGGTGACGCCGAGGTCCCAGAACTGGTGCTGGAGCACGATCGTCATGTCCTGCGGGTACTTCTCCCGCAGGCGCTGCGACATCCGCACGCCCGGCGCCTCGGTGCGGAACGAGACGTAGAAATGATGCTCGCCCGCGAGCCCTTCGCGGGCCGCGTCGGTCAGCACCTTGCGCACCACGCCGCGCAGGGCGTCCTGCACCAGGAGATCGTAGCGGATCAGATCGTCTGCCATCTGCGGTCGCTTATGCCCGGTCCCTGCCCGCCGTCGCGCGCCGTGACGGCGCCCCGGGTCGGATGAAAAACGACTGGACGCGGCCGGTGCCCGGTGCCCCCAGAACTCTGCCCGCGCGGCCGGTGGCCGGCGGGACCTGATCGATCCTTAGCCTTGCGCGACCGACGTCCCGGATACAAGCCGGAATCGCGGGCCGGCAAACGTCCGCCGCGTTCGGAGCTACCGCCAAAACCCAGGACCTGTCGAGCCTCGGGGTCCCGTCGCCGGGGCCCTTGCGTCCAAAAGCCCGTGGTTCGCAATCACGTTGCCGGTTAGCGTTCGATCACGGGAAGCGCCGGCCATGGCGTGAATATAAAGGGAGCGGCGGCGCATTTGAAGCCCGATGATGGTGCGCCGATGCCCGTCGAGCGGGCGTTCGCGCCGGATATGGTCCCGCTCTCCATGCCTCGGCCGTCGGGCCTGCGCGCGGGCCTGCGCGTCGTCGGGGCGCTTGCCGGACTCGCCTTCTCGGCCTTCCTCGCTCTGGCGCTCGCCACCCTCCTGGCCCTGGCGATCGTCCGCGTCGGGGCCGACTGGATCGACGGTGTCGGGATCTGGGCCGGCGACCGCGTCCGCCTGCACCCGCGCCAGATCGCCATGCGGGAACTCGCCATCGACGTGATCCGGCAAGTGCTGCTGGCGCTGCTCGTCGTCGGCGCCGTGCGCTGGCGGGACGGACCGGCCTGGCGCGAGACTCTCGCGCTGGTGCCGCACGCGAGCGCCGCCGAGGGCGGGGCCGGCCTCTCGCTGCGCCGTTTCGGCCTGATCCTGCTGCTCTGGCCGCTGGTCCACATCACCTGGGTCACCGGCAGCGCCGATCTGCTCCACGTTCCGATCCGCCGGCACACCTCGCTCTCGCCGGGGCTCACGGCCGGGGCGGCCGCGGCCTGGTTCGCCTACGTGCTGGTCCTGGCGCCGGTGGCGGAGGAGATGTTGCTGCGCGGCGCGCTGTTCGCGCGGGCCCGGCGGTTCCTCCCGCCCGCCGCGACGATCGGGGCGACCGGCTTCCTCTTCGCCCTCGCGCACCTGACGCCGTCCGGCTTCGGCCGTCCGGTCGCGCTGATCCCGCTCGCGCTGATGCTCGGCTGGGTGCGCTGGCGCAGCGGGCGGCTGTGGCCCTCCATCCTGCTCCATGCCTGGAGCAACCTCGCGATGATCGCCTACGTGCTCTGGCCGGCCGGTGGGTGACGGCGCGCGCGCACGAACATGTTGACGTCTCGACGCCATGGCCTCGCCACCCCCGTCGCGGCGGGGTATTCCCTAACCTCGCTTGGGAGCCGCGATGCACGCCTATCACCAGCTTCTCGAACGCATCCTCCGGGAGGGCGTCCGCAAGGACGACCGCACCGGCACGGGCACGCTCTCGGTGTTCGGACACCAGATGCGGTTCGATCTCGAAGAGGGGTTTCCCCTCGTCACCACGAAGCAGCTTCACCTGCGCTCCATCATCCACGAATTGCTGTGGTTCCTCACCGGCGACACCAACGTGCGCGCCCTCCGGGCGAACGGTGTCAGCATCTGGGACGAGTGGGCCGACGCGAACGGGGATCTCGGCCCGGTCTACGGGAAGCAGTGGCGCTCCTGGGAGAAGCCCAGTGGCGGCAGCGTCGACCAGATCGCCTGGGTGCTCGACGAGATCCGGCGCAATCCGGATTCCCGGCGTCTCGTCGTCTCGGCCTGGAACCCGGCCGACCTCGACCGGATGGCGCTGGCGCCCTGCCACTGCCTGTTCCAGTTCTACGTCGCCGAGGGCCGGCTCTCCTGCCAGCTCTACCAGCGCTCGGCCGACGTCTTCCTCGGCGTGCCGTTCAACATCGCGAGCTACGCGCTGCTCACCGCGATGATGGCCCAGGTGACGGGGCTGCGGGCCGGCGACTTCGTCCACACCCTCGGGGATGCCCATCTCTACGTGAACCACCTCGAACAGGCCCGGCTGCAACTGACCCGCGACCAGCGCCCCCTGCCGCGACTGACGCTCAATCCGGCGGTGACCTCGCTGTTCGACTTCCGCTTCGAGGACGTCGCGATCGAGGGCTACGCGCCCCATCCGGCGATCCGCGCGCCGGTGGCGGTCTGATGGCTGCGCCCCGAATCACCATCATCGCGGCGGTCGCCCGCAACGGCGTCATCGGCCGCGACAACGACCTGATCTGGCGCCTGCGCAGCGACCTGCGCCGGTTCCGGGCCCTGACCATGGGCAAACCCCTGCTGATGGGGCGCAAGACCTTCGCGTCGATCGGCAAGCCCCTGCCGGGACGGCGCACCATCGTGCTGACGCGGGACACCGCCTTCGCCGTGCCCGAGGTCGCCGTGGCGCATGACTGGGCGGGCGCGCTCGCGGCCGCCGAGGGGGCCGAGGAGCTGATGGTGGCCGGCGGGGGCGAGATCTACGCCCTGGCGCTCGCCCATGCCGACCGCATCCACCTGACCGAGGTCGATCTCGCCCCGGAGGGCGACACGGTGTTCCCGCCCTTCGACCGGACGCTCTACCGCGAGATCCATCGCGAGGCGCACCCGCCGGCTGAGCACGATGCCTGCGGCTTCAGCTTCGTCGATCTGGAGCGCCGGGCCTGACGCGGCCGTAAACCATCCGGCCGCGACCCATTGCGCAATGGGTTCCGGTACGGTTGTCTTTCACGCTCCCGATGCCCAAGTGGCAATCTTGACAGGACCGTGCGTGCCCACGCAGGTGCGAAGGTCCGGTCGACGGGATCAGAGCTCTTGTCCACGCGGGGGAAATCCGGGCCGCTTCCCGAATGGGGCGGGCCGGAGGGCGCGGGTGGGCGTCATGCGCGGCGAAGACGCTGCTGGAACAGGAGAGATCGGCGAGCATGCCTTGGAGCAATCAGAGCGGCGGCGGTGGCGGTAACGGGGGAGGGCCCTGGGGCCGAGGCGGCGGCGGCAATGGCGGTGGCCCCTGGGGCGGCGGCGGCGGTGGCGGCGGCAAGACTCCGCCGGACCTGGAGGATCTTCTCCGGCGCAGCCAGGACCGCCTGCGCGGGGTGATGCCGGGTGGCTCCCTCGGCGGCGGACGCGGCCTGCTCCTCGTCGGCGGTCTCGTGGTCGCCGGCTGGCTCCTGACCGGCTTCTACACCGTGGCGCCGCAGCAGGTCGGCATCGAGACGATCTTCGGTCGCTACACCAGCACCACCGGCCAGGGCCTGAATTACAACTTCCCGGCTCCCATCGGCGCCGTGACCAAGCCGAATGTCGGCCAGGTCAACAGCGTGCAGATCGGCTACCGCTCCCAGGGCCGCACCGTCGACAAGCCGGAGGAGAGCCTGATGCTCACCGGCGACGAGAACATCGTCGACCTCGACTTCGAGGTGCAGTGGCGCGTCGATCCGCTCAAGGCATCCGACTACGTCTTCAACCTCGAGAATCCCGAGGGCACGATCAAGGCCATCGCCGAGAGCGCGATGCGCGAGGTGGTCGGCCGCCGCAACATCCAGCCGATCCTCACCAACGAGCAGTCGAGCGTGGCGCAGGAGGTGCGCGAGATCACCCAGAAGGCGCTCGACGAGTACGGGGCCGGTGTCCGCATCGAGCTCGTGCAGCTCGTCAGCGTGCAGCCGCCGCCGGACGTGCGGCCCGCCTTCATCGACGTGAACGCGGCCCAGCAGGACGCCGAGCGCGCCAAGAACGATGCGCGCACCTACGAGAGCAGCGTGGTGCCGCAGGCGCGAGGCAAGAGCGCGCAGATCGTCCAGGCGGCCGAGGCCTACAAGACCCAGGCCACCGCCGAGGCCAAGGGCCAGGCCGCGCGCTTCAGCCAGGTCTACGATTCCTACAAGGTCGCGCCGGTGATCAGCCGTGAGCGCATCTTCCTCGAAACGATGGAGCGGGTCCTGGGCTCGGTGAACAAGGTCATCATCGACCAGAACGGCTCGGGCGTGAGCACGGGCGCGAGCGCCGCGGGCGTGCTCCCGGTGCTGCCGCTGACCGAATTCGGCCCCCGCAACGCAGCCGGTGGAGCGGCCCGATGAACAACCAAGCTCTTCGCACCGGTCTCATGATCGCGGCCGCCGCCCTGGTCGTCGGCCTCTACGCCTCCGTCTTCACGGTCGGGCAGATGCAGCAGGCCCTCGTCCTGCGCTTCGGCGGCGTCCGCGCCGTCCTCAACCAGACCGGAACCGACAAGCCGGGTCTCTACTTCAAGATCCCGTTCTTCGAGAACGTGATCCTGTTCGACAAGCGCGTGCTCGACCTCGACCTGCCCGTGCAGACCCTGCTGACCACCGACCGTCAGAACCTCGAGGTGGACGCCTTCGCGCGCTACCGGATCACCGATCCGCTAAAGTTCTACCAGTCGGCCAACAACATCGCCCGCGCCAACACGCTGCTGGCGAGCTTCACCAACTCGGCTCTGCGCAACCTGCTCGCCCGCTCGACCCGCGACGCCATCGTGCGGACCCAGCGCGCCGACCTGATGAACCAGATCCAGGCCGACGTGAACCGGCAGGCCAAGGAACTCGGCGTCGAGATCGTCGACCTGCGCATGACCCGCGTCGACCTTCCGGCGCAGAACAGCACCGCCGTCTACAACCGCATGAAGACGGAGCGGCAGCGCGAGGCCGCCGACATCCGCGCCAACGGCGAGCAGGCCGCCGTGACCATCCGGGCCAAGGCGGACCGCGACGTGACGGTTCTGCTCTCGGAGGCCAACCAGACGGCCGAGTCCCTGCGCGGCCAGGGCGACGCCGACAAGAACCGCATCCTCGCGGAAGCCTACGGCAAGGACGCGGACTTCTTCAGCTTCTATCGCTCGATGCAGGCCTATGAGAACGGGCTGAAGGGCTCCGACACCCGGCTGGTCATCAGCCCCTCGTCGGACTTCTTCCGCTACTTCAGCGACCCGCAGGGCCGCGCGGCCGCCTCTCCGGCGGCGCGCAGCCCCTCCCGTGCCCCCGCCGAGCCCGGCACCACCGGCTCCACGACCGGCACGCCCTGAGGTCCGACCCGACGATGGGGCGCCGGCGGTTTCGACGCTGCCGGCGCTCCCTTGATCGGCGAAGGCCGGGGACGATCTAAGAGCATCGTTGCACACCGCGAGAGGTCGAACATGGTTCCCGTTGCGAGCGCCGTCCGGGCGCCCCGTTCCCGAGCGCTCCGCCGCAGCCTTCGCTCCGCTCTCGCCGCCGCGACCCTGGCGACCTCGGTCGCGGTGACGGGCCTCGCGGCGCCGGCCTTCGCGAAGGGACCGGAATCCCTGGCCGACCTCGCTGATCAGGTCACCGACGCGGTCGTGAACATCTCCGCCTCCACCACCGTCGAGGCGCGCCCGAACACCCGCTCGGGCCCGCAGCTTCCCCCCGGGACGCCGTTCGAGGATCTCTTCGAGGAGTTCTTCAACAAGCGCGGCCAGCGCGGGGGCGGCGACCGCAGCGAGGGCGAGCGACCGCGCCAGCAGCGCAAGTCGAACTCCCTGGGCTCGGGTTTCATCATCGACGCGTCCGGCATCGTGGTGACGAACAACCACGTCATCGGCGACGCCAACGACATCCAGGTCATCCTGCACAACGGCACCAAGCTGAAGGCCGAGATCATCGGCAAGGACGCCAAGATCGATCTCGCGGTGCTGCGGGTGAAGCCGGAGGCCGGCAAGCCCCTGAAGGCCGTCCCGTTCGGCGATTCCGAGAAGATGCGCCCGGGCGACTGGGTCATCGCCATCGGCAACCCGTTCGGCCTCGGCGGCTCGGTCTCGGCCGGCATCGTCTCGGCGCGGGGCCGCAACATCGAGTCCGGCCCCTACGACAACTACATCCAGACGGATGCGGCCATCAACAAGGGCAATTCCGGCGGGCCGCTGTTCAACATGAACGGCGAGGTCATCGGCATCAATACTGCCATCCTCTCACCCACCGGCGGCTCGGTCGGCATCGGCTTCGCGGTCCCGTCGAATACCGCGTCGCAGGTGATCGACCAGCTTCGCGAGTTCGGCGAGGTCCGGCGCGGCTGGCTCGGCGTGCGTATCCAGAACGTGGACGAGACCACCGCCGAAGCCCTCGACATGAAGGACGGCGTCAAGGGCGCGCTGGTGGCCGGCGTCGACGAGAAGGGCCCGGCCAAGGCGGCGGGCCTGGAGATCGGCGACGTCATCGTCAGGTTCAACGGCACGGCGGTGAAATCGTCGAGCGACCTGCCGCGCATCGTCGCCTCGACGCCGGTCGGCAAGGTCGTCGAGGTGCTGGTCATCCGGAAGGGGGCCGAGACGGCGAAGTCCGTCACCCTCGGCCGCCTCGAGGACACCGACAAGCCGCAGCTCGCCAGCGCGAAGCAGCCCGAGCCGGAGAGTGCCGTGCGTCAGGCGCTCGGCCTGAACCTCTCGGGCATCACCGACGAGGCGCGCCGCCGCTTCAGCCTGAAGGACGGGCAGAAGGGCGTTCTGGTCACCCGCGTCGATCCGAACTCGACGGCCGCCGACAAGCAGATCAAGCCCGGCGAGGTCATCGTCGAGGTCGGACAGGAGGCGGTCAACGCGCCGGCCGACGTGACCAAGCGCATCGACCAGCTCAAGAAGGACGGCCGCAAGTCCGTCCTGCTGCTGATCGCCAGCGCGTCCGGCGACGTGCGCTTCGTGGCGCTCGGTCTGGAATAGCCGGCCGACCCGTCACCGAGGTTCCGAGCCGCCGCCGTAGAGGGCGGCGGTTTCGTTTTGTCCGTCCCGCCGCGTCCCCGGGGCATCTAAGCCGCGGGCCGTGCCCGAGGTCGCCGCATAGGCATTGACGATCGCGGGCAGCAGGCCGGGAAAGCGCGCCTCGACCTCGCTCCAGCGCGACTGGTTCCGCATCTCCACGCCGCGACGCTCGCTGCGGATCAATCCGGCCTCGCGCAGCACCTTGAAGTGGGTGGACAGCGAGGATTTCGGGATGACCCGGTCCCCCAACGTGGAGAGGGCCGAGCAGGCCTCGACGCACCCCGCTCTCAGGATGTTGGCGAAGATCGCCGCACGGGCCGGATCGGACAGCGCGTGCAGGATCGCCTCCGGCTGGATATCCTCGATCGCGGGGTGGAACAGCGGCCTCATCTTTTATCCATATGGGGCTTGATCCGCGCTTCCTTAGTTCTGAAATACCGAACTATGGGACGAAGGCGGCCGTTCCGGCGCCGGCCCATGCGGAAGGTTAGCACACATGTCGAAGCTTGCGGGTAAGGTCGCCGTGGTGACCGGCGCATCGAAGGGCATCGGGGCGGGCATCGCCAAGGCGCTGGCACGCGAGGGCGCGGCGGTCGTCGTGAACTACGCGTCGAGCCGGGCCGGGGCGGACGCGGTCGTCGCGGGCATCCTGGCGGCCGGGGGCAGGGCCGTCGCGGTCCAGGCCGACGTCACCCATGCCGCGCAGGCGCAGGCGCTCGTCGAAGCGGCCGTGACGCAGTTCGGCCGGCTCGACGTATTGGTCAACAATTCGGGCGTCTATGAATTCGCCGCGATCGACGACGTGACGGAGGCGCATTACCGCCGCCTCTTCGACGTCAACGTGCTGGGCGTGCTGCTGGCGAGTCAGGCGGCCGCCAAGCACCTCGGGGAGGGCGGCAGCATCATCAACATCTCTTCGGCGATCACCCATGTCCATACGCCGACGGCGGCGGTCTATGCGGGGACCAAAGGCGCCGTGAATGCCATCTCGGGCGTGCTCGCCAACGAGTTGGCCCCGCGCAGGATACGCGTGAACGTGGTCAGCCCGGGCTTCGTGGTGACCGAGGGCACGCATACGGCCGGCGTCGTCGGATCCGATATGGAAGCCGGCCTCGTCGCCCAGACGCCTCTCGGCCGCGCCGGTCAGCCGGACGATATCGCCGGCGTGGTGGCGTTCCTCGCCTCCGAGGATGCCCGCTGGTTGACCGGCGAGACGATCACCGCCAGCGGCGGCATCCGCTGACGCGGAGCCCGTCGCGTCCCCGGCGGCATCGCTTCGCGCGCCGGGCGTCGGGCCTGCGTGCTCACCCCACGAACTCGCTGGCTGCATAGCCCTGGAGGTAGAGCAGTGCGGTCAGGTCGCCGTGGTCGATCCGGACCTGCGCGGCCGCTGCCACCTTGGGCTTGGCCCGGAACGCCACCCCGAGCCCGGCCTCGTGCAGCATGTCGAGGTCGTTGGCGCCGTCGCCCACCGCCAGGGTCTCGGCGGGGTCGAGGCCGAAACGGCTGCGCAGGGCGATCAGCGTCGCGCGCTTGGTCTCCCTGTCGACGATGGGCTCGACGACCTCGCCGGTCAGGTGCCCGTCCGCCACGCCGAGCGTGGTCGCGTGGGCCTCGTCGAAGCCGATCCGCGCCGAGACGGGGCCGGTGAACAGGGTGAACCCGCCCGAGATCAGGCAGGTATGGGTGCCGTGCGCCTTCATGGTCTGGACCAGGGTGCGCCCGCCCGGCGTCAGCGTGATGCGCTCGGCGATCAGCGCGTCGATCTTGCCCACGGGGACGCCCCGCAGGAGGGCGACACGCTCGCGCAGGGCCGGACCGAAGGCGATCTCGCCGCGCATGGCCCGCTCGGTGATCGCGGCGACGCGATCCTTCAGCCCGATCGTGTCGGCGAGTTCGTCGATGCATTCCTGCTCGATCATGGTCGAATCCATGTCGGCCAGGAACAGGCGCTTGCGCCGATGCGGCCCGCCTGCGATCACCGCGACGTCGATCGGCTCGGCGGCGAGCGCCGCGCGCAGGCGGCGTGCCAGGCCCGGCGCGTCGGCGGGCGCGCCGGGCACGAGCACCTCGGCGGCGACCTCGCCGTGCAGGATGCGCGGCTGATGCTCAGTGCGCATCACGGCGCGGGTCTCGGCCAGCACCGCATCGGTGATGGCGGGGCGGCTCTCGTTTGCTATCAGGATCGCGACGAGGGTCATCCGGGAGCTTTCCACGCCAGTGTCGCCGGTCACGCAACGCACCTACGCGCAGGCTCTGC
The DNA here is from genome assembly GCF_022829445.1 of Methylobacterium sp. J-068. Lineage (GTDB taxonomy): Bacteria > Pseudomonadota > Alphaproteobacteria > Rhizobiales > Beijerinckiaceae > Methylobacterium. Next base: position 5,263 of record NZ_JAKSXY010000047.1, on the reverse strand, counting down.
CGGCGGCGATCCTCATCGCAGGGCCGACCGCCTCGGGCAAGTCGGGGCTGGCGCTGGCGCTGGCGCGCGACCTCGACGGCGTGGTCGTCAACACCGATTCGATGCAGGTCTACGCCGATCTGCGCCGTCTCTCCGCGCGTCCGAGCGCTGAGGAGGAGGGGCAGGCGCCCCATCGCCTCTACGGGCACGTCGACGGCGCGGTGAACTACTCGGCCGGTCACTTCGCCCGCGCGGCGACCACGCTCCTCGGCGATCTGCGTGACCAGGGCCGCCTGCCGATCTTCGTCGGCGGCACGGGCCTCTATTTCCGGGCGCTCGAAGAGGGGCTCTCGGACCTGCCGCCGGTGCCCGACGCGGTTCGGGCAGCGCTCCGGGCCGAGGCGGAAGGGCGGCCGACGGAGGCGCTCCACGCGGACCTCGCGGCCCGCGATCCGGCCGGAGCCGAAGCGCTTCGCCCGAGCGACCGCGCCCGCGTCATGCGCGCCCTCGAGATCCTGGCGGCGACGGGCCGGCCCATCGCGGAGTTTCACGGCGCGCGCACGCCCGGTCCGCTCGCCGGGCGGCCGCTGCTCAAGCTGTTCCTCGCGCCCGAGCGCGAGACCCTGCGCCGCGCCATCGACACGCGTTTCGCCGCGATGATGGCATCGGGCGCCCTCGACGAGGTGGCAGCCCTGCGGGCGCGGCGCCTCGACCCGATGCTGCCGATCATGCGCGCGCACGGCGTGCCCGGCCTGATCGCCCATCTCGACGGAACGATCCCCTTGGAGGAGGCGGTCCGGCGCGGACAGGGCGATACGCGGCGCTACGCCAAGCGGCAATTCACCTGGTTCCGGCACCAGATGGGCGCGGATTGGACCTGGACCGCGCCCGAGGAGGCGCTTGGGCAGGCCCGCGCCCGTCTCGATGTGAGATCTCGATGAACCCGACCCATGGGTCGGGCTCGTGGCGGTCCGGTCTTACTTCTCCAGGCGCGCGATGAGCGCGGAGGTGTCCCAGCGCTGCCCGCCCATGGCCTGAACGTCGGCGTAGAACTGGTCGACCAGGGCGGTAACGGGCAATTGCGCGCCGTTTCGGCGGGCCTCAGCGAGCAGGATGCCGAGGTCCTTGCGCATCCAGTCGACGGCGAAGCCGAAGTCGAACTTGGCGGCATTCATGGTCTTGCCGCGATTCTCCATCTGCCAGGAGCCGGCCGCGCCCTTGGAGATCACCTCCAGCACGGATTCGACGTCGAGCCCGGCACGCTTGGCGAAGTGCACCGCCTCGGAGAGACCCTGGACGAGGCCCGCGATGGCGATCTGGTTCACCATCTTGGTGAGTTGGCCGGAGCCGGCCGGACCCATCAGGCGGCTGGCGCGGGCAAAGCACAGGATCGCGGGCTCGACGCGGGCATAGGTGTCGGGCTCGCCGCCGCACATCACCGTGAGGGCGCCGTTCTCGGCGCCCGCCTGTCCACCGGAGACCGGCGCATCGATGAAGCCGAGCCCGGCGGCCTTCGCCGCGTCGGAGAGTTCGCGGGCGACCTCGGCCGAGGCGGTGGTGTGGTCGACGAAGACCGCGCCCGCGTCCATGCCCGCGAAGGCGCCGTCCTCTCCCAGGGTGATGCTGCGCAGGTCGTCGTCGTTGCCGACGCAGGCGAAGACGATCGCCTGACCCCGTGCGGCCTCGCGCGGGGTCGCGGCGAAGGCGCCGCCATGCTCGGCCACCCAGGCCTCCGCCTTGGCGGCGGTACGGTTGTAGACGGTGACCTCGTGGCCCTTCCGGGCAAGGTGGCGGGCCATCGGGCCGCCCATCACGCCGAGGCCCAGGAACGCGACCTTCGCCATCATCATCTCCGCTCGTATCCAGAATACGAGCGGGGTCTAGGAGCGAACCCCGCGAGGGTCAAACCGGCCCCGATGCTTATCCGCCGGTGACGCTCATGTGGCGCGGCACGGCGGCGGGGCGCGCCCGCTCGATGACGAAGTCGTGGCCCTTGGGTTTGCGCGCGATGGCGTCGATCACCGCCTGTGTCACCAGCGTATCGTCCGGCGAGGCGCGCAGAGCCTCGCGGAGGTCCGCGGCATCCTCCTGGCCGAGGCACATGTAGAGCTTGCCGGTGCAGGTCAGGCGGACGCGGTTGCAGCTCTCGCAGAAATTATGGGTCAGCGGCGTGATGAAGCCGAGGCGCCCGCCGGTCTCCGCGATGCGCACGTAGCGCGCCGGGCCGCCCGTGCGGTCGGGCAGGGGCGTCATGGTGTAGCGGCTCTCCAGCCGGGCCCGGGCGACCGAGAGCGGCAGGAACTGGTCGGTGCGATCGCCCTCGATCTCGCCGAGCGGCATGACCTCGATCAGCGTCATGTCCATGCCGTCGCCATGCGCCCAGGCGATCATGTCGGCGATCTCGTCCTCGTTCACGCCCTTCAGCGCCACGGCGTTGATCTTCACCTTGATGCCGGCCCTGCGCGCCGTCTCGATGCCGTCGAGAACCACCTTGAGGTCGCCCCGCCGGGTCACGGCCCGGAACTTCACGGGGTCGAGGGTGTCGAGGGAGACGTTGACGCGGCGGACACCGAGGGCGGCCAGTTCCGGCGCGAAGCGCCCGAGCTGCGTCCCGTTGGTGGTCATCGTCAGTTCTTCGAGCGCTCCCGTATCGAGGTGCCGCGAGAGGCGCCGGAACAGGTGCATGATGTCGCGGCGCACCAGCGGCTCGCCACCGGTGATGCGGAGCTTCCTCACGCCGCGTTGGATGAAGACCGCGCAGAGCCGATCCAGCTCCTCCAGGGAGAGCAGGTCGCGCTTGGGCAGGAACTGCATGTCGTCGGACATGCAGTAGACGCAGCGCAGATCGCAGCGATCGGTGACCGAGATGCGCAGGTAGGTGATCGCCCGCTGGAACGGGTCGATCAGCGGCGCGGGCGCGCTCGGAGCGAAGGCATCGGTGGCGCGGGGACCCCACATGCGGGTTTCTGTGCTCTGCTGCGGGGACAAGGCGTTGGCGCGGTCGCGTGACGAACCTAACATGGCACGTCATATGAGGTCTCGCGCGGTCAGGGGCAAGTTTGCGCGGCTCTCGAGAGCCATGCAAGGCGAGCGACCGTCGGCGCCAGGGAAAGCTGTCATGAATCAACAGACTGTCGATCCGCAGGGCGCGCCGGAGCGCTGGCCCACCGAGATCCGTCTCGCCGGGGACAAGCGCAGCCTGAACGTCGCCTTCGAGGATGGCGGGCGCTTCGTCCTGCCGGCGGAATACCTGCGGGTGTCGAGCCCCTCGGCCGAGGTGCAGGGCCACTCGCCCGCCGAGCGCAAGGTCATCGGCGGCAAGCGGGACGTGGCCATCCTCAAGGTCGAGCCCATCGGCAACTACGCGGTGAAGCTGACCTTCGACGACATGCACGACACCGGCCTGTTCGGCTGGGCCTATCTCTACGACCTCGGCCGCGAGTACCGGAACCGCTGGGCGACCTACCTGTCGGAACTGGAAGAGCGGGGCCTGAGCCGCGACCCGGCGCGCCGGGCTGCGGCGCCCGCCGCGAAGCCGAGCGACGGCGGCGGAAGCTGCGGCAGCGGGTGCGGCTGCCACTGAACACCGAGTTCCGGTTCCCCCGCGAAGGTCTATGGTCATGACGCCGTCCGACAGCCCGGCCACGAGCCGGCGCGTTCTCGCGCTCGCCCTGCCGATGACGCTCGCCAACGTCACGACGCCGCTCCTCGGCTTCGTCGGCGCCACCGTGATCGGACGGCTGGGGGATGCCGCGCTCCTCGGCGCGATGGCGCTGGGCGCGGTCATCTTCGACGCGATCTTCTGGTCGTTCGGGTCGCTGCGCATGGCCACCGCCGGGCTCACCGCGCAGGCGGTGGGCGCGCGGGACGCGGCGGAGGTTGACCGCACCCTCGCGCGGGCGCTGGCCGCCGGCCTGCTCGTCGGCCTCCTCATCGTGCTGCTGCAGGGGCCGATCGGCCGGGCCGCCTTCTCCCTGAGCGGCGCGAGCCCGGCGGTGATCGCCGGGCTCTCGGCTTACTTTCACATCCGCATCTTCGCCGCGCCCTTCACCCTGGCGAACTACGCCATCCTCGGCTCGGTGCTGGGGCGCGGCCGGACCGACCTCGGGCTGATTCTCCAGGTCGCGATCAACCTCACCAACATCGTGCTCACCCTGGTGTTCGTGCTCTGGGCCGACATGAGCGTCGCGGGCGCCGGCCTCGCCACCCTGATCGCCGAGGCGGCGGGCGCGGGCCTCGGCCTGATCCTGCTGGCGCGGCTGGGCTCGCGGCCCTTCGCGGTGCCGTTCCGGGTGGTGCGCGACCCCCTGGCGCTCGCCCGGATGCTCAGCGTCAACGCCGACGTGATGGTGCGGACCCTGCTGCTCGTGGGCTGCATCACGCTGTTCTCGGCGCTCGGCGCGCGCTCCGGCGACGTGGTGCTGGCCGCCAATGCCGTCCTGTGGAATCTCTTCATGATCGGCGGGTTCTTCCTCGACGGGTTCGCCACCGCCGCCGAGACCCTGTGCGGACAGGCGGTCGGCGCGCGCGACGAGGCGCGTTTCCGCCGCGCCGCCCGCCTCAGCCTGCTCTGGTGCCTCGCCTTCGGCGCGGTCATCGCGGGCGGCTTCCTCGTCGCCGGAAACGCCTTCATCGACGCGGTGACCACGAGTCCGGAGGTGCGCGCCATGGCGCGCCTGTATCTCCTGCCCGCCGCCCTCGCGCCCCTGATGGCCGCCGTGCCCTTCGCCTTCGACGGCATCTATATCGGGGCGACCTGGACCCGGGCGATGCGCAACCTGATGCTCGCCGCGAGTGCCCTCTACGGGCTGGCCCTGCTGGCTGCCCACGAGGCGGGCCTCGGCAATGGCGGCCTGTGGCTCTCGTTCCTGATTCTCCTGGCCGGGCGTGGCCTGAGCCAGGCCCTGGCCTATCCGGGCCTGACGCGCGGCACGTTTCGCGCGCCCGCCTCGGCGCTCCCGGACGGGGCGGCGCCCGGGCTGAGGCGCGCGTGATCTCGCGCGGGTGCTTCGTGTCTCGATGAAACGACGGGACGCCGAGGCACGCCGATCGTCCCGGGTGCCACCGCACCCGATTTGTCATGAGAAATACTTCTTGTCTTATACTGGTCCCGGCTGATCACTTCGGATCGCTGGATCGCGCCGGGCTCCCTCTCCTGGAAGGAGAGGGTTGGGGTGAGGTGTAGTCCATCTCCGGAGAGGTCACGCACCTCACCCTGTCCCTCTCCTTCCAGGAGAGGGGACCCGCGCTCCGTCTCGTCAGCTGTCCGACCTAATCTACCGGA
>NZ_JAKSXY010000011.1 GCF_022829445.1 Methylobacterium sp. J-068 | reverse complement strand
CAGGGCGTCCGGGATCGTGCCGCTTGACGACCGCGCCCCGACGACACGGCGTATGTCATCGGGGTGGACCTGGAAGCAGTAAGATCGCCAGACGCCCAGGCTGTATCAAACCACAGCAAGCCCTCAGGTACAGGAAACAGTATGAAACCGTCTTCCGCTGGATCGAAGCGGAAGACGGTCTCGCTCGGCCCGCGCGGCGCCTGAGCGGAGCCCAAATCCCCTACTCCGCGAGATCGAGCCGGTGCCGCCCCGCGCGGTCGTCGATCTCGATGAGCCAGAGGTCGTCGTCGAAGCGCAGTTCCTTGCCGATCCGGACTTCCACATCCGCCGGCGAGGCTTCGCTCATCAGGGCGACGAAGCGCCGGTCGTCGTCGGATCCGGTATCGACCAGGGATTGCGGGGCCGGCCCGTAGAGGTCGGCGCTCCCGTCGAGACGGTCGACCTTCACGAAGATCGCGCCGGCCTCGGCCGCCCCGCGCCGGCGCTGCACGGCGGCGATCCCCTCGATTCCGAGACGGCGCAGGTGGGCGGAAACCCAGAAGTCGGATCGCAGGCGTGCCATGGGCCGCCCTATAGCAGGTTCCGCGCGGCCCGCCTCGATCGCCGAAGCCCGTCCGTCAGCCGCGCGAGGCGCCCGCCCGGGTCGCGAGTTCGCGGAAGGTGCGCGGTGACGGCTCGCCCTTCACCGGCAGCTTGCGGTCCCGCTCGAACCGCTCGATGGCCGCGCGGGTGCTGGCTCCCATCAGGCCGTCCGCCTTCAGCGGGCCGTAGCCCAGCTTGACCAGGGCGCGCTGCGCCTGGGCGAGCGAGAGACCGCCCTGCGCGGGCACCGAGGCGGTGGTCTCCGCGCCCTTCGGATCGCCGGCCCGGATGATCTCGCCGATGCCGTCACGCGGAGTCCGGGCCGGCCCCTCGACCTTCGCGCCGTCCGGCTTCGAGGACTCGGGTCTGGAGGACTCGGGTCTGGCGGTCTCCGGCTTGGTCGCCTCGGCCTTCACCCCCTCCGCTGCCGGCGGGACCGGCTTCGCCTTGTCGGGGGTGGCACCGGTGAGGCTGCGCGCCGCGACCTTGGGGAAGATCGGCGCCGGATGCCGCCCGGCCTGATAGCCGAGCGCGTTCAGGCAGATCATCGCGACCGCGCCGAGAACGACCCCGACGCCGAGGATCTCCCCGGGATGGCGCAGGAACGCCCGCCCGACCGCGCCGGCCGTGGCGCCGAGGGCCGCCAGACGCTGCGTCCGGCCCGTGGCGGGACGCCGGCGGGCGGCCGACCTCGGCTCGCGGCTTCGAGGGGGGACGACGATCTCTCGCTGGTCGCGGCGTGCTTGCGGCTCGCGCATCACGATTCCTTCCGGCTCGACGCGACGATGCGGGAGCGTCGCGTGAAGCGACACCCCGGACGACCGGCGCGTGCGGGATCTCGGCGCACCATCAACCGGCGCGCCTCAGGGGGACGTAGCTCTCGCGGACCGTCTCCGGGCCGGCCTCGAACAGGCCCATCGGCCGGCGCATCGCCGCGAGGCTCGCGACGGCGGGAGCCACGAGCCGGCCGTCGACCGGCGTCGGACGCAGGCGCGTCCGGATCGACACCACGGGGACGGGACCGCCGGCCTGCCGGCAATCGCGCGGCAGAGTCACGATGACCGTGGTGCCCTCGCCGCGCGTGCTCTCGATCGCGATGGCGCCGCCGTGAAGGCCGACGAGACCCTGCACCACGGACAGGCCGAGGCCGGTGCCTTCATGCGTGCGCTCGTAACCGCCGGCGCACTGGTAGAAGGGGACGCCGACGCGCGGCAGGTCGCTCTCCGCGATGCCGATGCCGCTGTCGGCCACGATGAGGTCGAGCCGGTCGCCCGACCAGCGCAGGACGATCTCGACGCGCCCGCCGCGCGGCGTGAACTTCAGCGCGTTGGAGAGGAGGTTGATGAGCATCTGACGGCAGGCACGCAGGTCGGCCGTGATCTCCACCGGCGCGGGGTTCGCGTCGCGCACCAGGGTGATGCCGGCCTGATCGAATTTCAGCTGCATCAGGTCGCCGCAGGTCCGCACCAGGGCGCTCATGTCCAGGGGTTCGGGGGCGTAGTCGAAGTGCCCGCTCTGAATCCGCGACATGTCGAGGAGCGTGTTCACGACCTCGAGCAGGTGCTGGCCGGAATTGCGGATGATGCCGGCATATTCACGGGTGCGCGCGGGGTCGACCGCCATCGCGCCCTCGCCCGCCAGCACCTCCGAGAAGCCGATGATGGCGTTGAGCGGCGTGCGCAGCTCATGGCTGACATTGGCCAGGAACCGGCTCTTCACCTCGTCGGCGCGCTCGGCCTCGGCGCGGGCCTGCTCCAGCTCCTCCGCGTGGCGGCGGTGCTCGGTCACGTCGCGGGTCACCGCGACGACGCTCGACGACGGGGCGCCGTCGGCTCCGGCGCGGGCTTCGTCGATCCGGTGAATGCGCATCTCGGCGAAGATCACCCGTGGCGCGCCCTCGGCACGGAGCGCGGCCGCATCGAGGTGCAGGCGGAATCCCACCGTGGCGGGCCGGCCGTGAGCGGCGACGTCGCTCAGGGCCTGCAGCAGCAGCGGGCGATCGGCGACCTGCACGCGCTCGAGCAGGCCGTGGCCCTGCAGGAGGACCGGGTCGGCGCCGACGAAGCGCGCCGCCGAGGCGCTGGCCTCCAGCACGCGGCCATTGTGATCGTGCCAGGTCACGAGGTCGTCGATGGCCGAGAGCAGCATGCGGTCGCGCCGCTCGTTGTCCCGCAGGCGGGCGAGCCAGTGGCCCTCGTGGCGGAAATGCTCGATGGCCTGGGCGGCGATGTGGCCGATCGCCGTGATGGCGAAGACCGGCATCGCCAGAGCCCGGGACCATTCGAGGAGCGGCGTCCCCTCGGCGATCGGCGGCAGCAGGGCGACCGCGAGCGCACCGAGGCCCGCGATGATCGCCGCCGCCAGGGTCGCCCGCCGCGACCCCGAGACCACGGCCTCCAGGGGAATCGCCACGAGCCAGATCGCGGCGGCGGACTGGGGACCGCCCGTCATCATGGCGAGGCAGACGACGACCCCGGTGAGCCCGGCCGAGGAGATGGCGTGGGCGAGCCAGAGGATGCCGGTGCGCGAGAGCAGGACGGCGGCGAAGACCGGCAGCATCAGGCTCGCGATGGCCAGGGCCTCGAGGCCGGTGGGCACGCCGCGCAGCACGAGGTAGGGCGGCAGGCCGAGCATCATCATCAGCCCGGTCGCGAGGCGGGAAACGAGGAACCGCTCGTGTCGGAAGCGCACGCCGCTCTCGTCCATCACCGACTCATGGACGAGCCCCGCGAGGCGGACGTCGATGAGGGAAGCCAGGGCACCGTAGATACGCAATACCGACACGCACAGCGCGGAAACGACCCGACCGGCCACTCCGACGCCCCTTGGCTCGACTGAAACTCGACGGATTGGAACTTCGCAGAGCCGACTTAAGCGAGTCTTGCGCAAGACAGTCCGATTGTCTCCGCATGCTTTCCGGGACGTAACTGTGATCGCTCCCGACCCCTGACCCTTTCGGGGCAGTACGCTGGAAAACGATCGGAGCACCCTGCTAAGCTTGTGTTCACCATGCGGGACACTGGCCGGGCCTTCGTCAGACCGTCTTTACCGGTTCGGAGGACAGGATCGCGGCAGCGTAGGCCCGGTTCGTCCCGGCGTGCTGGCGGGTCGGACCCATGTCGTTCCTCATTCGCGCCGCCCTCGTGATCGGGGCCCTCTCCTGGCTGGCGCTCCAGCGGCAGGATGCCCTCGGCCCCGAACCCGCCGCGTCCAGGAACCACTCCGCCCTCGCCGAGGCGGCCCTGGCCGCCTGGGAGACGGTGCCGGACCCGGCCCGCGAGACGATGCTGCGCGAGGGCGGCGCGGAGATCGTCCGGCGGATGGTGGCCGCGGTCCAGGCCGGAACGCCGTCGCGCGACACGCTGCTGGAAAGCGATCGGAAATTGCCCTGGCGGGGTACGCAAATGCGCGCCGATGCGGATAGATTGATCCCGCGCGGGGAACGCCCGAACCCTTGACGGGGCCGATCGTCCGCGAAGCGAGGAAAGCTGCGGATGTTCGGCTTCGGGATGGAATACGAGGGCGCGGCCTTCTGGCTCCCGCTGGTCTGGGCGGGCCTGCTCGCGGTGGCGGTGGCGATGTACGTGGTGATCGACGGCTTCGATCTCGGCGTCGGCATCCTGTTCGCGTCTGCCCGCGAGGGAAACTGGCGCGACCGCATGATGCTCTCCGTGGCGCCGATCTGGGACGGCAACGAGACCTGGCTCGTGCTGGGCGGCGGCGGATTGTTCGCGGTGTTCAGCGTCGCCTACGCGATCCTGCTGCCCGCGCTCTACCTGCCGCTGATCCTCATGCTGATCGCGCTCATCTTCCGGGGCGTCGCCTTCGAGTTCCGCTTCAAGGCCGACCGTTCCCGGTTCGTCTGGGACAACGCCTTCCACTACGGCTCGCTGGTGGCGACCTTCGCGCAGGGCATGGTGCTCGGCGCCTTCGTGCAGGGCTTCCAGATCGAGGGGCGCGGCTTCACCGGCGGCACCCTGGACTGGCTCACCCCGTTCAGCGTGCTCACCGGCATCGGGCTGGTCTGCGGCTACGGACTTCTCGGCGCGACCTGGTGCGTGATGAAGACCTCGGGAGAGCTGGAGGTCTGGGCCCGGCGCAAGAGCCAGCAATTCCTCGCCGCCACCATCGTGGCGATGACGGCCGTGAGCGCCTGGGTGCCGTTCCTCGGCCGCGACATCCAGTGGCGCTGGGTCTCCTGGCCGAACATCCTCTACGTGGCACCGGTGCCCCTCGTCACCGCCCTTGTGGCCTGGGGCATCCATCGCGGCATCCGAAACGGACGGGACGTCGCCCCTTTCCTGCTCACGATCGCGCTGTTCCTGCTCGGCTTCCTCGGTCTGGCGATCAGCCTGTTTCCCTACATCGTACCGCCCCGCATGACGATCTGGCAGGCGGCGAACGCCGTCAGCGCCCTGCAATTCGCCCTGGTCGGCTACGCCGTGGTGATGCCGCTGACCCTCGCCTATACGGGCTACGCCTACTGGGTCTTCCGGGGGAAGGTGGCGGAGGACATGGGATCCGGGGGCTACGGGCATTGAGCGGGGACGCGCCCGGCATGAAGGGCAAGCGGCTCCTCTGGTTCGTCGCCTTCTACGCCCTCAGCCTCGTCACCTTCACGGTACTGGTCTATTTCCTGCGCTTCGTCGTGCGCGGCTGAGCCTTCAGCCCCAGAGCGACGGCTCGGGGGGGTGGATCAGGCTGCCCTCGAAGCGCAGGCCGGGCTCGCGGTCGCGGGCGAGCAGCAGCGGCCCGTCGAGATCGACGTAGTCGGCGTGGTGGGCGAGCAGCATCGCGGGCGCCATGGCGAGCGAGGTGCCGACCATGCAGCCGATCATCAGCGAGAACCCCCGCGCGCGCGCCTCGTGGGCGAGCATCACCGCCTCGGTCAGGCCACCCGCCTTGTCGAGCTTGATGTTGATGGCGTCGTAGCGCTGGCTCAGGGCATCGAGACCGGCGCGGTCGTGCAGGCTCTCGTCGGCGCAGATCGGGATCGGCCGGGCGATCTCGGCAAGGAGGGCGTCCTCGCCGGCCGGCAGAGGCTGCTCGATCAGGCCGACACCGGCCGCGACGCAGGCCGCGAGGTTCGCCTCGATCGTCTCGGGACGCCACGCCTCGTTGGCATCGACGATGAGGCGTGCATCCGGCGCCCCCCGGCGAACCGCGGCGATACGCTCCGGATCACCGGCGCCGCCGAGTTTCACCTTCAGCAGGGGCCGATGGGCGGCCTTGCGCGCCGCCGCCTCCATGCTCTCGGGGTCGCCGAGGCTGAGCGTGTAGGCCGTGGTGGCGACCTGCGGCGCCGACAGGCCCGCGATGGCGTGGGCCGGGCGGCCGAGCTGCTTGGCCTCGAGATCGAACAGGGCGCAGTCGAGGGCGTTGCGGGCGGCGCCCGCCTTCAAGTCGCGCTGCAGGTCCGCCCGGGTCGCGCCGGCGGCGATCGCCTCGGCCTGCGCCCGGATCAGGTCGCTCACGCTCTCCACGGACTCGCCGTAGCGGGCGTAGGGCACGCATTCGCCGCGTCCGACATGGCCCTCCGAATCGGTGATCGTGGCGAGCACCACCACGGCCTCGGTGCGGCTGCCCCGCGCGATGGTGAACGCCCCCGCGATCGGGAAGCGCTCGACCGAGACGTCGAGGCGCCGGCTCACGCGCCGGCCCCGGTGCCGGCGGGCGGAAACACGGCGACGATCCGGTCGACGATCTCCCCGACGCCGAAGCGGACCGGGTCGGTGGCCGGCAGATCGTGCGCCTTCGCGAGATCCGCCAGCAGGGCGCGCGCCGCGCCCTCGTCGAGGTCCTGCGTGTTCACCGCGATGCCGACCGGCCGGATGTCCGGGTTGGTCAGGCGCCCGAGCTGCACGGTGAGGTCGATCACCTCCTGGATCGTCGGAAGCCTGTGGCTCACGCCGCGCATCGTGGTGCGGGTCGGTTCGTGGCAGACCACGAAGGCATCGGCCTGCGCGCCGTGGAGCAACCCTAAGCTGACGCCCGCGAAGGAGGGGTGGAACAGCGAGCCCTGGCCCTCGAGGAGGTCCCAGTGTTCCGGCTCGGCGGCCGGCGAGATCCACTCGACGGCGCCGGAGATGAAGTCGGCCACCACCGCGTCGATGGCGACGCCGCGCCCCGAGATGAACACCCCGGTCTGGCCGGTGGCGCGGAAATCCGCGTCGAGGCCGCGCTCGCGCATGCCCCGCTCCAGGGCCAGCACCGTGTACTTCTTGCCCACCGAGCAGTCGGTGCCGACGCTGAGCAGGCGGCGGCCCGGACGCTTGCTGCCCTTGCCGGTGGCGAAGGTCTCGGAGGTGTGGCGCACGTCGTGAAGCTGGCGGCCGTTGCGCTCGGCGGCCTCCGCGATGGCCGGCACCGCGCCGAGGCGGGCATGCAGGCCGCTGGCGATGTCGAGGCCCGCCTCCAGGGCGGCGACCACCTCCGCGACCCAGTGCTCGGGCAGGACGCCGCCCGCGTTGGCGACGCCGATCACCATGGTGCGGCAGCCCTTCTCGACGGCCTGCGCCAGGGTGAGGTCCGGGATGCCGAGATCCGCCGCGCAGCCGGGCAGGCGCAACTGGCCGACGCACCATTCGGGGCGCCAATCCTTGATGCCGTAGGCGGTCTTGGCCGCCAGACGGTCCGGCACGTCGCCGAGGAACATCAGGTAGGGTGTTTCGATCTGCATCGCGTCACTCACCGGCCGAGGTTCGCGCCCTCGCCGCCTTCCTATGCGCGATGATCGCCGCGCTGCCAAATCGCGGCGTTTGGCACGGGCGCCGCGAGAACGGACTTGCGGGACGGCCCGATGTCGGGTGTGGTCCGATCGATCGAGAGACGGACAACATTCCGCATCGGGTCTCGGGGGAGGACACGTGACGCACATCAAGATGTACGGCAATTGGCGCTCGGCCGCCGCCTTCCGGGTGCGGGTCGCCCTCAATCTCAAGGGCATCGCCTACGAGGAGACGTTCCTCGACCTCGATGCCGGCGAGCAGCTGAAGCCCGAGTTCCTGGCCATCAACCCGCAGGGCGCGGTCCCGGCGCTGTTCGACGGCGACGGCCCGCCGCTGATCCAGTCGCTCGCCATCCTCGACTACCTGGAGGACATCCATCCGGCGACGCCGCTGCTGCCGGCCGACCCCCGGGCGCGGGCGCGGGCGCGCTCCCTGGCCCAGGTCGTCGCCTGCGACACGCATCCGCTCTACGTGCCGCGCGTGCGCAACTTCCTGATGGAGACCTACGACCTACCGCGCGAGCGCATGCTGGGCTTCGTGCGGCATTGGATGGAGACCGGACTGAAGACCCTGGAGACGCGCATGACCCGCGAGCCCGGCAGCGGCCGCTACGCCCAGGGCGACGCGATCAGCCACGCGGATCTCTGCCTCGTCAGCCTCTGGGTCGGCACCGGCATCTTCGGGGTTGAGACGGGCCCGTTCCCGACCGTGCGGCGGATCGCGGAGGATTGCCTCGCGCAGGACGCCTTCGCCCGGGCGCATCCCCTCCGGCAGCCCGGCGCACCCGCGTGACGGGAATGGCGAAGGGATTCCGATCCTTTTAAACTGCGCGCTTCTAAACTACGGACTTGCGCCGCCCATCGGGACGGGCACGCACCGGCTGGAATGCGACAAGCGAGGACGTGACGTTCATGGTACCGGGCGAATCCGTGGAAAACCTGCATCGCATCGTGGTCGTCGGCGGCGGGGCGGCGGGCCTTCAGCTCGCGACCAAGCTGGGCGAGAAGCTCGGCCGCCCCGGCAAGGCGCACGTCACCCTGGTGGACCGGGCTAGGACCCATATCTGGAAGCCGCTGCTGCACGAGGTCGCCGCCGGCAGCCTCGATGTGGGCCACCACGCCGTGGACTACCTGCACCACGCCCATAGGCACAATTTCCGCTACCGCATCGGCGAGATGACCGGCCTCGACCGGGCAAAGCGCGTCATCCACCTCGCGGCCAGCCACGACACCGAGGGGCGCGAAGTCACGCCGGTGCGCGAGATCGGCTACGACACGCTGGTGATGGCGGTGGGCTCGACCACCAATGATTTCGGCACGCCGGGCGTGAAGGAGAACGCCATCGCGCTCGACACGCAGGGCCAGGCGGTGCGCTTCCACCAGCGCCTCGTGAACGGCATGCTGCGCGCCCATACCCAGCCGGGGCCGGTGCGTCCGGGCCAGCTCCACGTCACGGTGATCGGGGCCGGCGCCACCGGCACCGAACTCGCGGCCGAACTCCACCGCACCACCCGCCACGTGGCGGCGACGGGCCTCGACCGGATCGACCCGGCCAAGGACCTCAAGATCACCCTCGTGGAAGCCGCCGGGCGCATCCTGCCCGCCGTGCCGGAGCGGCTCTCGCGCGACGTCATGGTGCTGCTCGACAAGATCGGCGTCGAGGTCCGCACGGGCGCGCGCGTCACCGAGGTGCGCGCGGACGGCGTGCAGCTCGCCGATGGCGGCTTCATCCCGTCCGAACTCGTGGTCTGGGCCGCCGGCGTGAAGGCGCCGCCGTTCCTGCACGAGATCGGCGGCCTGGAGACCACCCGCAACAACCAGCTCGTGGTGACCCCGACCCTGCAGACCACCCGTGACCCGGACATCTTCGCGATGGGCGACTGCGCCTACCTCGTGGAGAAGGGCTCGGACACGCCGATCCCGCCCCGCGCCCAGGCCGCGCACCAGCAGGCAACGCACCTCATCAAGATCATCCCCGACAAGATGGCCGGCCGGCCGCTGAAACCCTTCAAGTACCGCGATTTCGGTTCACTGGTCTCGCTCGGCGAGTACTCGACGGTCGGCAACCTGATGGGGTTCATCAAGGGCAAGAACATGTTCATCGCCGGGTTGTTCGCCCGGATGATGTACCGCTCGCTCTACAAGATGCACGAGCAGGCCCTGCACGGCACGGTGAAGACCACCCTCGACGCGGTGGCCCGCGCGCTGACGCGGCGCACGGAATCCCGCGTGAAGCTGCATTGACCGGGAACGGAGCCCCAACGGCATGATGATCGACATCGTCAAGGCGGTGCAGCAGCGCAATCCGGCGCTGGGCTCCTACGTCCTGGTCCTGCGCGGGGATTCCCGCGCCCGCGACGCGGCGGATCCGAGCCGCCTCTCGCCGGAAGCCGAGGCTTGGCTCGCCGCGCACGCGCCCGGCGCCAAGCTCTCGGAGGAGAAGGTGCTGCTGGCGCCCTATCCCGGCGCGATGCCGGCGGACCGGGCGGTCACCGTGCTGGCCTTCGCGGATGCCCGCCACCTGGCGGCCTTCGCCACGGCCTGGACGGCCGATCCGGAGCCCGAGGAAGCTTAGAAAGATGCTCTTGGCCAGATCGATGCCGACGGTAGTAATCTCCATGGGGATAGCTCCTGCAGCTACTGCTTCGACAGCAACCACATCTTGGCACCTAGATGCCGTCAGTCGAAGCGGGAGCCATCCACCCCATCTGCTTTAGGAAACAACCGAACCCACGCGTTACGGAGAGGTTGGGTCGGGAGCGATACATCCGCTTCGGGGAGACAGGCCAAAGTTTGCTCCCCACCCTTCGCAGGCCCCACAAGATGATGTTTCAATCATCAGTATGACCGTCGATCCAAGCAACCCGCTCAACGAAGCCTGGCGCCCATTGATGCCGGAGGAGGTCGCAATGCTCGACCTTCTTCTGGCTACTGACTTTCCTGGCCGGAATGAACTTGCAGCCCAGGCCCGTTCTGCTCTCGCCCGCCGAGTAGATCAGGAGGGCAGCCTACGCTTTCAGGTCGATGGGCCACCGGCGAGAGTTCGTGGTCGGGTCCCGGTCGAGGGGCACTATCACGACGACGGTTCTGGGCCGGGTCCGCATAGACCGGCCGTCAATCTCCTCCTGCACGTAGTCGATGGGCGGCTGCATGAGCTTGAAGTCTACAAGGATGACGGCAGCACCATCCTGATCCAACCCTTCGCAGTCCCTCTCGCAGAGATAGAGGTCTTCGCGGACTAAGATTGCTTCACGAAACTTCCGCCCGTCCTCGGTTCTCGCTCCGAGCACCACGGTGCGGCGGGCGTTTCGTGAGCGACACTCAGGGCCGGTCTCTGTTCAGGTCCGCGCCCGACCCGGCGAGCCAGCGCAGGCGCGCCGCCTCCAGGCCCCAGACCATGCCGAGCATCATGTAGACGTGGCGCCACTTCTCGATGTCGATCTGCGCCGCCTGCAGGAAGAACATCAGCAGGGCCGGCCAGACGATCTGCGCGTGTCGCCGGAAGGGCGTGTCCCGGTTCATCAGGCGGAAGCCGACGAAGCTCGTCATCAGCACGAGGCCGATGAAGGTGGCGCCGCCGACCCAGCCGCCATTGGCGAAGCTGCCGATGTAGCTGTTGTGCGGCTCCAGCGCGAAGATGAGCCGCCAGCGCAAGGGACCCATGCCGAGGGGCTCGTCCACCAGCAGGCCGAGCCCGCGCATCTGGTTTCCGAAGCGCCCGGTCTCGCCGGTGTCGTAATCCTGCGTGACCGACGCGCGCTTGGAGAACATCTCCGCCGTGTCGCCGATGGACATCAGGCCGACGATGGCGAGCGCCGAACCCGCGACCGCCAGGACCATGAGCGCGACGATGCGGCGGCGCAGGGCCGCCGAGCGCGTGGTGCGATAGACGCTGCCCACCATCACCGCGACGGCGATGAGCGTTCCGCCCCAGGAGCCGCGCGAGAACGACAGGAAGATACCCGCGACGATCACCAGCAGCACGGCGGCGGACAGGATCGGCCGGCGCGTGGTGCCGAGAAGCAGGCCGTGCATGAGGTAGAGGGCGCCGAGCGTCAGGAACGAGCCGAACACGTTCGGGTCCTGGAAGGTGCCGGAGGCGCGGCCGTACTTGTAGAACAAGTCCTCGGTCGGGATGTAGCCGAAATAGCCCACGATGCCGAAGGCGCTGGAGAGCAGGCAGCTCGCCACGAAGGTCTTCAGCGCCAGTTCCATCCGCGCCAGGGTGTCCTCGGAAAACAGCATGGCGAAGAACACGCCGGTGATCGCCAGATAGGCGAGCTGGATCGTCCAGGTGACGGGCAGCGGCTGATCGATGAAGGGCAGGAGCGCGACCGTGATCGCGCTGACGTAGACGATGAGCAGACCGAAGAGGGGCAGCATGCCCCGGTGCAGGCGCAACCCCAGGCAGAGCCAGAGCACGATGGTGGGGATCGCCACCACGTCGTAGGGGGAGGTGTCGGAGAACGCGAAGCAGGCGAAGAAGATGAAGGCGACGAGGAGCACCTTCGCCACGTGCCGCAGGACGTCCAGGACGGACACATGGGCCCAGGCTCCGGCCTGCCAGCGCGAAGCACCGGGTGCGATCGTGGACGCCATGCACTCACTCCGCGCCGCCGACTGGGCCAACTCGCGCTACAGGCCTGCGATCAGGCGCGGGAATGATTGAGATTTCGAGAAAAGCGGCGCCTCAGGACAGCGCGCGCACGCAATTCCGGAATTGATCCCCACGATCCTCGAAGCTTCGGAACTGATCGTAGGAGGCGCAGGCCGGGGAGAGCAGCACGACCGGCTCGGGCGCGTCCGAACCCGCGGCCGCCTCGGCCGCCCTGGCGGTCGCGACATCCAGCGTGCAGCAGATGGTGAAGGGCACCTGGCCTTCGAGGGTGGCGGCGAAGGCCTCGCTCGCCGCGCCGATGAGGTAGGCGTGGGCCACGCGGCCGAAGAGCGGGCGCAAGGGCGCGATGCCGCCCTCCTTGGCCTTGCCGCCGAGGATCCAGTGGATGTCCCGGAACGCGGTCAGGGCCTTCTCGGCGGAATCCGCGTTGGTGGCCTTGGAATCGTTGACGAAGAGCACGCGCCCGCGCCGCCCGACCTCCTCCATGCGGTGCGGCAGGCCGGGGAAGCTCCTCAGCCCGGCCACGAGTTCGGCCTCCGTGATCCCCAGCGCCCGGACGCAGGCGGCCGCCACGGCCGCGTTCTGCCAATTGTGCGCGCCGCGCAGGGAGCCGATGCCGGCCAGGTCGGCGATCGCCGTTCCGTCCGCGGCGAAGACCGTTCCGTCCCGCGCCGAGAGGCCGTCGAAGCCGGGCTGCGGCGGGCCGACATGGACCCGCACGAGCGGCCCGGAACGCGCGTCCGCGATGGCCCGGCTGAGGGCGTCGTCGATGCCCACGACGGCGAGGTCGGACCCCGCCACGAGGCGGGCCTTGATCGCCGCATACGCGGCCAGGGTGCCGTGGCGGTCGAGGTGGTCCGGCGTGACGTTGAGGAGGATGCCGACGCTGGGATCGAGGCCCGGCGTCAGGTCGATCTGGAACGAGGACATCTCGATCACGTGGATGCGGTTCGGCGACGGCGGTTCGAGCGACAGGATCGCGGTGCCGATATTGCCGCCCATCTGCACGTCGCGGCCGGCTTCGCGCAGGATATGGGCGATCAGCGCCGTGGTGGTCGACTTGCCGTTGGTGCCCGTGATGGCGACGAAGGGCGCGTCCGGCGCGATGACGCGGCGTTCCTGCACGAACAGTTCGATGTCGCCGATGACCGGGATGCCGGCATCGGTCGCGCGCTCGACGGTCCAGTGCGGGGCCGGATGCGTCAGGGGTACGCCGGGCGCCAGGACGAGCGCGGCGAAGTCCGAAAAATCCGCGTCGTGCAGATCGAAGACCGTGATGCCCCGGTCGCGTGCCCGGTCCGTGCTCTCGGGGCTGTCGTCCCAGGCCAGCACGTCGGCGCCGCCCGCGAGCAGGGCCCGGACGGTGGCGAGGCCGGAGCCGCCGAGGCCGAACAGGGCGACCTTCCGGCCGGCGAAGCACGTGACCGGAGTCATCGTGACGGGAGTCTTCGCGGCGGGAGTCTTCGCGGCGGGCGTCATGGCCTCCCCCTCAGCGCAGCTTCAGCGTGGCGAGGCCGGCGAGCGCCAGGATCACCGCGATGATCCAGAACCGGATCACGACCTGCGGCTCCTTCCAGCCCTTCTGCTCGAAATGGTGGTGGATCGGCGCCATGCGGAAGACGCGCTTGCCCGTGAGCTTGAAGGAGGCGACCTGGATGATCACCGACATCATCTCCAGCACGAACAGGCCGCCGACTATCGCCAGCACGATCTCGTGCTTCGTCGCCACCGCGATGGTGCCGAGGAGGCCGCCGAGCGCGAGCGACCCCGTATCGCCCATGAAGACCTGGGCGGGGGGCGCGTTGAACCAGAGGAAGCCGAGGCCCGCCCCGATCACCGCGCCGCAGACGACCGCGAGTTCGCCGGTGTCGCGGACGTAGTTCACCTGGAGGTAGCCCGCCGTGAAGACGTTGCCGACGAGGTAGGCGATGACGCCGAAGGTGCCGCAGGCGATCATCACGGGCACGATGGCGAGGCCGTCGAGGCCATCGGTCATGTTCACGGAATTGCCCGCGCCCACGATCACGAAGGCGGCGAACAGCACGTAGAACCAGCCGAGGTTCAGCAGGGCGTCCTTGAAGACCGGGAAGGCGAGCTGGTTCTGCAGGGCCGGGGCCGAATAGACCGAGATCAGCGTGCAGGCCGCGATGGCGATGCCGGCTTCGAGCAGCAGGCGGAACTTGCCCGAGAAGCCCTTGTGCGACTGCTTCGTCACCTTGAGGTAATCGTCGTAGAAGCCGATGGCGCCGAAGCCGAGGGTCACCGCCAGCGTGACCCAGACGTAGTGGTTGCGCGGGTTGGCCCAGAGCAGGATCGCCACGATGCAGCCGGCCAGGATCATCAGGCCGCCCATGGTCGGCGTGCCGCGCTTGGTCAGCAGATGCGATTGCGGCCCGTCCTCGCGGATCGGCTGGCCCTTGCCCTGGCGCAGGCGCAGCAGCGAGATGATCAGCGGGCCGAACCAGAACACGAACAGCCCCGCCGTGAACAGCGCGCCGCCGGTGCGGAAGGTGATGTAGCGAAAGACGTTGAGGGCGGAGACGGTGCCGCTCAGGTCCGACAGGAGATACAGCATCCAGCACCCGGCCGTGAGACGATGGGAATGCGGCCGGCGGCGTGGACGCGCGCGTCCCCTCCCCCGGCCGTTCGATCAGAGACCGTCTCAGCGCGCGGCGGCGTGCGGCGGTTCGGCTTGGGCGCTCGCGTACCGGGCTTTGAGCGCTTCGACAATCCGGCCCATGCGGATGCTGTTCGAACCCTTCACCATCACGGCGTCGCCGGGACGGAGGATCGACAGGACCGGATCGAGCAATTCGGACGCGGTGTTGGCCGCCGCGCCGCGCCGGCTCACCGGAAGGGCCTCGAAGAGGTTGCGCATCAGTGGGCCGGCGGTGAAGACGAGATCGATCTTCGCCGCCTCCACCGGACCGGCGAGGTCGCGGTGGTGGGTCTCGCCCTCGGGTCCGAGTTCCAGCATGTCGCCGAGCACCGCGATGCGGCGCCCGCGCGGGCCGGTCTCGATGGCGGCGAGCGTCGCTAGCGCAGCGCGGATCGAGGCCGGGTTGGCGTTGTAGCTCTCGTCGACGAGGAAGGCCTCGCCCTCCCCGATCGCCAGGGCGGTGCGCTCGCCGCGCCCGACCGGCGGGCGCAGGACCGCGAGCGAGAGGGCCGCGCGGGCCAGGTCCGCCCCGAGCGCATGCACCACGGCCATGACGCCGAGCGAGTTCATGGCCGTGTGCCGGCCGGGCGTGCCGAGCTGATAGGTGACGGGAATGCCCATCACCACGGCGTCGACCACCGAGAGGTCGGGGCGCAGCACGATGCGCTGGGCGCGGACATCCGCCTCCGGATGCTCGCCGAACGTGACGACGCGCCCGGCCCGCGAGGCCTGGGCATGGGCCAGGAGGCGGGCATAGCTCGGATTGTCGCGGTTGATGATCGCGGTGCCGCCGGCCTTGAGCCCTGAGAAGATCTCGCCCTTGGCATCGGCGATGGCCGAGAGCGAGGCGAAATGCTCGATATGCACCGGCTCGACGGTGGTCACGAGGGCGATGTCGGGGCGGACCATCGCGGTCAGCGGCACGATCTCGCGCGCGTGGTTCATGCCGATCTCGAACACGCCGAAATCGGTGCCCGCCGGCATGCGCGCGAGCGTGAGGGGCACGCCCCAATGGTTGTTGTACGAGGCGATGGAGGCGTGCGTCTCACCCTGCGCCGACAGGACGTGGCGCAGGGCCTCCTTGGTGCCGGTCTTGCCGACCGACCCCGTGACGGCGACGATCCCCGCATGGCTGCGCGCCTGCGCGGCGAGGCCCAGGGCCCGCATGGCGTCGAGGACGGGATCCTCGCCCGTGCCCGAGACCGCCAGCACCGGGCCGTCCGGCGCGAACGCGGCTGCCAGCTCGGCCGAGACCACGGCGACGCCGGCCCCCCGCTCCAGGGCGGCGCGCACGAAGTCGTGTCCATCCCGCGCCTCGCCCCGGATGGCGAAGAACAGGTCGCCGGGCCGCAGCGTGCGCGTGTCGATGGAGGCGCCGGTGACGGGTCTCCGTTCGCCGTGCAGGGTGCCGCCGGTGGCGGCTTCGAGGGCGTCCGGCGTCCAGAGCGGGGAAGTGTCGGTCATGCTGAGCGTTCCGCGATCGCAGCCCGGAGGACGTCGTGGTCCGAGAAGGGCAGGACCTGTGACCCCACGATCTGGCCGGTTTCATGGCCCTTGCCGGCCACCACCAGCACGTCGCCGGGCTCCAGGGCGGCGACCGCCGCGCGGATCGCCTCGGCGCGATCGCCGATCTCGACGGCGCCGGGGGCCGCGGCCAGGATCGCGGCACGGATGGCCGCCGGGTCCTCGCTGCGGGGATTGTCGTCCGTGACGATGACGGCGTCCGCCTTCTCGGCCGCGATGGCGCCCATGATCGGGCGCTTGCCCGTGTCGCGGTCGCCGCCACAGCCGAAGACCACGCGCAGGCACCCGGTCGCGAAGGGGCGCAGGGCCGTCAGCACGCCCTCGAGCGCCTCGGGCTTGTGCGCGTAATCCACGAGGCAGAGCCCGCCATTCGCCTCGCCGATGCGCTCCATGCGGCCGGGCACGCCGGTGAGGTGCTCGAGGGCGGCGAGGACGCCCGCAGGATTGCCCGCGCCCGCCGGGGTCGTCAGGACGAGGCCGGCGGCCAGCAGCGCGTTCTCGACCTGGAAGCCGCCGACCAGCGGCAGGCGGACCGTGTGAGTCTCCGTCCGGCCGGACGCACCGGGCGCCTGAAGCTCGAGATGCTGGTGAAAGCCTTCGGTGCGGGCCGCGACGAGCCGCACGAGGTCGCCCTGCCGACCGGTTGTATGGACGTCGAGCCGGCGCGCCGAGGCGGCGGCGATCACGATATCGGCATAGGCGCCGTCCTGGTTGATCACCGCCGGGATGCCGGCTTTCGCCAGGGTCGTGAACAACCGGAGCTTGGCCGCGAGATAATCCTCGATGGTCACGTGGTAATCGAGGTGGTCGCGCCCGAGATTGGTGTAGCCCACCGCCGCGAGATCGACCCCGTCGAGGCGCCGCTGCTCGATGCCGTGGGAGGAGGCCTCCATCGCGAGGTAGTCGATGCCGTCATCGGCCAGCCGCGCCAGGGTCGCGTGCAGCGTGACGGGGTCGGGCGTCGTCAGCGAGCCGTAGGTCGCGCCCCGGTCGGTCACGATGCCGACGGTGCCGAGGCTCGCCGCTCCGGCGCCGAGCCGCGAGAGGATCTGGCGCACGAAATCCGTGACCGAGCTCTTGCCGCTGGTGCCGGTCACGGCGAGCACGTGGGCCGGCTGGCGCCCGGAAAACGCTCGCGCCGCGAGCGCGAGGCTGCGGCGCACGTCCGAGACGACCACATAGGGAACGCGCGCGTCGAGATCGGCCGGGCGCTTGCCCTCGCCGACCACCGCGACGGCGCCGGCCGCGGCGGCGGCGGCGGCGAAGCGGCGGCCATCCGCGACGGTTCCCGGAACCGCGACGAACACGGTGCCGGGCCCGGCTTTGCGCGAATCCGCCGTCAGGCCGGAGACCGGCAGATCGGCCCAGGCCGCCTCGGTCTCCGGGAAGAGCCCTCCCAGGGTCGGCGCGCTCATCGCCCGTCCACCTGCGTGGCGTGGTAGGCGCCGAGCTTGACCATCAGGGGGAACGGCTTCACCGGCGGATCGAATTGCGGGGGCAGGCCGAGGATGGGCGCGACGCGCTCGATCGTCCGGCCGGTGACGACGCCGGAATTCCACGCGGCGGTGGCGTAGCCGCCCGATTCCGGCAGGCCCTGCGGCTCGTCCATGATGGTGACGAAGAGGTATTTCGGCTTGTCCATCGGGGCGGCGGCCATGAAGGTCGTGAACAGGCGGTTCTTCACGTAGCGCCCGTGGATCACCTTCTCGGCGGTGCCGGTCTTGCCGCCGACGAAGTAGTAGGGAATCGCCGCCTTCTTCGCGGATCCCTCGACGGCGTTGAGGCGCATGATGAAGCGCATCGCCTCGCTGGTCTCGGGCTTGAGCACGCGGGTCGCCTTGGCCATGGCATCCTCCTGCGTGGTCTTGAGGAAGGTCGGGGTCATCAGGAAGCCGCCATTGGCGATGGCCGCCACGGCCGCCGTCGCCTGGATCGGCGCCACCGCGAGGCCGTGGCCGAACGCGATGGTGATGGTGTTGATCTCGGTCCAGCGCGCCGGCACGATCGGCTCCGCGCTCTCGGGCAATTCCGTCCGCATGCGGTCGGTCAGGCCCATCTTCTTCAGGAAGGCCTTATGGCCGGGCACGCCGATGCCGAGCGCCATCTTGGCCGAGCCGATGTTCGAGGAGTGCGTGAACACTTCCGGCATCGTGATGACGCGGTTGGTGCCGTGGTACTCGTGGATCTTCTGCCGGCCCCAGTTCAGCACGCCGCCGCGCGTGTCGAAGGTCGAGTTGACGTTGTACTTGCCGGAATCGAGCGCCATCGCGAGGGTCATCGCCTTGAAGGTCGAGCCCATCTCGTAGACGCCGACATTCATCCGGTTGATGCGGTCGGGGTTCAGCGCATCCGCCGGATCGTTCGGGTCGAAATCCGGCAGGGATGCGAGCGCGATCACCTCGCCGGTCTGCACGTCGAGGATCATCCCGGCGGCGGCCTTGGCCTTGAAGTGGTCGATGCCCCAGGCCAGCTCGTCGCGCACCGCGAACTGGGCGCGCAGATCGATGGAAAGCTGAATCGGCGCGAGATCGGTCTGCTTCGCCACGAGGCCGAACTCGTTGAGGGCCTTGTTGCCCTGGTTGTCGATGTACTTCTCGATGCCCGCGATGCCGATATTGTCGAGGTTGGTCACGCCGAGGATGTGCGCGGCCGCCGTGCCGTTGGGGTAGACGCGCTTGTGATCGGGCAGGAAGCCGATGCCCGGGATGCCGAGGCGGTGGACCTCGGCCTGCTGCTTGGGCGTGATCTCGCGCTTGACCCAGACGAAGCCCTTCTTGGTGGAGAGCTTGGCGCGCAGCTCGGTGGCGTTGATCTGCGGCAGCACGGCGGTGAGGAGTTCGACCGCCTCGTCCTTGTCGTAGATGTTTCGCGGCTCGGCGAAGATCGAGACCGTGCGGATGTCGGTCGCCAGGATCTCGCCGTTGCGGTCGACGATGTCCGGGCGGATCGCGGTGGTGGCCGCGGCCGCGATCCGGCGGTCGCCATTATCGGCCTCCGGGAAGGCCGCCATGTAGATCAGCCGACCCGAAATCGTCGCGAAGACCAGCGCGAAGCCGAGGCCGACGAGACCGACGCGGGCGTAGGAGCGCTCGATCGCCAGATGGAACATCGCCTTGACGCCGGCGACGAACCAGTTGGCCTTCGTCAGGGCCGGCGCCGCGACGGCGCGCTCGACCGGCGCCGCGTGATCCTCGGAGATCGCGGCGACCGCCGGGTCGTGGTCGGGCCGGGACGCGTCGGGCTTCGAGGCTTCGAGAGGCGGGACTTCGCGAGGCAGGACTTCGGAAGGCGGGACTTCGAAAAGCTGGCCTTCGGGAGGCGGGACTTCGGACACGGGCTACTACCTCGAAGTCGTGGTCGGGGTTCGGGTGGTCGTCGTGCGCGGCGTGACGCTGCCCGTGGTGCGCGGCTCGTCGGAGCCGCGCCCGGCCACCGGCTTCTCCTTCGGCGTCGCGGTGGCGGCGAGGAGCCGGCCGATCTCGTCGCCGCGATCGGGACGGGCCGGCAGGTCGGCGAGGCGCCCGAGATGGGCGGTGCCGATGGGTTCGAGGGCGAGGTAGCGGTCGACGGCCGCCTGCAGGCGGTCGGGACGGGTGAGCAACTGCCACTCGGCGCGCAGGACCGCGATGGCCTGGCGCTCCTTCTTGAGCTGGCTCTGGGCCTTCGAGACCTGCCCGGCCTGATAGAGCGTGTCGTACTTGATCGAGTAGGCGTAGATCGCCGACCCGATCAGCCCCAGCACCGCCACGAGGTTCAGCAAACGGATCACCGGCGCGCTCCTCCGCTCCGCCCGGTCCGCGCCGGCAGCGCGGCGAGGGTCTCGATGGCCGCCAGGGGCTCCGGCGCCGGGGCCTCCGTGCGCTGGACCGCGCGCAGCTTGGCCGAGCGAGCACGCGGGTTGGCGGCGATCTCGGAATCCGTGGGCAGGACCGGTCCCTTGGTCACGGCCGTGAAGCTGCGCGGGGCCGGCGCCTCGACGGTCGGCACGTGGCGCGAGGCCTGGGCGGCCCGGCCGCTGCGGGCCGAGAAGAACTGCTTCACGATGCGGTCCTCCAGCGAGTGGAACGTCACCACCCCGAGGCGTCCGCCGGGCTTCAGGATGCGCTCGGCCGCGTGCAGCGCCTGCACCAGTTCGCCGAGTTCGTCGTTCACCGCGATCCGCAGGCCCTGGAAGGTCCGCGTCGCCGGGTGGATGCCGCTGGCCGGATCGGCCCAGACCACGCTGGCGACGATCTCGGCCAGGGCCGCCGTGGTCTCGATCCGCGCCTTGCGCCGCGCCTCGATGATCGCGCGCGCCACCGCGCGGGAGCGCCGCTCCTCGCCGTAATGGAAGATGATGTCGGCGAGATCCGCCTCCTCGTACTCGTTCACGAGGTCGGCCGCACTCGGCCCGGCGCGCTCCATGCGCATGTCCAGGGGGCCGTCGTTGCGGAACGAGAAGCCGCGCTCGGGCTGATCGATCTGCATCGAGGAGACGCCGATATCGAGCACCACCGCGTCGGCCTCGGCATGGCCCGCGCCCCGCAGGCAGGCATCGAGGGTGCCGAAGCGCCCCGGCACCAGGGTCAGGCGTCCGGCCGCCTCGGCGACCAGGGGGGCGCCGCCCGCGATGGCCCCGGGATCGCGATCGATCGCGAGCACGTGCACGGCGGGATCGACCCCGAGCATGGCGCGGGTGTAGCCCCCGGCGCCGAAGGTTCCGTCCACCGCGAGCGCGCGGCCCGGCAGGTCGAGGGCGCTCAGCACCTCGGCGAGGAGAACCGGGACGTGCGGCGCCCCGTCTATGGCGCGGGGCGGCCGCGGCTCGCGCGGGGGCCGGCTCATCGGGCGGCCTCGACGCGCGGGCGGGAGCATGGGAACAAGCGAATCGACGACGTGACCGGACTGAAGCGGCGCATGCGTCCCTTCCACGGGGCTGGAGCGCGCGGGCGCGGCTCGGAGAGGCGGGGCGCCTCCGGCTCGACGCGTGACGCGACCGCGCATGCGGACACCGGCCTGCCTCGGGCAGGCTGCGTCCGTCGATCCGAAAATCGCCGTTGACGGGATGAATCGGGGTACCATGGGCCTCTGAGCGCCGTCAACGAACCTGGCCGAGCGGGGGCGGCCAGCCACGATCAGACCTCAGCAAGGTTAACCGAGCGTAAGTTTTCGCGCCGGTTTCACGTGCATTCGGGGTGCCTCGCGGGAAGCGGATCAGTCGGCCTTTAAGCCGGGTTCTGTAGGGCCCGGACGACCCGCGAGGGTCGCCCTGACGTGGCGGCCATTCCTCTGGGACGATCGTTGCCGACCGCCTCGAGCAACCAACCCGGGCGACGAGCCTGGAGAGAGGGCCTGAACGGGCCCTGAGGCCCGCCGTGTCGCCCCTATTCGGTTTTGCTCCCGGTGGGGTTTGCCGTGCCGTCCGCGTTGCCGCGTCCGCGGTGCGCTCTTACCGCACCCTTTCACCCTTACCGGGGATCGGCTCACGCCGATCCCCGGCGGTCTGCTCTCTGTGGCACTGTCCCTAGGGTCGCCCCCGCCGGACGTTATCCGGCACCGTCTCTCCATGGAGCCCGGACTTTCCTCCCCGAGCCATGAGCCCGGAGCGGCCGCCCGGCCGACTGATCCGGCGCGGATGTGCGCCGCGCGGGACCGGGAGGTCAAGGGCCAGGCCTCCGGAACGATGGCGCTCGATGCGGCATGCCGAGATTTTGGGCCGGCGGCTTGCCCGCCCTCCGGGCCGCGCCACCTGCGGGACACGGCGTGCGTGAGCCTCACGCCCGCCGTCGCAAGGATCGGGAGCACGGATCAGGAGGAAGCGATGGCGACGAACGACACGGACTGGACGCTCGAATCCGTCCGGCAACTCACCGCGATGGCCCGCGAGGGCATCCCGGTCTCGGTGATGAGTCTGAAGCTGCGCCGGCCGATCGAGAGCGTGGCGGCCAAGCTCAGCCAGCTCGGCATCACGCCGACGCCCGAGCCGGGTGCCTGACGGCGAGGGGCCGCCTCGCGCAGCGCGGGGGCGGCCTCTCGGGATCGTGACAGGTCCCCGACGGCGCCGCGCCGGGGACGTTGTGGCCTACCAGGAGCCGGTATTCTCCATCGAGCTCCAGGGCTCCTGCGGCGGCTTGGCGGGCCCCTTCTGGAGAAGCTCGATCGAGATGCCGTCCGGGGACTTCACGAAGGCCATGTTGCCGTCGCGCGGGGGGCGGTTGATCGTGACGCCGGCCGCCTGCAGCCTGGCGCAGAAGGCGTAGATGTCGTCGACCTCGTAGGCGAGGTGGCCGAAGTTGCGGCCGCCCGAATAGGTTTCGGGATCCCAGTTGTGGGTCAGCTCGATCACGGGCGCCTGGGTCTCGCGGGCGGTGGGGGCATCGTCGGGCGCCGCGAGGAAGACCAGGGTGAAGCGGCCCTTCTCGTTGTCGACCCGGCGCACCTCCTGGAGCCCGAAGGTGTTCACGTAGAAGTCGAGGGCCCGGTCGAGATCCGCGACGCGGACCATGGTGTGCAGGAAACGCATGGGGTGGGTGCTCTCCGTTGGATGGCGCCTATGTGGCCCGGCGTCGGCGCGCGTCAACGAGGCGGGGCGCATGTGCGTTGCGTCGCCGCCGCCGGCCCCGCAAACTGGCGCCTTCAGCGAGAGGGCCCCTGATGCGCACCGAGACACCGATCATGATCCGCCTGGAGGATTACCGCCCGAGCGATTATCTGATCGGCACCGTGGCGCTCGACGTGTCGCTGCATCCGACCGCCACGCGCGTCCGGGCGGAACTCACCCTGGCGCCCAATCCGGCCGGGCGCGCCGGCGCCCCCCTGGTCCTCGACGGGGACGACCTCGCCCTCGTGGGACTCGCCCTCGACGGGGTGCCCCTGGCGGCCGAGGCCTATACGGCGACGCCGTCGGCGCTGACCCTGCCGAACCCGCCGGCCGCTCCCTTCCGGCTGACCATCGAGACCGAGATCGATCCGACGGCCAACACCAAGCTGATGGGGCTCTACCGCTCGAACGGCGTCTACTGCACCCAGTGCGAGGCCGACGGCTTCCGGCGGATCACCTACTTCCTCGACCGTCCCGACGTGATGGCGGTCTACACCACCCGCATCGAGGCGGATCGCGCGGAGGCGCCGGTGCTCCTCGGCAACGGCAATCCGGGGCAGGCCGGCGCGGCCGGGCCCGGACGCCACTATGCGGTCTGGCACGATCCGCACCCGAAGCCTGCCTATCTCTTCGCCCTGGTCGGCGGACGCCTCGACCATGTCCGGCGCGGCTTCACCACCAGCGAGGGCCGTGCGGTCGAGCTCGCCGTCTATGTCGAGCCCGGCAAGGCCGGACGGGCGGACTACGCGCTGGATGCCATCGCCCGCTCGATGACCTGGGACGAGACCGCCTTCGGCCGCGCCTACGACCTCGACGTGTTCAACGTCGTCGCGGTGTCGGATTTCAACATGGGCGCGATGGAGAACAAGGGTCTCAACATCTTCAACGACCGCTACGTGCTCGCCTCGCCCGAGACGGCGACGGATGCCGATTACGCGGCGATCGAGGCCATCATCGCGCACGAGTATTTTCACAACTGGACGGGCAACCGCATCACCTGCCGGGATTGGTTCCAGCTCTGCCTCAAGGAGGGGCTGACGGTCTTCCGCGACCAGGAATTCTCCTCCGACATGCGCTCGCGCGCCGTGCACCGCATCGGCGAGGTCCGGACCTTGCGCGCCCGTCAGTTCCCGGAGGATGCCGGCCCCCTCGCCCACCCGGTGCGGCCCCGGCAATATGCCGAGATCAACAACTTCTACACGGCCACCGTCTACGAGAAGGGCGCCGAGATCGTGCGGATGCTGCGCACGCTCCTCGGCGCGCCCGCCTTCCGGGCTGGGATGGACCGGTACTTTGCCGACAACGACGGCCGGGCCGCCACGGTGGAGGATTTCCTCGCCGCCTTCGCGGCCACGTCGGGCCGGAACCTCGACGCCTTCGCGCGCTGGTACGAGCGGCCGGGCACGCCCCGCGTCGCCGTGCAGGGCGTCTACGACGCGCAGGCCCGGAGCTATCGGCTGAGCTTCCGCCAGAGCCTGCCGGGTGCGCCGGACGCCCCGCCCCTGGTGATCCCCGTGAGCCTCGGCCTCGTGGGCGCCGGGGGTCCGCTCGCCGACGCCCATAGCGACCGGGTCCGGGACGGCGTGTTCGTGCTCGACGCGCCCGACGACACCCTGACCTTCACCGACGTGTCCGCGCCGCCCGTGCCCTCGCTGTTCCGCGGCTTCTCGGCGCCCGTCCGCATCGAGATGGAGCTGACGGACGCGGATCGCCTCGCCCTGCTGCGCCACGACACCGACGCGTTCAACCGTTGGCAGGCCGCGCAGAGCGTCGCGATGCGGCTCCTCGTCCAGGGGACGCGCTCGGGCGCCCTGCCGGAGGCGGCGGCACGGCCGTTCACGACGGCGCTCGGCGCCTTCCTCGACGGCGAGGCGCTCGTCGACCCCGCCTTCGCCGCCCTGGTCCTGGCCCTGCCGAGCGAGGCGGACGTCGCCAACGAGATCGGCTCGGAGATCGATCCCGACGCCATCCACGCGGCCCGCCACGCCCTGCGCCGGCAACTCGGCTCCGGTCTCGCGGACCGGCTCCATCGCCTGCGCGAGGCCCTGGCGGATGCGCCCGACACGCCCTTCCGGCCGGATGCCGAGGCGGCCGGACGCCGGGCTCTGCGCAACGCGGCCCTCGACCTTCTCGCGGCCGCGGACCCGGCGGCGGGAAGCGCGCTGGCCGGCACCCAGATGGCGACGGCCACGACGATGACGGACCGTCTGGCGGCCCTCGCGGTCCTGGCCCAGACGCCCGGTCCGGCCCGTGAGGAGGCCCTCGCGCGCTTCGCCGAGACCTACCGGGCCGAACCCCTCGTCCTCGACAAGTGGCTGGCGATCCAGGCCGGGATTTCCGAGGCGGGCACGCTCGATCGCATCCGCGACCTCCAGGCCCATCCGACCTTCTCGATGACCAATCCGAACCGGGTGCGTGCCCTCATCGGCAGCTTCAGCATGGGCAACCCGACCCAGTTCAACCGCCTCGACGGCGCCGGCTACGCCCTCGTGGCGGAGACCGTCCTGGCGCTCGACCGGACGAACCCGCAGGTCGCCGCGCGCCTGCTGACGGCGTTCGGATCGTGGCGGATGCTGGAGCCGGGGCGGCGCGAGCGTGCAAAATCATCACTCACGGAAATTCGCGGTGTTGCAGGGCTGTCACGGGATGTCGGAGACATCCTCGCGCGGACCCTTGCCGGCTCGACAAACCCTTGATGCGAATCAGGTTTTCCGCCCGATTGGGCACCCTTTCCAGCCTTGCGATTCGGTCGCGGAGTCAAGCGGGCCGCGAAAAAACGCGTGGACAAACCCCCGGCGGAAGTGCTGAATCGTATACGATTCGAAGCGGGCTTCCGGGCCCGCCACAATAGATCTCATCGCAATCGCGGGGTTAGTCCATGCTGGAGGCGGATTCCGCTTCCCTCTCCGCGCGCGCCGATACCATCCTGGGTATCCATCGGCCGCAGCACGCCGCCCATGTCCGGTTCGTCCGCGCGGAGACCTGGCTGCGCTTTGCCCTGCCGGCCCTGTTCGCGACCTTCCTGATCTGTTTCGCGGCCGTGGCGGCGCTGCTCCTTCAGACGCAGCGCGCGGACGTGATGCGGGCGGCGGTCA
Source organism: Methylobacterium sp. J-068 (assembly GCF_022829445.1). Lineage (GTDB taxonomy): Bacteria > Pseudomonadota > Alphaproteobacteria > Rhizobiales > Beijerinckiaceae > Methylobacterium. The sequence continues at coordinate 7,792 of NZ_JAKSXY010000011.1, read as the reverse complement.
TCGACGTGGACGCCGTGACCCGGCTCGCGGCGGCGGCCTTCGCGGAGGTCGAGATCGAGGGCGAGGCGAAGGCGGTCGCGGCGCATCGCAGCCTCGGCGACCTGCTGCCTCCGGGCCTGCTCCATGCGGGCCGTCGGATCCTGCTGATCGCGCCGGACGGGGCGATCGTCGCCGCCAATCCGCCGCTGCCGGGTCCGAAGCGGACGCTCACCGAGCATCTCGGCGAGATGCAGGCGCTGAGCACGCTGGGCGAGCGGGCCGGCGTGATGAACGTGACTCTCGCCGACGGCTCCGAGGTGATCGCGGCCCTGCGCAACCTGCCGGGCGGACGGGGTCAGGTCGCGGTGATCCAGCCGCTGGTCGAGATCACGGCCGCCTGGACCACGCGCATGCGCAATCAGGCGATCCTGCTCGGCGCCGCCGCCCTGGTCATCATCGGCACCGGCATCGCCTACGCGCTGCAGACCCGGCGGGCACACGCGGTCGACCGCGTCTGCGAGCAGATCAAGCAGCGCCTCGACACCGCCCTCGGGCGAGGCCGCTGCGGCCTGTGGGATTGGGACATTCCACGCGGGCGGATCTATTGGTCGGATTCGATGTACGCCCTGCTCGGCTATCACCGCGAGCGCGAGTTCCTGTCCTTCGGCGACGTCAACGCCCTCGTGCATCCCGATGACGGCGACCTCTATTCCCTCGCCCGGCACCTCGCGGCGAGCCAATCCACCGTGGACCACGAGTTCCGCGTGCGCGGCGCCACGGGCAACTGGATCTGGATGCGCATGCGCGCCGAGATCGTGCCCGATACGCTGGACGGTGGCCGCCATCTCGTCGGAATCGCCCTCGACGTCACCGAGCAGCGCATGCTCGCGGAACTCAACGCCACCGCCGACATGCGGCTGCGGGACGCCGTGGAGGCGATCTCCGAGGCCTTCGTCCTCTGGGACACCGGCAACCGCCTCGTCCTGTGCAATTCGAAGTTCCGCCACCTTCACGCGCTCAGCCCCGAGGATGCGACACCGGGCAAGCGCTACGCCGAGATCATGGGGCGGGGCGTGCTGCCGCCGGTCCGGCGCGAGTTGCGCGACCTGGAACCGAGCGGCGCCACGGCGCGAACCTTCGAGGCCGAACTCACGGACGGACGCTGGCTCCAGATCAGCGAGCGCCGGACCAAGGACGGCGGCTACGTCTCGGTCGGCACCGACATCACCAACCTCAAGCGCCACCAGGAACAGCTCGTCCAGTCCGAGCGCGAGCTGATCGAGACCGTGCGCGACCTCAAGCGCTCGCGCCGCACCCTGGAGCTTCAGACGCAGCAGCTCGCGGATCTCGCGGAACGTTACCTCGACCAGAAGGCGCAGGCGGAGGGCGCCAACCAGGCGAAATCCGAGTTCCTGGCCAACATGAGCCACGAGCTGCGCACGCCGCTCAACGCCATCATGGGATTCGCCGAATTGATGGAGAGCGAGGTCTACGGCACGCTCGGCTCGCCGCGCTACACGGATTACTGCCGCGACATCCGCTCGAGCGGCGACTACCTGCTCTCCGTCATCGACGACATCCTCAACATGTCGCGCATCGAGGCCCAGAAGGTGAAGCTCGTGCCGCGCGAGATCGCGGTCGCCTCGGCCATCGAGGGGTCGCTGAAGCTCGTCGGCGAAGCGGCCCGGGCGAAGTCCCTGACGGTGCATGTGGACGTGGTCGAGGCCCTCTCGGTGCTCGCCGACGAGCGCGCCCTGCACCAGATCCTCACCAACCTGCTGCAGAACGCGGTGAAGTTCACGCCGTCCGGCGATGGCCGCATCATCGTCAAGGCGAGGCCGGCCGGCGACAGCGTCCACATCTTCGTGGAAGACACCGGCATCGGCATTCCGAAATCGGCCCTGAGGCGCCTCGGAGCGCCCTTCCAGCAGGTCGAGACCAATCTGACCCGCAGCCACAAGGGCTCCGGCCTCGGCCTCGCCATCGCGCGTTCGATGGCCGAGCTTCACGGGGGCGGCCTCCGCATCCGCTCGCAGGAGGGCCTCGGCACCATCGTGATGGTGCGTCTCCCCGTGCCGACCCCGGAGAACCTCCGGGCGCTCTCGCCCGAGGCAGCGCAGGAAACCGTCGCTTCCCTGCGCGACGCCGCCGGGGCGACGGCGCGTCGCCCGGAGCGGGAGACGGCACCGGTCTGAACCCGTCGCCGTCCGATCGTCCGGCGCCGGGACGCGGACGGGGTTACAGACGATCCGTCAGCAGGGCGACGAAGAGCGTCCGCACCCCCATGCGCTGCTCATCGAGTTCCGAGACCAGCCGTTCGGCATCGGGGGCCCCCATGGCGACGGCGAGGCGGGACAGGGCGACGGGCGACGCCTCGGCGGGATCGCCCTCCACCATCAGCCGCTGCCAGTGCAACACCGCGTCGAAGCGCCGGTAGGTCTCCGAGAGGCTGTCGGCTTCGGCCTTGCCGAGGAGCGCATGGTCGGCGCCGCGCGCGAAGACCGCGCAGGCATCGAGCCCCACGAGATCGGGGCAGCGGTGGGCGTGTGCGAGCACCAGCGCCTGCGCGAGGAAATCGAGGTCGAGCAGGCCGCCGGGCGCGAGCTTGAGATCGAGGGGACCGCGAAACCCCTTCTCCCGCTCCACCAGCAGACGCATCTCCCGGACGGCCGCGTAGATTTCGGCCGGCGCCCTGGCGCGGCGCACGACGGCCCGCACCGCGTCGGCCAGGTCCACGGCCAGACTCGGCTCCCCGGCGACGACGCGCGCGCGGGTCAGGGCCATGTGCTCCCAGGGCTCCGCCTCCTCGGCTTGATACGTCCGGAACCCGCGCCACTGTACCGCCACCGGCCCCTGGTCCCCGCCGGGGCGCAGGCGCAGGTCCACCTCGTAGAGATGCCCGCGCCGGGTCGGTACGGTGAGCGCCGCGACGATGCGTTGCGCCAGACGGTTATAGGCCACCGCCGCGTCGAGAGGCTTCGGGCCGGCGCTCATGCGGTCGGCGGCATGGAAATCATAGACCAGCACGAGGTCCAGATCGGAATCCGCCGTCAATTGCCGCGCCCCGAGACGTCCCAGCGCCAGGACCGCGAAGCGCCCGCCGGGTACGGCGCCATGCTCGGCGAAGAACGCCGCCGCGACCCGCTCGACCGTGACGGCGACCACCGCATCGGCGATGCCCGCGAAGGCGCGGCCGGCCTCGGCGGGCGAGAGGATGCCCGAGAGCAGGCGCGCGCCCGTGAGGAAGCGCAACTGGCGCGCGGCGTCCCGACTCCGGTCGAGGAAGTCCTCGTGGTCGGTGGGTTGTCCGAGGCGGGCACGGAACTGCGCGGCGAGACCTTCGGCATCCGTGGCCGTGTCGGCGAAATCCCGGTCGATCACCGCGTCTAGCACGTGCGGGCTGAAGGCCACGGTCTCGGCGAGACGCGGCGCGGTGCCGAGCAGATCGGCGAAGAGCAGACGCAGCCGCTCGTTCGAGCGCAGGATGGTGAGGAGTTCGAGGGCCGCCGGCATCCGGCCGAAGGCCCGGTCGAGGGTGTCGAGGGCCGCATCGGGATGAGCCGTGCCGCCGAGCGCCTGCATCAGCGCGGGAACGAGTTCGGTCAGAACCTCCCGCGCGCGCGGCGTGCGCACGGCGGGGCGGCGGCCGAAATGCCAGCCGCGCACCGTCTCCACCGCGCGTTCGGGCTCACGGAATCCGAGCTTGCGCAGGGTCCCGAGGGTGGCCGGATCGTCGCCCGTACCACTGAAGACGAGGTCGCCGACATCGGAGGAGAGGTCCGGCTCCGCCTCGAACAGCAGGGCGTAATGGCCCTGCACGCGCCGGGCATGGTGGAGGAGCGCGGATTCGAAGGCGCTCCGGTCCACGAAACCCGCGAAGCGCGCGAAGCGTTCGAGGTCCTCCGGTTCGTGAGGCAGGCGCTGGGTCTGCTCGTCGCGCAGCATCTGCAGGCGATGCTCGATCGTGCGCAGGAAATCATAGGCCGCCGTGAGATCGTCGCGGGCCGCCGCATCGATCCAGCCATCCTGCGTCAGGCCCTCGAGCATCGCGACGGTGCGGCGACCGCGCAGTTCCGGCCGGCGTCCGCCGAAGACGAGTTGCTGCGTCTGGACGAAGAACTCGATCTCGCGGATGCCGCCCCGCCCGAGCTTGATGTCGTGGCCCGCCACCGCGATCGTGTCGTGGCCGCGCACCGCGTGGATCTGGCGCTTCATCGCGTGCACGTCGGCGATGGAGGCGAAGTCGAAGTACTTGCGCCAGACGAAGGGCCGGAGATTGGCGAGGAAAGCTTCGCCCGCCGGAATGTCGCCCGAGATGGCGCGTGCCTTGATGTAGGCCGCCCGTTCCCAGTTCTGGCCGAGGTTCTCGTAATAGACGTAGGCGGCATTGAGCGACAGTGCCGCCGGCGTCGAGCCCGGGTCGGGCCGCAGCCGGTAATCGACCCGGTGGACGTAGCCGTCCGCTGTGCGCTCCTGCAGAAGCTTCGCCATCCCCTGCGCCAGCTTGGTGAAGAACGGCGTCGCCGGAAGCTCGGCCTTCAGCGGCGCGGCTTCGGGATCGAAGAAGACGACGAGGTCGATGTCGCTGGAATAATTCAGCTCTCCCGCACCGTGCTTGCCGAGCGCCAGCACCACGAGCCCGGACGCGGCCTGCGGATCGTCCGGGTCGCGCGGCAGAAACCGGCCCGCGGCCGCGGCCTGGAGCAGCATCGCGTCGGCGGCGGCGCCGACCGAGGCATCGGCGAAGTCGGAGAGCGCGGCCGTCACCGTCGCGAGCGGCCAGAGGCCACCGATATCGGCGAGCGCCACGAGCAGTGCGTGCTCGGCCCGGTTGCGCCGTAGGTTTTTCGCGATGTCCTCGTGGTCGGCCTCCCGCCCCGCCTTGCGCTGCCGGGCGACGATCGCGGCATGCGCCGCCTCGGGCTCCGCATCGATCAGGGCGACGAGCCGCGCCGGCTCGCGCGCCACCAGTTGCCAGAGGAAGGGGGAATGATCGGCGAGCCCGAGGAGCAGGGCCCGCACCCGCTCGTCCAGAAACCCGTCGGGCAGGTCCGAGCCGATGTCATGCAGGCGGGCGGCTGCGCCCTCGGGATCGGACAGGACCGGCGCGGCCGAGAGGCGCGCGCGAAGGCTGCCGTTTCGCGTGCTGCCGCCCTGCACCATGCCTTACTCCCCGGGTACACCCGCTGGCAGGATTATCACGACGGAGAGTCCGGGGGCATGGTCTTCGAGAGAGAGGGTCCCCTGATGGAGGCGCACCACCGCGTTCACGAGGCTCAAGCCGAGGCCGAAGCCCGGCCGGGACCGCGCCTCCTCCAAACGAACGAAGCGATCGAGCACGCGGCTGCGTGCCTCGGCGGGAATGCCGGCCCCGGAATCGGCGACGTTCAGGCGGATGGTCTCGCCGATCCGCGCGGCGGCCAGACGGATCGTCCCCCGCGACCCGCCATACTTGACGGCGTTGTCGACGAGATTCGCGAGCGCCTGCCCGACCAGTTCGCGATTGCCCCGCATCATCAGCGGTTCACCCTCGGCCAGGACGGTGAGGGTCAGGTCCTGCTCGGCGGCCAGGGGCTCGTAGAGCTCGGCCACGGCGTGGACCACCGCGCCGACGTCGAAGACCTGGAAATCCGCACCCGCGTCCACCCCCTCGAGGCGTGCGATCATCAGGAGCGCGTTGAAGACCCGGATCAGGCCATCGCTCTCCTCGATCACGCCCTCCATGGCGGTGCGCAGATCATCCGGTGAGTCGGCGGTGCGAAGCGCCTCCTCGGCGCGATTGCGCAGGCGCGTCAGCGGGGTCTTGAGATCGTGGGCGATGTTGTCGGAAACGTCGCGCAGGCCGCGCATCAATTCGCCGATGCGTTCCAGCATCGCGTTGAGGTTGCGCGCGAGGCGGTCGAGTTCGTCGCCGTTTCCCGCGACGGCCAGGCGCCCATCGAGGTCCCCGGCCATGATCCGGCGCGTGGTCTCGGTCATCGCGTCGACGCGCTTGAGGACCCGGGTCGCGATGAACCAGGCACCGACGACGCCGAGGAGCACGACCAATCCCACCGACGAGCCGAAGGTCCGTCCGATCACCGAGCGCAACCGGTCGCGCTCCTCCACGTCGCGTCCGACGAGCAGGCGAAACCCGCCCGGCAGGACGAAGATCTGCATGATGGCGCGATGGTCGAGGTTCCGGGATTCCCCGTTCCGGGCATAATCGGCCTCGGTCTGGCCGGGATCGACGATGAGGCCCGTGGGCAGGGCCGCGATGTTGCCGACGAGCCGTTCGCCGGCCGCGTTGGTGACGAGGTAGAGCGAGGCGCCCGGTTCGCCGGCGCGTCGTTCCACGGCCGAGATCAGCCGGCGCAGGCCCCCGACCTTGTACTGCTCCGAGAGGCCGTTGATCTCGGCCTCGATGGTCGAGATCATCTGGTCGTCGAGGACCCGGCTCGCGTTCCAGGCGACGTAGCCGAGCGCCAGGAGCGCGAAGGTCGCGAACACCGCGAGGTAAGCGACGGAGAGCTTGAAGGCGGTGGTGCGGAACAGGTTGCCGAGCCGGCCCGCCGGCGCGTCGTCGCTCGAACTCACGGCACGTGACCGTGACCTTGGCCGCGCGCCTCGTCCAGCCGGAGCACGTAGCCGGTGCCGCGCACGGTGTGGATGATCGGGTTCTCGAAATCCTTGTCGATCTTGGCGCGCAGGCGGGAGACGTGGACGTCGATGACGTTGGTCTGCGGGTCGAAATGATAATCCCAGACGTGTTCGAGCAGCATCGTGCGGGTCACCACCTGACCGCCATGGCGCATCAGGTATTCGAGCAGCCGGAATTCGCGCGGTTGGAGCGCGATCTCGTGGCCCGCTCGCGTGACGCGGTGCGACAGGCGGTCGAGTTCGAGGTCGCCGATGCGATAGAGGGTGGCCTCGGGGGTTCCGCTCGGCGCGGCACGGCGGCGCGCCAGCACCTCGGCGCGGGCGAGCAGTTCGGAAAAGGCGTAGGGTTTGGGCAGGTAATCGTCGCCGCCCGCCCGGAGCCCCTTCACCCGGTCGTCGACCTGGCCGAGGGCGGAGAGGATGAGGACGGGGGTGGTCACCGATTGCTCCCGCAGGGCGCGGATCAGCGAGAGACCGTCGAGCTTCGGCAGCATCCGGTCGACGATGAGCATGTCGTAGTCGCCCTCGCGGGCCAGGGCATAACCGTCGAGGCCGTCCGTGGCCTGATCCGGGACATGGCCGGCCTCGCGAAAGGCCTTGACCAGATAGGCGACCGCCTCGCGGTCGTCCTCGATGATGAGCAGACGCATGGAACCGAGTGATAGGGGCTCGGTCGTTCGGGGGGAACAGGCTTCTCCGACCGTCCGCATTCCACGCCCCTCCCCTCGCGATCCATGGGAGGACGTTAGGAAGCGCCGCGTTGCGCGGACCTGACGGGCGCATGACGGTTTGGTCATGTCCGGGGACGAGAAGGGCGCCGCGCAGCGATCGAGGCGGGGGCGGACCGGGGGATGCTGGGGCCGACGGGCTCGTGAGGCCTGAACGCACACGACCCGCCTCGCGTTGGCGAGGCGGGTCGTGTGTGATGTATTTGGTTGCGGGGACAGGATTTGAACCTGTGACCTTCAGGTTATGAGCCTGACGAGCTACCGGGCTGCTCCACCCCGCGCCACCGTTTGATCGTTTGAGGAAGTGTGTTGGTGTCTTGTCCTGTGCAGGTCTGGCGGCGACCGACTCTCCCGTGTCTTGAGACACAGTACCATGGGCGCTGGTGCGTTTAACGGCCGAGTTCGAGATGGGATCGGGTTCTGGGCGCACCGCTCAAACCACCAGA
>NZ_JAKSXY010000119.1 GCF_022829445.1 Methylobacterium sp. J-068 | reverse complement strand
GCCGTACCCATTCCAGCAGCGCGCTAAACGGCCTTCGAAGCCGGAGCCGATCACCGTCGAAGAGATCATGAGGCAGAAGGCCGAAGACCTGGCGCGGCGGAAGAAAGCGGCAGCCCGCGAGGAGAAGCGCATGCAGAAGGTCTACGAGGAACAAGAGCGCGAACACGTTGCGGTTCGAGAGGCCCAGGCCATGCGGGATCGGGAATGGGCTACGCGTCGCGCCTCCGAAACGGGCCATTCTGAGAAGGATGCGGAGGCAACTGCGTGATCCGCGACATGACCCCCGCCGAGCGCCGAGCCTATGATCTGGGAGTGCGCGCCGCCATCGTCGCTGCCCCCCTCGTCACGATCACGGTCGAGTGCGCCGACGACGCTGGCAACTTTCCGCAAGCGCATCACGGCCGAAGCGCTTGCCGTCTTCGCCGAGGCTGGAATCAAACTCTGACCCTTCGCCCTGAAGCGGACGTTCCGTCACTGACCCAACACGGCCACAGGAGCCTACCGGGGTCATTCGCCGAAGAGGACACCCTCATGAGCGAGTACCGGCGAAGAAGGCAGCCGACTTTCCGACACGGATTGGAACGCCCCAGCTTGGTCTTGGGTTTTGCTGCCACGCACGCAGCCAACGGCAGTCGGCCCAGCGTCACGGTCACCTGAGGGCTCGTTCGATGCTTGGCTGGTTTCGTGCCCTGATGCCCCGGGAAGATCGCTTCTTCGATCTGTTCGCGCGTCACTCCCAGACCTTGGTCGCCGGCGCGGAAGCCCTCCAGGGCGTGCTGCAGGGAGGTGCGGAGGTTCCGCGCTACTGTCAGGTGATCGTCGACCGGGAGCACGAGGCGGACGCAATTGCCGCCGAGGTTCTGCTGGCGGTGCGCCGTAGCTTCATCACGCCGTTCGACCGCGGCGACATCAAGGATCTGATCCAGTCGATGGACGATGCCATCGACCAGATGAACAAGACCGTGAAGGCGGTCCAACTCTACGAGCTACGCGACTTCACCCCCTTGATGCGAGCGATGGGCGAGACGGTAATCGAGGCGGCTCGCCTCACGGCCGAAGCTGTGCCGCTGCTCAACGCGGTGGGTAGCCATGCCGGACGCATCAACCAGCTCACCGAGGCGATAACCCAGATCGAGGGCCACTCGGACGCGTTGGAGGAGCAGGGCCTGAAGGCGCTCTATCAGGCGCATCGCCGCGACGGCGGAGACGGCGACGCGATGGCCTACATGATCGGCGCGGAGATCTACGGGCACCTGGAGGACGTGGTCGACCGCTTCGAGGATGTCGCCAACGAGATCAGTGGCATCGTGATCGAGAACGTGTGACCGCCATGGAGGTCACGACCCTCGCCCTGCCTTACCTTGTCGCCCTGATCGCGGTGGCTCTGGTCTTCGACTTCCTCAACGGGTTGCACGATGCGGCGAACTCCATCGCCACCATCGTGTCGACCCGGGTTCTGCGGCCGCAATATGCGGTGCTCTGGGCAGCGTTCTTCAACTTCATCGCGTTTCTGTTCTTCGGTCTGCACGTGGCCGAGACCCTCGGCACCGGCATCGTCGACGCCGGCATCGTCGATCCGCAGGTGATCCTCAGCGCCCTCATCGGGGCCATCGTCTGGAATGTCGTCACCTGGGTGTTCGGCATCCCGTCGAGCAGCTCTCACGCGCTCGTCGGCGGTCTCGTCGGGGCAGGCGTCAGCAAGGCGGGCCCTGGCGTCGTGGTCTGGTCGGGCTTGGGCAAGACGGTCGCGGCCATCGTGCTGTCGCCACTCATCGGCTTCGTTCTGGCGCTCGTGCTCGTGCTTATCGTGTCCTGGAGCTGCGTGCGGGCGACCCCGTTCGGCGTGGACAAAACCTTTCGGATGCTCCAGTTCGCTTCCGCCTCGCTCTACTCGCTCGGGCACGGGGGCAACGATGCGCAGAAGACCATGGGCATCATCGCAGTGCTGCTCTACTCGCAAGGTCAGCTGACGGGCGACTTCCACGTTCCGCTCTGGGTGGTACTCGCCTGCCAATCTGCGATGGCGCTGGGCACGTTGTCCGGTGGTTGGCGCATTGTGCATACGATGGGATCGCGGATCACCCGGCTGAACCCGACGCAGGGCTTCTGCGCCGAGACGGGAGGGGCCATCACGCTGTTTCTGGCAACATGGCTCGGCGTGCCGGTCTCGACGACCCACACGATCACGGGCGCGATCATCGGGGTCGGTGCGGCGCGACGGACCTCGGCAGTGCGCTGGGGTCTTGCAGGCAACATTGTCGTCGCCTGGGTGGTCACCCTGCCGGCCGCAGCCGGCATCTCGGCTGCTTGCTATGCGCTGACCCGGCTGCTGACTTAAGGCGTCAAACGTCAGGCGCTGTACGCGTTCGCAGCCTCCTACGGGGCCAACCGCAAGATCGCCGGAACGCACTTTCCGGCCGATCTCGAGACGGGGAAGATCGCGGCAGCCGTCGTTGCGGAGGAGTTGTTCCGTGACCCTCGCTTCCAACAGGACCTGACATGAGCTGCTGCGGAAGTAGCGGCCCTGGGCAATCCGTCTGACCGTTAACTTGAAGCAATCCAGTCGGAGCGTCAGTGCGTTGAAATGAGCTGCATCTCGCCCGCCTTGAGGCCGAGGCGTCGGGTCAGATCCCGCGAAAGAGCGCCGACGACCTCGATCCCCATGCCATCGATCGTCAGCCCGTTCAGCTGTGCGAGTGCGGCCTCGGCAGAATGGGCTACCACGGCGTAGACGCGAGGCACGTCGCGCTTGTGGCGCACGGCGATCAAGTACGCCGTATGCTTACCCTTTTTGTTAGTCTGGCCCCCTACGGGAGCGGGGCGTGCAGCCTTGTCCATTAATCCTTATCGGGCTTTTCCTTGGTGATGGCGCCCGTCTTGGGATCGACGTGGAACTCCATCTTCACACCGTTCTTAAGGCTTTCGCCCTATCGTCGCCATGAGCGGTCCGCTGCGCTCGCGGTCGAACCACCCGATCAGTGCGCGGTGCCATCGCGAGCGGCATTAGATCAGTGGTAATGATCAGGTATGGAGTGAAGCGACATCGCGCCAACTTGTGGCCCGTGGAGGGTACCCCATCTCGCGGAGCAGCAACACGCTGTCTCCTCACCCTCTCTCGAGGGCGCATCCCTCCGTAGAATGCATGGCAACCTACTTCATCGTAGACACGCATTTCGGTGACGCTGCTCTCGTCCGGCGCCGGCGGAACACGTTTGGCTCTGTCGAAGCGCACGACGAGGCCCTGATCACCCGCTGGAACGCGGTTGTCGGGGTCGACGACGAGGTCTGGCACCTCGGCGATTTTGCGGCCGACGCCAGCCGTGCCCATTGTGCCTGGGTGTTCAGCCGTCTCAACGGCACCAAACGGCTCGTGCGCGGCAACCATGATACGAACCGGGTGCTGGAACTCCCTTGGGCCGAGCCACCCGTTGAGAGCGCGCGCCTCACGGTGCAGGCCTCCGATGGGCAGGGGTGGCGGTTGTTCCTGTCGCACTACCCACACCGATCCTGGCCGGGGTTCTGGCGCGAGACCCGCCACCTCTACGGCCATACACATGCCTGCTTGTCAGACACGAGCCGCGCTTGCGATGTCGGCGCGGACGCTTGGGACTACCGTCCTGTGGATCTCATCACCCTACTCGCGCGCCAGGATGCAGCCGAGCAGGCACCGGAAGAGATGGCGGTTCGCGGCCTGCGCTGACATTCGTTCGGGCAACCGGAGGCATCGCTGAGCGATTAATTGCGGAAGCGCCGCTCGGATCGTGTCCGTATTCCGGGGAAGCGATCTGCCTCGGTCACGCCGAACTCGCGACCCTCGGCATGGGCAATCTCGTGAGCCACCGTCGTCCAGAACCGATTCCGGCTACCTCCCGCACGGCAGCTAAACGTCCGAGATGGGTGGAAAGCTGCCGTTAGCGCTGGCGCCGGCTCAAGCGATTACAGCCACTCGAACCAGCGCCATGGACTACGCTACGGCTGCGAAATCGAGGTTCGTTGGAGCGGACCTTCGGGGAATGACGTGATCCGTCACTTGCACCGAAGCGTCCACATCGGTGAAGCGGAACCGTCGAGCCCAGACACTGCCTCCACCTCGTAGGAAAAACCCGAAGTGGATCGACTGCGCGTCTGGAGGCACGTCCATCACGATGGACCTGTCTTGCCAACCGACTGTGCCAACGAGCGGGCCCTCACTCTTGCGCCCATCGAGGTTGTCAAAGGCAAGCGTGCGGCCCTTATCCCCGTCAATACGCATCCAGAGGGAGCCGGCTCCAGTCACCTCATTAGCCTTTAGCTGTGCGCTGAGTTCGAGCCGCTTGTTGAGGAAGCCTTCGGCTCGGAAGTTCTGCATCAGCGTTCCAAAGCCGGACGACGCATGACCCGAGATCGGCTCTGCAAGAGCTACCCGGAAGCGGATGACAGCGCAGTTTTCTGCTGGGTCAAAGCCCATCTCGTAATCGTCGCTGCGTGTGCCTCCGACGTTCCAATCTTCGGGCAGACGCAGAACAGGCTGGTCGAGTTGAGCAGCCAGCGTGTTCCAATCTCGCCAACCGAATTGACGAGCTACGCACTCCAGACTGTCACTGTGAGAGATATCGACACGTCGCTCGGCAAGCGCTTGACGAAGTCTTTTGGCCATTGCCTTCGGGTCGTGGGGAATATGCATGTGTCCGATCCTTGAACCGGGCAGTCGCTCGTATCGGGGCTCGCATTGCCGAGTGGACCGCCCAGAGGGTCAGACCAATTCAAAGAGGTATGTGCATTCACCGTACCTTGCGGCGCGAGCGGCAGGCTGCACTAGCCGCCGACAGAAAAGAGCCTGTAGCCACCGCTGTCAACCTGGGAGGTGAGTGGCCGCTTCGGGTCGTGAGCAGTCGGTCTCGAATGTCAGTCACCCTACGAGGTCCGCTAGCGCCGACCGCGCCGCCTTCAGTACGTCCCGGCACTCTCGCCGGAAGGCCACCGCCTCGGCGGCATAGAAGCCCGTCCGATACGCCCCGTTCCGCTCACCCTTGGGCGCGCCGACGCCTTTTGCCCCGCCGTGCATCCGGCACCGCGCCTTCCCCTTCACTGCAGGCGACAGGCACGACGTACCCGCCCGTGTCCGAGCGCAGCATCGGGCCGAAAGCCGGAAGGGCGAGGGCTGCCGATCCAGAGAGTGCATGGGATTGCCCTTTGTTTTCGTGATGCCCCCCGGTTAGGTGGCCCTGCGGGACGTTGACGTTGCCGACGATGGCCTGACCGCCCTGGTAGACGTGAACGTGCTCGACGGTGACCTTCTGCTCGCCGCCGCGTTTCAGTTTCGCCATGGCCTCAAGCTGCTTCGTGTAGGTCCGCAGGAGCTTGGTCGCGAGGTTGCCGGCGGCATCCATCGCCTCGACGGACGAGGCGCCGGTCGCGTGGGTTAGGCATCGCATGGCGGCGTGGTGGGCCGCCGTCATCTGCACCGCGAGTTGGGCTTCCATCTCGTTCGCGGGCTTGGCGCCGGCCACGGCCGCCAACATGCTGTTGGTCGCGGTCTCGGCCGCCTTCCCGTTCGTGACGCC
>NZ_JAKSXY010000118.1 GCF_022829445.1 Methylobacterium sp. J-068 | reverse complement strand
TTAGCGCCCGGCACTTGTCGAACCGCTCCCGGTCCAGGGCCTGGGGCCGGCGATCACGGGCCGTCATCGTGTGGTCCTCTCGGGGGCGGCGAGCTTGGCGTAGCTGGCCCAGACGTGGCGCTTGTCGCAGGCATCTAGGGCGTTCAGGGCGCGGGCAGCCTCCGACAGGGCGTCGGGATCGCGCTCGGCCGCGTGAAGGAGGCGGGTCGCGGTCTCGCCGCGCGGGCCGGTCGTCAGGTGCACCACGGCCCGCAGGCAGCGGCACCGGGCGGTGTGCTCGGCCGTGTCCAGGTCGGGGGCGAACGGACCCCATGCGTCGGCGGCTGGGATCATCGGGGAACCCCCCTCACCCTCACCTCCGTAACGCCCTTACGGACGCCCCCACCACCACCACCACCCCTTATATAAGGGGTGTGGTGAGGGGTGTGGGGCGCCCCTACCACCACACCTAACCTCACCTCACCTGCACAGGTGAGGGCGCTCAATCCGTCGCCCATTCGCCCACCTCCACGAACGACCGGGTGTTGTGCTTCGCGTCCTTGCCTTCGACCACGACGAACATGCCGTTGGCCTTCCAGGTTTTGAGCATCGAGAGGATGCGGCGCTTGTCCTTCGGGTTGGCTGGGTCAAGCCGGAGGGCTTGGCCGATGGCCTTCCCGACCCAATCAGAAGCTTGATGGCTGTCTCGCCAGCGGCCAGCGCTCACGGCGGTCTGGGCGGCTCGCAAATCCTTCACGCTGACGTCGGCCATGGGGTCCGGCCACTGCCACTGCGCGACGACGCCGATCCGGTCACCGTAGGAGCCGAGCATCCCGTTGCCGTTGCCCAGGTCCACGGACTCCAGCTTGAACCACATCGAGCCTTCAGGCGGTGGCGCGAGGTTGGCCTTGCCGTTGTCCACCCGGAAGTGGAGGCGGCGGAACTCGACCCCAGCCCGCTCGCCCTCGTCCTTGGTCATCTGGTTCAGCACGCGAGCGGAACGGGCGGCCGAGAGGAGCGCCACCGCGCCCCGGCTGTCCTCGACAGTCACTTCGTTGCCGTTCGTCTTGCGAGAGTGGTGCACCAACTCGATGGAGCAGTTGGTCTCCTCGGCGATCTTGGCCCAGGTTTTCGCGACGCGGTCGATGGCACCGTTGTCGTTCTCGCTGACGCCGTGTGACGACACGAACGGATCGATGATGAGCACGTCGATGCCGTTCTCGCGGATCGTCTCCTTGATGGCGTCCACCACGGGTACGGCGACCGTGACCCCGTTCCGATCCTGCTGCGCGATGATGATTTCGGTGTCGCGACCCGAGTTGACGAAGAGGCGGCCGTGCAGGTCGGCTGGCTCCAGTTCGTAGTGGAGCGCGGCGGCCATAATGCGCCGCTGAAGCTCGTCCAGCGGGTCTTCGCCGTTCCAGTACCAGACCTTAAACTTGCCCTCGGGCACGGTGCCGAGGAGGTCGCGACCGCTGACCATCGAGAGGGCTTCGCCGATCTCTAGTGAGGATTTGCCGATGCCTCCGGGGGAGACGGTGACGCTGAGATACCGGCGGATTGTGTTTCGGCGTGCAACTTTGACCCCATGAGGCGGGGGATCGGCGTCCAATTCTGACCCCCTAACCTCGTTCTCGCAGACTGCTCTCCGGTACGACCGGAGGGTGGTGTAGGGGGATGAAGGGCGTGGACACGATTGCGCGCATCCGGCGCGAGTTCTTCAACCGCGGCCGCGCGATCAAGGACATCGTCCGCGACCTGCACGTCTCCCGCAACACGGTCCGGAAGGTCATCCGGTCGGGGGCCACCGCCTTCGCCTACGAGCGCGAAGTGCAGCCTCTGCCCAAGCTTGGGCCGTGGCGCGACGATCTCGATCGGATGCTGACCACCAACGCCGGCAGGTCTGCCCGCGAGCGGCTGACGCTGATCCGGATCTACGAGGCGCTCCGCGGGCTCGGCTACGAGGGCGGCTACGATGCCGTTCGGCGCTATGCCAAGACCTGGAAGCGCGAGCGCGCCTCGGTCACGGCGCAAACCTTTGTGCCGTTGTCGTTCGCCCCGGGCGAGGCCTACCAGTTCGACTGGAGCCACGAGATCGTGCTGATCGGCGGCACGACCGTCACGGTCAAGGTCGCCCACGTCCGGCTCTGCCACTCACGCATGCTGTTCGTGCGGGCCTATCCGCGCGAGAGCCAGGAGATGGTGTTCGACGCCCACGACCGGGCGTTCGCGTTCTTCCGCGGCACCTGCCAGCGCGGCATCTACGACAACATGAAGGCCGCCTACGACGAGATCATCAAGGTCGCGGTGAAGCGCACCCACGAGCCGCAGCAGATCGTCGGTGACCTGCTCCAGGCCGAGATCTCCGAGAAGCAGGCGCGTTCGATCCGCTACCAGATGACGATCGCCAAGCTCCCCCTGGCCAAGGACATCGCCGAGTTCGCCTTCGACGGCACTCCGATCAACGAGGGTCTGGTGCGCGACCTCGCCGGCGGCGAGTTCCTGGCTCACCAGCGCAACGTCGTGCTCGTCGGCGGCACCGGCACCGGCAAGACCCACCTCGCCATCGCCATCGCCCGGGCCTGCATCCGGGATGGCGCGCGGGGCCGGTTCTACAACGTCGTCGACCTCGTCAACCGGCTCGAAGCCGAGGCACGCGCCGGCCGGCAGGGCCGCATCGCAGACCACCTCGCCCGGCTCGATCTCGTGGTCCTCGACGAGCTCGGCTACCTGCCGTTCGCGCAGTCGGGCGGCCAGCTCCTGTTCCACCTGATCAGCAAGCTCTACGAGACCACCTCGATCGTGGTCACCACCAACCTCGCCTTCGGGGAATGGCCGAGCGTGTTCGCCGGCGACGCCAAGATGACTACGGCGCTGCTCGACCGGCTCACCCACCATTGCGAGATCGTCGAGACCGGCAACGAGAGCTGGCGCTTCAAGAACCGCGCCTGAGGCCGGCACACACGTCGCGCCTGCTGGACCCCTGATCAGCCCGGCTGCGCCACCCCGACCCGCTTCGCCGGGCTGATCAGGGGCGTCCCGCCATACCCATCCACGGGGTCAAAGTTCGACGCCGATCCAGGGTCAATGTTCAACGCTGTTTGACAGACGATCTGCGGGCCTTCCTGCAATCGCCCGGCGCCACCGATGCGCAACGCCTCCTGATCCGGCTCCTGGGCAACTCGGGGTCCGCCTCTGGATCGGGCAATGCGTCGAACCGCTCGGGTCGCTAGGCGCAGAAGGGCGCTGGCGATACCCGTGAAGAGGGCCGTAATGACGAAGGCGAAGAAGAAGATGAACAGGATTGCGCGTGGCTCTTTGTGGAAGTCTATTGGCGGATCAACGCCGTAAAAGTAGACCCATAGGACGCCAACAAAGATGGCGCCCTGTGCCAACATCCATGCGAGTCTCACGATCCAATGCGACCGCGTGCGCAGAAACGGCGCCTGGGGCTTGGGGCGCCGCAGCCACCTCGGATTGTCGGGGTCGTCGTCCACGGGCCGCAGCATGGTCCCAAGATGGCGCGCGGCGGCGATCGACGCAATCCGGGGCGATATCTACGCCTTGAACCGCTCCCGGAGCACGTCATTCGCCCGCGCCTGCCAGCCAGGGCCGCTTGCCCGCATCGCGGCGAGCACGTCGGCATCCAAGCGCATCGTGACTTGCTGCTTTGGGCTTTCAGCTTTGGGACGGCCACGCCCCCGGCGTGCGATCTCTGCCCCGTCGCCAGGAATGGCGCGAGCCACCATGGCGTCGGTCAACTCGGGGATCTCCTCGTATTCCTCGTTCGTGATCTCGTGCGCGTCCACCTTCGGGAGATCGGTCGCCCCGACCATTTCAGCGGAGATGAGTGGCGTAGCGGGCTTGCTCGCGGTCATTGGCCTTCCTCATGGAAATCACATGGCGATCCGCGCCACGCGGGGTCCAGACGATGACGACCATGCGCCCGACGAGGAGCCCGGCTGTCATGATGCGGGTCTCACCATAGTTCGCGCGCTCGTCCTCGAAGCTGAAGCAGGGGCCGGCGAACACCGTCTCGGCATCGGCAAAGTCCAAGCCGCGTTCGGCCAAAGCCCTGTCTCGCTTTGCGGGGTCGAACGAAATCGGCATGTATTTTTGTAACGCCACATATTGGAGGCGTCAAGGAATAATGGCGTTACAGAAATATCCCGCGAGCCCCGAAACGGGGGCGCTCGCCATAGGGGCGTCAGTTGAGCTTACGCCCTTCGGACCTGCCCCGGCTCCTTCGGCAACCTCTTGGGCTTTTCTGCCCCGCAACCGCCCTGGGAAACCCGCCTCGCGGCTTCTCTCGAATCACTGGTATCTGTGCCCGTCCGCCGCTGGCCCCCACCCCTGGCGCCGCGTAGGTCGATCCAGGCGAGCCACGCCTTCGAGATGATGCGGATGATGTTCGTGTCGTTCCGGTAGCGGGACAGCCGGCGCTCCTGAACCGTGAGGAGACCGAGTGCCCTGGCCTGCCGGATCGCGCGCTTCACGGTGGACGCGCTGACCCCGGCCACGTCCCCGATTTCGCGGAGGGACTTGTCGCAGAACTGGCGCTTGCCGACCTCGAACGCGATCACGGCAAGGGCCGCTTGCTCCCCGCTGGTGAACTTCGCTGCGATGGCTGGCGGCATCCGACCGGCGGCGGCCCATCGGCGGGACCGCTCGCGGGCCTCAGTGCGCTGTGGGCAGGGTGGAGCAGCCCGACGCTTCGCGTCGCGTTGGGTGCCGCCGAAAGGTGTTGCAGGTTGCAACACCTGACCACTGGCAAGATTGCCGTGCCCTGGGGCAAGCCCAACACGCGCGGCGCGCAACGTGCCTCGCCTCGCCTCAATCACGGCAGACAGGCTTTCGGCCTCGTCGTCCGTCACCTGTTCCGCGACGTGGGCGGCCCATAACGCGCGCGCCACGTCATCGAGCGCATCGCGTGCGCACGTCCTGATGACCGCAGCCATTTCCTCGACAAGCATCGTTCACAGCCCTGCTCGGGCCGCGTCAAAGCAAGGGTGGGTGATGCGTCACCCACCTTTCAAAAGGCCGAGCGCCATCGTCACCAGAACAGACGTTCTCGCTTGACTCCCGAGGGGAGCTTATGGCTTGTGAGGAGTTGGAACAGGCCTCACAGGCCCTACGATTTCGACGGCGCCACCCTGCCAGGGGTCGGCGCCGTTGGCGTTTTGGGCTTAGGTCTTTCTCGCGGCGCTAATCCCTGATTGGTGGCCGGCTCGCGACTCGGTGAAGTTGCGGCCTGCCGGACGTGCCATGTCGGACGGGCGACATGGTTAAGTCAACGCCAACCGGCAAGCTTGCTGCGCCGCTCTAGCCGAGGCTGCGAGATACCGTTGAAGGGTGCGGACATCGGCCAGCATGCCGTCAATTCGTTCTCGGCGGGTGCCGCGGTAATCCGAGATGGCGTCCGAGATGGCGTCGCCCTGGCGTCGCTCAACGTCTCCATGCGCGAATGCTAGATACGCCCATGCATCAAGATCATCGCCCCACTGGACGTTGGTTTCAGCCCAACGATCGAAGCGCCGTCTGTGAAATTCGGCGTCGCGTAGATAATCGGTGGCAGCATGTGGGTCAGGGCAATCCCTAGCGGCCTCCAAGTTGTCTTGTAGCTCGCCGAGGATGAGCCGCCCGTGGGCTTGAGCGGCGGGGTAGCCGATGATCCTCACGCTGCTTCCAGCCATCGCCGTAGGTTCGCCGCCGCACTCCGACTGAGGCCGAACCGACCCAGCATCGCGTTGGTGAATTGCGGACGGCTGATGCCGACGTGACGGGCGACGGTCTCTTGGGTCTGGTGCCGCTCGCGACGCGCGGCGTTCACTGCCGCGACGACTTCAGGGGGCACGATCCCGCCGACGTAGGCGTTCGCAACGGTAGCGAGAGGTTGCCACTCGGCCAGCATGTCGGGCTGCGAAACTCCACCGCTCGGCAGCGGTAGCGGGACGGCATGTCCGGTACGAACGGCCCTCGGCAAGCTCCGGGGCGAATGCCCGCAAGCGCCAACGGAACGGCTCGGGCTGGCCTGTCTCGCTGGAACCTGAAGGGGGCGGCTCTCCCCGTGGCACTGCCCCGTGGTGGCCTGTAGATACTTCGTATCTGGTGGACACGAATTAGTGCCACGGCCGATTTCGGGCATGGCCTTGCGCGTTCGGTAGTACGTTCGGCGGCTGACCCCGAGCGCCAACCAAGGCTGCGTCTGCGCGTCCGATTGCTCCCGCGCCTTCGCCCCAGCCGCGATCCTGCGCGCCTTCTCGGCGGCGGTCTTCCGGGCGCGCTGGTAGGCTTTGAACTGCCGTTCGTTCATCCCGCGAGGCCGAAGCGTGGTGATCCCTAAGCCTTCCCGCTCGGCCACTGTGAGGTGCAGGAGGTCGCCCAGATCCTGCGCGGACCAATGCAGCCGGCCGCGCGCATCGCGTGCCCTCGCCTCGTCTAGGCAGGCGCGGATTTCCTCGACCGTCAGCCGGGGCGTTGCAACGGCGGCCCATTTCCGTAGCCGCTCCTCGAACGTCTCGGCATCGAAGCCGCCGGCCTCCTCGACCAGGGAAGGCAAAGCCGCCGTGAGGTAAATCGCGCCCTCGGCGGTATCGCACGGGCCATTGTGTCTGTGCTGGATCACGCGGCCGATGTCACCGATGGTGAGCCGGCACTGCGGAGGCTTAAACCCCGATCCCTTGCGCTTGGTGCGCCCTGCCTGGCGCTCGTGCTCCTGGGCGCGGTTCTGCTGTTGGATGCGGGCCGCGTCGGGGCCGGCAACCCTCGCCAGCATCCGGCTCCAGAAATCGAGTTGGTCGGATACCTCGGGCGCGAGCGGGCGCTTCATGCCGTCACCAGATCGAGGGTGAGTTGCACGGGGCGGGGTCGGCTCTGCGGTGGACACGAAACAGTGCCACGAAGCTCGGGCCGGTCTAGGGCTACCCGCGTGTGGTTGATGAGCGCAACAAGCGTGTCGTGGTCTCGAAAACCTCTTTCATGCCAGAGGTATAATCCGATCTCCTCGTCTGAAACCTTAGCGCGTTGTCGAGTTGTGCGGCTGCCGAGCACGTCGGCGGTAGTCTCGGCAATGGATCGCGCTAAAGCATCAAGCATTCGCGGGCCTCAAGATCAGGTTACGATATGGCCTCGGTTGACTGAATTTCACCAGGGGGAGCTATTCTCCCCTCCGCTTCCGGGTGCGGATATTTGCTGGCGGGTCTCTCCGAAGGCGGACGCCGGGAAGCCCTCCGTTCTCGGGGATGAACATCACGCCTTCCTTCTCAAGAGCCTTTTGGAGGCCGTCCAAGGTCATGGAGTTGGCGCTAATTGCACCCTCCATTCGCTCCAGCCTTTTGATGGTCTCGGTGGATACGCCCGACAGTTCGGCTAGCTCGCCCTGCTCCAATTTCAGCATGGCGCGAGCCGCGCGCAACTGCTCCCCTGTCAACATTCGACACCTATCATGTAAGAACATACGCGTTGAGTGTTGACGCGTTATCGGGATGGGCTTACACGATAAGGGTAACTTCTAGCCCTTTCAAGGCGCCTCCGATGTCCCTCACTCGCCGCATCTCCTGGACCGCCGCCACCCGCGACATGCGCCAGGACCGCGTTGCGCTCCCCGCCGGCTTCCTCTCGGCCCGTGCCCTAGTCGAGTGCTTCGTGAAGACCCGCCGCCCTCTCGTCGTTGCCGGCAAGTTCGACCGCGCTGCGATCATGGCCCACGCCGCTGCGGCCGCGAAGGCCCACCAGGAGCGCACCGGATCGACCTGGGGCGTCGCGATGTCCGTCTCGCTGAAGGCCGCGTGGCAGGTCGCCAAGGCCGCCCAGCGCGCCGCCGCGCACTGAGACCGTGAGAACCGCCGCTCGTCAGCCGCCCGGCTAATCGGGCTCAAACGGGACCCATCCCCTTCGAACCTCCCCGACGACCCCAAGCCCCGGAGCCCCGGTTATGGCAACGATCCCGCACGCCCACGTCATCGAGCACGTCCCGTTCCACGCTGACCCGATCCTTGCGGCTATCGACCATCACGACGAGGCTTGGAGCGTCTGGCAGTGCGCCTCCGACGCCCTGGTGGCCCAACGGCACGTCGAGATGGAAGGCGCCTTGGCCCGCCTCCTCGCCACGCCCTGCGCGACGCAGTTCGGTTCCCTCGCCCTGCTCCGGCACCTGCGCTGGCACATCCAGCATGACGGCATCACGGACGCAGCAGTGCTCGCCCGCGCCTCGGATCTGGCGCTGTACCTGCGCCTCGACTTCCTGCCTGTCGAACCTGCCCGCGCGCCGCTCGCGCCGATGCTGCGTCTCCTGAGCGGCTTGGGTGAGGCTCTTGCCGCGCTGTCCCTGATCTGCGGCGGCCTCGTCGTCATCGGCTTCGCCACCCTCGCCTGACCCGCCCTGCTCGCGGGCCGGACGGCTCGCGGCTCACCTTCACATTGGAGCCCACGCCATGCGCAATCCCTTCGCTCGCCTCGCTCGTGCCGACATCGCCCGTCCCTCGCTGCGCGAGCGCGCTGCCACCCTCAAGGCTTCGGCCTCTCGTGTGATCCGCCGGGGGCCGGTGAAGACGGTTCCGGCTCCGACTCTCGGCGTGGACCCCATCTTCACGGCCATCGATACGACGCGCTACCTGACCGCCGCCCGTAAGCGCGCCGACCTCCTACCGCAGCCGGCCGGGTCCACCGACGTGCTTCCCGAACAGGATGAGGCGGCGGACGCGTTCTTCGCCCATGTTGATGGCGTGCTGCTGAAAACCGTCCCGACTACGGCAGCCGGCTGCGCTGCCCTGGCGCGCTTCGCCGTCGAGTTCCTAGCCGACGAGGGGTTCAGCCTCGACGAGGATCAGGCCAACGAACACTCCTGTACGAGCACGCCGCCTCTATGTGTTTTCCTATTCAATTGGAATTTCAACAAGGGCCAATTTTTAGAAGGCTGTGATTATTTCAGCACATTTTTTGGAAAAATTCTAAATGCACGGAAATTTGCGCGTGATTCTCTTACCGTACTCGCCGTGTGCTCTCGACGCTCCAGAACCACTTGGCCAAACTGATGCCGCTTACGCAACTACTTACCGCAAATCGCTCGGCCAAAGGCGTCCGACGAAGCAGATAGATCTTGAGGCATTAGATCATGGCCGAGCTGAAAACAATAAACATATCAGGTGAAGATGGATCAAACCAAATCCTGAGCACCTATTTCACGCCTGCAAACAGCTTTTCCCGCAATAGTGGAACGCTGCTTTTCTCTTCGGCCCATACAACTCAAGTAGATAATTCTGGTCGAGATTTCAATATTTCAATAAATCTAACTGAGGGCCAAACCACGGGCTTCAACGCCGGAAACTTTGTCCTAGTTGTATACAATGAATCTAACTCTCAGCAAATAATTTATGGAAACAATGGCATTCAGGCAATAGCCGGAAATTTCAACAATGTGACAGCCAATCAAATAGTTTACAACACTACGGGTGCAACCGGAGCCACGGGGGCCACTGGGGCTACGGGTACCACCGGCGCGACCGGAACGGCAGGAGCCACGGGCGCGACAGGCATCGCAGGCGCGACTGGGGTAACGGGTGCAACAGGTGCGACCGGTACTACCGGAGCGACGGGTACAACTGGAGCCATCGGCGTCACAGGTGTTACAGGCTCAACTGGGGCTACCGGCGTTACAGGCGCAACCGGCGTCGCGGGCGCCACAGGCGCTACTGGAGCGACAGGCATCACGGGTGCTACTGGATCGACTGGAGCAACGGGCGCTACTGGCATCGAGGGGGCAACGGGCGCTACCGGTGTCGCTGGTGCAACAGGCGCTACGGGCTCGACAGGTGCGACCGGAACAACAGGCGCCACGGGAGCGACGGGCACAGCTGGTGCAACAGGCGCGACGGGATCTGTCGGTGCTACAGGCTCGGTCGGCGCGACCGGAGCGGCTGGCACCACGGGAGCAACGGGCGCGACGGGCTCAATTGGCGCGACCGGTACTCCAGGTGCGACGGGTACAGCCGGCAGCATTGGAGCCACAGGGGCTACTGGATCAACTGGCGCAACCGGGACTATGGGCGCAACCGGAGCCACGGGTGCGACGGGGCCGGCTGGTACGGTGTGCTACGTCTCCGGAACCCGGATCCGCACCACCCGTGGCCAAGTGGCCGTCGAGGATCTGTGCGTGGGTGACCGTGTCGTCACCGCAACGGGTACCCTGCGGCCCATCACCTGGATCGGCCACCGCATGCTCGCTGCCAACGGCGCAGCCCTCCCGCATGACCAGCGGCCCATCCGCATCAAGGCCGGCGCCTTCGGCTCCGACCTGCCAGTGCGCGACCTCTCGCTCTCACCCGGCCATCCCGTCCTCGTCGGGGCCGGCGCCGACAACGCGGGCGGCGTGCTGGTCCCGATCATGTGCCTCGTCAACGGAACCACCGTCGTCCGCGAAGTCTGCGCCCAGGTCACCTATTGGCACATCGAACTCGACCAGCACGACATCCTGCTGGCGGAAGGGCTGCCGGCGGAGAGCTACCTCGATTGGGGGGATCGCGCCTTCTTCGACGAGGCCTCCGACCACGCCCTGCAGAACCCGGACTTCATCGTACCGGGGCTGCCGAACCGCTGCCGGCCGGTGGCGATCGATGGAGCGCAGGTCGAGGCCGAACGCGCTCGCCTCGACCGTGTGTTCGCCATGAAACTCTCGGCCCACTGCGCCTGGGATGATGCGGACCATCACGGCTGGCTCACTGCATAAGGCTGTAAGCGGCAAGGTTCGCTGGCCCCGGGATCGGGACAGCGAACCGACCCCAACACCCTCGGGCTTGAGGCGGCCGGGCGACCGGAGGCCGAGAGCTCGCAGCCCCCTCACCGGCGCCCCCCGCCGGTGAGACCCTGGTTCCGTGCGGTCCGGTGAGCATGATCTACGAGAGCCGTCAGCAAGGCGCACGGGGTTGCCCCAAGGGCCGTGCGCCATGACCCCTTCCGGTCAGACGATCTGCTTGTGCATGATCGTCAAGGACGAGGCTCACGTCATCGCACGCTGCCTCGCCTCGGTGCGCCCCCTGATCGATCACTGGATCGTGGTCGACACCGGCTCGACCGACGGCACGCAGGCCCTGGTGCGCGCGGCGCTGGCCGACGTTCCAGGCCGCCTTGTCGAACGGCCCTGGCGGGACTTTGCCCACAACCGCAGCGAAGCTCTCGCCCTGGCACGATCCCTCGCCACCTACACCCTCGTCATCGATGCCGACGACGAGCTCGTCCTCCCGCCCGGCTTCACGCCGCCAAACCTCGCGGCTGACACCTACAGCGTCGACATCGTCTACGACGCGGTGACCTACCGGCGGCCGCAACTCGTGCGCAACGTGCTCGCATGGCGATACCGCGGCGTGCTGCACGAATTCCTCGATTGCCCCGAGGCAACGACGCACGGGCACCTCCCCATCGTGATGCGGATCAATCATGAGGGAGCCCGCAGCACGGACCCGCAGACCTATGCGCGGGATGCGGCAGTGCTGGAGCAGGCCCTTGCCGAGGAGACCGACCCGTTCCTCGTTGCGCGCTACACCTTCTACCTCGCGCAGAGCTACCGCGACTGTGGCCGGGCCGAACAGGCGATCACGCATTACCTCGCCCGCGCCGAACTGGGGTTCTGGGATCAGGAGGTGTTCGTGAGCCTCCTCCAGGCTGGCCGGCTCATGGAAGCGTGTGGACACGCTGTCGATGCCATCCTCGACACCTATCGGCGTGCGTCCGCCGCTTGCCCAAGCCGGGCGGAGGCCGCCCATGCCGCGAGCCGACTGTGTCGCCTCCGAGAAAGGTTCGCGGACGGCTGCGCTCTCGCAGCTTCCGCGCTCAGCCTGTCAATGCCGGCGGATGGGCTCTTCGTCGAGCCTTGGATCTACGCTTACGGGCTGCGCGACGAGTACGCGGTGAACGCCTACTGGGCGGGCCTGAACCGCGAATGCCTCTCGGCCTGCATCGACCTCCTGGAACGCGAGGATCTGCCAACGGCCTATCGCCAGCGTGTGGCCGCAAATGCCCGGTTCGCACTCAATCGGCTTGGAAGCGGAGCGAACTGATCAGTCGACAAGGAAGCCGGTGGCGAGAAGCGAACGGCTGATTTCGAGCGCTGTCAGGTGTGGCCGATACGACGATGTTGGGTTGGGACCGGACGGTGGCGAGCGTTAGGTCCGCACCCTAAGCAGCGAGGTGGTGCCAGCTATGACCCGCGAACGCCTCTATCCTCCCGACTGGCTCGACACCGACACCGCTGCATACATGGTCAGCATGTCAGCGCACACGCAGCAACATCTTATGTGGTAGCTAACAGATATCACTAAGCTACCCCTTTAAAGTTTCGCGCTCTAACAAGGCTGTTGCTTTTTCGAAAGCCTCGCCGAGCCCCCAACCCTGCGCATCTGCGATGCGGGTAAACGCCTCGATCGTCTCAGGTGTAGTTTTCAAATTGAACTGCGCATTCCGTCCAGTCCGTCGACGCCGCTGTTTCACCACTGGAGCGGGAAGCGCTGGCTCACGGCTTCGGAACCCTGCAGCCTCAGCGGCCTTCTTCGCTTCCTCAGGTTTGACGCGTTCCGCAGCAGGCTTTGCCCAGGCGGCAGGATCTAGGTCTTCCAACTCATCACCGAAGCCTAAGGATTGGCGGCTCTTATCGATCGTCATGCGACGGCCCTCGCAGTCGCCGCGGCCTTGAGCTTGGAGACCACCTCTCCTGCAAACTCACGAGCGTTCTGAGCAGCCTTGTCCAAATTGCTTGTCTGTGATGGGTTCAGGGTAGCGAGCGTACCTCCGTAATCGAAGAGATCTCGGTACGCTGCGCGTTCGACGATAGCTGTGGCGAAGATCTCGATCCCCCCCGCCTGAAGCTGCTCCGAAACGTTGCGCAAGGCCCGCGATGTAACCGCCGCACTGGTACGGGTCAGCACAACGGCATGAGCGATCTTGCGGCGAGACATCTTCTCCTGGTTGCGAATGAGGCGGATGGTCTTCGCACCTCCCTTCGCATCCATGCTGGAGCCCTGAATTGGGATCACGACCAAGTCGGCCATACCGATGGCATTTGAGACCATCAGGCTAGCTGTGCCTTCTAGGTCGACAATGACGAAGTGTGCCTCCCGTTCAGCACCCTCGATCGCGTCGACGACCGTCTCCTCTGTGACATCGCTGATGATGGTGATGTTTGCAGGCTTGCCCGCCAACCGTCCCCACTGCGAAATCCACTTCTCAGGATCTGCGTCGATGACGGTGACAGCAGCCTTCTTTGCCGCCAGCTCCGTTGCCAGAAGAAGCGCAGTCGTTGTTTTTCCAGCCCCTCCTTTGGGGTTGGCAAAGGCGATGACAGGCATGGGACCTCCAAATTATCTATTCCAAGGCCAACGAGCTTAGCAGAAGATTCTTAACCGATAGCTACTAGATATTAAATATACCATATAGCTAGCAGCTATCTCATACTAATTGGTAGCTATCGGCTAGCCATTTCACGTAGTAGCTATCTAGTAGCTATTAATTTGACAAGGAGGCAAATTGTAGCTCCTAAAGTGACTTACCGCCTGATGTGGCGATCAGCCGGCAAGCATCATAGCGGCTGCTTGGCTGTGGGAGCGTGCCTGGGCGAAGGAGCTGTAGAAGGTATCTAGGCTGACCCCAAGGCGCTTGGCAATTGCCGCGATCGAGATCGTGCCTGAGTGCAAGAGGGCGCGGCCCACCTCGATGTCAGCCTCGTTGAGCTTAGTCGGACGACCACCTTTTCGCCCTCGCGCCAATCCGCTTTCAGCCCCTTCATGGTGCGCTCGCGGTTGAGATCGAGAAAGTACTCGGCCATGGCACCGTGCATCTGCAGGGCGAAGCGCCCATGCGCGGTGCCGCTGTCGAACTGCTCGGTCAGGCTGCGAAAGTGGACCTCCTTCACACGTAGTCCGTCGATCGTGCGCATCATTTCGACCAGTGACCGCCCGAGCCGATCAAGCTTCCACACCACCAGAATGTCTTCGGGCCGCAGGTAGGCGAGGGCTGCCTCGTACTCGGGGCGCTTAGTGCCGGCCGTACCGGACTTCTTCTCCTCGAACAGGCGCTCGCAGCCGGCCCTTATCAGCGCATCGAACTGCAGGTCGAGGTTCTGGTCAAGGGTGGAGACGCGAGCATATCCGACGAGCATGTCGGCTTAGTGGCCCAGCTGCGTTTATCCGGCAATAGATAACCGGTCATATTTTCCCGACAGAAACGGAGCTGTTTGAGGTGGGCCGGACTGGGTCCGTGGCCGATGCCCGGAAAACGATCGTTTACCCGACATTGGAGACTGTGGTACCCAACGTTTCAGGAAGGTGGGAAACAGTCCCTGCTGGCGCGGCTGAAAGAAGACCTCGCTTCGCCGGGACAAACGGCGGAGCATGGATCGTCGACCGCACCCTTCGTACTTACTGCTGCGCCTCGCGGGCCTTGCGGGCCATCTCGTTGAGGGTCGTCACCGCTTCCTCGAAGCGGTGTTCCGCCTCGGCTTGACGCTGGAAGCCGACTCGCTGCACCAGGATCTCACGCGGGGTGGGCTGCTCTTGGATGAGCGACATGACCTCTTCGATGAAGTCGGCCAGCGGCAGGTATCCCTGGCGTGTCGCCTGCCCCGGGGTGAGGTCGGTCTGCACTGCCGGCGGCACCAGCTCGATGACCTCGACCTTGCCCTTGAGCGCCTCGCGCAGGGCGACCGTGTAGCTGTGCAGGGCGGCCTTGGTCGCCGAGTAGGTCGGGGCCGACACAAGAGGCACGAAGGCTAGGCCGGAGGTGACGTTCACCAGGGTAGCATCGGGCTGCCGGCCGAGATGCTCGATCAGGGCGTCGGTCAGGCGAATGGGGCCGAGCAGGTTGGTGATGACGGTTGCCTCCGCATCCGAGAGGTCGCGAGGCTGGTCCAGCACCTCGGAGCGCATGATCCCGGCGTTGTTGATGACCACGTTGAGGGCCGGGTGCTGGGCCGTCACGCGTGGTGCGAAGTCGGCCACGCCCTCAGCGCTATCGGCATCGAACGCCATGGCATGCATGTTCGGACGTCCGGCAATTGTCCGCTGCAGCGCCTCCGTCCGCCTGCCGGCGACGATGACGGTGTTGCCAAGGTCGTGGAAGCGTTGGGCGAGGGCTTGGCCGATGCCGGAGCCGCCACCGGTGATGAGGATGGTGTTTCCTGATGTCTTCATGTGAGCGACCTTCGTTGTTGTCGCCCATGAGGTTATGGCTCATGCTCTCCGAACCGAAGTAGGCACCGAAAAGATTTATACGCACCAACCGGAGAGTGTCGGATGCGTCGAGCAGAGGCCGATCCACGGATCGAGGCGCATCGGAAGGAACCGGTCCCGACCGAGACCGACCCGGCCATCGAGACGTTGGTCCAGGACATCATCGGCAAGGTGGCCGACAAGTGGACCATGCTGATCCTCGAAGCCCTGCATGAGCGCGGCACGCTGCGTTTCACCCAACTCGGCAAGGCGGTCGGCCGCATTAGCCAGAAGATGCTGACCCAGACAGTTCGCCAGATGGAACAGGACGGCTTGGTGCGTCGGACGGTGCACCCGGTGATCCCGCCCCGCGTGGACTACGCGCTAACGCCGCTTGGCGAGAGCCTGGGTTCCGCCTTCTGCGGTGTGTGGATCTGGGCGGAGACGCACCATGCCGAGATCAAGCGGGCACGCGAGGCTTTCGCGTCGCGAGAGTGCCGACGACCTGTCCAGGCGTGACTCCGTCTTACCCAGAAGCTGACCGCAGCCTCCTGGGTCTGCCAGGGCGCCTGAAAGCGGACCTTCCGAATGTCTATGAAAGATCGATAGCAACCTCAACTATCCGTCATAAATTCGATTGTTTTTCTGACACGCCAACTTGGTGTGTATCACGAATAGTCTGATTTTGTAGCCCTATCGGTCCCATGCTCTTGCAATGCCCACGACCACGACGAGCAGGAGCGCGAACGCTACGTAGGTGCCGAGTTCGACCATTACTCCGTCCTCCGGCCGTCGACAGGCTCTGCTCCGCAGCCACCCAGATACGGTCGAATGCTTCATTGAGATGGATCAAGGATCGCCCTCGGGGACCGAGCATCATGGCTTCTGTCACGAAGACGGGAGACGGCCATGAACATGGTGATGAACACGGCCTACGTGCCGACGGTACGCACGGTAGGAATGCCGAGGGGGGCGGCCGGAAGGGTAGCGTCAAGGCTCGTAGAGACGGGACCCCTTGTCGAGGACGTATACCGTTTTCAGGCCATCGGCGGCCTTCAAGCTCTCGGCTTGGCGATCACCGCATCCCTCGTGCTGACTGGCTTGCTTTGGGCCATGGCGTAACGCAACCGGCCTGATGAAAGCCCCTAGCCTGCCTAGGGTGGCACGGGCGCAACGGCTCAGCGTCATCCCCACATCGCGCAGATCTCAATCCTCAAGACCAGTGCTCCAGGGTAAATCCGCTTCTCATTGCCAGGCCAAGAAACCTTACCAACAGAACAGGAGCCTTTGATGGATCGTTATATCGTGATGTTCTACAAGGTAATAATGGACGGTGCAGGCCACGACCGTCGCGTCCTACAGCATCGGGCCGTGGTACGCGCGAACTCCGAGGTTGGAGCACTTTACGAGGCCAAGGCCCTGTTCCGTGAGGTCGCGAACATCGCGGATTGGCGTCTACGTGCTGACACCTGCGAGGCGGTCGTGTTGGCAGGCTCCCCCACCTGAAGTCGATCGTATTCCACTTGCCTGAAGAGACGGTGCGAAAAACACTTGGCACATAGCAACCCGCGCGCAGAATGCAGCGGGTTACCGGTGGGCGTTCCCATTCAGGATGAGTAAGGTTCTCATCCACGTTGGGAACTCGAGGCCTGCCGAATGTCGAGCGAGACTTGCGCACCCGATGAGCGGTCCTGCCGGCACGGCCGGTCTGAAGTCGGTTGTGCCGAGTGCAAAGTCCGCTTCATCAGCGTCTGCGCTGCGCTTACGAGCGACGAACTTGCCGAACTCGAATCCCTGAGCCGTCACGTCGTTCACGAGCCACGCGGGACCTTGTTCACACAGGACGAGGAGGCGAGCGCGGTTTACAACATCACCGAAGGATCGGTTCGTCTCCTGCGTCTGCTGCCGGACGGGCGGCGCTACGTCATGGGATTTGCCCTCGTCGGCGATTTCCTTGGTCTAGCGCTGCCTGAGCGGCATACCATCACTGCCGAGGCTCTATCATCCGTCACCGTTTGCCGTTTCGAGCGCCGGGCGTTCCAGGATCTCGTGACACGCAAGCCTCATCTCCTGCAGCGCCTGCATGAGCGTGCGGGCTATGAGCTCGGCCTTGCGCAAGATCAGATGTTACTGCTTGGCCGGCGCGGAGCTGAGGAGAAAGTCGCGAACTTTCTGCTCACGCTGCGGAGGCGCTACGCACGAATTGGCCTGACTTCGGTGACGCTAGAGCTGCCAATGGGACGCCAGGACATCGCCGATCACCTTGGCCTCACGATTGAGACGGTCAGCCGCACGCTGACGCGCCTGGACCGTGAGAAGGTCATTCTGATCGTGCCCGGTGGTGTACGCCTGCTCGATCTGCCGCGACTCGAACATCTCGGGGGTTGATCAGGGCGGCCCCCAACGGTGCGAGGCCGCCTTGATCTGAAACAAGGATCTGGAATGCCGACCGGATCAGTGGAGAGGTGTCGATCTGGAAGACCCTGGCGCCCCTCTTGCGCGCCAGGGTGCGACCCGCGGCGCGGACGCGATGCCCTCCCCGATGTTTTCGCAATCGAGGCTATTCGGTCCGCGCATGATGCGGAAGTGTTCATATGGGACCGAGGAACGGATCAGTGTCGACCGATATCTGCGCGCTCTGCCCGGTGCGCGAACACGCGTTATGCAGTTGTCTCAGCGATGAGGAGCGCGTCGTTCTCGCCGGCTTCTGTCAGCGCCGCCGCTTCACGGCGGGTGAGACGGTCATGTGGGCGGGTGACGAGAGCCGGATCTGCGCCAACCTTCAGTCTGGCGTCCTGAAGGTTGTCGCAGCAACGACCGACGGGCGCGAGCAGATAGTCAGCTTGGTCTACCCGGCTGATTTTGTCGGTGAGCCCTACGCAACTGAGACGGCATTCACAGTTACGGCCTTGTCCGACGCTGAGCTATGTACATTCCCAAGGCTCCTGTTCGAACGGTTCCTGGAGGAGCATGCGCGGATAGAGAACCTTCTGCTCCAACGCACATTCAAGGCGCTAAACGAAGCCCGTGCCCGCATGCTAACCTTGGCCCGTCTCTCTGCCGGAGAAAAGGTGGCCAGCCTCCTGCTCGAGATGGCCGCGCAAGCGGGCCGATGCAGGTGCCAGCTGGGCTTGTCCGAGCCGGTCACGTTTGACCTGCCGATGACGCGCGGACACATGGCGGACGTGCTGGGAATGACAATCGAGACGGTCAGCCGGCAATTGACGAAATTGAAGAGCGCCGAGGTCATCGTCCTATCCGGCGCCCGAACCGTGACGATTGTTGATGGGAACGCCCTCAAAGGGCGGACCATGGCAGCGTAATTTACGCTGCCCGGCGGCTCAGGCTGTCGACGAGGAGGGACCTGGCGTTGGCCGTCAGTCGGTTCTGGGCGAGCGTCAGGATCGTCAGCATCTCGAAAGCCATCCTTTGTCGACTTGCCGCGAAGAAGCAGCGCAGCATGTAGGCGAGCGTGTCAGCGGAAATCCCGCCGGCCGCACCTGGTTTTGCATCCAGCACCGCCATTAGATCCCCGGCATGAACGAGATCGTCGGTACGGCGCGCTTCGACGTGGCGGAGCAGCGCGGCTGCCAGGGCATCATGGAGCCCCGTGCTCAACATTTCGACAACGAAGGCCGTGCCCTGCGCCTCATGCATGACGAATTCGTCCAGCGCTGCGCGGAGCCGCTTGGCCTCGCTTTCGACCGGCCAAGTGGGGAGTATGTCGGCGCAGGCTTCTAGGGTGTGTCATCGCTTGAGCCAGTGGAGGGCGGCGGCGAGGTAGAGGACGCCCATGAAGCTGATGGCGGTCTTCTCGTAGCGGGTGGCGATGGCGCGCCATTCCTTGAGCCTGGCCCAGAGGCGCTCGACCTG
>NZ_JAKSXY010000045.1 GCF_022829445.1 Methylobacterium sp. J-068 | reverse complement strand
CCTTGTAGACGTTGCGCAGGTCGACCATGACGGGGGCGGTCATGGCGGCGCGCAGCCTGGCGAAGTCGAGGGCCCGGAAGGCGTTCCACTCGGTCACGATCACCACCGCGTCCGCGCCTTGCGCGCAGTCGTAGGCGTCGGTGGCGTAGGTGACGTCGCTGAGCATCGGGCGCGCCGCCTCCATGCCCTCGGGGTCGTAGGCCCGGATGCGCGCGCCCCCGTCCTGCAGGCCCGTGATGATCGAGAGCGCGGGCGCGTCGCGCATGTCGTCGGTGTTGGGCTTGAAGGTCAGGCCCAGGATCGCGATGGTCTTGCCCCGCACCGAGCCGCCGCAGGCCAGGATCACCTTGCGGGCCATGGCGCGCTTCCTCTGGTCGTTGACCGCCACCACGGTCTCGACGAGGCGCACCGGGGTGCCCGCGTCCTGGGCCGTCTTGACCAGCGCCAGGGTGTCTTTGGGAAAGCACGAGCCGCCGTAGCCGGGGCCGGCATGCAGGAACTTCGCCCCGATGCGGTTGTCCAGCCCGATGCCGCGGGCGACCTCCTGCACGTTGGCGCCCACCTGCTCGCACAGGTCCGCGATCTCGTTGATGAAGGTGATCTTGGTGGCGAGAAACGCGTTGGCGGCGTACTTGGTCAGCTCGGCGGTGCGCCGGTCGGTGTAGAGGATGGGCGCGGCGTTGAGGTAGAGCGGGCGGTAGACCTCGCCCATCACGGCCGCGCCGCGCGCGTCCTCGGCGCCGATGACGATGCGGTCGGGGCGCTTGAAGTCCTCGATGGCCGCGCCCTCGCGCAGGAACTCGGGGTTCGAGACCACCGCCACCTGCGCCTCCGGGTTGGTCTCGCGGATGATGCGCTCGACCTCGTCGCCGGTGCCCACCGGCACGGTGGACTTGGTGACCACCACGGTGAAGCCGGTCAGCGCCGCGGCGATCTCGCGGGCGGCGGAAAAGACGTAGGAGAGGTCGGCGAACCCGTCGCCGCGCCGGGACGGCGTGCCCACCGCGATGAACACCGCCTCGGCCTGCGCCACGGCGGGGGCGAAGTCGGTGGTGAAGCTCAGGCGCTCCTGGCGCACGTTCTCGGCCACCAGGGCCTCGAGCCCGGGCTCGTAGATCGGCATGCGCCCGGCATTCAGCGCCGCGATCTTGGCCGGGTCCTTGTCCACGCACACCACCGTGTGCCCGAAATCCGCAAAGCACGTGCCCGAAACCAGACCGACATAGCCGGAGCC
>NZ_JAKSXY010000111.1 GCF_022829445.1 Methylobacterium sp. J-068 | reverse complement strand
GCAGCTCCCAGACCGAGACGTCGAAGCCGATGGGGGTCTTCTGGAGGATGCGGTCGCGGGGGCCGATGCCGTAGGCGGCCGCCATCCAGTCGAGGCGGTTGAGGAGCGCGCCGTGGGTGTTGGCGCAGCCCTTGGGCCGGCCCGTCGAGCCCGAGGTGTAGATCACGTAGGCGAGGTTTTTTGGATGCGGCCGGGCCTCGGTCCAGGCGTCGCCGTCCGCTGCATCCGTGTCGGAGGTGTCCGCGTCGATGTGCAGGACGGTGAGATCGGGATGCTCGTGCGGGCCGGGCCAGGCGGCGGCCAGGGCCGTGGTGGTGACGAGGAGGCGCAGGCCACTGTCGCGGACCATCTCGTCCAGGCGAGGGCGAGGCAGGTCGGGGACCAGGGGCAGGAAGGCGGCGCCGGCCTTGAGGATGGCGAGGGT
>NZ_JAKSXY010000018.1 GCF_022829445.1 Methylobacterium sp. J-068 | reverse complement strand
GCAACCAGGTCGAGCGCCTCTGGGCCAGGCTCAAGGAATGGCGCGCCATCGCCACCCGCTACGAGAAGACCGCCATCAGCTTCATGGGCGTCCTCTACCTCGCCGCCGCCCTCCACTGGCTCAAGCGATGACACACCCTAGCTTGGCGGAGGCAGTACTCCGAATTAGGGAGGGCTCCTTAACACGTGAAGGACTATATAACTGGCTCACTACTCCTGGGATTGCCGCTATGGAAGACCTTCCGCATCCGCATTGAGTAGAGATTTTAATTATCTCGGCTGATAGGATGGCGCGACTTCAGCATACCAATAGGCGTGCTGAAGTGGCCATTGACTCTGACATGCTGGGTCACGCGCGCTATGACCGCTTTGAGGCTTCCGTCCGTACCTTCGGCATCCCCAGATCATACGTTTCAAGCGGCAGTGTCGGGCTAGCCAAATCCTTACAAAGACCTTCGACAGTGCCGTCAAAACATCAATGTTTACAATGATCGAAATTGGGACGAAGGGTCTCCCACCGTCCGCACCAACTTGAAGCTACGAGCTGCAGCGCGGAAATCTCCGCATCGCAGCGGTTAACATCGCCAGTGACGGCGCTTCATAACTCCGTGCGACCGATCCAACCCGATGACCCGTTACGGCGTCCCGGAGCCGCTCCTCAATCCCCGCACCAAGGGCTCTGGTCTTCCAAGTGTGCCGCCAGCCGTGGTTCGGGTCCACGTCAGGGTCCAGCTTCACGGCTTCGCGAACCCACTTGCCGATCTTGTGCCCGCGCAACTCGGCCGGGGACGTAGAGGAAGCCTTCCCGTGCCTTTTCGGATCGAAGAACAACGGCCCAGGCCCAGCCGCCGCTACGAAGGCCAGGAAGCCTTGCTCGATGAGGTGAGCGTGGATCGGCACTGTCCGCGGATGCCCCGTCTTGGTGACCCTCAGGTCCATCACTATTATCCCTGCCTCTGTCCTGATGTCCCCCGCTTCCAGATGCGTCAGTTCGGCAATCCGGGCGCCTGGCCGAACCGAAACTCACGCGAAGAGCGGCGCCGTGCGTCGTCACCTATCATCAATCTCGCGCGCCCAAGCTGCCCATACCGCGCGAGAACATCAGCTCCGTGCTCTATGAGCCACCGCTCAGCCTCGCCGGGGTCATCGTCATGAGCTTCGGTGAACTCCCGGAAGAGGACGCCAGCAAGGGCGACAGCCTGCTTATGGGATAGGTGAGCCGGCCCAGCCTTCTGAGCTTCCCGGAACCGCTTCAGAGCCCCGTCAGCGACCGCGTGGCGGGTACGCGCTTCGGCGGCTTCCTTAGTGCGTAGGGATGCCTGAACGGTGTCTCCGACTTTCACGGAAACGAAAGTATCAGCGACTGGGAGGGAGACCGTCTGGTCCTTCACGCGGACCAAAAGGTCTCGCGGAGTGCGCTGTCGGAGATGATAGACCCCGGTCTTCGGGTCTTTCCAAGGTCGGGCTGTCATGACGGCCATGTGGGGTACCGCTGTGTGACAGCGCGGCTACCCGTAACCCGTTGTAATGCAACAACCTTCTGTCGCTCAAGGACAAAAGAGTTGGTGCGGCCAAGAGGACTCGAACCTCCACCCCTTGCAGGACTAGCACCTCAAGCTAGCGCGTCTACCAATTCCGCCATGGCCGCATTGTCTCACCGCGTTCGCTTTCGTCCGCCGCCCCGGGGGGCTGCGAACGATCTCTCGTGGCGCGGCGCAGCTAGTAGCAGACGAATTTTCGTCCGACAAGCGCCGGAATGGGCGGATCAGAGGAAATCGACGCCGCCCTCCAGGACCGGCACCGCGCCGTCGCCAATGGTCACGCCCGGAAGCCGCACGACCTCGGCCTTGCGGATCAGTTCGGTGACCTCCACCGAGATGCGGTTGCCCGTCACCACGATCTGGCCGCGCGCGATCGGGTGGTCGTTGGCGAGAATCTCGACCATATCGGTCTCGGTGGATTCGAGTTCGATCACCGCGCCACGGCCCATGCGCAGCAGCATGTGCAGCGGCATGTGACTGCGCCCGAGCACCACCGTGAGATCGACCTTGAGGTCTTCGAGAACCGCCACGCCACCCGTTCCTTGCCCGAGGGACGCTCTGGCGCTCGCGGCGCCCGTCCCTCATCCGACTGTCCATGCGTGATGGTGAAGTCTTGGTAAACGAAACCATAACCGCCCCCCGGCTGGCGCTGTCCGCGGGCGATTTCCGCGCCGGGCCCGGAAGCGCGCCGGTGGAATGGCGGATCAGCGAGGCACCCGTGGCCTACGAGGCGGCGGTGGCCGTGATGGAAGCGCGGGCCGAGGCGATCGCGGCCGGCACGGCTCCCGAGCTGGTCTGGCTCCTGGAGCACCCGGCGCTCTACACGGCGGGCACCTCGGCGCGGGAGGCGGACCTCGTCGCGCCGGAGCGCCTTCCCGTCCACCGCACCGGGCGGGGCGGGCAGTACACCTATCACGGCCCCGGCCAGCGGGTGGCCTACGTCATGCTCGACCTCAACCGCCGGCGCCGGGACCTGCGGGCCTACGTGGCGGCCCTGGAGGCCTGGATCATCGCCACGCTGGAGGCCTTCAACGTGCGCGGCGAGCGGCGCGAGGACCGGGTCGGGGTCTGGGTCCGACGCCCCGAGAAGGGGGAGGGCGTCGAGGACAAGATCGCGGCGATCGGCATCCGGGTGCGCCGCTGGGTGAGCTTCCACGGCATCAGCCTCAACGTGGAGCCGGACCTTTCCCACTTCGAGGGCATCGTGCCCTGCGGCATCGTCGGACACGGGGTCACCAGCCTCGTCGATCTTGGGCGCCTGGTCACCCTGCCGGAGGCCGACATGCAGCTGCGCGCCGCCTTCGAGGCGATCTTCGGCGAGACCGTACCGGGGGCGTGAGCTCCATCCCGATCACGCGGAGGCGTCGCGCCATCGCCCGCGCCACGCGGCGTCAGTTTGGAATTCCTTCAGATTTTAATTGTTCTAAGTATCTGTAAAACAACACGTTTTTGGCTTGCTTCGTAATCCCCGACAAGCGATGAAACGGGGTATTGCGCCGCTTCGGGCGCCTCCCAGCGTGTTCCGTGTCCATGCCCCATCGCTCCTCACGCCTCGCTCTCCTCCTGGCCACGACCGCCCTCGGCGGGCCCGCCGCCGCTCAGCAAAGCGTGCAACTCGATCAGCTCTCCGTCGAGGGGACGGCGCCCGGGCCCGCCATCGGGAGAGGCGTCAATCTCAGCGGTGGCGATGGCGGCACGGCGGCGACCAGCGGCGGCGGCGGCGGCCCCTCCGGCGTCACCGGCTACACGGCACGGGTCGCCACGGCGGCGACGAAGACCAACACCCCGCTGATCGAGACCCCGCAATCGGTCTCGGTCGTCACCCGCGAGCAGCTCAACGACCGCAACGTCCAGACCTTCGCGGATTCGGTGGCCTACATCCCCGGCGCCGCGACGGCGCGCTCCGGCTTCGATCCGCGCTTCGACCAGATCTTCATCCGCGGCTTCGACGTGCTCACCAACCAGGGCATCTACCGCGACGGCCTACGGGTGATCGGCAGCGGCTTCGCCTATCCGAAGACCGAGCCCTACGGCCTGGAGGCGGTGACCATCCTGCGCGGGCCGGCCTCCGGCCTTTACGGCCTCGGCTCACCCGGCGGCATCCTCGACGCGACGTCGAAGCGCCCGGTCTTCGCGCCCTTCGGCGAGGTGCAGTTCCAGGCCGGCAGCTTCGACCGCTTCCAGGGCGCCTTCGACGTCGGCGGCCCCCTCGAAGGAACGGGCGGGACGATGGCCTATCGCCTCACGGGCCTGCGACGGGAGGCCGGCACCTTCATCGGCCTCGGCACGAACGACGACCAGTTCAACATCGCCCCGGCCTTCACCTGGAAGCCCTCGGCCGACACCACGTTCACGTTCCTGAGCGAGTTCCAGATCACCAACACGCCGGCGACGACGTTCTTCTACAACGACCCCGGCTTCCGGGCGACGAACTACTACATGGGTGATCCGCGCTTCGCCGGCCTCGACCAGACCCAGTACCGGGTCGGCTACGCCTTCGAGCACAAGTTCAGTCCGGACCTGATCTTCCGCCAGAACTTCCGGCATTACGGCCTGTTCCTGAGCGCGAAGTACGTGGACATCACGTCCATCAACGCGGAGCGCACCATCGGCGCGCGCGACAACGGCTATCAGCGCAACGGCCTCGTCCAGCAGACGCTGGACAACCAGCTGGAAGGGCATTTCGCGACCGGCCCGATCGCCCACACCGTGATCGGGGGCGTCGACTACGCCCGCTACAGCCTCACCACCCGCTTCGGGAGTTTCTACGGCGACAGCGTCGCGGTTCCCGACCTCAACCTCCTCACGCGGAACTACGGCCAGCAGTTCATCGCGACGCCGGCCCTCGGTGACACCGCGCGCCAGACCCAGGACCAGATCGGCGTCTACCTCCAGGATCAGGCCAAGTTCGGCGACTTCATCCTGACCGTGAACGGGCGCTACGATCAGGTCTTCCAGGACAGCTACGCGACGCCCGGCAGTGCGGTCTCGCGCCAGGACAACACCGCCTTCACCGGCCGCGTCGGCCTCGGCTACGTCCTGGCGCCCGGCCTCGTGCCCTATGCCAGCTACGCCACAACCTTCACGCCGCAGGTGGGCCTCGACCGGAACGGCCAGGCCTTCAAGCCGGCCACCGGCGACCAGATCGAGGCGGGGGTGAAGGTCCTGATCCCCGGCACCAACATCCAGGCCGCGTTCGCCGGCTTCGACATCGCGCAGTCGAGCATCCTGCGCACCGACCCCAACAACATCCTGTTCCAGGCCTCCACCGGCGCCGTGCGCTCCACCGGCTTCGAGGCCGAGGCCACCGCCAATCTCGCGCCCGGCACGAATCTGACGATCGCTTACACCCACGTCGACATCCGCTTCGTGAACTCGACCGCAGCCACGGGCGAATCGATCAACGGGAACCGCGTCTCGGGCATTCCCGGCGACACCTACGCATCGTTCCTGACCTATGCCTTCCCGCCATCCTCTCCCTTGCGCGGCCTGCAGATCGGCGGCGGCATCCGCTACATCGGCACCAGCTATGCCGACGACCTGAACACCGTGCGCAACGCCACCGCGACCCTGTACGACGCCCTCGTCGCCTACGATTTCGCCGCGCTCGACCCGCGCTACAAGGGCTTCCGCGCGCAGCTCAACGGCTACAACATCTTCGACCGGAACTATCAGACCTGCTCGTTCGGCTTCTGCAACCGCAACCAGCCCGCGACGGTCATCGGCAGCCTGATCTACCGCTGGTAGGCCGAAGGGGGCCGGCGCCGTTGGCCGGGCGCGCCCCGGAGGGCGGGTTTCCGCTCCCTCAGACCACCGGCACGCCCCGGCCCTTGGCGTGCTCGCCGGGCTCCACGTGGATGACCACGACGGAGCCCTCGATGGCGCTCTCGATCGCGGCTTCCAGGCGATCGCAGATGGCGTGCGAATCCTGCACCGTCATGGCGCCCGGCACCACGAGGTGGAAGTCGATGAAGGTCGCCTGGCCCGCGTGGCGGGTGCGGACGTCGTGCGCCTCCAGCGCCCCCGTGCTGTGGGTCGAGATCAGGTCGCGGATCTGCGCCACCATCTCGGGCGGGGCCGCCTTGTCCATCAGGCCGCTGACCGATTCCCGCACCATGCCCCAGCCCGACCACAGGATGTTGAGGGCCACGAGCCCGGCGATCAGCGGATCGAGGATGGCGATGCCGGTCGCCATCACCAGGGCGACGCCCGCCAGCACGCCGCCGGAGGTGATCACGTCGGCCATGACGTGGCGGGCATCCGCCACCAGGGCGGGGGAACGCCAGGCCCGGCCGCGCGCCAGGAGCCAGATCGCCCAGCCGCCATTGATCGCCGTGGCCACGAGGTTGACCATCAGGCCCGTGAACGGCGCGTCGAGGGGCTTCGGGTCGAGGAGGCCCTGGAAGGATTCGCGCAGGATCAGGATCGCCGCGACGATGATCAGCGCGCCCTCGATGACGGCGGAGAAGTATTCCGCCTTGTGGTGACCGTAGGGGTGGTCGTCGTCGGCGGGCTGGGCGGCCACCCGCAGGGCGATGAGGGCGAACAGGGCCGCCACCACGTTGATGATGCTCTCCAGGGCATCGGAGTAGAGCGCGAGGCTGCCGGTGATCCAGTAGGCCGCGAATTTGAGGCCCATCACGAGGGTGCCGATGACGGCACTCAGCAGGGCGGCTTTCTGTGTGCGGTCCATCGCGGCGTCCGGGCTCGAAGCCGCGACGGCGTCTCGCCGTGCGGTCGGGCAGCCCATACGCGCCGGGGCCGCGCCAAGGCCACGGCAAAGGTTCAAGGCCACGGCACAGGTTGAACCCGTCGCTGAACGATTGAGCCGGGGCTATGCCGGGTCGGGTCCGGACTCCCCGGGCGTGGCCGCACGGGCCCGCTCGCGCTCCGCGAACACCGCGCTCTTGGCGCGGGCCCGCTCGGCCCTGCGCCGGTGGCCGCGTGCCGTCCAGTTCCAGCGCGCGCCCTCGGCCAGGGTCTCCAGGCGCAGGGCCTCGCGGTCCCAGTAAGACACCAGTTGTCCGTCGAGGGTGACGCGCCGCCGCGCCATCCTGGCCCTGATCTCGTCGCCCTTGATCGCCTCGCTCATGCCACTCACACCCCTCCCGCCATCGGCATCGACGCCTGCACCAACGCTGTCCCAAAGCTTCGGGATTCACGATTCCCGAGGCAGGGCGCTCAGGGCGAGGGCGGCGTATCGGTCGGCACGATCTCGAGGGCGTCGCGATCCCCGGCAAACCCGGCATCTCCGGCATCCGCGACGGGCGAGGCCGGCGTCCCGAACGGGCGGCTCGGATAGGCCTCCAGGAACTTTTCGCGGGCTTCGTCCGCGTCCTCCGCCTTCAGGGTCACGCGCGGCTGCTCCGGCAGCGGCCAGCGCGGATCGGCGGGATCACGGGGGCTCACGGCAAACCACGGCATGCGTTCGAGTGTCCTCTTCGTCGTTCGAGGCCGTCCGGAGGCGGCAGCGGCTCTCCTTCTGAACAGGGCCGGCCCGCGCCGGTTCCACCGGATCGGGCCGCGCCCGCCTGATCCGGCCCCATTGATCCGGATGGGCGAACCGTGCTGTTGGCGCGCCATGCGCGTCGACCTCTTCGATTTCGAACTGCCCGAGGCGAGCATCGCCCTGCGCCCCCCCGTGCCCCGCGATGCCGGCCGCCTCCTCGTGGTGCGTCCGGGCAAGCCCTTCGCGGACCGGACGGTGCGCGACTTGCCGGGCCTGCTGCGGGCGGGCGACGCCCTGGTCTTCAACGACACCCGCGTGATCCCGGCCCGTCTCAACGGCATCCGGCACCGCGCCGGCTCGCCGGGCCTGCGGATGGAGGCGATGCTGCACCTGCGGGAAGCCCCGGATCGCTGGCGCGCCTTCGCCCGGCCGGGCAAGCGCCTCGCGGTCGGCGACCGGGTCGGCTTCGACCGGGTCGACTTCGGCCGGCACGGGGCGGGCGCGCCCTGCGAGCTTCCGGGGCTCGACGCCACCATCGCGGAGAAGGGGGAGGGCGGCGAAATCACCTTGCGCTTCGATCTCGCCGGCCCGGCCCTCGACGCGGCCATCGCGCGGGTCGGCGACCTGCCGCTGCCCCCCTACATCGCGGGCAAGCGCGCGACCGACGCGCGGGACGCCACCGACTACCAGACAGTCTATGCCCGCGAACCCGGTGCCGTCGCCGCGCCCACCGCCGGGCTGCACGTCTCGGAGGCGCTCCTCGCCGATCTCGACGCGGCCGGGCTCGCGCGCCACGCGGTCACCCTGCACGTAGGGGCGGGGACCTTCCTGCCGGTCAAGGCGCAGGACACCGAGGACCATCGCATGCATGCCGAGATCGGCATCCTCGACGCCGAGACCGCGCGGGCGCTCAACGCCGTGCGGGCGCGGGGCGGACGCATCGTGGCAGTCGGCACGACCGCCCTGCGGCTGCTGGAGAGCGCCGCCGACGCGGACGGGATCCTGCATCCGTTCTCCGGGCCGACCGAGATCTTCATCACGCCGGGCACGCCGATCCGCGCCGTGGACGCGCTGATGACGAATTTCCACCTGCCGCGCTCGACCCTGTTCATGCTGGTCTCGGCCTTCTCCGGGCTGGAGACCATGCGGGCCGCCTACGCACACGCGATCGCGGCGGGCTACCGGTTCTATTCCTACGGGGATTCGAGCCTGCTGTTTCCGGCACCCGCGGATTAGGAGGCGTGCCCGGCGGCGCGCGCGGTGCTAAGAGCCCGCCCATGTCCCAAAATCCTGTGTCCGACCAAGCCCGATCCCAGACCAGCGACTCCTTCACGTTCCGCATCGACGCCACCGACGGCGCGGCGCGCACCGGCGCCATCACGATGCCGCGCGGCGGCATCCGCACGCCCGCCTTCATGCCGGTGGGCACGGCCGCCACCGTGAAGGCGATGTATCCGGGGCAGGTGCGGGACCTCGGCGCCGACGTGGTGCTGGGCAACACCTATCACCTGATGCTGCGCCCCGGCCCCGAGCGCATGGCGCGGCTCGGCGGGCTGCACCACTTCATGAACTGGCCGCACCCGATCCTCACCGATTCCGGCGGCTTCCAGGTGATGTCGCTCTCCGCCCTGCGCAAACTCGACGAGCAGGGCGTGACCTTCCGCTCGCACGTGGACGGCTCGGCCCACCACATGAGCCCCGAGCGCTCCATCGAGATCCAGGGCCTGCTCGGCTCCGACATCCAGATGCAGCTCG
The DNA here is from genome assembly GCF_022829445.1 of Methylobacterium sp. J-068. Lineage (GTDB taxonomy): Bacteria > Pseudomonadota > Alphaproteobacteria > Rhizobiales > Beijerinckiaceae > Methylobacterium. The sequence continues at coordinate 42,964 of NZ_JAKSXY010000018.1, read as the reverse complement.
ACGAGTGCGTACGCCTGCCGGCCGACCACGCCGCCATCGAGAAGGCCATGCGGCTCTCGCTGCGCTGGGCCGAGCGCTGCCGCGTCGCCTTCGGCGAGCAGCCCGGCAAGGCGATGTTCGGCATCGTCCAGGGCGGCGACGTGCCGGCCCTGCGGGTGGAGAGCGCCCGCGCCCTCGTGGACCTCGACCTCAAGGGCTACGCCATCGGCGGCCTCGCGGTGGGCGAGCCGCAGGCCGTGATGCTGGCCATGATCGAGACGGTGGCGCCGCACCTGCCCGAGGGCAAACCGCGCTACCTCATGGGCGTCGGCACCCCCGACGACCTGATGCGCTCGGTGACGCGCGGCATCGACATGTTCGACTGCGTGATGCCGACCCGCGCCGGCCGCCACGGCCTGGCCTATACCCGCCACGGCCGGATCAACCTGCGCAACGCCCGCCACGGCGAGGACACGCGCCCCCTGGACGAGGCCTCGTCCTGCCCGGCGGCCCGCGACTATTCCCGCGCCTACCTGCACCACCTCGTGCGCAGCGACGAGATCCTCGGCATGATGCTGCTGACCTGGAACAACCTCTCCTATTACCAGGATCTGATGGCGGGGATGCGCCGGGCCATCGCCGAGGGGCGGCTGGCCGCTTTCTGTGACGAGACCCGCGCCGCCTGGGCCCGCGCCGAGGCCGAGCGCCGACCGGCCTGAACCGGCCCGCCGGAGGGACAACCGGAATCGCGGTTGACCCCATACCGCCGAGCCCCTATTGCGAGCCACGCTGTCCGACGCGGCCCGGCCCCCCAAGGCGCCGCGCTGCCAAGCATCGGATGCGAGCGCGTAGCTCAGTTGGTAGAGCAACGGACTTTTAATCTGTAGGTCTTGGGTTCGAGCCCCAACGCGCTCACCAATTTTCTCAGGCACTTAGATGCCTCTCCGGTATCCTGAGACGTGAACCGGGTAACCGGAAGGGTAACGGTCAACAAAAATGGCGCACCCCGAAGGATGCGCCGAGATGTAGGGCGGTTTGGCATGAGCACGAACAAGCCGCCGCGCGGCGATGCCCTCTGGCCCTGGTATTTCCTCACTGTTCTATATCTCGGGTTTGGTGCCCTCGTCCTTTACGATCGATGGGGGGAAGTTGGCTCGCTGTTTGAGCCGCCGGGGACGGCTCCAGGACGTCTTCCGCTCAACAGCATCGGCGACATCCTCGCGGGCTTCTTTGCGCCGCTGGCGTTCCTTTGGCTATTCGTAGCGACACAGCTACAACGGAAGGAACTTCGACTTCAGCGAGAAGAGCTCGCCGAAACAAGAGACATCCTTGCTGAACAAAAATTAGAACTGCAAAAGTCCGCAGAAGAAAGCAACCGACAGATTGCTATAATGCAAAAAAGCAATCTGTTTTCAGAGTCAAGGGAAATCTACGAGCTTTCAAATCTGCAACTTTATTATATTTCTAGGGAATTATATAAGAATAAGCAGATTAGATTGTCAGCGCTAGAGTTACACAAAGCTCATGAGGAGAATGATTGGCGCCACATAAAGATTGGAGTTCTCGATTTTAGCCGCGAGATATATCTGTCGGCAACAGACTCTTCTACTGTCGATCTTTTTTTGAGGATTATTTTCGATCTTTATCTCAGATTTACTCGAGTGTATGCAGTTATCCGAATATAGAAACATTAGATAATCATCATACTCAAGAATTCACATCATTGCTTCTGACAACGAATGCATTGTTGTCTGGGGTTATAAATAATCAGCAGTTTTCGCAAAACCCTTTAGTCAAACTTAGATTAAACGGAATACACTTGGAAGAATTAAACAAGCTGTGCCATCAGATACGCGCTCGAATGTTTTTGATACAACCTTTCGCCGATGAGCATGATTTATAGTTGTCTGCTGTTGCGTCGACAATATATGTAAGCCCGATAGTAATGCAGGACTCGCCGGTCAGCACCCACTCTGCCGGCCGAATGCCCCAATCATCTGTTTCCGGCACGATGGTGAGCGAGACCGGCCCCACGTCGCTCAGGTCGCCGTCACGGGCCACACGGTGGCGCACGTAGCCCAGGAAGGCCAGGGATATGTCAGCGCCCTTGCCGGTGATCGGCAGGCCCATGCGACTCATATCGGCGATGATGGCCACGTGGATAGCCTGCCAGATCTTGCAGGCACGATCCCGCCCCCGGCCGACTGGAGGCACCTTCAGCGCTCTACGATGAATCCAGCGCCGGATCGTAGCAGCGTCCACACCCGAGATGCGAGCGAGCTCGGACAATCCGCAGCGATCTTTCGCGATCGGGTGATGCCGGCTCCAGTCCATCGATTTACCGTCTGTTTTGCGCCAGCTGCATGCCGAACTATCGGCGGAGCATGGGCGATAGGCGCTGATCGTCCGTTGGGGGCTACGCGGCTAGAGGCAGCGGCCTGCACCATGTGATCACGTCATTGAAGCTCACCAGTCCGGTGATGACCCGCCGTATCACCTTGGCGTTTTCACTCGTGTCGGCGTGCTGGTAGGGCGAGCCATTGATCCGCATGAACGACAGGGCAGCCATATGAGCAGTTCGCTTGTTGCCTTGCTCGAAGCAGTGGTTCTTACCGATCGCTTCCATGAGGCGCACGCCAAGCATGAAAATATCGGTGACGCCTTCGTAGAGGAACAAGTTTAATGGGCGCGTCAGAGCGCTTTCAATTAAGCCGGCATCAAGAACGAGATGACACTCACCGCGAGCGGAGACTATCTTCTCGTTCATCCTGACTATGTGAGAGGCGCTGAACCAGATAGGTTCGTTCGGTCTATCTGGCAAGGTAATCCATCGTCACAGGATAGCTGCTTAAGTGAGCATCAAATATGTCATCATACTGATATTTATTTGAAAACTTATACGCCTTAATTTTTGTGGCCTCGATTATTTCTATTGTGTCAAGGAGTTCTATTGCGACAGTGAGGACACGGAGCCTTTGAGTGTCGCATGCCTGTCCCGCCTCACGCGCGCGCTTGGCTAGCCTGCGAACAAATCTGCCGTCGTCTGCAGACTTCTTCGCCCATTCGCGAGCTATTTCATCCAGCATAGCAATGACGCTTCTCCCGTCACTGTCGTGCATGGTCGGGACTTGCAAGCTTGCGACGAGTCGTTCAAGCGACTGCTTCGAGCCAGAGAAGTCTTGCCCCGCCGCGGCCTCTTCCAAGAGAGCGGAACGCGAAGGAACCTCCCTCAAAGACGAGATGTACCGACCGCGAATGGACCAAGTGCCGTCGATGAGTCGGTTCACAACACGGACAATCGATGCGCGTTTGAAAGTGAGAACTTCGCCCTTTTTCGGCATATCTAGAGAACGGCCTCGCGTCACCGCTGCCAAATTCTCGACCTGCTCCTGAAAAGCGAGCGCGCCCATCTCCCATCCTCGTCCAAGCGGTTTGTACGATATGGGGATGGAAAACGTAAAGATCCTGTTCGCCCGCATCAAAAAGACCGCAGCGGGCCCTGATGGTCGGCCCTGACAGTCGCGTCCTATCGCTACGTACCGCCCAAAGCTTCAGCTGGTGCCGCCGCTTCCGAGACCGATCACGCCTGGGACCCGCATGATGCTCGTCCCCAGCATGTCAGTTGCTCTCCTTCCACAAGGCCAGCTGCTGCCCGATGGTGCGGCGGCTCTCGGCCATGCTCCGATCCACGTAGACGCGAAGCTGCATCAGCCCTTCACGGTCAGCGCCAGGCGCGCTGATGTTGATGTCGCCCATCCTCACGACAGGACCGGATGAGCCGCCGCTTCCGCCCTTTCCGATCGGCACGATCTGGCCATTGCCCCGGGGGATGAACAACTCCCGCCCGCGCTCATCCGTCTCGGCCGCGGGGAAACAGCTTGACCAAAAGGCATTTGGATCGCGGCGTCGCTGCAACAGGGAAGCGCTGGGCTCTGATGAAGCTTTCGCCTCAATGCGCCGCAGGTGGGCGTGGTGAGGCCTCGTCGGAGATACCGACCTTCGCCCAGACGTAGACAGCGAGCAGAGCTACCGGCAGCCCGATCAAAGACGTTGCGACGAAGAACCAGGTGAAGCCGGTGTGCTCGATCGCGAAGCCGGAGAAGCCTGCGAGCACGCTGCCTGGGAAGGCGCAGAGCGACGTCAGGAGCCCGAACTGGCTCGCCGCATGATCGGTCGACGCGAGGGTCGACATGTAGGTGATCAGCACGACCGACGCGAAGGCGTAGGCGAAGCCCTCGACGCCAACGGCTGTTGCGAATGTCCAGAACGCCGTCCCACCATCGCCTCCATGCGCGGAGAGGTAGGCCAGGCTCAAATGCGAGGCCGAGCCGGCCACAGTGCCGATAAGGAGGCTCGGCAGCATGCCGATCCGCGGGATGAGGGCACCGGCCAGGAACGTACCGCCCAGCGCAATCCAGAAGCCGAACAGCTTCGTGACGGTCGCGATGTCGGTGTTGGAGAAGCCCTGGTGCTTGAACAGGGGAATGGCCATCGCGCTCGCCACGTAGCCCGGCATGCGGAAACCGGCGACGAGGAGTAGGATGACGGGCGCCATTGGGCCGAGCCGGGTCAGCAGCTCTTTGATTGGCGCCCAGATGGTATTGAGGAAGCCGGATCTGGCGAGATGGGGGCGTTTGTCCGAGGGCGGCTCGGGCGCGAGCACGGCCGCGATCATGCCTGGGAGCATCAGCGCGGCCATGCAGAGGTAGGCACCGCGCCAGCCGATCCTGTCGGCCAGGAACAAGGCGCCCGCTCCGGCCGCAAGGTTGCCGAGCCTCCAGCCGATCTCCGTCCAGGACGAGAGCACGGCCTGCTTCTCGGGAGGGCGCACGCTGGTGATGCGCCAACCATCAATGACGAGGTCGAGCGTTGCGCCGGCAAATCCTAAAGCCAGCGAGAAGGCGATCGTCCAGGCGAGCTGATGCGCAGGATCGCCGAAGGCGATGCCTGCGGCTGCGGCCATGACGCCGAGCTGCGCGATAACGATCCAGCCACGCCTCCGGCCGAGGAAGCGGCCGAGGAAAGGCGGATCGTACCGGTCGAGGAAGGGTGCCCACAGGAACTTGAATTTGTAGGCAAGGGTCAGCTCACTCAGGAGCCCGATGGTCGCGATCGAGATCCCAATGTCGGAGAGCCAGGCCGATTGGGTCGAGTAGACGAGAAGGAACGGGATGCCGGACGTGAAGCCGAGGCCAAGGGCCGGTGCGATCCGTCGATCGGTGAACAGGGCTGACCAGAAAGGTGTCGCCCCAGGTTTTGCCACGACCGCTTGGCTCATGCTCGGTCCTCTCCACCCCTGCCCGTACCCGATGGGCTGAGCGGATGTTACCCCTGTTGGCCCTCAGCCTGCGACCAGTGACCGAAGCCCCGGCCGCTTAACGGTCCGGGGCTTCTTGCGTCGGGCAGCGTACGAGATGAACTCGATCAGCTCGGCTGCTCCTCGGTCTCCTTGATCGCCGGGTCGTTTTCTTCCGGGATCGCAGGCGGCTTCTTCTCAGGATGTTCCGGTGCAGCTGGTGGGTTGTCGAAGCACCGGGGTAGCACGCGGCATCAACAAGGAGCGACAACGATCGCCGCCCGTCGACAAGGCATATCGCAAAGTCGTTTCAAATCAATTACTTAATCGCTCTTCATCCACATGGGGCAGCACCGATGGCGGGCGTTCATGCAAGCTTATAATCTGTAGGTCTTGGGTTCGAGCCCCAACGCGCTCACCATCATTTCATACTGTTTCCGCCTGATCAGTTCGGTGACGGGGTGACTCGCGGGTCCCCTCTTCTTCCAGGAGATGGAGCCCGTCGCGTCTGATCGTCCCGAAGGGATCAAGCAGAACCGGTATCAGTCACCGCGGCGAAGCCAACCTATCGGCACCCTGGCCGGATGACGCCAGAGGTATCGGCGACATTGTCGCGCGTCCGCTTCAGGGACTGTGATCCATCGAGCTCGGCGAATGCCGCTTGCCGCACAGGCTCACCCCTTGAGCGCCTTCAACGGCTCGGTGAGTAACAGTCCGCCTTGACGACACAGCGTCTTCGTCGAGGCCGTGGCCCGCCTCGCGTCCTGCAAACACCGCGTCTCATCGGCCCCGGCCGCGATCGTCGCCTGAAGGGCCTGACAGGCCTGCGAGAGCTGATCGAAGCCGAGGCTGCCTGCCATGGATATCAGAGTGTGAGCCTGCCGCGCGATGGTCTGCGTGTCGTCGCCGGGTGCGAAGACCGTGTCGAGCGTTTCGCCGAGGCGAGCCAGCAGCACCTCCATCTGCCGCCAGCCGATGAGGGCGTTCAATCCCTGCAGCCGTTCGACATCAACCGGCATTGCCGCTTCGGCATCCGAAGCCGAGGCGGCGGATCGATCGTGCAGGTTCGTGGGCGCGGAGACCGGGGCGGCCTGACCCGTCTGTCCGGGCTCGACCGGATGTTCCCGGGTGACCTCGTCGTGCCCGGCCTGGGTCAAGGCAGCGACGACACCGCCGGCGATCGGCTCACAGGTCAGAGAGCCGGCCTCCATCAGTTGCAGCATCGCCGCCATCAGCGAGGCCTTCGCGTAGCCGGTCTCGTAGGCGGAGCCGGCAGGCTCTGCGCCCGTGGTCAGCCGGAGGCGACGGTCGGCGACGAACATCAGTGCGGCCAGGCGGGCCTTCGCATCGGTCGCGTTGCGGAACGCGGGTGCCAGCATGGCGCGGCGTTCGCCAAAGGTGAGGCTGGTCCGGGCCAAAGCGGTCCAGGAATCCGGATCGCCGACCTGGAAAGCGCCGTCGCAGGCTTCCCCGAACCTCCCCGTCAGATCGAAGACCGGCAGCAGGCCGGCCGAACCGTCGGCCCGCAGGCCCCGCAGGCCCCGCAGGCCATCGAGGCCGGTCTCGTCACTGATGAGAACGATGTCCGCCTCGTCCGACGATTCCACGAGGGTGAAGGCCTGTGCGATGGCTTCCGCCTCGGTGGCCGACGGCGGCGGACAGAGGATCGCACGCGGTCGGCCGGTGAGGCCGCGCAGACGCCAGAGCGCGCCGGCCGGGTCGCCGACCTCGTCGACCGGTTCGGGCTGCATCAGCCGGTCGAGCGTCGCGAACAGGACCTGTGGATCGAGGGGCTTCACCAGGATCGCATCGAACAGCGTGTCGGCACCACGGCGCGAGGCCAGGCCGTGGCGGTCGGCCGTGATGCCGATCAGGCGAACGCACTCCTCCGGCCGGGCGAGTTCACGCATCAGGCGGGCGAGCGCGTAGCCGTCCATCTCGGGCAGGTGGTAATCGATCAGCACGATCTCGTGGCGGCCCTCGCTCAGGAGGCGCAGGCCGTGGAAGCCGTCGACGGCGGTGTCGATGCGGTCGCCGCGCCCCTCGCAGAGTGCGCGGATCAGATCCTGCGTGCCCGGATCGTCCTCGACCAGGAGGATGCGCGTGCCCATGGCGGCCCCGTTCGTCACGGTTTGACTCTGTTCGATCGACATCGCTGCAATCCCGTTCGAGGCCGCGTTACCGGCTCGGGTTGCCGGGAGGCCCACGATAGGCCTCCGGCGGAAGGTCGGCGGAGATCGTGGCCGACGTCGCTGCCGGAACCGCGCCGAGCCCCGCGAGCGTGCCCCGGACCACGCTGGCGGAGACCGGAACGGCACCGGCTGGATGGATCGGCGCTGGGGCCGCGACGGACGCCGTGTCCGCGCCGAGGTAGCGCCGCTCCTGGGTGTCGGGCGCGGCCTGCCTCGCGGACGCGCCGCGGTCGGCCGAGGCCGCCCCGCGCGGCGTCCGGTCGGGGTCGGGCCGGCGGACGGAGGCCCTCGTCCGGCGTCGTTCGGGCTGAGTGCCGGCAGGCTGCGCCACGGCGCGGCGCGGCGCCTCGACCGGCTGTCCCGCGAAGCGGGGCACGAGGCGGAGCTGGTTCACCGCCGCGGCCATCGCTTCCAGCGTGATGTCGGAGCGGCACAGGCGCACGCGCAGCGACAGGGGCGCGGCGACGCTTCCGTCACCCTGGAGGGCCGGCGGCTCCGCGATCCACTGCCAGGCGTAGAGACAGCGCGCGCCGCCCGCGCCGCGGCCGATGGCGAGGCCGTAAGGGCCGTAGCTGTTGGCGCTGGGGCGCTCGACGACCTGCATCGGGACGCCGGGGAAGACGGCCTCCATCTCGGCGCGGATGCCGGCCTCCGTCGGCCGGCCCATGAAGGCCGCCGAACCGTCGGTGAGGCGGCCCGAGGCGGCGCCGGCATGCGCCATCCGGACCATCACGAGATTTTCGCGGGCCTGCCCGCGCGGCGTCGGGCCGAGCGAGACCACCTGCTCGAAGGCCCCGGCATCGTCGTGCTCGCGCAGCCGGGTCGGGCGGCCGATCCAGGCGGGCAGCACCGCGACCGGGCTGGCGCGGCGCTCGGGCGGCAGAGCGTCCGACAGGCCGGCGGTGCTGTCGGCGCGGGCATCGAGCGTGGCGTCGAGGCTGGCATAGCGCGGCGAGGCCAGCGAGCCGGTCGGCGTGCGGGCGTTGCAGGCGCCGAGCGCGAGGGCGAGGGCAAAAAGAGAAATGAGGCGACGGGTCACGGGGCGCGGTTCCGCGTGCGGGAGGAGAGGGGCTGGATCGATCCGGTGCCGGCGACGTCGAGGCCGCTCGACGGGGCGGCGTGCTGGTCGGCCCAGAGGGAGCCGTTCGGCGCCGGCTTCTCGGCGGCCGTCGGGGCACTCGGGCCGTCCTCGCCGTTCCAGGCGGGCTTGAGCGAGAAGCCGTAGCGCTCGTAGGGCATCGCCCCGACGCCGGGCACGCGCCGGGCGATCGTCGCGGGCCGGCCCAGGGCGCGGGCAGGCCAGCGGAGTTCGGCCACCGCACTCGCGGTGCCGCTGGGGGCGACGCGCAGGTCGTTCTCCATCGGGACGGGAACTGGGAAGTCGCTGCGGCGGACCTGGGGGGTGGAGGCGGCCGAGGCGCCGAGATCGTCCGGATCGGGCACGCGCCCGCGCCGGCCCGCAGCGACGGGCTCGTTGGGGGCCGAGAGATCGAGATAGCCCGAGGTCGGCGCCACCGCGACCGGGCGCGCCACGCGCCTGGCCGCCGCCTGCTCGCAGGGCATCGGATGGTCGCTGGCCGGTTGAAACAGCAGGTCGACCACCTTCGGAAACAGGCCGTCGTAGCGGTTCACCGTCTCGATGAAGGCGCGCTGCTGGTGCAGGCGGCGCTGGGTCAGGGCGTAGCCGTAGACCGTGGCCTCCTTCGGGAACCACGCCACCGCGCGCTTGAACCAGCCGAGCGCCGTGTCGAACTGGCAATTGTTGTAGGCGTACCAAGCGAGCGCCTGCGCGCCTTCGCCCGAAGCCGTGGCGGCGGTGACCTGGGCGTAGCGCGTGAGCCGTTCGGGCTCGATCGCCGGAGGGATCTCACGGGTCAGGTCGCCCTCGAGCAGGTCGATGAACAGCAGGGTGTTGTTCACCAGCGGTTCGCGCCAGGCATAGGCGACGTCCTCCGCCTCGCGCCGCAGGCCGAGTTCGCGCAGGGTATGGGCGAGGCCGTGCGCCACCATGGCGTCGCCGCCGCGCGCGATCGCCCGCTTGAACCAGGTGAGCGCCACGGGCAAATCCCGCCCCTTGTAGGCGAGCCAGGCGACCAGGGCCGACTGGTTCGGGTCCGGCGCGGCCTCGGCATAGGCCTCGAAGGCGATGCGGTCATTGACATCGACCGATTGCCCGGCCTCGTCGTGCAGCACGGCGCTGATGCGTCCACGGGTCAGGTCGATCCGGATCGGCTCGGCCTCCCCCGGCCTCGCCTGTGCTACGAGGCGGTCGACCTCGCCCATGGGCAGGAAGGCCATAGCGCGCAGCAGCGTGACGCGGCGCTCCTCCGGGCCGAGGCCGGGGGCGACCATCATCCGCTTGAGCCAGTCGAACGCCTCCGGTCCGCGCTCCGTGCGGCCCCAGGCTTCCGCCGCCGCCCAGCCGAGTTCGGCCTCGCCGGGGTCGAGGTCGGCGCGGCGGGCGTCGACGAGCCGGGCGAGCTCGATCCAGCGGGCGGACTTGGCGAGCGTGACGGCCTCGAGCCGCAGATCCCGCCGTGCGAGGGCCCTGGTCAGGGCCGCGGACGGCGTCCAGCCGGGCTCGGCGCGGCGGCGCTCGGCGAGGCCGGCGCGCAGGTCGGCCAGACGCCCGGCGCCCAGCAGGTCCCAGAGCGGGCCTTCGTCCTCGCCGCCGGGCTCGGCGGTCCAGAGGTCGGCGGGCGGCTGCCAGCCGGGATGGCGGCGGCGCAACCGCTCGATCTCGGCCTCGACGCGGTCGGTCCGCTTCTGCGCCGCGTAGTAGCGGAGCGCGACGTCGTCGGGCCGGTCGGCCGCCACGGGCTCGGCCGAGGCGGCCTGGATCAGGCCGCACGCGACGAGGGCGAGGATCAGCGCGGCGCGCATGCGGGGAACTTCGTCTTGAGGGCGGCGAGCGCCAGGAGATGCAGGGTGACCGGGTAGTAGTGCTCGCTGCCCGCCCGGACCGTTCGGAGGCTCGCGGGGAACGGCGTGCCACGGCTGGCGCAAGCGCTGAGCGCGGGAATCGCGCCGTAGCCGGTCTCGGCGAGGCGCTCGGTGACGCGGCCGCTCGCGGTGTCGACGAGGCCGAGCCCCCCGGCCTCGGGCTTGGCCCAGAGCGCCAGGAACGGCGCGTGGAGTTCCGGGTCCGTCACGCCCGCCATGGCGAGGTAGAGGGGGATGCGCAGGGCGTTGTAGGCGAAATGCGGGGGGAATCCCTCGGCCGGACGGGGGACCTCGCCGGAGAGCGAGACCCATTCCACGGGGAGCCGGGCCGCGCCGAAGCGCGCGGCGGCGATGAGGCGGCGCCCGCTGCGGCCGAGCCCGGCCCAATCGAATTCCGGGGCGAGCAGCGCGACGCGGTCGAAGGCGGGGAAGATCCAGTAGGACAGGTTGACCACCGGTCCGTCGCCACGGTCCTCGGCCGAGAAGCCGGAGACGGCCGGCAGCAGGAGCGGTCCGTGCGCGGCGCGCGGCAGAATCAGCTTGCGGCCCAGTTCCACCGCGATGCGCCGGCCGGCGACCCTGTGCGAGGGGTCGCGCCAAGCCTCCGCCGCCTCGGCGAGCGCCCAGGCGACGAGGAGGTCGCCGTCCGAGGCATCGTTCATGTCCGCGACGGCGGGGCGGCTCCCGGGTTCCCAGCGCCAGGCGATGAGCTGGTCGTCGCGCACCATCAGGTTGGCCCGCGTCCAGGTCCAGATCCGCTCGAAGGCGGCGCGGTCGCCGAAGGCGACGGCGAGCAGCATGCCGTAGCCCTGACCCTCGGAATGGCTGATGCCGCCGTTGCCGGTGTCGACGACGCGGCCCTGCTCGGTGACGAAGCGCGCCTTGTAGGCGGCCCAGGTCTGGCTGTCGGACAATGCGCCGAGAAGCGGCGCCGCCGCGGTCTGCGCGCAGGCGGGGCCGGCGAGCGCGAGGAGCGACGATGCCAGAAGAGCCTTCGAAAGGAGCGCCGAGGCGAGGATGACGATGCGACGCCGGGTCGATCGCAGCCACGCGCGGGTGTCGGCGCGGATGCCCTGGACGCGCGCGGACGGGGGGGACACCATCACTTCGACCTCCGGCCGAGATTTCGCACGAGGAGTTGGGTCGAGCCGGCGAGGCAGCCCGCCAGCAGGAGCGCGAAGACGCCGTAGAACCCCGCATGGAGCGAGAGCCAGCCCGCCGCGATCCGGCGCAGGTTCAGCGGGGAGGCCTCGGCGGTGGCGACGTAGCGGGGCCTGTCGTCGTGCCAGCTGGCGACGCCGCCATCCGAGGCCGAGAGCACGGCCTGACGCCCCTGCGGATGATTCCAGACCCGGGGATGCACCAGGCAATCGACCGCCTCGCGGAGCGCGGCGGCGCTCGGTGCGGTCACGAGGGTGACGAGGTCGTCGGCGCCCGGGCCGGTGATGGCCTGGGTCAGGACCGCGGAGGCACCACCGAGATCCGGTCCCGTCTCGGCCGATGCCCTGGCTGCGGCCGGCGCATCGGAGATCGCGGGCGTCGCGCGGCAGGCCGCGATGGCGTCATGGCGTAGGGCGCGCCGGCGTGCGGCGGGCCCCACGGCCTGCATCGCCGCGAGATTCTCGCGGCCCGTCCAGGCCTCGCGCACGGATTGCGGGTCAAGGCCGGCCGCCTTCACCGTCGGCGCATCGAGCAGGCGCGCCGGCGCGACGATGAGCGTCGGACCGGTGATCGCGGTGCGGCCGGCGGCGAAGCCGAAGGGGATCGCGCGACCGGCGGCGTAGCCGAGACGGGCGGCCAGCGTCGCGGCGGCGGCCATGCTGTCGCGATCGGGGGCCGGCACGCTCAGCATCGGGCGGCGAGGTCCCTGCGCATAGGGAAAGCCGGCGCTCAGCGTCTCGGCGAGGTCGGGCTGGCGCGCGATGCGGGCCAGCCCCGGAATCGTCAGGCGTGTACTTGCAAAGAGTGTCAGCCGCTCGGGCAGGACCGCCTCTTCCGCCGGGCAGGCCCTGTCTTCCTGGCGCGGCAGTTCGGCGGTGATCACGACGCGGTTGAGGCCGGGTCGCAGCAGGCGCAGGGGCAGGAACAGCGTGCGGCGGCGAAAACGCTCGCCGCCCGCGCGGGCCAGCGGCGTGCTGCCGGCGCTGCTGCCGTTGATCTCGACGGAGATCTGCGCTCCCGGAGCGAGGCCGGCCGGGTAGCTGCCGTCGAGGTCGAGCGCCAGGCGGTCGTAATCGGCGGCCATCACGTCATGCGGCAGGGCCAGATCGAAGCCGATGCGGTGGGTGCGCGCGGCCACATGCGCGTCGGCGATGCCGAGATCGGCCAGCGTGACGCTCTCGCCCCCCGCGATGCGCCGGCCACCGGCATCGGCCAGCGCGCGCAGGCCCGAGGGCGTGCCCTGCGGCGGAACGGCGTGCAGCCGGGCGAGTTCGGCCAGGCTCTCCGTCACGTCGGCCTCGCTCGCACCGGTGGCGACGAGGAGCGGGCGGTGCTCGGGCGAACCGGGGAACAGGGCGAGGCGCGGACCGGTCACCGGGCCGAGCGCCCCGAGATCGAGTGTCTTGGCGAGTTGCTCCGCCGGTCCGACCGCCAGGGCCAGACCGTCGCCGGCCTCCGGCACCGGACCGAAATCGACGGAGGGCTGCCCGAAGCGGCCGGCCAGCACGACGTCCTGCACGGCGCCCAGCAGGCGCTCGACGCCGCTCTCCGAAAGACGATCGCCGGTCTGGACGAGTCGGATCGGCACGGCGCCGTCGGCCGACACGGAGGCCGCCGCGAGGTCCGCCACCGCGCCGAGGCCCGATGCGGCGGAGACGAAGCCGGTGCTGTCGGGGTCGATCTGCGTCCAGAGTTCGTAGGTGGCGGCGACCGAGCAGTCGACGCGGTGGCGCTGACGCGTCGCGACCCGCACGGCGTTGAAGCCGTGCGAGAGTGCGCCCGGCGGCACCTCGAAGCTCACGGTGCGCAGCCCTTTGGCGCCGTCGATGGCGGTGGCGCCGAGCGTCTTCCCGTTGAGCGTCAACGTCAGGGTCGAGGCCTCGGGCAGCACCGAGACGGCGGCGAGGTAGCCGACCTGGAAGCGGCCGCCCGCGCGGGCCTCGGCCTCGGTCGCGAAGAGCGTCCAGGTGATCGCGCCGTTCTCGCCCCAGAGGCGCATCGGTGCGGTGACGGAGGGTAGCCGGCGCAGGGCGGGCTCGCGCGGACCGCGCGGTGCGGCGCGCGGCTCGGCGATGGCCGGTGTCCCGTCCTGATCCTGCGGCAGGACCAGGGGACGAACCGGGCCGAGGCCCGAGAAGGTCTGGGCCGTCGCGCCGGCGGCGCAGGCCAGGCCGGCGGTGAGCGTGAGCAAGCGGAGGGTGCGCATCGAACGGCCTCAGGCGGCGTTGCGGAGCGTGTGACCGCGGGAGAGCGGGTCGCGGCGTTCGGCGAGGGTGTCCGGCGCCGCGCCCTCGAAGGCCCTGACCGGCTCCGGCGGCATCGCGGGCCACATCGCGGGCGACGTCTCCGGACGTTCGCTCTTCGTCAGTTCGGCGTCAGCGAGGGCTTCGACGCAGGCCTTCCACGCGGCGGGATCGAGGCCGGTCACGATGAGGCGAGGCGCCGGGGGTGCCTCGCCGAGGAGGGCGCGCATGGCCGCCTGCCAGGCCTCGGCCGTCATCGGGGTGACGGGGGGAACGGGTGCCGGCGCCGAAGCGGGCTCGGGGACCGGGATCTCGGACACAGCGACGGGGTCGATCGCGCGCGGAGCCTCGTTGAGCGCCTCCCGCCCGGAACGCGCGGCGAGGCTCGGTCCTGGCGCCGTCTCCATCGCGACGACCGGCACGATCACGACGGGCTCGACGACCGCAGCGACGCTCGGCGCCACGGCGACGACCGGCCCGGCGATCGCGGCCGGCCGGGCGGCGCGGGCGGCGCGGGCGGCGCAGCCGAAGGCCCGGACCGGCTCGGTGATCCCCCAGGCGAGGAAGCGCAGCGATCCGCCGAGAAGGGTCTTGTGGCGGCGACGGCCTTGGAGAAAATCGCGCAGCGGCGCGGCGTCACCGTACATGAGTTCGGCGAGCGTCCGGTAGGTGCCGGAATGCATCGCCTCGAACGCGACCGGGCAGACCTCGCCCTTGGCCGCGGCGCGGGGACGAAACGGGAGGGGGGCGAGGGCCGCCCCGTCCCGGCGCGGCTGCAGGTCGAGCGTGCCGAGATCCGTCACCGCCGCCGGCCACGGCGCGCCATCGGCGCGGCGCAGGGTGCACCCGTCGGAGGAAGCGCGCTGGACCTCGACCGCGAAGCTCTGGCCGCCGATGGCGACCCGGCCGCGCCGCGACACCGGCAGGCTCGGGCAGCGCTCGGGCTGGCGGCGCTCGGCCACCACGCCGAGCGCCACGCCGGCGATGACGAGGTTGAACAGGCACCACAGGCCCACCACCAGCATTAGGCTGGTGACACCGGGCTCGTAGAGGTAGCGCCACGTCGCCGTCGCGCAGCCGGCGGCCAGCGCCCCGAAGATCGCGAAGAACGGCCAGGAGAGGGGCGATAGGTGGTCGGTTTCGAGGCTGACGCCTTTGGCCGTGACGTTGAAGCCGGGCGTCCGCGGCGAGACCAGGACCGAGACGATTGCGCGGGCGAGATGGACGCCCTGCACGTATTCGTAGAGCTCGGAGATCCAGGGCCAGCGCACGCGGCCGTAGAGATAGTTCTGGATCATCATGTTCGCGACGACGTAAGTCGCGGTGAAGGCCAAGGCCTCGTCGAGCGAAGAGACGAACATCTTCACGTCGAAGAAGATGTGCAGCAGCGGAGCCAGCATGAAGATCAGGCGCGGCAGCGGGAAGAACCAGTAAGCCATGCTCGACAGGTAGCCGAGCCGCTGGATCGGCTTCAGGCCGGCCTTGGTGAGCGGGTTCTTCAGGAGCATGATCTGGAACATGCCCTGGCACCAGCGCGTCCGCTGGCCGATGAAGTCGGCGAAGGTCTCGGGCTGCAGGCCGGCGATCAGGGGCTTGTCGACGAAGGCGCTCGTCCAGCCCCGCGCATGCAATTCGAAGGCGGTCTCGCAATCCTCCGTGATGGTGATGCCGGAGAAGCCGTTGACGGCATCGAGGGCCTCGCGCCTCAGGAGCGCCGCCGAGCCACAGAAGAACGAGCCGTTCCACTTGTCGAGACCGCGCTGCGTGATGGCGTAGAACATCTCGTTCTCGGACGGCATCCGCCCGAAGGTGCGCAGGTTCCGCTCGACCGGGTCCGGGTTGAGGAAGACATGCGGCGTCTGCACCAGGAAGAGCCGCGGATCGGTCGAGAACAATCCGACGGTCTCGCGCAGGAACGAGCGGAACGGCGCGTGGTCGGCGTCGAGCACGAGCACGATTTCGGCGCTGGAGGCCTTCAGCCCGTTGTTGAGGTTGCCCGCCTTGGCGTGCTCGTTCCTCTCGCGGGTCAGGTAGCGCGCGCCGAGCGCGCGGCAGAGCGCCTGCAGCGCGGCGCGACGGGTCCGGGCCGCCTCGGCCTTGCCGACGTCGGCATCGAAGCATTTCTGGTCAGTGCCGCCGTCGTCGAGCAGCCAGACCGTGAGCTTGTCGGCCGGATAGTCGAGGTTCAGGGACGCCGCGAGGGTGACCGCGAGGATCTCGGTACTCTCGTTGTAGCTCGGAACGAGCACGTCGATGGAGGGCAGTGCCGCATCGGGCTGTGCCGGCGCCTCCGCGCGCTCGAGCGGATCGGCATTGATGATGAGGCTGACCGAGAGGATCAGCACGCAGTAGAGTTCGGCCGCGACCAGCACGAGACCGAGACCGAGACCGATTGGGTCGTCGAGGCCCGGCAGCGTGCCGCTCAGGCGCCAGTAGACGTAGCGCACCACCACGAGGCTCCCGAGTGCCAGGAAGGCCATGCGGGACCATCCGTGCTTCGGGCAGAACAGCCAGAGGCCGACCATGCCAGCCCCCGCGCCGGCGCAGAGCGCGAGCTGCGCGCCCGTGCCGACGGGCTGGGCGAGGTAGCCGAGTGCCAGGGCGGCGGAGACGCTCCAGGTGGTCCAGATCAGCCCCATCGCCACCCGGCCGAAGGCCCGGCGCAGCAGAGCGGCGATGGAGGGGGCGACGGTGCCGCCGGGTGCCAGCGCGCGCATCCTCAGAAGCCCGTGCGCAGGTCGAGGGTGGTGTAGGCGCCGCCCTTGCGGGCATGGTCGTGCAGGTAGCCGGCCGAGAGGCCGAGCTGAACCGCGCCCAGCTGCATCCCGCTGAGGTGGATGCCGGCTCGCCATTGCCGGTAATACGCGTCGCCGAGCACCGCAAATTCAGGCCCGAGGAAGCCGCCGGCGACGCTGGCGACGCCCGCGCGGACGCGGCCGTAATAGGCGCCGAAGGCCGTCGAATAGGTGCCGGTGGCGTGGAGCATCGTGAAGGCGGTGGGGCGCGCATAGTAATCGAGCGCCGTCTTCAGACCGACCCGGACGCTGTCGGTGGGCAGGCTGCCGTCGAACTGCGAGAGCTCGTTGCGGCGCACGTTCAGCCCGACGAAGCCCGACAGCACCGCCTCGGGCATCACCCAGGCGTAGCCGGCCATCGCGGCGATCTCGGCCTGCTCGCCGAGCGCGTTGCGGCCGTTGCCGCCCTCGGCGCGATAGGAGCCGATCAATCCGTCGAGCCGCACGCGCGGGCCGCTCACGAGCAGGCTGTCCTGCGGCGCGGCCGTGACCGTGGCCCCGGCGAATTGCGAGCCCTGCGAACTCAGGGTGGTCGAGGCGTCCACCGCGACGATCCAGGCGTCCCGCTCGGCCGGTACGACGGCGCCCGTATACCAGTCGGCGGACCGAGCGGCGGGGCCGACGCAGACGGCGGACGCCGCAGCGAAGTAGGTGAAACAACGGTGCATGTCGGTACGCCACGAGACTTGCGATGCCCTCAGACATCGGGTTGTCAGCGTTAAGGGGGCCTTGCCGGGATGGTTCGTATCCAAAGGATCGAGGGCTTAGGCCATTGGGCCATCGCCCGACGGACCCGTCTCCTCAACATCGCCCGGATCTGCCGGGACAAAGGCAAGATAAAGCCCGGACACGACACGGCCGCCGGACGATAAGAACGCGAGATGACGGTCCGCTCGCTCCCGTGCGGACCGGTGGCGACGCGTCATACTGGTTCCGGCTGATCACTTCGGATCACTGGATCGCGACGGGCTCCCTCTCTTGGAAGGAGAGGGTTGGGGTGAGGTGTAGTCCATCTCCGGAGAGGTCACGCACCTCACCCTGTCCCTCTCCTTCCAGGAGAGGGGACCCGCGCTCCGTCTCGTCAGCTGTCCGACCTAATCTACCGGACTCCGTATTAGGGAATACTTCGGGAACCTCGCAAAAACTTAGTTTGGAATGGTTCTGATCTAAGAACGTGGCGAAATAGCCTCTTTGCTTGTTTGGCGCGCTGGTCTACGCGCTAGCCACGATGCGCAAGAATCTCATCCCGTCCCTCGCCCTCGCCGCCCTCATCGCCGGAGGCGCCTCCCTCGGAGGGGCCGCCCAGGCGAAGGAGACGCCGATCGGCCCGCACGTGATCCAGAACGGGATCGAGGTCGGCGCCGTCTACCTGCAGCCGATCGAGATGGACCCGCCGGACATGATGCGCGCCGCCGCGCAGTCCGACATCCACCTCGAGGCCGACATCCACGCCGCCAAGGACAACCGCAACGGCTTCGCCGAGGGCGACTGGGTTCCGGCCCTGGCCGTGAGCTTCGAGATCACGAAGCTGGAGGGCGAGGCCGCCACCGGGCCGAAGGTCACGGGCACGCTGATGCCGATGGTCGCCAATGACGGTCCGCATTACGGCGACAACGTCAAGCTCTCCGGCCCCGGCCGCTATCGCCTGAAGCTCACCGTGGCCCCGCCCGGCGCCAGCAGCCATTTCGGCCGCCACGTCGACAAGGAGACCGGCGTCGCGGAGTGGTTCAAGCCCTTCGACCTGATCCAGGACTTCACCTTCGCGGGGATCGGCAAGAAGGGGGCGTACTGAGCCTCATGACCGCCGCACGCCGTTTCCTGCCCCTGATCGCCCTCGCGGCCGGCCTCGCCGCCGGCGCGCCCGCACGGGCCGAGGACCTGCCGGTGATCAAGGTCGAGATGAAGGACGGGACCATCACCCCGAACGTCATCGAGGTGCCGGCCAACACGCGCTTCAAGCTGGAGATCACCAACACGGGCACCAGCCCGGTGGAGTTCGAGAGCGTGGAACTGAAGCGCGAGAAGGCCCTCGCGGCGGGCGCGACCTCGTCCATCGTCTTCCGCACCGTCGATCCCGGCACCTACGACGTGTTCGACGACTTCCACCCGAATTCGAAGGCCACCCTGGTCGCCAAGTGAGTTCGTGACCAGTTAGAGACCGCGCGACCCCCTCGTACCCTTACCCCGGCAAAGTCATTTTCGCATGGCGGTCTCGACCTCCATCACGCCGCGCCACAGCCGCGATGCCTGGATCGACGCGAAGCTCGCCGATCTCGGGAACTGGCTGCAGCGCCATGGCGGCGTCATCCGCACCATTCAGTGGGGCGTGGTCGCCGTCTATCTGGTGCTCGTCGCGGTGCCGGCCTTCCTGCCGCTGCCCGACCGCAGCGCGCATCTCTGGAACGACCTGACGGTCTTCGCCCAATTCGCCTTCTGGGGCATCTGGTGGCCCTTCGTGCTGGTGAGCATGGTGCTGGTGGGCCGCGCCTGGTGCGGGGTGCTCTGCCCCGAGGGCGCGCTGACGGAGTTCGCCAGCCGCTGGAGCCTCGGCCGCGCGGTGCCGCGCTGGATCACCTGGGGCGGCTGGCCCTTCGTGGCGTTCGCCGGCACCACGGTCTACGGGCAGATGGTCAGCGTCTACGGTTATCCGAAGCCGGTGCTCGCCGTGCTCGGCGGTTCCACCGTGGCGGCGGTCATCGTCGGCCTGCTCTACGGGCGCAACAAGCGGGTCTGGTGCCGCTACCTCTGCCCCGTCAACGGCGTCTTCGCGGTGCTGGCCAAGCTCGCCCCCGTGAGCTTCCAGGTCGACCACGCGGCCTGGGCCGACTCGCCCAAACCGAAAGGTGCCGCCTTCAACTGCGCGCCCCTGGTTCCGGTCAAGACCATGAACGGGGCCGGCGCCTGTCACATGTGCGGGCGCTGCTCGGGCTATCGCGGGGCCGTGCGCCTCGCCCGGCGTTCCCCCACCCACGAGATCGTCCACGTGGCCGGCGCCGAGCCGAGCCTCGACCAGACGGTGCTGATCCTGTTCGGCATGATGGGTCTGGCGGTGGGCGCCTTCCAGTGGTCGTCGAGCCCCTGGTACATCGACGCCAAGCAGGCGATCGCCACCTGGCTGATCGAGCACGGCGTCACCTGGCCGCTCGAGACGACGCTGCCCTGGTTCATCCTGACCAACTACCCCGAGCACAACGACGTGCTGAGCGTCCTCGACGGTGCGTTGCTGCTGGCCTACATCGCCGCCGCCGCCATCGTCCTCGGCGTCTCGCTCTCGGCCCTCGTGGGACTCGCCACCCTCGCCCTCGGCGGCTGGTCCACGCGCCGTTTCCACCACCTCACCCAGACGCTGATCCCGGTCGCGGGCTGCGGCGTCTTCCTCGGCCTGTCGGCCCTCACGGTGACGTTCCTGCGGGGCGACGGCATCCACATCCCCTACGTCTCGGAGATTCGCGCCGCGCTTCTCCTCGGCACCAGCCTGTGGAGTGTCTGGCTCGCCTGGTCGGTGGCCGGCCTCTCGGCACGGGGGCTTCGCCGCATCGGCGCGACGCTCGGCATCGCCGCCGCCTGCACGCTCTCGGTCTACGGCTGGGCGCTGCTGTTCTGGATCTGGTAGGGCGCGATGCCGGCTCGGCCGCGCCCATAAACACAGAGGAAACCTCCGCATGATCGGAGCCTTCGTCATCGCCTTCCGCGAGGTCATCGAGGCCGGCCTCATCGTCGGCATCGTGCTCGCCGCCACCCGGGGCATCGCCGGGCGCGGCCGCTGGATCCTCCTCGGCATCCTGGGGGGCCTCGCGGGTGCCGCCCTCGTCGCGCTGTTCGCGGAGAAGATCTCGGACGCCTTCGAGGGCGCCGGCCAGGAGATCCTGAACGCCTCCGTGCTCATCGTCGCGGTGCTGATGCTGATCTGGCACAACACCTGGATGGCCAAGCACGGCCGCGAGATGGCCGGCGAGTTGCGCGCGGCCGGCGAGGCGGTGCGCACGGGCCAGAGCACCGCCGCCGGCCTCGCGCTGGTCGTCGGCGCGGCGATCCTGCGCGAGGGCGCCGAGCTCGTGCTGTTCCTCTACGGCCTCGTCGCGTCCGGCACCTCCGGTCCGGACATCCAGTTCGGCGCGCTCGCGGGCGTCGCGGTGGGCGCCGCCATGTCGTCGGTCAGCTATTTTGGTCTCGCGGCGATCCCGACCCGCTACGTCTTCTCGGTGACGAGCGCGCTCATCATCCTGCTGGCGGCGGGACTCGCGGCGCAGGCGGCGCAGTTCCTCACCAATGCGGGCCTGATCACCGTGCTCGACCGGCCGCTCTGGAACACCTCCGCGATCCTGCGCGAGGACAGCCTCGTCGGCCGCGTGCTCCATGCCCTCGTCGGCTACACGGACCGCCCGAGCGCCCTTCAGGTGATCGTCTATCTCGGCACCATCCTGGTCATGGTCGGGCTGATGCAATGGTCCTCGGCCGACAAGCGCCGCCACTTGCGCACGGCCTGAGCGCGCCGTGCACGTGACCCACGCGAGCGACGCGCCGGCCGGCCCGACCATCGATTTCGACGCCTTCCTGGCCGTCGACATCCGGGTCGGGACCGTTCTCTCCGCCGAGCCGTTCCCGGAGGCCCGCAAGCCCGCCCTGAAGCTCACCATCGATTTCGGGCCGGTCATCGGGACGAAGCGCTCCAGCGCGCAGATCACCGAGCATTACCGGGCGGAGGACCTGATCGGCCGGCAGATCGCCGCGGTGGTGAACTTCCCGCCGCGCCAGATCGGCAAGTTTCTGTCCGAGGTCCTCACCCTCGGTTTCACGGACGAAGCCGGCGCGGTGGTCCTGTTCCGGCCCGACCTGACGGTGCCGAACGGCAGCCGGTTGTTCTGAGACCGTCCTCCGCTCGATCGAAGCAGATCTGGTCTGAGGCGGACGCTCCCGGAATCCCGGTTGCCGCCGGACGGATTCTTCGCCATCCCTGTCCCCATGAGCGACTCTGAGAACGACGAATCCGGTATCGAATGGGACGAGGATTTCGCCGATCAGCTGGTCGGCGCGACGCTCTTCGTCGGCGTCACCTATCTCGATCACGAGGGAACGCTGATCCGGCGCCAGCAGGTTTTTGGCCGGGTCGAGACGGTGGATGCCGAGGCCGGAATCACGATCCAGCCGTTCGACGGCGGCGACCCCTTCACGATGGTGCCCATCCTGGAGGCGATCGAGCCGGCCAATCCCGGCTCGTACCGTCTCTCGGACGAGCACCCGGCCGTCGAGAACCCGGACTACACCGTGATCTTCAGCCTAACGGCACCCCTGCGCCACTGACGCGGGGCCGTTCAGCGGCGCCGCGCGGCGCCGTCCGTGATCGCGGCCAGCTTGGCCGCGAGCGCCGGACCGTCTCCGGAGAGGATCACGATCTTGTGCCGGCTCGTCTCGCCGGACGCGATCCGGATTTCGGAGCGACGCAGGTCCAAGCGCCTCGCGAGATACGCGATCAGGGCCGCGTTGGCGGCCCCGTCCACGGGCGGCGCGGCGATCCTAACCTGCAGAGCGACGCGTCCCTCGGGATCCGCTACCAGCCCATCGAGACCGTCGCGATTCGCGCGCGGCGTCAGGCGCACGGCGAGGCGGACACCCTCCGGCGTCACACGATAGGGCATGGATCGATCCACCCGGGCCTAGGGGCGCGGACCCGGTCCGACCCGCGCTTCGAGCGTTGCCGCGACATGGCTCCTCACGATCGGGAACTGGCGGACGCAATCGGGCTTGCGCCGAGATTCCGGGTGCATTGCAACAAAATCCCTGAAATGCCACGGCATTCCGGCTCCGCCGGGGTGTTCCGCCGCGTGGGGTGCACTAAGCTTCCGCCAAAGTCACGGGAAGCCGATATGTCCGATCTCCGCCTGCGCCGCAGCGTGCTCTATATGCCCGGTTCGAACCAGAGGGCGCTCGAGAAGGCGAAGACCCTGGACGCCGACTCGCTGATCCTCGACCTCGAGGATGCCGTGGCGCCGGACGCCAAGGACGTGGCGCGCGAACAGGTCTGCGCGGCGGTCAAGGGCGGCGGCTACGGCACGCGCGAGATCATCATCCGCGTCAACGCCCCCCAGACGCCCTGGGGCGAGGCCGACCTGAAGGCGGCGATCGAGGCGCGGCCCGATGCGATCCTGATGCCGAAGGTCTCGTCGCCGGCCGTGCTGGAGAGCATCGCCAACCATCTCGAAGCCCTCGACGCCCACGAGAGCATCGCCGTCTGGGCGATGATCGAGACCCCGGCGGCGATCCTGAACATTCAGGAGATCGCCAAGGCGCGGCGCGACCGGCGCACCCGTCTGACCTGCTTCGTGCTCGGCACCAACGATCTGGCCAAGGATACCTGGGCCCAGCTGGTGCCCGGCCGCGTGCCGATGCTGCCCTGGATGATGTTCACCCTCGCGGCCGCCCGCGCCGAGGGTCTGACGATCCTCGACGGCGTCTGGAACGACATCGCGGACGTGGACGGGTGCCGGGCCGAGTGCCAGCAGGCGCGCGACCTCGGCTTCGACGGCAAGACCCTGATCCACCCCAGCCAGCTGGAGCCGGCCAACACCTGCTTCGCGCCCTCCGACGAGGAGGTTCGCCGCGCCCGCCTCGTGATCGAGGCCTTCGAGAAGGAGGAGAACGCCAAGCGCGGCGCGATCAAGATCGAGGGCCGCATGTACGAGCGCCAGCACATCAGCATGGCGCGCCGGGCCGTGAACTGGCGCGAGGCCATCGCCGCCAAGGGATACTGACGGGCTGCCATGCGGCGCCGGGGGCGGAACACCGCCCGGCGCCGCCGCTTGTCCCGGACGAAGCCACAGGGCACCCACGGTGCCGGGCGCAACCCAGGACAGAACCGCCGAATGAGCCCGATCCTCGAACCCTTCACGCTGGGCGATCTCAGCCTCAAGAACCGCGTCGTGATGGCGCCGCTCACCCGCAGCCGCTCTTCCACCGAGGGCGTGCCGCCGGCCTTCGCGGTCGATTACTACGCCCAGCGCGCCAATGCGGGCCTGATCATCAGCGAGGCCACCAACATCTCGCCCCAGGCCGTGGGCTACGCCTACACGCCGGGTATCTGGAGCGCGGCGCAGGTCGAGGCCTGGAAGCCGGTCACCGCCGGGGTTCATGCCAATGGCGGGCTGATCTTCCTCCAGCTCTGGCACACGGGCCGGATCTCGCACCCCGACGTGCAGCCGGACGGCCAAAAGCCGGTGGCGCCTTCGGCGATCAGGCCCGAGGGCACGGCCTTCACGGAATCGGGCATGCAGCCGCACGTGACGCCGCGCGCCCTGGAGACCGACGAGATCCCCGGCATCGTCGAGGATTATCGCCGGGCCGCCGAGAACGCCAAGCGCGCCGGCTTCGACGGCGTCGAGATCCACTCGGCCAACAACTACCTGCTCGAACAATTCGTGCGCGATTCCACCAACCACCGCACCGATCGGTATGGTGGCTCGATCGAGAACCGCCTGCGCTTTCCCCTCGCGGTGGTGAAGGCCGTGACCGAGGTCTGGGGCGGCGGCCACCGCGTCGGCATCCGCCTCTCGCCCGCCACCACCGAGCCCGGCAAGACGCCGCTCGATAGCGACCCGAAGGCGACCTTCGGCGCCTACGTGGAGGCCCTGAACGCCTTCGGTCTGCTCTACGTCCACACCATCGAGGGCGTGACGCAGCAGACCCGCGACGTGCCGGATTCGGTGGATTTCGGCCAGATCCGCGAGCGCTTCCGGGGCGCCTATATCGGCAACAACCAGTACACGCTGGACCTGGCTGAGAAGGACCTCGCCGAGGGCCGCGCCGATCTCTTCAGCTTCGGCCGCCCCTACATCGCCAACCCGGACCTCGTGCAGCGCCTCGCCACCGGCGCCCCGCTGGCCGAGGCGCCGAAATCCTACTGGTACGGCGGCGGCGCCAACGGCTACTCGGACTGGCCCGGCATGAACGGACCGGTGGCGATCAAGCGCTGAGGCGCGCCTCGACCGAGATCTCGGACCGGCGGGGGGATTTCCGAAACGAAGTCCTGCCACGTTGGGCTCCATGCCGGTCCGTGGTTTGCAGATGCGTCGTTTCGGGTTTCTCCTCGTTCTGATCAGTGTTCTCGGCGCCGCTGGCTGGAGCGGCGCCGCGTACGCGGCACCGAGCGTACAGGTCATCTATCTCGTGCCGGCCGACCGTTCCGTGTCCGAGAGCTACCGCAAGGCCGCCGAATTCGGCGTCCGGCATGTCCAGGCATGGCTGAACGACACATTGAAGGGGGCGACCTTCCGGCTCGCCGATCCGCTCGTGCGTGTCGTCCGATCCGACAGGAAGGCCGCTTGGTTTCGCTCCACCGACCGGCATGCGGGTTATGGCGCGTTCTACCGCAACGCGGTGGACGAACTGACCCGCCTGGGTCTCGCGCGCTACGACGACCCGAGTGCCCGCTACCTGGTCTACGTCGATGCCGACCATGCCTGCGGACAATCCGGCGCTGGCGGGAACGGAATCGCGGTCGTTTCCGCCAACGACCTTCGCGGACTGGCCGGCGAGCCGATCGTGCCCGCTTGCGGCAAGGCGAACGGGGCCGAGATCCCGGGACGGTGCCGTTGGATCGGCGGCATCGGGCACGAGCTTCTGCATACGATCGGACTGATTCATCCCGATCGGTCCCCCGCCTGCCAGACCGCCCAGTGCCGCGCCGAGGCTCTGATGATGCAGGGCTATGTCACCTACCCGCGCGCGACCCTGCTCGATGAGGAGAAGGCGCAAATCCGGCGCTCGCCGTTCATCGAGCCGGGGATTCGGACGGAGGCCCGTGCCTGCGCGAACGACGCCGCCCCGCCGGGCCGCTGAGGCTCGGAGATGCTAACCGTGCAGGTGCGCCAGCACCGCGCCGCCGGCCTCGCTGGCGGCGTAGCGGGTGCGCTGCGTGCGGGGATTGCGCTCGGCGAGAGCGAGGAGGCCCGCCTCGCTCGCCAGCGTCTCCACGGCCCGCAGGACCAGCGCGTGCTCGATCCCGAACACCCGCGCGAAGCTGCGGCTGTCCTCGGCCAGCCCGAGATGGAGGGCGGCGAGGATGCCGGCCTCCAAATTCGAAAGGCCGGGCTGGAGCGCGGCCACCGAGTCGGTGACCGCCAGGAAGGTCTCGGCCAGGGCTTCTCCGGCAACCTCTCCGGTCCCTCCCGCCTGAGCGCTCATGCGGCGATCGGAGCGCGCAGCGAGACCAGAACCGACTTCGAGGTCGGGGTGTCGCTGCCTTCGCCGAAGGTCGAGAGCGGCACCAGGACGTTGAGTTCCGGGTAATACCCGGCGAGCGATCCGCGCGGCATGTCGAAGGGCACGAGGCGGAAGCTCTCGGCCACCCGCGTGACGCCGTCCGCATGCGTGCCGACGATGTCGACGCGGTCGCCGGTCAGCGCCCGGATCTCCGCGAGGTCGTCGGGATGCGCGAAGACCACCCGGCGCTCGCCGTAGACCCCGCGATAACGGTCGTCGAGGCCGTAGATCGTGGTGTTGTACTGGTCGTGGCTGCGGAAGGTCTGGAGCACGAAGGTGCCGGGCTCGCGCCGGGCCCGCTGGTGCTCCGTCGCCTCCGGCAGCGGGTCGGCGGAGAAGTTGGCCCGGCCGGTCGGCGTCTCGAAAGTCCGCTCGGCGGCCAGATTGCGCAGCATGAAGCCGCGCGGGCGCCGGACGCGCAGGTTGTAGCCGGTGAAGCCCGGGATCGTGCGCTCGATGAGGTCGCGGATCCGGTCGTAATCATCGGCCAGCATCGCCCAGTCGACCCGCTCCGAGCCGACGGTCGCCGCCGCCATGCCGGCGATGATGCCGATCTCCGAGCGGAGTTCCGGCGAGGCCGGCTTGTTGATGCCGCCCGAGCCGTGGACCATGCTCATGGAATCCTCGACCGTGACGATCTGGGTCCTGCCCTTCGCGTTGCGGTCGATCTCGGTGCGGCCGAGGCAGGGCAGCAGGTAGGCCACGCGGCCCGGCACGAGGTGCGAGTGGTTCAGCTTCGTCGCGATGTGGACGGTGAGGTCGCAGGAGGCCAGGGCCTTGGCGACCAGCGTCGTGTCCGGCGTCGCGCGGGCGAAGTTGCCGCCCAGACCGATGAACGCCTTGGCGGAGCCGTCCAGCATGGCGCCGATGCTCGCCAGCACGTTGTGGCCGTGCCGGCGCGGCGCGGTGAAGCCGAATTCCCGCTCCAGGGCGTCGAGGAGGGCGGCCGGCGGCTTCTCGTTGATGCCCACCGTGCGGTCGCCCTGCACGTTGGAATGGCCGCGCACGGGGCAGAGGCCGGTGCCGGGGCGCCCGACATGGCCGCGCAGGAGCATGACGTTGGTCAATTCGCGGATGGTGGCGACCGAGTGCCGGTGCTGCGTCACGCCCATGGCCCAGGTGCAGATCACCCGGTCGGCGGCGAGATAGACCTCGGCCGCGACCTCGATGTCGGCGCGGGTGAGGCCGGACTGGTCCTCGATCGCCGCCCAGGTCGTGGCATCGACGGCGGCGCGGTAGGCCGCGTGATCGGCGGTGTGGTTGCGCAGGAAGGTAAGGTCGAGCCGCGACGGTTTGCCGGCGGCGAGCGCCGCGTCGTCGGCCGCGAACACCGCCTTGGCGATGCCCCGGAAGGCCGCCATGTCGCCGCCCAGGCGCGGCTGGTAATAGTGGCTCGCGACCGGGGCGCTCGAGCCGCGCAGCATCTCCACCGTGTTCTGCGGGTCGGCGAAGCGCTCCAGGCCGCGCTCGCGCACGGGGTTGAACACCACCACCTTGGCGCCGCGCTGGGCCGCGCGGCGCAGGTCGCCGAGCATGCGCGGATGGTTGGTGCCGGGGTTCTGGCCCACCACGAAGATCGCGTCGGCCTTCTCGAAATCCTCGAGGAGCACCGTGCCCTTGCCGACGCCGATGGCCGCCTGGAGGGCGATGCCGCTGGCCTCGTGGCACATGTTGGAGCAGTCGGGGAAGTTGTTGGTGCCGTAGTGCCGGGCGAAGAGCTGGTAGAGATAGGCGGCCTCGTTGGAGGCCCGGCCGGAGGTGTAGAACTCGGCCTGATCGGGATGGCTGAGACCGCGCAGCGTGGCGCCGATCTCGGCGAAGGCCGCCTCCCAGGTGGTGACGACGTAGCGGTCGCTCGACGCGTCGTAGCGCATCGGATGCGTCAGGCGGCCCTCGCCCTCCAGGGCGTAGTCGGTCCAGCCACGGAGTTCGGTCAGGGTGTGCCGGGCGAAGAATTTCGGCGGCGTGCGCTTGTCGGTGGCCTCCCAGGAGACCGCCTTGACGCCGTTCTCGCAGAACTCGAACGACGAGCCGTGCTCCGGGTCGCCCCAGGCGCAGCCGGGACAGTCGAAGCCGTCCGGCTGGTTAGCCTTCAGCAGGGTGCGGGCGCCGGAGAGCGGTGCGCGGCTGCCGAGAAGGTGCTTGCCGCAGCTTTTCAACGCGCCCCAGCCGCCGGCGGCGGACGAACGCTTGGGGGTCGCGACCGGGTGATCCATGGAGGGTCCTGGCAGGGGCGGGGGGCGGGATGGGGACGGGATGGGAGGCTGCCCCCCGATATCGCAGTGCGAAGGCGGCGCTCAACCATGCGAAAACGCAGGCCCGTCATGCGCTTAAGGGTGCCATGCGTTTTCCGCAGGGTCGGCGTTCACCAGCTTGAAATCGTTCGAACCGGCGCGTGTCTTTCGGCTATGCCGCATGCATGGCCCCGACCCGTCGAGGTCCCGCTGGAGAGACGAGATCCATGAGAACGCCGGTTCGGGTGTTCGCCGCCCTGGCCACCGCCGTCGCTGTCGGGGTGGCGGTGATGGCGCATGATCGTCAGATGGGCGCCGAATGGGCGGTCTCGCGCGAGCAGATCGCCGATGCGCAGGCCTATGGAAAGCCGGGCGTCGAGATCGCTCCGGGGCGGATGGTGGTCGAGCCCCTTCCGAGCGAGGAGGCCGGCCGCCTGCCCCTGAAATGGGTCCTGCTCGGCCTCGCGGCCGGGGGCGCCGTCCTGGCCGGGACCGGGCGGCGCCGGCCGCGCTGAGGCCCGCGCGGCGGGGGGCGACGGATTGTCGTCGCCTACGACGACGGGGATCGCGAGGCGATGAGCCTCGGCAACGTGAAGCCGTAGAACTGGGCGATCGGCGGGCGGGTCGAGCGCAACGTCCAGGGCGGCGGCAAGTGGTATCCGGGCGTGATCTCCGCGCTCGGGGGCGACCGCATCGGCGTTGCCTACGACGACGGTGACAAGGAACGGACCAAGACGGGACGCTGCCGCTCGAAGGAGGCGTCAGGCCGCCATCGTCGCCAGCGCGGCCGCGTCGCGCCCGACGACCGAGGCGAGGCTCGTCGCGTTCTCGGCCTTCAGGCGCGCGACGAGGCCGCGCTTGATCTCCGGGATCAGGCCCGGCCCGGCATAGACGAGGCTGGAATAGAGCTGCACGAGGCTGGCGCCGGCGCGGATCTTGGTCCAGGCGGCCTCCGGAGAATCGA
Organism: Methylobacterium sp. J-068; assembly: GCF_022829445.1. Taxonomy (GTDB): domain Bacteria; phylum Pseudomonadota; class Alphaproteobacteria; order Rhizobiales; family Beijerinckiaceae; genus Methylobacterium. Next base: position 13,902 of record NZ_JAKSXY010000018.1, on the reverse strand, counting down.
TCCCGCCGACGCCGATCAGCGGCAGCCTCACGCCGACCCGCAGGTAGGTCTCGGCGAGGAGCCGTGTCGCCGCCGCGAAGAGCGGCCGGCCCGAGAGGCCGCCCGTTTCCGTGGCGAGCGCCGTCTCGCGCAGGCTCGCGGGGCGGGCGACGGTGGTGTTGGAGACGACGAGCGCCTGCACGCCGCGGCGCAGGGCCGTCGCCGCCATGGCGTCGAGAGCCTCCAGGGTGATGTCCGGCGCGATCTTGAGCAGGATCGCCGTGCCCGGATGGGTGGCGTCGCGCGCCTCGACCACGCGGGCCAGGAGTTCGTCGAGGAACGCCTCGCCCTGGAGGTCGCGCAGGCCCGGCGTGTTGGGCGAGGAGACGTTCACGGTGATGAAGTCGACCAGCGGCGCCAGGGCGCGGGTGCAGGTGACGTAGTCGGCCAGGCGGTCCGTCGACTCCTTGTTCGCCCCGATATTGACGCCGACCCGGCCCGGCCGGCCCTGCCGGGCCGCGAGGCGGGCCCGCACCACGTCGAGGCCCTCGCTGTTCAGCCCGAAGCGATTGATGACGGCGCTGTCCCGGGTGAGGCGGAACACGCGCGGGCGCGGGTTGCCCGGCTGAGGCCTCGGCACCACGCCGCCGACCTCCACGAAGCCGAAACCGAGGCCGAGCAGGGCGTCCGGCACCTGCGCGCCCTTGTCGAAGCCCGCGGCGAGGCCGACCGGATTCGGAAAGCGCCGCCCCAGCACCTCGACCGCGAGGCGCGAATCATCCGCGCCCGGCCCGCGCGGCGGCAGGGCCGAGAGTCCCCGCAGGGTCAGGTTGTGGGCGGTCTCCGGGTCGAGGCTGTGCAGGAGCGGCCGGGCCAGGGGGAACAGCGCGTTGATCACGGGAAGGCTCCGATCACCGGGAGACGGCCGTTACGCCGAGGGTTCGCCCCGAAGAGCGGCGGGGAAGACGTGGCGGCCATCGGAGCCGAGGGGCAACGCGTCGAGCGCCCGCACGGCATCGAGGGGCAGGTCGCCATAGAGATGCGGGAAGAGGTCGCCGCCGCGCGACGGCTCGTAGCGCAGGGCCGGCCCGAGGGCGTCCGCCTCCACCGAGACGAGGACGAGGTCCGTCGCGCCCGCGAAGTGGCGTGAGGCCGTCTCCGCCACTTGGGACGCGGTGGAAAAATGAATATATCCATCGGCCAGGTCGACCGGCGCGCCGGTGAAGCGGCCGAGCGCCTCGGCCTCCCGCCAGAGATCGCGCGGACAGATCTTGTAGATGATCGGCATCCGCGCTCCCTAACGGGTTTCGAGACGGCGATCAAACATCGCCGCTTCGCGCATCGCTGCAACTCTGGCGAGCAAGTCGTGAGAAGCTATCGGAGCGATGACGAAGCGTTTTTGATGGTCGAGTGGGCATTGCCATCAGGCGGAAATAGTTCTACTTTCCTAGAAATAGGCTGAACGTCTTAACCGTAGTGCGCTTTGAGCCCCAATGCTGTCTCATGAACAGATTTGGACCGCGATCGACCGCTTGGCCGAGCGGCATGGTTTCTCCGCATCCGGCCTCGCGCGCCGGGCCGGCCTCGACGCGACGAGCTTCAACCGCTCGAAGCGCATCGGCCCCGACGGACGCAAGCGCTGGCCCTCGACCGAATCGGTCTCCAAGGTGCTCGCCGCCACCGGCGCGAGCCTGGACGACTTTCTCCGCCTGATCGAGGCGCGCGGTGGCCCGCCGCGCACCATGATCCCGCTCGTCGGCATGACCCAGGCCGGCTCGGGCCGGCTGTTCACCGATGAGGGCATGCCCACCGGCGGCCCCGGCTGGGAAGAGATCGAGTTTCCCGACCTCGGCGACGACCGCGCCTTCGCCCTGGAGGTGCAGGGCGATTCGATGGCGCCGCTCTACCGGGACGGCGACGTGCTCATCGTCTCTCCCACCGCCAGCGTCCGCAAGGGCGACCGCGTGGTGGTGCGGCTCACGGTCGGCGAGGTTCTGGCCAAGGAACTGAAGCGCAAGACGGCACGCACGATCGAACTCGCCTCGCTGAACCCCGAGCACGCCGACCGCATCGTCAATGTCGGCGACATCGCCTGGATCGGCCGGGTGATGTGGGTGCGCCAGTAGGGTCGTCCCGGCGCTTTGCCGCGGCGGCGGATGCCGCTATGGCTTGACTCCGAGGGGCGCGACGTCCCGCATCGGCGGAGAGGCCATGGCATCGCCCCGGACGGACGACCCCGCGTCGGAGACGAGGCCGGACCCGGGCCTCGCCGCGCTCCTGACCGCTTCGCCCGTGCCGGCGCTCCTGCTCGACGCGGATGGGGACCGGATCGTCCTCGCGAACGCCTCCTTCCTGGCCTTGAGCGGGCGTGAGGCCGGCGAGGCGATTGGCGGCCGAGCCGCCGCGATGCTGCGGCCGGACGGAGACCGGGAGACCTGCGCCACCCTGAAAGCCGCTCTGACCGGCACCCGGCCCGAGGGCGTCGAGATCCTCGCGCAATCCCGGAGCGGCGCGACCTACTGGGCCCAGCTGCTCGTCGCCACGGTTCCGGGGACGGATTACCGGCTCGCGCAGGTGGTCGACGTGACCCGGCGTCGCGACGCCGAGGGCGCCCTCCAACTCTCGCGCCAGCGCGAGGCGCTCGGGCTCCTCACCAACAGCGTGGCGCACGAGTTCAACAACTTCCTCCAGATCCTGATCGGCTACATCGACGGCCTGAAGCGCCGCCTCGGCGACCGGGAGGAGCCGTTCATCCAGCGCGCGATCCTGCGCTCCACCGATGCCGCCGAGCGGGCGACGATCCTGACCCGACAATTGCTGGCCTTCTCGCGCCGCATCGCTCCGGACGTGCGGCCGGTGGACCTGAACCGCCTGATCGAGGATTTCGGCGCCCGGGTCGGCCCGACGCTGCCGACGCGGGTCGACCTCGCCATCCGCCCCCATCCGGGCCTCGCCCCCGGCCTCGCCAACCCGACGCAGGTGGAACTGGCGCTGACCCATATCGTGGCCAATGCCTGCGAGGCGATGCCCCAGCCGGGGCGGATCGTCATCGCGACCTTCGCGGTGCCGCCCGGGGACCGCGGCCTGCAACGGCCGGGCGACGGGGCGGTGGGCATCCTGGTCACGGACGAGGGCCAGGGCATGTCGCCCGAGATGTCGGCGCGGGCGCTGGCGCCCTTCATCACGAGCCGCGAGGCCGGGCGGGGCACGGGGCTCGCCATCGTGCACGGCCTGATGAAGCGCCAGAACGGCACGGTCTCGATCGATTCGAAGCTGGGGGAGGGATCGGTGGTCCGCCTCGTCTTTCCGGCCGTCGTCTGAAATCGACTCCGGCTCGCCGGCCGCGCACCGAAAAGCGCAGTCTGTAAGGACTAAAACCCATGCTGGAACGTCACCATATGCAGGAGCGGCGTTCGCGCCGGGCTCTTTCGAGGTCGTCGACCTCTCCGTTCGTCATCAGAGGCGTCTTCATGCTCACCTCCACCACTCGTCGCAAGCGCGCGGCGTCCATGCTCGCGCTCGCCGCGGCGTTGACCCTCGCCGCGCCCGTCGTCGAGGCGCGTCCCGGAAGCGGCAGCAGCGGTGGCATGGGCTCGCGCGGATCGCGCACCTTCACGCCGCCCTCCGCCACCACGACGGCGCCCGGCGCACCGGCCCCGATTCAGCGTTCGCAGACCCAGCCCGGCCCCGCCATGGGCAATCCGGGCATGAACCAGGCCGCGCAGCCGGGCCGTCGCTTCGGCGGTGGCTTCATGGCGGGCCTGCTCGGCGCGGGCCTGCTCGGCGCGCTGCTGGGCGGCGGCTTCTTCGGCGGCCTCGGCGGCATCATGTCCTTCCTCGGTCTGCTGCTGCAGGTCGGCCTCGTCGTGATGCTGGTGGCCTTCGCGGTGCGCTGGTTCCGCCGTCGCCAGGACACCCCGGCCGCCGCGGGTCTCGCCCGCTCGGACCTTCAGTCCGGAGCGCGTCCGAACCCGGCGCCCATGGCCGGCGCACCGCTGGGAGGCGGCACCGCCAGTGCCCAGGCGCGCGGCCCGGCTCCGGTGCAGCCCGTTCAGGCACGCCCGGTGCAGATCGGCCCCGGTGACTTCCAGAGCTTCGAGATCGCGCTCAACGACGTCCAGGCGGCCTATGGCCGTGAGGACGCGGCGGCCCTGCGCAACCTCGCCACCCCGGAAATGGCCGGTTACTTCATCGAGGAATTGCGGGCCAACGAGGCGCGCGGCGTCGTCAACCGGATCTCGGACGTGAAGCTCCTGCAGGGCGACCTGTCCGAATCGTGGGGCGAGGGCAATGCCGAGTACGCCACGGTGGCGATGCGCTACGCGATCAAGGACGTGACCCTCGACCGGCGCACCCAGCGCGTGGTCGAGACCGGCGAGCCCGAGGCCGTCGAACTCTGGACCTTCGTGCGCGAGCGCGGCGGCCGCTGGGTCCTCTCGGCGGTCCAGCAGGGCCGCTGATCGCAACCGGACCCGGATGCGAATCGAAGAGGCCGCGCGGAGCGATCCGCGCGGCCTCTTTCGTTTTCGTCATCCCAAATCCGGTTGCCCCCTTCGGGATGGCGGATCCGGGCTTCGCTCAGGCGGAGACAGGATCAGCCGTCCTTGAGCGCCCGCGCCATCGCCACGAAGGCGGAGACCGGGACTTCCTCGGCCCGCGCGGTCTCGGCGATGCCGGCGGCGGCGAGGAGGCGGGCGGGGTCGGGGACCGCCGCCTTCAGGCTCTGGCGCAGCATCTTGCGGCGCTGCCCGAAGGCCGCGCGGGTGATGGCTTCGAGCGCCTGGACCGAGCAGGGCAGGGGCTCGGCGCGCGGCGTCAGACGGACGATGGACGAGGTCACCTTCGGCGGCGGCACGAAGGCGGACGGCGCCACGTCGAACAGGATGTGGGCCTGCGTGCGCCAGCCGCAGAGGACGCCGAGGCGGCCGTAATTGGCGCGGTCGTGCTCGTCGGCGACGATGCGCTCGGCGACCTCGCGCTGGAACATCAGCGTCAGCGAATCCCACCACGGCGGCCAGGCCGCGCCCGTGAGCCACCCGACCAGGAGCGGCGTGCCGATGTTGTAGGGCAGGTTGGCCACCACCCGCACCGGCCCGGCGCCGATGAGGGGCGTGGGGTCGAAGCGCAGGGCGTCGGCATCGATCACGTCGAGGCGGCCGGGATAATGCGCGGCGACCTCGGCGAGCGCCGGCAGGGCGCGGGGGTCGCGCTCGATGGCGATGACGCGGCGCGCGCCCTCGGCGAGGAGTGCGCGCGTGAGGCCGCCGGGCCCTGGGCCGATCTCCACCACGGTGACGCCGTCGAGGGGGCCGGCGGCGCGGGCGATCCGGCCCGTCAGGTTGAGGTCGAACAGGAAGTTCTGGCCGAGCGCCTTCTTCGGCTCCAGGCCGTGCCGGCGCACCACCTCACGCAGCGGCGGCAGGCCGTCCACACTCAGCTCGCCATCCCCGCTCACGCGCCGGCCTTCGCGAGTCGGGCGGCGAGACGGAGGGCCGCCATCAGGCTGTCGGGCCGCGCAACGCCCCGGCCCGCGATGTCGAAGGCGGTGCCGTGATCCGGTGAGGTCCGGATGAAGGGCAGACCGAGGGTGACGTTCACCCCCTCGTCGAAGGCCAGGGTCTTGATGGGAATCAGTCCCTGATCGTGGGTCGGGGTCAGGGCCACATCGTAGCTCGCTCGTGCCCGTTCGTGGAACAGGGTGTCGGCGGGGAGCGGTCCCCGGATGTCGATGCCCTCGTTCTGCAACTGCATCACGGCCGGCTCCAGCACGTCGCGGTCCTCGGTCCCCATCGTGCCGTTCTCGCCCGCATGGGGATTCAGGCCGGACAGGACGAGGCGGGGCCGCGCGAGGCCGAAGCGATGGCGCAGGTCGTGGGCGACGATGCGGGCCGTGCGCACCACCAGATCCTGCGTCAGGAGCTCGGGCACCCGGCGTAAGGCCACGTGGATGGTCACCGGCACCACCGCGAGGGTTTCGGACCACAGCATCATCACGGGCAGCGGCGGCGCCTCGCCGGGCGCGACCGCGAGGGAGGCGAGAAACTCCGTGTGGCCCGGATGCGCGAAGCCGACCTGGGTCAGGACGTACTTGGCGATGGGGTTCGTCACCAGCGCCGACGCGGCCCCGCGCTGCACGAGGGTCACGGCGGTGGTGATCGATTCGAGGATCGCGCCCGCATGCGCCGAATCCGGGCGGCCCGGCACGGCATCGACGCGCATGCCGCTCGGCATCGGCATCACCGGCAGAGCGCGCGCGAAGACCTCCTCGGCGAGGTCGGGGCCGACATCGGCGACCGGGACCTGCAGGTTCATCGCGCCCGCTCGGCGCTCGATGAAATCGGGATCGCCGATCAGGAAGAAGGGCGGCAGACCCGCGCCGTCGTCGCGCGCCAACCATGCCATCAGGGCGAGTTCGGGGCCGATGCCGGCCGGGTCCCCCAGTGTGAGGGCGACGGGCGCGCGCAGGCGGCTCACCGCCGGCCTCCGCATGCGTGGGCGCCGGACCCTGTCAACGGATCGTCGAGATGCCGTCGGCCGTCACCGCGGTCCCGAGGTTCTGGCGGAAATCGGCTTCGCCCAGGGTCTTGAGTTCGAGCCTCAGGAGGACGGTGCGGTTGCGCTCGCTGGTGCCGAGCGCGGTGGCGGTCGGGGAGACGATGTAGTTCACCGACACGGTGGTGCACTCGTCCTGATAGCCGCCGCCGATGCTCATGCCCGAGAGGTAGAAGCGCCCGGGATTGGAATAGACCGGCGCATCGCCGACCGGGTTCGCAAGGTAGGAGGCATAGGCGGTCTTGAACGTGTCGCGCACGTCGAGGTAGTGCGACATGTCGATCAGGGCAGACCCGGTCACGAACCAGTTCGGCGTGACGTGATAGGTTGCCGAGGCGGTCACGCCCTCGCGGCGATTGGCGAAGCCCAGAGCCGGCTGGGCCTTGTAGTAGGAATAGAAGGCCGAGAGGTCGATCGGCGCGAAGGGCGAGAGCCGGGCGATGATACCGGTCTCGACCCGGTTCACGCCGAGATCCGCCTGATCGAAGCGGCCGCGCGTGATGAAGGTGATGTTCTGGTTCGGCGAGAGCTGGAAGCGGCCGACGAAGTCCGAGCGCCGGTTCTCCAGGCCGGAATCGAGGCCCACATTGGCGATGTCGCCCCGGCGGAAGGAATTGACACCCGCGATCTGGATCGACTCGCCGAACATGGCGTTCGCGTACCAGCCGGCCGGGGTCACGACGGAGTATTGCGCGCCGAGATTGGTGCGCACGCCGCCCTCGACCCGGTCGTAGCCGGAGAACTTGTCCCACTCGAACAGCGAGGTGTCGTCGAAGATCAGGCTCTGCGCGTCCTCGTTCGGCAGGCGGCCGATATGCGTCTCGCTCGGCCGCGCGATCACCTGGGCGATCGGCTCGATGGTGTGGACGCCGAGGGGCCCGAAATTGCTCACGAAGGGATAGCGGTAATCGATGCCCACGGCGGGCAGCACGCGGCCCGAGAAGTCGGCGTCCTGGCGGGCGATGTTCTGCACCAGGGCATTCTGGTAGCCGGAATTGCGCGGATCGACGAAGAACGCGTCCGTGCGCAGGTAGGCGAAGGGGGTGAAGACCTGCCCCATGTCGTCGATGAAGGAGCGGCGCCAGGAGAGCTGGGCCGAGGCGCGGGTGTTGGTGCCGGCCAGGCCCCGGATGATGCACTTGCCCCGCTCGAACGTGGTGCAGGTCTCGTAGAGGTTGTAGGTCCGCCCGTTGACGGTCGGGGTCAGCAGGTAGCCGGTGGGGCTCTGCACGGCCTGGAAGTCGGTGGCCTGACGCGTCAGGCTGGTGATGTTGGCCTCGAACCGCACCTCGCCGCCGAGCGGCGCCGGGCCGTTGATGCGCTTGTCGTAGTCGATCACGGGCGCAACGAAAGGCTGCTCCTTCTGCCAGTCGAAGCTCGACAGGCCCTTGAAGTAGTAGCCGCGCGCCTCGAACCACGAGCGGTCGCCCTGGCCGATCAGGTAGGCCGTCGAGACCGCTTCACGGAAGTAGTCCGTGGTGATGCTCTGGTTGCGGATGCGGTAATTGTCGAGGAACCACTTGTCGGTGACGCCGACGACGTCCCAGCCGGTGCGCCAGCGGTCGTTGATGTAGAACTGGCCCTTGGATTCCACCGCGCCCCGGAAGTCGCGGTCGCCCGCGCCGAGGGGGCCGGGCAGGAAGGCGCTCGGCGTGGTCTGGAAGATGCCGGAGAGGCGTAGGTTGTAGGAGCCCGTCTCGAGGCGGTGGCGGAACTCCGCCTGACCGAGGACGCCCTGGTTGCTCAGGAAGGCGGGCGAGAGGGTCAGGTCGTAGTTCGGCGCCAGATCGATGAAGAACGGCGTCGCGACCCCGGAGCCGAGCGCCGTCGAGGTGACGAAGCGGGGCGTCAGGAAGCCGGTCTTGCGCTTCACCGTCGGATCGGCGGTCTCGAAATACGGCAGGTAGGCGACCGGGATGCCCGCGATCTCGAGGCTCGATTCCTCGAACGCGATGGTGTGAGTCTGATTGTTGTGGATGATCTTGGTGGCGCGGATCTGCCAGAGCGGCGGCGTCTCCGGATTGTTCTTGCACGGCTCGCAGGCGGTGTAGGTGCCGTATTCGAAGCTGGTGGTGTCGCCCTCGATCCGCTCGGCGCGGGGCGCGGAGAACCGGGTGCGGACCGGCTGGCCGTGGAGTTCCACGGTCTGCTGCACGCGCAGGGCATCGATGAAGCCGCTCCGGAAATCGTCGGTCAGCTCCATCTTCTCGCCGGTCAGCACCGCGCCGGTGGCCTCGGTCAGCCGCACGTTGCCTTCCGCGTAGACGCGGCTCGCGTTGCGGTCGTAGGTCACCCGGTCGGCCTGGAGCACGCGGGCGCCGTAATGCAGCTCCGCGTTGCCGCGCGCCATCACGGTGTTGCGGTCGTTGTCGTAGACGAGCTCGGCCGCCTCGACGAGGAGGCGCTCGGCCGGCTTCTCGCCGGCCTTCCGAGCGGGGACGGCTTTCTGCCCGGCGGCGCTCTTCGGGCCCGGCTGAGCCGAAGGGCCCGACTGCGCCGAAGAACTCGATTGCGCCATGGCGCGGCCGCCCGTCGCCGCCGGTGCGGCGACGGTCAGGAGGGCCACGAACCCGGTGGCTAACGCGATGTCGGCGACCTTACGCAACGCCAGTCCCAACTCCTGCCAAGGCCCCTGCACCCTCTCCACCCGCGAGTCCGACATCAGCCGTCCTCCTGATAGAGAAGCGTGAGCGTACCGAGGAGACTCCCTACCACGGCCGGGAACCACGCCGCCACCGCCGGCGTCACGATTCCCGAGGCACCGAGGCCTTCCAGCACCTGTCGGGCGACATACAGCACGAACCCCGCCGCCACGCCGCCCAGCACGAGCTTACCCACACCACCAAAGCGGAAGAACCTTAAGGAAACGCTGGCCGCCACCAGCACCATGGCGAGGAACAGGACCGGCCGGGCCAGCAGCACATCGTACTGGAGACGGTAGCGCGTGGCATCGAGACCCGCCCGCTCGAAGCGCGCGATGGTCTCGGTCAGTTGCCAGAAAGGCACAGATTCGGGGGGCGTGAAGCGCTGCCGGACCTGCGATGGCACCAGGGTCGAGGCGATGAGGTAGGTGTCGAAGGTCTCGGCCGGCTGCCCCTGGGCCATCACGCGGGCCTGGGTCAGCGCCCAGTAGCCGTCGTGCAGGCTCGCCCGCGCGGCCTCGATCTGCGCGGTGAACCGGCCCGCCTCGTCGAAGGTGAAGACGGAGACCCCGGCGAGCGCGGTGGTGCCCTCGATCGCGGTGTCCGCCCGGATGATGGCCTGCCCGTCGAGGCTGCGCTGGCGCAGCCAGAGGTCCTTGCCGGAATTCGCCTTGGTGGAACGCGAGAAGATCTTCGCCTCGATCTCGGTGGAACGCTGCTTCATCAGGGCCGAGACCGGATTGTAGACGCCGACCGTGAATGCCCCGATGGCCAGCGCCACGAACACGCCCGGCTGCAGGAACTGCCAGGCCGAGATGCCGGCGGCGCGCGCGACCACGAGTTCGAGCTTGCGCGAGAGCTGGAGCAGGGCGGCCATCGAGCCGAACAGGATCGCGAAGGGCAGCACGCCCTCGGCCACCGCCGGCGTCCGGTAGAGCGAGAGCTGCGCCATCAAACCCGTGGACGCGCCCTCGGCATCGCCCGCGCGGCGCAGGAGTTCGACGAAATCCAGGGTGTAGACGAGCGTGAAGACCGTGAGGAACACGCCCAGGATGGTGCGCAGGAAGCGCATGGCGAAGTAGCGGCCGAGGGTCGCGCCGATCAGCATGGCCTAACCGCGCCTCACTGCACGCCGAGGCGCGGGCGCCGCCTGAGGCGAGCGACGAGGCCCGCGAAGGCACGGATCGCGCGGGCATTCCGCTCCCGCACGGCCGCGCCGTTGAAGATGATGATCGTCGAGATCAGGATGGCGAGGAGCGGCACGCCGTAGACCGCCGCCACGGCGCCGGGGCTGCGCGCGGCCGCGCTGCTGGCGGCGAATCCCCCGATCCGCACCACCACCACCGCGATCACCGCGCCCGCCACCGCGAGGCCGCGTCCCTGCCGGGTGGTGCGCGGGTCGCCCAACGCCGCGAAGGCGATGAAGGTCAGGGCCAGGGGGTAGAGCCAGGACGAGAGCCGATCGTGCAGTTCCGCCCGGAAGCGGCCCTTCTGCTGCTTGTAGTAGGTCTCGCCGGTATCGGGGAACAGGAGCTGCATCGTGGCGCGCTCGCGCGGCTTGTAAACCAGCTCCGCGTCCGGCGGCGTGAAGGCCGCGAGGTCGACGGTGTAGCGCTCGAAGGTGATGATCGAGGCGTCGCGGGAGCCCTTCTGCTGGCGGTGGATGCTGCCCTTCTCCAGGGCGAGGTAGCTCTGACCGCCATACTCCATCGCCTGCCCCCGCTCGGCGAGGTAGACGACCGATTTCCCGGCCTCGCGCTTGTCCTGGATGAACAGCCCGAGCAGGCCGCCGCCCGGACCGCGCTCGCGGAAGTGGAAGGTGATGCCGCTGTCGAGGCTGGTGAACTGCCCCTCCTTGACCACGTTGGCGATGAAGTCGCCCCGGACGCGCGTGAGCACGTCGCGCAGTTCCTGGAACGAGGACGGCATCACCTGGATCGTCAGGAAGGCCACCGCGAGGCTGACCGCGAGGCCGAGGCTGAGGAAGGGGCGTAGGATCTGGCGCGGCCGCATGCCGGCGGCCGACATCACGATCAGCTCGGAATCGCCGTTCAGCTTGTTCAGGGTGTGGACCACCGCGATGAACAGCGCGACCGGGGCGATGACGGTGATCAGGGTCGGCAGCGACAGGCCGGTGATCAGGAAGAAGATGACCAGCGTCTGGCCCTTGGCCGTGATCAGGTCGAGTTCGCGCAGGGCCTGGGTCACCCAGATCGTGCCGGTCAGGCCGACCAGGCAGGCCAGGAACGCCCCGAGCGCGATTCTGAAGATGTAGCGCTCGATCTGCGTCATCGGTTCTCGTGGATCGGCGTCTCGCGGCACGCCCCCGCATCGCCCGGGCGGGAAGAATGTCCCGCCTGTCTCTACCTGTCCCGCCCCCCGGCCGTCGACTCCGATCGGGGCGCGCCAAATCGGGCGGTTTCGCGGCGTTCCGATCGCGTTGCGTTCTGTGCCTCAACGGGTACACAGAAGCGCCTGGAGCGGAGCGCGTCACCGTGTGCCGCTCCGCACGGTTTGCTCGCACTTCTTCGAACGTATCTCTCGTTCGAGTCCCATTCTCGGAAAGCAGCGTCATGGCGGACGGAATCACGATCGCGTTCGGGCCTCTCGGTCCTGTGGGCCGGGGCGACATCGTCCTGTTCGTGGGCGACGACCTCGCGCTGGCGCCCGCCGTGGCGCAGGCGATCGGCGGCGGTGTCGCCGACCTCGTGGCGCGCGCCGCCGCGAGCGAGCGCTTCAAGGGCAAGTCGCTGTCGGCCCTGGCCCTGCCGGCCCCCGCCGGCCTCGACGCCGACCGGCTTCTGGTGATCGGCCTCGGTTCGGAGAAGGACCGCGCCAAGATCGACTGGCCGGCGCTGGGCGGCTTCACCGCCGGCAAGGTCTCGGGCCGCGACGCGCACGCGGCGCTGACGTTCGCCGGGCTCGACGTGACCGCCGAGAACGCCGCCGACTTCGCGCTCGGCGCCCGCCTGCGCCATTACAGCTTCGACCGCTACAAGACCAAGAAGAAGCCCGAGGGCGAGGACGCCAAGGGCACCTCCCTGACCCTGATGGTGGCGGACGCCGCCGCCGCCGAGAGCGCCGCCAGGACCGCCGAGGCCGTGGCCGACGGCGTCATCCTCGCCCGCGAACTCGTCAACGAGCCGCCGAACGTCCTTCACCCGGAGGAATTCGCCCGCCGCACCGAGGCGCTGACCAAGCTCGGCGTCGAGGTCGAGGTGCTCGGCCCCGGCAAGCTCGAGGCGCTCGGCATGCGCGCCCTGCTCGCGGTGGCGCAGGGCTCCACCAAGGAGGCCCGGGTCGTGGTGATGCGCTGGAACGGCGGCGCCGACCCGGCCGAGGCGCCCATCGCCTTCATCGGCAAGGGCGTGTGCTTCGATTCCGGCGGCATCTCCATCAAGTCCGCCGGCGGCATGGAGGACATGAAGGGCGACATGGGCGGCGCGGCCTGCGTCGTCGGCACCCTGCACGCGCTCGCCGCCCGCAAGGCGAAGGTCAACGTCATCGGTGCCATCGGCATCGTCGAGAACATGCCGGACGGCGACGCCCAGCGCCCCGGCGACATCGTCACCTCGATGTCGGGCCAGACCATCGAGATCATCAACACCGACGCGGAGGGCCGCCTCGTCCTCGCCGACGTGATCTGGCACATCCAGGGCTCCTACAAGCCGAAGTTCATGATCGATCTGGCGACTCTGACGGGCGCGATCATCGTGGCGCTCGGCCAGGACATCGCCGGCATGTACTCGAACGACGATGCCCTCTCGGCGAAGATCACCGCCGCCGGCGAGGCGACGGGCGAGGCCGTTTGGCGGATGCCGCTGATCCCGGCCTACGACAAGGCGATCGATTCGAAGTTCGCCGACATGAAGAATTCCGGCGGTCGTCACGGCGGTGCCGCAACCGCGGCCTCGTTCCTGAAGCGCTACGTCAACGATGTCCCCTGGGCGCATCTCGACATCGCCGGCGTGGCGATGTCCTCCTCGGCGAGCGAGATCAACCGGAGCTGGGGCGCCGGCTGGGGCGTGCGCCTGCTCGACCGTCTGGTGCGCGACAACTACGAGGGCTGAACCTGGCTCGCGAACCTGCCGTGCGCGGCGCGGTGCCGGCCCTTCTTCCCCTGGCGGCGGCGATCCTGGCGATCGGCGTCGCCTTCGCGACGGGGTTCGACCAGCGGACCCCGTTGCCGCCCGTGCTGGAGGCCCGGTTCTACGGCTTCTTCCTCGATCGCTACCCGCTCTTCGGGATCGCGATCATCTATGGGCTGGCGCGTCTCGCCGTCGTGATCCTCCGGCCCAGCCCCGCCGGATGGCCGCGCCGGCTGATCGGGGGCGTCCTGGCCCTGGCCCTGTTCCTCGCCGCCTGCCTGTACCCGACCTTCGGCGGCGTGACCCTGCGCCTCGCCTTCGCAAGCGGCGGCTCGGCGTTCCTGGCGCAGCAGCCCATGCTCGGAGCCTACGCACTCGGCTCAGGCCTCGCGGCCCTTCTCTACGCCGCGACGCTCGGGCTCGGAGCGCTGCTGATCGGCAATGGCGCGCGCGTCCGGCGCCGCTGGCTCCGGCGCCTCGGCGCGATGCTGGTCCGCACGCTCGCGCTCTGGTTCGCCCTCGCGGTGCTGGGTCTCGCGCCGCTCGCGGGGTTCGGCATCTGGCCGCGCCGGGCGATGACGACGGCCGATGCCCTGCTGGCGATGGCGCTCGCCTGCGCCGCGTTCCTGCCCCACCTCCTC
>NZ_JAKSXY010000044.1 GCF_022829445.1 Methylobacterium sp. J-068 | reverse complement strand
CACCTGATCATGGCCACGCAGCGTCCGTCGGTGGACGTGATCACGGGCACGATCAAGGCGAACTTCCCGACCCGGATCTCCTTCCAGGTGACCAGCAAGATCGACAGCCGCACGATCCTGGGCGAGATGGGCGCCGAGCAGTTGCTGGGCCAGGGCGACATGCTGTTCATGGCCGGCGGCGGGCGTACCACGCGCGTGCATGGGCCGTTCTGCTCGGATTCGGAAGTCGAGAGCGTGGTCGCCCACCTCAAGCGCCAGGGCCGCCCCTCCTACCTCGAGGCCGTCACGGCGGATGACGGCAGCAGCGACGAGAAGCCGGCCAAGGGCTCGAAGGCGGACAAGGCCGACAAGGCGGAGAAGGCCCAGGCCGCCGAGGCCGAGGACCTGGACGCCCCGATCTTCGATGCCGGCGCCTATGCGGGCAGCGGCGGGATCGATCCCGGCGCCGAGCTCTACGACCAGGCCGTGCAGGTGGTGATGCGCGACAAGAAGGCGTCGACCTCCTACATCCAGCGCCGCCTTCAGATCGGCTACAACCGCGCCGCCTCGATCATGGAGCGGATGGAGATCGAGGGCATCGTCGGCCCGGCCAACCACGCCGGCAAGCGCGAGATCCTGATGGAGGGCGGCCACGCCGCCTCCGGCATGATGGACTACGACGACTGAGCCCGCCGCCCGAACCCCCCTCTTCCAAGCGGGAGAGGGGGCCTGACGCGGATCGTCGAGCCGGCCTCACGGCGTGGCGCTCGTCCGATGCTAACCCCACCCGTCGCATATTCGCCACAGGGTGGGCTTCTAAGCGGGCAGCACCCGCCTCGTTCGAACTGCCTTCAGGAGAGCGTCCCGATGATCGGCCGCCGTCACCGCCTCGCCGCCGGTCCTGTGCTCGTCCTGGCGGCCGGGCTCGCCCTGCCGCAGCCGGCCTCCGCCCAGGTTTCCTCCTTCCTCGACGGCCTGTTCGGACGCAAGGAGCAGCCGGCCCCCGCCCCCGAGCCGGAACCCGCCCCGGAGGCCGCGCCGCCGGCCGCCGCGCCGAAGAAGCCGGTGGCCCAGGCGCCGAAGCCGGCCAAGGCCACGGCCGAAAAGGCAAGCAAGACGCCCGACGCGAAGGCCGCGACCAAGGCGTCCGAGGGCGCCAGGATCGCGGACACCAAGATCGCGGACACCAAGGCTGAGGCGAAGGCGCCCGCCAAGGTCGCGGCGGTCGGCGCCCCCGCCCTCGCGTCCGATGCCGACCCGGCCGCCGTGGTCGCGCAGGCCAACGCGTATTTCAACGGCATCACCACGCTCACGGGCAGCTTCGTCCAGATCGGCCCGGACGGGCGCCGCATCGGCGGCAAGCTGACCCTGGCCAAGCCCGGCCGCATGCGCTTCGACTACGACCAGCCCTCGCCGCTGGAGATCGTGGCCGACGGCACCTCGGTGGCGGTCAAGGACCGCAAGCTCGGCACCCAGGACCTCTACTTCATCTCGCAGACGCCCCTGAAATTCCTGCTGCGGGAGAAGATCGACCTCGCCAAGGACCTGACCGTCAACGACGTCTCCAACGATCCGGGCGGCGTGCGCATCGCCCTGGAGGACCGCTCGACGCTCGGCGGCACCTCGAAGATCCAGCTGTTCTTCGATGCCGAGTTGAAGACCCTGAGCCAGTGGCGGATCACCGATCCGCAGGGCTACCAGACCATCGTGCAGCTCTCGAACCTGCAGAAGGGCCGCGCCGTCGACGGGGCTGCGTTCTTCATCAATTACGGCCGTGCCGAGGACCGGGCGGCCGAGCGCCAGATCCGGGCGCAGTAACGGAGCGGACCGGAGGCCGGCCTTGTCGCGCCGGTGCCGATGCTGCAAAGCGTCGGGCTCGCGACACACGAGCCGAGCCCATGCACGACATCCGCGCCATCCGCGAGAACCCGGACGCTTTCGACGAGGCCCTGCGCCGGCGCGGCCTGTCGCCGCTCGCGGCCGAGCTGATCGCCCTCGACGACGCGCGCAAATCCGCGGTCTCGGCGGCGCAAGGCAACCAGGAGCGCCGCAACGCGCTGGCCAAGGAGATCGGCGGCGCCAAGAAGGCGAAGGACGAGGCCCGCGCGCAAGAATTGATGGCCGAGGTCGCCCGCCTGAAGGAGGAGGCGCCGGCGCTTGAAGACGCGCAAGGCGAGACCGGCAAGACCCTGGACGAGCGCCTCGCCGCGATCCCGAATCGCCCCAACCCGGACGTGCCGGAAGGCGCCGACGAGCACGGCAACGTGGAGTATCGCCGCTTCGAGGCCACGCGCCCGCAACTCGCTACCGGGAAGCAGCATTTCGAGATCGGCGAGGCCTCGGGCCTGATGGATTTCGAGGCCGCCTCCCGGATGTCCGGCGCCCGCTTCGTGGTGCTGAAGGGCCAACTCGCCCGCCTGGAGCGGGCGCTCGGGCAGTTCATGCTCGACCTGCATACGGGCGAGCACGGCTATACCGAGGTGGCACCGCCGATCCTCGTGCGCGACGAGGCGATGTTCGGCACGGCGCAGTTGCCGAAGTTTGAAGATGACCAATTTTATGCAATGTCAGGAACGCTTCCCAAGGGCGTTCAGCAAAAGGCAGATTTGGTCGAATCAAATTATCGCAATGCATTAGATAATTTCAATAATGTTACAAAAGAAGTGCCGTTTAATATTGATGAATTAATACAACGCTTGGGAAATAAGATCGGTGATCTGGATACCAATTTAATAAGCACTTTTTTTAAGAAAAAGGATTTGGAGATAGGCGCTTATAAGGGGCAGCTTGAAGCGGTTATTGATCAACTGTTCAAATTCGTTGGGCCTCTAGAAAATCGCCGCTGGCTCATCCCCACAGCCGAAGTCCCCCTCACCAACCTCGTCCGCGAATCGATCCTGCGCGAGGAAGAACTCCCCTTGCGCTTCACCGCCCTCACCCCGTGCTTTCGGGCTGAGGCCGGGTCGGCGGGGCGGGACACGCGCGGCATGCTGCGCCAGCACCAGTTCAACAAGGTCGAACTCGTCTCGATCACCACGGCGGAGCAATCGGCCAACGAGCACGAGCGCATGCTGGGCTCGGCCGAGGCCGTGCTGAAGAAGCTCGACCTGCCCTACCGGATCATGACGCTGTGTACCGGCGACATGGGCTTCGCGAGCCAGAAGACCTACGACATCGAGGTCTGGATGCCGGGCCAGGAGACGTTCCGCGAGATCTCGTCCTGCTCGGTCTGCGGCGACTTCCAGGCGCGGCGGATGAACGCGCGCGTGCGGGCGAAGGACGGCAAGGCGGTGAACTTCGTCCACACCCTCAACGGCTCAGGCGTCGCGGTCGGCCGCGCGCTCATCGCCGTGATGGAGAACTACCAGAACCCGGATGGCAGCGTCACGGTGCCGTCGGTGCTGAAGGCCTATATGGGCGGGATCGACCGGATCGAGGGGTTCAAGAGCTGATGCGCATTCTCGTCACCAACGACGACGGCATCCACGCGCCGGGTCTCGAAACCCTGGAGGGGATCGCCCGCGCCATCTCGGACGACGTCTGGGTGGTGGCGCCGGAGACCGACCAGTCCGGCGTCTCGCACTCGCTCTCGCTGAACGACCCCTTGCGCCTGCGGCAGGTGGCCGAGAAGCGCTTCGCCGTGAAGGGCACGCCCTCCGACTGCGTGATCATGGGGGTGCGCCACATCCTCAAGGATCACGGGCCGGACCTCGTGCTCTCGGGCGTCAACCGGGGCCAGAACGTCGCCGAGGACGTGACCTATTCGGGCACCATCGCGGCGGCGATGGAGGGCACCATCCTCAACGTGCGCTCCATCGCGCTGAGCCAGGCCTACGGTGCCGGCGGGCGCGGCGCCATCAAGTGGCACTGCGCCGCCGAGCACGGGCCTGGCGTGGTCCGCAAGATCCTCGAGATCGGGATCGAGCCCGGCATCGTCGTCAACGTGAATTTTCCCGATTGCGAGCCCGGTGAGGTCCAGGGCACGGCGGTGGCCGCGCAGGGTTTTCGCAATCAGGCGTTGCTCGCCATCGACGCCCGTCAGGACGGGCGCGGCAACCCGTATTTCTGGCTCGCCTTCGCCAAGGCCACCTTCGAGCCCGGCCACGGCACCGACCTCAAGGCCATCGCCGAGCGCCGCATCTCGGTGACGCCGCTGCGCCTCGACCTCACGGACGAGCCGAGCCTGACGCGCTTCGCGCAAGGGTTTTCGCAGTAGGCGGGCGCCTGTCGAGGGCGGCCATGATGCGAGGGCGGCCGTGATGCGAGAGTGCCCACGATGAACGAGGGCTCGATCGAGGATGCCGCCTTCGTCATGGCCCTGCGGGGCCGGGGCGTGCGCGACACCGACACCCTGCGGGCGATGGAGCGGGTGCCGCGCGAGCGCTTCGCGCCGGCCCATCACCGCGACCTCGCCCGGCGCGACCTCGCGCTGCCCCTCCCCTGCGGCCAGACCATGACGGCGCCGACCATCGTGGCGACGATGCTGGCCGCGCTGGCCGTGCGCCCCGGCGCCCGCATCCTGGAGGTCGGCACCGGCTCCGGCTACGTCACCGCCCTGCTGCTGCGGCTCGGCGCCCGCCACGTCCGCAGCGTCGAGCGCTACGCCACCCTGGCCGAGGATGCCCGCGACAACCTCCTGCCCGAGGACCGGCCGCTGGCCGAGATCGTGACCGGCGACGGGCTCGACCCGGACGCCCTCGCGGGGCTGGAGCCCTTCGACCGCATCCTCCTCAACGGCGCCGTCCCGGCCCTGCCCCACGCGCTCGCCGCCGCCCTGGCGCCCGGCGGCCGTCTCGTGGCCGCCCTCGGGCCGGCCGGAGCGACGGCCCTCGTCACGCTGGCGCGCGGGGCCGACCGCAGCCACGACGCCCCACGGCCCGGCCCGGCCCTACGTCTGACGCCGCTCACGCCCGGCCGCGCCCGCGTGCTGTAGGCCGGCCAAGGTTCCCGGCCGAGGTTCCCGCTCAAGGTTCCCGACATCGCCGTTCGTGGCGCAAACGTGGTGAATCGGAACGGTTGCTTAACCTGAATCCGGTTTGAATGATGGCATCAAGTTGCGTCAGGCAAACAGGTGCGTCGATGCGGGTTCGCGGGACTGGTCGAGGGTTGAGGACGCTGTCGCGCTTCGCGCTCATCGGCGTGATTGGAGGCGGTGCGGCCGCCTGTTCTTCGGATGCGTCCCGTTTGGGCGATCCTTTCGGCAACCCCTTCGCCTCGAATCTATCGAGCGAGCCCGCCGCGACGGGCAGCCTGCCCGACGGCGAGATCGCGCCGGCGCCGGTGGTGCGCACCAGCCGCATCCAGTCCCAGGCGCTCGGCGCCCCGGGCGTCGCGATGTCGCCGCGCCCCGTGGCCGCCGCGCCCGCCCCGGCGCGGGTCCAGACCAGCCGCCTCGCCTCCACCGAGCCCGTCTCCGGTGGCATGACGTCCGGTGGTATGGCGTCCGGCTCCGCGGTCTCGGGCATGAACCCCGATGCCGGCCGCATGAGCACCCGCGCGGTGCCCGCCGCTCCGGCGCCGAAGGTGATCGACCGTGCCGCCGAGAAGCGCGCCGCCGACGCCCGCCGCGAGGCGGAGGCGCGCGAGGCCGCCGAGGCCAAGCGGGAGGTCGAGGCCGCCAAGCTCGCCGAGGCCCGCAAGCTGGTCGAGGCCAGCCGGTCCGCCGAGGCGAAGAAGGCCGCAGAGAAGGCGGCGAGCGCCGCCAAGCTCGCCGAGGCCAAGAAGCTGGTCGAGGCCCGCAAGGTCGCGGAGGCCAAGGCCGCCGCCGACGCGAAGAAGCATGTCCGCCCCGGACAGGCCGTCGCCAAGGTCGAGGACAAGCCGGTCCGCAAGATCGAGATCAAGGAAGCCAAGGCCGAGGTGAAGGCGGACACGGCCAAGGTGGACACGGCGAAGGCCGATGCCGCCAAGAAGGCGGACGCCGCCCGGAAGGCCGCCGAGGCCGAGGCCAAGCTCGCCAAGGCGGACGCCGCCAAGGAGGCCGCCCGCAAGGTCGCCGAGGCGAAGGCCGCGGAGGCTGCCGCCAAGGAAGCCGCGAAGGCGCCCGTGAAAGTCGCCGCCGTCGAGACGAAGGCAGAACCCGCCACGACCAGCTCGGTCGCTCCGGCCGTGGAGCAGTCGTTCCGCTGGCCCGCCAAGGGCCGGGTGATCTCGGGCTACGGCTCGTCCGGCAACGAGGGCATCAACATCTCGGTGCCCGAGGGAACGGCCGTGAAGGCCGCCGAGGACGGCACCGTCGCCTATGCGGGTTCCGACGTGAAGGGCTACGGCAAGCTCGTGCTGGTGCGCCATACCAACGGCTACGTCTCGGCCTATGCCCATAACGGCGAACTCGATGTCCGCCCCGGCGAGAAGGTGAAGCGCGGCCAGACCATCGCGAAGTCCGGCGCCTCCGGCAACGTGACCTCGCCCCAGCTCCACTTCGAGATCCGCAAGGGCGCGACCCCGGTCGACCCGATGCCGCACCTCGCCAGCAACTGATTTCGAGCGTCCCCGTCGACGCATCAGGACGGCGGCCCCATGGGGCCGCCGTTTCTCGTTCGCGGCCTCAGCGCCCCGTGCGCACCCGCGTCCAGGCGCGCGTGACGAAGCGCTGGGTGCGGTCGTCCCAGGCGGTGTTGGTGGAGAGGCGCTGCATCGTCGCCTCGTCGGGATAGATGCCCGTATTGGCCAGGATCTCCGGCTTGACGAACTTTTTCGCCGCGCCGTTGCCGCTGGCATAGGAGACGAAGTTGGTGTTGGCCGCCGCCACCTCGGGCCGCATCATGTAATCGAGGAAGGCGTGGGCCTCCGCCGCGTGGGGTGCGTCCTTCGGGATCGCGAAGGCGTCGAACCACATCAGCGCACCCTCGCGCGGGACGAAATAGCCGATCTCGATGCCGTTCTTGGCCTCCTCGGCGCGCTTTCGCGCCTGCATCACGTCGCCCGAATACCCGACCGCGAGGCAGAGATCGCCGTTGGCCAGACCGTTGATGTATTCCGAGGAGTGGAACTTGCGCACCGAGCCCCGCACCTTGAACAGGGCGTCGGTGACCTGGGTGATGTCGTCCCAGCGCTTGGAATCGGGCTTGAGGCCGTAGAACGGCAGCATGCTGGGGATCAGGTCCTCGGGCGAGTCCAGCAGCATCACGCCGCAATCCTTGAGCTTGGCGATCAGGCCCGGATTGAGGACGAGGCTCCAGGTGTTCAGTGGCTGGCCCGCGCCCAGGCGCTCGCGCACGAGGCCGAGATTCACCCCGAGGCCGGTGGTGCCCCACATGTAGTCCACGGCGTAGGTGTTGCCGGGATCGTAGGTGGCGAGCCGCGCGGCGATCTCGGGCCAGGCATGGACGAGGTTGGGAATCCGGGCCTTGTCGAGGGGCATGAACACGCCCGCCCGGATCAGCCGCTGCAGGAACGGCCCGGAGGGCGCCACCACGTCGTAGCCGGAGCGCCCGGCGAGCAGCTTGGTCTCGAGGATCTCGTTGTTGTCGTAGGTGTCGTAGACGACCCTGATGCCGGTTTCCTTCGTGAAGGCCTCGAGCACCTTGGGGTCGATGTAATCCGACCAGTTGTAGATGTTGACGACGCGCGTCCCGGCCGGCGCCTGCGCGCGGGCGCCGGCCCCGAAGGCCAGGGCGGCGAGCGCCCCGGCCAGCAGGCCCCCGGTGATGAGCGCGCGGCGGGTGCCGGCTCGGATCATGCCTGTCCCTTGGCCGCCACGACGACGATCTCGACGCGGTATTCGGGGGCGGCGAGCTTGGCCTCCACCGTGGCGCGGGCGGGCGGGTTGTCCTTCGGGACCCAGGCGTCCCAGGCGGCGTTCATCTCCGCGAAGGTGGCGATGTCGGCGAGATAGATGGTGGCCGTGAGGATGCGGCTCTTGTCGGTGCCGGCCGCCATCAGCAGGCGGTCGATCTCGCCGAGGATCTCCTGCGTCTGCGCGGTGACGCCGGCGCCCACCGCGGTGCCGGCGACCTGGCCGGCGAGGAAGACCAGGTCGCCGTGGCTGACGGCCTGGCTCATGCGCGGACCGGATTCGAAGCGCTGGATCGTCATGGTCGGGTTTCGTGCCTCTTCGCGTGTCGGCCCTGGGGCGCCCCGTGGCGCCGCGGCTCGGGTCAGCGTTGTGCCGCGCCGGGCCATCCGCCGTAAAGGCCCCGCCCGCCTGGGGAGACGCCCTTCGATGCCGCGTGGCGTCCACGCGACAAACTCGCCTCTTGCAGCGCAACTCAAATCGAAGCTGCGGCGTTCTCACCCCAGGCGCTAAGGCCAAGGCGACAAAGCCAGCCGTTACGGCCGTTTGAGTCCGACCCAGAGGGTTCGGCCAAGTTCGAGGATCAGCTCATGGGTATCATCTGGACCATCATCATCGGCTTCGTCGCCGGTGTCATCGCCAAGTTCATCATGCCGGGCAACAACGAGCCGTCGGGCTTCATCCTCACGACGATTCTCGGCATCGTCGGCGCCTTCGTCGCCACCTTCCTCGGCCAGGCCCTCGGCTGGTACGGCCCGAACCAGGGCGCGGGCCTCATCGGCGCCGTCGTCGGCGCCATCGTGGTGCTCGCGATCTACGGCTTCATCCAGGGCCGCCGCTCGACCACGACGCTCTGAGCCTCGCGACACGCTGAAAGCATCACGGAAAAAGGGCGCCTCCTCGGAGGCGCCCTTTTTCATGTCCGGACCCGTGCGAGGCCCGATGCCGTCCGGCATCGGGCCTTCCGGCGCTCAGGCCTCGTGCGTCACCGCCTTGACGGCGCAGTGACCCGTGGCGCCGCGAATGGCGAGGCCCGCGCCGACCACGAGGGCGGCGAGGCTCAGCCACTTGTTCGGACGTGGCTGCGCGGCCGCGGCGGCGATGCCGAGGCCGAGCACCACCGACACGGCGCGCTCCGTGGTGGTCAGGTTCGGGGTGCCGCTGAAGATGTCGTGGATCATCGCATTGGCCATGGGTGGCAAGCTCCTGTGCTGCGTCGCGGGGCGAACGCGGCGGGTGGGGCGGCGTTCCACGGCGCGGGGGCGTGTCGGTGCGGCGCGACACCGGGCCGCCTGCGCCGGCACGTGATGAGCGAAACATTCCGGCAACGTATCCCCAGGCTTCGATCCCCGGCCAGCTCTCGCGACCTCGTCGATCGGTGCGCGTACGCTCGATCGAAGCGGATCAACCGGTTTGAGGCGGCGCGCGAGCGGTCGGCGCATCGGCCGCGCCTACCGGGCGTTGGGCAGGCGCACCGTCACGTTGGGCTTATCGCTCGGTGCCGCCTTGGCGGCGGGTGGCGCGTCGCCCCAGCGCGTCGCCTCGATGCGCACCGTGCCCCATCCGGTGGCGACCGCGATCGAGACCGGCAGCAGGAGCGAGCCGTCGAGGATCGGGGCGAAGCGCACGTGCAGATCGTCGTTCTCGGCCATGCGCCGGACGTTGGTGCCCTGCGCCCGGTGGCCCGCGATCGGCACCCAGCGCACCCGGCAATCCAGGGCCGGCCCGCGATAGGCCCCCTCCGTCACCGCGACCACGCTCCCGCGCGACAGCAGGAGATCGGCCCGCATCGCCCCGTCGAAGACCGCGATGCGGCGGTCGCACAGGGCCGGTTCCAGGGGGGCGTCCCGGAGGGGGATCGTCAGCATCGTGAGGGGGTCGGTGACGCCGATCAGGTCCTGCGGGCTCACCGGGACGCGGTCGGGCCGCGGCGTCGGGGGCGGCTCGACCGTGGCGCTGCGCACCCGCCCGCCCGCGAGGTCCAGCACCACCGCGATCGGCTTGCCGGCATAGCGGCTGTCGACGCGGAACGTCGCCGTCACCGCGCCGCCGCGCGCCGTCGATCCCGCCACCACGGCCTTGCCGGCGCCGTCGAGGAAGAAGCCCGCGAGGCCCCGCAGGCCGGCCTCGAGCTCCAGCGCGTAGCGCTCGCCCGCCCGCTCGACGGCGAGCGTCGCCTCGCCGACGCGCAGGTTGAGGAAGCTGAGGCTGTAGGCGACGTCGAACCGGCGCGTGGGCGCCTCGCCGACGGCCTGCGCGGAGCCGCCGCCGGCCACGAGCAGCGCGAGCGTCGAGGCCCGCGCGAGCGTCGAAGCTCGGGCGGTCGCTCGCCTGCACCTGCGGCCGGACACGGCGTTCATGCCTCACCTCGCCTCGTACCGCGCGCCCGCTCCCCGGCCCGCGCGAGCCGTCGCCGTGGAACCCCGACGCACGGACCCTTGTCATATCAGCGTCGGCGCCGTCTCCTATGAGCGCTTCGGCACCCCGCGCGCGGAATGCCCGGCGCGAACGGAGCCGCCTTGAGAACGACCGCGAGAACGACCGCCTTGGATCGACCCGCCCGATACGCCCTGTACTTCACGCCCGCTCCGGGATCGGCGCTGGACGCGTTCGGGGACGCGATCTTCAGGGACGCGATCCTCGGGGACGGCGTCCCGGGCGTTCCGGAGGCGCTGCGGACCTTCCTCGCCGCCAACACCGCGGAGCCGCGCGTCTACGGCTTCCACGCCACCCTGAAGGCGCCGATGCGCCTGGGGCCGGGCGTGACGGAAGCCGATCTCCTCGCGGCCGCGGAGGGGCTGGCGCTGCACCGGGAGCCCATCCTGGTCGGGCCTCTGCGCGTCACGGCCCTCGGCGACGTCATCGCCCTGGTGCCGGAGGCCGCGCCGCCCACTCTCGGCCTTTTCGCCGC
The DNA here is from genome assembly GCF_022829445.1 of Methylobacterium sp. J-068. GTDB lineage: Bacteria > Pseudomonadota > Alphaproteobacteria > Rhizobiales > Beijerinckiaceae > Methylobacterium. The sequence goes on along the minus strand of NZ_JAKSXY010000044.1, from coordinate 37,468 downwards.
CGAGTGCGTCGCGGCCCTCGATCCGCTGCGCGCGCCCCTGACCGGGGCCGAGCGCGCGCGCCGCCGCCCCGAGCACCTCGGGCCCCGCGAACGCTCGCTGCTGGAGCGCTGGGGCTACCCGCACGTCTTCGAGGCGTTCCGGTTTCACATGACGCTGACCGGCGGCCTCGCGCCACGGGACCGGGAGGCGTTCCTGCCAGCCCTGGCGGAGGCCTATCGGGGTGTCCCCGACCTCGTCATCGATGCGGTGAGCGTCGTCGTTCAGGAGCGTCCGCAGGACGGCGCGCCGTTCCGCCTCCTGCGCCGCATGGCGTTTCGCCCCTGAAGGAGCACGCGATGGTGTCCGATCGCCTCGGGACCGGCGCGGTGGTGGGCGCGGGCGCGATCCTGACCCGGGACGTGGCGCCCTACACCATCGTGGTCGGCAATCCCGGCCGGGTGGTACGACGGCGCTGTCCCGAAGCCGTCGCCGAGCGCCTGCGGGTCCTGGCCTGGTGGGAGTGGGACCACGCGCGCCTGCGCCGGGCCTTGCCGGACTTCCGTGCCCTGTCGATCGAGGCCTTCCTGGAACGTCACGAAGCGGGGACGCCCGATGACCGGTAGTATTTAGCCGAATACTGTCATTCTCCTGTCGTGCGGGAGGCGTTTACCGGAATACACCGTTTCCGCCGGACAACGTCATGCTGATCTTCGAAGATCTCACCCGTCAATACGGTGATCGGCGCGCGGTGGACGGCGTCTCGCTCACCATCCCGCGCGGCGCCTTCGTGGGTGTGATCGGGCGCTCCGGGGCCGGCAAGTCGACCCTGCTGCGCATGATCAACCGCCTCGCCGAGCCCACCGGCGGACGCATCCTGTTCGATGGTCTCGACGTCACGGCCCTGCGCGGCCGCGACCTGCGGCGCTGGCGGGCGCGCTGCGCCATGATCTTCCAGCAATTCCACCTCGTCGGTCGGCTCGACGTGCTGAGCAACGTGCTGATGGGCCGGCTGTCGGAGGTGCCGCGGCACCGCTCGCTCCTCAAGCTCTGGTCGGAGGGCGAGCGCGCCCTGGCGCTCGGCGCCCTCGACGCTTTCGGCATGGGCGCCTTCGCGGGCCATCGCGCCGACCAGCTCTCCGGCGGCCAGCAGCAGCGCGTCGCCATCGCGCGGGCGATGATGCAGGCGCCGGACGTCATCCTGGCCGACGAGCCCGTCGCCTCCCTCGATCCGCGCAACACCCGCATCGTCATGGACGCCCTCGCCGAGGCCAACCGCCGCCACGGCATCACCGTGCTGTGCAACCTGCACTCCCTCGACCTCGCGCGCAGCTTCTGCGACCGCCTCGTCGGCCTCGCCGATGGCCGCCTCGTGTTCGACGGCGCGCCCGCCGACCTCACCGACGAGGTGGCCCGCCGGCTCTATGGGCTGGAGGCGGGCGAGGTGCTCGACGCGCCCGCCTCCCCCCGCGCTGCCTACCCCACAGCCCTCGTCGCCTGATCCCTGTGCCGTTCCTCCGGGAGAGTCCCATGCTGACCCGTCGCACCCTCGCCGGCGCCATCGCGCTCGCGCTCCTCGCCCCGCCGGTCGCCGCGCAGGACTGGAAGGCGGCCTATCCGGAACTGACCCTGGCGGTGATCCCGGCCGAGAACGCGTCCGGCACCGCGGACCGCTACGCGCCGATGACCGCCTATCTCTCGAAGGCCCTCGGCGTGCCGGTGAGGCTGCGCATCGCCAACGACTACGCCGCCGTGATCGAGAGCCAGCGCGCCGGCAACGCCCAGCTCGCCTTCTACGGTCCGGCCTCCTTCGCCCGCGCGGTGATGACCGGCGTCAAGGTGGAGCCGATCGTCAACCAGCGCCACGACACCGGCGCATCGGGCTACTATTCGGTGATCTACGTGCGCGCCGACAGCCCGTACAGGACGATCGCGGACCTGAAGGGCCGGAACCTCGCCCTGGTCGATCCCAACTCCACCTCCGGCAACCAGGCGCCGCGCTTCTTCCTGCACAAGGCCGGCCACCCGGTGGACGCGTTCTTCGGCAGGACCGTCTATGCCGGCAGTCACGAGAACGCCGTGCTCGCCCTCGTCCAGGGGACGGTGGACGCCGCCGCGAACCTCTACAACACCGACACCGACACCATGGTGACCCGCATGGCGGCCAAGGGGCTGCTCAGGAAGCCCGACGGCCGCTCGATGAGCCAGGACGACTTCCGCGTGGTGTTCAAGTCCGACTTCCTGCCCGAGGGGCCCTTCGCCATGCTGGCGAGCCTGCCCGACGACCTCAAGGCGAAGCTCCGCCAGGCCTTGGTGGACCTGCCCACGGCCGACAAGGCGGCCTTCGACCGGCTCTCGGACGGCAAGGATCTCGGCCTCACGCCCGTGACCCTGAAGGATTACCAGCCGATCATCGAGATGCTGAAGTTCAACGACGACCAGCGCCGCAAGTCCTGATCCGCGCGGCCCTCCGGACGCCTGCGCCGGGTTCCCCGCATGCCTGAACGGATCACGCCGTTGTCCCCCGACCGGGCCGCCGCCCTGGCGGGGGCCTATGACGGCGCCGCCGCCGCGACCCGGCGGCGGGCCTGGCTCGGCCTCGCGGTGCTGGTCGTCCTCACCGCGCTCGCCGCGCGGGCCGCCGAGGTGCGCCCGTGGCTGCTGGCGGCCAACCTCGGAAAATTCACCGCCTACATCGCCCAGATCCTGCCGCCCCTGACCCTCGGACACCTGCGGGGCGACCTCGCCGAATGGTACTGGGGCTGGCCGAAATGGCTCGCGCTCCTGGGCGAGACCCTGCTGATGGCCTATCTCGGCACCCTGCTCGGCGCCGTCGGCGGCTTCCTCCTGTGCTTCTCCGCCGCCGCCAACGTGACCCAGGGCCGGACGGTCCGTTTCCTCGTCCGGCGCGGGCTGGAATTCGGCCGCACGGTCCCGGAGATCGTGTTCGCGCTGATCTTCGTCATCGCCTTCGGCCTCGGCCCGATGGTGGGCGTGCTCGCCATCGCGATCCACAGCACGGGGGCCCTGGGCAAGCTGTTCTCCGAGGTGGTCGAGAACATCGACATGAAGCCCGTGGAGAGCCTCACCGCCGCCGGGGCCGGCCGGATCGAGATCCTGCGCTTCGCCGTGCTGCCGCAGGTGCTCTCGAACTTCGTCTCCTACGGGCTCCTGCGCTTCGAGATCAACGTGCGCGGCGCGGGCGTGATGGGCTTCGTCGGGGCCGGCGGGATCGGGCAGGAACTCCTCGTCGCGATTCGCAACTTCTACTACGCCGACGTCAGCGCGATCCTGGTCCTCGTCATGCTCACCGTGATGGCGATCGACCTCGGCACGGAGCGCCTGCGCCACCGGCTGCTCGGAGGCCTGCGATGAGCCCGCCGACGCCCTCCCCGGCCGAGATCGCCGCCCTGCGGCAGCGCTACCCGGAGTGTTTCCGGCCGGCCCGGCGCGCGCATGTCCTCGCCGGCCTCGCGGTCGCCGGCCTCGTCGCGCTCGCCGCCTACGCGATGGTCCGGCTCGATTTTTCCGCCGCCCGCCTTCTCGCCGGCCTCGGGCGCCTCGGCGAATTCAGCCTGCTGATGCTGCCGCCCGAGGCCGGCGGCCGTGGCTGGGTCTTCCTGCACGCGCTTGCCGAGACCCTCGGCATCGCCTTCATCGGCACCCTGGCGGCGGCGTGCCTCGCGTTTCCGGTGGCGTTCCTGGCCGCCCGCAACGTCGTGCCGAACCCCTTCGCGCATTTCGCCGTCCGGCGCGGCCTCGACGTGGTCCGGTCCGTCGACGTGCTGATCTGGGCGCTGATCTGGATCAACGTCGTCGGGCTCGGCCCCTTCGCGGGGGCGCTCGCCATCGCCTGCTCGGATTTCGGGGCCCTGGGCAAGTTGTTCTCGGAGGCGGTCGAGACCGTCGACGGCAAGGCCGGCGAGGGCGTCTCCGCCTCGGGCGGCGCCGAACTGCACCGCATCCGCTTCGGCATCGTCCCGGCGGTGCTGCCGGTGCTCGGCAGTCAGGTGCTGTACCTGTTCGAATCGAACACCCGCTCGGCCACCATCATCGGCATCGTGGGCGCGGGCGGCATCGGCCAGTACCTCACGGAACTGATCCGCGTGCTCGAACTGCGCCAGGTCGCCTTCCTGATCCTGATGATCCTCGTCACCGTCGCGGGGATCGATGCCGTCTCGGGGCGCCTGCGCCGGGCGCTGATCGGGGGCGCGGCGCGCTAGCGCCTATTCCACCACCAGTTCCACCCGGTCGGCGGCGAACAGGCTGCGCGTCGCCTGGATGCGCCGGCCCTCGGCATCGACGTTCACGCTCGAGAGCGCGATCAGGGTGCGGCCGGGGGCGATGTCGAGGCGCTCGGCCTCCTCGGGACTGGCCGGGCGGGCGCCGATCCGGGTCGAGTGCCGGGTGTAGTCCGCCACGCCGAACCCGGCATAGGCGCGGGTGATCGAGCCGCTGGCGGCGTAAGCGGCGTCGAAGCCGGCGAAGCGCGGCAGCGGCAGGCAGGTCCGGGCCGTCGAGATCGGCGCGCCGTCGGCCCGGTGCAGGGTCAGGAGGGCGAGGATCGCAGCGCCGGGCGCGATGCCCAGCGCCTCCGCCCAGCCCGCATCGGCCGGCACCGTCGTGGCCGACAGGAGGTCGCCCCAGGCCTCGCGGCCAGCGCGCGACACGATCTCGGAGAACCGGGTCCGGGGCCCGATCGGGTAGGGGATCGGCCCCTGCTCCACGAAGCTGCCCCTGCCCTGGCTCGTCCGCACCAGCCCGTCCTCGGCCAGCACGCCGAGCGCCCGGCGCACCGTGTGCCGGTTCACGCCGAAGCGCGCGGCCAGCGCCGATTCGGCGGGAAGCTGCGCCCCGGCGGCGAACGCCCCGTCGCGAATATCCTGCGCCAGCGCGTCCGCGATCTGCCGCCAAGCGGCCAGGCCGCCCCCTCGCCGCAGGGCCGTCACGGGCCGCAGGTCCGTCACGGATCGAAGGTCCGTCACGCGCGTGTCGCTCGCCTCATCCATGACGTGCCCGAAAATCCTTGCGTCGATTGATCCACTTGTCTACACATATAGACATGTTTGGAGACAGCCATTGATGCCGAGCGCCAGCCAAACACCACCCGACCCCGGGACGCCAGACGTTTCCGCGCGGCAAATCGCGATGGCGCGGGCCGGCATGGCGACGTGCGACGAGCTGCGCGAGGCTCTGGCACGGGCCGGGGCAGGCCTCGCGGCCGAGAACCTGCGCCCGCCGGAGACCGGCCTCGTGATGGTGCGCGGGCGAATCGGCGGCGACGGCCGTCCCTTCAACGCCGGCGAGGCCACGGTCACGCGGGCCGCCGTGCGCCTGCCCGGCGGCGAGACGGGCTTTGCCTACCATCTCGGCCGCGACCGGGCGCGGGCGCGCCTCGCGGCCATCCTCGACGCGCATTGGCAGCGCCCGGAGGCGCGACCGGCGATTGAGGCGGCGCTCGCCGCGATCGCCGAGCGTCGGGCGGCGGCGGCGGCCCGGGCGGCCCGCAAGGTCGCGGCGACGCGGGTGAACTTCTTCACCCTGGCGCGGGGAGAGGATTGATGGCGCGCGCTTCCGTCGACGCCGCTCTCGCCCGCCCCCTTACCCGCCCCCTCGCCCGCGGCTTCCCCGATCCCGTTCACGACGCGCAGGGCGTGTTCCGCGCCGCGATGGAGGCCCTGAGCCGGCCCGGCCGGATCGGTCCCCTCGTCACCGCCCTGGCGCCCCCCGCCCCGCTCACCCCGGAACTCGCGGCCCTGGCCCTGGCTCTCGTCGACGCCGACACGCCGGTCTGGCTCGATGCGCCCTTGCGCGCCGAACCGGCGGTCGCCGCGTTCCTGCGTTTCCACACCGGCGCGCCGATCGTCGCCGAGCCGGAGCGGGCGACCTTCGCGCTGATCGCCGATCCGGCGCGGTGTCCGGCCTTCACGGCGTTCGCGCAGGGTACTCTCGCCCACCCGGATGCCTCCGCGACCCTGATCCTGGCCGTCGAGACCCTGTCGAACGACGCGGGCCCCGCCTTCGCGGGGCCGGGCCTCCGGGAAGCGACGCGGTTCGGTGCGGGCCCCCTGCCGGCCGACTGGGTCGCCCGCCTCGTCGCGAACCAGGCCGGCTTTCCGCAGGGCATCGACCTCCTCTTCGTCGCGCCCGGACGCCTCGCCGGCCTGCCGCGCTCGGCCCGCCCCGTCGCCCCGGAGGTCTCGTCGTGATCGAAGTCTTGTCGTGATCGGGGTCTTGCCATGTACGTAGCCGTGAAGGGCGGCGAGGCCGCCATCGACAACGCCCATCGTCTCCTCGCGGAAACCCGGCGCGGCGACCCGTCCGTGCCCGACCTGGGCGTGGCGCAGATCCGCGAGCAGATGCGCCTCCTCGTCGACCGGGTGATGACGGAGGGCTCGCTCTACGACCCTGATCTCGCCGCGCTCGCCCTGAAGCAGGCGCGCGGCGACGTGGTCGAGGCCGTGTTCCTGGTGCGCGCCTATCGCACCACGCTGCCCCGCCTCGGCGCCACGGAGGCCCTCGATACCGGCGCGATGACGCTGGCGCGGCGCATCTCCGCCACCTTCAAGGACCTGCCGGGCGGGCAGGTGCTGGGCCCGACCTTCGACTACACCCACCGCCTCGTGGATTTCTCCCTGGCCGAGGGCGCCGCCCCCGCGCCGGCCGCCGAGGCCGAGCCGGACGAGGCCGCCTGCCCGCGCGTCACCGACCTCCTGGGGCAGGCCGGCCTGCTGGAACCCTCCCCGCCGGACGTGGGCGCGCCCATCGGCGACCTCACCCGCGAGCCAGTGGATTATCCGGCCGACCGGGCCTTGCGGCTCCAGGCCCTGGCGCGGGGCGACGAGGGCTTCCTCCTGGCGCTCGGCTACTCCACGCAGCGCGGCTACGGCCGCACCCATCCCTTCGTCGGCGAGATCCGGGTCGGCGCGGTGGCGCTCGCGTTCACGCCCGAGGAGCTCGGCTTTCCGGTCAGCCTCGGCACGGTCGAGATGACCGAGTGCCAGATGATCAACCAGTTCCAGGGGCACGGCGCGGTGCCGCCGCAATTCACCCGGGGCTACGGCCTCGTCTTCGGTCAGGGCGAGCGCAAGGCCATGGCGATGGCGCTCGTGGACCGCTCGCTGCGGGCCGCCGAACTCGGCGAGGCGGTGGTGGTGCCGGCCCAGGACCAGGAATTCGTCCTGGCCCATTGCGACAGCCTGCAGGCGACGGGCTTCGTCGAGCACATGAAGCTGCCGCACTACGTCGACTTCCAGGCCGAGCTCGACCTCGTCCGGCGCCTGCGCGCCGAGCACGCCGCGCGGGCCGCCGTGCCCGAAGAAGCCGAGCCCCAAGAATCGCAGCCCCAAGAATTCGAAGAGCCCACCCGGCGGGAGGCCGCCGAATGAACCCGCAGGTCACGGACACGGACACGGGCGGCACCGGCTACAACTTCGCCTATCTCGACGAGGGCACGAAGCGGATGATCCGCCGGGCGATCCTCAAGGCCATCGCGATCCCCGGCTACCAGGTCCCCTTCGCCGCCCGCGAGATGCCGATGCCCTATGGCTGGGGCACCGGCGGCGTGCAGCTGACGGCCGCGATCCTCGGCGCGTCGGACGTGCTCAAGGTGATCGACCAGGGGGCCGACGACACCACCAACGCGGTCTCGATCCGCCGCTTCTTCACCGCCACCGCCGGCGTCGCCACGACGACGCGGACGGCGCGGGCCACCGTGATCCAGACCCGCCACCGCATCCCGGAGGCGCCGCTCGCCGAGGGGCAGGTGCTGGTCTACCAGGTGCCGATCCCCGAGCCCCTGCGCTTCCTCGAGCCGCGCGAGACCGAGACGCGCGAACTCCACGCGCTCGGTGAGTACGGCCTCATGCACGTGAAGCTCTACGAGGACATCGCCCGCCACGGCCACATCGCCACCACCTACGCCTACCCGGTGGAGGTGGCGGGCCGCTACGTCATGGACCCCTCCCCGACCCCGAAATTCGACAACCCGAAGATGGACGATTGCCCCGCGCTCCAGCTCTTCGGCGCGGGCCGCGAGAAGCGCATCTACGCGATTCCGCCCTACACGCGGGTGCGCAGCCTCGACTTCGAGGACCATCCCTTCCGGGTCCAGAGCTTCGCGCACCCCTGCGCGCTCTGCGGGGCGCAAGGCGTCTATCTCGACGAGGTGGTGCTCGACGATGCCGGCGGGCGGATGTTCGTCTGCTCGGACACCGACCATTGCGAGACCCGCCGGGCGGACGGGCATACCGGAGAGGCCGCATGACCGAGCCCCTGCTCACCGTCGACGGCCTGACCAAGAGCTACGGCCGGCGCCGCGCCTGCGACCGGATCGGCTTCACCCTCGATCCCGGCGAGGTGCTGGCGGTGGTGGGCGAATCCGGCTCCGGCAAGTCGACCCTGCTCTCGCTCGTCGCCGGCGAGGTCGCGGCCGATGCGGGCTCCGTCGCCTACCGCATGCGCGACGGCGCCACCCGCGACCTCGCCGCCCTGAGCGCGGCCGAGCGCCGGGCCCTGATGCGCACCGACTGGGGCTTCGTGCGCCAGGATTCCACGCAAGGGCTGCGCATGGCGGTCTCGGCCGGCGGCAATGTCGGCGAGCGCCTGATGGGCATCGGCGAGCGGCATTACGGCCGCATCCGCGCCACCGCCCTCGATTGGCTCGCCCGCGTCGAGATCGCGCCCGACCGGATCGACGACCCGCCGACGCGCTTCTCCGGCGGTATGCGCCAGCGCCTGCAGATCGCCCGCAACCTCGTCACCGCGCCGCGCCTCGTGCTCATGGACGAGCCGACCTCGGGCCTCGACGTCTCCGTGCAGGCCCGCCTCCTCGACACGATCCGGGGTTTGGTGGCCGAACTCGGCCTCGCGGTGATCATCGTCACCCACGACCTCGCCGTGGCGCGCCTGCTCTCGCACCGCGTCCTGGTGATGCGCGGCGGCCGGGTGATCGAGACCGGGCTGACCGATCAGGTGCTCGACGATCCGCAGGCCGCCTACACCCAGCTCCTCGTCTCCTCGGTGCTCGCCGCATGACGCCCCGCATGACGCCCCTTCTGGCTTTCGACGCGGTGGGCAAGAGCTTCACCCTGCACCTGCGCGGCGGCACCGTGCTCCCCGTCGTCTCGGGCGCCACCCTCGCGGTCCATCCGGGCGAGTGCGTGGTGCTGGGGGGCGCCTCGGGGGCGGGCAAGTCCTCGCTGCTGAAGATGGCCTACGGCAATTATCGCTGCGCCACGGGGGCGATCCGGGTCCACGACGGGACCCGCGTCGTCGATCTCGCCACCGCCGCGCCGCGCGAGATCCTGGGGCTTCGCCGCACCACCCTCGCTTACGTCTCGCAGTTCCTGCGGGTGATTCCCCGGGTCGGCGCCCGCGCCGTGGTGGAAGCCGCCGGCATCGAGGGAGGGCTGACCCCCGAGGCGGCCCGCACCCGCGCGGGCGACCTGCTGGCCCGCCTCGACCTGCCCGAGCGCCTGTGGGCGCTGCCGCCCGCCACCTTCTCGGGCGGCGAGCAGCAGCGGGTGAACATCGCGCGCGGCCTCATCGCCGCGCGGCCGATCCTCCTCATGGACGAGCCCACCGCCTCCCTCGACGCGCGGAACCGCGCCGTCGTGGTGGACCTCATCGCCGAGAAGCGCGCGGCGGGCGTCGGCATCCTCGGGATCTTCCACGACGCCGATATCCGCGCGGCGGTGGCGACGCGGATCGTCGACGTCAGTACCTTCCGCGGAGCACGGGCCGCATGAACCGGGAACACACCAGCATGACGGGCCGGGTCGAGATCCTCGCGAACGCGCGCCTCGTCCTGCCCGACCGGGTCGAGACCGGCTGGCTCGCCGTGGTCGACGGGCGCATCGCCGAGATCGGCACCGGCGCCCCGCCCGAGCGCGGCCTCGATTGCGAGGGCGACACGCTGGTCCCGGGCCTCGTCGAACTCCACACCGACCACCTGGAGAGCCACTACGCCCCGCGTCCGGGCGTGCGCTGGCATCCCCTCGGGGCGGTGCTCGCCTACGACGCGCAGATCGCGGCGTCCGGCATCACCACGGTGTTCGATTCCCTGCGCGCCGGCACCGACCCGGACGGCAGCGGCCTGGGCACCGAATTGGAGCTTCTCGCCGGCGCCCTGGCGGAGGCGCGCGACGCGGACCTGTTCCGGGCCGAGCACCGCACGCACCTGCGCTGCGAGATTCCCTCCACCGACGTGGTCGAGACCGCGCGCGCCTTCGCCGAGCGCTACGCGATCGGGCTCCTGTCGCTGATGGACCACACGCCGGGCCAGCGCCAGTTCCGGGACGTGGCGAAGTACTACGTCTACGCCGGGCGCGGCGGCCGCTCCCTGGAGGAGATCCAGCGCAGCACCGAGCGCAAGATGCGCGACGGCCGCGCCCTGAACGCGGTCAACCGCCCGGCCCTCGTCGCCCTGGCGCGGGAGCGCGGCATTCCGCTGGCCAGCCACGACGACACCACCCTGGCCGATGTCGCCCAGTCCCGCGCGGAATCGGTCGCGCTCGCCGAGTTCCCCACCACCCTGGAGGCGGCGCAAGCGTCGCACGCGGCCGGCATCACCGTGATGATGGGGGCGCCCAACCTCATCCGGGGCGGCTCGCATTCCGGCAACGTCGCGGCGCATACCCTGGCGGAGGCCGGCACCCTCAGCATCCTGTCCTCGGACTACGTGCCGGCGAGCCTGCTGATGGCGGCCTTCGGGCTGCCCGAGCGGGTGCCCGGCATCGGCCTGCCGGAGGCCATCGCCACCGTGACGGCCAACCCCGCCCGCGCCACCGGCCTGACCGATCGCGGCCGGCTGGAGCCCGGTCTCCGGGCCGATCTCGTCCGCGTCCGCCTCGCCCGGGGCGTGCCCGTGGTGCGTCAGGTCTGGCGCGCCGGCGCGCGGGTGGTGTGATGCCCGGCGGCTTCGTCCTCGTGGTCGGCCCGAGCGGAGCCGGCAAGGACACCCTGCTGCGGCTGGCGCGGGACGCGCTCGGCCATGATCCCCGCTTCGTCTTCCCGCGCCGCCTCGTGACCCGGGCGCCTTCCGCGCACGAGGACAACCTCGCGATCACGGAAGGCGCCTTCGCGGCCGGGGCGGAATTGGGTGCCTTCGCCCTGCACTGGCGCGCGCACGGCCTCGGCTACGCGATCGCCCTTGAGACCCTGGCCGAGGCGCGCGTCGGGCGCCTGGTGGTCTGCAACGTCTCCCGCCGCATCGTCGGGCAAGCCCGCCTCACTCTGCCGAACGTGGGCGTCGCCGCCGTCACGGCCGCGCCGGACATCCTCGCCCGCCGCCTCGCCGCGCGGGGGCGTCCCGAGGACGGTGACCTGCGCACCCGCCTCGACCGCGTGGCGCCGATCGAGGCCGAGTGCACGATCCGGAACGATCGCGACCCGGAGAGCGCGGCGGCCGTGCTGATCGCGCACCTGCGCGCGCGGGCGGCCTGATCCTCGGTCTCGGGGACGCGCAACGCCGTTCTGGGCACAACGAAAAAGCGCGGCCCCGCCGGGGCCGCGCTTCTCGATTCTCATCCCTCAACAGAGCGCCGATGCGCCCGGCCGGTGATGCGGCTCACGCCTCCTGGCGGGGTCCGCGGGCGCGGTCCTGCTCGGCGTTGCGCTCGGCCTTGAGCTTCTCGGTGAGGTCCTCGCCGGTCTCCTGGTCGACGACCTTCATGGAGAGGCGGATCTTGCCGCGGTCGTCCTGGCCGAGGAACTTGACCTTAACCTTCTGACCTTCCTTGACGACGTCCGTCACCTTGGCGACGCGTTGCGCGGCCAGTTCCGAGATGTGGACGAGGCCGTCCTTGGCGCCGAAGAAGTTCACGAAGGCGCCGAACTCCATCGTCTTCACGACGGTGCCGTCGTAGATCATGCCCGGCTCGGCTTCCGCCACGATCGAGCGGATCCAGTTGTAGGCGGCCTTGATGGCCTTGCCGTCGCTGGAGGCGATCTTCACCGTGCCGGTGTCGTCGATGTTGATCTTGGCGCCGGTCTTCTCGACGATCTCGCGGATCACCTTGCCGCCGGTGCCGATCACTTCCCGGATCTTGTCGGTGGGGATCTGCATGGTCTCGATGCGCGGCGCGTACTCGCCGAGCTCGGGACGGGCGTCGGTCAGGGCTTTCGCCATCTCGCCGAGGATGTGGACGCGGCCTTCCTGCGCCTGATGCAGGGCGACCTTCATGATCTCCTCGGTGATGCCGGCGATCTTGATGTCCATCTGCAGCGAGGTGATGCCGGCTTCCGTGCCCGCCACCTTGAAGTCCATGTCGCCCAAGTGATCCTCGTCGCCGAGGATGTCGGACAGCACGGCGTAGCGCTCACCCTCGAGGATGAGGCCCATGGCGATGCCCGCCACCGGACGGCGGAGCGGCACGCCCGCATCCATCAGCGAGAGCGAGGCGCCGCAGACGCTCGCCATGGAGGACGAGCCGTTGGACTCGGTGATCTCGGACACGACGCGGATCGTGTACGGGAACTCGTGGGCCGGGGGCAGGATCGGGTGGATGGCGCGCCAGGCGAGCTTGCCGTGGCCGATCTCGCGGCGGCCCGGGGAGCCCATGCGGCCGGTCTCGCCCACCGAGTAGGGGGGGAAGTTGTAGTGCAGCAGGAAGGTCTCCTTGTAGGTGCCTTCCAGAGCGTCGATGAACTGCTCGTCCTCGCCGGTGCCGAGGGTGGCGACCACGAGGGCCTGGGTCTCGCCGCGGGTGAACAGCGACGAGCCGTGGGCGCGCGGCAGCACGCCGACCTGGGACTCGATGGGACGCACGGTGCGGACGTCGCGTCCGTCGATGCGCGAGCCGGTGTCGAGGATGTTCCAGCGCACGACCTTCGACTGCGCTTCCTTGAACGCGGCCTTGACCTTCTCAGGGCTGAAGCGCTGCTCGCCTTCCGCCGGGCAGAGGCTTGCTACCACCTTCGCCTTCACGGCGTCGACGGCGGCGTAGCGCTCCTGCTTGACGGTGTTCTTGTAGGCGGCGCGGAGCTCCGCCTCGCAGACCTCCAGCACGGCGGCCTCGACGTCGCCGTTCTCGGGCGCCTGGAAATTGCGCGGCTCCTTGGCGGCCTTCTCGGCGAGGCGGATGATCGCCTCGATCACCGGCTGGAAGTGCTTGTGGCCGAACATCACGGCGCCGAGCATGACCTCCTCGCCGAGTTCCTTGGCCTCGGACTCGACCATCAGGACAGCGTCCTGCGTGCCGGCCACGACGAGGTCGAGGGTGGAGGCCTCGAGGTCGGCGACGTGCGGGTTCAGGACGTACTGACCGTTGGCGTAGCCGACGCGGGCGGCGCCGATCGGGCCCATGAACGGAACGCCCGAGAGCGTCAGGGCGGCGGAGGCCGCCACCATCGCGAGGATGTCGGGATCGTTCTCGAGGTCGTGGGTCAGCACGGTGACGACGACCTGGGTGTCGTTGCGCCAGCCCTCGACGAAGAGGGGGCGGATCGGACGGTCGATGAGGCGGGAGACCAGGGTCTCCTTCTCGGACGGGCGGCCCTCGCGCTTGAAGTAGCCGCCGGGGATGCGGCCGGCGGCGTAGGCGCGCTCCTGGTAGTTCACGGTGAGCGGCAGGAAGTCGATTCCGGCCTTGGGCTCCTTGCCCGAGACGACGGTGGCGAGCACCGAGGTCTCGCCGTAGGTCGCCATCACGGCGCCATCGGCCTGGCGGGCGACCTTGCCCGTCTCGAGGACGAGCTTGCGGTCGCCCCACATCAGCTCTTCACGTTGAACGTCGAACATATCTCATGCCTTCCTGCGGTCGGGCGAACCCGGCGCCGTCAGGGGCAAGATGGCGGGGAGCGCGATGCAACGCTCCCCGCGATCCTGTCCCCGACGCATCCGCCTTCAAGTCGCCCGGGTCTTTTCGGGGCCGGACCCATTCCGGCGGCCCGAACTGTCAAAACGCGGTCCCGGGCCGGGCCCGGAACCGCGTGGGAGAGAGCCGGTCCTAGCGGCGGATGCCGAGACGCTCGATGAGGCTGCGGTAGCGGGCCTCGTCCTTGCGCTTGACGTAGTCGAGCAGCGAGCGGCGCTGCGAGACCATCTTCAGGAGGCCGCGACGGGAATGGTTGTCCTTGCCGTGGGTCTTGAAGTGGCCGGTGAGGTTGGTGATCCGCTCGGTGAGGATCGCCACCTGGACCTCCGGAGAACCGGTGTCCTTGCCGCCGGTCGCGTATTCCTTGATGAGCGCGGTCTTGCGCTCTGCCGTGATCGACATCGCAGTGCCTTTCGGTACGGGGTCTGGGATCGGGCGGCCTCGTCACGAGGACCGCGCCATGCTCGGAGGGTGGCCGGTGCCGGGATGTCGTCCAGCACGGTCGGGCCCACAAGCAGCTCGTGCCCCGGCCCCGTTCGCACGGGTCGGAGCGGCGCGGACCATACACGAAAGCTGCTGGGATGCCAGCCCTCGGGATGTCGCGCCCGCGGGGCGCCGGTTTTCTAAGCCGCGGCGCTTCCGGAGGCCCCGACCGCGCGGATGTCGCGCGCCAGCGCCTCGATCCGCGCCGGGTCCGAGTCCCAAGCGAACATGAAGCGCGCGCCCCCGCCGATGAAGGTGTAGAAGCGCCAGCCCCGCGCGCGGAGCGCGTCGAGGTGCTCGGGCGCGGCGCGCAGGAACACCGCGTTGGCTTCCACCGGGAACATCAGGCGGAAGGCGTTCGAGCCCGCGACCGCCGCCGCGAGGCGCCGCGCGCAGGCATTGGCGTGGGACGCGTGGCGCAGCCAGGCGCCCTCCTCCAGCACGCCCACCCAGGGTGCGGAGAGGAAGCGCATCTTCGAGGCGAGCTGCCCCGCCTGCTTGCAGCGATAGCCGAAATCCTCCGCGAGCGCGGGGTCGAAGAACAGGATCGCCTCGCCCGCCGCCATGCCGTTCTTGGTGCCGCCGAAGCAGAGGAGGTCGACGCCCGCCTTCCAGGTCATCTCGGCCGGGGCGCAGCCGAGGCTGGCGCAGGCGTTGGCGAAGCGCGCCCCGTCCATGTGGAGGCGCAGGCCCAGGTCCCGGCAGGTCTCGGCGATCGCCCGGATCTCCGCGAGGCCGTAGAGCTGGCCGGTCTCGGTGGGCTGGGTGATCGTCACCACGCGGGGCTTGGGGAAGTGGATGTCCGAGCGGCCGGTGGCCACGGTCCGGATCAGGGCCGGGGTGAGCTTCCCGTCCGGGCTCGCCACCACGAGGAGCTTCGAGCCGTTGGAGAAGAATTCCGGCGCGCCGCACTCGTCGGTCTCCACGTGGGCCGAGGCCGAGCAGATCACGCTGTGGTAGGATTGGCAGAGGGAGGCCAGCGCCAGCGCGTTGGCGGCCGTGCCGTTGAAGGCGAAGAACACCTCCGCCGCGTCCGTCTCGAACAGGGTCCGGAACGCGTCCGCCGCCCGCTTGGTCCAGGGGTCCTCGCCGTAGGCCGGCACCGAGCCCTGGTTGGCCGCCGCCATCGCGGCCCAGGCCTCAGGGCAGATGCCGGCGTAGTTGTCACTCGCGAATTGCTGGGGCTCGGGAGGCATGGTTCGCCCTCGTCTGGCTCAGGTGCGCATCGGAGCGCGGCGACCGGCCGAAATCGAGATATGGCGAAGCCCGTTTGGTTGCCGGTCCGGCCACATCCCCACCGGTGACCGGAGGGTGCCACCTTGCCCGGGAGAGCAGGTTGGCGTCAGGGTTCGCCCCGACTCTTGATGCTGGGAAGTTTCCTACCAGAGGGGTCGGAGCCTGACAACACGGACGGGTCGCCGCGCGGGGACGACGCGTTCTGGCGCGAGGCTTGCTGCCATCCGCCACCGCAGAATGGACAGGTCGACGATGGTCCGCAGCCTCATCGCGCGCAAATCCCTCGCCGACATCGTGGCGAGCGGCGAGGCGGCGCAGCTGCCCCGCTCCCTCTCGGCCTTCGATCTCGTGGCGCTCGGCGTGGGGGCCACGATCGGGGCGGGCATCTTCGTGCTCACCGGAACGGCGGCGGCGAACTATGCCGGCCCGGGCCTGACCCTGTCCTTCGTGCTCGGCGGCATTGCCTGCGCCTTCGTGGCCCTCTGCTACGCCGAACTCGCCGCCATGGTGCCGGCCCCCGGCAGCACCTACACCTACGCCTACGCGACGCTGGGCGAGCTCTGCGCCTGGATCATCGGCTGGGACCTCGTCCTCGAATACGCCATGAGCGCCGCCACGGTGGCGGTGGGCTGGTCGGGCTACGTGCGCTCGCTGCTGGCCCATGCCGGGCTGCGCCTGCCCCCGGTGCTCACGGCGGCACCCTTCACAGCCCTGCCCGGCGGCGGCACCGCGTGGTTCGACCTGCCGGCGGCGGCCATCGTCGCCCTGCTGACCCTGCTCCTCGTGCGCGGCAATCGCGAATCCACCCGCCTCAACGCCGCGATGGTGGCGATCAAGGTCGCGATCATCGTGAGCTTCGTGGGCATCGGCGCCGCCCATGTGGAGACCGGGCTGTGGTCGCCTCTGGTGCCGGAGAACACCGGCACCTTCGGGGAATACGGCTGGAGCGGGGTCCTGCGCGGGGCCGGCGTGGTGTTCTTCGCCTTCATCGGCTTCGAGACGGTCTCGGCGGCGGCGGGGGAAACGCGGCGGCCCCAGCGGGACGCGCCGATCGGTCTCCTCGGCTCGCTCGCGATCAGCACCCTGCTCTACGTGGCGGTGGCGGCCGTGCTCACCGGCCTCGTGCCCTACCGCGCGCTGGACGTGCCCGACCCCATCGCCAAGGCGGTGGAGGTGATCGGGCTCGGCGCCTTCGCGGTGGCGATCAAGCTGGGGGCGATCCTCGGCCTGACCACCTCGGCGCTCGCCGCCCTCTACGGGCAGGCCCGGATCTTCTACGCCATGGCGCGCGACGGGCTGCTGCCGCCGGCCTTCGCGCGGGTGCATCCGCGCTTCCACACCCCCGCGACGAGCCAGATCGCGATCGGCGCCGTCACGGCCCTCGCCGCCGCCCTGGTGCCGATCGACCTCCTCGGGGAACTGGTGAGCATCGGAACGCTCTTCGCCTTCGTGGTGATCTGCATCGCCGTACTGGTGCTGCGCCGGACCGATCCGGCGCGACCGCGTCCCTTCCGGGTGCCCGGCATGCCCGTGGTCCCGATCCTCGGCATCCTGTCCTGTCTCGGCCTGATGCTGGGCCTGCCCGGCGACACCTGGCTGCGCCTCGGCGCCTGGCTCGCCCTCGGGCTGGCGATCTATTTCGGCTACGGCCGCCGGGCCGCGCGGTCTTGCCGGGCAGGCGCACCGGGACCGGTCGAGGCCCCGATGCCCTGAATGCGGTTCAGGCGGAGTGGCGCGGGCTCGGGCGGCCGGAATAGCGGCGGC
This sequence comes from Methylobacterium sp. J-068, assembly GCF_022829445.1. Classification (GTDB taxonomy): domain Bacteria; phylum Pseudomonadota; class Alphaproteobacteria; order Rhizobiales; family Beijerinckiaceae; genus Methylobacterium. Next base: position 20,191 of record NZ_JAKSXY010000044.1, on the reverse strand, counting down.
GCAGGTAGGACACGAGCTTGGGCAGCAGGAAGGCGATGAGCAGCTTGCGCATGAAGGAGGATCTCCGGTTCGGAATGGCGGCTCGCCGAGGCTGCCGCGTCGGAGAGCCAATGCGGCGGCCCGTCCGTGCGTTCCGGAATCAATCGACCGGTCTGTGGCCCAAAACCGCTGCGGTTCAGCGCGCGATCCGCGCATGCACCGCGTAGCCCGCATGGAGCTGGCGCACCCGGGCCTCGGCACCCGCCGCAGAGGCCACCCCGGCCACCACCTCCGGCAGGGTCCGGCGCGGCGTCACCGCGAAGGCCGCGAGCCAGCGGTTGAGGAGCGCGCGGACCGGCCGGGGCAGGCCCGCCTGTCCGCCGAAATCCACCACGTGGAGGCGCCCGCCCGGTGCGAGATGCGCGACGGCCTCGGCCAGCACCCGCTCCCAGGGCGGGATCATCGACAGGGCGTAGGAGATCACGATCCGGTCGAAGGCCGCCTGCCCGAACAGGGCGCGCGGTTCGAAGGCCGTGGCGTCCCCTTGCGCGAGGCGGATGCGCCCGGCGAGGCCGGCGCGGGCCACGCCGCGGGCGGCGGTGTCGAGCATCGCGGCCGAGACGTCGAGCCCGTGGCAGGCCGTCCCCGGATAGAGCCGGGCGATGTGGACGAGGTTGCGGCCCGTGCCGCAGCCGATCTCCAGCACGCTGCCGCCGGCCGGCACGTCGAGATCCGCGATCACCCGGTCGCGGCCGAGGAGATAGAACTTGCGGCTGGCGTCGTAGAGGTGGCGCTGGCGCCGGTACATCCGGTCCATCGCGTGCGCGGCCTCGCGCTCGACGGACGCGCTCATGCGGCCCGCAGGCGATAGAGGTGGAAGCCGCCGTAGATCGCCGAGCGGTCGCGGGCGACGGCGGCGCGGCTCTCGGCCTCGGCGTAGTCCCAGGCGCCGAGGATCGCCTCCGGCACGCGGCCGGGCAGGCAGCGCTCGTCGGCCGCCGTGCGGAAGATGACGCGAGCGCCCGGCCGCGCGGTGCGGGTGATCTGCGTCCACAGGGCGGTCAGGTCCGCGTCGCTCATCCAGTCCTGCGCGTCGAGGAGCACGTAGGCGTCCGCGCTGGCATCCGGGCTAGCGACCAGGAACGCGGTCATCGATTGCTGGCGGTAGCCCACCCGCCCGGCCCGCTCCCGCAGGCGCTCGAAGTGCCGGGCCTGCAGGTAGGGCGGCAGGGCGGCGTCGGGCCCCGGCGCGTAGCCCCGGCCGAAGGCCTGCCAGGCGAAGTAGTTGTCGCCGATGTCGAAGTCGCAGGCGAGGCGCTCCAGCCGATGGCGCAGAACGTCGACCATCCCGCCGGGACGGTCCCGGGCGAGCGCCGTGTATTGCGCGGGCGGGATGCCCAGGCCGTAGAGGGAGGCCGGGCGGCGGATCAGCCAGCGCACCAGGGCCTTCTCGAACAGGGGCGCCACGTGCGCGGTGAACAGGCTGCGCTGCTCCGCCCGGTCGCGGGCCCCGAGCACGGCGGAGAGGTCGCAGCCGTAGAGACGCGCCAGCCGATGCCCGGTGCCGATGAAGCGCCCGAGCAGGCCGTGCCGGAAGATGTTCTCGGAGAAGGCCGCGATGCGCCGGCGCCCGTCGAGGCGGCGTGCCTCCCAATAGGCCCGCGAGGCGGCGTCGAGATGGGGCGCGATGGCCGCGTCGTAGGCCGTCACGTTGGCCGGCGTATCGGCCCGCCCGAAGAAGCGCAGGTAGGCCGCGTGGTCCGGGAGCCGGGCGAGGGCCGCGAGTTTCAGGCGCCCGAGGGCGATGTGCGCGCCGTTGAGGTCGACGGCGCTGATCCGCGCCGGATCGGCCGTGAGGTAGGACAGGACGTTGCAGCTGCCCGACGCGATGGCGACCACGTGGTCCTCCGGCCCGAGCGCCAGGGCCTCCATGTCGACCTCCGGGTCCTCCCAGATCTGCGGGTAGACCAGCCCGCTGAACGCCAGGGTGAACAGGCGCTCCGACACGCCGGCGCGGGAGAGCGCGCGGCTCCGATGCACCGCCCGGGTCAGGCCGAGGCTGGTTTCGCGGCGGACCGCCCGGGCTGCTGGATTCATGCGGGCTCTCGGGCTGTCCACCGACGACGATGGACGCCGCCCCTACGCGCTTCGCATGACCGGCGGGTGACAGGAGCGGCGTGAGCCATCGCGGCGGATGCCCTCGGGAGAGCCGGGCGCCGTCCTGTGTCGCCGATCGCGCCGTGCCCGGGGCCCGCGTCAGAGGTCCAGGGTCAGCGTCACCGGCGCGTGGTCGGAGGGGCGCTCCCAGCCGCGCGCGTGGCGGGCCACGGCGACGTCCCGGACCGTGCCGGCGAGGTCGGGCGAGACCCAGGCGTGGTCGAGGCGGCGGCCCTTGTTGGCGGCGGCCCAGTCGGGCGAGCGGTAGCTCCACCACGTGTAGATCTTCTCCGGCTCCGGCACGAGCAGGCGGGCCGCGTCGACCCAGCCGGCCTCGCCCCGCAGGGTCTCGAGCGCTTGCGTCTCGACGGGGGTGTGGCTCACCACGTCGAGGAGCTGCTTGTGCGACCAGACGTCGTGCTCGAGCGGCGCCACGTTGAGGTCGCCCACCAGGATCGCCGGGCCGCCGGCCCGGCGCCCGCCCCAGGCGCGCAGATCGGCGAGGAAGTCGAGCTTGTGGCCGAATTTCGGGTTGAGGGCGCGGTCGGGCACGTCGCCGCCGGCCGGTACGTAGAAGTCGTGCAGCGCGATGCCGGCGGCCTTGCCGGCCTCCGGTCCCAGCACCGCCGAGATGTGGCGCGCGTCCTGGCGCTCGCAGAAGGCCATCACCTCGCGGGTCACGAGGGGGAAGCGCGAGAGGATCGCGACGCCGTTATAGCCCTTCTGGCCCGCGAACACGACGTGCTCGTAGCCGGACCCGCGCAGGGCCTTCAGCGGAAACGCGTCGTCCGGGCACTTCGTCTCCTGCAGGCAGAGCACGTCGGGCCGCGCCTCGGCGAGGAAGCGCAGGACCGAGTCGATGCGCAGGCGCACCGAGTTGATGTTCCAGGTGGTGACGGTGAGGCGCACGGCGTTCGGCTCGCGTGAGGCTGGAAAACGTTTAAAGGATCGTGCGCGCGTCGGCGCGGCGGGCCGGCATAGACCGGATCGCCGCCGCCGTCGCCGGGGAAATGCCGCGCCCGCGATTCGCGATCCGTGTCGGATCCGGCCTCGGGCGAGATCGAGGGACCGTCACGTGTCGCGCATCCGCTCCGCGCTCTTCAACGCCTACTGGGCCGGCTGGACCGCCCTGTTCATCCTGCCGCTGGCGGTGCTGGCCGCCCTCGGCGCGCCGGCGCGGCCGATCCGCGCCTTCACGCGCCTGTGGTCGCGGGGCATCCTGTTCGGCCTCGCGCGCATCGTCGGGCTGACCTACGTCGAGGAGGGCCGCGCCCGGATTCCGTCCGAGCCCTGCCTCATCGTCGCCAACCACCAATCGGCCTGGGAGACCCTGGCCTTCCTCGTGCTGGTGCCCAACGTCGCCATCGTGGCCAAGCGCGAGCTCGTGGCGATTCCCATCGTCGGCTGGTTCCTGCGCCGGTCGCCGATGATCATCATCGACCGGGCCAACGGCACACAGGCCCTGCGGGTGATGATCGACGAGAGCCGCGCGGCCATCGCGGACGGCCGCTCGGTGCTGATGTTCCCCGAGGGCACGCGCGGCGGCATCGCGGAGCCCGTGCAGTTCAAGCGCGGCGTCGAGCTGCTCTACGCCAAGCTGGGGTTGAGCGTACTCCCCGTGGCGGTCAATTCCGGCCTCTACTGGCCGCATGGCGGCGCCCGTCACCGGCCGGGCGCCGTGACGGTGAGCTACCTCGCGCCGCTGCCTCCGGGCCTGAGCGGACCCGAGTTCATGCGCGGCACGCAAGGGGCGATCGACGCCGAGCTCGACCGCTGGCGCCCGCCGGGCGCCCCGGAGACGGCCCTGAACGCCCAGGGGTGATAGGGGGCCCGCGGCCCTACGGCTCCAGTCCCTCGGCCTTGCGCTGGGCCGCGCGGCGGCGCTCGACACGGGCCACCGAGAAGATCGAGGCCTCGTAGAGCAGGAGCATCGGAATCGCGAGGGAGAGCTGCGAGATCACGTCCGGCGGCGTCAGCACGGCGGCGGCCACGAAGACGAGCACGATGGCGTAGCGGCGCTTCTCGCGCAGGAACGCGGTGTCGATGACGCCGATCTGCCCGAGCAATGTCAGGATCACGGGCAGCTGGAAGGCGATGCCGAAGGCGAAGATCAGCGTCATGATGAGCGAGAGATACTCGTCCACCTTCGGCAGGAGCGCGATCGTCGCCTCCCCCGGCTGGCCGATCTGTTGCAGCGAGACCGAGAACTGGATCAGCAGCGGCATCGCCAGGAAGAACACCACCAGCGCGCCGAGGACGAAGAACACCGGCGTCGCCACGAGGTAGGGCAGGAAGGCCTGGCGCTCGTTGCGGTACAGGCCCGGCGCCACGAAGGCGTAGATCTGCGTCGCGATGACCGGGAACGCCAGGAAGCCGGCGCCGAACACGCTGAGCTTGATGTTGGTGAACACCTGCTCGAGGAAGTGGGTCGCGATCAGCTTGGCGTTCTCGACGCCCACCACGGAGACGTAGGGGTAGACCAGCAGGTTGTAGATGTGCCGCGAGAAGAAGAAGCACGCGAAGAACATCACCACGAAGGCGGCCAGCGACTTGATCAGCCGCGCGCGCAATTCGATGAGATGGTCGAGGAGCGGGGCCCGCGAGGCTTCGATCTCGGCGTCGTCGGTCTCGTTGCTCATCGGCCGGAATCAAGCTCGGGTTTGGCGGGCGTCTCGGGACGGGGCGGCGCGACGGGACCGGGCGTGGTGGAACTCGGAGGGGTGAGCGGGTCGGCGCTCCAGGTATGGGTCGCGGGCGCGTCCGGCGCGGGCCGCGGGGGCAGGTCCGGCAGCGATTCCACGGAGGGGGCCGGCGGATGCGGCGCGGGCGCCGCGATCGTGTTCTCGCGATCCGCCAGCTGGTCGGCGACGTTGGCGAGCCCCTGCGTCGGCGACGGGGTGGTCTTCGTTTCGGCCCGGCCGTCGACCGCGCCCTTCAGCTCGTCGCGGATGGTCTGGACCGGGTTGAACACCGGTCCCATCGTGCCGGCCGATTTCTTGACGCCGTCCACCTCGCGGCGGATCTCGTCGAACTCGGCCTCGCGGATCGCCTCGTTGAACTGGGACTGAAATTCGCCGGCCATGCGGCGCATCTTGCCGGTGATCTGGCCCACCGTGCGCAGGGCCTTGGGCAGATCCTTCGGGCCGATGACGATGAGGGCGACGCCGCCGATCAGCATCACCTCGCCCCAACTCATGTCAAACATGGTGTCGACTGTCCCGCGGCCGTGCGCTGTCCATCAGCGGCGCGCTGCCCATCGCAGGTCGCGGCGGATTCCGCCAGACCCGTGACCGGCCGCAGCGCCCCATTTCGCGTTGCGCGCGTCAGACCACCTTGCGGTCGGCCGCAACCGTGTTGGCGGTGGCCGGCTCGCCCTGGTGCGGCAGCGTGCGCACGGGTTCGCCGGTGCTCGGCGGCGGCACGGCGGTGGCGGCCGGCGTCTCGTCCTCGGCCATGCCCTTCTTGAAGGCCTTGATGCCCTTGGCGACGTCGCCCATCAGGTCCGAGACCTTGCCGCGTCCGAACAGCAGCATCACGATGCCGGCGACGATGATCCAGTGCCAGATACTCATGCTGCCCATGGCAAACCTCCCGCGCTGCAACCCGAACCCTGCTGCGCCGTCTCGTGTGTCGATCAGGGGCGAACCTAAGGATCGGGCACACCGAGCACAAGAAGTGCGGGTAATTCCCCGCGCGTTCCGATCGCCGCAGCGCGGGCATGCAAGTTCGCGGCCCGGCGCCGGGTCATAGACCGGCGCGGCGCCGATGTCTCGCGATCGAGCCGCGTCACGGTGCGTCTGGATCAGGCGGCCAGCGACAGGGCGGCTGCGAAGCGGGCACGGGCCTCGCGCACGTCGAACGCCTCGGTGCTGGCGGGCAGGCGCGCCAGGGCGGCCTCGGCCCGGCGCAGGGCATCGCCGACGAGGAGCGGCGCGCCCTCGGCGACGCCGGACATCTCGTCCCGGTCGCCGTTACAATGCAGGCCGACATCGATCCCGGCGGTGAAGCACGCCTCGGTGCGGGTACGGAAGTCGCCCTGGAGGGCGTGCATCGAGAGGTCGTCGGTCATCAGGAGGCCGTCGAAACCGATGGCCCCCCGGATGACGTCGCGGATCACGATGGCCGATTGCGTCGCCGGGTGGGCTGGGTCCAGGGCGGTGAGGACCACGTGGGCGCTCATGGCCATGGGCAGGTCGGCGAGCGCCCGGAAGGGCACGAAATCCTGCGCGCTCAGGGATTCGAGGCTCGCCTCCACCACGGGCAGACCCTTGTGGCTGTCGCATCCGGCGCGGCCATGCCCGGGAATGTGCTTCATCACCGGCAGGACGCCGCCCTGCATCAGCCCTTCGGCCACCGCCCGGCCGATCTCGGCCACGCGCTCCGGCGCCGTGTCGTAGGCCCGGTCCCCGATCACGTCGTGGGCGCCCGCCACGGGCACGTCGAGGACGGGGGCGCAATCGACGTTGATGCCGACGCTGGTGAGATCATGGGCCATCAGTCGCGCGCCGAGGCGCGCGATGGTGGCGGCCGAGCCGTTGAGGCCGCCGAAACGCCGTCCCGCCGGGTAGGCCGGCCAATGCGGCGGACCCATGCGCTGCACCCGGCCGCCCTCCTGGTCGATCAGGATCGGCGCGTCGGCCCGCCCCACGGTGGCCCGCAGCGCATCCGTGAGCGCCCGGACCTCGTCGGGCGTGCCGATGTTGCGCTTGAAGAGGATGAAGCCCCAGGGCGCCACGTCGCGGAAGAAGGCGGCCTCCTGCGGCGAGAGGGTCTTGCCGGCGCAACCGAGGATCAGGGCACGGGAGGTCATGGCGGGGACGCGTCCTCGGAAGTGGACCGGGGGGCCGGCTCGCGGGAGCCGGCCCGGAATCATGGCGAATCGCGGTGTCGTGAATCGCTGCCGCATGGGGCCGGACCATGGTCCGACGGGCGGAGGCGGACGCGAGATCGGACGCGTGACCTTCCGGCCACAGGGAGCGGCTGCCCTCCCGCGCCCGGACCGGGTCACGTCACGGAACGCGGTCCGCCCTCGAACGGCGGGGCCGAAAAATCAGCGCGTCGAAAAATCAGTTCTTGGCCACGAAGCACTGGCCGCCCGCGCCCTGCAACTGGGTGCAGAGGTTCGAGGCCTCGGTCTTGCCCAGCGGTCCGACGCGGACGCGATAGATCGTCTTGCCGTTGACCTCGGCCTGACGGATCAGGGTGGGCTGGCCGGAGAGCTGGCTGTACTTGCCCTGCATCTGGCGGAAGGCGGCCTGGGCCTCGCCCTCGCTGGTGCGGACGCCGAGCTGGACGACGTAGCCGCCACCGCCCGAGACGGGCGCGGCCGTCACGGCGGGGGCCGGGCTGGCGATGGCGGAGGTCGCTTCCGGCGCGACGGCGGCGACGCGCTGCGGCGCCTTCACGCGCGGGGCCGGGGCGGGGGCGGGCTCGGTCGGCGTCGCGGCGGGCGCCTCGGCCACCGGCGTGGTGATCGCCGGCGGCGGAAGCCGGGTGGCGCGCTGGCGCAGGGAGCCGACCGCGGCACCGTCATTGGTGGCGCCCGGGAGGGTCATGGTCGGGATCACCGATGGCGGCGTCGCGGTCGTTTCGGCCGAGGCCTCGCGCTGGGGCGGCGGGGGCGGGGTGTCGGGCTTCACCGAGACGGTACGGACCCGGCGCGGCTCGCCGAGGGAATCCGCGAGTCCGCCCTGCGACGGCTGGCCTTGTGACGGTTGGACCTGGGCCGTCGGCGCGGCACTGCCCGGGGTGGCGCTGCCCTCCCCCGACCCCAGGGCCGCGCGGGCGGCCTGGGCGACGTCGAGGGGCTGCTCCTCGCGATTGACGATGCGGATCTGGCCGTCCTTGGCGGTGCGGTCGTAGATCTGTTTGTTCTGGTCCGGAATCTCGACGCCGTCGGCTTTCTGCGGCGCGATCTTCAGGGGTGCGGTGTCGGCCAGGATGGTCGGCACGCCGTTGCCGCCGCCATGGCTGCCGTGCAGGCCGCGCCAGGCGAGCGCGCCGGTCACGCACAGGGCGAGCACGCCGAGGCCGGCGCCGACCGAGACGAGACGGTTGCGCTGGCGCGGCCGCTCGAGGGGGCGGACCCGGGCGTCGGCATCGTTCGGCGCGAACTCGGCCGCGTTCGCATCCGGATACGGCCCCTGCCCGTCATGGTAGGCGCCGTGATCCACGGAGGCGAGGTACTGGTCGAAGGCGTCGGTCGGGGAGCCAGCCTGCGGCGGCGGGGCATAGGCTTGCGCCGGCTGCGCCGGTGCCTCCCCGAAGCTCGGCTCGACGCGCGCGCGCTGGGAGACGGCGTCGGCGCGGGCATCGCGGGCCTGGAGGAGGGCCCGGAAGGGATCGTCCTGCCCGACGATGCGGGCGAGTTCGGCCAGCGGATCGGCCTTCGCCTGTGGCTGGGCCTTCGGCGAGGGCTGGGGCTGCTGCAGATCCCGCGCGAAGGCGTCGAAATCGACCGTCGCTCGCGAAGCGTTCGTCGTCATGGCAGCATTCCTCTTCACGCCGAGATCACCTCACCGCATTTCGTCCGGCGCGGTGACGCCCAACACCGCGAGGCCGGAGGCGACGACGCCTCGCAAAGCCTCAACGAGGGCCAATCGAGCCCGTGTGGAGTTTCGGTCGTCAGGATTAATAAACCGTAATTGAGGCAAGTCTTTGCCCTTGTTCCACAAACCATGGAGCGCGCTGGCGAGTTCGTAGAGATAGAAAGCCACCCGGTGCGGTTCATGCGCGGTCGCCGCCGCCTCGATGACGCGGGGATACTGCGCGATCAGGCGCATGATCTCGATTTCGCCCGGATCGGTCAGCAGCCCGAGATCGGCCTCGCGCAGCAGGGCGGCCCGCGAAAAATCCGCGCCCGGCATCGCCTGCGCGGCCTGGCGGAAGACCGAGACGCAGCGCGCATGGGCGTATTGCACGTAGAAGACCGGGTTCTCCTTCGACTGCTCGACCACCTTGGCGAGGTCGAAATCCAGGGTGGCGTCGTTCTTCCGGTAGAGCATCATGAAGCGCACCGGGTCGCGCCCGACCTCGTCCACGACCTCGCGGAGCGTGATGAACTCGCCCGCGCGCTTCGACATCTTCACGGGCTCGCCCGCGCGCAACAGCCGCACCAGCTGGCACAGCTTCACGTCGAGGGTGGCTTGCCCGTCGCTCACCGCCTTCACCGCCGCCTGCATGCGCTTGACGTAGCCGCCATGGTCGGCGCCGAGCACGTCGATGAGGTCGGTCGCCCCGCGCGCGATCTTGTCCCGGTGATAGGCGATGTCGGAGGCGAAGTAGGTGAACGTGCCGTCCGATTTCAGCAGCGGCCGGTCGACGTCGTCGCCGAACTCGACGGTGCGGAACAGGGTCTGCTCGCGGTCCTCCCAATCCTCGGGCAACTGGCCCTTGGGCGGTGGCAGGCGCCCCTCGTAGACGAGGCCTTTCTCGCGAAGCTCGGCGAGGAGGGCCGGAACGATGTCCTTCAGGGTTGCTTCCGAGAAGAACACGTCGTGGTGGATGCCGAGGCGCGCCAGATCCGCCCGGATCAGGTCCATCATCGCGTCGATGGCGAAGGCCCGCACCGTGGGCAGCCATTCGGCTTCCGGTTGGTCGAGGAGCGCGCGGCCATGCGTCTCGGCGAGCTTGGCGCCCACCGGGACGAGGTAGTCGCCCGGATAGAGCCCCTCCGGCACCGGGCCGACGGGCTCGCCCAGGGCCTCGCGGTAGCGCAGGAAGGCGGAGCGGGCGAGCACGTCCACCTGCGCGCCCGCGTCGTTGATGTAGTATTCGCGCGTCACGTCGCGCCCGGCGGCGACCAGCAGGTTGGCCAGCGCGTCGCCGAACACCGCGCCGCGGCCATGGCCCACATGCATCGGACCGGTCGGGTTGGCCGAGACGTACTCGATGTTGACCCGGCCCCCCGGCATGGCGCCCCGCCCGAAGGCCTCGCCCTGCTCGAGCGCGGCCCGCACCACGTCGAGGAACATGCCCGGCGCCAGCCGCAGATTGATGAAGCCCGGTCCGGCGACGCTCGCCTCGCGCACGTCCGGGTCGTTCCGCAGAGCGGCCGCCAGGGTCTCGCCCAGCGCCTTCGGGTTGGTCCTGGCCTCCTTGGCCAGCACCAGGGCGGCATTGGTGGCCAGATCCCCGTGGCTCGGATCGCGCGGCGGCTCCACCACCACGCGGGCGAGGTCGAGCCCCTCGGGCAGCTGCCCGGACTGGATGAGGCCCTGCACGGCCGCGCGGACGCGGGCCTCGAAGGTGACGAAGATGTTCATGGCACGCTACGAATCCGCTTCAGGGGCCTGTCCGGCGCGGGGGCTGCGTCCCGTGGGGGGCGATCGCCCGCCCGGTGACGTCTCCCGCAAGGCCGCTTGGCCCGCCTGCTTGAGGGCGGGGCATAGCAAGGGCGCCCGCGCGAGTCACGGTGAGCCTCGCCGGCCCGCCTCCTGAAGCGTTCCTTGAGAAGCAGGGTTACCGATGGCTTGGGGCGATCGCGGAGTTTTTCGGAATCGCCGTGACGACGCGTTCGGCGTGATGCGGGAGGGCCGGCTCGGAGGGCCGATTCGCTAAAATTGTACGGATCGACTTCAGCGCGGGACAGGCCCCCGCGCGGCACGGTGACGGCGTTGGACCTGGGGACGCCGCCATGGGCAGGACGAAGACGATCGCGCTGGCACTTCTCGCGGCCCTGGCCGCGGTGACCGCGAGCGCATCCGCGAGCGGGGCCCAGACCCTGGCAGCGCTGCCGGTCGTCTCCCCCTCGGCGCAGCCCCTGAACGAGGCCAAGCCCCTCGCGGCCTGGGCCGCCTTCTGCCAGCGCTATGCCTCCGAATGCGCCATCGACCGCAACGAACCCCCTCGCATCACCCTCACCCCCGCCATCTGGGCCACCATCGCGGCGGTGAACCGCCGCGTGAACAAGTCCCTGGCTCCGATCACCGACCAGGAGCATTGGGGCGTGCCGGACCGCTGGGACCTCGCCGAGGACGGCGCCGGCGATTGCGAGGATTACCAGCTCCTCAAGCGCAAGCTCCTGGCCGAGGCCGGGTTGCCGCGCCGGGCGATGCGGATGACCGTGGTCATCGACGAGAAGGGCGAGGGCCATGCCGTGCTGACCCTGGTCACGGATCGCGGCGACTTCATCCTCGACAACAAGGTGAACGAGGTCCTGGCCTGGCACCGGACCGGCTACGTCTTCATCAAGCGGGAATCGGCCGACACGGTGGCATGGGTCTCGCTTGGCGGCGTCACCTCGCCGACGATGACCGCCAACCGCTAGGTTCGGCGCCCGGTGCGGGCTGCCCGCGGCACGGTGCGTGACACAAAAACATCATGCTGCCGCGGGGAACCTTATCCCCTCCTCCCGGGTTAACGAGGGTTTAACTTTCCGATTGAGCCTCGTCCGCTCCCGTGCAACCTTCGTCCTCTCACGAGAGACGGCAGGGCGACCGGCATGCGGCACGCGATTCTGCGAAGCGTTGATGGGCTCCCGTCCCTCTGGGGACACGACACCCTCTGGCGACGGCTCGGCCGCACGATGCAGCTCTCGCTGGTGGGCTCGATCCTGCTGCTCGGCGGCGCGACCACCGAGGCCCAGACCGTCGCGGCCCTGCCCGATGCGCCGAAGCTCGAGGAAGGCCCGCCCGCCCGTCCGGTCGCCGCCTGGACCGCCTTCTGCGCGCGGATGCCGGCCGAATGCGCGGTGGACACGAAGGAGCCGGCCGTCATCACCCTGACGCCGCGCATCCGCGACCTGATCAGCCGGGTGAACCGCCGGGTGAACGCCCGGATCAAGCCGATCACCGACCTCGCCCATTGGGGCGTGGTGGACCGGTGGGACTATCCCGACGACGGCTTCGGCGATTGCGAGGATTACCAGCTCCTCAAGCGCCGGATGCTGGTGGAGCGCGGCCTGCCGCGCCGGGCCCTGCGCATGACGGTGGTGATCGACGAGATCGGCGAGGGCCACGCGGTCCTGATGGTCCGCACCGACCGGGGCGACCTCATCCTCGACAACAAGACCAATGCCGTCCTGTCCGGCCCGCGCACGGGCTACACCTTCATCAAGCGCGAGGGGCAGGACGGCCTCGCCTGGGTCACCCTCGACGGCGGGGCCTCGCCGGTGGCCACCGCCAACCGCTGACGGTCCGATCGAGGTTCGGGGGACGGCCCGCCGTCGCGCGGGCCGATCTCGCTCGAGGCGGCCTCGTCCGATCCGGTCTTCAGACGCCCGCGATCAGGTGCGCGAGGTCGAGGGCGACGCGGCCCGACATCAGGCTCCAGCCGCAGGCGATCATCGTGGCGATCATCACGAACGGGATCGGGCGGCGCTCCAGGCGGCGGCCCCGCACGGTGTTGCGCAGGATGATGAAGGGCGCGCCGAAGGCCAGCATGGGCAGGGCCGCCACGGCGGTGACGCCGCCGCGCTCGAGCAGGCTGAAGCTGGCGCGGCGCGTGGTGAACAGCTCGAACGCGCTGGCCAGGAGGCCCGACAGGGCGAGGCCGACGCAGAGGGTCTGGAGGGAGTCGAGGGCCGAGGGGCTGAGGGTCATGACGCGAACGCTCCACCATCGAGAGGCGATGTGGCCTGCACTCTGCCGCGTCGTTTACGAAACGTTAAGGCTTTCCTGCCGTCAGGGTTAAATCCGCGCACAGGTCCGTGCGGTGGACGAGCGCCCACCGCAACACCGCGCCTCGATCAGGACTCGAGCCTCGATCAAGATTTGCGCCTCGATCCCGACCTGTCTCTCAATCCTCGAGGTCGATGTCGAGGATCGCCATGGCGAAGTTGAAGGAGCGGTCGCCGTCCTCGTCGTCCACCGAGACCACGCCGAGGAATTCCTCGCCGATATAGACCTCGGCCGAATCGTCCTTCTTGGGGCGGGGCACGAGGCGGATGTTGGTGTTGGCGAAGGTCCGGCGGAGGTAGTCCTGCACCTTCACGATGTCTGTCTTGTTCACGCTGGTCGCCTCTCGCGTTGGGATTGAGGGTGTCCGGAGGGTCGGGCGGCGCGCGGCGGCCTGGGCCTGCCGGGCGCGGCCATCGGCCGGGCTGGCACCCGCTTGCCACGCCCTCGGAGGATCGGCAAGCCGGAGCCGGCGCGGGCGGGCGATGCCGTCAGATGCCCTCGGCGATATGGATGAACTGGTCCATGCCGACGAGCTGGTCCATGGCGCGCGCGGGCTCGGCGCAGCCGGCGGTGCCCACCACGCGCGCCGGCACGCCCACCACCGTGGTGTTGGCCGGAACGGGGCGCAGCACCACCGAGCCGGCGGCGATGCGCGCGCAGGCCCCCACCTCGATGTTGCCCAGGATCTTGGCGCCGGCGCCGATCATCACGCCGTGCCGGATCTTCGGATGGCGGTCGCTGCCCTGCTTGCCCGTGCCGCCGAGGGTCACGGCGTGCAGGATCGAGACGTCGTCCTCGACCACCGCCGTGGAGCCGACCACGAGCCCGGTGGCGTGGTCGAGGAAGATGCCGCGCCCGATCCGGGCCTGCGGGTGGATGTCGGTCTGGAACACCTCCGAGGATCGGCTCTGGAGGTAGAGCGCGAGGTCGCGCCGGCCTTCCGCCCAGTACCAATGCGCGAGGCGATGCGCCTGGATGGCGTGGAAGCCCTTGAAGTACAGCACCGGCTCGATCGCCCGGCTGGTGGCCGGGTCGCGGTCGAGCACCGCCGCGATGTCGGCCCGGAAATCCTGGCCGAGACTCGGCTCGGCGCCGATCGCCTCGAAGAAGCCGTGGGCGATGAGTTCGGCCGGCAGCGAGGCGTGCCCGAGCCGTGCCGCGACCCGGTGCGCCACGGCGCCCTCGAGGGTGGTGTGATTGAGGATCGTCGCCACGATGAAGGACGCGAGCTGCGGCTCCTCGCGCACGATCGCCTCGGCCTCGGCCCGCAGGCGCGCCCAGATCGGATCGCAGGTCGCGACCGGCTCGGTGCCCTTGAGGGGGATCGGGGATGGGCTGGCGGACATCGGGTCCTCCTCTGGGCCGGGCTCGTCTCGCTGGTCTCGGCGGGGGGCGCCGCATCCGATAGCGATTTCGCGACCGCGACGAAACATCGGGGCGGAAACTTAACGAAGGAACCCCTGCAACGCACGGCGCTTCGGAGATGTTTCGCCTCGATTTCGGGATCCCGGCAGGCCGGAACGATCGCCCGCCGGATCTCCTAGCGTGGGGTTCGCGCCGCGGCGGATCAAGGGTGGACCGAGGGCCGGCGGACCCGCCGGCGCCGGTCAGGCGCTGCGCCGGTGGTCGAGCTCACCGAAGCGGGCCTCGATCGCGTCGGCGAGGCGATCGACCATGGCGTCGACGGGAATGTCCGAGGTGTCGACCACCGACGAGGCGCGGGCATAGAGCGGCTCGCGGCTGGCGAGCACGGCCCGCAATTCCTGCATCGCCGAGGGGTGGTCGCCGGTGGTGGCGAGGTCGCCCTGGTCGCGCACGCGCTGCATGTGCTCCTCGGGGCGGGCCCGCAGCCAGATGGTGAAGAAGGCCTGCAGCAGCAGGTCGTAGGTCAGGGGCTCGGCCACGATGCCGCCGCTGGTGGCGAGCACCAGGGGGCCGGGATGCTCGGTGAGGCGGCGCAGGGCCGCCTGTTCCAGCCGGCGATAGCCTTCCTGACCGTAGATCGCGAAGATCTCCTTCACCGAGAGTGCGTTCTCCCGCTCGATCTCGGCGTTGAGTTCGACGAAGGTCCAGCCGAGGCGATCGGCGACCCGGCGTCCGAGGGTCGACTTGCCGGCGCCGCGCAGGCCGATCACCGCGACCCGCGGCTGAGGCGTCCCGCCATCGACCGCGGATTGCCCGGACAGGATACCCTTGGCGAGGGCGACCTGCTCGGGGGAGGCGTTCGCCAGCAGGTCCCGGATCACGTGCCAGTCCGGCATCGTGTCGTGTCCGGCGATCATGTCGTCGAGGCGCACGCCCATGGCGTTGGCCACCCGGCGCAGCAGGATGATCGAGACGTTGCCCTGCCCGCTTTCGAGCTGCGCGATGTAGCGCTCCGACAGGCCGGACGTCTGCGAGAGGAGCTTGCGGGAAAGGCCGCGCACAGTTCGGGCGTGACGAACCCGCCGGCCGAGATCAGCCAGGAAGGTCGATTCTTGTTCTACCGCGCCGGCCATGCCGTCGTTCGCTTCCTCGATAGGCGCCCGGAGCGTGTGCTCGTGCGCAGGGTACTACACAACGGTCGGCGTCCAGGACAGGAATGACTCCGGGCCTGGAAGTATTTTACCGAGACGGGTGTGCGACCCGCCTTGGAAAACAACTTCCGAACCGGTCGCTGTTGGAATACAACTTCTCATCTAAGACTGCGACGCCCCGTCGAAACGGACCACATCGTGTCGCTTTGCATTGCACCATGTGAGACGCGCCGCGTCTCGGCGCAAGCCGTCCGGGTCCCACGAAGCGGTGGAAAAAATGAGCATTTCACCGGGAGGCCCGCGCAAAACCGCGTCGACCGGCCCTGGAATCGTCGGCGCGAGGCGCACGGAATCGCCCGATGGACGACGCCTCGCGCTCTTCCCGCGCGGCTCCCGAGGTCCGATGCCTATTGGGCCGGCGGCAGGGCCGAGGCTTCGAGAACGGTGCCGGGAGTCGTGGTCTTCTTCGCGACGATTGGCCGCCCGACGGCCGCCAGGGCCAGGGCCAGGGCGGAAGGACGGCGCGGCGGCAGCGGCACCTCGATCGACGCGCTGAAGACGGCGTCGACCTCGGTGGCGGCCGGGGCCACCGCCGGGACGATGCCGGGGGTCGGGCTGATCGAGGGGGTGGCCGCGATGCCGGGCGCCGCATTCTGCGCGGGCATCGGGCCCGGTGTGGCGGCCGCGACCTCGATGCTGCCGAGGCCTGCCAGGGAGGACGGCCGGCGCGGCGGCAGCGGGACCTCTACCAGTTCCGTCGGAACGCCGTTCGCGGCGGGGCTCGGCGCGTAGGCGAGCGCGGTGTTGGCGGCGGCGACGGCCGGGCCGCCGGCCCGTGCGAAGACGCTGCCGAAGGCCTCGCCGGATTTCGGGGTCTCGACGTCGTCGGGGACGTTGGTCTCGATGCCGAGACGCTTGGCGGCGTAGTAGTAGCCGCGATTGTAGAAACCGTAGGCCCGGGCGATGTCGCCCTTGGCGGCGCGATAGGCACCCGCGAGATAGGCGATGCCGTAGCGCAGGTTCACGCGCGGATCGAACAGTCCGGCCGCATCGCCCTGGTAGCCGAGGCCGCGGGCCGTGGCATGCTTGATCTGCATCAGGCCGAGGGCGCTGCCGCCCTTGGCGTTCGGGTTGTAGTTGCTCTCGCGCTTCACGACCTGATGGACGAAGCTCGAGGGGACGCCGTTGGCCTTGGCCTGCTCCTCGATCAGCGCGTCGATGTTGTCGCGGGCCGCGGAACCCTGCGCGGTCGCCTCGCCCGGCACGAGAACCCGGCAGGGTACGGCGAGGGCGATGAATGCGAGGAGCAGGAGGCGCTGGTTCATACGAAGACCCGGATCGTCCTTGTTCTTGAACGGTCAAGGTCCGGTCGAATTGCGGCCGGAAAGCGGCTCCGGGCGGGGAAGCCTGACCGTTTCCCCACGTGCTGTGGCGCACATGGCACAGGTGCGGTCCGCGTTTCCCGATTGTGTCGGGCACGATTCTCCAATGTTGCCAACGGTCTCGCGCGACGGCGCGGGGGACCCGGAGCGGCGTCGCGTCAGCGCCGCAAAATGAATTCGGCGACGCCCTTCGCGAACCCGTCCGCGTCGTTTCCGTCCGTGACGGCCCGCGCCTTCGCCCGAACCGCCGGCGCGGCATTACCCATGGCCACCGAGAAGCCGCTGCGCCCGAACATCGGCACGTCGTTCCCCGCATCGCCGAAGGTGGCGATGCGCGACCGGTCGATGCCGAGATGCCGGCTCATGGCATCGACGAAACCCGCCTTGCCGGCGCCCGGCGGGGTGATGTCGAGGTAGTAGGCCTGCGAGCGGTGGACGTCGGCGCGCGGCCCCAGGGCGGCGGCGACCGTGGATTCGCAGGTCTCGAGATGGACCGGATCGGCGCTGACGCCGACGATCTTGGCGGCCCGGTCCAGGAGGGGCGCGAGATCCGTCGTCACGTTCGGCTCGGTGCGCAGGGTCCGGCGCTCGACATCCGTGTAGGGCCCGTGCGGGTCGGTCAGGTTCCACTGGCCGTCGGCGAAGACCCAGATGTCGAGGCCGGCCTCGGCGAGGAGCCGCACCGCCGCGCGCGCGGCCTCGGCCGGAATCAGGACCTCGGACAGGATCGCCAGGTCGGGCGCCACCAGGGTGCTGCCGTTGAAGGCGCCCATGGGCAGGGTCAGGCCGAGTTCCGCCGCCAGGGGCTTCAGGCCGATGGGCGGACGGCTCGACGCGATGGTGAAACCGATGCCCGCATCCACCAACCGGCGCACGGCGGCCACCGTCGCCGGCGTCAGCCGCTTGTCGGAGGTGACCAGGGTGCCGTCCACGTCCGAGATCACCAGGGCGATGTCGGCGGGCGGTTCGGGCGTCGGGGCGGCGTGGGTCATGCGGGGGTTCGGGGCTCCTGTGCGCCCTCCCCCAATCCCAGCCGGGCCGCGATCGTTGCGGCGATGGCCTCCGGCGCGGCATCGATGCGCACCGAAACCGCGTCCTCCTCCGGGGCCGGCGGCTCCAGGATCGCGAATTGCGTATCGAGCAGGGTCGCGGGCATGAAGTGCCCCCGGCGCTCCGCGAGACGCCGCTCGATCAGGTCGCGGTCTCCGTCGAGATAGACGATCCGCACCGCGTCGCGCCTCCGCACCAGCACATCGCGATAGGCCCGGCGCAGGGCCGAGCAGACCACGACACCGGGCTCGTGCCGCTGCAGCCGCGTGTCGATCCAGGCTCCGATCGCGGCGAGCCACGGCGCGCGGTCGTCGTCGTCGAGGGGGTGCCCGGCCCGCATCTTGGCGACGTGCTCGGGGCTGTGGAAGCTGTCGCCGTCGACGAAGGTCCAGCCGAGCCGCTCGGCGAGACAGGCGGCCACCGTGCTCTTGCCGGACCCGGACACCCCCATCACCACGAGGATTCCGGGACGGCGGCCCAGTGCCGGCCTGCTGCCCGGTGCCGGTCCCTCGTCCGATCCCGGATTCGCGCCTGACGACATCACGCCTCCCCTATCCGCGAGCCTCGACGCCGGAACGGCGCCGGATACGCGTCTTTAGCAGGCTTCGAACCGGTGGGCTTCGGCCCGCGCGGCGGCTTGGCGGCCCGGTCTCAGGATGCGGTCGACCCGGGTTGGACGGGGTTCAGCACCCGCTCGCGCAGGCGCTGCGGGCCGAGCGTCATCGCGAAGAAGTCGTAGTATCCGCGCTGGTCGTTGGCGAGGAGGAACTGGAAGTGCATCCGGAAGGGGCGCCAGCGCACCTTCGTGTAGGTCTCCGCGCTGATGATCTCGCGGAACCGGGCCGAGCGCACCAGGGGGTTGGCGGGCGGTTGGCCTCGCAGGTCGAGCGCCAGGTGCGCGACGGGATTGAAGCCGGGAAAGTTCATCCAGTCCTGCGGCGCCTGGAAATCGACCCAGACGAGGCGGCGCGAGGCGACCAGGGCCGCGATCTCGCCGCGCAGGCGCGCGGCGCGCGGTTGCAGCGCCACCAGCGGCAATCCGGAGCCGAGGGTGACGAGGGCGAACGTGGTGGCGCCGCGTCCGGGGGCGGGGTCTCCGACGGCGGTGTCGCCGAGGTTCGGATCGCGCGCGAGGAGCCGGGCGACCACTTCCACCGCCGTCAGGGCGCCCGAGGAATGGCCGAGGATCACGATCTCGTCGGGGATGTCGCCGCTGGCCGCGAACGCCGCCTGCCGCGCCAGGATGTGGTCGGCGAAGACATCGAGGCGGCGCTCGTAATCGGGGCGCCGGCCCTGTCCATGCTGCCAGTTGAAGACCCAGTCGTTCAGCAGCTGCCAGAAGAAGATCCGGTTGAGGAGCGCCTCCATCGCCTTGACCCAGGCGAGGCCGATGACGAGCCCGGCCGGAAGCGTGATCCAGAGCGGCCAGCCGAGGCTGTGCCCGAAGGCCGTTCCGAGATGGGCATGGACGAAGGCGGCGATGCCGAGCGTGCACAGGGCGAGGAGCACGACCATGACCAGCGGGTAGAGGATGACGTTGCCGTACTTCCAGTTCAGCCGGTAGAACCGCACCATCAGGCCCGTCGCGATGGTCTGGAGCGTGCCCAGCACCAGGAGGGCGACGCTGACGAGGCGCAGGCGCCGGAAGTCGGTCCGGACGATGTCGTCCCAGAGGAGGACGTCGTAGGTGGTCTCGGCGCCCTGGGTCTCGGGCTGCGCCGCCACGCGCCAGCTCTGCACCGTCTCGTCCGCGTTCATCGTCGCGCGGGAGATGCTCCGTTTGGGTTCGGAAAAGCGCTTCGCGTAACGCGTCAGTTCGCGCACGAACAGCATCCGGTATCGGCTGCTGCCCTCCGGGTCGTAACCCGGCACGTAATAGATGTGCCGCCGCTTGACCGCGCCGGGTACGCCATCCGCCAAGCCGGGCGGAGTATAGTCAAACGACGATGTCATGGAGTCCGATGCGCCGGAAAATCAGGTCTCGGAAGCCGATCGATCCGAGCGCAACGAGAACGCATATCGGGTTGCTTCGTTCAAGTGGTCTTAAAGTTGATGATCGCTCGGGACAATGGTGGGTAATGGGGATGACGTCCGGTTTCCGTCCGCTCCGCGCCGGACTGTGACCCCACCGCCACGGACAGGGCCACGTCGATGGTCTAGGCAGCCAATGAGAGAAACCGACAGGCAACCCTGCATGCGCGCACTTCCTCTGGCCCTCAGCACCGCCTTGGCGGTGTCGGGCTGCACGTCGCTCCTGCCTGCGGCCGGTCCGACGACCGGTGCGGTGATCGACGGGGCCGACGTCTCGACGAGCGAGGGCACCTTCGCGCGCTACGAGATCGTCGACCTGTCGGCCGCCACGGTGGAAGCCCTGCGCGGCCGCGCCCTGGACAGCCTGCTGGCCTCCTTCGGCGACAAGCGCCAGGCCCTCGAGCCCGTCATCGGGGTCGGCGACTTCGTGGCCGTCTCGGTCTGGGAGGCCGGCTCC
>NZ_JAKSXY010000108.1 GCF_022829445.1 Methylobacterium sp. J-068 | reverse complement strand
GGTCTGGCCGGTGGAGTTCGAGTACGCGAACACGCCGTTGTTGGCGTTGTCGCGGTCGAGGTTCACGTACAGGCCTTCGACCTTCAGCGTCACGGCCGAGGACTTGAAGAAGTTCAGGAACGAGTCGGTGGGCAGGGCGTACTCGATGCCGCCGCCGGCGGTCCAGCCGGTGCGGAAATCGTTGCGGCTGCTGTTGGGCAGGCCGAAATCGGAGCCGCCGCCGCCGCCATAAGCGAAGCCGCCGGTGCCGTACACGAGGGTGCGGTCGAAGGCGTAGCCGAGGCGGCCGCGCACGGTGCCGAAGTAATCGAGGCCCGACAGGCCGTTCGGGTTGACGGCGGTCAGGTCGGGGTTCAGCACGCCGACGATGTTGGAGTAGCGGTTCCGGCTGTTGCCGAAATCAACGTACTGGGCGTCGGCCTCGACGCCTACCACGAAGCCGGAGCCCGGGGTGAACTGGTAGTTGTAGCCGATCTGGCCACCGCCGACGAAGCCTTCGTTCGAGTCACGGCCGCCGAAAGCGCCGGCGCCGCGACCGCCGACCAGCGGGCTGGCCGCCGTGCAGAGGAAGATCGTGGAGTTGGCGACGATGGTGGTCGGGCCCTTGTTGGTGTTGCCCGTGCCGAAGCCGGACCCGGCGTGGAAACCGGCGTAGAAGCCGGTCCAGGTGAACACCGGCACCGGCACGAACACCGGCGGGGCTGCGCGGCGCGGAAGATCGGCGGCCGAAGCGGCACCGGAGAGCAGAGCCACAGCGGCGCTGGCGAGGAGAAGCTTCTTGATCATGAGACGTCTGCCGGAAACCTGAGGCGCACTCTCGGTGCGGTGTGTGTCCGTTCTACCGGCAGAGGCTGGATGATCTCTAGTGCATCTGAGCAACACTCAGCAGAGATCGCTTCCGCACCAGATATACTAACGCGCGTTAACGATTTAATTCAAACAACGGGCGATTTAACTCACAACAATGCCGTTGGTTCCAAAAAAACAGCCTGCTGACGGTAACGCCGCAGGCCGTCAGTTTTGATCGAATTGCCCGAGGACCAGCACGGACAAGCCTGGATCCCAGAAGCGGTCTCTCGCAGCGTTTCGCAAGCCGAAAGAAGCGGCATTCTCCCTTTTTAAAATACCGTCGCCTGGGCATCGCAGATTGGAATGTCAGCTAGCCAGAGCTCGCATCTCGGACACACCGTCATGGAGGACATAGCCGCGGCCCCAGACGGTCTCGATGTAGTTCTTGCCGCCCGAGGCGTTCGCCAGTTTCCGGCGCAGCTTGCAGATGAACACGTCGATGATCTTCAGCTCGGGCTCGTCCATGCCGCCGTAGAGATGGTTGAGGAACATCTCCTTCGTGAGCGTCGTACCCTTTCGCAGGGCTAGAAGCTCTAGGATCTGGTACTCTTTTCCCGTGAGATTGACGCGATTGCCGGCAATGAGGCTGGTCTTCTCATCAAGGTTCACGATCAGGTCGCCGGTGGTGATCACCGACTGGGCGTGACCCTTCGAGCGGCGGACGATCGCGTGGATGCGGGAGACGAGTTCATCCTTGTGGAACGGCTTGGTGAGGTACTCGTCGGCGCCGAAGCCGAGGCCCTTCGCCTTGTCCTCAATGCGGGCCATGCCGGACAGGATCAAGATCGGGGTCTTCACCCTGGCGACGCGCAGGTTCCGCAGCAACTCGGAGCCCGACATGTCGGGCAGGTTCAGTTCGAGCAGGATGATGTTGTAATCCTACAGCTTGCCGACATTGATCCCCTCCTTCCCGCGGTCGGTGGCGTAGGACCTGCAGCTCTCGCACTTGCGCATCC
>NZ_JAKSXY010000106.1 GCF_022829445.1 Methylobacterium sp. J-068 | reverse complement strand
GCCGGGCCAGGCGGCGGCCAGGGCCGTGGTGGTGACGAGGAGGCGCAGGCCACTGTCGCGGACCATCTCGTCCAGGCGAGGGCGAGGCAGGTCGGGGACCAGGGGCAGGAAGGCGGCGCCGGCCTTGAGGATGGCGAGGGTCGCGACGAGAAGGTCGCAGGAGCGCTCCAGGGCGAGGCCGACGAGGGTGTCGGGTCCGGCCCCGGCCCGGGCGAGGCGTCGGGCGAGGCGGGCCGCGCGGGCGTCGAGATCAGAGCGGGTCAGGCGTTCGCGGTCATCGACCACGGCGATGGCCCCGGGCGCGGCCCGGGCCTGCGCGGCGATGCGCTCCAGCACCGTGGCGGCCGGCGGGAAGCTCTGCGCCGTGGCGTTGAACCGGGAGAGTTCCGCCACATCCTGCGGCGCCAGCAGGGACACGGCCTGGATCGGGCGCTCGGGGGCGGCCACGAGGCCTACCAGCAGGGTCACGAAATGGTCGCGCCAGCGCGCGGCCGTGGCGGCGTCGATGAGGCCGGCATCGTACTCGATCTGGCCGTCGATGCCGGCGGCCGACACCGCGAGGTCCAGGGTCAGGTCGAACTTGGCGCTCCCGATGTCGAAGTCGAGGCGGGCGGCGGTGAGACCGTCCAGGGCCAGGGCGGCGCCGTCGCGGGCCGGACGCAGGTTGAATGCGGCCTGGAACACCGGCGTGTGCTGGAGATCGCGGACGATGTCGGCCTCGGCGATCAGGCGCTCGAACGGGACATCGGCATCGGCCAGGAAGGCCAGGGCTTCGCCGCGCAGGCGGTCGCACAGGTCGAGGAAGCGCACCTGCGGATCGAGGCGGACACGATAGACCTGGGTGTTGACGAAGAAGCCGACGAGGTCGTGCAGCTCCGGCCGGTTGCGCGCGGCGTTGGGGACGCCGACGGCGAAATCGGTCTGGCCGCTCAGGCGCCCGAGCAGGATCTGCCACGCGGCCAGAAGCACCACGAACGGCGTGAGACCCCGGTTCTGGCAGAGATCGGTGATGGTCCGGCACAGGGCGTCGGGCAGGGTGAAATCGACCCGGCCGCCGGGCCTGTCGGCGCGCGCCGTCCGGGGATGGTCCACGGGCAGGGCGAGGACCGGCACCGATTCCCCGAGGTAGCGCGACCAGCGCTCCAGGGTCGCCCGGCCTTCCGCGCCATCGAAGCGCGCGCGCTGCCAGGCCGCGAAATCCGCGTAGGCGAGGCTCGGGGCGGGCAATGGGCACCCTTCGCCGTCGGCCAGGGCCGCGCGGTAGGCCTGCGCGAGGTCGCCGAGGAGCCGGCCATGCGACCAGGCGTCGGCGGCGATGTGATGGACGACGACGAGGAGAGCGTGGCTGCCGTCGGGCTCGTGCGCGAGGCCGACCCGCAGGGGCGGCGCCCGGGTGAGATCGAAGGGCCGGCGGCCGAAGGCCAGGAGCCGGTCGCGCAGGGGGGCTTCCCCATCGAGGGACGCGAGGGCGAAGTCGACCTGTGGCAGGGCGCGCTGCACCGGCGTGCCGTCCTCCTCCGCGATGACCGTGCGCAGGACGTCGTGGCGCGCGATCAGGCGCCGGAAGGCGGCCTCCAGGGCGCGTGCGTCGAGGTCGCCCGTCAGCCGGAAGGCGCGCACGGAATTGTAGGCCGCGCTGTCCGGCTCGTAGCACTGCAGGAACCACAGGCGCTGCTGCGCCGCCGAGAGGGGGGCGGACGCGCCCGGTGAACGGCGCGGGATGGCGTCGGTCGTGTCGGCATCCTCCCGCAGGAGGCGGGCGAGGGCGGCGCGGCGGTCCGGTGAGACACCCGTCGTCATGCGGTGGCCTCGTGGGGATCCAGGAGGGCGGCGCGCTCCGCCTCGCTCAGGGCGGCGAGCTCGCGGCGCAGTTGCGCCGTCTCCTCCAGCCGTTCCGGTGCGGCGTAGCGGCCGAGGGCCCGGGCCAGGGCTTCGGGGCTGCGGGCGTCGAAGACGATGCCGGGGGGCACCTCGACGCGCAGCTGCTTGCGGATGCGGGCGACGAGCTTGATCACCAAGAGGGAATGTCCGCCCGCCTCGAAGAAGTCGTCCGTGGCGCCGATGGTGCCCGGCCGGCCGAGGAGGTCGGCCATGGCGTCGGCCAGGACCGCCTCCAGGGCCGTGCGCGGTTCGATCCGCGCGAAGCCGCCGGTCCAGGCGGGCTCCGGCAGGGCGGTGCGGTCGATCTTGCCGTTGGGCAGGCGCGGCAGGGCATCGAGCCCGACGATGGCCATGGGCCGCATCGGACCCGGCAAACGCTCGGCCAGCGCCGCCGCGAGCATGTCGGTCGTCGCGTCCGCCCCGGCCACCACGTAGGCGGCGAGACGCACGGTGCCGTCAGGCGCCGGCCAGGCGCGCACGGCCGCCTGACGCACCCCGTCGAGGCCGGCGAGGACGGCGGCGACCTCGCCGGGCTCGATGCGGAAGCCGCGCACCTTGACCTGCTCGTCGGCCCGGCCGGCGAGGACGAGGCCGCCGGACGGGCGGTAGCGCGCCCGGTCGCCGGTCCGGTAGAGCCGTCCCGGCCCGAACGGGTTGGCGACGAAGGCGGCGTCCGCCCCGGCGGTTCCCGGCAGGTACCCTCGGCAGAGCTGGGCGCCGCCGAGATGCAGGATGCCCTCCGCGCCCGTCGGCACGAGGTCGCCGCGTGCATCGAGGATGTAGGCTTCGCTCCCCGCCAGCACGCGGGTGAGGGGCGGGCTCTCGTCGGCCGCGTCGCCATCGACCGCGTGGACGAGAACGCCGACGCAGGCCTCGGTCGGCCCGTAATGGTTGGCGATCCGCGTCGCCGGCGCCAGGGCGCGCAGGCGATCGAGGAAGGCGGGCGGCGTCGCCTCGCCGCCGAGGATCAGGGTTCCGGGCAGGAGCCCGGTATCGTCCTCGGGCGGGGCCGCCTCGTCGAGGAGGGCGGCGAGGTGGGACGGCACCAGCTTGACGCCGTCGACGGCCTGACGGCGCAGGAAGGCGAGGAAGGCCGGGCCGTCCGCCATGTCGGCCGCGTCGGCGACGGCGAGGCAGGCACCCCGATGCAGGGCGGCGAACAGCATCGTGTTGCCGA
This sequence comes from Methylobacterium sp. J-068, assembly GCF_022829445.1. Lineage (GTDB taxonomy): Bacteria > Pseudomonadota > Alphaproteobacteria > Rhizobiales > Beijerinckiaceae > Methylobacterium. The sequence goes on along the minus strand of NZ_JAKSXY010000106.1, from coordinate 93,677 downwards.
GATCGGCCGCCACTGTCGAGGTCAGGCCGAAGCGCCGGACCCGTTCGAGGCCGAGGGCGTCGCTGACGGCCGGCGTGTAGGCGGCGATCTGGGCATGCTCGATGACGACGCCCTTGGGCGTGCCCGTCGACCCCGAGGTGAAGAGGAGGCAGGCCATCCGGTCGAGGGCCGCTCCGGCCTCGAACGGGCGGCGTTCGGGGCCGAGGGCGTCGAGGACGTCACCGAGGTGGTGGACACCCGCCTCCGGCCGCGCCTCGGTGTCGCTCAAGGTCAGGACGGCGCCGGCCAGATCCGCGAGGTGCCGCCGCCGCGCCGGGGGCCAGGACGGGTCGAGGGGCAGATAGGCGCCGCCCGCCCGCCAGACCGCCAGGATGGCGACGACGAGATCGACGGAGCGCGCCATGTCGAGGGCGACGACGGCTTCGGGGGCCACGCCTCGGCCAGCGAGCCAGGCGCCGAGGGCCGCGACCCGGTCCTCCAGTTCGGCATAGGTCAGGGTGCCGTCGCCGCCCGTGAGGGCGGGTGCGGCCGGGATGTCGCGGGCGTGGCGGGCGACGCGCTCGGGCAAGGACACCGCCGGCCGGGGATCGGGGCCGGGCCGGCCGAAGGCCAGGAGGCGGGCGCGCTCGGCCGTGCCGATGACCGGAACGTCCGGGAAGGCCGTCGCGGCGTGGTCGGGCAGGTGGGCGAGGAGCGTCTCGTACTGGTCGAGGAGGAGGGCGAGAGCCGCATTGTCGTAGAGCGCGCCATCGGCCTCGAGGGCCAGGGCGACGAGCCGGCCGTCGGCCGCGAGGGTCGCCTCCAGGCACAGTTCGAAGTCGGAAGGCCCACGGATGTCGTCGGGCGGCGCCCCGGCGCCGGGGCGCGGCGCCGGTGCGAGGGCGAAGCCGACGACGCGGTGATCGGCGCGGCCGGGGGCATCGACGGGCCAGTGCTCCTGGAAGCCGCGATGGGCGTCGAGGCGCTGCGCGAGGTCGGCGGCGAGATCGGCGACGCTGACCCGCGCATCGAAGGCGAGGCCGAGGGGCAGGATCTTCTCGAACACGCCGAGGGTCTCGGTGAAAACTTCGTAATCGCGGCGGCAGTCGTGGCGCCAGCCGGCGACGAAGGTCGTGCGCCCGGCGATGCGGCCGAGGAGCAGCCACCACGCCGCCTGGAGCACGGCCTCGGCGCCCGAGGGCTGGAGGTCCGGGCGGGCGAGGGCCGAGGTGAGCCGATCGGCGCGGGACGATTCGAGGAAGCGGGTTTCGCGGATCGGGGGGTCGGACGCAGCGCGTCCGGCCGGGCGGCGATAGGGCAGGCGCAGGGGGGCGGCCCCGGCCCCGGCATGCTCGCGCCAATAGGCCGCGGCCTCGCCGTTCGGGTCGTCGGCGGCGACCGCGTCGCGCCAGGCGATGAAGTGCGCGTAGGTGACGGCCTCCGCCTCCGACCGGAGCGGCACGTCGGCCGCGTAGGCCTCGGCGATCTGCGCGGCGAGGCGGGCGAGGCTGCCGCGATCGGCCGCGAGTCCGTCCACGTCGAGAACGAGGCGGCCGGTCTCGGGCCGCAGGGACGCGACGAGGGTCCGGCCCCGCGCGGGGTCGAGGGTCCCGCCGGCGAGGGACATCCCTGCGGGTGCGTCCACCCGGCTCTGGCGCAGGCCGCGATAACCCGGCGCGGTGGCGAAGGCGGTGCGCAGGCTGTCGTGGGCCGCCGCCACGGCGTCGAGGCTCCGGCGCAGGCGTTCCCCATCGACGGGCCGCGGCAGGCTCATCTCCAGGGTCAGGACCGGCGCGGTCCCGTCCGCCCGCAGGCGGGCGCGCTGCTCGGGGCCGAGGGGCCAGCTGTCCGCGTCACCAGCTTCCGGTTCGCGGGTGTCGGCGTGGATCGCGGCGCTCATCGGGCGGCGACCTCCGGAAGGGCTTCCCGCGCGACCATGTCGCCCATGGCGACGACGATCCGGCGCGGACCCTCGTAGGGGTCGCGGGCATGGGCGGCGAGCATGTTGTCGAGCATCACCACGTCGCCGACCCGCCAGTCGAAGCGCACGGCGCAGGCCTCGTAGAGACGGCCGATCTCGTCCATCACCGCATCCTCGATGGGGCTGCCGTCGCCGTAGCGCACGTCGCGGGGCATCCGTTCGGGGCCGACGAGGCCGAGGAGGTCGGCGCGCACCTCCGGGTCGAGGCAGCGTGTGTGGTGCAGCTGGACCTGGTTGAAGAACGCGGTCTCGCCGGTGATCGGGTGGGTGATCACCGCCGGGCAGCGGGTGCGGGTCTGCAGCTCGTTCTCGCCGATCCAGGTGAAGTCGACGCCCTCGGCCCGGCAGCGCGCCTCGACGACGGTGCGGTCGTCCGTGTGGAAGAACCGGCGCCAATCGACGTCGAAGCGCTCGGTGAAGGTGCGGACGTAGAGGAGGCCGAGGCGCGCGAAGCGCTCCGCCAGCTCCCGCGGCAGGCGGCGATGGAGTTCGCGGCCATCGACGATGGGGGTGGCCCCGCCAACGGGCGACGGCTCCTGGCAGAAGAACCACTGCTTGCGCGGCCAGGCCGGCAGGTGGGAACTCTCGTTGTGGTAGAGGATCATCTCCCGCTCGGGGTAGGGCGTCGAGCGGTAGGTGTTGGTGCCGCCCTCGTTCTTGGGCAGGTCGCCGTAGCCGCCGTAGAGGCCGGGATGCAGGGCCTCGGCGAAGGCCTCGAACTCCTGCGGCGCGGTCAGGCCGAAGCCGCGGAACAGCAGGCCCGCATGGATGCGCACCTTGGCCTCGACCCAGTCGCGCTCGCGCGACGCCCAGGCCACCGCATCGACGTCCGCCGAGAGCGGCTCGACGACGAGGGGGAAGGCCGCCCCGGGCCGGAGCGTGGACAGGCGCGCCGGCTCGCGCGGCCCCGAGGTGGGCGGACGCGGGGCGCCGAGACCCTTGAGCTTGTCGAGCTTGGACCCGAGGCGGTCGCGCGCCGCGTCGGCGGACGGGGCGGGGCTCGACGTGCTGACGGGACTGGACATGACGGTATCCTCCAGGGGCGGGAGCGGGGCGGCGCAGAGGGGGGCGTCGGGCGACGCCAGCGCCCGTTCGAGCAGGGCGGCGTAGGCGGCGGCGAGGCGGGCGATCCGCTCCGGGCGGAACAGCGTGCGCGCGAACACCCACTCGGCGGCGATGACGCCATCGGGGGCGGGAGCGTCGAGGAACAGGGCCATCTCGAACTTCGAGCCGTGGGCGGCGGCGGGGATCGGCCGCGCCGTGAGGCCCGCGACGCCGAAGGCGCCGGGCGGCGCCGTCTGCATCACGAACAGGGCCTGGACGAGGGGCGGACGGCTGCGGTCGCGCGGGGTGCCGACCGCCTCGACGATGCCGTCGAAGGGCAGGAGGGCGTGGTCGAACGCCGCCAGGGTGTCGTCGCGGACCCGCCCGAGCAGGCGCGCGAAGGTGTCGTCCGCCTCGATCCGCGCCCGCAGGGGCAGGACGTTGACGAAGAAGCCGATGAGCCCGGCGAGTTCCGGCCGGGGCCGGCCGGCGACGTCGGTGCCGACGACGAAGCGTCCGGCGCCGGTGGCGCGCGCGAGCAGGGCCTCGAAGCCCGCGAGCAGGACCATGAACGGCGAGGCCCCGTGCGCCCGGCCGAGGCGCGACAATCCCTCGACGAGGGCGCCCGGCAGGGTGACCCGCAGGCTGGCCCCCTCCTGCGAGCGGATCGGCGGGCGCGGCGCATCGGTGGGCAGGGGCAGGACCGGGGGGGTGCCGGCGAGGTGATCGCGCCAGAACGCGGCCTCGGACGCGCCCCGTTCGGCCACCACCGCGCGCTGCCAGTGGGCGTAGTCCCGGTACTGGACGGGCAAGGGGGTGGGCGGGGGCGCGAGCCCGGTGGCGGCGCGGTAGCCGGCGCCGAGATCGGTGAGGAGGAGGCCGACGGACCAGCCATCGCCGACGAGGTGATGGAGGACGACGACGAGGCGGTGCTCGGTCTCGGACAGCCGCATCAGCCGGGCGCGCAGGAGCGGCGCGCGGGTGAGGTCGAAGGGCGTGCGGGCCTCCGCGGCCTCGGCCTCGGCGAGGCGCGCGGCGCGCTCGGCCGGCGGCAGGCCAGAGAGGTCGGTCAGCGGCAGGTCGAGGGCGACGGCGTCCGCGATCCGGGCGCGGGGCAACCCGTCCTCGTCCTGGCGATAGGCGGTGCGCAGGATCGCGTGCCTGCGGATCGTGCTGCGCAGGGCCTCGCCGAGGGCGGCGTGCGACAGGGGGCCGTCGAACACGACCTGACCGGTCATGTTGTAGGCGCTGCGCTCGGCGGCGTCGCCGAGGTGCTCGGCGAGCCAGAGGCGCTGCTGGGCGAGCGACGGGCTGTCGGCGCCCTCCGGCGCGGGTGCGATGGGCGGAAGCGCGCGGGTCGGGGTTTCGGCCGGCGGGCCGGCTTCGAGGCGGGCGGCGAGATCGGCCAGGGTCAGGGGGGCGAACAGGTCGCGCAGGCTCACGTCGACGCCGAACGCCCCCCGGATGCGCTCCACGGCGCGCAGCGCCAGGAGGGAATGGCCGCCGAGGCCGAGGAAGGTGTCGCCGCGCCGGATCGCGCCGGGCTCGATGGCGAGGAGATCGGCGAAGATCGCGGCGAGGCGCGTTTCCGTTCCGGTCTCGGGGGTCGAAGGGGGACGATGCGCCGAGGCCGGGCGATCGGTGCGGTGAAGGGGGACAAGGTCGCCCGACGCGAGGCCGTCGCGGCAGGCCGAACGCCGGAGCTTGCCGCTCGTGGTCCGGGGCAGCGTGCCCGGCGCCAGCAGGGCGACGAGGGCGGCGGGTTCGCGCCAGCCCTCGGCCAGGACGGTCTCGATCCCGGCGACGACGCTCTCGGCCCGGGCCAGGGCGCCCCGGCCGATCTCGGCGGCGACGCCGAGGCCCTCGCCGTCCGGAGTCTCGACGGCGAAGACCGCGACCCGGCCGGCGCGCAGGGCCGCGACGCCCGCCTCCAGGGCGAGTTCGACATCCTGCGGATAGACGTTGTGGCCGCGCAGTATGACGAGATCCTTGAGCCGGCCGGTCACGAACAGCTCGCCGTCGCGCAGGGCGCCGAGATCGCCCGTGCGCAGCCAGATCGCACCGCGCCACGGCGCGAAGCTGCGGGCCGTCGCCTCCGGATTGCGCCAGTAGCCCCGGGCGACGCTGGCGCCGGACAGCCAGATCTCGCCGACGGACCCGTCGGGACAGGGCTCCCGGGTCTCGGGATCGACGATCCGCAGGCCCTCCGGGCGCAGGGGCCGGCCGCTGCTCACCAGCACCTGCCCATCCGAGGCCGGCACGAGGCGGTGGCGCCCGAGGTCCGGGATCGAGACCGCGACGGCGTGATGGGGGTGACCGTGTGGCTTGCTCGTCACCACCAGGGTCGCTTCCGCGAGGCCGTAGCCCGGATGCAGGGTGGTGGCGCGCAGGCCGGCCGGCGCGAAGGTCTCGGAAAAGCGCGCGAGGGTGCCGGCCCGGATCGGTTCGGCCCCGCTATAGGCGACCCGCCAGCGGGCGAGGTCGAGGCGGGCGAGGGCGGCCGGGCCGATCCGGTCGCAGCACAGGCGGTAGGCGAAGTCCGGGCCGCCGCTGATGGTGCCGCCGTGGTCGCGGATCGCCTCCAGCCAGCTCGTCGGGCGGGCGAGGAACCGCAGGGGGCTCATGAGGACGAGGGGCACGCCCGCCACGATGGGTTGGATGAGGCCGACGATGAGGCCCATATCGTGGAAGAGCGGCAGCCAGGAGACGAACACGTCGTCGGGACCGACCCCGAGGGCCTCGCGGATCATCTGCGAATTGGCCGCGATGTTGGCGTGGGCGATCTCGACGCCCTTCGGATTCGCCGTCGAGCCGGAGGTGTATTGCAGCAGCGCCAGGGATTCGGGCGCGGCGTCCTCCGGCAGCCAGTCCGGGTCCCCCGCCCAGTCGAAATCGTCCAGGCAGGTGATGCGCACATCGTCCTGCCCCGCGCAGGCGGCGGCGATGCCCTCGAGATTCGCCCGGTCGGTGAGGGCGTGGCGGGGCGCCATGTCGGCGATCATCAGCGCGAGGCGCGCCCGGTGATGCGGGTGCGGCGATTCCGGCGGATGCGACGGGACCGCGACGATGCCGGCATAGAGGCAGCCGAAGAACGCCGCCACGTAGTCGAGGCCGCTCGGCAGGGCGATGAGGGCACGTTCGCCCGGCGCGGCGGCGCCCCGGAGGCGGACGGCGACGGCGCGGGCGCGCCGGTCGAGGCCGGCATAGTCGAGGCGCGTCGCCTCCCCGGAGCCGTCGGCCAGGAAGGTCACGGCCGTGGCCTCCGGCGAGACGGTCGCGCGGTGGCGAAGGATCGCGACGAGGCCGGCCCCCGCCAGAGCATCGCGGGCGTCGAGGCGGCTCATCGCGCCGCCTCCGCGCGGTCGCGTCCGACGATGGTGCCGCGATCGAGCTTCACCAACTGATCGGCGCGGTCGAAGTAGCGGTCGTCGTGGGTGATCACCAGGAGGGTCTTGCCGCGCGCCCGCAGTTCCGGGAGGATCGTGTCGTAGAACACCGCCCGGAAGGCCGGGTCCTGGTCGGCGGCCCACTCGTCGAAGATCATCACCGGGCGGTCTTCGAGGCAGGCGGCGACGAGGGCGAGGCGCTTGCGCTGGCCGGTGGAGAGGTCGCGGGTGGAGAAGCGGCCGTCCCGCACGGTGACGCGGCCGTCGAGGCCGAGCAGGGCGAGCCAGGCCCGCGCCCGCGCGTCGAGGTCCGGGGAGGGGGTCTCCAGCAGGGTCTCGAACAGGTGGAAATCCGAGAACACCGCCGAGACGTGCTGGCGGAAGGCGGCGCGGCCCGCCTCGGTGACGGGGTGTCCGTCGAGGGCGAGGCTGCCGGCCTCCGGCGCGTAGAGGCCGGCCACGACCTTGGCGAGGGTGGTCTTGCCGCAGCCGTTGCCGCCGACGAGGAACGTCGTCTGGCCGGGGCTCAGGACGAGGTCGACGGGGCCGAGGACGAAGCTATCGCCGGTCCCGGCGTCGCGCATGCGGTGGGTCAGGCCCGCGAGGGTCACGGTCGCGGTGCGCGATGCCTGGCCGACGACGCCCGTCGGTTCGGGCGGGAGATCGGCGAAGGTTGCGGCGATGCGGGCCGCGCCGACCCGGGCCATGCCGATGAGGGGCATCGTGCTCAGCACGGCCTCCAGGGGCCCCATTAGATAAAGGAAGGCGACGACGTAGCCGGTGGTCACGGCCGGATCGCGCGCACCGCCCAGGGGCAGGAACAGCGTCATCCCGATGAGGGCCAGGAACAGCAGGCGGCCCCAGCCGCCCGCCACGGCGAGGATCGCGAGGCCCCGGCTGCGGTGATGGGCCAGGCCATCCACCGCCCGCGCCAGGATCTCGTCGAGGAAGCGCCGGGCCTTGCCCCGGTTGAGCCGGAGTTCCTTGGCTCCCGCGCCGAGGGCGAGGAAGTGCTGGAACAATTGGTCCTGCTCGCGCCCGGCCTGCGCCAGATGGGTGCCGACCCGCCCGTAACAGACCGAGTAGCCCGCGGCACCCAGGCCGATGACCACCAGGGAGGCGAGGAACAGGGGCACGGACAGGATGGCGAGGTAGGCCAGGGTCGACACCACGATCACCCCGTTGGTGACGAGGATCGGCAGGGCCACCAGCAGGTTGGCGATCTGGTTGGAATCCTCGGCCACCAGGGCCTGGATCCGGGCGCTGCCCACGGCCTCCAGGCGGCCGAAGGGCGCGGCCTGGACGCGTTCGGCGATGGCGCGGCGGAGATCCGCAAGACTGCGCTGGCCGAGATCGGCGAAGAGGGCGCGCGAGACGACGAGGCCCCCCGCCGCCGCCACGGATGTGGCGGCGAACACGGCCAGGCGTCCCGCCTCGGCCGGATCGGGCGCGTGCAGGGCCTGGTTGATCAGGACGACGAGCCCGGTGCTCGCCCCACCTCCGACGAGGCTGGCCAGACTCGCCAGGGCGAGGCGCCCGCGCAGGGCGCGGATCATCGCCGGCCAGACGGAGAATCCGCCCTCGCCTTCGCCCGACGCGACGCCGGGCAGGCGCGCCCCGGCGCGGGCACCAAGGGCCACGGAATCGGCCCCCATCAGGCGGGGTGGCCCGAGGCTTGGCCGCCGGCCTCCGCCATGGCGACCACGACCTTGCGCGGTCCCCGGAACGGCGTGCGCGCATGGGCCGTCAGCATGTTGTCGAGCATCACCACGTCGCCCGATTCCCAGGGGAACGTGATGGTGTGGGCGTCGAGGACCTCGCGCACGGTGGCGAGGTCGGCGTCCGGAATGGGTGAGCCGTCGCCGTAATAGACGTTGCGCGGCAGGTCCGGCTCGTCGACGAGTTCGAGGAGGGTGGCGCGGACCTCGGGTTCGAGGTTCGAGACGTGGAACAGGTGGGCCTGGTTGAACCAGAGCGCTTCCCCGGTCACCGGGTGCGTGGCGACGCCCTGGCAGATCTGGCGCGTGCGCAACGCGCCATCCGGCTTCCACTCGCAGGTGATGCCATGGCCGGCGCAGTAGGCCTCGACCACGGCCCGGTCCTCGGTGCCGAACACCTGCTCCCACGCGACGTCGAGGTCGTTGCCGTAGTTGCGCACGTACATGAGGCCGGCGCCGGCGAAGCGGTCGCGGATGGCCTCGGGCATGGCCCGGTGGATGGCGCGGCTGTCGGCGATGGGCGTCTCGCCGCCCTCGGGCGCCGCCAGCTCGCAATAGAACCAGATCTTCATCGGCCAGTCGCGGGCATAGGCCTGCTCGTTGTGCAGGGGGATGTGCTGGTGGGGCGGGTACTCCGTCGAGGTGTAGACCCCTTGGGTGATCTGCGTACGCGGCGTCGAGCCGAACTCGTAGGTGAGGAGGTCGTGGCCGAAGCCGGCCGCGAAGCTCCGGAACGCGTCGGCGCCGCCGAGGCCGAATCCGCGCAGGAGCAGGCCGCCGGCCGCGTGGAGATGCGTGTCCGCCGCCGCGCGGATCGCCGGCAGGGCTTCGATGAGATCCGGGGTCTGCCCGTCGGCCGGCGTCACGAGGAGCGGCAGGGGGCCGTCCGCGCGGAGCGGGCGAATCGCGATGTTCGTCATGCGGGGGCTCCCTCCGTCGTCGCGTCTCGGCGCCCTGGGGCGCGCATGGGGCCATGCAGCGGTGCAGAGATCCGGCGCCCGATGCAGTCGAGCACGGCGCCCCGGTGCTCGTGGATGAAGAAGTGGCCGCCCTCGAACAGGGCGAGGTCGAAGCCCGCCAGCGTCTCCCGGCTCCAGGCTTCGAGGCCGGCGCGGGTCACCGTGTCCTGCCGCCCGCCGAGCGCCTGGATCGGGCAGGGCAGGGGCGACCGCGCGCGGTGGACATAGGCCCCGCACATGAGGAAGTCGGCCCGGAGGACCGGCAGCACGAGGGCCATCAGCTCGGCATCCGCCAGGGCCTCCTCCGGGGTCCCGCTGCGGGTCCGCAACAGATCGATCAGGTCCGCGTCGCTGCGGGCGCGCCGGAACGTCGCGTCGTCGCGCAGCGCCGGGGCCTCGGAGCCGGAGACGAACAGCACCCGGGGTGCCGGGGCGCCCCGGGCGATCAGGGCGTGGACGAGTTCGAAGGCCAGGAGGGCGCCGAGGCTGTGCCCGAACACGGCGTAGGGTGGGGCGCCCGGACCCGTCACGTGCTCCTCGATCACGTGCCCCTCGATCTCGTCCGCGAGCCGGGCGGCGAGGCGGTGCGGATCGGTGAAGAGTGCCTCGGCCATGCGGGCGCCGCGGCCCGGCAATTCCACCGGGATCACGTCGATGCCGTCGGGCAGGGATCGGCGCCAGCGCCCGTAGATCGCCGCGCTCGCCCCCGAATAGGGCAGGCACAGGAGCCGCACGGTCTCGGCCTCCGTCATGACTGCGTCGCCGACGCCTCGCCCCGAGCCTGCGCCTCCATTTGCCGGCGCAGGCTCAAGGGGCGCATGTCGGTCCAGAGTTCGTCGATTCGCGCGAGGCATTCCGCCTTGGGGCGCGGCTCGCCGAGGGGCGACCACCCCGCCGGAACCGGGCGATAGCTCGGCCAGATGGAATATTGCTCCTCTTCGTTCACGACGACGTAGAACCGCGTGTCTTCCCGATCGAAGGCCATGGTCTGCCATCCGCCCAAGTTGCCGACGCTATTTCCGGCGCCGATCCGTCTGATGGCAGCATATCTAGGGCAATGTGCTCGGCTGATCAAACGATCTTGAGCGTATTCAGAAAAATTGGAACGAATATAATCTCTTTCTTAGAAATTAGAATAGATAAAATCTGCGTATCAACTTGATAATAACCGCCAATAGGCGATATGTACTTCAACTCAACGCCTGGGGAATCCGGAGCAGGGGCTCGGATTCGCTCTCCAAGGCGCTGAATATGGTGGAATTTTCTCCTTGGACACGAGGAGACCTGACGCGAGTGGACATGCGCTTCCCATCCCATCAGGCCGTCCCCGGACCGTCCCTCGTGACGGTACGGAACGAATCCCGCCTCGCGGTCCGCGAGGGCGAGGCCGAGCGCCTCGTCCTGCGATTCGCGCCGGATGCCGGCACGCTCGAACTCGCCACGCCCCTCGCATCCGCTGCCCTCGCCGTGCCGGCCTTCGCCGCCGGCCTCGAGGCGGCGTTCGGCTGGCATCCCGAGCACGAGCGCCTGCGCGTCGATCTCGCCGGACGGGCCGCCGACCCCGTGGTCCAGGCCCTCCTGCGCGAGGGACTCCTGCTGGGGGAGGGCGGCACGCTCCATGCCCTGGCGGCCCAGGCGATGCAGCGGCCCGACCCCTGGCTCGCCGCGCGCCACGCGCCCTTCCCGCAGGTTCCCGTCCTCAGTCATGGACGCCGGCATCCGCGCCGCCCGCCCAAGCCCCAGGGCACGGTCTACGCCCGCTACCTGCCGCGCCTCGGCCGGACTTTTTCCCTGCGGGCGGCCACCCTCGCGGACGACCTCGACCGCCTCCACCGCTGGATGAACGATCCCCGGATCGCCGCCTTCTGGGGGGAGGAGGGCGACCTCGACAAGCACCGTCGCTATCTGGACGACCTCATCGCCGATCCGCACATGCTGCCGCTCGTCGGCAGTTTCGACGGAGAGGCCTTCGCGTATTTCGAGATCTACTGGGCCAAGGAGAACCGCTTGGCGCCGTTCTACGACGCGTGGGATTACGACCGTGGCTGGCACGTTCTAGTGGGCGAGGAGCGCTTTTCCGGGCGCGACTACATCGGCGCCTGGCTGCCCTCCCTCATGCACTACCTGTTCCTCGACGATCCGCGCACGCAGCGCATCGTCGGCGAGCCGGCCGCCTCGCATGTCCGGCAGATCCGGAACCTCGAGACCTCGGGGTTCGCCCGCCTCTCGACCTTCGATTTTCCGCACAAGCGCGCGGCGCTGGTGATGCTCCTGCGCGAGCGCTTCTTCGGCGACCGCCTCTGGCTGCCCGCCGATTTGCGGATGCCGGCACCGGAATGACCCCGGGCAACGCTCCCCCCCGCGACCTGCCCCCCTACGACCTGCTCGGGGTCGGGTTCGGACCCTCGAATCTCGCCCTGGCCATCGCCCTCGACGAGCGCGCCCGCCGGACCGGGGCCGGCTTTCGCTATCGCTTCCTCGAGCGGCAGGCGGGCTTCACCTGGCATGGCGGCATGCTGCTGCCGGGCAGCGACATGCAGATCTGCTTTCTCAAGGACCTCGTGACCCTGCGCGATCCGACGAGCCCGCTGACCTTCGTCAACTACCTGCACGGCCAGGGCCGGCTCCAGGACTTCATCAACCTCCGGACGTTCTATCCGAGCCGGGTCGAGTTCAACGACTACCTGCGCTGGGTGGCCGACCGCTTCGCCGACCGCTGCGCTTACGGAGAGACCGTGCTGGCCGTCGAGCCGGAGCCGGCAGTGGACGGCAGGGTGGAGGTGCTGCGGGTCTCGACCCGGGACGCGAGCGGGGACATCGTCGAGCGCCGGACCCGCAACCTCGTGGTCGCGGCGGGCGGCACCGCCCATGTGCCGGAGGTGTTCGGGCAGGCCGCCCGGGACGGCCGCGTGTTCCATTCCAGCGCCTATCTCGACCGCGTCTCGACCGACCGGGCAGCGCTCGGCCTCGACGCCGAGGGCGCCCGCGTCGCGGTGGTGGGCGGAGGCCAGAGCGCGGCCGAGATCAGCCACGACCTGCACGCGCGGTTCCCGCGCCTGTGCATCGACCTCGTCTTCCGGGGCCACGCCCTGAAGCCTTCGGATTCCTCGCCCTTCGTCAACGAGATCTTCAATCCCGCCTACACCGACTTCGTCTACGCCCAGCCGGAGGAGCGGCGCGACGCCATCGTGCGGACCTTCCGCAACACCAACTACGCCGTCGTCGACGCCGACCTTCTCGCCGCCCTCTACGCGATCCTCTACCAGCAGAAGATCGGCGGCCTCGAGCGCCTGCGCCTGCGCCCGCGTCACGAGATCGTCGGTGTCGCCAGCGCGCGCGATGGGATCGTCCTCGCGACCCACGACCGCTTCTCCGCGACCGACGCGGTTGGCACCTACGCCTGTGTCATCCTGGCGACGGGCTACGATCGCAGCGCGCACGCGCCCTTTCTCGATCCCATCGCAGCCTACCGCACGGGCGATACGGTGGAGCGCGACTACAAGGCACCGACCGTGCCGGGTTTCGCGCCCGGCATCTACCTTCAAGGATATTCGGAATTCTCGCACGGTCTCAGCGATACGCTACTGTCCGTCGTCGCAACCCGTTCCCAGGACATCGTAGACAGCCTGTTCAGGAATGCCGACGCGCGGTCGCGCGGGCTGACCTCGATGAGTCATGGCGTCTCCTTGTAACGCCGGAAGGAGAGGGCGGCCGAACCCCGGTGGTCGCTCTTTTCGCCCTCCTGCGCACCCCGAACGATATTCGCATAAGATATATTATGGAACTTGATCGGTCGGGATCGGGGTGAGGGGACCTCGATCAGCCTGGATTCACCCTTTCCCGATACCCGATCTTCACGGCGTTCGCGACGGATCGGGGCGTGAGTTCCGGGCAAAACCCGGATGAGGGTCACCCTCGCGCCTTAATCCGTGCCGCCCCTCTCGCCGACGTCATAATTTTTCCCCATAATACAAGATACGGGCGCTGTCGGAGCGGAGGCCCGCTCGAATCAGCTCTCTCCCGAAGCGAACGCGATGTCGATTTTTGCGCGCCCCACCGCAACCTCGATCCTTGCCGTGATGGCATTCGGGTCCATTGCGTTCGCCACCGGAATGCAGGCTCGGGCGGAGCCGGAGCGCGTGGCCCTGGTGCAATCGGCCCCGGATGCCGCGATGGAGGCCGCCAAGGCGGCGGGCACCAGTTCCCTCGAGAGTGGCAAGTCCGGCACCGTCACCCGGGCCGCCATCCCGCGCCGGGCGCTCGCCCGCCTGCCCCGGCTCGCCAGCCTCATCGCCAAGGGCAACCCCATCCGCATCGTGGCCTTCGGCTCGTCCTCGACCGAGGGCTCCGGCGCTTCCTCGCCGGCCACGACCTACCCGGCCCAGCTCCAGCGGGACCTCACGGCGCGACTGAGCCTGATCGGGGCCGACCATTCCTCCGTCACGGTCGTGAACCGCGGCAAGGGCGGCGACGATTCCGAGGCGATGGCCCGTCGCCTGGAGCGCGACGTGCTCGCCGACAAGCCCGACCTCGTCATCTGGCAGACCGGCAGCAACGACCCGATGAGCGGGGTCAGCGTCGAGCGCTTCGCCGAACTGACCCGCGCCGGCATCCAGGCCATGCGGGCGACCGGGGCCGACGTGGTGCTGATGGACCAGCAATGGTGCAAGAAGCTGTCGACCACCGATGGGGCCGAGCGCTACGGCGCCGCCCTGCACGCCATCGCCAGCGAGCTCAACGTGCCGGTGATCCGGCGCAACGCGATGATGCGGGCCTGGGCCGCGCAGGGGCTGCTGACGCCCACCCAGATGATCGGCCCCGACGGGCTCCACATGACCGATGCGGGCTACGATCGCCTCGCCCGCGCCGCGACCGCGCAGCTCCTCGCCAATGCCGGGCTGCCGCAGGACGCCGGCACCCAGAACTAGCGGCCGGGGAGGCGGGGCGCGGAACCGCCCTCCTCCCGGATGCCCAAGGATCCCCCGATGCCTAGAGGTCCAGCGTGACGCTCAGGCCGTCATGGGCCGGCACCACGTTCGGCGGCAGCTTGGCGCTCAGCGTCGCGTAGTCGAGATCCGTGTGCAGGTTCGTCAGGATGGCGCGGCGCGGGCGCAGCGTCTCGATCAGCGCCAGGGCGTCCGAGACCGAATAGTGGGTCGGGTGCGGGGTTTCCCGCAGGGCGTCGATGATCAGCAGGTCGAGGTCGTGCAGGCGCGCCTGGGCCGCCTCCGGCATCAGGCTGACATCGGGCGCGTAGGCCACCGGACCGAAGCGGAAGCCGAGCGCCGCCTCGTTGCCGTGCTCCAGGCCGAAGGGCAGGGCCGACAGGGTCCCGCCCGGGCCCTCCACCTCCGTCCGCTCCCCGTCCCGCAGGTCGTTCATGTCGAGGATCGGCGGGTACTCGCTGCCGGGCGGCGTCTCGAAGCAGTAGCCGAAGCGCGCCTCCAGCAGGTTCCGGGTCCGGGCATCGGCGAAGACCGGGATGCGCTGGCGCATATGGATGACCAGCGCCCGCACGTCGTCGATGCCGTGGGTGTGGTCGGCATGGGCATGGGTGAACAGGATCGCGTCGAGGCGCTGGACGGAGTGTCCCAGCAGCTGCTCGCGCAGGTCGGGCGCGGTGTCGACGAGGAGGGTGGTGGCGGGCGCGCCCGGCTCGTCGTGACGCTCCACCAGGAGCGAGCAGCGCCGGCGCCGGTTCTTCGGCTCGCCCGGATCGCACGCGCCCCAGCCGTAGCCGACGCGGGGCACGCCCCCCGACGAGCCGCAGCCGAGGATCGTCACAGTCAATGCACCCATCGGCACCTCCGCCCTCGTTGGTATCGGAGGGACCCCGCGGCTGTCACGCCTTCGTCACCCCACATCCGCGTCACCCGACGTCGTCGTCGAGGCCCCCTGCCCGCTCATCCCGCGGCCTTGTGGAACAGGCGGTGGAAATTGGCCGTGGTCAGCGCGGCGAAGTCCGAAAACGCCATGTCGAGGGTCTGGGCCAGGGAGCGGGCGGTGTCCGCCGTATAGGCCGGCTCGTTGGTGCGGCCGCGATGCGGCTCGGGCGCCAGGAAGGGCGCGTCGGTCTCCACCAGGATGCGGTCGCGCGGGACGCTCTGCGCGATCGCGCGGAGCTCGTGCGAGCGCCGGAAGGTGACGATGCCGGAGAAGGACACGGACAGGCCGAGCTCGACGCCCACCGCGGCGAGGCGCGCGCCGGACGAGAAGCAGTGCAGGACGGCCGTGAACGGCCCGCGCGCCATCTCGTCGACGAGGATCGCCTCCATCTCCGCATCCGCGTCGCGGGAATGAATGACGAGCGGCAGGCCGGTCTCCCGGGCGGCCGCGATGTGGCGCCGGAAGACCCGCTCCTGCACCGCCTCGGGGGCGGCGTTGTCGTAGTGGAAATCGAGGCCCGCCTCGCCGATGCCGACGCAGCGCGGGTGACGGGCGCGCGCCACGATGGCCTCGGTCGGCACGTCGGGCTCGTCCCCCGCCCCGTCCGGATGGGTGCCGATGGTGTGCCAGATCTCGGGGTTGGCCTCCGACAGGGCCTCGTAGGTCCGGGCCTTGGCGACCCGCGTGGAGATCGTGAGCATCCGGGTCACGCCGGCGGCCCGAGCCCGGGCGATCACGTTGGGCAGATCCTCCGAGAAGTTCGGAAAATCGAGGTGGCAATGGCTGTCGACCAGCATGACGAGGCTCGGGAAACCGTTCTGATGAGGGAGGTGCCGTCGCTCAGGCGGACGGCGCCTCGGGCTCGACGAAGCGCGGGAACAGGCCGGCGGGGGCGGGGAGCGCCGTGCCGGGGACGAGGCGGCCCCCCTCCCCCACATCGGCGAGGCGGCGCCGGTCCGCCGGCACGGCCAGCAGGTCGAGGAGTCTGGCGGCCGAGCCCGGCATGAAGGGCTGCACCAGGATGCCGATGGCCCGCAGGGTCTCGGCCACGACGTAGAGCGAGGCCGCCATCCGCGCCGGATCGGATTTGCGCAGCACCCAGGGCTTCTGCGCGTCGAAGTAGCGGTCGGAGGCCGTCACCACGGCCCAGATCTCGGCGAGCGCGGTGTGGAGCGCGAGCCGGTCCATGGCGTCGCGCACGGTGCCCGGCAGGGCATCGGCCAGGGCCAGCAGGGCGCGGTCGTCCTCGGTGAAGTCGCCGTGCTCGGGAACCGTCCCCGAAAGGTTCTTGGCGATCATCGAGAGCGAGCGCTGGGCGAGGTTGCCGAGCCCGTTCGAGAGGTCCGCCGTGTAGCGGGTGATGATCGCCTCGTGGCTGTAATTGCCGTCGCCGCCGAAGGGCACCTCGCGCAGCACGAAGTGGCGGACCGCGTCGACGCCGTAGGTGCCGATCAGGTCCATCGGGTCGACGACGTTGCCGAGGGACTTCGACATCTTCTCGCCCTTCGAGAGCAGGAAGCCGTGGCCGAAGACGCGGCGCGGCAGCGGCAGGCCCGCCGAGAGCAGGAAGGCCGGCCAGTACACCGCGTGGAAGCGCACGATGTCCTTGCCGATGACGTGCAGGTCCATCGGCCAGAACCGGCTTCGCGGATCGGCCGCGTCGGGAAAGCCCGTGACGCTGAGGTAGTTGGTCAGCGCGTCGACCCAGACGTACATGACGTGGTCGGGATGGCCGGGCACCGGCACGCCCCAGTCGAAGTTGGTGCGGCTGATGGAGAAGTCCTTCAGGCCGGAGCGCACGAAGCTCGCCACCTCGTTGCGCCGGGTCTCGGGGCCGATGAAGTCGGGCTGCGCCTCGTAGAGGGCGAGCAGCCGGTCCTGATAGGCGGAGAGACGGAAAAGGAAATTCTCCTCCTCCATCCAGGTCAGCGGCGTGCCGGTCTCGCGCGAGCGCCGGGTCCCGTCCGGCGCCGTCTCGGTCTCGTCCTCGGCGTAGTAGGCCTCGTCGCGCACCGAGTACCAGCCGGCGTATTTCGACAGGTAGATGTCGCCGTTGGCCTCCATCCGGCGCCAGAGTTCCTGGGCGGCGGCGTAATGCGCGGGCTCGGTGGTGCGGATGAAGCGGTCGTGGCTGCAATCCAGCGCCTCGGCCATGGCGCGGAAGCGCGCGGACATGTCGTCCACGAGTTCGCGGGGGCTAATGCCGGCCCTGGCGGCGGTCTGCTGGATCTTGACGCCGTGCTCGTCGGTGCCGGTGGAGAACAGCACGTCGTAGCCGTCGATCCGCTTGAAGCGCGCGATCGCGTCCGTGGCGATCACCTCGTAGGCATGGCCGATATGCGGCGCGCCGTTGGGATAGGAGATCGCGGTGGAGAGGCTGAAGGTCTTGTCGGCTGCCGGGTCGGTCGCGGTCACGTCGAAGGGTTCCCCGGATACGCGGTTCATGGGATCACAGGACGGCACAGGATCACAGGATACCATGCCGCGTCAGGCGGCGCGGAGCGCACCCGCGAGGTCACCGAACAGGGACAGGACCAGCGGCCGGCGATCGAGATTGTAGGTCGCGGCCTCCCGCGCGGCGCGGGCGATCTTGTCACACACCTCGACCAGGGCCGCAAGGCGGGCGGGCGGCTCGTGCCGGCGCCGGTCGAGTTCGGCCGAGACGAAGCGGAACACCGTGTCGAGGCTGGCGGCGAACAATTCGTCGGATTCGCGCCCGCTGAGCTTGTCGGCGAGCGCGAGGATGCGGCGCCAGTCGGGGTGGTCGAGGCGGGTCAGCAGGGTCTCGACCTCGGCCACGAGATTGGCCGTGGCGGGATCGAGCATCGCCACGGCGCCCGCGACCGAGCCCTCCGCGAGGCGGGCCGCGCGGGCGAGCGCCTCCCTGTCCGGCTGGACGAAGGGCGGGACGAACCGGCCGATCACGCGGGCGACGTCGGCTTCCGCGAGCGGCCGCAGGGTCAGGGCCCGGCAGCGCGAGCGGATGGTGGGCAGGAGCCGCCCCGGCGCGTGGCTGACGATGAGGAACAGGCAGCGCGGCGGGGGCTCCTCCACCATCTTGAGCAGCGCGTTGGCGCTGTTGGCGTTGAGGTCCTCCGCGCTGTCGACGATGCAGATGCGGTATCCGCCCGCGCTGCCCGCCGTGGAGCCGAAGAGCGCGAGGGCGTTGCGGGCGGCATCGACCGAGATCTTGGTCGCCAGGGTCTTGGCGTTGGCCGCGCGGGTCCGGCGCAGGGCCACGAGGTTGGGATGCGACAGGGCCGCGACCTGGCGCGCCGCCGGGTGGCCGGGATCGACGGCGAGGCTCGCGGGGGCCCCTTGCGCGGTCGGATTGGCGATGAGCCAGCGGGCGACCCGGTAGGCCAGGGTCGCCTTGCCGATGCCGCGCGGGCCCCCGATCAGCCAGGCATGGTGCAGGCGGCCGGAGGCGATGGATTCCGAGAAGGCGGCCTCCGCCTCCGCGTGGCCGACGAGGTCGGCCTGCTCGCGCGGGCGCGGAACTTCGGGGATGTCTCCCGGCTCGATATCCTCGGGCGCGCGCTCAGGCCGCATCGCCGTGCTCCGTCTCAGGGCCGGACCCGGACTCGCCCCGGAAGAGCTGGGGCAGGCGCTCCGCGGCGGCGGCGCGGATCGCCGCCTCCACCGCGTCCGCCGGCAGGGCCGCGTCGATCACCGCGCAGCGCCCCGGCTCCGCCGCCCCGATGGCGAGGAAGGCCGCGCGCAGGCGCGCGTGGAAGGCCAGGGCTTCCGCCTCGAAGCGGTCGGGCCCCTCGTCCGTCCCCGCCTTCTCCGCCACATCCGCCGCCGCCTTCGCTGCCGACTGCCGCGCGCGCGCGCGGGCGAGCCCGAGTTCCGGATCGCAATCGAGGATCAGGGTCAGGTCGGGACGGGTCGGCCCGACGACGACGTCCTCCAGGCTCGCCAGCACGGCCGGGTCGAGGCCGCCGGCCGCGCCCTGATAGGCCCGCGTCGAATCCGCGAAGCGATCGCAGAGCACGATCTCGCCCCGCGCGAGCGCCGGGCGGATGAGGGTGTCGAGATGGTCGATCCGGGCGGCGGAGAACAGCAGCGCCTCGGCGAAGGGGCCGTGGGGCTTCGCCAGCCCCGAGAGCAGCGCCTCGCGGATGGCCTCGGCCCGGGGCGAGCCGCCGGGCTCGCGCGTCGTCACCACGGGGCGGCCGGAGCAGACCCGCAGATGCGCGGCGAGGCGCCGGATCTGCGTCGACTTGCCGGCCCCCTCCCCGCCCTCGAAGGTGATGAAGGTGCCCGGCTCCGGTCCGCTCGCCGTCGTTCCCGTCACGACTTCGCGCCGGCCTTCTCGAAGGCCTTGCGGAACAGGCCGGTGCCGACCTCCCAGGTCGCGTCGAGCGCCCGCTGCGGGATGGAGCCCGCCTCCACCGTCTCGCCGGCATAGAGCGGCTGGTCGAGAGCCTGGGTGTCGCCGCGGGTGATGCGCAGGCGGCCGATCTCGCGGCCCTGCTCGATGGGCGCGACGAGGGGCCCCTGGTAGATCGCCTTCGCGGTGATCCGGTCGCCCGAGCCGCGCGGCAGCAGCACCCGCACGGGCTTCCTCGCGACCATCGGGACGCCGCCCTTGGCGCCGCCGTAGACGGAGGCTTCTCCCACGCTCTCGCCGGCGGCGAAGATCTGGCGCGGCTCGAAGGCGCGGAAGCCCCATTCCATCAGCTTGCGCGATTCCGAGGCCCGGTCGCGGGCGGTCTTCAGCCCGCTCACCACCATGATCAGGCGCTGGCCGTTCTGCACCGCCGAGCCCGTGAGGCCGTAGCCGGATTCCTCGAGATAGCCGGTCTTGAGCCCGTC
Source organism: Methylobacterium sp. J-068 (assembly GCF_022829445.1). Classification (GTDB taxonomy): domain Bacteria; phylum Pseudomonadota; class Alphaproteobacteria; order Rhizobiales; family Beijerinckiaceae; genus Methylobacterium. The sequence continues at coordinate 73,903 of NZ_JAKSXY010000106.1, read as the reverse complement.
GGCGCCGATATCGAGGGTGAGCAGCGGATTGCGGTTCTGCTGCTTGATCTTGTTCCAGGTGAATTCACGCTCGGCGAAGATCTTGTAGAGGTCCGGATAGGTCTCGATCAGGTGCAGGGCGAGCTTGGCGAGGTCGCGGGCGGTGACCTTCTGGTCGGGCGCCGAGTAGCCGGTGGCGTTGCGGAAGGTCGAGCGCGTCAGGCCGATCTCACGCGCCCGCGCGGTCATCATCCGCCCGAAATTCTCCTCCGACCCGGCGATGCCCTCGCCGATGGCGATGGCGGCATCGTTGCCCGATTGCACGATGAGGCCGCGCAGGAGGTCGGACAGCTTGATGCGGCTGTTGAGCTGGGCGAACATCGAGGAGCCGCCGCCGCCCGCCCCGCCCCGGCGCCAGGCATCCTCGGTGATCTGGAACTCCGAATCCATGTTCAGCCGGCCCTGCCGGATCTCGTTGAACACGATCTCGGTGGTCATCAGCTTGGCCATGCTGGCCGGGGAGAAGAGCTCGTCGGCCCCCTTCTCGAACAGCACCGAGCCGGAATCGGCATCGATCAGGATCGCGTGCGGCGCGGCCGTCTGAAAGCTCTGGGAGACGGCGCCGCCCCCGAGGAGGCTCAGCACGACCATCGCGGAGGCGAGGACGACGCCCGGCACGATCCTGCGCCGGAACGGGGCGCGCCCGCCGGGGACCCATATCAAACCCATTCCCTGCCTCACGCCGACCCCGTCATCGCCCCCACGATCAAGCGTGACGTTACAGGCATTCGCCGCCAAGATCGAACGCAAATTCATGTGCGATTTCAATCTCGCGACGATGCGCCCGGGGCATGTTCGGACGTGGTTGCCCCCGGCCCGGCGGCGCCGGGCGCGGCGCCCGCGCCTCAGCGGGCCTCGGCGAACTGGGCCCGGCCGCGCGCGGTGCCCTTCGCGACGAACGTCGGCTTGCCGGTCGGACCCGGCTTCTCGACGCCGGAGGCTTTGGCGGCGCCGGAGGCTTTGGCGACGAGGATCGGCTTGGCCGGCGCGGCCTCCTTGGGCACGAAGCCCTTGGCGGGAGCGAAATCCCTGGCCGATGCGACTTGTGCCACCCCGCTTTTGGGCAGGCCCGCCTTCGGCCCGGCGGCCTCAGCGGCCAGCCGCGCCAGGGCGGCCTTCGACGCCCCCGGCGCCGGGGTCACGCCTGCCAGGCGGGTCGGGACGGGCTTGACGACGGGCTTGGCGATGGACTTGGCGACGGCCTGCAGGGGGGCGACCGAGCGCGCCGCCGGGACCGCAATCGGCGCGGCGGCGAACCGGCTCCGCGTCTCGGGCCGGACCGGTTCCGGCCGGGCACCGGCCAGTCTCAGGGGCGGCGGCGCGAGGCTGAGGGGGGCGGGCCGGGTCGCGGCCTGCGCCACGGCCTGATGGGTGTCGGAGGGGCTGTGCCGCACCGGCCGGAAGGTCTCGGCGCGAACCGCCGTGGGCTGGAGGGCGGCCGGGACCGCCACGGTGGCGGCGCTCGCCACCAGAACGGGCGCGGGCCTGACCGGAGCGGGCGCGGCCTCCGGCGCCTCGCTCGTGGCCTGCCCGGCGGCCGTGTCCGCCGCATCCCGCTCGCCGGCCTCCCGGAAGGCGAGGGCCGGACGACTGGCGCGGGCGAGGCGCTCGGAGGAAACCTGCGGGGCGTCGGGGCCGAGATCGGCCACCATCACCGAGGCCTGCCCGCGAATCGCGGCGGGCTGGCCGTCCGTGCGCAGGGTGGCGAGCAGCTTGCGGTCGTCGCTGCCGGCCGTGGAGGCCTTGCCCGCATACTCGACGCGCACCCGCGCGGTGCCGCTGCGGCGGAATTCCAGGGCCTCGGCCACCTCCTCCGAGACGTCCATCAGGCGGTTGGCATGATAGGGACCGCGATCGTTCACCCGCACGATCATCGAGTGGCCGTTGGCGAGGTTGGTGACGCGGGCGTAGCTCGGCAGCGGCAGGGTCGGGTGCGCGGCCGCGATGGAGTGCCGGTCGAAGACCTCGCCGTTGGCGGTCATGCGGCCGTGGAAGGCCGAGCCGTACCAGGAGGCGAGACCCTCGCGGACATAGCCCTTGGCATCCTCGCGCGGCACGTAGGTGCGCCCGGCCACCACGTAGGGCTTGCCCGAGAAGCGGCGTCCGCCGCCCTTCGGGATCACATCCCCCTCGTTGTAGAGGCGCGGGCTGGCCTTGACCCCGTATTTCGGGTCGCGGCCCGAGCCGCCGGAGGTGGCGCCCGCGAATTTCTGGGTGTTCTGGGCACAGTTGGCGGTGGTCAGCGCCACGGCCGAGACGGCCAGCAGCCGCCAGAGCGGCAGCGGGGCCGGCCCCTGGTTTCCGGCCTTCGTCGAACGCGCCATCGCGATGATCCGCCCCAAGCCCTCGCCCCGATACGCACATACGCTGGATCGGCCCGCCGGCGGGCAAGAGCAGGACCGGCCGGACCCTCGGGCGAAGCCTGCGCCCCGTCCGAGACGGGAAGATTGTCCCGACGGCGTAAAGGAAGGCTGAACGACGTCGGCGCGGGGTTGCCCCGCGATGATGTGCCGAGGGAACGGGCAAAGGCGAAGGCCGCGTGTCAGGATCCGCCGCCAAGAGCCTGTTCGGCCACGAGAAAGCCGGGCGGCTCCCCCGCGCGATCGACCGTCCCGGTGCCCACGAGGCTCTTCTCATCCGATGCCTACGAAACCCCTAGCAACCCCTTGCCGAGGCTTCGATTTCGGCCAGCCGACCTCTCTCGGCCGGCCTTCAGCGGCCGCCCGGCTCGTTGAGCTGGTCGATCGACCGGGCCCCGCGCTGCTTGAACAAGAGGTCGAGGGCTTCCAGCATCAGGCCGTGCATCTTGGCGCGCTCGGCATGGGCGATGTCGCGCAGCTGATCGTAGACCGGCGGCTCGAGATAGACCGACATCTGCCGGGCGCGCTGCTTCAGGGTGGCGTTGGGGCGCCGGAGGGACGCCGCGCCGGTTTCGAGCTGGACGATCTCCGCGCTCTGCTGCGGTTTGCTCGACGGGGCCGATGCGGCGACGATGGAGGCGAGACTGAGCTTAGGCGGCTTTGGCATGCTTGCTCACCTGCATGCGCTTCTCGATCCAGCTCCAGAGCTTGCGGACCTCCGAGGCGGCCTGCCCCTTCGGGTTGAACTCGGTCACGCCCTGGCCGACGCCGATGGCGTCCTGATGGTCCGTGCGGGCGACGATGTTGACGTCGGGGAGGATGCCGAGCACCGCCAGACCATCGGCGGCGTCGCGGATGCGGTAGGAGCGCGGCGGCGTCTGGTTCAGCACGAAGGCGAACTTCTTCTCCAGCCGGTAGATCGCCGCGAGCGTCGGCTTGAAGGCGCGGAGATCCGCGGGCGTCGGCCGGCAGGGGATGATGCAGAGATCGGCGGCGCGGATCGCCGCGAGCGTTCCGGCGGAATCGACGCCGGGCGTGTCGATGAAGACGTAGTCGTAGGCGGAGTCGCGCAGCTGCGCCATCACGCTCTCGATCTGCGTCGCGTCGATCTGCGCGACTTCCGGGCCCTCGGCGCTGCGGTGGTCGAGCCAGTCGGAGATCGTGGCCTGACGATCCATCTCGAGGATGCAGACGGAGAGCCCGCGCTCCTGGGCGGCCACGGCCAGCGAGATGCAGAGCGTGCTCTTGCCGCTGCCTCCTTTCTGGGTGACGAACGTGATGGCTTTCATCCTGACATCCCTTCGCGAGCGTCGACGTATCCGGGTGGAGAGTGGGCGGACGAGTCCGGCAGGTCCGGATCTCCGGGGGACGATGGCCGGTCGCCGTCCTGTGACCCAAGGATGCTGCGATCCCGGATGTCGCCGATCATGGTTAACCGACGGTTAAGCCGGTGCGCGTCGGCCCTATCCGTTTTTGGCAATCTCAGGTTGCCTCAAGCGCACGGAAATACCTCGGACGCCCTTTCCGGATCGCGCGATCCGCTCTACGGTACGGCCATACGGGCCGCCTCGTGCCCAACCATATATCAACCTCAGGTCATCTCAAGGTTCGTCCGGGGATGCCGTCGAGGACGTCCATGACGCGATTTCCCTTTCCCGCTCCAGACGCCGCCGACAATCCCGACGGCCTGCGCGCGGCCCTGGCCGCGTCGGGCGTCGTCGGCGTCTGGCTGCACGACATCTGGGCGGATCGCCTGACCGTCTCCGCGCCCCTGGGGCGGGCCCTCGGCCTGACCGCGCGGGCGGGCGCGGACGGCGTGCCCCTGGCGGCCCTCCTCGACGCGACGCACGCAGACGACCGGGCGCGCGTCGAGAACGGGTTTCACGCCGCCATCGCGCGGGGCGGCACCTTCGCGCTGGCTTTCCGCACCACCGCGCCGCGCTGGCTGGACCTGCGCGGGCGCATCGAGCGCGACGCCTCGGGACGGCCGGCGCGGGCGCGGGGGATCGTCCTCGACCTGACGGAGGACCGGGTGAGCGCGCCCCAGCACCGCGTGAACCGGATGGCCGAGCACGCCATCGCCCTGCGGGGGCTTGCCGGCGATCTCGAACATGCCGGGCTGACGCGGCTCCTCGACCATCTGATGGTCGAGATCGGCTTCGAACTCGCGCGCCATCTCCGCGACGCGCCGGACGGACAGCGACATTGAGCCCCGCTCAGGGGGAAAGCCCCGCGCGGCGGGAGAGACCCGCTCAGCGGGGGAGGGCCGCGGCCTCCTGGGCCGGACGCATGCCCTGCCCGGCCAGGGCCCGCACCGCCGGCCCCGCTCCGGGCCGCGCCAGGGCATGCGCGTAGGCCGCGATCAGGCCGCCGCAATCGCGCGGCCCCCGCGCGGAGGCGAGGCGCGGAGCGGCAGCTGGAGCGGCGGCATCGCCCCGCCCCGCCTCCTGCCCCGCCGCCCGCGCCAGCAGGCCGCGCGCCGCTTCGTCGTCCGACAAGGTCTCGGACGCCACCAGCAGGTTGCCCTCCCCACCGATCGTGAGGCAGGCCTGCGGCTCCGCCCGCCGCATCGCGCGCAGGAGCGTGCGGCCGATCTCGACCCAGGTCGCGTCGTCGGCGCCGCGCAGGGTCCGGGCGATCTCGCCCTGGGCGCGGGCGCGCAGGCGATCGAGGGCCTCGCCCTCCGGACGCCCGGCCCGGTAGCCGTCGAGATAGGCGGCGGCCATGGCGCTCACGCGGTCCGCCCGCCAGGCGGACCCGTCCGGCGGCGCGAGCCCTTCCAGCAGGGGAAGCGCGCGCAGGATCGCCGCCCGCGCGCCGACGGGGCTCGGATCGTCGTCCAGGGTGGAATCCGGGAAGCGGTCGGTGTCGACGATCTCGGTGACGACGCGGGCCTGGACCAGCCGCGCCGCCTCGGGAATCCAGAGGCTGTCCGAGGCGACCCCGAGGGCCTGCGTGGCGAAATCCGGATCGACGCCCGCCGCCACGTAGGCCGCCCGCTCGGCGGCGCCATCGGCCTGCACGATCTGCCCGAACAGGCCCGGATCGTAGGGCGCGTGGAAGCCGAGACGCCCGTTCGTCACGAGGTAGCGGGCGGAACCCCGCACGAAGGCGAGGGTGCAGGCCGAGACGCAGTAATCCGGGACGTAGGTGGCGAGGCCCCGCGCGGCGATGAGGTCGCCGATCGCCGTCGCCTCCTCGACGAGGCCGCCCTCGCTGGTGAGATGGATGCGGGTGACGTCGTGGTGGGCGGCGAGCAGCGTGGCCAGGCGCTCCGCGCTCCCCTCCCCGATCTCCCCGGCGAGCCGGACGTCCCGGCCGTGCGGACCCAGCGCGATGCGGGCCGGGGGACCGGCCACCCGGGTCTGGAGCCGATCCTCCAGGCGCAGGGACAGGGCGGCGTAGGCGGCCCCGAGGGCGGAGGGCATGCCCGAGACCATCAGGGCGCCGCGGGTCGTGCCCGCCAGGGCGCCACAGGCCGTCCCCACGAGGACGAGGGCACAGAGCATGCGCGGGAGCCGTCCCCAACCGAGCCCGGCCGTCCGACCCGCATCCGTCGCCATGCGTCACCCTCCCGATTCCAGGACCGGCGACAGTCGTCGCACCCCTGGGACCTGCCGATTATTGCCGCCCGGAAGTCTCAGGCAAACACCCTGCCAGTCATCGGGCAGTCGCGGGCGACACGGGGATTGGAGGAAAGGGATCGTTGCCGGTGTGTTATCGGCGCAACGGGGAACAATTACCCGCCGAACAGCGCGGCGGCCCCGCATTCCTCCCGAACGGCCGGCGACTATGTCGCAGGCGAGGTCAGTGCGTCCCGGAGGCGAGCGCGCAGCAGGTAGGTGTCCATGATCCAGCCGTGGCGGGCACGGGCGGCCTCGCGAACGGCGCCGATCTCGGCCGCGACGTCGCCGAGGCGTCCCGCGATCAGGATCTCGTCGGCGGTGCCGAGGTAGGCGCCCCAGTAGATCGTCAGGTCGGGATCGAGATGGTCGAAGCGGGGATGACCGTCGAGCATCACCACGGTGGTGTCGGCGCCCTCGGGCAGGCCGTCGGCGATCTGCCGCCCGGTCGTGATCAGGATCGGGGCGCCGATGCGGTTGAGGGGAATGCGGTGTCCCGCCGCGAGCGCCTGGACGCTGGTGACGCCCGGAACCACCCGGACTTGGAAGGCCAGACGGCCGCGCTCGAGAATGCGGTCGATGATCCGCAGCGTGCTGTCGTAGAGGGAGGGATCGCCCCAGACCAGGATGGCGCCGGTTCCATCGGCTCCCAACTCCCGCTCGAACATCGCCTCGTAGAGCGCGGCGCGCGCGGCGTGCCAGGCCTCGACGGTGGCTCCGTAATCGGACGGGTTGCGGTCCCGCTCCGGGTCCTGCGCCTCGACGAAGCGATAGGGCCGCTCGGTGAGGTAGCGGGCGCAGATCTCCCGGCGCAAAGCCACGAGGTCGGCCTTCTCGCGGCCCTTGTCGAGGGCGAAGACCACCTCGACGGTGTTGAGGGCGCGGATGGCCTGGATCGTCACGTGCTCGGGATTTCCGGTCCCGATCCCGATCACCAGGAGTGTTCTCATCGCGCGCCGCCCTTCGATCGCCCCGGAGGAGCATCCCGTGGCTCATTCGGCCCAGAGCGCCTTAGCCAAGAAAAAGGTGCCTGTCGCGCCCTCCCCCCGTGTGCTAACCTGGCGGCCGACATGACCTGCGTCCGGCACATGGCACTCTGGCTCGCGGCGGCGATCGTCCTGATCGCCGTCGGCGTCATGCCGTCCGGTGCCCAGGCGCATGGCCGTCATGCGCACGGGGAGGCCCGTGCCGTGTCGGCCTCCCTCGCCTCGATCGCTATCCGCTCCACGGCCGAAGCGGCCGGGCCGCGCGCGATCGCCTCCGACGCTGTCACCGTCCGGACGCGCGTCGCGGTGAGCGCCCGGATCATCGGCGCCGATCTGTGCGACGGCTCCTGCGGTCGGGCCGGCTGCCGCGGTGCCGGCTCCTGCTGCACCGGCGCCGGCCTCGCCCCCGACGCGGCCGATGCGGCCGCGCCGCGCGGCCCGCGCGACCGTGCCCTGGCGCGCGCCCTCCCCGCCCGGACGGACGTCGTTCCGGAAGCCCTCCCCGAGCCGCCACGATTCCACGCCTGACGCTGCCCGCGTCCCGCGGCGTGTCCGGGCTCCCCTCCGGAGCCTGACGCCGGGACGCCGTTCCATGCTTCTCGGCGAAAGAATCCTCAGCCATGTCCATTCCCGTCGCGGGCCTTCTGCGCGCCTTCGCGCTCCTGTGCGGCCTCGCCCTGCCGATCCTCTCCGGGACGGTCCGCGCCCACGAGGGCCACGATCACGGCGCCGAGCCGCCGCCCGTTCCCACCGCCACGGCGCCGCGCGCGGAAGCGGTGTCCGAGCGCTTCGAGCTCGTCGCCGTGGCGCAGGGCGCCGACCTCGTGCTCTACCTCGACGCCTTCGCCAGCAACGCTCCGGTCACCGGGGCGACGGTGGCCGTGATGACGCCGGAGGGCCGGCGCAAGGCCGCCGAGACGGCGCCGGGCACCTACCGCCTTAGCGCGCCCTGGCTCGCGGCGAGCGACCACCACGACCTCGTCGTCGGAATCTCCTCGGAGGGCCGCACCGACGTCCTCGCCCTCGATCTCGACCTGCCCGCGCCGGCGGACGTTGCGGCCGCGAGCCCCGTGGATCCGGGCCCCGCCGCCACGGCGCGCGCTCTGGCCGACCGCCTCGCCCGGCAGAACCCGGCGGCCCTCGCGGCCGGGAGCTTCCTGATGGGGCTCGGCGTCTTCGCCCTGGCGCGCCGACGCCGCGCCGGACAGGTGTTCGCGGTTCTCCTCGCGGTGACCGCGACCCTGGTGCTCGGGGGTGCCGCCCTCGCGCACGAGGGCCATTCCGAGGGGGCCGCCCGGGACGTCCCGATGACGCCCGCCGCGCTCACCGCCGCCCCCCCGATGGAGCGGGCGCGCCGCCTGCCCGACGGCTCGGTCTTCGTGCCGAAATCGCTCCAGCGCCTGCTGGCCCTGCGCACCGGTCTCACGGCCGAGGAGACCGTCACCCGCGGGGCCGAATTGCCGGGCCGGATCATCGCCGACCCGAACGCCAGCGGCGTGGTGCAATCCTCGGTCGGCGGGCGCCTGTCGCCCCCGGAATCCGGTTTCCCCCGCCTCGGCACGCGGGTCCGCCGGGGCGACGTGCTCGCCACCGTGACCCCGCCGGTCCAGGCGGTCGACGTCTCCGACATGCGCCAGCGCCAGGGCGAACTCGACCAGCAGATCGCCATCCTGGAGCGCCGCGTGGACCGCTTCGAGCGGCTCTCCAGCACCGGTGCCGTGGCGCGGACGCAGCTCGACGACGCCCGCTCGGAACTCGCTGGCCTCAGGGACCGGCGCGCCGCCCTCGACGCCATCCGGCGCGAGCCCGAGGCGCTGGTCGCGCCCGTCGACGGCGTCATCGCGGAGGCCAACGCCGTGGCGGGCGCCATGGCGGCCCCCGGCACGGTGGTCTACCGCATCATCGACCCCGCCCGCCTCTGGGTCGAGGCCCTGAGCTTCGAGGCCCTGGCCGAGGGGAGCCGGGCCACCGCGCGCCTCGGGGACGGCGGCACCCTGGGGCTCGCCTATCGCGGCACGGGTCTGGCCGACCGCAACCAGGCGGTGCCGGTGCAGTTCGCCGTCGAGGGCGACGCCCGGGGCCTGCGCCTCGGCCAGTTCGTCACCGTGCTGGCACCGATCGGGAATGCCCGCCCCGGCCTGCCCGTGGCGCGCTCGGGCATCGTGCGCGCGGAGGGCGGCAGCCTCGTCTACGAGCATGTCAGCGCGGAACGCTTCCTCGGCCGCCCGGTGCGGGTCGCGCCGCTCGATGCCGACCGGATGCTGGTGGATGACGGGATCGCGGCCGGGCGCCGCGTCGTCGTCCAGGGCGCCGAACTCCTCGACCAGATCCGCTGAGGCTCCGATGTTCGAGACCATCGTCGCGCAGTCCCTGCGCAACCGCCTGCTCGTGCTGGCGCTCGCCGCCGCCCTGGTGCTCACCGGGCTCCTCGCCCTGACGCGCCTGCCGGTCGACGTGCTGCCCGACCTCAACCGTCCCACCGTCACGGTGATGACGGAGGCCGAGGGGCTCGCGCCCCCGGAGGTGGAGCAGCGGGTCACCTACCCGATCGAGACCCGGATGAACGGCCTGCCCGGCGTCACCCGCGTGCGATCGGTCTCAGGGATCGGCCTGTCCATCGTCACCGTCGAGTTCGCCTGGGACGCCGACCTCTACCGCGCCCGCCAGTTCGTGGCCGAGCGCCTGGCGCTCGCCCGCACCGAACTCCCCGCCGACGTGATGCCCCAGATGGGGCCGGTCTCGTCGATCATGGGCGGCATCCTGCTGGTGGCGGTGACCTCCGAGACCGCGAGCCCGATGCAGCTGCGCGAGACCGCCGACTTCACCATCCGCCCGCGGCTGCTGGCCATTCCGGGCGTGGCGCAGGTGATCCCGATCGGCGGCGCGGTGCGCCAGTACCGGGTGGCCCCGAACCCCGCCGCCATGCGGGCCCTCGGCGTCACGCACGCGGCCATGACCCAGGCCCTGGAGGGGTTCGGCACCAATGCGGGCGGGGGCTTCACCGATGCGGGCGCCCGCGAGGTGCTGATCCGCGCCATCGGCCGGACCATCGACCTCGACGACCTGCGCAACCTCGTGATCGGAACTCCCGCCGGGCCGGTCTACCTGCGCCAGGTGGCGGAGGTGGATTTCGCACCCCGGCCCCGGCGCGGCGACGGCGGCTACATGGGCAAGCCCGCCGTCATCGTCTCGGTGGAGAAGCAGCCGGGCGTCGACACCGTGCGGCTGACCCGGACGGTGGAGGAGGCCCTGGCCCAGCTCGGGCCGAGCCTGCCCCCCGGCATCAGGGCGCAAAAAATCCTGTTCCGGCAAGCGGATTTCATCGAGACCTCCCTGCACAACGTGGTGCGGGTGCTGCTGGAGGCGGTCGCCGTGGTGGCGGTGGTGCTGTTCGCCTTCCTGATGAACGCGCGCACCACCCTGATCTCGCTCACCGCGATCCCGGTCTCGATCCTCGCCACGGCGGCGATCTTCTCCGCGCTCGGCCTCTCCATCAACACGATGACGCTGGGCGGCCTCGCCATCGCCATCGGCGAACTCGTCGACGACGCGGTGGTGGACGTCGAGAACATCCTGCGGCGGCTGCGCGAGAACCGGCACGCGAACGCGCCGCGCTCGTCCTTCGCGGTGATCGTGGCCGCCTCGAACGAGGTCCGCTCCGGCATCGTCTACGCCACCGTGATCATCTGCCTCGTCTTCGTGCCGCTCTTCGCCCTGTCGGGCATCGAGGGTCGGCTCTTCGCGCCGCTGGGGCAGGCCTACATCATCGCGATCCTGTCGAGCCTGGCCGTCTCCCTCACCCTGACGCCGGCGCTGGCCTCCTGGCTCCTGCCCGGCCTGAAAGGCCTGGAGGCGCCGGAGGGCCGGCTGATCCGGGGCCTGAAGGCCGGCAACGGCCGCCTCGTGGCCTTCGCGCTCAATCATCAACGCGGCGTGATGGCGGCGGCCCTCCTCGGGGTCGGCGCGGCGGCCCTCGCCGCGACGGCGCTGCCGCGCGCCTTCCTGCCGGCCTTCAACGAGGGCTCGTTCACCGTCAACCTCGCCTTCACGCCGGGCATCTCGCTCGCCGAATCGAGCCGGATCGGCGCCATCGCGGAGGGGCTGGTGCTCGAGATCCCGGAGGTGGAGAGGGTCGGGCGCCGCACCGGCCGGGCCGAGCTCGACGAGCACGCCGAGGGCGTCCACTCCACCGATCTCGAGATCGGCATGAAAACCGGGACGAGGCCCGGCGGGCGCCCGCGCGAGGCCGTGGTGGCGGATCTGCGGGCGCGCCTCGGGGTGCTGCCGGTCTCGGTCAATATCGGCCAGCCGATCTCGCACCGCCTCGACCACATGCTCTCCGGGGTCCGGGCCGAGATCGCCCTCAAGCTCTTCGGCGAGGATCTCGACGGCCTGCGCCGCACGGCGGACGCCCTCAAGGCGGAATTCGAGACGATCCCCGGCCTCACCGACCTCGCCATCGAGAAGCAGGTCCGCATCCCGCAGCTCGAGGTCCGGGTCGATTCCGGCCGCGCCGCCCTCTACGGCATCGCCCCCGGCGCCGTGGTGGAGGCGGTGAGCCGCCTCGCCAACGGCCGGGTGGTCTCCACCCTGGTCGACGGCCTGCGCCGCTACGACGTCACCCTGCGCCTGCCCGAATCCGGGCGCTCGGTGGCGGCCCTGCGCGACCTCCTGATCGAGACGCCCACCGGCTGGGTCCCGGCCCACGCGCTGGCCGACATCGCCGAGCGCGACGGGCCGAACCAGATCCTGCGCGAGAACGGGCGCCGTCGCCTCGTCGTCCAGGCCAACACCCAAGCGGGCACGGACGGCGCGGCGGTGGCCCGGGCCGTGGCCGAGACCCTGGCGCGGACCACCCTGCCCCAGGGCATCACCGCGAGTCTCGAGGGCGCGTTCCAGGCGCAAGGGGAGGCGACCCGGACCATCGGACTCCTCAGCCTCGTCTCCCTGGCTCTGGTCTTCGCCCTGCTGGCGAGCCGCTACCGCTCCGGCGTGCTGGCGCTCATCGTCATGGGCAACGTGCCGCTGGCGCTCATCGGCAGCGTCGCGGCGCTCTTCATCGCGGGGCTGCCGCTCTCGGTGGCCTCGATGATCGGCTTCGTGACGCTCACCGGCATCGTCGCCCGCAACGGCATCCTGAAGATCAGCCACGTGCTCAACCTCGGGCTGGCCGAGGGCCTGCCCTTCGGGCCGGCCCTGGTGCTGCGGGCCAGCAACGAGCGGCTGGTGCCGGTGCTGATGACGGCGCTGGCGGCCGGCATCGCCCTGGTGCCGCTCCTCGTCGACGGCACGGCGCCCGGCAAGGAGATCCTCCACCCTGTCGCCGTGACGATCTTCGGCGGCCTCCTCAGCGCCACCCTCCTCGACGCGGTGCTCACCCCCGTCCTGGTCCTGCGCTTCGGCGCCGGCGCCTTCGCCCGCCTGGCGGCGGCGCGGGTGCCCGAGCCCGCTCACGCCGCGGGTGCCCCCGCGCCCGCCCTCTTCTGACCCTTCGAACGGAGACGCCCCCATGAAGACCACGACGACAGGGACGAGCCTGCTCGCCGCCCTCGCCCTCCTCGCCCTCGCGGGCGCGGCCCCGGCCGCCGAGCACCATCACGACGGCCACGACCATGACCACGGCACGCCGGGCCACACGCATGCGGCAAAGCCGGCGGCCTCGCCCTCCACCCGGGCGTTCCAGGAAGCCGCCATGCGCATGCACGGCGACATGGAGATCCGCTATTCCGGCGACGTCGACCGCGACTTCGCCGCCGGCATGATCCCGCACCATGCCGGCGCCGTCGCCATGGCGAAGGTCGCCCTGCAATACTCGAAGGACCCGGAGGTCCGCGCGCTGGCCGAGAGCATCGTCAAGGCGCAGGAGACCGAGATCGCCCAGATGCAGGCCATCCTGAAGCGCAAGGAGGCGGAGGCGAAGGGGTCTGACACGAAAGGCGCGCCCGCGCGCTGAGGCGCCCCCTGGTCGGGAGGCGCGGTGGTCCTATCTGGAGTGGTTCCAGACAGGCTACGGCGGAGGCAGCCCGGCATGAGCTTTCCCGAAACTGGCTTTCCCATCACGCTGACCGTGAACGGCGTAGCCCGCAGCCTCGTCCTCGAGGACGCGCGGGTCACCCTGCTCGACGCCTTGCGCGAGCGCCTCGACCTCACCGGGGCCAAGAAGGGCTGCGACCGGGGCCAGTGCGGCGCCTGCACCGTGCTGGTCGACGGCGTGCGGATGAATTCCTGCCTGGCGCTGGCCGTGAGCCTCGACGGGGCGTCGATCACCACCATCGAGGGGCTTGACGGACGCGACGGCCTGCACCCGGTCCAGGCGGCCTTCCTGGAGCATGACGGCTTCCAGTGCGGCTTCTGCACGCCGGGCCAGATCCTCAGCGCGGTCGGGCTGATTCATGAGGGCCAGACCGGCGGCGACCCCGAGCGGGTGCGGGAGGGCATGAGCGGCAACCTCTGCCGCTGCGGCGCCTATGCAGGGATCACGCAAGCCGTGCTGAGCGCCCATGCACTAATGACGGGACCGGACGTGCTGCCCGGCCGCCATATCGCGGAGGACGCGGCGTGAAGGCCTTCGACTACATCCGCGCGACGAGCGTCGCCGAGGCGGTCGCGGCCGCCGGCCGGCCCGGTGCCGCCTACCTCGCCGCCGGCACCAACCTCGTCGACCTGATGAAGGGCGGCGTCGCGCGGCCCGACATCCTCGTGGACATCACCCGCCTGCCCGGCCTCGACCGGATCGAGCGCCTGCCGGACGGTGCGACGCGGATCGGCGCCCTGGTGCGCAACGCGACGCTGGCGCATGATTCCGGGATCGCGCGGCGCTACCCGGCGCTGGCCGAAGCCCTGCTCTCGGGCGCCTCGGGCCAACTCCGCAACGCCGCCACCACCGCCGGCAACGTGCTGCAGCGGACCCGCTGCCAATACTTCTACGACACCGCCAGCGCCTGCAACAAGCGCGACCCCGGCGCCGGCTGCGCGGCCCTCGGCGGCGTCACCCGTGCCCATGCGGTGCTGGGCTGGAGCGCGCACTGCATCGCCACGCACCCTTCCGATTTCTGCGTGCCGCTCGCCGCCCTCGACGCCACCGTGGAGATCGAGGGCCCGGCCGGCACCCGCAGCGTGCCCCTGGAGGCGTTCCACCGCCTGCCCGGCGACGCCCCGGAGCGCGAGACGGTGCTGGAACCCGGCGACCTCGTCGTCGCCGTGACCCTGCCGGCGGAGGCGGAGGGCTTTGCCGCCCACAGCCGCTACCTCAAGGTCCGGGAGCGCACCTCCTACGCCTTCGCGGTGGTCTCGGCCGCCGTGGGTCTGCGCATGGACGGGGACCGGATCGCGGAAGGCCGCATCGCGCTCGGCAGCGTCGCCCTGAAACCCTGGCGGACGCGCGCGGCGGAAAGCCTGCTCGCCGGCGCCGCGCCGACCCCCGAGACCTTCGCCAGGGCGGCCGAGGCCGCGCTCGCGGACGCGACGCCCTCGGGCGACAACGCCCACAAGATCGAGCTCGCCCGCCGCATCGTCGTGCGGGCCCTCACGCTTGCCGCCGCCGGCACCCCGGAGCGCGTGCCCGCCCTGCCGGCCAGTCCCTTCGCCCCCGCCCCCTCCGCCGGAGTCACCGCGCATGCCTGAGCGTCAGCGCCACGGCGCCTCCATCGGCCAGCCGCTCACCCGGCGCGACGGCCCCGACAAGGTCACGGGCGCGGCCCGCTACAGCGCGGATTTCAGGCCCGAGGGCCTGGCGCACGCCGTGATGGCGGTGAGCGGGATCGCGCGCGGCCGGGTCACCCATCTCGACGTGGCGGCGGCCGAGGCCCATCCCGGCGTGGTCGCGGTGATGACGCCGGAGAACGCCCCCAAGCTCGCCAAGTCCCCGGACCTGAAGGACAATCCCTTCGCCTTCCGCCTCGACCTGTTGCAGAACGACGGCGTGCGCTACGCCAACCAGCCGATCGCGGTGGTGATCGCCGAAACCCTGGAGGCCGCCACCGAGGGCGCTTTCCTGCTCCGGCCCCGCTACGCGGACGAACCGGCCGGCGTCGCCCTCGGAGCGGGCGAGGTGTTCACGCCCGAGACCGTCGGCGCGGGCTCGGCCACCGCCGAGGGGTCGGGCGACCTCGCCGCCGGGATGGACGCGGCCGAGGCCCGGATCGCGGCCACCTACGACACGGCGGCGCAGTATCACAACGCCCTGGAGCCCCATTCGAGCGTGGCGCAGTGGGACGGCGACCGCCTGACGCTCCACACCCCGACCCAGGCGCTCTGGATCGCCAAGGGCCGCCTCGCCGGCCTGTTCGGCATCCCGCAGGAGAACATCCACGTCATCTGCCACTATCTCGGCGGCGGCTTCGGCTCGAAGGGCTTCGTCACCTCGCCGCAGATCCTCGGGATCATGGCGGCGAAGCTCGTCGGCCGCCCGGTCAAGCTCGTGACCCGGCGCGAGCAGATGTTCGGTCCCGTCGGCCACCGCGCCGCCACGCGCCAGACCCTGACCCTGGGGGCGACCCGCGACGGCACGCTCACGGCCCTCGACCACCACACCCTGACCCTGACGAGCCGCTACGACGACTTCATCGAGCCCTCCGGCATCCTCTCGCGCCACCTCTACGCGGCCGGCGCGATCGCCACCACGCACGCGGTCTCGCGGGCCGATATTGGCACCCCGATCTTCATGCGGGCCCCCGGCGAGGCCTCGGGCAGCGTCGCGGTGGAGAGCGCCCTCGACGAACTGGCGCTGGAACTCGACCTCGACCCGCTGGAGATCCGCCTGCGCAACTACGCCGAGGTCGAGCCGATCACGCATCGGCCGTTCTCGTCGAAGGCCCTGCGCGCATGCTACGCGCAAGGGGCCGAGCGCTTCGGCTGGGCCGCGCGCCCGCGCGCGCCGCGCCAGATGCGCGATGCCGACGGGCTCCTCGTGGGCTGGGGCCTCGGCACCGCCACCTACCCGGCGGGGATGATGCAGGGCGAGGCCCGCGCCACGATCCGGGCCGACGGCACGGCCCTGATCGAGACCGCCGCCCAGGACATGGGCCAGGGCGCCTGGACGGTGCTGGCGCAGATCGGCGCCGACGGACTCGGATTGTCCATCGACAGGGTGGACTTGCGCATCGGCGATTCGAACCTGCCGAACGGCGGGCTCGCGGGCGGCTCCACCGGCACCGCCACCAGCGGCACGGCGGTCCACAACGCCGCGCGGGCCGCCATCGCCGAACTCGCGGCGCTCGCGGTCGCGGATCGGGCCTCGCCCCTCTACGGCGCGGGCAATGCCGGCGTCACGGCCGCCGACGGGCGCCTCGCCCGCCGGGACGATCCGGCCCGCTCGGAATCCTTCGGCGACATCCTGAACCGCGCGGGCAAGGGCTCGGTGGAGGCCAAAGGACAGGGCGCGGGCGAGCCGGCCTCGCGGAAGACCTACGCGATGCACGCGCACGGGGCGGTCTACGCGGAGGTGAAGGTCGATCCCGATCTCGGTCAGATCCGGGTGACGCGCCTCGTCGGGGCCTTCGCGGCGGGGCGGATCGTCAACCCGCGCCTCGTGCGCAGCCAGTATTACGGCGGCATGATCTGGGGGGTGTCCCTGGCGCTGCACGAGCACGCGGTGCTCGATCCGCGCTCGGGCCGGGTGATGAACGCCAACCTCGCCGAGTATCACATTCCGGTGAACGCCGACGTGCCGTCCATCGAGGCGATCCTGGTGGAGGAGCACGACCCCCACGTGAACCCGCTCGGCATCAAGGGCGTGGGCGAGATCGGCATCACCGGCACCGCCGGCGCCATCGCCAACGCGGTCTGGCACGCCACCGGGGTACGGGTGCGCGACATCCCTATCACCCTCGACAGGCTGCTGGGCTGACGCCGTCTCCTGTACGTGAGGGCTGGCCGTGGTTTGATGCGGCTTGGGCGTCTGGCGCTCTGACGGTTTCCAGGTCTGTCACGGCGACATGCGCTGTGTCGCAGGGGCGCGATCCCGGACGGCGGTTGCGATCCATCCGGTGGGTGGCGAGCGCGGGTTCCCTCTCCTGGAAGGAGAGGGACAGGGTGAGGTGTGTGACTTCTCCGGAGATGGGCCACACCTCTCCCCATCCCTCTCCTTCCAGGAGAGGGAGCGCGTCGCGGCCATCCGAACCGAGGGGATCAAGCGGAGCTCGTATGAAACTTGGGACCGGTTAACTCCGTATGGAAAGGACCGCTGCTACAGGCATCGGTTCTGTCCGGACCATCCGAACCCCATCGCGTCGCATGTCAGCACCGCCCCCATCCGAGAACGAGCGCGCGCGCCTCGACGCGCTGCGGGGCCTGTCCCTGGTCGGGACCGACCCGGAGCCGCATTTCGATGCCGTCTGCCGGACGGCGCAGGCGCTGTTCGCGGTGCCGATCTGCCTGGTCTCCCTGGTCGAGGAGCAGGAGCAGTGGTTCAAGGCCCGCTGCGGGCTGGACGTCCCGGGAACGTCGCGCGCGGTCTCCTTCTGCGCTCACGCCATCCTCGCCGATACGGTCTTCGTGGTGGCGGACGCGACGCGGGATGCGCGCTTTTCGGACAATCCTCTGGTCACGGGCGCGCCGCACATCCGGTTCTACGCGGGCGCGCCCCTCATCCTGCGGCCGGGCATCCGGGTCGGAACGCTCTGCCTGATCGACACGAAGCCGCGTGACCTCACGCCCGAGCAGGCGCACCGGCTCGAGGATCTGGCGCGCGTCGTCGTCGCCCATCTCCGCCTCCACGAGGCCCTGCGGACCGGCGAGGCCCTGGCCCGGGAACGGGCGGCGGACATCGCCGCCCGCAGGCAGGCCGAGGAGGCGGCGTCCGAGAGCGAGGCCCGGTATCGCGAGGTCCTGGACTCGACGCACGACGCCATCCTGGGGCAGCTCGCCGAGGGCGTGATCGTCACCGACACATCGGGCCGGATCACCCTGGTCAACGAGGCGGCCGCCGCGATCCACGGCGTCGCGCGCCTCGATGTCGAGCCGGACGATTACAGCGAGACCTATCACCTCTACACCGAGCACGGGGCGCACTACCCGCCCGAGGCCCTGCCGCTGGCGCGGGCCGTGATGGGCGAGACGGTCCGGGACGCCCAATGGCGGATCCGGCGCCCGGACGGCGTCGAGATCCTGGCGATCGGCTCCGCCCGCCCCCTGATCGGTCGCGACGGGCGCCAGGTCGGCGCCGTCCTGACGATGCGCGACGACACCGCGCGCGACGCGGCCGAACGCGCCCTGCGGGCGAGCGAAGCGGAATTGCGGGCGCTCAACGCGACCCTGAGCGAGCGGGTGGCGGCCCGCACGCGGGACGCCGAGGCGGCCAAGCGCGACGCGGAGCGCGCGAGTCTCGCCAAGACCGAGTTCCTGGCCGCCATGAGCCACGAGATCCGCACCCCCCTCAACGCCGTCATCGGCTTCACCGACCTGATGATCGGCTCGGGCCGCCTGTCGCCGGACCTGCAGCGTCAGGCCGAGCTGGTGCGCGCCTCCGGCGCGACGCTGCTCACGGTCGTGAACGACATCCTCGACTTCTCCAAGGTCGAGGCCGGCGCCGTCGCGCTGGACCGGCAGGCCTTCGATCCGCGCGCGCTGATCGACGGGAGCCTGGGCATCGTCCGGGGCTCGGCCCAGCCGAAGGGGCTGGACGTGCGCGCGGTGATCGACCCCGCCCTGCCCCGCATCCTGTACGGCGATCCGGCGCGCCTGCGGCAGGTGCTGCTCAACCTCCTCAACAACGCCATCAAGTTCACGTCCCGTGGCTGCGTCACCCTGAGCGTGCAGCACGGGGGCACGAGCGAGACCGGCGAGCGCCTGCGCTTCAGCGTGACGGATACCGGCATCGGCATCGCCCGGGAGAAGCAGGGCCGGCTGTTCCAGCGCTTCAGCCAGGTGGACGGCTCGATCGAGCGGGATTTCGGCGGCACCGGCCTCGGCCTCGCCATCTGCAAGCAGCTCATCGACCTCATGGGCGGCGAGATCGGCGTCCTCTCGGAGGAGGGGGTCGGCGCGACGTTCTGGTTCCTCGTCACGCTGCCGCTCGGCTCGGTCGAGCGGACGGTGTCGGTGGTGGCCGACACCCACGCCATCGCCCGGACCGGGCACCTCCTGCTGGTCGAGGACAACGTCATCAACCAGCAATTGGCCAGGGCCGTTCTCGAGGCCGGGGGACATACGGTCGAGGTCGTGGCGGATGGCGCCTCGGCCATCCGGGCCGTGCAGGAGGGCCTGTTCGACCTCGTCCTGATGGACGTGCAGATGCCGGGCATGGACGGCCTGACGGCGACCCGTCGGATCCGGCAACTCGGGATGCCGGCCTCCACCCTGCCCGTCATCGCCATGACGGCCAACGTCCTGCCCGACCAGATCGAGGCGTTCCGGGCCGCCGGCATGGACGATCATATCGGCAAGCCGTTCCACCGGGCCGAACTCTATCGCCTCGTCGACCGGTGGCTGTCCTGGAACGCCGAGGCGCCCGCGCGGGAGGCCGCCGGAGCGACCCTCGATCCGGGCGTCTTCGATCGGCAAATCCACGACGACGCCCTGGAGCTGGTCGGGCCCGTCCGCCTGTTGGCCCTGCTCGACGCCTTCGGCGACGAACTCGACGTGCGCTTCGCGGGCACCGGCCTCACCGCGGAGGAGCGGGACCAGTCGCGTTTCGAGGCGCACAGCCTGATCAGCTCGGCCAGCATGCTGGGGTTCCCGGCCCTGTCCGCGGCCTGCCGGACCCTCGAGGCCTGCACCGAGCAGCGCGTGGCCCACGAGGGAAGCGCGGTCTTCCGGCGTTCGCTGGACCACGCGCGCGGTCTGGCGGCCCAGGCCCGGGAACAGGTGAACCTGCTGATCGCGCGCGGCGCCGAGGGCCTGCCGGACCCGGCCCGAGTGGAGCGGATGTCCGAGGAGGCGGCCGGCCGTCAGGGCACCGGCGCGCCCTGACGCCGGCCCGGTGCCCGTCCGCGATCGCCGGAATCGTCGCGCCTCACGGCGGCGCAGGCCCGGCCTGCGGGCCGGCGCCGGACCGCACGGACTGGAGGAACCGCGTGATCCGCGCCTCGGCCCTGCGGGATTCGGGCAGGCCGAGCAGCGGGTAGACGTGCATCAGGCCCGGTTCCTCGTGGTAGGCGAGGGCGGCGTCCTCGGCGCGCGCCTGGGCCGCGAGGCGGCGGGCGTCGGCCACCAGGATGTCGTGGCTGCCGCAGAGGAGTTCGATCGGCGGCAGGCCCCGCAGGGTGCCGAAGAGCGGGCTGACCCGCTCGTCCGTGGCCGCCCAGTCCCCGGCATACCAGCGCCCGAGCGCTCGCACCCCGGGGCGCATCAGCATCACGTCCGAGGGCTCGATCCGGGCCTGCGAGGGCTCGCGCATGGTGACGTCGAGCCAGGGCGCGATCAGGACCAGCCCGCCCGGGACGGGCAGGCCGGCGTCGCGGACCTGCATCGCCAGCGACAGGGCGAGCCCGCCGCCGGCGGAATCGCCCATGAGCGCGACGGGGGCGCCGCCACGCGCCTCCAGGCCGTCCCGGTAGATCGCCATCGCGAAGGCGGTGATCTCCTTGCAGGCATGCTCGGGCGTGAGAGGATAGAGCGGCACCGTGATGGCGAGGCCCGTCGCGTCCACCATCCAGGCGATGAAGCGCCAGTGGAGGCTCGTGATCGGGCTCGTATAGGCGCCCCCGTGCAGGTAGATCGCGCCGCCGCCCGGCACGGGGCCGCGCGGCGTCAGGGTGTAGACCTCGAAGCCGTCGCGCGTCTCCCAGGTGACCCTGAGTTCGCGGCGCATGGCGCGGGTCGGCCGGGCCGGGCGCGGGCGTTTGGCGACCGCCGCCTCGGGGTCGAGATCGTCCCGCGCGAGGTTGCGACGGCGTCCCGTCAGGCGGATCGCCAGGCCGGCCAGGCGCGCGACGAGGCTGGTCACAGCCGTCCCGCGATGGTGTCGCCGACCCGCAGGGCGTTGGCGATGATCGTCAGCGTCGGATTCACGGCGCCGATCGAGGGAAAGAAGCTCGCATCGGTGACGTAGAGGTTGTCGATGCCGTGGGCCCGGCAATCGAGGTCGAGCACCGAGGTCGCCGGGTCTTCGCCGAAGCGCAGGGTCCCGGCCTGGTGCGCCGTTCCGCCGATCGGCGTGTCCTTGCCGAGGTAGAGCGAGCGGTCGAACAGGTGGGGATGCACGTCGAGCTTGCCGCAGAGGTCGCGCAGCTTCTGCTTCAGGCGGGCGTGACCCTCCATGTTGCTCTCGGTCAGGTCGAGCCGGACCTTGCCGCCCTCGTAGAAGATCCGGTTCTCCGGGCGCGGCAGGTCCTCCGAGGTCAGCCAGAAGTCGAGGGCGTGCCGCGCGATCCAGTCGAAGGGCTTTTCGGGAAACCATTGCAGGAAGCCCGGCAGGCCCTCGCCGTGGATCTGCGTGCCGTCGGACTTGCCGACCATCTGGATGTGGCCCAGCGGGAAGTCCCAATCGTCCGAGCCGTAGTAGAAGTCGTTGAGGCCGAGCGTCTTCTGAAACTTCGTCGGGTTCGGGGTGCGCGAGACCGCCAGCACCGTCGCGTTGTTGTGGCGCATGTAGTTGCGCCCGACTTGGCCCGAGGCGTTGGCGAGGCCGTCCGGGTGCGCGTCGTTGGCCGAGCGCAGCATCAGCAAGGCGGAGGAGAGCGCGCCGCAGGCCACCACGACGATGTCGCCCGAGACCGTCCGGCGCTGGCCCTCGCGCACGAGTTCGACGCCGGTCACCGCCCGCCCGCTCGGGCTGGTCAGGAGCCGCTCCACGTAGGCGCCGGTCCAGAGGGTGAGATTCGGGTGCGCGGCGAGCGCCGGGTCGACGCAGACGATCTGCGAATCGGCCTTGCCGTTGGTCAGGCAGGGATAGCCGTCGAAGGCGTCGCAGCGGATGCAGGCGGAGTGCGGCAGGGCCATGCCGTCCCGCTCGTCGAGCAGGATGCCGACGGGCAGGTGGAAGGGCCGGTGCCCCTCGCGCTTCAGCCCGTCGAAGAGTTCCTGGATGCGCGGCTCGTGGCTCACGGGCGGGTAGGCGTAGGGCTTCGGGGCCGGGGGCTCGGTCGGGTCCTCGCCGCGCAGGCCGTGGACGTGGAAGAGTTCCTCGGCCGCCTGGTAGTAGGGCTCGAAGGTGTCGTACTTCACCGGCCATTCGGGCGCGTCGCCGTCCGGGTGGCGGACCACGTCGAAGTCGCGGCTCCGCAGGCGCAGCAGCACCGAGCCGTAGACCTTGCTGTTGCCGCCGACATAGTAGTGCAGGCCCGGGTGGAATTGCCGGCCATCGGCGCCGTACCAGGTCTCCGGGGCCTGATAGCGGGCATCGACGAACACCGCTCGGGCGTCCCAGTTCTCGCGCTCGCGCGGCAGGTAGCCGCCGCGCTCCAGCAGCAGCACGCGCTTGCCGGTCTGCGCGAGGCGCCAGGCCATGGTGCCGCCGCCCGGCCCCGAACCCACGATGACGACGTCGTAATGCTCTTGCGCCATGGGGTCCTTCGCGTCGGGCTCGTCGGTTCGCGGATGCCAGCACCGTGCCGCCGCCTTATCGGGGCTCGCGTCGACGTGAGGCGTCCGACGCTTCGAACGTATGAACCGGCGCGAGGATGCCGCGTTCAACGGCCGAGGGCATCACGTTCGCTTGCGCCCTCCCCATCCTTTCGCACCCTCTCGCGCGCCTGTGCGCGTGCGAAAGCCCATCAGGTCAGGACCGATCCTTGGAAGAACTCAGCATCGGCATCGCCGTCATGGTCCGGGTCCTCCTGGTCCTGCTGTTCCTGCCCTTCAGCGCGCTGGACAAGATCCTGAACTTTCGCGGCGCGGTCGGGCAGGCCCGCGAGCGGGTGCCGAATACCGGCCTCGCCACGGGGCTCATCCTGGCCGGGCTGTTCGTGGAGGTGGTGATGTCGCTCGGCGTCGTCACCGGCATCGCCGACCGGGCCGCCGCCTTCGTGCTGGCCGGCTATTGCGGCGTCACCGCGCTGCTCTGGAAGCAGTTCTGGCGACCCGGCGATTTCTGGGCCGGCGGGGACAGCAAGGGGCGCGGCCTGTTCTGGGACTTCCTGAAGAACTTCGCGCTCGCGGGCGGCTTCCTCCTCATCACCTTCGGGACCGGCGCCGGCACGGTGCGCCAGTTCCTCGCCGACCCGCTCGCCTCCTCGCAGCCCTACCGCACCACCCCTTCCACCGAGACGGCCGGGACCACGCCATGACCCAAGACAATAATACCCAAGACAACGAGACCCAAGACAACGAGACCCAAGACAACATGACTCAAGAGAAACCCAGCGTTCCCTACTGGCACCTCTGGACCGACGCGGACGGCGTCAGCCACCAGACCCGCTGCGCGCTCACCGATTTCGACATGAAGTCGATGCAGCCGCCGGCCGACCCGCAATGGCAGGGCACCAAGACCCATGACGGCGCCACCGTGATGGTCACGGTCCAGCCCGTGGGCTGGACGGGGGCGTGGCACGAGAATCCGAAGCCGCAATGGATCATCCCGCTCTCGGGCCGCTGGTTCGTGGAATCCATGGACGGCACCCGCGTCGAGATGGGGCCGGGCGAGATCTCCTTCGGCGAGGACCAGAACACGAAGGTCGTGGACGGACGCCGGGGGCACCTCTCCGGCACGGTGGGGACCGAGCCCGCCGTGCTCATGGTGGTGCAGTTCGATGGGCCGTCGACCATCGCGACCCCGTGCCGGTTCCGGTAATCTCATGACGGGGTTCGACATCGTCGATCCGCGCTTTGCCGGGTACCTCCTGGGCAATGCCGAACTCGAGGAGATCGCCACGGGCTTCCGCTGGATCGAGGGGCCGGTCTGGATGGGAGACGCCGCGTGCCTGCTGTTCCAGGACCTGCCGCGCGACCGCACCATGCGCTGGAGCGAGACCGAGGGGCTCTCGGTCTACCGTTCCCCCTCGAACTACGCCAACGGCCAGACCCGCGACCGCCAGGGCCGCCTGATCGCCTGCTCGCACCGGGGCCGCTGCCTCACGCGCACCGAGTACGACGGAGCTCTCACCACGCTCGTCACCCACCATGACGGGCGGCGCCTCAACGCGCCGAACGACGTGGTGGTGGCCTCGGACGGCGCGATCTGGTTCACCGATCCGGTCTACGGCATCTCCAACGACTACGAGGGCGGGCGTCAGGTCTCGGAGCAGCCGCCGGCCCTCTATCGTCTCGATCCGGCGTCGGGCGAGGTCCGCGCCATGGCGACCGATTTCGACGGGCCGAACGGCCTCGCCTTCTCGCCCGACGAGCGCAGACTCTACGTGGCCGAGACCGGCGACCAGAGCCGGCCCGATCCGCGCCAGTACATCCGCGCCTTCGACGTCGGCCCCGGCGGGGCGTTGTCGGGCGGCGCGGTCTTCCACACCATCGCGCCCGGCTATTGCGACGGGATGCGGGTGGACGAGGACGGCAACGTCTGGAGCAGCGCCGCCGACGGGGTGCATTGCATCGATCCGGAGGGCCACCTCCTCGGCAAGATCCTGGTGCCGCACCGGGTCTCGAACCTCACCTTCGGCGGTCGGATGAAGAACCGCCTCTTCATCGGCGGCTCGCACACGCTCTACGCGATCTTTCTCAACCGGCGCGGGGTGCAGACGCCATGATCCGCGCCCTCGACCGCATCCGCCTCGTCAGCGCCGATCCCGAAGCCCTGGCCGGGTTCTACACCGCCGCTCTCGGCTTCTCGCGGCGTCCCGCGACCCGCCCGGCCGCCGGCGAGACCGTGGTGTCCCTGCGCCTCGGGGCGATGGCCGTGGACCTCGTCGGCTATGCCGATCCGGGGCGGCCCTATCCCTCCGACGTGCCGGGCTGGAGCCCCCTGTTCCAGCACATCGCCATCGTGGTCTCGGACATGGGGGCCGCCCACGCGCGGCTCGCCACGATGGCGGGCTGGCGGGCGATCTCCACGGCCGGCCCCGAGCGCCTGCCGGCGGCCTCGGGCGGCGTGAGCGCCTTCAAGTTCCGCGACCCCGAGGGCCACCCCCTCGAATTCCTGGAGTTTCCGGCCGGTCGGGCACCGGCGGCGTGGCGCGGCGCAGGCGCGGATGTCTGCCTCGGCATCGACCATTCCGCGATCTCGGTGGCCGAGACCGAGGGGAGCCTCGCCTTCTACGCGGGGCTCGGCCTCACGGTCTCGGCCCGCTCCACCAATGTCGGGGATGAGCAGGCCCGCCTCGACGATGTGCCGGACCCGCGTGTGGCGGTGACGGGCCTGCGGCTGCCGGACGGCCCGACGCCGCACCTGGAGCTTCTCTGCTACGCGGGCGCCTTCCCGCGCGCCGGCCTCGCGTGCGGCGATCGCGACATCGCCGCCACCGTGCTGGTCTTCGCGAGCCCGGGCGTGCCGGTTCCGGATGCCGCGCCGAGGCCGGTGCGGGACCCGGACGGTCATCGCCTGTGGCTGCCGTAGGCGTCGCCCCCAGGACGCGGCGTCAGTTCGGTGCGCGAAGCCGGTCCGCGATCCAGGCGAGGGCCGCCGCGAGATCCTCGAAGGCCGCCGGGACCGGATGCCGGAGTTCGCCGAACCCCGCTTCCAGGAACCAGCGGCCGGCCGTCTCCCCGTGATCGGGCGAGAGCCGGACGAGGATGCCCACGAGCGCATCGTCCGCCAGGACGAGCCGGCCGTCCTCGTCGTCGCTCCCGGTCCGCACGCGCACGGCCTGAAGGCGGAGCGTCATGGGGCGGGCGCGCGCTTCAGGTGAAGGTAGGCCGGATCGAACTCCGCGCGCTTCGTCAGGCCCGCCCAATCGTGGATCACGAGGCGCTGGCCCTGGAGCGTGAGCAGCCCCTCGCCGCGCAGTTCCTGCAGGACGCGGTTGACGTGGACGTTCGAGACGCCGATCGCGTCGGCGATGTCGCCCTGGGTCAGGGCCATCTCGCAGGCATGGTTCTCGGCCAGCCCCATGGCGTGGAGCTTGAGGTAGAGCTCGCAGAACAGGTGGGTGATCCGGCCCGAGGTCGAGCGGCGGCCGATATTCGTCATCCATTCGCGGAAGATCGCCGCATCCACCAGCGTGTCGCGCCACAGGGCGGCGGTGATGCCGGGATGGGTGCGGGTCAGCTCGCGCAACGCCTCGTGGGGAATGAACGCCACGGTGCAGGCGGTCAGCGCGCCGAGGTTGTGGTCCATCACCGGCAGGTGGAGGCTCTGCAGGTCGGGGATGTCGCCCGGAATATGCACCGAGAGGATCTGACGCTTGCCCTCGTCCAGCAGCTTGTAGCGGAAGGCCCAGCCCTCCAGCATCAGGCAGCACTGCGTGGGATGATCGCCGTCCCGCACGATGTCCTGACGCGCCGGGAGCTGCCGACGGGTCATCGGAAGGCGCTCGATGGCGCTGCGCTCCGCGTCCGAGACGGTGATGATGGATTTCAGCTTCCGGATAAGCAGGCCGAGATCGGCGCCGGCTGCGAAGCTCATGTCGAAATCGCCTTTCCTGCGCCGGGGCGGCACCTCCGCACGGCGCATGTCCGGCCGCCTGCGACGCGCAATCCGTTAGCACATCGCTCCGGGCTTGGCGGCAGGAAGATGTTTCCTTCGCTCCCGACCCGACCCGCGCGATCGGGCGGGGCAAGGTGACGCCCGCGCCGGGCCATGACGCGGTCCGTCCGCGGGGCCGGCCCGGCAAGACCGGTCCCGGCAACGCCGCGTGACCCGCGCGTCGTCCGGTTTGAAAAATGAACATTGAATGCGCTTTGCCGCAGTGGACGCGCCGCACATCCGCACCGTACAACGATTCCAAATACCGGGCCTGCATCTGCGCCTTCGGGTCGCGCGCAGGTCGCGACGGAAGATCGGGGTAGGAACGCATGATTCGTCTGAACCTGAACGGCGCGATCCGTGAGGTCGAGGCCGAGCCGGACACGCCCCTCCTCTGGGTCATCCGCGAGCAGGCGGGTCTCACGGGCACGAAGTACGGCTGCGGCATCGCCCAGTGCGGCGCCTGCACGGTGCATATCGACGGCGCGGCGGTGCGCTCCTGCTCCATGCCGGTCTCCAGCCTGACGCCGGACCAGAAGATCGTCACCATCGAGGGCCTGTCGAAGGACCGCTCGCACCCGGTGCAGAAGGCCTGGGCCGAACTCGACGTGCCGCAATGCGGCTTCTGCCAGTCCGGCATGATCATGGCCTCGGCGGCGCTGCTGGCGCAGAACCCGCACCCGAGCGAGGCAGAGATCCGCACCGAGATCACCAACATCTGTCGCTGCGGCACCTACAACCGGGTTCTCGCCGGCATCAAGCTCGCGGCCGATGGCGGCCAGGCCGGTTGAGGAGAGAGCCATGACGATCTCCACCAGCAAGTCCCCCTCCCGCCGCGCCTTCGTCGCCGGTGCGGTCGCGGCCGCCGGCGGCCTCAGCCTCGGCTTCCACGTCCCCTTCGTGGGCGATGCCGCCGCGCAAGGGGCCGCGCCCGCGCTCACGCCCGAGGTCAACGCCTGGGTGGTGATCAAGCCCGACGAGACCGTGGTGATCCGCATCGCCCGCTCCGAGATGGGCCAGGGCACGCTCACCGGCCTCGCCCAGCTCGTGGCCGAGGAACTCGGCTGCGACTGGTCCAAGGTGACCACCGAGTATCCGACGCCGGGTCAGAACGTCGCCCGCGGCCGGGTCTGGGGCGATTTCGGCACCGGCGGCAGCCGCGGCATCCGCGAATCGCAGGACTACGTCCGCAAGGGCGGGGCCGCCGCCCGCATCATGCTGGTCGAGGCCGCCGCCCAGGGCTGGGGCGTCGCCCCGGACGCGTGCCGGGTCGAGAAGGGCGTGATCAGCCACGCGGCCTCCGGCCGGACCACCACCTTCGGCGCGGTGGCGATGGCGGCGGCCAGGATCACCCCGCCGAAGGACATCGTCCTCAAGGATCCCAAGGACTGGACCATCGCCGGCAAGCCGGTCAAACGCCTCGACACCGTCGAGAAGACCGATGGCAGCCAGATCTACGGCATCGACCTCACGATGCCGGGCCTGCTGAACGCGGCGATCCGCGACTGCCCGGTCTTCGGCGGCACCGTGAAGAGCTTCGACGCCAAGGCGGTCGAGGGCATGCCCGGCGTGCGGAAGGTCGTCGCGGTGGGCGATTCCGGCGTGGCGGTCATCGCCGACACATTCTGGCGCGCCAAGACCGCCGTCGAGGCTCTGCCGATCGTCTGGGACGACGGCCCGAACGGCAAGGTCTCGAGCGAGAGCATCGCCGCGATGCTGCGCGAGGGGCTCGACGCCGAGGATGCCTATGTGGGCAACAAGGGCGGCGACGTCGGGGCGGCCCTGAAGGGCGCGGCCAAGGTCGTGGAGGCGACCTACGGCGTGCCGTTCCAGAACCACGCCACCATGGAGCCGATGAACGCCACGGTGCGCTGGACGCCGGAGCGCTGCGAGGCCTGGGCGCCGACCCAGAACGGCGAGGCGGCGCTGGCCGCCGTCGCGGAGGCCGCCGGCCTCTCCGCCGCCAAGTGCGACGTCTACAAGCTCCTGCTCGGCGGCGGCTTCGGCCGGCGCGGCGCCACCCACGACTGGCTGCGCCAGGCCGTCCTCATCGCGCGCGAGATGCCCGGGACCCCGATCAAGCTGATCTGGACCCGCGAGGAGGACATGACCCACGGGCGCTACCACCCGATCACCCAGTGCCGGATGCGCGCGGGCCTCGACGCCGACGGCAACGTCACCGGGCTGCATATGCGCATCTCCGGCCAGTCGATCCTGGTCTCGGTGGCGCCGAACCGGATGGTGGACGGCAAGGACCCGGTGGTGTTCCAGGGCCTCAACCCCGGCGGGGCGGAGGCGGCGATCGGCTACGCGATCCCGAACATCCTGGTCGATCACGCCATGCGCAACCCGCACGTGCCGCCGGGCTTCTGGCGCGGCGTGAACATGAACCCCAACGCCATCTACCTCGAATGCTTCATGGACGAGCTCGCCCAGGCGGCGGGGCAGGACCCGCTCGCCTTCCGGCTGAAGCTGATGGAAAAGCACCCCAAGCACCGGGCCGTGCTGCAGGCGGTGGCGGACAAGGCCGGCTGGGGCACCGAGCCCCCGGCGGGAATCCACAGGGGGCTGGCCCAGATGATGGGCTTCGGCTCCTACGTGGCGGCCGTGGCCGAGGTCTCGGTGGGCGATGACGGCACGGTCAAGGTCCACCGCATCGTCGCGGCCACCGATCCGGGCCATGCGCTCAATCCACAGCAGATCGACGCGCAGATCGCCGGCTCCTTCGTCTACGGCCTCTCGGCGGCGCTCTACCAGGAATGCACGGTCAAGGACGGACGCATCGAGCAGACGAACTTCGACACCTACCCGGTGATGCGCCTCGATGCGATGCCGGTGGTCGAGACCATCGTGATGCCGTCCGGCGGCTTCTGGGGCGGTGTCGGCGAGCCCACCATCGCGGTGGCGGCTCCCGCCGTGCTGAATGCCATCTCCGCCGCCACCGGCAAGCGCGTGCGCCAGATGCCGGTGAAGAACACCGATCTGCGCCGGGTGTGAGGCGTCTCCGCGCGCTCGCGGCCTGCCTGCTGGCGTGGCCGGTCGGAACGGCCCCGGCGGCGGACCTGCGTTCTCCGCCGGGCGCCTCCTCGTGCGCCGGCTGCCATGCCGAGGGCGCGGCGATGGGGGCGCTCGACGGGCGTCCGGAGGCCGAGATCGCGGCGGCGCTCGCCGAGTACCGCTCCGGCGCACGCCCCGCCAGCGTGATGGGCCGCATCGCCAAGGGTTTTTCGGAGGACGAGAGCCGGGCGATCGCGGCCTACCTGTCACGTCGGGGGCCGCCGTGAGCACGACGCGCCGCACGCTCCTCGCGACCGGGGCGGCGCTCGCCCTGGCCCGGCCGGCGCTCGCGCGGGCCACGCCCAAGGTCGTGGTGATCGGCGGCGGCTTCGGCGGCGCCACCGCCGCGCGGGCGCTCCATGGCGGCGGCCTCGACGTGACCCTGGTCGAGGTCAACCCGACCTACGTGTCCTGTCCCTTCAGCAACGAGGTCATCGCCGGGCTTCAGCCGATGGAAGCGCAACGCTTCGGCTACGAGGCCCTGGCCCGCGCCGGCATCCGGGTGGTGCATGCCGCCGCCACGGGCATCGATGTGGCCGCGCACCGGGTCACGCTCTCCGACGACAGCACCCTCGCGTATGACCGCCTCGTGCTCTCGCCGGGCATCGACCTGCGCTTCGATGCCATCCCGGGTTACGACGAGGCGGCCGCGAGCCGCATGCCCCATGCCTGGAAGGCGGGCGAGCAGACGCTCCTCCTCGCGCGCCAGCTCGCCGCGATGCCGGAGGGCGGCACGGTGGTGCTGTCGGCGCCGGCCAACCCCTATCGCTGCCCGCCCGGCCCCTACGAGCGCGCCAGTCTGATCGCCCACGTGCTGAAGACCCGCAAGCCGCGCGCGAAGCTGATCCTGCTCGATGCCAAGGACACGTTCTCGAAGCAGCGCCTGTTCCAGTCGGCCTGGAAGACGCTCTATCCGACCCAACTCGAATACGTGCCGCTGGCGGAGGGCGGGCAGGTCAGTGCCGTCGACCCGGCGGGGATGATCGTGCGCACCGACTTCTCCGAGTACAAGGCGGATGTCGCCTGCATCATCCCACCCCAGCGCGCGGGCCGGATCGCTTCGATCGCGGGCGTGGCCGATCGCAGCGGCTGGTGCCCGATCGACCCGGTCACCTTCGAATCCCGGCTCGTGCCGAACATCCACGTCATCGGCGACGCGGCCATCGCCGGGGCGATGCCGAAATCCGCCTTCTCGGCCAACGCGCAGGCCAGGGTCTGCGCGGACGCGGTGATCGACCTCCTCGCCGGGCGCCAGCCCGAGGCGCCCAAGCTGATCAACACCTGCTACAGCCTCGTGGCCCCCGGCTACGGCATCTCCGTCGCGGGCGTCTACCACCCGGCCGGCGGCGTGCTCGGCGATGTCGAGGGCGCCGGCGGGACCAGCCCCATCGACGCGCCGCAGTCCCTGCGGGAGCAGGAGGCGCTGTACGCCGCCGATTGGTACCGCACCATCACCCGGCAGGTCTTCGGGTGACGCGCCTTCGGGTGACGCGTCTTCGAGCGAGGCGCGCCGTGGCATGGGCCTGGATCGGCTGTGCGATCCTGATTTCGGGCGTTTCGGCGGGGGAGGGGGATGCCGGCCGGCTGCGCCCCGTGACCGTGATCGGCGGTGAGATTCCCGAGGCCCTGACCGAGACGCCGGGCGATCCTGTCCGGGGTCGCGCGCTCGTCATCGATCGTACGAAGGGCCTCTGCCTCCTGTGCCATGCCGGGCCGTTCCCGGAGGAGCGGTTCCCCGGTGACATCGGCCCCGACCTCTCCGGGGTCGGTGGACGGCGGTCGGCGGGCGCGCTCCGCCTGCGCCTCGTCGACGGCCGGGTCTTGAACCCGGACACCATCATGCCCTCCTATTACACGCTGTCCGGCACCACGCGCGTCGGCGCGGCCTGGGCCGGCCGGCCGGTGCTGGAGGCGCAGGCCATCGAGGACGTCGTCGCCTTCCTCGTCACCTTGCGCGACACCACGACGGAAAGGTCGGCGCCGTGATCCTCGATGAGCCTCATCGTCCGAGCCGCCGCGGCGTTCTCGCCCTCGGGACCGGCACGCTCGCGGTTGTCGCCCTGCGCCCCGTCGCGGCCGAGGCCGCGACCCGCACGGAGAGCACGGCCGAGGCCATCCGGCGCTTTGCCGGGGATGCCGAGATCCGGCCGGGCCGCATCCATCTCGACCTGCCGCCCCTGGTCGAGAACGGCAACGCCGTCACCATCACGGTCACGGTGGACAGCCCCATGAGCCCGGAGGACCATGTCCGCCGCATCGCCGTGTTCAACGACCGGAACCCGCAGCCCAACGTGATCACGGCGCATCTGGGACCCCTGTCCGGGCGCGCCGCCCTCACCACCCGCATCCGGCTCGCCGACACGCAGCGCATCACCGCCATCGCGGAGACCAGCGACGGCCGCTACTGGTCGACGACGGCCGACGCCATCGTCACCCTCGCCGCCTGCCTGGAGGGCTGATCCGCCATGGCCCGCACCCTGATCAACGTTCCCAAGACCGCCGAGGCCGGCGCGGTCGTGACGATCAAGACCCTGATCTCGCATCCGATGGAGACCGGCTTCCGGCCCGGCGCCGACGGGCGCATCATGGCCCGCGACATCATCACGGACTTCACCTGCCTCTACGATGGCGAGACGGTGTTTCGCGCCGAACTCTTCCCCGCCACCGCCGCGAACCCGTACCTGACCTTCACCCTCCGGGCGACGCGGACGGGGACGCTCAGCTTCGTCTGGCGGGGCGACAACGGTTTCGCGCAGACCGAGACCGCCACGCTGACGGTGACGTGAGACGCGCCGCGTCCCTGGCCCTCGGCCTGGCGCTGGCGGGAGCCGGAAACGCCACGGGGATTTCGGCCGCCGAGATCCCGCCCACCGAGATCCCGCCCGCCGCGCGGCGCTCGGGCTTCGACACCATGAGCCCCGCCATCCAGGCGATGCAGCGCGACGAGACCGCGAATCCCGGCCTGCTCTGGGTGCAGGAGGGCGAGGACCTCTGGGCGAAGGCGCCCGCCGCGGATCGTCCCGCCTGCGCCGGTTGCCACGGCGCGGCGGATGCGAGCATGCGCGGCGTCGCCGCCCGCTACCCGGCCTACGACGTCGAGAGCGGCGGCGCGATCGACCTTCAGGGGCGGATCAACGCCTGTCGCCGGAGACACCAGGGAGCGCCTCCCTTCCCCTACGAGAGCGGTGAGCTTCTCGGGCTTTCGGCCTACGTCGCCGCCCAATCGCGCGGGCTGCCGATCGTGCCGCCCGACGACCCGCACCTCGCCCCGGCACGGGAAGCGGGCCGGGCGCTGTTCACGCGGCGCATGGGTCAGCTCGGCTTCTCCTGTGCCGCCTGCCACGACGACCATCCCGGCCGCCGGCTCGGCGCCGCCCCGATCCCGCAGGGGCATCCGACCGGGTACCCGCTCTATCGCCTCGAATGGCAGGGCGTCGGATCGGTCCAGCGGCGCCTGCGCAACTGCATGACAGGGATGCGGGCCGAGCCCTTCGCCTATGGCGCGCCGGAATTCGTCGCTCTGGAGCGCTACCTGATGGATCGCGCGAGCCCGCTGCCCATCGAGACGCCGGCCGTCCGCCCTTGAAACGCCCGCCCGGTGCCGGGCACGGGGGATGCATTGTGCGGCGCAGCAATGGTAGGGAACGACACCGGCTGCGAGCGTGCGGGATGGTGCGTCCCCGGAACGCCGACGACAAGGAGTCTCGCGTGCACGTTCTCGTTCTCGGCAGCGGCGTCGTCGGCGTCACCACGGCCTATTATCTGGCCAAGGCCGGCCACCGCGTCACGGTGCTCGACCGTCAGGCCGGTGCCGGGATGGAGACGAGCTTCGCCAATGCGGGGCAGGTCTCGCCCGGCTACTCGGCGCCCTGGGCCGCCCCCGGGATTCCCGTCAAGGCGATGAGGTGGCTGCTGATGCGCCATCGCCCCCTGGTGCTCTTGCCCCAGTTCGAGCCCCGCTTCTACGGCTGGCTCGCCCACATGCTCGCCAACTGCACCCACGACGCCTACCGCCGGAACAAGGGCCGCATGGTCCGCCTCGCGGAATACAGCCGCGACGTGCTGGGCTCCCTGCGGGCCGAGACCGGCATCGCCTACGATCACCGCACGAAGGGCACGCTGCAGCTGTTCCGCACGGCCAAGCAGCTCGACCAGGTCGGCACCGACACGGCGATCCTCGATGCCTACGGCGTCGCCTACGCGGTGCTCGACCCGGCCGGCTGCATCGCCGCCGAGCCGGCGCTGGCCCGGGTCCGCGAGCGCATCGCCGGCGGCCTGCGCCTCCCCGGCGACGAGACCGGCGACGCGCACCTGTTCACGCAGGGGCTCGCGGCGATCTGCGCGAATCTCGGGGTCGACTTCCGCTACGGCGTGTCGGTGACGGCCCTGCGCCACGCGCACGGCCGCGTCACCGGTGTCGCCACCGAGGGCGGAGAGGTCTTCGGCGCGGATGCCTACGTCGCCGCGATGGGCAGCTACACCCCGGCCCTGCTGCGGCCGTTGGGCCTCAACCTGCCCGTCTATCCCGTGAAGGGCTACTCGCTGACCTTGCCGATCGACGATCCCGAAGCGGCACCGGTCTCCACGGTGATGGACGAGACCTTCAAGGTCGGCATCACCCGATTGGGAGACCGCATCCGGGCCGGCGGCACCGCCGAGCTCGCCGGCTTCAGCCAGGTGCTGCGCGGCCCGCGCCGCGCGGCGTTGGAGCGCTCGGTCGGAGATCTCTTCCCGCAGGGCGGCGACCTCGCCAAGGCCCGCTTCTGGACCGGATTGCGGCCGATGACGCCGGACGGAACGCCGATCGTCGGCGCGACGACCTACGCGAACCTCTACACCAACACCGGCCACGGCACGCTGGGATGGACCATGGCCTGCGGCTCGGGGCGCATGCTCGCCGACGTCGTGTCCGGCCGGTCGCCCGAGATCGCGCCGCAGGACTTTGCGATGCAGCGATACGCTTGACGCGAAGGGCACCGATCTGGTCTCTCCGTCCTCTGTCAGGGCGCTCCGGCCTGTCGGGAGAGGAGGACGGCGACCCCGGGGGGCGGGCGAGGGGATCGGAGGCGCGAATCCCGACCTCGGGCCGCGACGGTCGGCCGGAAGCCGGCGTCGAGGGCGGCTCCGCCAGGATCGCCGCGCTGCTCGACGGTGCCGCTCGGATACGGTATCGCCGGCCTGGACGCCGTCCGAAACAAGGTTGCCGGAGAAGCAAGTTTCAGAATCGAGCCGGAGGTTTTTTGCGACGTGACTGTTCCTGCCGATTGTATAATTACGCTTCCTATGCGAATTTGCTTGGGCCGACCAGGGTGTCGCTTCAGATTGTGAATGTCCTGAGTTGATATGTACTCGCGCTCTTCGAAGGGCGCGCGCGTGGCGGCCGGATATCTTGCCGCGTGGCTCCGATTTAGTTCGGTGCAATGTCCGGCGAGAAGGTCCGAGAGGTGCCGTCGACCCGAAGGTTCCAGAGGGGAACGATGCGATCTGAGGCGAGGACGGGGTGCATTTCTTGAAGCTGCCGACTTTCGATCGTGGCTTTCTGAGGAAAGCTTGGAAAAACGTGCGTCGGAAGCCTGCGGGCGTCGTCACACCCTCCGAGCGGAGCGCCGCGGTCACCTGGATCACGCTTCACGAGGGCGGCGTCCTTCTGGCGCTGGCGCCGGGCACGCATCGCAACGAGATCCAGGTCCGGATTCGCTTCGCCGGCGAGGCCGCGCGGAGGCTTCCGGTCGAATCGGCGGGCCGCCACAAGAAGATCGACCTCGCCTATGCACCCCTGCGTTCGAGCCTGTCCGCGCATCCGGGCTCCTGCACGATCACCGTGACGGTGCGGGGGCAGGCGTATCACGAGCATTTCGAGGTCGGACCGGAGCTCTATTCCGGATGCTTCGACGGAATTCGCGACTACCGGCTCGAAGGATGGCTCGCGCCGCTGTTTCCGACCACCGCGCCGAGCGTCTGTCTGGTCGTCGACGGGGTGAGCGGTGATCCCGTCGCCCTCACGCGGTATCGCGGCGAATTTCAGTTCATGGTCACCGGGCAGGGCGGCTGGAACGGGTTCTCCCTTCCGCTGCCCGTCTCGGCTCTCGACGGAAAGCCGCATCGTCTCGCCATCAGGGCCGGGGCGACGACGCTCCCGTTCGGCACTTGGAGCAGCCAGCCGAAATACAACATCGATGCGGTGGCGCCGAACCACCTCAGCGGCTGGTACTTCGATCCCGCCATCGCCGACGCGCCGACGACCCTGCGGATCGTACGGAACGGCGTGACCCGGTCCGAGATCAAGACCCATCTGCGCGGCGACGTCCGGGCGGCGTTCGGGCGTGAGACGGCCGGCTTCCTGTTCTCCCATCAGGACATCCAGCCGGAGAGCGAACTCGTCGTCGGTCCGGAGGGCTCGAGCCTCGTTCTCGGGCGTTTCGGGAACGACGTGCATCTGCGGGTTCGGGAGCAGCGGGCCCTGGCGCGCATGCGGCTCCTCGAAGGGGGCCGGCCCGACGTGAGCCTGATCGCGCGCCGGAGCATCCGCGCCCGCATGACCGAGACCGAGCGTGTCCGGGGACATGGGCCCATCACGTTCCAGCCGGTGATCGCGGCGGAAACGATTCCCGTCGCGGCCGACGCCGCCGCCAACCGCAACCCGGCGCCCTGGAAGCCGCGCAAGTCCGCTCCGATCTGCGCCATCCTCCCCGTCTACAAGGGACTGGCCGATCTCAAGCTCTGCCTCGCATCCCTGCTGCCGCAACTCCGGGCCGGTGCGGTGCGGGCCATCGTGATCAACGACGGATCGCCGGATCCGGAGATCGCCGGCTATCTCGCTCAGGTCGCTTCCGAGAACCATCCGGGCCTCGCGATTCTCGACAATCCGAGCAATCTCGGCTTCATCGGAACCGTGAATCGCGGGTTCTCCCTGCTCGAGCCCGACGAGGACGTGCTCCTCGTCAACGCGGACACGATCCTGCCGCCCGGCCTTCCGGAGCGGCTCGCGCGTCACTGTCACGCCCGGCCCGGCATCGCGTCGGTGACGCCGATGTCCAACAACGCGACGATCCTGAGCTTCCCGAACGTCGTGAATTCGAGCCCGCCGGCCCTGGGCCTCGACGTGGCCGCGATCGATCGGGCCTTCGCCGAGCACGGTGCGGCCCCCGTGGAGATTCCGACCGGCGTCGGATTCTGCATCTACTTCAATCGTCAGGCCCTCGACGAGGTCGGTCCGTTCTCGCCCGAATGGGGGCGGGGATATTGCGAGGAGGTCGATTGGTGCCTCACCGCCCGGGACCTCGGCTGGATCCACCTCGCGGCGACGGACACCTTCGTGCTCCACGAGGGCTCGGTCTCGTTCGGCGTCGCCGAGCGCCAATCGATCCTGGCAATCAATCACGTCCGGCTGGAGAAGCGCTACCCGGAATATCTGAGCGAGGTGTTCGCCTTCATCCGCGCCGATCCCCTGGAGGACCTGCGCACGGATGTCCTGCTTCGCCTCCTCGTCGGGCGGTTCAAGTCCCTGACCCTGCACCTGATGCATGGTCTGGGTGGCGGCACGAAGCGCTATGTCGAGGACATCCAGGGGCTTCCCCGGTCGGCGGACCACGAGATCGCCGTCCTCGCACCGGTGGCGGATCGCGGTGACGACCCGCGCCTGCTGCTGAGCTTCAACGGCGCCGGCGTCACCCTGACGCTGAATCCGGACCGGATCGAGCGGACCCTCGCGGCGATCGAGGCGGCCGGTGTCGCGATCCAGATCCACGTGAACTCGCGCCTGACCTTCCGGAGCGACTTCCTGGCGGCGCTGCTCTCGGGCGCGCGGCCCTACACCGTGACGCTGCACGACTTCCAGTGGTATTGTCCGCGTGTCCACCTCACGGACGAGCGCCATACCTATTGCGGCGAACCGACCTCCTCGGTCTGCCAGCTCTGCGTCTCGGGCGGCGTCGAGCACAATTTCGCCGACCACACCGCCCTGATCGAGAACGACCTCGAGGCCTGGCTCGCGTTCAATGCCGGGATCCTGAAGCGGGCGACCCGGATCCTGACGCCCTCGGACGATACGGCGCGCCGCTATCGCAGACGCCTGAACCTGCCCGACATCGTCGTCGCGCCCCACCCGGAGCCGCGGCTGCACGGGACGGCACCGGTGGTCTCGCGGGCCGGCCGGTCCAGGGGCAGCCTGCGGATCGCGGTCGTCGGCGCGATCGGACGGGTCAAGGGATTCGACGTGCTCGTCCGCATGGTGGAGCGGGCGGCGCGCGACCGCATGCCGTTCTTCCTCACCATCGTCGGCTACACCTCCGACGACGAGCGCCTCGTGCGCTACAAGAACGCCGCGGTGACGGGGGCGTACAAGCCCTCCGAGTTGAAGGCGAAGCTCGACGAGATCGACCCGGACTTCGTGTTCCTGCCGAGCATCTGGCCGGAGACCTATTCCTACGTGCTGTCGGAGGTCTGGGAGGCGGGCTATCCCGTCGTCGCCTTCGACATCGGAGCGCCCGCCGCACGGATCAAGGCCATGGGCGGTGGCGTGGTGATCCCGTTCACGCGGGACAGTCGCATCATCCTCGAGGCCCTGATGGGCGCCCGTGACATGTTGGCGACCCTGGAGCCCATGCGTCCCGAGCCGACCTTCGTGCCCTCGCTGGACGCCTATTATCGGCAGCCTGGGCCGGAGGCGGGAGCCCCGGATGCGGCCGCCTCGCCGGGTGCGCCGCGGCAGGCAGGCCACGCCGTCGACGACCCGAACGAAGCCGGTCGCGTCATGAGGGCGGTCTCATCGTGAGGGCGGTCTCGGCGACGTAGGATTCCGGCCCGCCCGCTCCGGCGTGGGATCGCCCGCCCCGCGAGGAGGCCGGTCGGCATGCCGGCAGGCGCGCGCGGCGCTCCCCGCACGAAACGCCGTCCGGGGGCCCGGAAGGTGCCGCCGCGCTGGACGTCCGGCCACCAATCCTGTCTGATCGCCTGAACAGGGAGGAGCGCGCCTCATGTCGGACGACAGCCAGGATCAGGGCCGGCTCACGCGCGCGGCGAGCTTCGTTTTCCTGCACACCGAGCACGCGATCTACGCCGCGCTCGGCGTCCTGCTCGCTCTTGCCGCCGTCGTGGCGCTGGTCGACGCCGCCGCGCTGACCTGGGGGGCGTTGCGCAGCCTCGGCGGGGCCGACCAGATCCTCGAGGTGGTGGACCGGCTGCTGTTCCTGCTGATGCTGATCGAGATCCTGCACACGGTGCGGGTGTCGATGCGCTCGGGCAAGCTGACCTGCGAGCCGTTCCTGATCGTCGGGCTCATCGCCTCGATCCGGCGGGTGCTGGTGATCACCCTGCAATCCTCGGAGATCACCCACGCCAAGGACTGGTCGCCGGAAAAGCAGGCGCTGTTCCAGGCCTCGATGATCGAACTCGCCGTCCTGGCCGGCCTGATCCTGACGATGGTGTTCGCGATCTTCATGCTCCACCGCGCCCGCGACGACGGCAAGCCCGCGGGCGAGGAATCGCAGGAGCAGGCCGGCGCCTGAGCGGCCGCGCGCCGAACCGTCCCGCGCTTCGTCTCCAGGTCCGGTCTCAGACCAGACCTCGATGAAACCGAGTATGAGGCTGACCGGATCGGCGCGGCGTGATTCCGCAACGGACGGTACGCCGCGATGAGCGGCCCGACGGACAGCACGGATAGGTGGAGTTTTCTTGAGATGCTCCAGGGCCCGCTATTCGCGACCCGAGCGACCAGAACTCTTTCCCGAGGTTACATCGCTGTTCGGGAAAGTGGTGCTGCTGGACAGGATTGAACTGTCGACCTCTTCATTACCAATGAAGTGCTCTACCACTGAGCTACAGCAGCGATCTGTCCGTGGCGGCGGCGATGGCCTCGCGACCGGACGGAGGGGGAAGTAGCCGATCGGGGACCCCTTGGCAATCGCATTGCGGTGAATCTCGTCGGTTTTGCGCGCGGCCGTGTCCGTCTGCCCGGAGCGGTGCCCTCGGAGCACGATCCGGCGCTCAGGCGAGCGCGCCGGTCTCGCGCTTGCAGGCCGCGCGGATGATGGCGGCGAGACCCGCCTCGGCCACCGCCTCGGCGGCATCGGAGGGCGTGAACCAGCGATCCTCCCGCTGGTGGCGCTCGGGCCAGTGCTTCAGCTGCTTGCGCACCTCCAAGGGAAACACCTTCACCTGGCACAGGACCGCGTCACGGCTCTTGAGGCGCTTCTCGTAGAGGTAGAACCCGAGCGGGCGCTTGCCGATGGTGCCGATCAGGCCCGCCTCCTCGTAAGCCTCGCGCGCGGCCGCTTCGTAGGGCTTGCGGCCCTTCATCGGCCAGCCCTTGGGAATGACCCAGCGCCGGCTCTCGCGCGACGTCACCAGGAGGATCATGTAGCCACCGTCCGGCGTCCGCCGGAACGGCAGCGCCCCGACCTGCCGCCGCGGGGCCAGATCCGCATCGCCCGCAATCGCACTCATGGATTGAAAACGCGCCCCCGCGGCGCGGGTTCGAACCGGACGGGTCTCCGCGCGCGGCGCGGCGGCGCGGGATGCCCGTCCCGCGGGCGAGGGGCTCGGCGGAGAAGGGCCGGCGCCCGGAGCGGATGAGCGGTGTCCACGTCTGTCGTAGTCCCGAAGGGCCGTCTCGAGGCCCGATGCAGTTTCGAGGGCGGCCGGTGGCGGCGAGCGGCGTCGCCAGGGGCCGTGCGGGAAGGGAATCGTCGCGCCGCGCGGCCGGCCGGGCGGACGCGATCACGCCTCGCCTTAGCGCCAAACGCCGCGATCGCCCAAGAGAAATTTATCCGGCAAATCATTCCGGACCGCCGGGGCGCGTCGTGCCCGGCCGACGTCAGCCCGCGGCGCTGAGATTGGCGATGAGCGCATTGAGGTCGGCCCGCATCGCCTGGACCTCAGGCTCCGACATGTTGAGCTGGCACATCACGGATTCCCGGACGGCCGTCGCTTCCGCGCGCAGATCCCGGCCCCTGGGCGTGAGCGCGATCTCGACCTCGCGCTCGTCCGAGCGTCGGCGGTTCCGCACCAGGAAGCCGGCCGTTTCCAGGCGCTTCAGCACGGGGGTGAGCGTTCCGGAATCGAGCCGCAGGCGCCGCCCGATCTCGGAGACCGTGACGCCGTCCGTCTCCCACAGGACGAGGAGCACGAGGTATTGCGGGTAGGTCAGTCCCATCCGCTCCAGCATCGGACGATAGGATTTCGTCATGCGGTGCGCCGCCGCGTAGAGGGCGTAGCAGAGCTGATTGTCGAGGAGCAGCGGGTCGATCAGGGGCGCCGTCGTCTCGCGCGGAGCGTCTACCATACATGCCATGCCACTTGCTTCCCGAAGCCGGCCGCTGACGCGGCAGCGGGGGGAGAGCCGCCTTCGGACCCCTCCCGGCCGCGGACGATAGCGGACCCAGGTGCTTCCAGTATATGCACGTTTCGCCGCAGTCGTGACAGCCGGACGGCGTTCTTCGAGGTGGAGCGAATGTTGCCCATCCCCTGCGCCGTGCAAGTTCCGTGACACGGCCTGCGAGGCGAAGGCCCCGTCTTGCCGGAACGCGGGTTTGCCGGAACGCGGGGTGCGCGGGCGATGAGCGCCCTCAGGCCGCTCGGCTTTCGGGCGGGTGCTCCGCGATCAGCACCAGGACGTCGTCCCAGCGCGAGACGAAGGCCGCGACGCAATCGGGATCGAAATG
The DNA here is from genome assembly GCF_022829445.1 of Methylobacterium sp. J-068. Taxonomy (GTDB): domain Bacteria; phylum Pseudomonadota; class Alphaproteobacteria; order Rhizobiales; family Beijerinckiaceae; genus Methylobacterium. The sequence goes on along the minus strand of NZ_JAKSXY010000106.1, from coordinate 32,728 downwards.
GCTGCCGGAATGAGCCTCGAGGTGCCGGCGGGCCTCGTCCGGCGACCAGGCCTTCTTGTAGACCCGCTCGGAGATGAGGGCGTCGAACACGTCGGCCACGGCGATGATCCGGCCGGCCAGAGGGATGTCGGTGCCCCGCAGGCCCTGGGGATAACCGTGACCGTCCCAGCGCTCGTGGTGGGTCAGGGCGATGTCGGAGGCGAGTTGCAGCAGGTGCGAGGGGCTGTCGTAGAGCATGCGGTATCCGCGCAGGGCATGCTGCTTCATCTCCTCGCGCTCGGTCTCGCTCAGGGCGCCGGGTTTCATCAGGATCGTGTCGGGAATGCTGATCTTGCCGATGTCGTGCATGGTCGAGGCCAGGCCGACATCGTTGGCGTCCTGCTCCGAGAGCCCGAGTCCGTCCGCGATGGCGATGGCGCAACCGGCGACGCGGGTGAGGTGGCCTCCGGCCTGATCGTCGCGAAACTCGGCGGCGAGCATCAGGCGGCGGATGATCTCCCGCTCATGGGCGGCGGTCTCGGCCACGGCGCGCTCCACGGTGCGGGCCATCCGCCGCGTCTGCTGTTCGGCCGTGCGCCGCACGAGGGCCAGTTCCAGGAGGTTGCCGACCCGCGTCGTGAGGTCGAGTGCCTCGACGGGACGTGCGATGACGTCGGTGGCGCCCGCCGCGATCGCGGCGCGTCGAACCGCCGCCGCATCGCCGCCGGCGAGCATCAGGATCGGCGTGCGGGCGTGCTCCGGCATCGCGCGCAGGCCCGCGACGAGGTGGATGCCGTCGTCGGTCTCGCCCTGGAGACCTTCGCCCGCGTCGATCACGATCAGGTCGCAGGCCTGGCCGCGCAGGGCCTCCGGCGCATCGGAGAGGCCGATCACCAGCCGCGAGGCGCAGGCCAGCGGAGACAGGGCCTCGATGAGCGGCAAGGGTGTCGCGCTGGCCACGAGGACGATCAGGGCCGTGCCGGCTTCGCGCGCCATCCATCCCATCCCCGGTCGCCGCTCCCGCGCGGCACCCCGCTGGCACCGCCCGACCCGACCTTGAGCGCGCGCATCCTGCTCGCCGCATGGTTAAGCAATCCTGAACCGCCCGGCCCGCCGCGCGCCCATTCCGCGCCCCGGCCTTTCGCGCCCGGGGCCATCACTTGAAGGGTCTCGGGCGGTCCTGAGTGAGGATGGCCTCGAGGTCGTCGTGGCGCCAGGCGGCGGTCTTTCGGCGTGTCTCGAGGCTGTCCTTGCCGGACGCGGCGCGGATGTCTGGTTCAGCCTCGCGCAGTGCCTCGGCCCAGGTGGGAAAGCACGCCTAGAACAGGCCCGGATCCCGCGCGTTCAGAAGATCGTTCAGAGTGTCGTGCGATGGATACCGTGGGCAAACGGCAGCATCGCGCGCGGAAAATCCAGCTTCTCCTCGCCCCAGGACCTCCACGACGTCGTCCGCTGCCGCGAGCGTCGCGCACGGGCCCGGCCGCATGATCTCCGGCAGAGGGTAGACCACCGTCCGCCTCTGGCGCGGGGCTTCCCGTGCCGAAACATGGTCCAGCAGAGCCTTGCTCGACATCAAACGCCTCACCCCACAGAGGCCCCCTATGAAACACGCACGCCTGGAATCCCGATCCTTCAGGCCATCGCCCTGGTTTCGCGCCGCTTCCCGCTTGTGGAAGCGGGACCACTCGTGTTACGGAGCCCGCGTCTCATCGAGGCGCCTTCGCGGAGAGGTGGCAGAGCGGTTGAATGCACCGCACTCGAAATGCGGCATGCCTGCAAGGGCATCGGGGGTTCGAATCCCCCCCTCTCCGCCACATCGACCTGAATTTTCATTATTTTCAGAACGATCCCAACAGGAGCAAGGACTTCGCGGCCGCCCGGTGGTACACACGGGTGGTACACACGTGGTTCTCCCTATGTCGCGTCCCTGGCCCCATCCGAAGACCGGCGTCTTCTGGTTCCGAAAGCGGGTACCGAAGGACATGCTGGCGCTCGTCGGCAAGCGTGAGGAGAAGGCGAGCCTCGGGACGAAGGACGTCGGCGAGGCCAAGCGCCGGCACGCCGCCCACGCCGTGTTGGTGGAGCGCCGCTGGGAGAACCTTCGGGCCGGCGTACGGCGCCTGAGCCTTCTTGAGGTCAACGCCATCGCGGGCGAATTCTACGAGGACCTGATCCCGCAGTTCCGGGAGGGGCGGTTCTCGCCGGTGTTCAATCTCATCTCGTCCGCGACGATCGACGCGTATGTGAAGGATCCGACCCCTGGGAACCGTGAGAGGTTCCGACGTCTCCACGGTGCGGACATCGACGCCCACTTCGCCGGGAAGGGACTGGCGTTCGATCAGGCCACGCGCGATGCCTTGGATCACGCAATCGCCAAGGCGATCCTCCAAGCCGTCGACCAGAGCGCGAAGTACCTTGAAGGGGACTTCAGCCCCGACCCGATGGCGGGTCGGTTCCCAAAGATGCCGGTCAAGGCCGTGGTCCTTCCGCTCCAGGAGTGGTTCGCGCGTTACGCCGACGTGTCGAAGCTCGCTGCCTCGACCCGGAAACGCTGGGCACCGGCACTGGCGACGCTGGCTGTGTCCGCCGGCCATGACGACCTCGCCCGCATAACCCCGGACGACATATCGGATTGGGTCGCCTCGCTCCGTGGGCAGGGACGCGGCGACAAGACCATCCGTGACGTCTACGTCGCCTCTGCGAAGGCGCTCTTCCGCTGGCTCAAGGGCGATCGCAAGGTCGCGACCAACCCTTGCGCGGACATCCGGGTCAAGGTCGTCGGGGCGGTCGTGCTGCGCGACCGCGACTTCACCGAGGAAGAGGCCAACATTATCCTCGCAGCGGCCCTCGCACCCCAAGGGGCGCGCCTGAGCCCCGAACATGCGGCGGCACGCCGGTGGGTCCCGTGGTTGTGCGCCTATTCAGGGGCACGGGTCGGCGAAATCACCCAGCTGCGGCGACAGGACGTGCGCCATGAGGGCGGCATACCGGTCTTCCGCATCACACCTGAGGCGGGCACGGTGAAGACGAAGCGGTTCCGTGACGTGCCGATCCACCCGCATCTCGTGGAGATGGGCTTCCTCGATTACGTCGCCACGCGGAAGGGCCCCCTGTTCTACGATCCCGCGCGCGGTCGCGGCGGTTCGGATGCGAACCCACTGTCGAAGAAGGTCGGGGAGCGGTTGGCGGCCTGGGTCCGTAAGCTCGGGATCGACGACGTCGGCGTCGACCCGAACCACGGCTGGCGCCACAGCTTCAAGACGCGTGGCCGGGCATGCCGTATGCCTGAGGCGGTCCTTGATGCCATCCAGGGGCATGCCCCTAGGACCGAGGGCGGTAGGTACGGATCGGTCAAGGTCGACGTGATGGCGCGCGAGATGCTGCTGTTCCCTCGGTACGCTCTAGGCGCGCCGGAGCTATCAGCGTCGGGCGGAAGCGTCGGGATCCCCCAGGAAACCCCGGTTTCCCGGCAAGCCTTCTAAGCCTTTCATAGGGTCGCCCGCGTCGTCTGGCCGTTCTCGAAGGGGACGGCCCCCATGGATTGGGGGCCAGCGTCTGATCCAGGGCGATGCGGATGCAGTTTCCATGACCCCGAGCCTGGTACGGTCCGTCATGGCGGCCCGGATTGCCTCATTGGGCGCCTGCAGGCCGATCGCCTGCGGGCGGAGCGGCGGCGATGACACGGGAAAGGACGCGCCCGACCTGCGTCGCCGAGTACGGCTTGTGGAGAAGCTCGAAGCCGTGGTCGTCGTCGCGCGCCAGGACGTGGCTGTAGCCCGAGGCGAGCACCACCGGAAGCCGCGGGATGCGCTCGCGCAGCACCCTTGCGAGTTCGATGCCGCCCATGCCCGGCATCACCACGTCGGAGAAGACGGCGCGGAACCCGGCCCCGTCCGTGCCCAGGCGGTCCAGCGCTTCCTCCGCGTTGACGACCCATTCGGGAGCGTAGCCGAGGTCCTGCAGGATCTGTGTGCAGAACCGTCCGACCTCCAGGTTGTCCTCGACGAGCAGGATGGGCTGGCCGTCGCCCAGGGGCGAGCGGACGGCGTCCGGGTCGGCGATGGACGATGCGGCGACCCCGCCCGAGATCTCGGGCAGGTAGATCGTGAAGGTCGTGCCGCTCCCGACCTCGCTCGACACCTCGATGTCGCCGCCGGATTGCTTGGCGAACCCGAACACCTGGGAGAGCCCGAGGCCAGTTCCCTTGCCGACTTCCTTGGTCGTGAAGAACGGTTCGAAGATGCGTCCGAGGATGTCCTTCGGGATGCCGCATCCGGTGTCGGTCAGGGAGACGGCGGCGAACCGACCGCATGATCCGCCGTGGCCTCGGATCGGCGGCATGGACCGGTCGGGGAGTACGCGCATGGTCAGGGTGCCGACCCCGTCCATGGCATCGCGGGCGTTGACGGCGATGTTGACCAGGGCGGTCTCGAACTGGTTGACGTCTGCACGCACCAGGGTCGGTTCCCCCGGCCCGTCCACGACAACGCGGATGCGCGAGCCGGTCACGCTGTCGAGCATCTCCGCGACGCCGCGCAGACGCTCGCCGATGTCGAATGTTTCCGGCTTCAGCGACTGGCGGCGCGCGAAGGCCAGGAGCTGCCCGGTGAGCTTGGCGGCGCGGTCGACCGTGTCGGACACGGCGTCCATGTACCGACGCCGCCGCTCCTCCGGCAGGTCCGGGCGGCGCAGGAAGTCAACGGACGAGCGGATGATGGTGAGCAGGTTGTTGAAGTCATGCGCCACGCCGCCGGTCAGCTGGCCCACCGCCTCCAACTTCTGCGATTGCCTCAGGTCCAGCTCCATGCGCTCGCGCTCCACCGCCTCGGCGAGCAGGCGTGCGTTGGCCTGGGCGAGTTCCGCCGTCCGGGCGGCGACCTCGCTTTCCAGGTGCGCGCCCGCCTCGCGCAGGAGCGCGGCCTGCGCCTCAAGCTCGGCGTGCAGGGCGACCACGCCGCGGTTCGTCTCCGTGAGCTCGCGGTTGAGACGCTCCGCCTCCTCCTTGCGCTCGGCGAGCTCGGCGAGGCTTCGCAGCAGCTCGCGGTTCTGCTCGCGCAGCGCGGTCGTCGGCTGGTCGGGCCGGGCGCGGGCGACGTCTTCCGCCATGGTCGAGAGCGCCCGGCCCGAGAAGGCCTCGGAGCCGATCGGCAGCCTCATGCCGAACGTCACGGCCGTACCCCGACCGGGCCCGGTCTCGATCTCGAAGCGGTCCATAAGGCGCCGGGAGCCGGTGATGCCGATGCCGAGGCCGGTGGTCGAGCGGAAGCGGCCCCCGAGGATGTCGTCGAGGTGGGGGATGCCCGGGCCGCGGTCGAGGATGCGGATCACAAGGATCTGTCGGCCGTCGTCCTCGTCGAGGCCGTATTCCACGCGGCCGCCACCGGCGTAGCCGAAGGCGTTGCGGGCGATCTCGGATACCGCCGTCGCGATCCGGGTCTGGTCCTGGACGCCGAAGCCGAGGCGCTCGGCCAGACCGCGCACCCGTTGGCGCACCGCGATGATGTCGTCCTCGTGCACCACGGGACTGGCGAGCAGCGGCCATCTCATGCGGCGCCCCCCCGCACGACGAGGACGGTGGCGTCGTCGCGGGCGCGGGCGAAGTCGCGATAGACCACCCCTGACACCAACGTCGGATGCGCCATCGCCAGGCCGGGATAGGCATCGAGGGACCATCCCGTCGCGATGCCATCCGAGCATAGGACGAACAAGTCCTCGGGTCCCATGGGGTACTCGAATTCCTGGATCCGCCTGGCGGCATGGCCTGCCGTGCCGGCGAGGCTGACGGTACGCTTGGTCGCGGCACCCGCGACGACGGCGCCCGCGACGTTGCCGATGCCGGCGAAGGTCAGGATGCCGGTATCCCGATCGTAGCGGGCGACGGAGACCGCCCCGCCCCGGGTATGGTGGAGCCCCGCGTGGACCGCCGACAGGATCATCCCGGGTTGTGCGCCATGGTTGATCCGGAAGATCCGGATGGCCGCCTCGGACGCCTCGGCGGCCGCAGGGCCGTGGCCGAGGCCGTCCGCCACGATGGCGGTCCAGCCATCGCCACGCTCGTGGACGGCGCAGGCGTCGCCGTTGGCGGTCTCGCCCCTCAGCGGAACCGTCACGGCACCGAAACCCGGAACGGGTTCCGGGGGGGAACGACGAACCGGTGCAAGCCGCGCCAGCACCGCGGTGCCCGAGCCCGGACGCGAGGCGATGTCGAAGGCTTGGGACAGTCGAAGCACCGCGCCGAGACCCTCCCCGGCGCTGCCGCCGGTGGAATGCCCGTCGCGCAACGCGGCGGCGACATCCGACAAGCCGGGCCCCTTGTCGAGGGCGAGGATCTCGACCCCCGAACCGGTCCCGTCACGGTATGCGCCGACGAGGATCTCGCCGGGCACGCCGTACTTCACGATGTTCGATGCGAGCTCCGTCGCGACGAGGGCGACGCGACCGGACGCGGTCTCGTCGAAGTCGATCGCCTGCGCCGCGGCCACCGCACGTCGCCGCGCCTCGGCCACCTGGCTCGCTTCCGTGACGGTGACCCGGTCCATGCTCACTTCCAGCGTGCGATCGTCACGCGCGTGCCTTTCCCGGGCATCGACGCGATGTGGAACTCGTTCGAGAGCCGCTTGGCTCCGCCCAGGCCCAAGCCAAGGCCGCCGCCGGAGGTGTAGTGATCGGTCATCGCCTGCTCGATGTCGGCGATGCCGGGCCCCTGGTCGTCGAAGGTCAGGCGCAAGCCCAGGCGCGCGCCGGCCTGTACGATCTCCGCCATGACGTCCCCCCCGCCGCCGTAGTCGAGGGTGTTGCGCGCGAGCTCGCTCGCCGCCGTGACGATCTTGGTCTGGTCGACCAGCCCGAGGCCGATCTCGACGGCGAGCGCACGGACCCTCTGGCGCACGCGGACGACGTCGTCGCCGGTCCGGATCGGGAGGGTCTCAGTCCTCGTAACGGCCACGGTCGCTCCCGTGTCCGTCGTCCTCCTCGGAAAGGCCGGCCTGGACCAACGCCATGCCCCGCTCGACATTGAGTGCGGTCTTGATGCCCGTCAGCTCCAGGCCGAGCTCGACCAACGTGATGGCGACCGCCGGGCGCATGCCGGCCACGACCGTCTCCGCGTCGAGGACGCGCGAGACGGCGGCGATGCTCACGAGCATGCGCCCGATGAAGGAATCGACGATCTCCAGGGCCGAGATCTCGATGAGCACGCCGCGCGCGCCGGTGCGCACGATCATCGCCGTCAGGTCCTCCTCCAAGGCCAGCGCGAGGCGGTCGTGCATGTCGACCTGGATGGTGACGATGAGGACGCCACCCAGCTTGAGGATCGGGATACGGTCCATGGCCTCAGCGGCGCTCCTCGGTCGGAGCCTGCTGGCGCACCACCTTGCGGCCGGTCCGCCTGAGAGCGACGGCGAAGGCGTCGGCCAAGGTCGCCTTCGAGACGACGTTCAGCTCGACGCCGAGATGCACCATGGTCTGCGCGATCTGCGGCCGGATGCCGGAGACGATGCAGTCGGCGCCCATCAGCCGCGCCGCCGCGACGGTCTTCAGGAGGTGCTGGGCTACCAAGGTGTCGACGGTCGGCACCCCGGTGATGTCGATGATGGCGATCTCCGCCTCCTCGTCGACGATCGCCTGGAGCAGGGTCTCCATCACGACGCCGGTGCGGGCACTGTCCAGTGTGCCGATGAGCGGCAGCGCGAGGATGCCGTCCCACAGCCGGACGACCGGGGTGGAAAGCTCGGCGATTTCCTGCCCCTGGCGACCGATCACCTCCTCGCGGCTTGCCAGGAAGGTCTCCATGGTATGCAGCGCGAGCCGGTCCAGCAGCTTGCCTGCGGACACGACCCCGGTGGCGAGATCCGGGCTGCCGGATCCACAGGCCCGGCCCAGCGCCTCGAACACCGGCTCTTTGAGCGAGAAAACGAAGTTGGCGGTGTCGGTGGGCGTGAAGCCTTGCAGCGCCCGCGAGCGCGAGATGTCAGCGAGGGTTTCCCTTAGCGGCGCGAAGCCGGAACCGTCCGCGTCGAGGTCGCCGGCAGCCAACCCCTCCCCGAGCTGCGAGACGACGATCCCGGCCTGGGTACGGAGCTCGCCTTCCCGAGCACGCCCGCCATGCGCCGTCATGCCAGCGGCGAGGATCGCGAGCCAGGCATCGCGGATGCCTCCGGCATCGTCCACGACGACCTTCCTAAGTAGCTCGGCCCCGTGCATGGCGATCCTGTGGTCCATTTCGACGTTCCGCGGTGTCTAACGCGATCCGTCGCCGTACGATAGGTTACGATCCTCCAAGGAATTCGCCATGGACTGTTGTCCCCGGCCTCCGGTTCGGTGACGTAGTTCCCGATGGCCGTCGATGTCGATGCGACGACGGGACCGGCGTGGGGCACGCACCCGGGTGGCATGCCGCGTCCCGGCGCGTCTCCCGGCGGATCTCGGACGCCCGGCCGTCATTCCGCGCCCGCATGCGCTTCGCCCGGCTCGTAGGGAGGCGTTCAGGCGCGTGGGCGCAAGGCGACGACCTTGCCATCCCCGGCATCCGTGGGTGCCGTCTGGCCAAGGGTCTCGGCGACCTTGACGGCGAGCTGCTCGCGCTTGAACGGCTTGCCGATCAGCCTGACGCCGTCGTCGAGGCGCCCGTGATGGACGATGGAGTTCTCGGTGTAGCCCGACATGAAGAGCACCCTCACGTCGGGGCGCAGGGCGGTGATCCGCTCGGACAGCTCGCGGCCCCGGACCTTGCCCGGCAGCACGACGTCGGTGAGCAGCATGTCGACCGATGCGGCGTGCGCCCCGAACACCCTGAGGCCCTCCTCGCCGTCCGCCGCCTCCAGCACGCGGTACCCGAGGTCGGAGAGGATCGCGCAGGCGATCTCGCGCACCGCCGGCTCGTCCTCGACCACGAGGATCGTGGCGTTCCCGCGAGGCAGTTCCACCGGGGCCGATGAACGCATGTAGGACGCCGCGACCGCGCCCACCGCCCGGGGCAGGTAGATCTTCACCGTCGTGCCCTCGCCGGGCTCGGAATAGATCTTCACGTGTCCGCCGGACTGCTTCACGAAGCCGAACACCATCGCGAGGCCGAGGCCGGTGCCCTTGCCATCGGGCTTGGTCGTGAAGAACGGCTCGAATACGCGCTTGACCACGTCGGGGGTCATGCCATGACCGGTGTCGGAGACCGCGACCATGGCGTAGTCGCCGGCGGTCACCTCGGCGTGGCTGGCGGCGTAATGCGCGTCGAGCACCTTGTTGCCGATCTCGATGGTCAGGCGTCCGCCCCCCGGCATCGCGTCCCTGGCGTTGAGGGCGAGGTTCAACACCGCGCTCTCAAGCTGCGCGGGATCGGCCATAGCCGGCCAAAGTCCCGCGCTTTCGACGTATCGCACCTCGATGTGCTCGCCGAGCGTCCGGCGGAGCAGCGGGACGAGGTCCGGCATCGTCGCGGAGAGATCGATGGCGGTGGGGGCCAGGGGTTGCTTGCGGGCGAAGGCGAGGAGCTGGCCGGTGAGCGTGGCGCCACGCTGGGCGGCCCAGGCCGCGCGCTCGATCCGGGTCTGCAGTCTCGCGTCCTCGCCCCCGAGCTTGGACCGGACGAATTCGAGGTTTCCGAGGATCACCTGCAGCAGGTTGTTGAAGTCGTGCGCGATGCCGCCGGTCAACTGGCCGATGGCCTGCATCTTCTGGGCCTCGCGCAGGACGCCCTCGGCCTGGGCACGCTTGGTCATGTCGGTCACGGTGAGCACGAAGCCGCCGTCGGGCATGGGCGTCCTGCGAAGCTCCAGATGGTGATCGTCCGCGCGGATGCGCTCGTAGACCACGGGTTCGCCGGGAATGCTCCGGCCATGGCGGACCTGCCCTTCGGTCTCCAGCGCCGGACGGCCGGCCTCGGAGGTGTGCTCGGCGAGGGCGGCATAGGGCGTGCCCGGACGCAACATCGCCTTCGGGACGTCGAGCAACGCCTGGAAGCAGTGGTTCCAGTTCGTCAGCCCGCGGTCGGCACCGAACACGGCGATGCCCTGGCTCAAGCTGTCGAGGGACGCGCGCAGGCGAAGGGCCAGCGTACGCTGCTCGGCCTCGACCCGTTGGGAATGTGCCCAGGCCTTGTTGAGGAGGCGTGCCGCGAGCAGCAGGGCGAGCATGGCGAGGCCGGCCCCGCCGAGTACCAGCCAGCGTACCCAGGCCGCGCGGGCATCGTTCTCGCGCAGGCGGGTTTCGAGCAGGCTCTCCTCCTCGTCCAGCATGGCCCCGAGGATGCCCTCGGCCCGCTTCTGGTGGTCGCGGCCGGCGTCCGTATTGACGATGCGCAGGGCGGCATCGATCCCGACGTCACGCCGCAGTTGCACAGTCTGCCCAAGTTCCTCCAGCTTCAGCTGGATCACGGGGGAGATGTCGCGCAGCCGACGCTGCTGGACCGGGTTGTCCGCAGTGAGCTTCTGAAGCTCGCCTTGCAGAAGGCCGATGCGGTCCCGCGCCTCGTTGTAGGGCGTCAGGTAGTCGTCCTTGCCGGTCAGGAGGAAGCCGCGTTGCCCGGTCTCCGCATCGCGCAGGGCGATGGCGAGATCCTTCATCGCCGCCACCACGCCGAAGCTGTGTTGGGACCACTGCCTCGCCTCGCGCGCGGCCCCCAACCGTTCCCAGGTGGCTCCTCCGACCAGGCCCAGGATGGCGAGCAGCACCGCGAAGACGAGAATGTTGGCGCGGGCGACGAGGTGCTTGGTCATGTCGGGTCCGTGCCGGGTTCGCATCGGCCTTCCGGGGGGAGGACCAAGAAGCGACGTCTCGGCCCGGGGGCCATGAACGGTGCGTCGGCTCAATTGCGTCTAGACGATTACCGGGCGATTGCGAGGGAAATGCGGTGTCGCCCGGGCCCCCTGCGCACGGTCCGGCATCCGATCTTCGAGCTGGAAATGCCTCTTGTGGGCCACCCGCGCAGCCATGTAACCGGTCCATGCGGGTCGGGATCCCATGACGAGCCCCGACGAAGAGACCGCCACTCCGGGCATCGACCATGGGAACGTCGGGAACATTCGTCCGATAGTCCCTCCGTCATCGAGAAATCCTTCGTACGGATCCTGTGAGACACTGCCGCCCAGGGACGGGGAGGTCACGTGTCAGGCCGGGAGGCGGCGTCCGCTCGGCGATCGTCTATCGGACACGCCGGGTTGACCGAGTTGGGTGGGGGTGGTCGCCGAAGCTTCGCCCGGAAGCGGACCTTCCGCCTCCGACCTGACCCGGCCACCGGAGGCGCAGTCAGCATTCCTCCATAGCGGCCGTTCGTCAGCCGTTAGGAAACTTCGGTTCGGGGTGCGTTGCAGAAGTCCGACTGCCTCGCGGCCGATGGCTGAAGCCTCCTGAGAGCGGACGATCCTGCCTCTACCGTTTGGCCTCTTTGCCCGTCTCGATCAGCGAACGGATGCGCGTCGCCATCGCGTCCATCGCGAACGGTTTGGTCAGGACCGACATGCCCGGCGGAAGCGTCCCGTTGCCGAGGATCGCATTTTCCGCGTAGCCGGTGATGAACAGGACCTTGAGGTCCGGCCGGGACACATGCGCCGCGTCGGACATCTGCCGCCCGTTCATGCCGCCCGGCAGGCCCACGTCCGTGACCAGCAGGTCGATGCGTACATCCGACTGAAGCACCTTCAACCCTGCCGCGCTGTCGCTCGCCTCGATGGCGAGGTAACCGAGGTCTTCCAAGATGTCGGTGATGAGCATCCGCACGGACGGCTCGTCGTCTACCACCAGCACCGTCTCTCCCTGATCAGACCGATCCAGCGCAACGAGCTTGGCGGCACCTTCCTCGTCCTCGATCTTGCCGTAGTGGCGCGGCAGGTAGATGCACACGGTGCTACCCTCGCCGACCTCGGAATAGATGCGCACCTGCCCGCCTGACTGCTGGGCGAAGCCGTAGATCATCGACAGGCCGAGGCCAGTGCCCTCGCCCATGGGTTTCGTCGTGAAGAACGGCTCGAACACCCGAGCGATCACGTCCGGGGTCATCCCGGTGCCGGTGTCAGTCACGCACAGGGAGAGGTACTGACCTTCCGGAATGTTAAGCTTGCGGGAGACGCGCTCGTCGATCCACTTGTTGTGTGTCTCGATCGTGATGCGCCCCCCGTCCGGCATCGCGTCGCGGGCGTTGATGCACAGGTTCAGCAGCGCGTTCTCAAGCTGCGGCGGGTCCACGAGAGCGGCCCAGAGGCCGGACGCACCAACCACCTCGACGGGGATACTCGGTCCGACCGTGCGCTGGATCATCTCATGCATGCCCCAGACGAGGCGGTTCACATCGGTGGTTTTTGGATCGAGCGTCTGGCGGCGCGAGAAGGCCAGTAGGCGATGGGTCAGGGAGGCGGCACGCTTCGAGGCTCCTTGCGCCACCGCCATGTAGCGCTCGACATCTTGGAAGCGGCCCTGCTGCATGCGGTTTTGCATCATCTCCAACGATCCGGAGATGCCCGCGAGCAGGTTGTTGAAGTCGTGTGCCAAGCCGCCGGTAAGTTGCCCGACAGCCTCCATCTTCTGCGATTGGCGTAGCGCCTCCTCGGCCCTGCGTAGCTCGGTGATGTCGGTTGCTTCCGGCATGATCTCGACGACGCGTCCGCTTGTATCCCGTACCGGGTGCATCCCGAAATCGTAGATGCGGGTCTCGCCATTCGGTAGGATGAGAGGCAGTTCAGTTCGGGTGCTCTGCCCGTTGCGGGCCACTTCGACTGCCCCCCGAACGGCGTCGCCCATGCCGGGCGTTCCGGAGAACCAAGGGGTGGTCCAGAAAGGCTTACCGACAACGTCGCCCAGCTCCGCGCCTATCGCGTCCAGCGAGGCGGGATTGGCCTCCAGTAGGGTTCCGTCCAGTTGCATGATGCCCATCAGCTGACGGGTCAGATCGAATACGACGCGCTGCCGCTCCCGCGAGGTTCGTAAGGTCTCTGCCTGCAAGGCTATCTCTTGAGCCTGCGCAGCCAGTTCGACCGCCTGTACCTTCTGCTCGGTGATGTCGCGGGCGACGCAGTAGAAACGATCCCCCTCCGGCACCGCCGTCCAGGATAGGTCTCGGTACTCCCCTTCTCGCGTCCTGAACCGGTTCTCGAAGGCCAGCGTCGGGGCACCACTTTCGGCGAGACGAACGATCTCGGCGCGGGTCCTCTCGCGGTCGTCGGGGTGCTCCAACCACTCGGAGGTGCGGCCGACCAGTTCCGCTTCGGACCATCCAAGCACGCGGGTCCAAGCCGGACTGACGTTCAGGAACACGCCCCCAAGGTCGCTGACCAGCAGCATATCCTGACTGACCTGCCAGATCCGGTTGCGGTCCTGCGTCCGTTCGACGATCTGACGTTCGAGGGATTGGTTGATGGAACGGAGGTTGGCCTCAAGGGCCTTGCGCTTGGTCGTCTCCGTGAGGATCGAGATGACGCCGCCGATGCCGTTGGGCGCCGTCTCGTCGTCGATCGGGCTGAAACCGTAGGTCCAGTACGCATCCTCGACGCGACCTTCGCGCAAGATCGGGACATGCTGGTCCTCGTACCATGTATGTCCGCCGCCATTGCGGACCTTGGCGACCTCGGAGCCGATCACCGGCCAGATTTCCCCCCAGCTTTCCGAAGCCGGGCGGCCGAGCGCGGAGGGATGCCGCTCCGGTCCTGCGGACGGCACGAAGCCGTCGTTGTAGAAGAACGTCGCCTCCGGCCCCCAGAAGATGTGCATGGGGTGGTGGCTGTTAAGGAGCAGGCGCACCGCCGTGCGCAGGCCGGAGGGCCAACCCTCGGGCTTGCCGAGCGGCGTCGCGGTCCACTCGTAGGCACGCATCAGCGTCGCCATCTCGCCCGACCCGGCGAGGAAATCGCGGCTATCTGACATCGGCTCGGGTGCGGCTATGAGAGGTAGGATGTTGCTTCGGCCAGTGAACGCCGGACACGCAATCCTCGATGCACGGGTCGAGTTGGCTTGTGCTGGGGACGTTGCGCGTAGGCGTCAGGACCATGCCGGTAGCTGTCACGCCCACGCTGCATTGTCAAAGGCCGCCAAAGATCTTCACCCGCGATGTTCGGGCCCGGGCTTGGTGCCGGAAGAAACGGCTGTGGAACGGAAAGGCGGCTCGCAGGACTTGGGCGGTCACCGCGGCCAACGCGTATTTCGCGATTCCGGGTGAGCCTGCTACAGGACTCAAACGGACCTCGGGCGCGGCGCGGATATACCGCGTCCATCGGTACTCCGGCAGCTGGAACGAAGGGCGTCGATCGCGACGCCCCATGAGGCTTGCGGAGACATCGAGATGGCCGGTCTGATCCAGGCGCGGGGGAACCCCGCCGTACCTACCCAGACCGAAGCATCGTCGACGTGACGGTCCCGACCGCGTTCGTTCCCGCCAACGAACGCGTTGCCCGCCGCCTCGACCTGTTCGTGAGGCTGAGCGGCGCCACGGGCATCGTCGTCGGCCTCCTCGTGCTCGCCGGTTACGGACTGCGCCAGCCCATTCTCACGATGTTGCATCCGAGCCTTCAGGCGATGTCGGTGCTCACCGCTACCGAGATCGGCCTGATCGGCGGCGCGCTGGTGGCCGAACGCCTCGGCTGGCGCGGTGCGGCGCGAACCTTCGGGGCCGTCGTCCTGGCGGGGTCGATCGCGGTCCTCCTGTGCCACGCCTGGGCCGGCGAGGATCTCCTCGGCCCGGTACTGGCCGAGCGCCTGTTCGCCTACGACCCCGAGATGGCCGGACGAACGTCCATCGCCACAGCGGTCGGTCTCTTCCTCGTGTCGTTCAGTTTCCAGGTCGGCGGACGTGCCGGCATCGGTCGCGTGACACCAGGGAACGTATCTGCGATCCTCGGCGCAGGCATCGGCGGCCTCGCGCTGATCGGCTACGCCTACGGCGTACGGGACCTCTATGCGTTCGGCCCGTTCGATACCATCGCCCTGCACACCGCGGCGGCACTGTTCGTGCTCGGCCTCGCCGCCGTCGTCGTGCGCTTCGACCGCGGCTGGGGCGCCGTGGTCGCTTCCAACCTGGCCGGCGGCGGCGCGACCCGGAGACAGCTCGGCCTGACCCTCATGATCCCGGTTGCCGGGGGCATCCTCCTGCGCGCGACGGATGCCGACACGGTCGGACCGGGGATGGCGATGGCCCTCCTCGTCTCGCTGACGGTGGCCTCCCTTGGCATCCTCATCCTGCGGGACGGCCGCGTGCAGGACGAGCTCGACCGGGAGCGAAGGTCACGCAACGACGTGCTCTCCGACGCCAAGGCCGAGCTCGAACGGGATCTCGCGATGCGCTCCGCGGCCCTGGAGGCCGCGACCCGCGAGCGCATCCAGGTCGAGGACACGCTGCGCCAAGCCCAGAAGATGGAGGCCATCGGCCAGCTGACCGGGGGCGTCGCCCACGACTTCAACAACCTGCTCACCGTGATCCGCTCGTCCAGCGAACTCCTGCGCCGACCCGACCTGCCGGAGGAGCGCCGCCTGCGCTACGTCGACGCCATCGCGGACACGGCGGCACGCGCCACCAAGCTCACCGGTCAGCTCCTCGCCTTCGCACGCCGCCAAGCCCTCAAGCCGGAGGTTTTCGACGTCGGTCAGAGCGTGACCGCGATCGCGGACATGGTCGGCTCGCTCACGGGCAACGGCATCGCGATTGTCGTCCGGGCACCCGACGAGCCGTGCTTCGTCGACGCCGACCCGAGCCAGTTCGACACCGCCATCGTCAACCTGGCCGTGAACGCCCGTGACGCGATGGCGGGCCGGGGCGAGCTGTCCGTCGAGGTCGCGGCGACCGGGGGCGCGAATGCCGGCGATCCCGGCGTCGTCACGGTCTCGGTCATGGACGATGGCTGCGGGATCCCGCCGGGCGACCTTCAGCGGATTTTCGAGCCGTTCTTCACGACCAAGGAGGTAGGCCACGGGACTGGGCTCGGCCTTAGTCAGGTGTTCGGCTTCGCCAAGCAGTCCGGCGGGGAGATCCGCGTGACGAGCCAGCCGGGCGAAGGAACGACCTTCATCCTGACCTTGCCGAGGGTCGCCGGCATGAGCCGGGCAGGCGTGGTCGAGGCCGACCCGGAGGCGGCCATCGACGGCCATGGCATGTGCATTCTCGTGGTCGAGGACAACGCCGACGTTGGCTCCTTCACCACCGGTGCACTCGGCGAGTTGGGCTATCGCACGGTCTGGGCGGCCAACGCCGAGGCCGCGCTGGCCGAGCTGCGGATCGACGCCGTCCGGTTCGATGTGGTGTTCTCCGACGTCGTGATGCCCGGCATGAACGGGATCGAGTTGGGGCAGGAGATCCGGCGCCTCCACGAGGATCTCCCGGTCGTCCTGACCTCGGGCTACAGCCACGTGCTGGCGCAGAACGGGACCTACGGCTTCGAGCTCCTGCACAAGCCGTACTCGGTCGACGAGCTTGCCCGCACGCTGCGGAAGGCCGCCACCTGGAGACGCCGGAAACGCATCCTGGCCGGCTAAGCGCCGACGAGCGGACCTGCCCTTCCAGACGACCGCGTCATGTAAGCGGCAGGCCCCAGATATCCGTCTTGCCCCACAACAGCCAAGCCCGGCGGCTTTCATAGGCGCGCTCGGCCTCCATTCGATCCGTCGCCGATCGGGCACGCCCGACATCCGCACCGTACCGGTCGAGGGTAATGTCGAGGCCCGCGAGGCGTCGATGCAAAATCATCGTCCGACCTGCGGGAAGCGCACGGAGCCTTCCGAGCGCAGTGTCTGGATCGCGGCCGTCACGTCCGCGACCGCCACCGTCAGGTCGGCCAGGACCTCCACCAATTCGTCGAATGCCGACGCTTCCGTCTCGGCCCCCGGGGGCTCCAGCGCCGCTAGGATGGCTCCCAACGCCCGGTCCTGCCTGTCGAGGCGTCGCACGATCTCGGCGTCCATGTAATGTCTCCCTCAATTCAAAGCCGGTTAGGCGCGCCCGCACGACCACTGCCGGGATGCGGGCGCCTTCGAGACGCCGTGCCGCCGCGCCGATGAGGCGGGTGGCAAGATGCGTTGTCCCGCTCGCATCGACGATGACGGCGCCGACCCGTCCCTCCCGCAGGTCGAGCCCACGGGCCCGCAGCGCGGCAACGAACGATGCGGCGTCGTCGCTGGCGCGCCAGGCCGCCAGGGCCGACCGGCGCAGGTCATCGAGAAGGATCCCCGTGCGGTCCTGGATCAGGCGTTCCGTCGGCGTGAGCGGCGCGATCGGACGCGCCGCTGTGGTCGCGCCCGCGTCGACGAGCCAGTCGGCGACGTCGTGGCGACCCTCCGTTCGCAGGCGACGCTCGATCGCGCGGGCATGCTTCGACGGCACCGGCGGCACGCCATAGGCATGCTCGACGATGCGGGAACACTTTTCGCGTCTCGGGTAATCCCAGGCCAGATCGACGACGGAGCCGTCGGTGCGCACGAGGCCATAGATGCGGTGCTCGTGGCGGCGGCCGTGCTTGACGTGCTCGACGCCGCAGTAGGGTTGGTCCCGCAGGCCGAATTCCTTTTCGAACAGCGACCAGAACAGCGCCCGCGCGCCGGCTTCGTCGGGGATGCCGTGATCCGGGTCGACGTGGACATGATAGACGGGGCGGTCCGTCCGGCCTCCGAGGGAGACGGCGACCAGTTCGCGGATCTGTCCGGTCAGGTCCATGCTTGCGAGGCCGCGGGCGGGGACGACCACGACCTCGTCGTTCTCCGCGTCCGTCAGGTGTCGGGCCAGGGCATCGCCGAGGCCTTGCCCGCGCGTGGCGCCGCTGATCACCGGTCGGCCTCCCTGCTCGGTCGCCGAGCCTCTCTGATGACCAGCGGGATGAGGATCTCCCGCACCGTCGTCAGGCTCATCCGCGCCGCAGGAAGGTCCTTCATCGAGATCGCCGCGTTCACGGCGGCCAATTCCCGGATGGCCGCCGAGATCGCCGCGGCATCCTCGTCCGGCCGACGAACCGGTCGGCCGCTCCTGCTATCCGCGCCGGACTGCATCTCGACCTTTTCGAGGAGCAGTCGCCGCACCCATGCCCCGGCGGTCAGGCCCTCGTGAGCCGCGCGATCGGCAATGGCCCCGTTCAGCGCGCGGCTCACGCGCACCACGAACCGGACCGGAAGGCCGGGCGGTCGACGCGGCGGTCGCGACGCGGCGTCGGGCGCTCTGTCAGGTATTGCGGATGAACGTTCCTCGGCGCTTTGCGGGTGACGCACTGCCGGGTGCTTCCTAATGGGGATCATCGTCTCGTCGTCCGTGTTGCGCGTAGCCGCGGGTGCGCGTCAGGCCCTGCCGGCGGGAAAGGGCGGGTGGTGCACGGCGGCATCGGGGATCGCGACAGCGCCCGTCCCGGCCTCGCCGGAGCGGCCTCGTTTCCGGGCGATCCGGTCCAGGGTCGCCGCGCGGCGGGCTTCGAGGGCGGTGACGATCACGGCCGGGACCGCCAGGGGCTCGGGCCTCGACCACCCCTGCACCCGGGCCTGCTCGATCCGCTCGTCGAGAGCTGCCAGGGCGCGCTCCCACGTCTCGATGCCCTCGATCATCGCTTGCGCGGCCACCGCCCGCTCGACGCGTTCGTCGACGTCGGCGCGGGCCCGCCAAGGGAGTTGCCGCGTCAGGCGTTTGGCATACTGCCAGGCCCACAGGTCGGGACCCATCGCCTCCGCCAGGCGGGCGAGGTCGGTAGGACGCATCCGTTCGAACACGCCGCTCTCGACGCTGCGGGCGTAATCCCGCGTGGCCGTCGTCAAGGAGAGGATGCGGATCGGGCGGACGCCCGCCCGCCTCGTCGACGGTGGCGCCTCGCTCCGGCCGGCGCCGTGGCGCGGAGCCGGATCCGCGGGCGGGCTCCGGCGACGCAAGAGCCTTTCGAACAGGGTGGGCATCGAGGGGCTCCGAACGTCGCCGGCCGAATCCGGACCGGATGACAATGGAAGCACGTTCCTGTTTTGTTCCAAGTGGGATGACAACTATAAAAATCGGATTCCCGTTCATCGTCGGCGGGGGACGCCCGGATCGACGGAGGCCGGGCGCGGGATCGCGGCGTCCATCGCGATGCGCGGTCGGATCGGGCTATCGTCCGGGAAGATGGGTCGGGCGGCATCCGGGCTCCCGCCGGCCTTGACGGGAACGGCACTGATTCGCGCCGGGCCTGGCCGTAAATCCGTCCCGGGACCGACGAGTGGGATGACCTCCATGGCCTGTCGCGGAACGGGGTAGCGGCGGGATTTGGCCGCACCGGACCGCACGGGGACAATCGAACCTCGACACAAGGAGGTTCACCCATGTTCACGGCCATCATCCGCTACTTCGGGTGGCATCAAGCTCCGCCCGTCCGATCGCCCGCCAAGGGCAAGCCGAGACCGGCGGAGGCGGTTGCGGCCGCGGCACGTCCGAGGCCGAATACCAGCGCCAGGCCTCCGGGCGTCCTGTCCGGGCATGACACGTTCAAGGCCGGTGGCAGTGAAGGGCAGGCTAAGCCAGCCATGGACGGCATCCCAAGGGATGCCGTCCAGAGGATGCCACGCGTGGCATCCCCAGGGCTCCCGCCCGTGGACCCGGTAGGACAGGGGACCGCTCCGATCGGATCCGGCGCGGTTGTCCAGGGTGGCGGAGGTAGTCCCCCGGCCAGCCCCCGGCCCTTGGCGCCGGCCCTGGACTCGTTCGGCGGCACGCACCGGTCGAGTCCCGGTTTCGACCGACTTCCGGTCGGCGAGGCACACCCAGGGTCGATGAGGGACCACATCCTGCCGGTGGCAGAATACTTAGTTTCCGGCCCGAAATCCCTGGAAAGCCTCGACTCATCGATTGAGCGATCCTTTGCAGGCGACGACGTGGAGGAAGGATCATCAAAGGATCGTCGGGACGACGCTCCGATGCCGGCGGACGCGCTGCTTCAACTGGAGCTTTTCCCAGGAATGCCATCGGCTTCCGAGCATCACATCGTCATCGACGACCAGGGCGGAAAAGCATTCCAGGCAAAGGACCGCAAGGATTGCGAGCGGTCCTTTGGATCGGCAGACCCAGACGACGAGCCCGTCGTGGCGGCCGGTCATTCCCTGGGCTTTGACTCGCGGATCGAAACCGGTTTGCCTCGCGTGACGACGCCGGCCAGGCCTTTGCCGAAGCGACCCCAACGGATTGCTGACCGGCCGCGGAGCGAGGAGTGGAACGATGACGAGCTGCTGACCCTGCCCGAGGCCGCCGCCCTGTTCTGGCCGGACGGCCCGATCACCACCAACACCCTCAGGACAGCCGGCCGCGATGGCGCGCTGGCGATCACGAAGGTGGCCGGCAAGTTCTTCACCACCCCGATGGCGATCCGTCGGATGGGTGGGGATGGTGTCGGCGAGAAGTCCAAGCAGCCGGAGGCGGACGAGATGTCCGCGTTTCCCACGTTGCAGATGAAGATTGCCGAGGCACAGAGGCTCGGCGGAGGGCGCGCGCGTTCGAGACGCGCTGCCAAAGGTCCCGTCACGACAGCCGCAAACGGCGGTTCCGGACGGTAAGCGGCGGGCACGGGGCGCTCAGACTTGGCGGTTAAACCGCCCCGTGTCCGCCTTCCGACGCACCGGCACGCGTGCCGGCACAGGTAGGCTTGAATTACGATGAAGCGAGAGAAGATGCAACGGGCCGCTTTTGAGCGCGCCGAGGATGACGTGCGCGTCGCGTTGATGACCGCGGCGGCGGCGATCCCAGAGCCGGACAACAAGCCCGGGCCACCCTCGAAGGGCCCCCGCTTGGTGCCGCGCAAATCCAGGACGGACCCCACGAAGATCACGTTGTACATACGCGACGGCAGGGCGGAGGTGTCGACGCGTCAGCCCGAGTCACAGCGGAAGAAGGCCGAGAGGGTCCTCGATCTCTACAAGCTTCAGAAGGAAGCGCGGGAGCGGGGCATCGTCGCCCCACGCATGGTCCCGGTCGCGGCGACGCTCAACCACCTTCTCGACGCCGCACGGCCGCCCGGCAAGCCGCCAGCCCCGCGCAAGACGTCCCTTCGTACCGCCGCCGCCAAGAAAAAGGCCCGGGTCTGGAAGAAGTATCGCCAGCTGGTGACGCGTATCAAATCGCTGGCGACCTTCTTTAAGGACGAGACGCTCAAGGACCTCACCACGACCCGGCTCCTCGAATACATCGAGTGGCGAACCGACCAGCGCGACGCGCGCTATCTGGACGACGACCCCGATGCGCCGAACGCCAGTCCGAGCTCCGCGCGGGAGGACATCTGCTTCCTCCGCAAGGCGGTGAACCTCTACGCTGGAGAGCATACGCTCGCTTGGCATCCCAACGTGGAGGTGCCGGCGCAGGGCCCGGGGCGGACGCGGTGGTTGCGGCGACCGGAGGTAGCCCGGATGTACTGGGCCATCCGCGGTCGCATCTGGGACAACGACACGGGCGCTTGGAAGCGCGAGTTGGTCATGGGCCCGCGCGGCAGGAAGGTGTGGCGCTACGCGTATCGTGATCCGCAGACCATTACCAACCGCAAGGCGTTGCGGCGGTACCTCTTCGTTGGTCTGTACACCGGCACCCGGGACGAGGCACTCAGGGAACTCCGCTGGGAATGTTCGGCGGATGGCGGCTGCATCGACGTGGAGGGCCGCTTCATCCACCGGCGCGGCTTCGGGTTGGACCCCAGCGAGGGCAAGCCGCGGATGACGTCGCGGATCGCCCCCAAGGTTGCCTCGACGATGGGGGGGTGGCGGAAGTCCGATCTCGCCGCCGGGATCTCGGCCGTCGTGTCCCGTCCGGACGGTGAGCCCTACGCGTCGGCCCCGGTGTGGATCTGGGAAGCGGTCGTCGCCGACGCCGGCCTCGACGCGGAGGTCGTGCGTCACACGCTGCGCCACACGGCGGCGACATGGCTTAGGATCGGCCGGGTCGATGTCAGGGCCGCGGCCGACCTGCTGGGCATGTCGGTCCAGACCGCGGTGAAGATCTACGGCCAGTGGACCCTGGAAGGGCAGGAGGCGGCGGCCGATGCCCTGGCGTGGTCGCACGGTGTGAAGGCGGCCCACTCCTTCGCCGTCAGGGTCCCCTCCACGATCGAGGTCGTAGTACCCCGGGGCCTGCCCCCGCGGGAGCCCCCGGGTCAGGTCGAGCGGCGACGGAGGGAGCGGACCCGATCAACGGATCACGCCACTCGCAGGCGGATCCATCCAGAGGCCGTCATTGGCCGTAAGACGCCTGTCCTCGCTTGAACCAGTCGACCGGAGGGAGGGGCTATCGAGCCCCTCCCTCCGGGCCTCCTCACGCAAGTTCAACGCCGGATCTTAAATCGGTCCGTGCAGGGCAGTGATATCATCCTGGCGCCAGGCCCAGTGAATAAGGGTAGGCGGATCAGGCGGTAGCCTGACCAGTTCCGCCACGCCCCCCC
Organism: Methylobacterium sp. J-068; assembly: GCF_022829445.1. GTDB lineage: Bacteria > Pseudomonadota > Alphaproteobacteria > Rhizobiales > Beijerinckiaceae > Methylobacterium. Next base: position 10,427 of record NZ_JAKSXY010000106.1, on the reverse strand, counting down.
GTTCCGGCCTTCTTTCGCGTTGGGGTTCCGGCATCCTTCGTCTTCGTCGGCGGCTTTAGAAGGTCGACGGTCTCGAATAGGCGCCGAGTGTACCTGTCGGCTTGCCGACGGAGGTCATTCGTACCGTTTACGACGATGAACATGCCGACGAGGGCGGACAACGCGACGACCGGCCAGACGGGGTGCCCGAACCAAATCGCTGCGGCGCCCGACCCCATACCGATCAGGGTGGTCAGGATCCCATACGGCCTCATCGCCAAGAGGTTGCGACGGAATCCATAACTCACGTTTTCATCGAACAGCATGGGGAAGTTCTTGGGACCCCAGGTTCTCGCACGTAGCATACGGACCATGCCGGCGTAGCACTGGTCCGCTGCGGCAGGGTCGCTGGCTTCCTCCTGTGCGCTCGGCACATGGAGGCTTGGATCGAGTGCAGCGATCTTCATGTGCAGCGCCAAGGTCTGGCGCGCGTCGAGTTCCGGATGAGCATAGCGAAGATAGGCCGTGGCTGGCGCGCCACCCCATTCGCGCCAGAGCCTTTCCTCCAGGCGCGTCCCGAAGGCCCGAGGCACGAAGGACAGGGCGGTTGCGAGCAAGGTAGCGCAGGCCCCAGTCGTCACCCACTTTGCCGCCAGGCCGCCCCATCCATCCTTCGCGAACGCCTCGGACGGTACCCAGGGATAGGCCGCCAGAACCAAGGGTATGGCAACGACGAGCATCGGCAGGACGCGCGCGTTCAAGGTGTAGCGGTCAAGATGCAACATCAGGCGGCCTCCCCGAGCGGGCCACCCGCGGGCCGATGCTCGATGAATTCAGTGACGAGGGTGCGGTAGCCGCCGGGCGTGTGGATCAGCATCAACAGCGGGAATATTTGCACGGCCGCGAGCTTCAGCGCCGTCGCGAGATCCTTCGCCGAGTGACCGCTGGTAACGAGATGATTGTGCCAGGTCCCGAGCGGATACAGGGCGCCTCCGTTCCGCTCGACCAGGCCATCGATGCGCTCCGACAACCCGTCGATGCCGAGCACGAATTCATCCGCAGAGAAGCGGCTGTCCGGAGGGGCAGACAGCACATCCACGACATGGAACGTGTCGGTGACGTCCGAGTAGCGGCCGACGATGATCCCCCCGGTCTCGCTGCCGGGCCGCGCGGCGACCTCACGCGCGATGGAGGCGTCGACCCGTGCACTCACACGGACGCCAGGGCCACGTTCCGAGGCGGTCTCGACGACCGTCCATGGAGGGACCGGCTGCCGGATCCAGCTCTGGCCGAGGCCATCGTCCGCACCGAGCCCGATAAGGATCTCGCCGCCGGCCATGGGCAAGCCGGTCGCGTGCAGCTTGCCCAGCGCGACCGCTATGGGAGCGGTCATCGCCGAAAGATGGGCGTCCGTCATTGGAAAGGTCAGCGAGGAGCACCCCTGACCGATCGAGATCCGGGTTGCCTCGGCCTCGGGTCCGAAAACGGCAGCGGCCGTGACGTTGTCGGCGGCGAGAATGCGATAGGCCTCGGCGGCAAGGTCCGCGACAGACGGATTGGCAGCCGGACCCTCCACGGCCATGTACGCCAGGCGACCGGCACCGAGCAGGCAGGTCTCGACGCATCTCGGCCGGATGACTGTGACCTGCGGGAGCGACAAGGCTTCGCGCACCACCAGGGAGCCGGTCGCATTCACGACGAAATCCGCTTCTGTCCCGAACACCGCTCCGGCCTTCGCCGGATCGCCCATCGCCATGGGGATGTCGGCGGCGATGGCAGCGAGAGCCATCTTGCCATCGGTGAACCCGACGAGGCTGGAAGCGAGGAGCGATGCCTTGTTGACGCCCTGGTGCTGTTCAGAGACGTTCATCGGGAACAGGGCGTGCCGGGCATAATTATGTGGCCGCATCGGCGCGGTATCGACGAGCCTTGAAGGGCCTCGGCCGCATCGCATCATGTGCGTGGCGATCTTGGATCCCACGCTGCCGCATCCGAGTAGCGTCCACCGCATCGATCCGGCGCCGTCCTCGCCGGAGGCTTCTCGCAGGAGGTTCGGCGAAACCTGGTCGTGTGGCGCGACGAGACGGACCGGCTTGTGGCTCGTAGGCCCGAGTTCGTCGTTTCCGAAGAGTTCGATCAGGTACGGGCAGATCTCGATAGGGGAGTGACCACCCGTGAGGTTGAACGGCCGCCGCGCCAGCAGGATGATGATGCAGGGTTGCGCCGCGCGGCTCGTCTTTCCACGCATCCTGCGTTGCAGGAGGTCGAGCTTGGCACGCAGTTGATCGCCGCAACCGAGCGCATGCGCGCGGGCATGAAGCGAAGCGACGTCGACGACGGTCTCCGGCAGGTAGCTGGCCGCGATGAAAGGTTGCCCCGATGGGGTTCGGCCTGACCATGCCACGAGCGCAAGCGCGAACCCGTATCGCTCCGAGTCGGAGACGACCTGGCCTGACCAACGGCAATCGTTCTCGGACAAGCCGTGACGTATGTCCGACAGCAAGACCCGATAGGTCTCGGGCGCGCCGTTTTCACGGGTCGCCGCGTAACCTGCACCGAAACCGTCGCATCCGCCGTCGCGACCGGCCAATGAACGGACCCAGCCGGAATTCAGGATGACCAAGTCGTGGATCCCGTCGCGTCGGGTTATCTCCCAACCGCCGACGGGATCGTTGAGCCGAACGAGCGCTGCCCGACCGATCCATTCCACGAGCTGGTCGATGACCCCGATTATATCTCGGGATTGCAGGAGCTCACGCACCGAGCCGAACAGGAGGCAAGGCTCCGGAGGGAAGTTCGGCCCCCGGGGCTGAAGATGGGGATGGCTGCGGTCAAAATCCGCTCGCAGGACGATGTAGGGCTCCCGCAGGGGGTAATCCGGCGTGAACCTTATGGAGACTGGTTCGATGGCCAGCACACCGTTGTCGGAATGACCACGGACCCGCCACCTGGACGGGAGGTGGGCATCGATCCGGACCACGGCGTCCGTCACGCCGGTGGCGGCGTCGAAGTGGCTCTCGATGCCGCGCACGGACGGATGCAGGGCGATCAGCCGAAGCGCCCTCGCGACGGAGCGTGGCATCGAGGGCGGCTCGGTCACCGGCGGGGTGGCCTCAGCCGTGCGGGAGGGGCGTTGCTCCGATGCCGGTCGCCACCGCGACCGTCGCAGCGACCGTCGGGCGCTTCGGCTTGTGCCCGGCATATGTCACCTCGATCTCGTAGGGGTCCGTACCGGAGCGGTCGGCGATGCAGGCGAACGTGCCATTCTGCGGGGCGACGATGTCCTTGTATTCGCGCTTGGCGCGAATGCACGGCGGATCGTCGGCGTCGTCCTTGATCTGCTTGCTGCTCGCAAGGATCTCGGCACCGGAGCGGGCCTGGCCGAGGGCCGACCGCGCATCCTCGCTCACCTCGGCGCCTTCTCCGTAATCGGACCAGCTGTCCCAGGAGAGCGAACGCCAGCTGCAATGGTGGGGTGCGATCAACACATCGTATTCGAGGACATGCTTGCGGGACTTGTTGCGGTCCCAGACCTTTTCCCAGATGCCGACTTCCGCATCGCCCCCGAACAGGAAACGCGACGCATCGGGGTCGCCGTCTGCTTCCAAGGCCAGGCCGATGATGACGCTGGAGTTGTTCTTGCTGAGGAACTCGTCCTCGTCGTCGTCCGAGGCCGGCATCGGTGCGATGAGCCGTGCCGTGAACCGGCCGGTCACGCCGCAGATGCGGGAGAACTCCCCGTCGGCCTTCACAAGGATCGGGCCGAGGTCATCGGTCTTCCCGTCGACGTCCTCGCCCATGATGATGACGCGCTCGCCGTCCGGGCCGACCCCGCGCTCACGAAAGCGCTTAACCCTACGCCGCGCTTCGCATGCCCAGGCGTTGGCATCGTCGCACAGCTGATGGTCCCGGCTCGCCCGGCGGAAAACGATCGGGCTCGACCACATCTCGCGGATGATGATCTTGTCCGCTGCCTTGGACCAAGTCTCCGGCGGCCCGAGGTGGAAGTGCTCCTTCAAGCCTCGGCAATGGTCCTGGTCGGGGTGGGTGAGCAGGAACCCGTCCACGAAGAGGCGGTCCTCCGCATCCCGCTTCAGGCGCTTGCGCAACTGGGTGATGACGTCCGGCACGTCGGGTCCGGGCTGCCGTACGTTGATGTCGATCAGGAGCTTACGCCCGCCCTCGATCTCGACCAGGTGCATGTCGCCGTTGCCGACGCGGTAATGGACTGTGGATGCCGTCATTCGGGACCTCCGGCGACGCTGCCGTCGTAGCGCGTCATTAAGTACGTCTACTCCGAACTTGGACCGGGACGGTTCGCTTTTCAAGTGTCGGATGTTATCCTACGGCGAACTCCGGTGCGGATGGGATGAGGGTGAGGGTGCGGCGGTGGCGACGTTCGGCGAAAAGATCCGGGACCTGCGCAAGAAGGCGGGGCTGACCCTCGACCAGCTCGCCGAGATGACCGGCTCCAGCAAGTCGTACGTCTGGGAGGTGGAGAACAAGAACCCGCCGCGGCCGTCCGCAGAGAAGATCGACCGGATCGCGAAGGCCCTTGGCGTGACCTCCGACTACCTGATGGATGCCCAGGCCGACTTGGCGACGGCGGAGGACGAGGCGTTCTTTCGAAAGTTCAGGGGGCTCGATCCGGACGTGAAGGACCAGATCCGGCGAATTACCGAAACCTTCAGGAAATGAGCCCGACAGCGCCGGGATAGCGGCACGTTCAGGTTGTTATTCTCCCGAGTGAATGCGAGCCTGTCTTCGAGAAAGGGCCAGGTTCGCAACCATGACGGCTTCCCTCGAAAAGAGCCCGCTGCGCTGGGCGAACCAGCTCACCAAGATGCTCGACCTCGCGAAAGGGCAGGACCGGTATCCTGTCGACGTCGAGGAACTGATCCTGGAATATTCGCGGACCGTCTGGCCGGACGACCCTGTCCTCAAGGTCGTGAGCCAGCCGCTCAAGGGCTTCGAGGGAGCCTTGGTGCCTGTGCACGAGGACCCCCGCGGGTGGCTCGTCATCAGCAACTCGACGGCCTCGGCCGGCCGGCGCCGGTTCACGGTCGCCCATGAGGCTGGGCACTACTTCCTCCACCGCCACCGGCTACCGAACGGCATTCACTGCAAGGAAGAGGACGTCAGCCGGCGTGCCGGCAAGGACATCGAGAAGGAGGCCGATGCCTTCGCGGCGGCGCTCCTCATGCCGCTTCACGACCTGCGCCGCCAGGTCGATCCGAAGGTCCGGCCGACCCTCGTCGAACTCGGTGCGTTGGCCGAGCGATACGGCGTATCGCTGACCGCGGCGACGCTGAGGTGGCTCGAATACACCGAGCGCCGCTCCCTCATGGTCGTCTCGACGGACGGCTATGCCTGCTGGGCGAGGTCGAGCGATCCGGCCTACAGGTCCGGACGTTTCATCAAGACTTCCGGGCCCCCGCACGAGATACCCGCCGTTTCCGGAGCGGCCCGGCCGGACATGGCGGACGCTTGCCGAGCGGGCATCTCGCACCCCTCCGGTGTTTGGTTCGAGGAGGAGGTCGAGGAGTTCACGGTTCACGCGACCGCCCTCGATCAGGTCATCACGATTCTTCATTTCGGAGACGCCAAGCCGCGTTGGAGTGTAACGGATGAGGAGCCAGAGCCGGACGTGTTCGATCGGTTCGCATCGTTCGAGAGCCGGTAGCGGTCGATGGGACTGGTACGATCACGGGGTTGCCCGACATCGATCCGACAGCATGCCACGGCCCGCGTGAGGGTCGCAGCGCGCCATCGGGCAAGATGCCTTCGGGATGGCGGTGCACGACCCCGGGCACGGGGGGCTGGGCCATCACGACCATGGGCTGCGGTGAACCTGCGGTAGACCCCCGGGACCTAGCCCTACGGCCTTCAGGGCCCCGCCAGACGCGCCGCCGAAACGCTGGGCACCGAGCCCGCCATGATGGTCCGTGCAACTGCCAAGCCCGGAAGCGGGTTCGCAGGCCATCCGGGATCCAGCTGAGCCACCCGATCCGACGCCGCCATCCGCCAGCGTTCGGACGGTAAACGGGCCGCCGCCGACACCGCGCGATGAATGTGGAAGGGTGGTGGCCTCACTGAATGACAATGCCCGAAAGCCTGCCTCATCATGGGCCCGAGGGGCCGTGGTGGACCGTGCGTCGTTCCAGACCTATGTCGAACGGAGTGCGTTCGTGGGAAAGGAAGCGGCCGTGGCAAGAGGGAACAAGCTTGGAGGTTCCGCGGCGCCGGCGGAGAAGCCTGAGGCCCTCCTGCAAACGGTGATCGAGGCCGTCATCGAGGCCAGCGCTTTGAGTTTTAGCGACTGGTCCGCCCTTAGCCCAAATGCGCTGGTCCCCTTGGCGATCCCTGTAAGCGCGGGCGGACAATATCGGGTCACTCAGGCCGGCGTCGACGCCGCGCACGTTTTGACCGAACAGGTCTGGAAAGCGCGCCCGGACTTGCGGCAGACGATCACGCGCGAGAAGTTCAACCGCTTGTCGTTCACCGCGATCGGAGACGCGATCGCTAATAGTCGCTCCCATCTCGATCCGACCGAGGATCCGCCCGGCGACCGGTTCTACGCCGCCATCGCCAAGGACTTCCAGACCAATCTCGACGCCTTGGCAAACAGCGCGCGGGGCGATGTGGATCGGCACATCCCTTGTCACCTGTTCGACCTGGATCAGGGCGTTGCGGAGTTTACGGTCGGTCCGGTCGCATTCTTGCCGAGGGCGGCGTGGCTCACCCGCTTCGTCATCAACCCGATCCAGCTCGGCCACATCCAAGAGGTCGAGGATCGGACGGTCACCTACGAAGACCTGCGGCAACGGGCGCTGGCCGTGGGCGCCCCCCGGGATCTGCGCGATGCTTGGAGCATACTGAAAACCCTGCGCAATTTTACATGGGTGGCCACCTTGAGGGTGAGTGGCCACGAACTCGATCAATCGCACCGCAAGGCTTCGGTGATCATCGGCCTGGCGATCGACGCGGTGGGGTCGCGTTTCCCCGTCGAAGCCGCGCGCAGGTTCACGCGCATGGGCCGCCAGCACCTCTATTCGGAAGAGCGGCTCGCAAGTACGCCTGATGGCCGCTTCCTCAACGGATGGAGCATTCGGATGCCAGGCTTAGGTGCTAGGCCAGGCGCTCTCAGGGCTAAGATGGCTGCCGAGCAACCCTTTCTCGATGACGCCGGCGAGATTTTCTCGGCATACATGACCGGACGCCAGACGGGCTCCGCGCCTCACCTCGTGGAGCGCTGGATGAACGCCCTCTATTGGTTCGGCGAAGCCCGCCGCGAGGCGTCCGACTTCATGGCAGTCGTCGATTACGGCTGCGCGGTCGATGGCCTGTCGGGAGCAGGCGGCTCGGCCAAGGAGATGGGCGAATTCGCGAAGGCCGCGCTCGATCCCAAGGGTCAACCGACACCCGCCGGATCGCTCAGCGTTTCCGCTGCGGTGGATAGGCTCTACGTCGAGGGGCGGAACAAGCTCGCCCACGGCGAGACACCAGGTTTGCTTGAGGACCTGAGCGAACTCAGGGCCATAGGCGACGACCTGCTCGCCAAGCTGTTCGACGTCGTCACCGTCGAACTGGCAGACTTCATCCGGAACAAGCCGCAGTACCTAACGGTCTCCGAGGATCATGCCATCCGGGCGTTGAGGACGCGTCTTGAACAGCGCCCGTAGCTGGGGGAACCGTCGGGAAACCCCCGGGCCCAGGGTTTCGGCCCTACGCGTTACGGGTTGTCTGGTTAGAAACTCACTGGTTCATCCCCCTAGAGAACGAACGGTTTCCATGCTTTTCGATCGAGCTTGAAACGGCCCGATCCGTTTGTATCTGGCCTAACCTTCGGGAAACCGTCGGGACGATTTTCGACCGTTTTGGCTTCGCAGACGTCACGTTTCACCGGTCCGTTCTGGGCCACCGACGTACCATCGCCTGTTCTCACAGCGTACCACACCCGCACTGCGTAGAACGGTCTTCGCTTGTTCCGCCGCCCCCGATCTGACCCCGGCCTTTTGAGCCGCGCTCGTAAGATCCGGTCCGGTGACCCCGCCTGCGCCGGCCGCGTTCAGGATCCCAAGCACGACCCCCATCGCTTCCGCGGCTTTCGTCCCCCCCGGCGCTTGGCTGCTCTCTCGCCTTTCGCGGCCGGGCGCCTCCACCGTTGCCAAGGCTACCTCGATCCGGCGCCCCTGGCGTTCGATCGTCTCGATCAGGTCGGAGAGTGTCACCGGTGAGGGGCTGGGATCCGAAGCGGCGGCCTCAGAAGCGGTCTCAACCGATACGCCTCGCAGTTCGAGCCACGCGCGTGCTGCCTCCGAGTAGATGGCGCTGGCGGATCGACCTTCGTCCAGGCCGGCCTGCTTGATCGCCCTGTGCAGGGCGGGCGGGACGTAGAGCATCACCTTCGACTTGCCCGGGTCAAGGGTATCGCCAGAGGGTCTTTTTGGTGGAGGCACCGCGGCATGTCCGGCATTGCTGACAGCAAGCTGTCATGCCAGCTCAATGTTAAAATATGAGCCTATCGATCCGGCCTTGGTGGACAGTGATGACCCACCAGCATGACAGTTTGCTGTTATGCTGGTGCTCTTGATCGTGAACGGCCGACTGAAGGCCGTCCGGCCACGACCCGCGATGGGTGCGCCGCCGGGATCGATGGCCCTTCACAAGCTCGTCGCGGCGCGGTGGTTTCCTCCGAGATCCCGCGTCCTTCACCCGGGACAACCGGTTCGACGAAGGTGCGGCCAGAACCCGCTTCCCAGCGCCGGATCTCGCCGGTCCCGCTGTCGCTCAGACCGCCCTCACCAACGCTCCATTACCGCCGAATCGCCCGAATTTCGAGTTGGAAGGCGGCACACGGCGGTGGTACACACGAAACCTGAAAACGGGCGCCGCGAACACCGTTTCCCTAGGGAAAGCGCGAGCCGGGGTACGGTCCCCCCCTCTCCGCCACTAAGCTGCTGTAACTGTTCGGCTTTATGGTAGTCGGCTGTAGGCGTCGATAAGCTAGTATCTGCCTGATCTGTCACACTCGGTCACAGTGGCAGGTTTCTCATGGCGACGATGCGGAAGCGTGGCAGTTCGTGGCAAGTGCAGATTCGGCGCTTTGGTCACGCTCCGATTTCCCGTTCTTTCCCTACCAAGGATGAAGCCCGGCGATGGGCGACGATGATGGAGCACGCCGTCGATGATGGTCGGCACATCGTCCAGGGCGGTTTGACCGGTGTCCATCAAGCGTCGGATGAACGGACATTGGGCGATCTTCTGGATCGCTATGGACGGGAGGTCACACCGACGAAACGGGGCGCCGACTGTGAGCTTCACAAGCTGCGACTGATTAAACGGCACTCATTGTGTGAGGGGCGTGCTGAGACGCTAAAACCGGCTGCTGTGGACCAGTTCGGCGGTCGGCCGTTGAAGTCCGCTTCTTCCACTTCGCCACGGTCTTCGGATTGATCCCGTAGCGCTTGGCCAGCGCCTTCAGGCTCTCTTGACTATGCTGTATCGTTCGACGGGCTGCCGCTGTCGTCGTGGCGCTTGCATGGTGAACCTGGCCCATAGCGCTTCCTTCCACTCTCGTGAAAAGTCTGCACCATCAAAGCCTGGGATCAAACACCTAGCGGATTGCAGCCGATTGCAAACCCCCGACCACAAGCCGAAGCTGCCGGACGACCGACAAATGGCTGCTTTCGAGAAACAACGACGGCTGTCCGCATGACCGGCAAGGGTCGGCTGCGGAACGTCCGCTGCGAGGCGAGTGGCCTGCTGCCGGTTTGGTGGACACCGTCCTAAGCTAATTGGGCTCGGTTTTTCGAACTCGACAGGGCTGAGATAGCCCAGGGTCGAGTGCCGCCGCGCCGGGTTGTAGAAGCGTTCGATGTAGTCGAACACGTCGGCACGGGCTTCATTCCGCGTCCGGTAGGTCCGCCGAGCCGTGCGCTCGGTCTTCAGCGACGAGAAGAAGCTCTCCATCGCCGCGTTGTCCCAAACGTTGCCCGACCGGCTCATCGAGCAGGTCACGCCGTGTTCGGCCATCAAACGCTGGAAGGCTTCATACCGTTTCCGGTTGATTAGTTCGGTCTGGCAGGCTGTGGCCACCAATGGAAGAGTGTGTTGGCGCGCAGGATGTCTGGTTGGGCTTCGAGGTCGCGGCAGCGTTGCTCGATGCGGTCTTGGAGCTCGGTCAACCGGTCGAAGTGCTGGTTGCCGATGGGTTCGTCGACGAGCGGCCAGAGGTATTCTGCGGGCTGGAGCTCGGGGGTGTAGGGGGGAAGGTAGACGAGCCGCCGACCGTCTGGCAGGCGCAGTCCGTGTTCGGTGTGCCATCCGGCTCCGTCGAGCATCAGGATGATCGTGCGCTGTGGGCCTGCACCGGCCTCGCGGGCGAACAGCGCTAGCAGGCGCTCGAAGAGCGGCTTGGAGACGCCGTTGCCGACGTACCAATGGCT
>NZ_JAKSXY010000098.1 GCF_022829445.1 Methylobacterium sp. J-068 | reverse complement strand
CGGCCAGCAGTTTCGGGCTCTCCGAACCGTCCTTGCCCTTGGCGGTGTGCTCCATCACCACCACCACCTTCTTGACGCCGGCCACGAGGTCCATGGCGCCGCCCATGCCCTTCACCATCTTGCCCGGGATCATCCAGTTGGCCAGATCGCCGTTCTGCGCCACCTGCATGGCGCCGAGGATCGACAGGTTGATGTGCCCGCCCCGCACCATCCCGAACGAATCCGAGGACGAGAAGTAGCTGGTGGTCGGCAGCGCGGTGATCGTCTGCTTGCCGGCATTGATGAGGTCGGCATCCTCCTCGCCCTCGTAGGGGAACGGCCCCATGCCGAGCATGCCGTTCTCGGATTGCAGCTGCACGGACATGCCGTCCGGGATGTAGTTCGAGACGAGGGTGGGGATGCCGATGCCGAGGTTCACGTAGAAGCCGTCCTGCAGCTCCTTCGCGGCGCGCTCGGCCATCTGTTCGCGGGTCCAGGCCATGGTTCGTGGTCTCCTAAGCGGGCTCTCGAGGGGCGGTCAGGCGGTGGCGGGCTCGCCGCGCTTGCGCGTGGTGCGCTGCTCGATGCGCTTCTCGCGCACCGGCACGTGGACGATCCGCTTCACGAAGATGCCGGGGGTGACGATGGTGTCGGGGTCGATCTCGCCCGGCTGCACCAGGTGCTCGACCTGCGCGACCGTGATCCGGGCGGCGGTGGCCATCATCGGATTGAAGTTCCGCGCCGTCTTCCGGTAGATCAGGTTGCCCTCGGTGTCGCCCTTCCAGGCGTGGACGATGGCGAGATCCGCGAACAGGCTGCGCTCCATCACGTAGTCCTCGCCGTCGAACGCGCGCACGTCCTTGCCCTCGGCGATCAGGGTGCCGACGCCGGTCTTGGTGTAGAAGGCCGGGATGCCGGCGCCGCCCGCGCGGATGCGCTCGGCCAGCGTCCCCTGCGGGTTGAACTCGATGGCGAGTTCGCCGCCGAGGTACTGCCGGGCGAATTCCTTGTTCTCGCCGACATAGGACGAGATCATCTTGGCGACCTGACGGGTCTCGAGGAGCTTGCCGAGGCCGACGCCGTCGATGCCCGCGTTGTTCGAGACGACCGTGAGGTCCTTCACGCCCGAATCCCGCACCGCGTCGATCAGCGCATCCGGGATGCCGCACAGGCCGAAGCCCCCGCACATGATCGTCATGCCGTCCTTCAGCACGCCGGCCAAAGCCGACGTCGCGTCGGAATGTACTTTCTTCATGCCGTCCTCC
>NZ_JAKSXY010000097.1 GCF_022829445.1 Methylobacterium sp. J-068 | reverse complement strand
GCCGGGCCAGGCGGCGGCCAGGGCCGTGGTGGTGACGAGGAGGCGCAGGCCACTGTCGCGGACCATCTCGTCCAGGCGAGGGCGAGGCAGGTCGGGGACCAGGGGCAGGAAGGCGGCGCCGGCCTTGAGGATGGCGAGGGTGGCGACGAGAAGGTCGCAGGAGAGCTCCGGGGGTAGGCCGAGGAGGGTGTCGGGGCCGGCCACGGAGCGGGCGAGGCGGCGGGCAAGGCGGGCCGCGCGGGCGTCGAGATCAGAGCGGGTCAGGCGTTCGCGGTCATCGACCACGGCGATGGCCCCGGGCGCGGCCCGGACCTGGGCGGCGATGCGCTCCAGCACGGTGGCGGCCGGCGCGAAGACCCG
>NZ_JAKSXY010000096.1 GCF_022829445.1 Methylobacterium sp. J-068 | reverse complement strand
TCACCCGAGCCCGCGGGTAAATCACCCAAGGGCCGTGAGGCCGTCGTTCAGACCGGTCGCCCGCCCCACAGGCGACAGGGCCACCTTCCCGTTCTCGCCGAGCCGCAGGGGGCCGGCGATTGCTTCGCCGAGGGTGCGCGCTTCGGATCTTGCGGTCATCACGACGGCCTCACGGCCCTTGGGTGATTTCCCCGCGGGCTAGGGTGACTTGCCCAACATCTCGGGTGCCTCCTGTGGTCGATTGGAATCGTCCACGGACAGGAGGCGACAGCGTGCAGAGCATGGGCGGGAACAGCGACATCGATCGGACCGGACGCAACGTCTTGGCGGGCAGCCGCGGAC
>NZ_JAKSXY010000095.1 GCF_022829445.1 Methylobacterium sp. J-068 | reverse complement strand
CCGACGCCTACGACTGCGCGCAAGGCGCGGACGCGGTGGTGATCGTGACCGAGTGGAACGCCTTCCGGGCCCTCGACTTCGCCAGGCTGCGCGCCGCCATGACCGCCCCCGTCATGGTCGACCTGCGCAACGTCTACAAGGCCGACGAGGCCACCCGCCACGGCTTCCGCTACGCCGGCATCGGCGGGCGCCGCGAGCTGCCCGTCTCCGCGCCCCAGCTCTCGGCGCCCCAACTCTCGGCGCCCGACGCGCCCGTGACGGCCGCCGCCCCGGCACCGGAGGTGGTCCGTGCTTGATCTCCTCCCCAGAGCCAGGCGCCGTGCCCGGACCGGGCACGGCCGGCGCATCGCGGTGATCGGCCTCGGCTATGTCGGCCTACCGGTGGCCGCCGCCTTCGCGGCCTCCGGCGCGCCCACCATCGGCTTCGACGTCGACGCGCTTCGCATCGCGGAGCTGCGCCGGGGTCTCGACCGCTGCAACGTCATCGACCGGCGCGACCTCGAGGATGCGCCGATCCGCTACACGGCGGAGGCCGGGGCCCTGCGGGGCGCCGACTTCTTCATCGTGGCGGTGCCGACCCCCATCGACGCCGCCTGCCGGCCGGACCTCTCGGCCCTGATCGCCGCCTCCCGCTGCGTCGGGGCGACCCTCGCGCCCGGCGCCATCGTGGTCTACGAATCCACGGTCTATCCGGGCGCCACCGAGGAGGTCTGCGTCCCCGTGCTCGAGGCCGCGTCCGGCCTCGTCTGCGGGCGGGACTTCACGATCGGCTACAGCCCGGAGCGGATCAATCCGGGCGACATCGTCCACCGCTTCGAGACCGTGACCAAGGTGGTGGCCGGCCAGGACGCGGCCACCCTCGAGGTCGTGGCCGAGGTCTACGCCTCGGTGGTCCGCGCAGGGGTCCACCGCGCGCCCTCGATCCGGGTCGCGGAGGCCGCCAAGGTCATCGAGAACACCCAGCGCGACCTCAACATCGCGCTGATGAACGAACTCGCGATCATCTGCCACCGCATCGGCATCGACACCGCCGACGTGCTCGACGCCGCCCGCACCAAGTGGAACTTCCTGCCCTTCGCCCCCGGGCTGGTGGGCGGCCACTGCATCGGCGTCGACCCCTACTACCTCACCCACCTGGCGCAGATGTCGGATTACCAGCCGGAGGTGATCCTGGCGGGCCGGCGCATCAACGACGGCATGGCCGAGGTGGTCGCCCGCGAATGCATCCGGCGGCTCGCCGCCCGGGGCGTCGCGCGGGGCCGGGTCGGGGTGCTCGGCCTGACCTTCAAGGAGAACGTCCCCGACATCCGGAACTCCAAGGTGGCGGACGTCGTCCGCACGCTCGAAGCCCATGGCTGCGAGGTGCGGGTGCACGATCCGCAGGCGGACGCCGCGGCCACGCGCCACGAATACGGCCTCACCCTGCGGCCGGTCGCGGAATTGCGGGATTGCGACGCCGTGATCCTGGCCGTCTCGCACCACCAGTTCGTGGCGGCGGGCTGGGACCTCGTGCGGCGCTGCCTGAAGCCCGGGGGCGGCGACGTCCTCGACGTGCGGGCCTGCCTCGACCGGGGGCAGGTCCCGCAGGGCGTCGCCCTGTGGCGGATGTGACGGGACGGGCCCCGCCGCTCCGGGGCCGCAACGCGAAACGGGGCCGGCGGAAGGCCGGCGGGGAGAGTGCCATGTTCAAGCGGCTGAGCGTCACGGCTTTAGGCAGCTGCCGCATCGTCAACCCGATGCGCGCCGCCGCGCAGGCCGGTCTCGTCGACCTCGCCAACGCGGATGTCTACGGCTACCTCCACACGGCGCGCGAGGTGCTGCAATTCCTCGATTTTCGCGACGGGCTGGCGCTGCCCCCCGAGATCGTGCCCTACCTCGCCGGCCCGCGCGGGCTGCCCGCCCGGGCGCAGCCGGAGGAGCCGCGCGTCTACCTCGTGGAGATCTCCTCGCTCAAGGGCGTGATGCTCGGCGCGTGGGTGCTGCAGCTCAACTACTTCACCGAGCGCTTCCGGGGCCAGCCCGACCTCCTGAAGGTGCTCTACGCCGCGCTCGGCGAGGACCAGCGCGACCGCCGCATCCTCGACCTCGTCGCCCGCGCGGAGTTCGGCGCGCTGGCGCCCTTCGAGCGGCACGTGCTCGCCGAATCGCATGTCGCCACCACCACCCGGGAGGCGCTGGAGCGCGACGTCCTCGAGATCGTCGCCCGTCTGCCCCGCCCCGTGGTGTTCGTGACCCATTGCAACGTGGCCGACCGCCAAGGCCGCGAGATCGAGAGCCGGGCCCGGATCAGCACCTGGATGGCCGAGCTCGCCCGCAGCCACGGCCTGCGGGTGTTCGACCCGACCCCGCACGTCCTGGCCTTCGGGGTCGAGGCCGCGATGGCCGAGGCGGGCGCCAGCCGCGCGCATTATTCTCCCGCTTTCGAGGCGGTGCTGCGGGATGAACTCCTCCACGAGGTCCGGCTCGCCGCCGCCTCCCTGCCGCGCGCCACGCAGGGGTTCGTGCCCGAATCGCCCGTGCCCGCCCCGCGCCGCGCCGCGCCGCTGCCGGCCGATCCCGGCGACGCCCCGATGCACCTGCGCGCCGCCGAGGCCATGCGGGCGGGCGACCTGTCCGCCGCCTCGGCGGTGGCGCGCGCCGCCATCGCCGCCGATCCGCCCTGCGCGCCCGGCATCTCGGTGATCGCCCAGGTGGCCCTGCGCCGGGGCGAGCCGGAGACGGCCCTCGACTTCGCCCTGCGGGGGCGCGCCGCCAACCCGCGCAACTCCTCCTCGGTGGTCACGGCGGCCAAGGCCCTGACCAAGCTCAAGCGCTTCGAGGAGGCGGCCGCGATGTGGCGCGAGATGGCCGCCTGCCGCCGCGAGGCGACCTGGCCGCTGATCGAGGCCGCCCGCTGCCACCTGCGCGCCAAGCAGGCCGATGCGGGCCTGGCGCTCGCCGCCGAGGTGCTGGAGCGCGAGCCCGCCGACACCGTGGCGCTGGCGGTCAAGGCCGAGGCCCTGCGCATGCTCGGCCGCTTCTCCGAACTCGCCGCCGTGGCCGAGGCGCTCGCCGAGGCCAACCCGGAGGCGGCACTCGCCATCATGCAGTGGATGATCGCGGCCGGCCGGGTCGAGGGCCTGACGCGCGTGGCGCGCCGGGTCCACGCCGCGCCGCAGGGCGTGCCCGAGGAGCACCGCGACGATATCTGCCGCCAGCTGAAGGCGGCGGGCGAGCACGCCCTCGCCCAGGAATTCTGGGCCACCGGCGCGGAGGCCCTGCGCGCCTACCTCGTCTTCCACCCCGGCGACCGCACGGTCGCCCGCAGCCTCTCGCGGCTCGCCACCCACTGGCTCAAGCCCGCACGCTCGGCGATCCAGGCGGGGGATTTCCAGGCGGCGGCCCAGGCCTACGACCTCGTCCTGCACATCGATCCCGACGGGGTGAAGACCCTGCGCGAGGCGGCCTCGGCGGCCGAGAAGCGCGCCGACTGGGCGCGGGCGGCCGATCTCTGGGATCAGGTCGACCGCGCCGGCGACAGCGACGCCGCGACCCTGGTGCGCGCCGCCCGCGCCGCCGACCTCGCCGGGCGCCCCGAGCCGGCGCTCGGTCTCTACCGCCGCGCCGCCCGGGCCGATCCCGGCAACACGAAGGCCCGGGCCTCGGCCGAATCCCTGTCGCGCCGCCTCGCCAAGCAGGCCCGGGCGCAGGAGGAGGCCGGGGACATCGACGGGGCCGTGCGCGCGGCCGCCATCGTGCTGGCCGACAATCCCGAGGACCCGGTCTGCACCCGCCTGCTGCGGCGGGGCGGGGCGCAGGTCGCCTCCGCGCTGCGCCGAGCGGTGGCCGACGGCGACGCCGCCCGGCAGGAGGCCCTGGCGACACAGCTCCTGCGCATCGATCCCGCGCGCTTCGAGGCCCTGCGCGTCCTCTCGAAGGCGCACCTCACCAGCGGCCGCTTCGACGAGGCCGCCCACCTCCTGCGGCGCCTCACCGTGGTGCAATCGGACGTCGCCGCCCACTGGATCAAGCTCGGCCGCTGCCTGCGCCTGATGAAGAGCTACGATGAGGCCCGCGACGCCGCCCGGGAGGCGCTCGCCCGCGACCCGACCAGCCAGGCCGCGCACAAGATCCTGGCCGATCTCGGCGAGAGGCGGGCCCGTTGATCCGCCCGCCGCCCATCGCCCCGGAGGATGCCCGCCCGCGCGCGCCCACCGAGCGCGGCTTCCAGGCCGCGCGCGAGCCGGTGCATTTCGTGCTGAAGCGCGGCCATCGCGGGCGTTACCGCTTCAGCTTCCGCACGCCGCTGGGGGGCATCGCCGGCGAGGTCTTCGTCGCGCCCGAGGGGGGCGCCCGCGCGGACCACGAATCAGAGGCCCGCCGCCTCATCGCGCGGCTCGCCCAGTCCCTGCTCGACACGCTGGAGCATCAGACATCGTCGCCGCCCTGATGAATTCGTGTCACTTCGAAGTAACATAAAGTCCGATCAGACGCACAACAACACAGCATGCCACCCATTTAAGCGCTACCCTCGCCCGATCTGCGCAAGCATTCGGCGCTTTCGATCCGATTATGGGGTTCACAACTTAGCCTTATTGCTGCATGACATTGCCGTCGGCGCGAGAGCGACGGGGGTATCGTCGATGTCCCTCTCGGCTTGATTGTCTGCGGGCCTCGGAACCGGTGATCCGGGCCGGCGTCTCGTCTGTGCCCAGGCGTTCCCCACTTTCGCGGCTTCGCGCCCTTCGGCGTGATCCCGATCAGAGCGAGGACCTCTTCATGACCGATGCGACGGCGGCTCCCGCCCCCGGGCGGGAGCGCGGCTGATCCCGCAGGCCGGGACCGGGCCGCAGCGACGCCGCGTTCCGCGCACAGGAACCGCCGACCGGGTTTTGCGAGCGACCGGATTTCCGAAGCCTGATCCTCCCGCGTGATCGGGCCTGCAACACACGTTCCGATGGCCTCGAGGCCGGACTGCACCCCGCATCCGGTCGAGGGACAACCATGCCCATGGAGATCGTATGAAGATGAAAATCTTATAATAGCCTTCGTTAAGATGCATTAACCATAAATTATCAAATCAATAAAAGAATCTCCGCAGAAAATGCGGAAGGGGAACAACATCAATGGCTGACAATTTGGCTCACGGCTTCGCCTCGATGAACGGCGGCACGACCGGCGGCAGCGGCGGCCCGAGCGTGACGGTCTCCACCGGCGCGGCGCTTCAGGCGGCGATCGACAAGGCTTCGGGACCGCTGACGATCTACGTCGACGGCAAGATCACCCCGGGCAATAGCGGCGTCGACGCGATCGCCATCGCGGGCAAGAGCAACATCTCGGTGATCGGCGTCGGCAGCAACGCCGATTTCGACGGCATCGGCATCCGCATCAGCGGCGGCTCATCGAACCTGATCATCCAGAACCTGAAGATCCACGACGTCGCCACCGGCCCGAAGGACGCGATCGGCATCGAGGGCGCCTCGAAGAACATCTGGATCGACCACAACGAACTCTACAGCAGCCTGGCGGCCGACAAGGATTATTACGACGGCCTGCTCGATATCAAACGCGGCGCCGAGTACATCACCATCTCGAACAACTACCTGCACGACCATCACAAGACGTCGCTCGTGGGCTATTCGGACGAAGATGCGGGTGGACGCTACATCACCTATGACCACAACGTCTTCGAGAACATCGGCTCGCGCGCACCCAGCGTCCGCGACGGGGACGTGCACATCTACGACAACTACTACAAGAACATCGAGACCTCGGGCATCAACCTGCGCATGGGCGCGGTCGGCCTGATCGAGAACAACGTCTTCGAGAACGCCCACAACCCGATCGTCAGCCTCGACAGCGCCAAGATCGGCTACTGGGACCTGAGCGGGAACGTCATGACCGACGTGACCTGGAGCAAGACCGGCAGCAACGAGGCGAGCGCCGAGAACGGCGTCTCCACCGCCTCCTACGACGTGCCCTACGCCTACACCCTCGATGCCGCCGCGAGCGTCCCCGGCCTCGACCGGGCGCAGGCGGGCGTGGGGCATCTCGGCGCCGCCGTGCCGGTGCCCGTGACGACCGAGCCGGTGACGTCCGCGCCGGTGACATCGACGCCGGTGACGTCCGACCCCGTGACGCCGGACCCCGTGACGTCCGACCCGGTGGCCAAGCCGCCGGCAGCGTCCCCCGCGCCGTCCGTGCCGGCACCGGTGGAGACCACGCCCTCGCATCTCGGCACCCGAGGCGCGGATTCGCTCGACGGCACGGCCGGCGACGACCATATCGACGCCCTGCGGGGGCACGACCTGGTCCACGGCCATGACGGGAACGACACCCTGATCGGCGGGGAAGGCCGCGACATCCTGTTCGGGGATGCGGGCAACGACACCCTGTCGGGCGGCAACGGCGACGATCAGCTCTTCGGCGGGACCGGCGACGACCACGTCGCCGGCGGCGCCGGCAGCGACATCCTCGACGGCGGCGACGGCAACGACGTCCTGGAGGGCGGCGCGAGCCACGACGTGCTCACCGGCGGGGCGGGCAACGACCGCCTCGACGGCGGCAGCAATGCCGACGACATGGCCGGCGGGACCGGGGACGACACCTACGTCGTCGACATCGCGCGCGACCGTGTGGTGGAACTGACGGGGCAGGGCAACGACACGGTGGAGAGCGCCACGAGCTACAAGCTCGGCGACAATGTCGAGAACCTGATCCTGACCGGATCGAGCGACAATTCCGCCACCGGCAACGCCCTCGACAACATCCTGATGGGCAATGCCGGCAACAACCGCATCGATGGCGGGGCGGGCAACGACGCGCTCACGGGCGGCGCCGGCCGCGACGTCTTCGCCTTCACCAAGGGCGCGGGCGGGCAGGACGTGATCCACGACTTCGTCCTCGGGACGGACACCCTGGACTTCCACGGCTACCATGCCGCGGACGCGACCCTGACGGACGGGGCCGCCGGCACCACGCTCCACCTGCCGGGCGAGACCATCCTGCTGGAGGGCGTCCATCTCCACGCGGTGACGGCCGACTGGGCGCATTTCGCCTGAGGCCTGTCCCAATTCCCTTGCGAATCGGGACCGGCGGCGCGCCCGCCGGTCCCGCTGCATCCGATAACCCCGGCATCGGGGAAGCCGCATGGGACGGCCCGACAACCTCGATGGCGGGACGACAGGATGAGACGAGGTCCGGGCGAATGTACGCCTTTCGATCACGTGCCCGACAACAGAATTCGCCCCGATGCGAGCGGAGCCAACCGAGAGACCGATTGTGCCGATGACCGAATGCGCTCAATCTATACTTCATAGGTGGATTCGCCGATCTCGATATCGTCGAGAGCGGCACCCTGGAGAGGGAAACGCGACGTCATGAAGGCTCGGGATTCGGTCGAGCTGGTCTCGGCCCTCGCGTCGTGCCGCACGGCGTTCGTCGGTGTCGCGGCGATGAGCGGACTGGTGAACGTGCTCTACCTGACGGGCTCGTTCTTCATGCTCGAGGTCTACGACCGCGTGATCCCGAGCCGCTCGGTGCCGACCCTGGTCGGGCTCTGCGTGCTCGCCCTGGTGCTCTACGCCTTTCAGGGATTGCTCGAGACCCTGCGCGCGCGCGTGCTCGCCCGGGTCGGCGCGGCCCTGGACGAGAGCTTGAGCGGGCGCGTCTTCGACATCGTGGTGCGCGCGCCCCTCAAGGGCGCGGCCCCCGGCGACGGCCTGCTGCCCTTGCGCGACCTCGATTCCTTACGCGCCTTCCTCGGCGGCTCGGGCCCTTCCGCCTTCTTCGACCTGCCCTGGATGCCGGTCTACCTGCTCATCTGCTTCCTGTTCCATCCCGTGATCGGGCTCGCCGCCCTCGTCGGCGCCGCCGTGCTGGCGACACTCGCGCTCCTCACCGACCGGGCCACGCGCCGGCCCGCCCAGACCGCCACCGGCCACGGCCTGCGCCGCAACGGCCTGGCCGAGGCCGGGCGGCGCAACGCCGAGGTGCTGGCCGCACTCGGCATGCAGGGGCGCTTTTCCACCCGCTGGGGGCAAGCCAACGGCGATTACTGCTTGGCCCAGCAGCGCGCCTCCGACATCGCCGGGGGCTTCAGCGCCGCCTCGAAGGTCTTCCGCATGGCCCTGCAATCGGGCGTGCTGGCGCTGGGCGCCACCCTCGTCATCAACGGCCAGGCCAGTGCCGGCATCATCATCGCGAGTTCGATCCTGGTGGCGCGAGCGCTGGCCCCGGCCGAGCTCGCCATCGCCAACTGGAAGGGCTTCGTCCAGGCCCGGCAGAGCTGGGCCCGCCTGTCGGACCTGTTCGCCCGCATGCCGGCCGGGGCCCGGCCCCACGCGCTGCCCGCGCCGACCCGCGCCCTCCAGGTCGAGTCCTTGAGCGTCGCGCCCCCCGGCACCCAGCGCCTCGTGGTGCAGGACGTCAGCCTCGCCCTCCAGGCCGGCCAGGGTCTGGGCATCATCGGCCCCTCGGCGTCGGGCAAGTCGAGCCTGGTGCGGGCGCTCGTCGGGGTCTGGCCGGCTTTTCGCGGCAAGGTCCGCCTCGACGGGGCGGCCCTCGACCAGTGGGCGGCCGACGATCTCGGCCCCCATCTCGGCTTCCTGCCCCAGGAGGTGGAGCTCTTCGCCGGCACGGTGGCGGAGAACATCGCGCGCTTCGATCCGGAGGCCTCGGCCGAGGGCGTGATCGCGGCGGCGCGCGCGGCGGGGGTGCACGAATTGATCCTGCGGCTCTCGGAGGGCTACGACACCCGCATCGGCGAGGGCGGGGCGGGGCTCTCGGCGGGCCAGCGCCAGCGCGTGGGCCTCGCCCGCGCCCTCTACGGCGAGCCCTTCCTCGTCTTCCTCGACGAGCCCAACGCCAACCTCGACGCGGAGGGCGAGAACGCCCTGACGCAGGCGATCCTGGGGGTGCGCCGGCGCGGGGGCATCTGCGTGGTCATCGCCCACCGACCGAGCGCACTGGCGGCCGTCGACCTGATCCTGATGATGGCCGACGGCCGGGCCCAGGCCTTCGGGCCGAAGGACGAGGTCCTGAAGCGCGTGCTGCGCCCGGCCTCCGTGCCGGTCGAGGCCCGCCCCGCCTCCGGTCCCACGCCTCCGGGCTCCGCATCCCCCGGCCCCCTGCAGGAGAGCGCCTGATGGCCGTCGCCCTCGAATCCGGCCCCCTCGGCCCCACCCTCGGGCGCCCCCTTGCCGGTCCGCGCGCCGGCGCCCAGGGCTCGATCCGCCGCCACCTGGCGCTGAGCCTGGGGCTCGGCGCGGTGCTGGTGGTGGGGGTGGGGGGCTGGGCCACCTTCACCCAGATCTCGGGCGCGGTGATCGCGCCGGGCCAGCTCGTGGTCGAGTCCGACGTCAAGAAGGTGCAGCACCCCACCGGCGGGGTGGTGGGCGCGCTCTTGGTCCGCGAGGGCGCGCGGGTGAAGGCCGGCGAGGTGCTGATCCGCCTCGACGAGACCCAGGTCCGGGCCAACCTCGACATCGTGCTGAAGGCGCTGGACGAATTGGCCGCGCGCCGCGCCCGCGACGAGGCCGAGCGCGACGGGGCCGCCCGGATCGTCTTCCCGCCCGATCTCCTGGCGCGCAAGGACGGCGACCCGGCGGTGGCCCACCTGATCGAGGGCGAGACCCGGCTGTTCACCGCTCGCGTGGCGGGGCGCGAGGGCCAGAAGGCGCAGCTGCGCGAGCGCGTGCTGCAGCTGCGCGAGGAGATCAAGGGGCTGACCGAGCAGGTGGCGGCGAAAGCCCGCGAGGTCGGCTTCATCACGGGCGAGCTCGAGGGCGTGCGCGGGCTCTACGCCAAGAACCTGGTGCCGCTCGCGCGCGTCAACGCCCTGGAGCGGGACGCGGCGCGCCTGGACGGCGAGCGCGGCCAGCTCGTCGCCGCCACCGCCTCCGCGCGGGGCAAGATCGCCGAGACCGAATTGCAGATCCTGCAGATCGACGGCGACATGCGCACCGAGACGGGCAAGGATCTGGCCGAGATCCGGGGCAAGTGGTCGGAATCCGTCGAGAAGCGCGTGGCGGCCGAGGACCAGCTCAAGCGCGTCGACCTGCGCGCGCCCCAGGCGGGAGTGGTGCACCAGATGACGGTGCATACGATCGGCGGACTGGTGACGCCGTCGGAACCCGCCATGCTGATCGTGCCGGAGGCCGACCAGCTCGCGGTGGAGGTCAAGATCCAGCCCCAGGACATCGACAACGTGCGTCTCGACCAGGCGGCGGTCCTGCGCTTTCCGGCCTTCAACCAGCGCACCACGCCGGAGATCGACGGGGTGGTGAGCCGGGTCTCGGCCGACGTGACCACCGACCCGAAGACGGGGATGAGCTACTACGTGGCCCGCATCCGGGTGCCGGAGGAGCAGATCCAGCGCTTAGGGAGCGTGCGCCTGGTGCCCGGCATGCCGGTGGAGAGCTACATGCAGCTCGGCGACCGATCGGTGATGAGCTACCTCACCAAGCCGCTGGCCGACCAGATCGCAAAGGCGTGGCGGGAGCGGTAAGGCAGCGGCAAGCAACTTATTCTCTTGACGGCAGAAAAAAGAATGAACCAGGGTAGGTAATATTTGGAAGCGCTGCGAGAGGCTTATATGTGATGAACACGCAGAGTGAATACTGGGGTGTTTTGGACCCGAAGACTATCGAGGTCGGAACCGTACTATACATAGTCCCGAACAAAGCGCTGAGAGAATATGCAGCGCAAGATCTAATACCCATTGATGATTATCGATCTTCAAAATGTAAATCTGGCGTAATATTTATGAAAATATTAGAAATTACAATGTCAGAAAAATGGCCCGATAAAATGTTTGAATTGGTTGTTCACATTGACGAAGAATACTGGCGCTTAACAACATGGAATAATTTTACAGACCCATTGCTGTGTGTATTTTTCCGATTGTCGACACATGTCTGGGTTTTCAGAGAGAATTTACAATATGCCTGCGACTAAATTATCTTTCTAGCTATTTTTAGTCAATTTTTTGATAAAAATTCTAATCAGCATGAACTATATGTTTACGTGCATCTAATAAATACGTGATATTTATGTTATTACCATAGAAATGCAAGATTTTAACAATCATATGATGTCGAAGCCGCCTCGTCGGACGGCCCGCCTTCAACCCGCGCTCGTCGTGCCGCCGCTCAATCGTCTGACGAGGGTCCGAATATGATTTCGCAGGTTCGAGATCCGTTCGGAGGGCAGAGCGGTTCCTGCTATGGCTCGGCGTTCCTCGCACCCCATCATTGGTAGACCTTCCCCCCGATCGCTTACGCCGCAATGCACAAAAATAACGGTGATTATCCCACGGCTTATGTCAAGTCCGCATTGTAGATAAATTGCGATTCTCAGTAATCGGTCCCATCATCCTTTGGCGAGCGGGTCGACGCGGGCCTGGAGAACGCGAGATCCCGTGGCGTCAACTTCCCGCCGAACGCGAATCGAGCGGTCTCCTTCAGCGAGACCGGCCCCACGCAAGGCGGAGTGCATGCGACAGGGATCGCGTTGCACTCTGGTGGAATCGGACTATTCACACCTGCCTGATTCCCGCGTCCCGGAGAGCGATTCCCTCATGCGCTTCCACTTCGATCTCACCGATGGCAGAACCACGATGTCCGACGCGGAGGGTGCCGAGGCGGCCGACCTGCCCGAGGCCATCGAACAGGCCGTCATCGTGATCGAGGAACTGCGCAGCGGCGGTGAACTGATGGACGTGGACGGCCTGTGGGAACTCGTGATCAAGGATGCCGGCGGAAACGAGCTGCATCGCCTGTCGATACTGCCAAGCGAATAAAATTCCATAGGAAATGTTATTTCGAATCGCCCGCGCGTTCGTCGGTCGACAGGACCGCCTGAAATCAATCCCGGCCTGATCCGAGCGACGCCCTGACGCGCCCGCCGGGGCGATGACGCGTCGGACCGGGCGGCACCGGTCCCGACCGGATACCGAGCGACCATGTCGCCGGCAGCCTGCCCGGAGCGGACAGCCCCGGCCCGGCGACGGGAAGGGGATGCGCCCGGCGCACGGCTTCCCCATCTTGTTGCGGACGATTCGGGCGAGACGGGGGGAACGAGGCGAATGCGCCTGCGCAGCGTCGCGGCCTGGATCAGCCTGCTCGCGGGCGGCGCGGCGCTCGCGGCCACGGCCGCCCCCGTGGTCGCACCGGCCTACCTCGCGGGCCGCCTCCTCGGCGCGGCCGAGGATCCCGGTGCCCTCGCGGAGATCCGCCTGGAACGCGAGGCCACGGAGACGCGCCTGGCCGAGGGCCTCGACGCCGCGCTCGCGGCCGAGGACGAGGACCTGGCCCGGAGCTTCCTCGCCCTCGCCGAGGCGCGCGGCGTCGCCGTCGATCCGGCGCGCCGCGGGCGCGTCGAGGCCCTGGCGCAGGGGCGGGTGGGACGCACGGTGCGGGACTTCGCCTCCGGCGCGGTCACGGGCGAGGCGGAGGGGGCGGCGGGCCTCGCCGGATCGCTCGCCGCCGACGTCACGGGGATCGGCGACGTTCGCGACCTCCTGCGCTAGGGCGGCCGCTACGCCCGCGACGAGCCCTACGACGCGCTCCTGCTCGGTATGGCGCTGGTCGGCCTGCCGCTGACCCTGGCCACCTGGACGGCCGGGGCGGGGGCGGGCGGGCGCGCGGGCATGACCGTGCTGAAGGCGGCCCGACGCGGCGGCCGGCTCTCACCGGCGCTGGCCGCGAATCTCGGCCGCACGGTGCGCGCCGGCCTCGATCGCGAGGCGGTGGCCGGCGCGCTCACCGCCGCCGCCCGCCTGGATCTCGCCGGCGCGCGGGCCGCCGCCGGCCTCGCCATCCGCCCCGGCACGATGGCGCGCCTGTCGAATCTCGCCGGCGATTCCCTGGCGCTCGGCCGCCGCACGGGCCAGCGCGGGGTGATGCAGGTGCTCGGCCTCGCGCGCGACCCGGCCGACGTCACCCGCGCGCTCCGCCTCAGCGAGCGCCTCGGCCCCCGCACCCGCGCCGCCCTGGCGCTGCTCGGACGCGGCGCCCTGGCGCTCGGCAGCGGCCTCGCCGGCCTCGCGACGGCCCTCCTGGCGGGGCTGGCCTGGTGCTTGGGCGTGGCCCTGTTCTGCCGTCGACTGGGGTTGCTGCTGGGGCGGGCGATCTGGCGCCGGCCCCGAGCGCCCTCAGACCGGTCGATCCCTTCGGGATGGCGGATTGGGGCTTCGCTCCGGCGCCGCGCGGGCTGAGCGAGACCGTTTCCGCTTCGATCGAGCGGAAGAGGGTCTCACAGGTCCAGCACGTCCACCGCGTCGCCCAATCGGGCCCGGGCCAGGTCCGCCACGTGGCGGTGGTGGGTGAACAGGATCGGCTGGATGGTGTCGCCCACCGCCGCCAGGGCTTCGAGGCCGTGGGCGGTGCGGGCGTCGTCGAAGGTGAGGAAGAGGTCGTCGCCGATGAAGGGCGCGGGCTCGGCGCGGCTGGCGTAGTCCTCGAGATAGGCCAGCCGCAGGGCGAGGTAGAGCTGGTCGCGGGTGCCCTCGCTCAGGCCCTCGACGGGAACCAGTTCGCCGGTGGCGCGGCGCCCGGCGAGGCGGGGCGTGTCCGAGGCGTCGTAATCCTGGGCGAGGCCCGCGAAGGCGCCCCCGGTCAGCGCCCGGAACAGGGCGCCCGAACGGGTCAGGAGCGGGTCCTGCTGCCCCGCCCGGTGGCGGCCGATGGCGGTGCCGAGCATCAGGCTCGCGAGCTTCAGCACGGCCCAGTGCCGGGCATTGGTCTGGAGTTCGGCCTCCGCCGCCTTGCGCTGGGCGAGCGCCAGCTCGGCGCCGGTGCCCCCCTCCAGCTCGGCGCGGCGGCGCTCGTGCCGGTCGCGGTCGGCGAAGGCGCGCTGTCCGCGCTGGTCGAGGTCGTCCGCCTCGGCCGCGAGGTTGGCGAGAAGCCCCTCGATGTCGTCGCCCGTGAGGGCCGCGCGCTCGGCGCGCAGGTCGGCTTCCGCTTGGCCGTCGGCGGCGCGCGCCAGTTCGGCCCGGCGCTCGGCGCGTTCGGCCTCCCAGGCCCGGCGCGCGGTCAGGCGCGCGTGCAGCGCCTCCGGGTCGGTGCCGGGCGGGAGTGTCCCGGCCGCGCCCTCCGTCATGAGGGCGGCGAGATCGGCACCGGCCGCCAGCGCCGCGCGCTCCGCCTGCGCCCGGGCCGCCTCGGCCGCGTCGCGCTGGCGCGCCAGTTCCGCCCGGCGGGTCTCGCCCCTCAGGGCGTTCTGCAGGCGGGCATGCAGGGCCTTCATCGCGGCGGTCGGGGGAAGGCCGGCCAGATCGGGCGCGAGCGATTCCGTGAGGCGCGCCACCACGGCGCGATAGGCCTCCAGGTCGCGCAGGATGCCGTTGACGCGGCCGAGGCGGTTGTCGCGCTCGGACAGGGCCGCCGGCACCGCCCGCCAGGCGACGAGGGCGCTCTCGGCCTCGTCGGGACCGGCCCCGGCCGCGAGGCCGAGCGCGCCGAGCGCCGCGCCCCAGCCCGCGCGCCAGGCCGTCTCGCGGGCGTGTGCCTCGGCCAGGGCCGCCTCGGTGCGGGCGATCTGCCCAGCCGCGTCCACGGCGCGGATCTTGGCATCGCGCACCGCCTCCCAGCGCAGGCCGAGCTCCGCGATCCGGTCCGTGACCCGGGCGAGCATCCGCCCGACATCGAGGCCGTCGAGGTCGGGCAGGTCCGCCCGGCGGCTGAGATCGGCGAGGGGGGCCCGGCAGGCCTCGACCCGGGCGGCCATGCGGGCCTGCTCCAGGCGCGTGGTCTCCAGGGTCTGGCGGTCGTCGAGGAGGGTCTCGACCTCGGTGAGCCAGGCGGCCATCTCGGCCGGCGCGGCCGGCTCGATCCCGCAGGGCGCCCAGGCCTCGCGCCAGGCGGCGTCCCCCTCGGCGAGGCGGGCCTCGCAGGCGGCGAGCGCATCGGCCGCCGCCGCGGCTTCCGCCCGCTCGGTCTCCAGGCTCTGCGCGTCGGAGGCCTGCTCGGCGACGCGGGCGGCGTCGCTCACGAGGTCGTCCGCCGCCCGGTCGGCTTCGGCGAGCGCCGCGCCGAAGCGGGCGAAATCGTCGGGCGCGCCGTCGGGCAGGGCGGCGAGCAGGCCGTCGCGGCGGGCGCGCAGGGCCAGCAGATCCGCGCGGGTCGGAATCGGCCGCCCGGCCTCGCGCGCCCGGAGGCGAGCCAGGCGCTGGGCCACCGCTGCCTGCGCCGCGTCCCGGCGGTCGGCGGCCCGGTCGCGCTCGCGCATCACCGCGTCGAGGGTGCGCCGGAACCGGGCCACCGCCTCGGCCGAGGGCGGACGCCCGGCGTCGTAGGCGGCGAGATCCGGGATCGGGGGGCTCAGTCGGACGGCCTGGGCGCGGATCAGCCCGGCCTCCCGCGCCAGGGTGGCGGCGAGGTCGTCGCGCCGGTCGAGGTCGCGCGGCAGGGTGGCGAAGGTCCTGAGGTCGGCGCGCAGGGAGGCGGGGTCGGAGAGGGCGCCCGATTCCGCCATCGACGCGGCGAGCCGGTCCCGCTCGGCGCGGCGGGCGGCGAGGTCCTGGCTCAGCCGGGCGATCGTGGCCGCGTTCTCGCGACCGTCGCGGATCAGGCCCTCGATGCGCGTGCGCGCCGCGTCGGAGGGCTGGCGGGCGCGCAGGGCCTCCGCATCCGGCAGGCCGATGCGCGCGGCGAGCTGCGCGATCTCGCGCGCGAAGGCGTCGGCCTCGCCCTGGATGCGGGGCAGGTCGAGGCCGCCCTTGTCGAAGCGGTCGGTGCCGCGAAACGCCTCCAGGATCTCGTCGGCGCGGGCGAGCACGCCCTCGTCCACCGGCACCCGTTCCAGGGCTTGCGCCGCCTCGGCGGCGGCGGCCCCGGTGCGGGTCACGGCCTCGCCCGTCGCGCGCAGGGCGGCCAGCGCGAGGCCGAGCCGGTCGATCCAGGCCTCCGGCATCGCGATCGGGGCGGGCTCGGCGCGCGCGTCCACCGCGTCGATGGCCTGGAGCAGGGGGCCGACCCGGCGCAGGCGGGTGAGGCGCGCCTGCTCGGCGGCGATGCGCCCGCGGTTCGCCTTGATCTCGGCGAGCCGGGTGCCGGCGGCCTCGATCTCGGCGTTGAGGTCGCGCCAGTCGCCGGCGCGCAGTTCCCCGGCGCGGATCGCCTTGCGGGCCTCGTCGTAGCGGCCGAGCGCCTGGTAGAAGGTCCGGCTCTGGGCGGCGCGCGGCATGAAGATGCCGGCGGCCTCGCCCTCCAGCTCGGCCTGGAGGCCGCTGTAGCCGCGAAGCCCCGAGGCCGCCGCGAACAGGCTGGCGCCGACCTCGCCCTCGGCATCCATCATCTCGGCGGCCCCCGCCCGGAGCGCGCGGGCATCGAGGCCGAAGGCACGGCAGAACACCTCGCGGGCCAGCCCCCCGAGGAAGGGCGCGAGCGCATCCTCCGGCAGGGCCGCGTCGGCGGCGTCCACGAGGGTGTTCTTCGTGCCCTTGCGCCGGCGGAAGCCGAGACGGCGCCCGTCGCGCGCGCGGATCTCGGCGCCGATCCGCATCTGCGGCATGTCGTGCAGGAAGTCGTAGCGGGTGCGCGTCTCGATGCCGAACAGGAGGTCGGTGACGGCGCTCAGCGCGGAGCTCTTGCCGGCCTCGTTGGCGCCCAGCACCACGTGCAGGCGCGCATCCTCCCGGAACGTCACCGTGCGGTCCGTGAAGGGGCCGTAGCGTTCGAGGGCGAGGGAGAGGAGACGCATGGTTCGAAGGACGCTTTCGGGACCTTGGTGACGGATTCTAGCAGCTGCGGCCGGTGAGACGGCCGAGGATCACCGCCTCGGCCTCCGCGCAGAGGGCGTCGAGATCGGCGGCGAGGTCGTCATCGGCGGCGAGACCGCCCGGCATCCGGGCGGTGATCTCGGCCAGGGCCGCCCGGGCGCGGGCGCGGAACTCGGGGTCGTGGTCCACCGCCTCCAGCAGGGTCGCGGGGTCGATGGCCGCGAAGGCGTCGGGACGCGCCTCGGCGGCGGCGCGGCGGGGACGGACCGTCTCGATCTTCAGGCGCTCCAGCCAGATGTCCTCGTGGAGGCGATGGGCGGCGGCCTGAATCTCGGCGGTGAGCCCGTCGCGGTCGGCCGCGAGGCGGTCATGCGCCGGCGTCTCCCCGTGCAGGCGCACCCGCACGGCCACGAGGCGCTCGGCAGCGGCCTCCGCGACCGGGCGCAGGGCCGCCTCGATGGCGGCCACGGCCTCGCGCTCGCCGGCCGCGCCCACGAGATCGACCTCGAGGTGGTGGAAGCGGGCGTGGTCGACGATGAGGCGCTCCACCTGCCCGACCACGCCGTCGGCGACGGAGACGGCGACCGCGCCCTTGGGCCCGCACTCACGGATGCTGCGGCCCTGGAGGTTGCCCGGGAACACGATCCAGGGATCGCGGGACAGTTCGGCGTAGTCGTGGACATGCCCGAGCGCCCAGTAGCCGTAGCCGCGTGCCGCCAGGTCCGCCACCGAGCAGGGGGCGTAGGTGGCGTGGGCCGCATGGCCGGTGCAGGAGGTGTGCAGGATGCCGATGTTGAACCAGCCGGGGAGGGCGGCCGGGTAGGTGAGGGCGTAGTTCTCCTCCACCGCCCGGTTCGGGAAGCTGCGCCCATGCAGCGCGACCCGCAACGCGTCGAGGCGGTGGGTCTCGGCCCGCGCCGTGGAAAAGTTGCGTACGGAGGCCGGCAGCGTGACGGAGCGCGTGACGACGCTCTCGGCGTCGTGGTTGCCGCGCACCAGGAAGACCGGGATGCCGGCCCGGTCGAGCCGCGCGACCTGCCGGGCGAAGAACAGCCCGATGGTGTTGTCGGACCAGTCGCCGTCATAGACGTCGCCGGCCACGACCAGGAAGGCGACGCCCCGCTCGATCGCATACGTGACGAGGTCCTCGAAGGCCCGGCGGCCGGCCGAGGCGAAGCGCCGGGCGATGTCCGGATCCTTGAGGGCGAGGCCGGTGAGGGGGCTGCCGAGGTGCAGATCGGCGGCGTGGATGAAGGTGAACGCGGACATCGTCTCTGTTCTGGGCGGCCCCGCTCGGGCCGAGGCGCCGGCCGGGACCGGACACGGGGTCGGGCATAAGCCCGGCGAGGGGCCGCAGGGTCGCGGGTTTGACGCGGGATTGCAACGCGCCGGGCCGCGGGCGCCCACACCTCATACCAGTACCTGAGGGCTGGCCGTTGTTTGATACGGCCCGGGCGCCCGGGTTTCTCGCCGGGCCGATCCCGTCCCATCCTGCCGGGCGAGCGCCGAGGAGCGGGCGTCCCGGCGGAGGGGGCCAGGCGGTCCGGACCAGACCAGTCCGGGCGCGCGCAGCCCCTGGACCGGCCCCGTCTTATCGATTCATTATACCTATACAACTATAGCCTGGATCTGAACGGCTGAATTAGAAATTTGTCAAATCGATCCTCCGACGAGACGCACGAACTGGAAGCCGGTGTTCCGCAAGCGCTCCCGACGACCCGGGGCACGATGCGTCGGATCGAAGGCCGGTCCGGCCTCGCGGCGCGCGTCGGGGCAAGCCTCCGGGACCGTGCCGCGATCTCACGGGATCGTCCTCTGGCCCGAGTACAATCCCCATGCGGCTGACCCTCTACTCCGACTACGCCCTGCGCATCCTGATGTATCTCGGCGTGAATGGCGGGCGGCGGAGTTCGACCGCCGAGATCGCCCGCGCCTTCCGCATCTCGGAGAGTCACCTGACGAAGGTGGTGCATCGCTTGGGCCGCCTGGGTCTGGTCCGGACGATGCGGGGCCGCGGGGGCGGCCTGCGCCTGGGCAGACCCCCGGCCGAGATCCAGGTCGGAGCCGTGATCCGGGAAACGGAGGAGGATTTCGCGCTGACCGAGTGCTTTACCGGGAACGGCTGCGCGGTGACGCCGGCCTGCCGCCTGCGGCGGATGCTGAACGACGCGATGGCCGCCTTCCTGGCCGTGCTCGACCGCTACACCCTGGCCGATCTCATCGGGGAGGCCGGCCCGGACATCGCGCGGCTGCTCGGCCTCGACGCGCCTTCCGCCGAGGCTCCCACCTGAGCGGGCGGAGCGGGCCGGCGCCGGACCGCGCGCGGGAATTTCAGACGAACACGACGTCGAGGTGCCCGTCGGTCCTCAGCGCGATCCGGCAGGCGCGCGAGGCCCCGTCGGCGGGGATGGCGAGCGTGAACGTCTCGGGCAGGCCGGCCGTGCCGGACACCGACAGGCCGGCGCCCTCGTCGGACAGGCTGCGGATCGTGCAATCGACGACCGGGCGGCCGTCGTCGAACGCGATCCGGCCCGCCTTCAGGACCCGCCGACGGACCGCCTGCTGCGGCCGCGGCACCGGCCGCCACGCGACGCAGCGGTCCCGGCCCTCCGCCTTGGCGGCATAGAGCGCGGCGTCGGCATTCTCCAGAAGCGCGTCCAGGTCGGCGGCCGCGGGGTCGAGGACCGCGACGCCGAAGCTCGCGGTGACGCGAAGGAGACCGCCCGGAACCGGCACGCCGACCCGGGCGATGGCCGCCCGCAACTTCCCGGCGACGGTCATCGCGGAGGCCAGGTCGGTATGGGGCAGGAGCACGGCGAACTCCTCGCCGCCCAGCCGCCCGAAGACGTCCGAGGCCCGCAATTCCGTGCGGCAGGCCGTGGCTATCTCCGCCAGGACGCGGTCGCCGACGGGATGCCCGTGCCCGTCGTTGACCGCCTTGAAATGATCGAGATCCAGCATGATGCAGCTTAGCGGATGGCGGTGCCGCAGCGCCAGGGACAGGCTGCGGCCGCACTCGTCGCGGAAGGCGCGCCGCGACAGGGTCCCGGTGAGGGCGTCCGTCATGGCGACGCGGCGCAGTTCGAGTTCGCTCATCACGATATGCGAGAGGTCGGCCAGGATCTCGACGTCGGCATCGGGCAGGTGGCGCGGCCGGGTGTCCATGGCGCACAGGGTGCCGATGCTGTGGCCCTGCGGGGTGCGCAGGGGAACGCCGGCATAGAAGCGGATATGGGGCGAGCCGAGGACGAAGGGATTATCGGAGAAGCGGGCATCCGCGCGGGCATCCGGCACGACGAGGGCGCACGGCTCGTGCATCGCGAGATTGCACAGGGCGGGCCCCCGCGGCGTCTCGCAGGCCTCGACGCCCGAGCGGGACTTGAACCATTGCCGATGCCCGTCGATCAGCGCGATCGTCGACATCGGCACGTCGAGGATCCGGCGGGTCAGGCGGGTGATGCGGTCGAAACCCTCCTCCTGCGGCGTGTCGAGGATGTCGTAACGATCGAGGGCGGCCAGCCGCTCGTCGTCGATCCGCGCCGCGCGCGCCATCGCGTCGTCTCGTGAAGTCACGTGCCTGATCATCCCGACGGGATATAGGGGAAGATGAATTACGAAATCCTCACATTTTCGATCGGTTGTGATACAATCTGAGGATGATCTTGATAGAAATCCTAACCTTCGACCGCCCGCAACCGAAGCCTCGTCTCCGTGTTGCTTGAATCGCACGCCGCCGGAACGGATTTCAGCGCGCGATCCGAAACAATGCCCGCGCCTCGTCCTGCCACTCCCTCAATAGCTCTGCGTCGGCCGGTCGAGGACGCGCCGGCCCATGAGGCTGGCGGCGAGGTCGACCATGAGGTGCGCGGTGCGCCCGCGCTCGTCGAGGAAGGGGTTGAGTTCGACGAGGTCGAGGCTGCCGACGAGGCCGGAATCGTGCAGCATCTCCATGATCAGGTGCGCCTCGCGGAAGGTGGCGCCCCCCGGCACCGTGGTGCCGACGGCGGGGGCGATGCCGGGGTCGAGGAAATCGACGTCGAGGCTCACGTGCAGGCGCCCGCCCGCCGCCGCGACGCGGCGGAGGAAAGCCCGCAGGGGGGCGGCGACGCCGGACTCGTCGATGGCGCGCATGTCGTGGACCAGAACGCCGGCCTCGCGCACCGCGATCCGTTCCGCCGGGTCGAGGCTGCGGGTGCCCATCAGGCAGACATGGGCAGGATCGACGGGCGCGGCCAGGGCCGGCAGGTAGCCGTCGAAGCCCGCAAGCCCGGTGGCGTAGGCCAGCGGCACGCCGTGCAGGTTTCCGCTCGTGCTGCTGTCGAGGGTGTGGAAATCCGCGTGCGCGTCGAGCCAGAGCACGAAGAGCGGCCGGCCCTCCTCGGCCGCCCGCCGTCCGAGGCCCGAGAGCGTGCCCGCCGACAGGCTGTGATCGCCGCCGAGGAAGATCGGGATACCCGTGCCGCTCGCCGCGTGGGCCGCCTCGGCGAGCACCTCCGTCCAGGCCGCGACGGCGCCGAGATGGCGCAGCGCCCCGTTGGGATGGGCGCGCGCGACGTGCGGGCGTGGAACCAAGTCGCCCGCATCGACGATCTCGAGGCCGAGGCCGGACAGGGTCTCGGCCAGGCCCGCCGCCCGGTAGGCGCTCGGCCCCATGTCGCAGCCGAGGCGCCCGGCGCCCTCCTGGATGCGGACACCGATGAGGGTGACGCGCGGGGTCGTCATGGGCGGATGGACCACGCCCTCAGGAGTCTTGCCCTCCGGAATCATGGGCCGCCTCGCTGCGCGTCGGGTTCGAAGGTTCACGCCCGCCCCTGGCCAGGATCGTGCCGCTCGACGGGCAGGTAGGGCCGGGATCGCGCCGGACGAGACCGATACCGCGTCCGCTCGAGAAAAGCCGGGATCCGCCATCTCCGGAAGGATTGCCGGATCGGGCATGACAGGCCCCCGCATCCGAATCCGCCCGGCGCGCGCGTCAAAGAATTTGTTAACCAATCCGGCCTCAGCCTCCGCCCGTCCCGTCGGCGGCCCTGCCGTCCGGCCGGATCGGGAGAAACGACGCGAGGCCGGGAGCGCGGTGAGGACAGGTTCGGGAGAATGCGTTTCGACGAAATCCGCTGCGGCGGAGCGTATTCGAAGCCCATCCACCCGAGCGCGTCCTTAATCCCGCCCTGTTCTCCGAGCCCATTGGTCGAGACCGGTGCTCCTGCCGCAAGCAGAGGCCGACCGGTTCTTGGAAAGGAGCCTGATCCATGATCAAAACGCTGCTGGCGCTCTTCACCGTCGCCGCCGTCCTGACGATCCGGGCGTTCCTCAAACTTCTCTGGCTGCCGTTCCAAAGCTTCGGCGGCCTCTTCCGCGGCCGTCCCGCCGCCACCTGACACGGGCCGACCCGAGCGCGTCACTCGCCCGGGATCCCCCGATCACGACGTGGACGCGCGCCGGAGCTGGCGCCCGGCCTTGCGCCGCCGCGGCTTGGGAGCGTCCGCCTTGACGGACCGCGCCCTGCCCGCGGCGCGCGCGAGGCGGCCGGCCTCCGCAATGCCCGCGGCCTCGACGGAATCCGAGGCCTTCGGCGCCGCATGGGCGTCCAGGAATTCACGGCAGACATCGAACCGCGTCTCGATCTCCGGCGGGCATGCGAGCCCACGCTCCGCGGCGAGGCGACGCGCATAGGCCAGCATGGCCGCGCTCGGCGGCCGCGCGGCGCCCCGGACAGCGGCGGCATCGCCAGGGGCGCGCGGTCCCGCATGGGCGTCCAGGAAGGCGCGGCAGCGAACGAGGCTGCTCCTGCATCCGCGCGGCAGCGCGACCCCCTTGCGCGCGGCCAGCGACACCGCGAAGGCGATCATCGCCGGCGTCGGCGCCCGGTCGCCGCCCCGTCCCGGCGCATTCGGGTTCGGCGGGATCGCGTCGGGATCGAGGCTGACCGCCTCCGCCCGGCCGATCGCGGCGATCAGCGCGTCGAGCCGCGCGCGGGTGCGCTCCCGGAAAGCCTGCGCCCGCGCGCGCGCCTCGTCGCGCGTGGTGGCCCGGCCGATCTCGGCCAGATCCGCCTCGAACATCGCCCGCCCCACGGGGTCGCCATAGGCCGGAAAGACCCGCCGCACCGCCCCGATGAAGGCGAGCCCGACCTCGGTCACCGCGATCGCCGGGTCCTTGCCGTCCGCGAGGCTGACGTAGTGGCTCTTCAGGAGCTTGGGCAGGATCGTGTCGCGGGTCGCCGCCGTGCCGAGCCCCTTCGGCTCGTTCGGGTTGACGGGATTCTCCAGGGCGCGCCGGGCCACGGGGTCCTCGACCTGATCGATCAGGCGCCCCATCACGACCGGCAATTCGCCCCGGGTGATGCGCCGGGGGGGCTCGGTCACCGCCTCGGCGATCTCGGCGCCCGTGGCCGTAGCCGCCTCGCCGTCGCTCACGCGCGGCAGGCGGGCGACGCTGGCCTCGTCCTCCGGCTTCGCCTTTCCGGGAACGACGTCCGGCTCGGCCTCCGCCTCGGCGCCGTAGAGCGCGCGCCAGCCCGGCACCCGGACGACGCGGCCGGTGACGGCGAAGCGTTTGGGACCGAGCGGCGTCGCCACCTCCGCCGTCACGGCGGTGCGGGCATCGATCCCGTCGGGCAGGTGGGCGGCGGCGTAGGCCTTCGCCACGAGGTCCCAGAGCCGGGCCTGATCGGCGTCGAGCCGGCCGCGCTCGGGCACCTTGCGCAGGGGCACGATGGCGTGGTGCTCGCCCGGATCCTTGACGTAGTGCCCCCGGGCGCCGCGCCGGATCACCGGCCCGTCCGGCGGCACGAGGGCGCTCAGTTCGGCGATCACGGTTCCGATGGCGGCCAGCACGGCGGCGGCGTCCCCGGCCTGGCCCTCGGGCAGAGACTCGGATTCCGTGCGCGGGTAGCTGAGATAGCCCTGGTCGTAGAGATCCTGGGCGAGGCGGGCGGTGTGCTGCGGGTCCCAGCCGAAGCGCTTCGCGCAGCGCCGCGCCAGGGTGTCCTTCGAGAACAGGCGCGGGGGCGCGCGCCGCACGTCGCGCTGCTCCACCGCCAGCGGCCCGGACCAGGCGGCGGCCGCCGCCCGGATCGTCTCGGCCGCCGCGCGCTCGAAGATCCGCTCTTTGGGCATGTGCCACAGGGTCAGGGCGCCGCCCGTGCCGGTCTCGGCATGCAGCGCGACCTTGAAGAAGTCCTGCGGCACGAACGAACGGATGCGCGCCTCGAGGTCGGCGAGAATCGCCAGCGTCGGTGACTGCACGCCGCCGAAGCGCCAGGGCTCGCGGAAGGCCGGCGGGCGCAGGCGCAGGGAGATGGCCCGCGTGCCGTTCAGGCCGAGATGATAATCCTCGTACTGGCGGCAGAGCGCCTCCAGGTAGGCCGCGTAGTCGCGCGCGCCGGAATCCGGCTCCCGCGCCAGGGCGGCGAAGGCGCGGCGGATCGAGACGTCGTCGAGCGCCCCGAGCTTCAGGCGGTCCACGCGCCCGCGCCAGCCGAGATGCTCCAGCACCTCCCAGGCGATCATCGAGCCCTCGCGTCCCGGATCGGTGGCGATGATGACGCGCTCGACCCCCCGCAGGGCCGCCGCGATGGCGGCGATCCGGCCCGAATGGGACTGGCCCGAGCGGTTGGTGCCGCAGCGGACCGGGATGGTGTCGAGCACGATGGGCAGGGTCTCGAAGTGCCAGGGCTTCCATTCGGGCCGGATCTTCCCGGGCTCCTCGGCGGCGAGCAGGTGGCCCTCGGCCGCGACGCAGACCGTGGCGGGCGAGCGGAAGAAGCGCTGGAGCTGGCGCATCGCCGAGGGTTTCTCGAAGAAGAACAGCGTGCGGCCCGGGCGAGCGGCGCCGGAGGTCATGACCGTGCTCTCCCGCGCATCCATCCCTGTCTCTCGCCTTGCGCCCGGATCGTCACGTCGGTTCCCACTCTGTTCTCATATGAGGGGAGGGCGGCGGGCCTGACAAGGGGCTGACGAGCGGGAGGATGAACGAGGTCGGTTCCGTCGGCCGGGCCGGGGCATCGGCCGGTTCGGTCCGCGTCGCGCCGCCGCATCGGAGCCCGCCATGCAACGAAAAGTATAAATCTCGCCCGCGACAAGCCGCACGGGCGTCTCAGTGTCTCTCACAAAACTCCCGCTGCGCTGCCGTGCCCAGAGTGAGGATCGGCGGTGGTCGGGAGTTTTGTGAGGCACTCTTAAGCCTTTGTTGAGCGAACATATCCAGGACATTCCCCGTCCCTCTCCGCTTCATGGAATCGATAAGACTGTCTGCCACGACGAAACCATGATGACCTCCCCGGCACGCGCAGGCATGGCTCGATTCCGCCAGGACAGGAGCGGCGGCGTGCTCGTGCTGTTCGCCCTGATGATGCCGGTCCTGATGGGCCTGAGCGCGGCGGCGATCGAGTATGCCTCCCTGGTCAAGCGCCGGGCCGAACTCCAGCGCTCGGCCGACACCGCCAGCATCGCGGGGGTCAACCAGTTCAAGCTCGCCAATGCCGACGACGTGGCGGCGATCCGCACCGCGGAAGCCATGGCCCGCGCCCAGGCGCGCAGCCCCAATCCCGGGACGATGCTGATCAAGGCCCAGGTGGTCGGCACCCATTCGGGCGTCCAGGTCACGATCTCCGAGGAGGTGCCCCTCTCCCTGGGCAAGCTCATCAACATGCCGAGCGTGGCCGTGAGCGTGCAATCCACGGCCAAGCTCGCCGGGACCACGCGCCTGTGCCTGCTCGCCCTCGACGCGCTCTCGATCGGCGCGTTCCACCTCGAGAGCGCGGCCCGGATCACCGCCTCGGACTGCTCGCTCTACTCGAATTCCCTGCACCCGGCCGGCATCCAGGGGGAGAATGCGGCCGTCGCCTCCGCCCTCTCGATCTGCTCGGCGGGCGGCTACGCCGGCTCGGGCGCCAACTTCACGCCGCCGCCGGCCACCGGCTGCCCGCCCCTGCGCGATCCCCTCGCCGACCGGCAGGGCCCCACCCCCGAATCCTGCATCAACCTGCTCGGCATGCTGCTCAACCCCAAGAAGCTGATCGATGGCCTCGACAATCTCCTCTACGGGGCGGTCGTCGTCAGCGGCAACGTCACCCTCCGGCCGGGCACGTATTGCGGGGGCCTGCACATCACGAAGGGCGCCCGCGTCACTCTGGAACCGGGCGTCTACATCATGAAGGACGGCCCCCTGGTCGTCGACAAGCACGCCAGCCTCACGGGGGTCAACACCGGCTTCTACTTCACGGGCGTGCGCGGCGGCGTGCTGTTCGACCAGAAGAGCGTCATCAGCCTCACCGCGCCCCGGGACGGCATCATGTCGGGCCTGCTGCTCTTCGAGGACCGCAACGCGCCGCCGCCCCTGCCGTCCCTGCTGCCGCTCGACGGGAAGGGCCTGGCGAAGCCGGCGCCGGGCGGATTGATCGCGGCGCGCGAGTACCGGATCATCAGCGACAACGCGCGCACGCTGCTGGGCACCATCTACCTGCCCGTCGGGCGCCTGATCATCGATTCCTCGAAGCCCGTCGCGGACCAGTCCGACTACACGGTCATCGTGGCGCGGATGATCACCCTCTACGACGGCCCCAACCTCATCCTCAACGCCCGCTACAGCAGTACCGACATCCCGGTTCCGAAGGGCGTCGGTCCGAGCTCCGGCGACACGCAGCTCACGCAGTAGCGGCTCCCGGCCGGCGACGCGCGCCCGTGAGGGCGCGTCTCCTGCGGTTCTCTCAGCGCACGGGGCAGGGCGCTCCGCTGGCGATGACGATCTCGGGGCTCTGGCTCGCGTAGCGCCGCCCGTAGCGGACCGGCCACAGGGTCTTTCGCGACATCGTGAAGCCGGCCGCGTCGTCCTTGAAGAAGGCCGAACCCGTCACCGGCCTGTAGACCGTCGAGATCTCGACGAGGAGGAGGCGGGTTCCCCTGGGCTGGAGGCTGTCCGCGGCGTCCACCGGGGCCGGGGTGCCGGGAATCCGCAGCGGCGAGTTCGGCGCCGCCACGCTGGAGCAGACCTGCAGGAAGCCCGTCTCCTCGTCCCCCACCACACCGACCGCGCTCACCGTCATCCGGATGCCGGCGCTGTCCAGGGGCGCCATCACGATGGAGGCGACCTGGAAGATGTCGCTGGCCTCCGCCGAGGTCGGGGCGTTGCGCTGGGAGAAGGTGTCGCCCAGCGTCCGGGACAGGAGGTCGAGCTTGCGCGCATGGCGCAGGGCGGTGGTCAGTTCGACGGTCCCGAAATAGATCAGCAGCAGGAGCGGGGTCACCAGCGCGAATTCCAGGATGGCGATGCCGTCCTGCGCCCGCGCGAACCGGGCGCGGAGCCGCGAGCCCGCGCAACGCGCACGACGGACAGCCTCGGCTAGCAACCGGCGCTGCCCGTGGAATTGCCGTCGAGCTGAATCACCGAGGTCGCGAGGATCAGCTGACTGCCATCCTTGAACCGGCTCGTGGCGGCGCCGAACTTCTGGAAGGTCTGCTGGGCCAGGGCGGCCTGAACCACGACGACGCTGCCCTTCGCCAGGCAGCCGTGCTGCTCCCCGAAGCCCGCACGCCACGTCCCCGTCGAGGGGTCGACGGGGCCGGCCTTGTCGATCCGGCCGAAGCTGTCATAGGCCGCGACGTCGACCTTGAGGTTCTCGCACTTCACGAAAGGGGACACCTGCTGGCACAGCTCGCCGCGAATGCCGTCGACCAGCGCCGTCGAGGAGGCCTGGCCCTGGATGTAGAACTGCCGCATGGACGTATCGAGACCATTGTCCAGCGCGGACGAGATCCAGTAGACCAGGGCGCCCTCGAGCAACGCGAAGATGAGGATGCAGAGCGGAAACAGGATCATCGCGAACTCGACCGCCATCGCTCCGCGCTGATCCGCGCCGAACCGCGAGGCCATCCGGCATCGGCGGATCCTGCCCGTGGCCACGGATCGACGGGCCTGCGGGCGACACGGCTTGGACTGAGGCGATGGATCTGCAGTCAGGGCGTGCATTTCAAGCTCATGCACCTGTCGCGCGGATAACAGATCGTGACGAAGGCCAGACCTGGATCGATCCATGCAAGATCAGGGCGGACGCCACGTCTACAAGGCCACGCTTAATTTTCCGCCAACCTCACGCCCGGCGCGGCGATCGCGGGTCGTAACGCGGCGTGGACGGTTAAGGCCATCCATACGAAGCCCGCCTATGCTGCGTGACCATGAGCGATCCGCGTCCCGCATCTTCTCTCGTCCCGGGATCTTCCGTTCGGGACTCCGCTCCCCACTCGGGCTCCCGGCCGCCGAGGCTGCGCGTCGCGCGCTCCCTCGCGGCCCGGCTCGCCCTGGCGGTCTTCGGCTCCGTGGTCCTGGCGCTCGCCCTGGCGACGGCCTTTTCGCTCTGGCAGGAGGTTCATCGCTACGCGGAGACCAAGCGCGAGTCGCTCAGCACCATCGCGGAGATCTTCGCCGCCGCGAGCGCGCGGGCGGTCGATGCGGGGGATGCCGCGATGGCGGCGCGCACCCTCAACGCCATCGGCCGGCGCAGCGACCTCGTCTATGCGGGGATCGAGCGTCCCGACGGCTCGATCCTGGCCGACCGGGGCCTCGCCGTCCGGCTGGTGAGCGACGTCGACCTCGGCGAGGGCGGATCGCCCTTCGGCCTGCTCCTGAGCCGGACCGCGCAGGTCCAGGTCCCGATCCTGGAGGCGGGGCGCCGGGTCGGCACCCTGGTGCTCGTCGCCGACACCACCGACCTGCCCGGCCGCGTCCTGTCCCTGCTCAAGGCCTCCGCCCTCGGCTGGCTCCTCGCCCTCGGCTTCGGCCTGTTCCTGTCCTACGGGCTGCAGCGCGCGATCACCCATCCGATCGCCGCGCTCGCCGAGACCATGGACGGGGTGCGCGCGTCCCAGGATTATGCCCGGACGGCCCGGATCGTGCGCGACGACGAGGTCGGGGTCCTGGCCCGCTCCTTCAACGCCCTCCTCGGCGCCCTGCGCGAGCGCGACGCCCGGCTGGCGCGGCACATGGAGCACCTGGAGAACGAGGTCGCGGCGCGCACCGTCGACCTGCACGAGGCCAAGGAGGCGGCGGAGGCGGCCAACCACGCCAAGTCGAGCTTCCTCGCCACCATGAGCCACGAGATCCGCACGCCGCTGAACGGCATGCTGGTCATGGCCGAGCTCCTGGCCGACGCGGACCTGCCGGAGCGCCAGAAGCGGCACGCGGAGGTCATCGCCCGGTCGGGCCAGAGCCTGCTCGCCATCATCAACGACATCCTCGATTTCGCGAAGGTCGAGGCCGGCAAGCTGGAACTCGAGCACGTCGCCCTCGATCCGGCCGAGATCGTGGACACCGTGGTCTCGCTGTTCGCCGAGAAGGCCCGCGAGAGCGGCCTCGACCTCGCCGCCACCGTGGCGCCCGACGTTCCCGCCCGCCTCCTCGGCGATCCGGTGCGCCTCGGCCAGATCCTCGGCAACTTCGTCAACAACGCCCTGAAGTTCACGCCGGCCGGCTCGGTGCGCGTGCGCCTGGAGCGCGGTGCCGCCGGCGGCCTGCGGCTGAGCGTGCGGGACACCGGCATCGGCATCGCCGCCGACAAGGTCGGAGGCCTGTTCTCGGCCTTCTCCCAGGCCGACCAGTCGACCACCCGCCGCTTCGGCGGCACCGGCCTCGGCCTCTCCATCGCCCAGCGCCTGGCGCTCGCCATGGGCGGGCGCATCGGCGTCGACAGCCGGCTCGGCGAAGGCTCGACTTTCTGGACCGAATTGCCGCTGGAGGCCGCCGACGCGAGCCCGCGCGCCGCACCCCGGCGGGCGCCGGGCGTGACGTCCCGCATCGTCGTGGCGGTCGCGGGCGAGGCCACGGGCGACAGCCTGCGCGAAGGGCTCGCGGCGGCGGGCTTCGCACCGGCCGGCCCCGGCGCGCCCGCCGAGGCGGACGCCCACTGGATCGCGGACGCCGCCGCGATCCGGACGCTGGGCCGCCGCCGCGGGGGCCTGGGCCGCGTGCTGGCCCTGGCCCGCTTCGGCGACCCCGCCGGCACCGCCATCCTGGAGGCGGGCTGGGCCGACGCGCTCCTGACCTGGCCCCTGGTCCAGGCGGAATGGGGGCCCGCGCTGGCGGCGCTGGCGAGCGGAACCGACTTCGCGCGCCGCGACGCGCGCCCGGCGGAAGCCCGGACGATCCTGCCGCAATTCCCCACCGCCCGGGTGCTGGTGGCGGATGACAGCGCGGTGAACCGCGAGGTCGCCCGCGCGGCGCTGGCGCGCTGCGGCATCACCGCGATCGTCATGGTGGAGGACGGGCAGGCCGCCGTGGACGCCTGCCGGGCGGGCGCGTTCGACCTCGTGCTCATGGATGGCAGCATGCCGATCCTCGACGGCTACGCGGCCGCCGCCGCGATCCGGGCCGAGGAGGCCTCGCGGGGAGCCGAGCGCCTGCCCATCGTCGCCCTGACCGCGCACGTGGTGGGCGCGGCGGCCGAGGCCTGGCGCGCGGCCGGCATGGACGGGACGCTGACGAAGCCCTTCAGCCTCAGCGGGCTCGGCGACATGCTGCTGCGCTTCCTGGACGCGCCACAGGGGGCGACCGGCGAGGCCGGGACCGGACAGGAGCGGGCTTCCGCAGGATCCGCCGGCCCGTCGGACGACGCCGACCTCCTCGACACCGAGGTGGTGGACGGCCTCGCGGACATGGCCGAGCGGGCAGGTGCTGGCTTTGCCGCGCGCATCCTCGCCCTCTACACCGAGAATGCCCCGGCCGCCCTCGAGGCCCTGCGCGACGCCGCGGGCGCGGCGGATGTCGCCCGCGCGGCCCATGGCCTGCGCTCGATGAGCCTGAACATCGGCGGGCGCGCCCTGGCGCGGGCGCTCGCGGAGATCGAGGAGGCCGCGCGGACGGAGGCGCGCCTCCCGTCCCCCGACGCCATCGCGGCCCTCGCGCCCCTGATCCGGCGCACCACGGAGCGGGTCGGCGCGCGGCTGGGCCTCGAAACGGAGGCCGCCGCTCCCGGCGAGACCCGCCTGTCCGCCTGAACCGGGAGCCGCCCTCCCATCGACAAAAGATCCCGCGCGACGGGCACGGGTCGTCGCTCACACGGCAGGCGGGTCAGGTTCGCTCAGGAGCCCTCGGCGCGGTTCCGGCCGGGCTATCGTCCCGCCTCGATCTCGCAGAAGACGCGCGCGAGTTCCGCTAGAAGGTAGCGCGCGCGCGGGTCCTTGATCCGATCGAAGGAGTCCTTGAAGAGCGCGCCTTCGGAGGTCACCTGCGTCAGGGCCGTCTCTCCGGTCTTGTCGGAAGGACCGGCACCCTGCTTCGTTTCGTAGAAGTAGCTGATGTCGACACCCAGAGCCTGAGCAATCTGGTGAAGCTTCTCGGCCGCGATCTTGCTCCGGCCGCTCTCGTACTTCTGGACTTGCTGGAACGTCACACCCAGAGCATTGCCCAGGTTGGCCTGGCTCAGCCCGGCCGAGCGTCGCAACGACTTGATGCGTAGCCCGACTTCGCCTGCACTTCCGCCTTTGTTCGTGTCTGACATTCCATCTTACTCGGAGTTGGTCTTTTGCAATGATTCTACGAATCGCAACCGCAGCGGTGCGAACGTTTTATCCGATTTTCGCCTCTGCGAGAAATCGAAGCTCCGGACCATAGGTACGAACCTGCTGCGGGAACAGGCTTTGCGGTGGGACT
Organism: Methylobacterium sp. J-068; assembly: GCF_022829445.1. GTDB lineage: Bacteria > Pseudomonadota > Alphaproteobacteria > Rhizobiales > Beijerinckiaceae > Methylobacterium. The sequence goes on along the minus strand of NZ_JAKSXY010000095.1, from coordinate 169,775 downwards.
GATCAGCAAGAGTTCGTGAGTCGATGGCACCATCCCCGGGGTCCGGCAAGTGCGTCGAAATACTGAGAGGCGCCGCATCCGACCCATCCGGCGACAGCCCTTCGACACGAAAGGGCGATGAGATCCGATGATCGGCGAGGGTTTGTCTGAGCTTTCCATCGATGCTCGCCCTGATGGACTTGGTCAATGTGCGCACAATCTGTGATGTTGAGAGAAACTATATCAGAACACTGCCACAAAAATCCAGCGCCCGGCTATAAGTTGATAAATGTTAAATCCTCGCCGATCGATCCCACTTGGATAACGCAGAAACAATATTGCGCACGCGTGTCCGCGCAGGAAACATGAGAGGTTGGGCTTCGGACGACGGTCGCGTTACACGGCCCTGGCGAAGGCATATCTGTGGTGTGATCTGGAACCATCGCCCCAGACGACGAACCTCGCGGCACTCCGGTAACGCCGAGCCTTCGCCAATCGTCACTTAAGCATGCGGGATCAGACGCCGAGGTCCCGGAACCGGGACGCGCGTGTTGCGTGCACAAAGCGCGGGACGAACGATCACGATACCGGCGCCGACCACGAATTTTCAGCCAGCCCCTGCGCGTCGCCGCCGCAACCGAACCCCATGAGCCCGGCGGAGCCGCATCGCGGCTCCCGAGGCGCCCGGCGTCCACCGGATCGGCGGACGCCCTCCTTCGTCAGCCATCGCGCCCTCGCGGTCCCATCGAGGCTCATGATCGTCCGAGACCAGTCGATGTCCTTCGCGATGGCGGATCTGGGCTTCGCGATGGCGCCGCGCGGGCCGAGCGAGACCGTCTCCGAGCGAAGCCCGTTCCGGCCTGGGTGTTAGCACCTGCGAAACGATCCTCCTGTACCGGAGAATAGAATTTCGCTTATGAAGCGATTTTTCAGCGATCAATCTGTGATTTTTGGCCTTAAATCGTATCAAAGTTGTTTTCAGGTTGTGTCCGCAGGTGCGGGGAGCGAGCGATGGTCGATGTCAGCGGTGAAGTCCGGCGGCTCGCGGCTCTGCGGGCCCTGCGGATCCTGGACTCGGCCGCCGAAGCCCATCTCGATGCCGTCTGCCGGACGGCCGCGGACCTGTTCGACACCCCGATGTGCGCCGTCCAGTTCGTCGACGAGGACCGGGTCTGGTTCAAGGCCAGGTGCGGAATCGAGGCCGGCAGCGTCTCGCGCCGGGACGCGTTCTGCGACCTGACGATCCGGGGGACGGGCCGGGATCCGCTGGTCATCCCGGACCTGCGCGCGGATGCGCGCTCCGCCGAGAGCCCCCTCGTCACCGGCGAACCCTATGCCCGCTTCTATGCCGGCGTGCCGCTGGCCCTCGGAGCGGGGCTCAACATCGGCACGTTCTGCGTCATGGACCGCAGGCCGCGGCCCGACTTCTCCGAACGCGCGGTGCGCCGGCTCCAGGATCTCGCCCTCGTCGTGGAGGCGCATCTGCGCCTGCACGAGGCGCGCGTCGCGAGCGAAGCGGAGGCCGCGCGTCGCCACGCGGTCGAGTCGGCCCTGCGCGAGAGCGAGCAGCGCTTCCGCCTCCTGGCCGAGACCACCACCGACGTCATCATCTGGTCGGATCTCGACACCACCCGCCGGTACGTCTCGCCCTCCGTCAGGACCGTGCTGGGCTACGACCCGGACGAACTCGTCGGAACCAAGCCCCTCGACTTCGTCCACGGGGACGATGCGGACGCCTTCGCTCGCGTGCTCGACGACCTGAGCCGGGGCCGCATCGACCAGGCGTCCACCTGCCAGCGCTATCGGAGCAAGGACGGGCGGTGGCTCTGCATGGAGGTCTCGCAGAGCCTCGCCCGCGACCCGATCACGCAAGCCCCGACGGGCTACGTGACGTCCCTGCGCGACATCACCGAGCGCAAGGCGGTCGAGGACGCGCTGCGGGTGAGCGAGGAGCGCCTGGGCCTCGCCCTGAACAGCGGAAGCGACGGCCTGTGGGATTGGTCCGTCGCGACGGGAGAGGTCGAGATCTCGGATCACTGGGCGGCGATGCTGGACTACGAGCGCGGCGAGATCCGGCCGCACATCGCCACCTGGAACGCCCTGATCCATCCCGACGACGCCGAGCGCTCGCGGCGCGTGCTGCAGGACCATTTCGAGGGCCGGACGCCGATCTTCGCGTGCGAGTACCGCCTCCGGGCCAAGCAGGGGCACTACGTCTGGCTGCTGGCGCGCGGCAAGGTCGTGAGCCGCGATCGGGCCGGCGCCCCGCTCCGGGTCGTGGGAACCCACATCGACATCTCCCGGCGCAAGCAGGACGAGGAGCGCATCGCGCATCTGGCCCTGCACGATCCCCTGACCGACCTGCCGAACCGGACGCTGTTCTGGGAGCGGCTGAATCGGGAAATCCGCTCCCCCGAGCGGGGCGACACGCACGTCGCGGTCCTGGCCTGCGACCTCGATCGCTTCAAGCACGTCAACGACACCCTCGGACATCCGGCCGGCGACCGCCTCCTGCAGCAAATCGCGAAGCGGCTCCGGGCCGTCATCCGGGAAACGGACATCGTGGCGCGCCTCGGCGGGGACGAATTCGCCATCGTCCTGGCGCCGATCCGCCATCGGGGCGATGCCAGCCGGATGGCCGAGCGCGTGATCGAGGCGATCCGGCGGCCGGTCGCGCTGGACGGCAACCGGGTCAGCGTGGGGGCGAGCGTCGGCATCGCCTTCGGAGCGGTCCGCGAGACCGATGCGGAGGCGTTCTTCAAGCGCTCCGATCTCGCCCTCTACAAGGCCAAGGCCGCCGGCCGGAACACCTATCGCTTCCACGATTCACCTCACGATCCGCCCCATGAGTCCGGGCCGGACGCATCGCATTCCCTGGAACGCGACATGCGCGGTACGATGAAGCGCGGCGGCTTCCTGCTGCACTATCAGCCCATCGTCGAACTCTCGACCGGAGCCATCGCGGGGTTCGAAGCCCTGATGCGCTGGCAGCATCCCCTGAGGGGCGCGATTCCGCCGAGCGAATTCATCCCGCTCGCGGAGGAGACCGGTCTGATCATCTCGCTCGGCGCATGGGCCCTGAAGGAGGCCTGCCTCGCCGCGGCGTCCTGGCCGGATCACCTGAAGGTCGCGGTCAACGTCTCGGCGCTCCAGTTCCAGCAGATCAGCATGGAGGAGACGGTCACCCATGCCCTGGCCCGGTCGGGACTGGCCCCCCACCGGCTCGAACTCGAGATCACCGAGACGATCCTGCTGCAGGATGCGGAGGCCGTGGGCGCGAGCATCCGGCGGCTGCGCGCCCTCGGGGTCCGGATCGCCCTCGACGATTTCGGGACGGGCTATTCCAGCCTCAGCTACCTCCATCGCTTCAGCTTCGACACGGTGAAGATCGACCGCTCCTTCGTTACCGAGACGCTCGGCGCGAAGACGGCCGCCATCGTGCGGGCGATCGTGATGCTGGCCGGCAGTCTCGGGGCCCGCATCACCGCCGAGGGCGTCGAGACCCGCGAGCAATTGGATTTCGTCAGGCTCGAGGGCTGCACGGAGGTTCAGGGCTACCTCTTCAGCCCGGCGCTCCCGGCCCCCGACGCGCTGAAACTCATCCGCAGCGGCGGCGCCTGGAACCGGGCCTGACGATGGTCGGCCCGGCCGTCGGTGCCCGGCCGACGCGACGCGCGCACGCCCTCAATTCAACTGGCTTCGCTGGTCGTTCCTGTCGGCCCGGGCCATCGCCCGGCCGATCTCCAGAAGAAGCATGTCGCTCATCCGGCGCAGGAGCGGCTCGGGCAGCGCATGGAGGGCCTTGCGCATCGCCAGGCAATGCTCGGCCGCGAGGGGCAACAGGTCCTGATGCACCGTTTCCACGGTCTCGCACCGGTTCTGGGTGACGTCGATCAGGAGACCCGTCCCCCATGCCGGCCGTCCCGATGCATCCAGCCGGATGCGCCCCCGGGCGAGCACGCAGCGCGTGACCCCGTCCGCCGAGAGCACGCGGTATTCCTGCACGTAGGTTCGGCCATCCATCGCGCTCGCGGTGATGCACTGGCTCGTCTTCTCACGATCGTCCGGATGGACCGCGGCGAGATAGGACGAGAGGGAGGCGCCGGCCTGCGCGACGGCCGGCTCGAGATTGAACAGGTGGGCAACGGCCGCGCCGGCATAGACCCGGTCGTGCGCGATGTCCCACTCCCATCGGCCGATGATGTCCGAGCTGTCGAGCGTTTCCTGCAGAACGCCCGGGGACGCCTGCGCTGCGATGACATGATGTCGACCCACGTGACCGTATTCCCCAGATGTTTCGCGCCAACCCTTCACACACGAGCGTCGATTCGAGAATCGACCAAAAACCATTCCCGCGGCAGACCGCTCTTTTCCCGAACGCATGCCGGAGGGGTCTCGAAAATTACTGCGCCGTTGCTGCCTGTCTCCGCATGGAAACTGCCGCGCTATCGTTCTGATGAGCCATACACCTAACATGTCTGGGACAGAGAAAAAATCAATCGTGGTCACGCCGGGTTCCGGCCCTGCGATCGTCCTGGCCTGCAATCGTCCTGCCACCGATCCGCCCCGACGCCGCGCCAGGGGCGAGCGCCCGTCCTCGAGGGGCGCGTGCGGCCGCCGGTCCGACACCGTCACGGGACGCCTCGCGCACAGGCCGCGACCATCGGTCACCCGAGCCCGCGCTCAGAGAGCCCACCGGTTTTTCCCGACCTCGCGACGGTGCCGAACGCCGGGTTTTCGCGTTGTCCACGAATGCCGAAGGTTTTTCAGACCCGATCGCGCGAACGGACGCGCGAAGACGGCCTTGCCACGGCAGGCCCGGAGAACGCCATGTCCCGTTCCGAAGAAATATGTCCCGGAGAGATTGGATTGAGTCGTCGAGACCTGATGGCGGGAACGGCCGCCTGCGCCGCCATGACCGCCATGCCCGGCACCAGTCGGGCCGAGAATGCCGGCACCGACCAGCCCGTGCTCGCCCGGGTGTCCTTCACGATGAACGGGCAGCGGCGCGACCTCGAACTCGACACCCGCACCTCCCTCCTCGACGCGGCGCGCGAGCACCTGCACCTGACCGGCTCCAAGAAGGGCTGCGATCACGGCCAGTGCGGTGCCTGCACGATGATCGTCGACGGACGGCGCATCAACGCCTGCCTGACCCTGGCGGTCATGCACCAGGGCGCCGAGATCACCACCATCGAGGGCCTCGGCCAGCCCGAAAACCTGCATCCGATGCAGGCCGCCTTCATCAAGCATGACGGCTACCAGTGCGGCTACTGCACGCCGGGCCAGATCTGCTCGGGCGTCGCGGTGCTGGCCGAGATCAAGGCCGGCATCCCGAGCCACGTCACGGCCGATCTGAATGCGCCGATGCAGGTCACGGACGCCGAGATCCGCGAGCGCATGAGCGGCAACATCTGCCGCTGCGGCGCCTATTCCAACATCGTCGAGGCGATGACCGAGGTCGCCGGCAATCTGACCACACGGGGGCCCGCATGAAATCCTTCACCTACGAGCGTCCGGGCACGCCCGCCGAGGCCGCCGCCGCCGTGTCCCGCACTCCGAACGCCAAGTTCATCGCCGGCGGCACCAACCTGCTCGACCTGATGAAGCTGCAGATCGAGACGCCCACCCACCTCGTCGACGTGAACGGCCTCGGCCTCGACACGATCGAGCCGACCCCGGAGGGCGGCCTGCGCGTCGGCGCGCTGGTGCGCAACACCGATCTCGCGGCGGATGCCCGCGTGCGCAGGGACTACGCGGTGCTCAGCCGCGCCCTGCTGGCCGGCGCCTCGGGGCAATTGCGCAACAAGGCCACCACCGCCGGCAACCTGCTCCAGCGGACCCGCTGCCCGTACTTCTACGACACGGCCCAGGCCTGCAACAAACGCCAGCCGGGCTCCGGCTGCTCGGCCCTCGACGGCGTCTCGCGTCAGCTCGCCGTGATCGGCGCGAGCGAAACCTGCATCGCCACGCATCCGGGCGACATGGCGGTGGCCATGCGCGTCCTCGACGCCACGGTCGAGACCATCGACGCCAAGGGGACCGCCCGCGCCATTCCGATCGCCGCGTTCCACCGCCTGGCCGGCGACCGGCCGGAGGTCGACACCACCCTGAAGCCCGGCGAACTCATCACGGCGGTGACGTTGCCCAAGCCGCTGGGCGGGGCGCACATCTACCGCAAGGTCCGCGACCGGGCCTCCTATGCCTACGCCCTGGTCTCGGTGGCGGCGGTGGTGCAGGCGGACGGCAGCGGCCGCGTGGCCTTCGGCGGCGTCGCCCACAAGCCCTGGCGCGTCGAGGCGGCCGAAGCCGAGATGACCCGGGGTGCCAAGGCGGTCACCGCGCGGGCCTTCGACGGCGCCAAGCCGACGCGCGACAACGCCTACAAGCTGAAGCTGGCCGAGCGCACGCTCGGCGCGGCGCTCACCGAAGCGAGGGCCTGAGCCATGAAGTTCGACACCCCCGCGGGGCAGAACCCCATCGACCGGCTCAAGGTCGTCGGCCAGCCCCTCGACCGCATCGACGGCAAGTTCAAGACCACCGGCACTGCGCCCTATGCCTACGAGCGCCACGACGTGGCGGCGAACCAGGCCTACGGCTACGTCCTGGGCGCCGGCATCGCCAAGGGCCGGGTGCGCGGGATCGATACCGAGGCCGCCGGGAAGGCCCCCGGCGTCGTCGCCATCGTCACCACCCTCGACATGCCGAAGCTCGGCCTGGGCCGGATGAACGCCGCGAACCTCTTCGGCGGCGCCGAGATCCAGCACTACCATCAGGCCATCGCCGTGGTGGTGGCCGAGACCTTCGAGCAGGCCCGGGCCGCCGCCTTCCTGATCAAGGTCGACTATGTCCGCGCGGCGGGGCAGTTCGATCTCGCCGCCGTGGCGGCCTCCGCCAAGCCCGTTCCGGGCGACAGCGGCGAGGGCAGCGGCGGTGGCGGAGAGGACCGGACGGGCGATTTCGAGGGGGCGTTCGCGGCTGCGGCCGTCCGATTCGACGAGACCTACACCACGCCCGACGAGAGCCACGCGATGATGGAGCCGCACGCGACCATCGCCGCCTGGGAGGGCGAGAAACTCACGCTCTGGACCTCCAACCAGATGATCGCCTGGACCAAGGGCAGCATCGCCAAGATCCTGGGGCTCCCGGCGGATGCGATCCGCGTCGACTCGCCCTATATCGGCGGCGGCTTCGGCGGAAAGCTGTTCGTGCGCTCCGACGCGGTGGTGGCGGCGCTTGCCGCCAAGGCCGCCGGGCGTCCCGTCAAGGTCGCGCTGACGCGCCCGCTGATCGCCAACAACACCACGCACCGGCCGGCCACGATCCAGCGCATCCGCATCGGCGCGACGAAGGACGGGACGATCACCGCCATCGCGCACGAGAGCACGTCGGGCAACCTTCCGCAGGGCAAGCCGGAGACGGCGGTCGACCAGACCAAGCTCCTCTATGCGGGCGCCAACCGCCTGACCGCCATGAAGCTCGCGCATCTCGACCTGCCCGAGGGCAATTCGATGCGGGCGCCGGGCGAGGCGCCCGGCCTGATGGCGCTGGAGATCGCCATGGACGAGATGGCGGAGGCGCTGGGGATGGACCCGGTGGCGTTCCGCGTCCGCAACGACACCCAGGTCGATCCGGGCCATCCGGAGCGCCCTTTCTCGCACCGGAACCTCGTCGGCTGCCTCGAGCTCGGCGCGAAAACCTTCGGTTGGGACAGGCGCAACCCGAAGCCCGGCCAGGTCCGGGACGGGCGCTGGCTGGTCGGGATCGGCATGGCGGCGGGCTTCCGCAACAACCTCCTGATGAAGTCGGGGGCCCGGGTCCGGCTCGGCCGCGACGGCGTGGTCACGGTCGAGACCGACATGACCGACATCGGCACGGGCAGCTACACCATCATCGCCCAGACGGCCGCCGAGATGATGGGCCTGCCCCTGGATCGCGTGGTGGTGCGCCTCGGCGACTCGGACTTCCCGGTCTCGGCCGGCTCGGGCGGGCAGTTCGGTGCCAACAACGCCACGGCCGGCGTCTACGCGGCCTGCGTCAAGCTGCGGGAGGCCGTGGCGCAGCGGCTCGGCTTCAACTCGGCCGACGCCGTGTTCGAGGACGGCGCGGTCCGCTCCGGCAACCGGACCGAGGCGCTGGCGCAGGCGGCGAGCGAGGGCGAACTCGTGGCCGAGGATTCCATCGCGTACGGCGATCTCGCCAAGAAGCAGCAGCAATCGACCTTCGCGGGCCATTTCGTGGAGGTGGGCGTCGATGTCGACACGGCGGAGATCCGGGTGCGGCGCATGCTGGCGGTCTGCGCGGCCGGGCGCATCCTCAACCCGAAATCGGCGCGCAGCCAGGTCATCGGCGCCATGACGATGGGCGTCGGCGCGGCCCTGATGGAGGAACTCGCGGTCGACACGAAGCGGGGCTTCTTCGTCAACCACGATCTGGCCGGCTACGAGGTTCCGGTGCATGCCGACATTCCGCACCAGGAGGTGATCTTCCTCGACGAGGTCGATCCGCAATCCTCGCCCATGAAGGCCAAGGGCGTCGGTGAGCTCGGCATCTGCGGCGTCGGCGCGGCGGTGGCGAACGCCGTCTACAACGCCACCGGCGTGCGGGTGCGGGACTATCCCATCACCCTCGACAAGCTCCTGGAGCGCATGCCGGACGCGGCCTGACCCGGCGACCGGCCGCGCCGGTCGGCGCAGGCTTCGAAGGTGGCGGCGCCGCGCGCGCCGTCACCGGCCTCCGCCGCCGCCCCGCATGCTCCTCTGGCGGCAGGTCCGGCCCATGTCCTCGTAGCCCGCGGGACAACGGCGGACGCAGGCGCCGGCCGCGTATTTCAGCGGTGGCCGGCACGCGCGGCTGAAGCGCTGCTCCTGGAACAGGAAGTCCTTGGCCGGGCTCTGCGCCGCCACGGGGACCGGCAGGCCCATCGGCAGCGCGATCAGGGCGAGACCGAGGGTCGCGCGGGCCATGCGGGTCATCGGTCATCCCAACTGTGCGGCGCGGGCTCGCCGCGCCCAATTCCCGCAGGGGGCGGGACGTACCCGCGTGAGCTACACGGCACCGGCGCCCATGGGAAGACCGGCGCCGCGCCGGCTCGTCGCGTCGACGAGATCGCTACCGCTTCTTGCCCAGTTCCGCCGCGATGTCCTTGCTCATCCGGCCGACCTTCCGGTGCGCGGCCGTGAGCTGGTCCTGCGTGACGCCCCAGCGCTTCATCCAGAACTCGACCGCCTTGCGCTCGGAGAGATCCAGGCGGTCCTTGTCGATGAAACCGCGCTTGTCCTTCAGGCCGGCCATGTCCGTCTCTCCACACCGGTGCCGATGCCGGCCGCCGAATTGTCAGGGCCGCGCGACAGGGTTCCGAACGGTCGACGTCCGGAGGAGCCCGAGACTACCAGCACGCGCGGTGAAGGCGGCGTTTCCAGCGCTCGGCGCGCGGCAGACCGGGGGCACCGGCGCGCGCGACCGACGCGAAGACGGGACGCTGCGGGGCCGACGGAGCGACCTCCGGCGGGGCGGAAGGGGCCGCCTCGGCCTCGGGCACCACCTTCCGGGGCCTGCCCCGGCGGCGCGGGGCCGCCTCGGCGAGCGGGGCGGGGACGACGCGGCGAACACGCGGCAGGGGCGGCTCGCGCACCATCGCGGGCTCGGCCTCCGGCTCCGGCGGCTCCCAGGCGATGAGGTTCGGCAGGATGCGGCGCGGCGCCTCGGCCTTCGCGGTGTCTGCGGATACCGGGGAAGGCGCGAAGAGGGCCGACATCTCGGCCGGAGGCTCCGGGACGCGCTTCGGCCCACGCGGAACGCGCGGCTGCTTGGCGGGAATGACGGAGCGGCCCGAGGGGGCGCCTTGCTTCACTTCGACGGTGAACGACCGCCGCGCCTGTCTACGCAACATGCTCTCTCGATCAGATGGTCTGAAATCGTGTCGATCCGGGATCGTGCTCCTGCCGGCGGTCCCTCTCGCCGACGGTGCCGCTGGCTCTGTCGGATATCTGGGCACGCACGGGCATCCTGGCCACAGATTTGTCGATACGGGATTAAAGAACCGTAAGCAACCGGCCCGGGAGTGCAGGTAAAGGGCCGAAGAACGACGCCCGTACCCTGCTCGACGACGACCGATCCGCTTCCGATCTCATAGCAAATCCGGTCGATCCCTTCGGGATGGCGGATCTTGGGCTTCGCTCGGGCGCCGCGCGGGCCGAGCGAGACCGTCTCGGCTTGGATCAAGGGGAAGACGGTCTCACTCCTGAAACCGCCCGACACAAGTCAGGTCGCCCTCGTCACAGGTCAGGTAGTTTCTGAGCGTCTTCGTCCGGTCATCGGTCAGATGGGCGAGACATCCGGCAAGGATCATCGGCCGGATGGAGCCGCCCTCGCTTCCCAGCGCTTCCAGAGCGCAGGATTGATCGCGGAACGGCAACCAGGCCTTCTGCGCCGCGCGCAAGCCCTCCCGCGCCTTGGGTCCGATCCGTTCCATGAGCGTGCCGTAAGCCGCGTTCATCGCGTCATCCGCCCGCTTGAGGTCGGCGGCCGCGCACGCGTTCAACGCCATCTGCGTCGAGCCCGGGCAGGGCGCCGCGCCCGCCTGGACCGATCCGAGGCCGATCGACAGGATCGGGAGCACGCGGGCGAGACGCGGCAGGGCAAAACGCAGGAGGGCAGGGCGGGGCATCGGCGCTCCGATCGGGCGGAAAAGACCCAAGGCTACCGTCCGCCGGAGGGGATGCCGGTTCGACGATGCGTGAGCGTATCACGGACGGGGGTTCCGGGCCGAACGGCGGCCGAGGGGCCGGCGGGTCAGGCCTTCTCCACGAAGCGGACACCCGCACGCCGAAGCCATCTACGGGATGACGAAGGACAACGGATCGTCCGGCGCGCCGCACGGAGGCGGGCACCGTCACGAAAAAGGGCCGCCTCGCGGCGACCCTCCGAACACGAATGAACGCGGAATGGCGTCCGTTCAGTAGCCGCGCCCGTAATAGCCGCCGCCACCGTAGCCATAGGCCGGAGCGTACCCGTAGCCCACCGGACGGTCGTAGCCGTATCCGCCATAGCCGCCATTGTAGGCGCCCGCCGCCGCCGCGCCTGCCGCGAGACCGGCGATGCCGAGTCCGATCGCCGCCCCCGTACCGATCCCACGGCGTGCGTGACCACCGCCGTAACCGCCGTGGCCGTAACCACCGCCGCGCCCGAAGTCGCGTGCCTCGGCCGCAGGGGCCACCGCGAGAACACCAAGGCTGAGAAGGGCCGTCGAAACGATTGCGAACTTCCGCATTCGATATCTCCTGCTGAATTGCCAATCGGTTAACCAACGGTCTTGGTCCGGCACCGTTCCGATGAACGGGACCACAAAAGGTCGCACGCCGGCATGCTTCGCTGTATGCGATCACCCGGAACGCAGGTTTATTCATATCAACGGGACAGGATTTCGTGCGTTGCGCGGATGCATGGCCATCGAGCGCGGCGTTTGCTTCGCCGATGCTTCAGCCGGTCAGATCCTCGACTGGCCGATGACCGTTCGAGGCCCCATCTCGGACATCGAGAGGCCTGCGCGATCGCGCCCGGCGCTTTACGGACGCGAGAGCAACGAGACTCCCGTGCCCGTCCCGAAAGGCGAATGCGGCGAGCGACACCGGGCCGGCATTCGCTGTCGCCCCCCAGCCCCGCCACGAACGCGCATGTCTTGACGCGCGACAGGGCGGTCGCGGCGCAGGCCCGGGACAGCCCCTACCAGCCGCCATATCCGCCGTCCGGCCGGTCACAGTCCCGCCGGAACCCATACCCGGCGGGACGGTAGCCGTAGGGACCATCCGCGTAGGAGCGCGCGGGACGGGGATGGCGGTAAACGGGTGCATCTTCGTCATCGTATGCGCGGACCACCCGAGCCGGACGCTCGCGAACCGGCGGAGGGGCATCGTACGCGTCTCCGTAAACCGGCGCGGGGTGGCCGCCATAGCCATAGGGAGCCGCGTGGGCCTCGGACAGGGCGGCTCCGAGAAGGGCGCCGGCCGCGAGGCCGCCGATGACGCCGGCCGCGATAGCCCCGCCGCCCCGAGCCTCCGCCTTCGGCGTTCCGAGAGCCCCCACCGCGACGAGCGCGGCGGCCGTCAGCGCTGCAATCTTCCTCATCGTCCATCCCCTGACACGCGAAGGAGGCCGGCATCGTGCACGGTCTCGGTGGCTCGGCCGGTGGTTTCTCGGCCGTGAGGAGGAGATTGGCAGGGCCGGGCTGCACCAACGCTGAAGCTTGCCGGCAGCGTTCGTTCAGCTTCCCGGCTCACAAGAGATGAAATTTACTGCGCAACCCGCGCCCGACTCGCAGCATTATGCCTATTCGCCCCGTCATCCCGAACCGGGGCCAACGGAGTGTGGCGGATGAGTGCCGGATATCCACTTCTGTTCCTGGCGCTGGGAACGCTCGGAGGCATCGGCTTCCTGGCCATGGGCGCACGCAAGCAGGTCGCGGACCTGAAACACGACCCGAAGCGGTCAAGCTTCGTGAAGGATCACGGCGGCGCCCCGAGGCAGAACATGCCGGGCACCGAGCACTGAAGCGCCAGCCGCCGATCTGCGTCCACTCACCTCCGCCCCTTCGCCCGAGGGCCTGAGACGACGTCGGACGCTCGTGGCCGCACAGGGAGGGAAATCGGCGGCCATCGGCGTGCCCGCTCGGGTCCTGAGGTGGCGGAAGGGGTGTCCGTCCATCGCTAATAAATTTGCATGTTGAGGCATCAACTTAGCTCCACATTCAATATATCTACCCACGTTTTGACCCACATAGAGTCTGTGGAAGCAGGCGGTTGGCGGCGAACCTCTACGGACGGGTGGGCGCATAAACCTTGCGTCCGAACATCACCGTTCGTAGGCTCGAAAGGGCTCGCAGCGGGGTGGGACGATGACACCACGGACAGCCGCCATCGTCGCTGGCGCAGGGTGTGCCCTCATCGGGCCGGCAGTAGCCCGAGCCTTCGCCGACAATCCGAAAGACGAGGTCATCCTCTCCCTTTTCATTGCAGCTTCGGTGCTGGCGACGACGATGATCCTCGGCCTGCGATCGAGAAACGAGTGAGGTGACCACCGCCGGTTGGCGCGGCATCTGAGCGCTATGCCGAACGCAAGGCATGGGGCGAGACTTCTCTCAGTGTCGGTCTGTAGATCGACCGTCCACGCCCTCATGCTCAGGTTCTCCCCGGTTGCTGGGCGGGCGTGGACGACATCGCAAGCTGCGGATGCGGTCAAAGCTCAAGGTCTCTATCCCCGCCACGTAGCCAGACCGTTTGGTTCACCTGCCCCTCAGGAGCACCCAATGAGGGCTCTGCATCGGCGTCCGGCTCCAAGTCCGGATCACCATCCACCGCGTCGAGGATCGCCACGATGCGGTCCACGACATCGAGGGCGAGGTCTGCAAGGCGCTGGAACTCCTCGCGGGGAATGGTCTCGGCCTGGATGCGGCCGGAGGCGGGAAAGCGGATGATGTTGCTCATCGGATCAGCCCCACGCCTTCAAGACTTCACTGAGGAGGTCGGGTTCGTCGCGGCGATCGATCCGGCCGTTGCAGTTAATTTCGTGCTGGATGCGCAGGCCTAGAAGATTGTCGCGGTCATACTCGTCCGCAGGGGATCGCCCGGCGGCTTCATCGACAATCCGGTCTCTCAGGAAGCTGAGGCGGCTGTCCTCGAAATCCGCGAGCCGTCCGAGAGGGGTCAGCGTGACCCAGCCATTCGGTCGCTCGTTTACTACGGCCACAGGCTGGCACATGGCCCCGCCCCACATCTCCTTCACGGCACCCGCCTTATCGTAGAGCACGCACAGCCCGTTGATGCTGAGATCCGCGAGGTTGACGGCCTCGGCCGACGCCTTCGGCGTGAGAGCGGATTGAACGGGGTCTGGGGCGCCGACTTCCTCGGCTGCCATCGGAGACGAAGGTCGGAAGCGCCGGCCGGTCCAATCCACCCCGGCAAGATGTAGGCATTCGTCGATCAAGGAGCGGACGTTTTGCTCAGTCCAGTCTTCGTGATCTCCAAGGCCCGCATCCTCCTGATACTGGCCCTTCCTCCAGATGCCGGGAATGGCCGCCCGCGCTTTGACCGCGAGCCCATCAAGTGTTCGTGCCGGAAGTGCGCGGATCTTTGCCGTCACCGGCTCCATGCGGCGTTCAATAGCGACGCACGCCTCTTCGCGGCCCGATTGCGAAACTGGCACCCACTCGGCGTGTATGGCATCGAACTCACGGCCGAGAGACAGAAGCTCGGCATCCACATCGCTGCCGACAATTCGCCAGCGCTCCCCGACTGCGTACTCCTTGCAGAGCTCGAAGACCCGATCGGATCGGAACGCGAGATCGTGCAGTGCGTCGATCCGGTGTTCTTTCCGCAGTCGATCGTAGAGCGCGTCGCACTCCTCACGGGAGAGATCGTTGCTCGCGGCGTTGAACTGCCGCGAGACCTCCCGCCGAGCGACGCCGACGAGGTCCATGGAAGCCGCAGCGATCCAGTAAGCGACGGGCTCGCGCCGGGTCCGCCCAACGGCGTCTTTGTAGGTGATGAACCCAGACCCATCGGCTTCAGGCAAAACCCCGACCGTTGCGCCGCTTGGTGCCGTCAGCGATTGAACGAGGGTTATGAGCGCATCGATATGCAGGCTGGCCCGTTTCGCCTGCCTGCGGGCCTCGCGCTCCTCCTCGCTCACGTAGTCCGCGAACGAGCCGCAGCAGCGCTCATACTCGCCCAACGCCAGATCCAGCAGGCGCTGCGCTTCGTTCGGAATTACGATGTGTCCGATGTTGGCGAAGCCCATCGGGTTGTCGAACGGGTACGGCACGAACCCATCGGGGCAGGACGCGCCCTCGAAGGGGTCGGCGGCGACCACCGGAGACGGCTCAGCTGGCGTGCGCCGGACGAACCGGCCAGTGGCATCCCGAAGGCGCTCGGCACGCTCACGGAGGCTCGGGGTGCCCTCTGCCGTGCGGGGGGCGGTCTTGTGCTTCGTCGTCATGACAGCCTCCCCTCAACCGATCTGCACGAAGCCGTAGGCGAACACGCCCCCGGCGATGATCAGGACGGCGGAGACGAAGTCGCCGGTCAGGTCGAGGAAGCGCGGCGCGCGGACGTGCGGGGTATCGGGTCGGACGGGGGCTGTGACGCGCCAATCCTCGGCGCTTCCGGGACCGTGCTCGTCCGGCTCCAGGGCGGGCGCAGGGCGAGCATAAACCGCTGCGGAAGAGCGGCGCTTGAGATGAAAAGGGGCAAGCGGGTTCGTTGCCATAACCGGTGTGCTCCGGGGCTAAAGTGGTCGGGATGTGTTTGGAGCTGCGCTTTCGCGCAGACGTCAGGGCTCGGCCGCGTTGAATGCGCTAGTGAGTTCTGATACCATTCGTATTAATGCAAAGCGGCACTGGCCGTCAATACCGAAAGTATCAAATGCCGATCACCACCCGGCAGGCCAAGGCGGCACGCGCACTCCTTGCTTGGTCGCAGGAAGACCTGGCCCGAGCCTCAGGTGTCTCTATCCCCACTGTAAAAAGGCTTGAGGCTGAGGACGGACCTTTCGGGGGTCGGGTGGATACCGCTGCCAAACTCCAGACCGCCCTTGAGGCGGCCGGCGTCATCTTTATCGATCAGAATGGCGAGGGACCTGGCGTACGGCTACGGAAGTCGGGGGCGGCCGAGTGAAGACGGCTTTGCCACGGCTCATGGCGATAGCGGCCATGCTCGTCGTTCTGGGAGGTGCCTACGCCCTCAAGCTCGCCGGCTTTGAGCACCCAGAGCTAGAGGCGGTTGTCGTTGCCGGTGTCGCGGCGATCCTGACGATCGCATCGGGACTGTGATGGTGGGGAAGGGGCGACCATGAGCGAAGGTACAGAGCCGAGCGCCAGTGATCTTGCTGACGTGGAAAAGCTATCGGAGGTCTCCCGCCTCGCGACGCTCCTCGCTGACCAGGTGCTGGACGCTCAGATCATGAGCCGGCCGGTCCCGAATGAGCACATCCGCTCGCTCCTTGAGGCCGCCCTACTGCTCCAAGAGCACGGGCAGGAGCTACCCTCGCTCCTGGGCCAGATCATGCACGGGATCTCGGCCGAGCAGCCTCATGGCCCCGCTGAAGCTCAGCAGACAAGCGCCGAGGACGAAGCCACCGGGCGGCTTGCTTGGATGTTCCGGCCATTCCAAGGACCGTAGGGACAACGCGCGCGCAACAGGAGGTAGATATGGAGGTTCCAAATCGTGAACTTGAGCAGTCGGCCCTTTCTGGCCTCTTCACTCGCGAAGGCATCACCGTCGAGGTGCTGATCTATCGCTTCGCCAATGTCGCCGACAGCTGGTCCCTTGAAGTGGTCGATCAGGAAGGCGGCTCGACCGTCTGGACAGAAAGTTTCCTCAGCGACCAAGCTGCGCACAAGGCGTTCCTCCTCTCTGTCGAGGAGGATGGCATGAGCCAGTTTCTGGAGCCGGTCGAAACGCTTCACTGACCGGGGCATACGGCTACTTATGTCGCGGGATCATGTTTCATTCTGGCGCAGTTAAATCGGCATCAGAACGCGGAGTCACCGTCATGGCCCAGACCCGTCATTCACACACAGATCCGATCGAGGAAGGCGCACAGGCCCGCATCCACGGTCGCCCGAAGGACGCCTGCCCCTATCCCCGCGACAGCGAAAAGCGAGCCGCCTGGATGGAGGGCTACGACGGGACGCCTCGGGAGCATGGGCCAGATCTGCCACTCACGGCGTCATGATACTGGCATACGATCTGCATACAGAATTCACATTCCTCCCAAGGAACTCCTCTCCTTGAACTTGCCCGCCCAGCCCAGCGCTGCGGCGGGCTTTTGTTTCGGGCTCAGTCAGCGATCCTCAATAAGGCGCTCCAACGCCGCGATCGTACGGCTGAGGTGATCCAGGAGGTGCTGGTCCGCTTCGGTCCCGACTCGGGCATCCTTGGAAGGGATAGCCACTAAATTTGCCCGCTCCGTCTTCAGTCGGTCGAGCATTGTTTCCATAAGGTCCATAGCCAAGGAAGCGGGGACAGCTTGGCATGTTCCGATTAGTGCCGGTATGGCTCTCGCGCG
Source organism: Methylobacterium sp. J-068 (assembly GCF_022829445.1). GTDB lineage: Bacteria > Pseudomonadota > Alphaproteobacteria > Rhizobiales > Beijerinckiaceae > Methylobacterium. The sequence continues at coordinate 152,735 of NZ_JAKSXY010000095.1, read as the reverse complement.
TGGGGCGCAGAGCCCCTTCCAGGTTCGAATGCGGATCTGTCATTCGAACCCCCGCCCCCCCTCATTACGAAGGAGGCGTCTGACATGAACCCGAATGCCCTCCTGCCCCGCGAGGTCGCCGCACGCTGGGGCTGCTCCGAACAGCACGTCCGCAACATGGTCAACCGTGGCGACCTCGGACACTACCGCCTCGGCGGAAAGCTGCTCATAATTCCACTCTCAGCCGTCGAGGAGGTGGAGCGTGCCGTGTGGGTGCAGCGAGAGCCTCCGAAGAAAAAAGATAGCCAAGGCCTCTAACCACGCGCGCTGCCGCCGAGAGCGGCCTTCAGTTCTCTTCGAAACACGCGCAAATCCATCTCCAAGGCCCCTCGGAGATGCGGTCACCGTTTCACCAAATGGCGAAGCGTTCACGCGCACGATTGGCCTCACGATGGCTTCGCCAATTAGCCGGGATTGGAAGGGATTTTGGCAACGGCATGAGAGCGTTTGAACCATTCGCCTGCGGCAACACGGAGTTTTAAACGTCACATGATGGACCGATTTCCCGTTGACACACGTTGGGACAAACTCGAAGGAGTTGTCGAAACCGGATTTTAGAGAGAGAGTGATTTCGTGAGCCATCCTTCCGGGAACTCCGCTATGGCCGAAATTGCAGTCGTCACTGTCACCATCGAAGATCGTGAAGACGGCTGGATCCAGGTCTCAAGCGACAGTCTTCCAGGCTTAGTTTTGTCAGGCCCCGACCATGAGCAAGTGGTCGAGTGCATCATGCCGGCCATCCGTGACCTCTACGAGATGTATGGCCACAGCGTTGTCGTTCGCGCTGCGCGTCCTGCACGGTCCTTCCTTGAGGGCCCCAGCCCGCGTGACATCGACGTGCATGTGACCCACTCCGGCAAACAGCGCGAATTCGTCGTTGAGTTCGCTGAGGCGGCGTAGAACAACTAAGCATGTCCTCCCCCCGGCTTTTGACTCGCGCCGATCTCACGAGCGCTCTTTCAGCATTTGGCTGCAAGTTCGTTCGCATGGGGCGGAACAACTACGAAATGTGGGTGACGGGATGGGGGGCGCCTTGCACCTTCCGGCCCACAAACGGCACCTACGACGAGTGGCAATATCGTGAGTTCATCCGCACGATCGGTCCACTGAAACCGCCGGGATGGCGTGCCGCGTAAATTCTAACAAGGGATTGTGCGCGCAACAAAACGCGCCTACCTTCGGTTTCCCAGACGTACGACCTTAAAATCCCTCCCGCCGCTGAAACGGCCGGGGGGATTTTTATCCTCAGATGCACATCGCGTTTCGAGGGGTTCCAGAGACACGAGGCTCGTTTGACGTGCTAGCAGACAGCGTCGCCAACATAATTTTCATCATTATGGCTACGTCACTTGGCGCCATGATGGCTGCTAATGCGGCAATCGTAGCAGCACGTCTCGCGCACAATGATAACCTCGCTATTGCTATCCAGCGCGTTGCGTCCCGTTTCGTATGGGTCTTCCGGCTTGGGGCATCTCCTCGGGCTCGGAATGATAATCGCTGGGCTTGATATCCCGAACAATTATTTGTGGGGAGTTCTTGGTAGCGCCGCCGTCGAAATAGCCGCTGCGGTGAAGGCAGCGGCAGAAAACGGTGGTAAGTGCCCGGCTCCCTATAATGGGCCGTTCTACGTTTTTATGCGGACGGCCCTTGCGCTGGTTTCTGGGGCGCTGCCGATTGCCCTGGACGCTCCGAACATCCTCACCTCGCTTTATTTAGGGGCAAGTGCGCCTCTAATTTTCGATCGAGCCGCAAAGGGGCTGGAGCCGCCAAGCAGTGGGCAAACCACTGAGGTCTGACGGCTGGCTGGTTACTCACTAGAGTAACTAGAGCGCTCAGCTCGCACTCCAAACCTGCCTCGCCTGCGTCCGCTCCCCCTCCACCATCTGGCTCGCGCGCATTTTCCTGAGTGCGCAGCTCACACGGCTTTTCGGCCTCACGTCGCCGCCTCCGGCTGTGCCGCTGAGTTACCGAGGTCATAGAACCCGTCGTTCTTCGTGGCGTCGCCCTTGCGCTGCTGCCAGGCAAGCTTGTTGACGAGGTCCAGAGTCGTCGTCGTGCCCCCGTTCGGGTCCTGCGTATAGGCGTAACCGGCGACCTTCAATTCCTGCTCGCCGGTCTCGGTCGGGAACAGCATGGGCGACTTCACCGTCACGCCGTCTGACGGGTCCCAGAGCCCGCCGACGCCCGGCTTCAGCCAACCCTGGTAGGTAAGCTGTAGCTGGAGTGCCATGGCCTGAAGCGCGGCCGCCTCCCAGTTCGTGCGCAACTGCGTGCCCTTCTGGTCGAGCGGCATCTCGGCGAGCACCTTCCGCTTTGTGCCAGGGGTCCCGCCGGTCACTGTCGCTTTGGCCTGGATCTCGGATACCTTCTTTCCGAATAGGCTGTCGGAGCCGGACATCTGAGATCCACTGACGAGCGCTTCAACCGCGAGGTGGCGCAGTTGGCAGTTCGCCGAGAGGATGTTCTCGCCCTCGGTGAAGGTGACCATGCCGCCAGCGGACTTCGGACCCGCCATCACGTTGCCGGCAGCGTCCGCGTAGAAGAACAGATTGCGCTGTTTGCAGAGCCGCGAGATCAGATCGAAGGGCGTCTCGCCGTAGCGGACCATCACGTTCGGAAAGGGGGCATCCCAGCCCTCGGCGCCGTTCTGCACCTTGAAGGACAGGCCGTAGGGCTTGAGCACCGAGTTGGCGATGGCATCGAGTTTGTAGCCACGATACTGGCCCGTACCACCGTCGATGCTGGCTTCCGTGATGATGCCGGCCTTGCCGTAGCCGACCACCTGGACGGCGTGACGGTTGCCGTCGTAGGCCGCCTGCCGGTCGCGGATGTAGCCTTCCTTGATCACCACCTGACCAGCGAGCGCGATGTCCACTCGATCACCGGGTTTCAGTCGGAAGTTGGCCACGGCGCTCGGCTCGGCACAGACGAGGCGGAAGGATCTGATCCAACCTTCGCTCAGGTAGTTCTGCTCGACGGCGACGTTGATCCAGTCGCGGTAGGTGCCGCCGTTGGTACGCACCTCACAGATGAGATCGGGATCGGGCATCAGATCGCTTCCACCTGTCTGGATTTCGAGACCGTCGTTTCCTTGAACAGGTCGCCCATCGAAGCGCGGGCACGGGTCCCGGCCGGGAAGCCGTTGAGATCGATCGTCATCCGATGGGTTTGCGGGGGCGGCGCGGCCTGCTCCCGATTGAACATCCGGCCCATGATATCGTCGCCGAGGCGTCTGCTGGAACCGGCAGCATCCGACCCATCCGCATCGGCCATCCTGCGTCGCGGCATCGTGGACGCTTTCGGATCAACCTGACGCATGAGTTCAACTGCACGCGCAAGGCGCTGTCCGCGCAACGACGCCCACTCCTGGCCCAGCCCCGTGGCGCTCGTGCCTCGGCCCCGAGCGAGTTCGGCGCCCATGCGGTCCTGCATCTGCTCGTCGAACAACTCGTCGCCCTTCAGGCCCATCCTGCGCATCAGGCCACGCATGGTCTGGCCGACGATCTGGTAGCGGCCGAGGGCGGAGGAGTTCGGGTTGCCAGGCTGCCGGCGCATGTGAAGGCCAAGCGCGTGGATCTGATCCAGCGTCATGCTGGTGAGGTTCTGTTCCTGGCCACCTGGGAGGTATCGGCCGTACCCCAAGGAGGTGTTGTAGCCCCCGCCTGCCTTGTGGGCGGTGCCCTCCGACTGGGCGATGTGGTCCAGGACATCCTTGTAGGCGCCCGGATTGGCGGTGAGAGCAGGGCTTCCACCAGCGCCAAGAGGCGGCAGCGGGGCCGAGGGCACGATGGCGGGGGCACCACCATACCCTCGGCCCGCGCTGCCGCCAGTCACGTTCGGATTGCCGCCACCACCACCCAGGGGGCCCGTCAGGCCCAGCGGCGGAATACTCCTGACACCATAGCTGCTCCCGGCCCCGCCGCCTCCGCCACCATACCCAGCGCGGTGGATCAGCGGGTTGCCGCCGCCAAGCGCACCCGAGAAGCCGGAAGGCTGAGCCGTCGCTCCACCCGTGGCCCGAAGCTTCTCAAGCTCGTCACCGACGCGTTTCAGTTCCTCCGTCATCCGGTCGCGCTTGCGCTGGTAGTCTGGTGCGCTTGGGTTGGCGTCGAGAAGCCGGCGCTGCTGTTCGATGGAGTCCCGCCGACCCTCAAGCTGCTGCCGGTTTGCTCCGCCGCCGCTACCGAGGAGCGGTGTAAAATCCTTATTCAGCGAAGGGTCGCCTCGACCGAAGAAATCCTTCAACTGCCCCCAAACCCGAACGATCGCCTCGAACTCCTGCACGGTCGTGCGGGCGAACTTGCCGATCTCTTCCAGCTGGTCCTTGAACGCCTTCATGTTCTCGGGGGTGCTGAACTTCTCGACCAATCTGGAAAGCTCCTCCAAGAGCGGAGTCAGCGCCTGGGTGCGGAGGCCATCCATATTCTCGCGCACCCTGCTGAGGGCGTCCTCGAAGCGCTGCGCAGCCTTCACCTGGGCGTCCGTCGTTGTGCCCTGCGCCTTTAGGATCTCATCCATCACCTGCCGATAGCGCCCAGTAAGCTGGCCAGCGACAGCCGCGATCTGATCCGAGCCGAGCACCATCTCGACCACCTTCCGACGCTTTACCGGGTCGCCGATGCTGCTCACCCTTTCCATGAAGGTATCGAGCGCGACCTTCATGTTCGGCGCTGCGATCATCTTCTCGACCATCTCGCCGAGGTTCATGCCCCGCAAGGTCTCGTAGGTCTCGGAGTACCGATTGCGGAGGCCTTTCATCTCATCCGCAAACTTGCGGACCCCCCCCTGCATCGTCTCGGCCGACACGCCGAACCGCTCGCCGAGGGCGCCGAAGGCACGAAGCTGGTCCACCGCCAGCCCCGTTTCCTTCGACATGATGGCAAGCTGCTGCGTGCCCTTAGAGAAGCCGCTGAGGGCTGCCGTGACTGCGCCGAGAGAGACGCCTGCCGTGAGGCCCGCGACGCCAAGGCCGGATAGAATGGGCTGGACGCCCTGCAGGGCCGTGGTCGTCTTGCCGATGGCGCCATGGAAGCCCTCAAAGTCCCGCTTGAGATCCTTCCCCGCCTGCGTGCCGGCACGGGCGGTGCGGCCCAGTGCAGTTTCCAACTTCGCAAGCGGGCCGGTGAAGCCGTCTTGGACTTCCGCAACAAGGCGGAGGCGATCGTCAGCCATGGGTGATCCCTTTCAGATTTCGGCTTAGCGGCGGACGCGATCGAGCAAGTCACCCCACCACCAGGTGCCGTTTGCGGGCGGACGCTGCCGCTTCAGCTTGCCGGTGAAGGGGTCGTGATAGGTGCCTGGCTCTGGCGCCTCGACGAACTCGCGTTTGCCATCCGGAATGCGAACGGCCTCCGGCGCTTTGCTGGTGAGCGTGATGCGGAGAAGGTCGCTCATCCCAATGCTCCCTCTGAGGCTCGAAACCCGCAAAGCGCGTCGATCTCGGCTAGGGCATCCAAGATCATTTCTCGGATGATGATCTCGCAATCGGCAGGGCCGCATATCTCAGCTAATCGAGGCACCGCAGCATTAGGGAGCGCTGCCAGCCTTCTCGCCGTTCGCTCTGCCACCGCGTTCAAGCGCGGATGCCCGAGATCGATCACTTCGCCCCGGAGGGCTCGGGTCAATGGCTCGTTTCCCTGCAGGCACTCGGCGATCTCCGACTCTATCAGCCGAAGAAGCATCTCGCCGCGCGGCGCGGTTTTGCTTGCGTTCTGCATCTTTAACTGCCTCCAGTTGGTTCGGGTCGCTAAGTTCTGTCAGGATCTCGATGACGAGTTCCTCCAGCAGGAAGTAGAGCGTCTCCGGCTTCCTCAGATCAAATCGGGATCGCGCACGGGACGGTAGACCGAGCAACTTGGATCGAATGGTTCCGAGCAGTTGCGTCACCTCGGAAATCACAGCGTTGATTTCTACCACCTCGCCTTGAGCGATGGCATTCTTCAACTCGGTCTGAATGGCGAGTGCGCGATCCTTGCGGGCGCGCTCCTGTACCGGATCTAGGAAGCCTTCTTCTGATCCCGCACCTGGTCGCAGCGCACCGAGTGCCGTCGTCAGGAACCAAGCGCCGTGCCCGCTGATTTCGCCATCGGCAGGCGTCCGCTTGAGGGCGTTTGCGATCGTGCGCCGGTCAGCGTCCAACTCCGTTGCCAGCGCATTGATCGACCACAGTCGTTTCGTCATCGGCACAAGGAAGGACCCTTAGTTGTGGTGGAGCGAATGGAAGTCGCCGCCTAGACAGAAGCCGAACTCGCGCTGACCCTCGACCCTCCGCCCCCTTAGGAAGGACCCAGGAACACTCAAAAAGCGTAGCATTTCTACAACTGTGTGCTTTTTGGGTTGTCAGTGTTCTGTATGGAGCGGTTCGGCTGTATGGTCTGTTCATGACGCCAGAGACCTACGTCACCACTATTGTTGTCCCGACACTGAAGGAAGCGCTTGCTGCGCGGGGCGATCGACGTCTGATCTATCTGGCATGCATCGCGGTCTTCCACGTCATCGACTACGTCGCCGAAGGCGATGAGGGGCGAACAAAGAAGCTTCAGAATGAGATCAAAGCCCGTGATAGTGTCGCCTTTGATCTGCTTCATCGTGCTTGCAACGGCGCAAAGCATGCAGGTGGGAAAGGCCAGAAATGGATGGTTCCAGGCACCGAGCGTGAGGCAAGGCCATTCGGGTTCGGGCCTGAATGCGGTGGTCTCGATGACGGCCGATGGGATCATGCTGGGTTGGCAGTCACCCACGATGGGCAAGAGCACTTCCTGGATGTCCCGGCGCAGCGACTGCTCCTGATCATCTGCCAGCACTGCGCAACCGAGATTGGGCCAGTCGACCTGTCGTTCCTCGACCCTGACGTCTTGGCCAGCGCTCAGCCCTAGGGTCGTGGCGCCTAGTTCGCTCACACCGGCCCCCACATCCCGCCGCGAGCCCTGTAATCCTCGGCGGTCTCTTGCAGCGTGTCAGGTGCGATGCTGCGCTCGTCCCCGTTGCCGATGCCACCAGCATCACCGGGATCGATCGGCGGCGTCCACGGGACGACAGCAGGCGCCAAGTTGACATCTGCATCGTCCGGCGCGCTGACCTCGGTGTCCTGAGTGATCTTCGGCATGGCCTGCTCCTCTGAGAGAGGAGACCGCAGCGGGGTAACCCCTCCGCCGCGATCCCCGATGGTCCCTGTACGAACAGGGGGTGCAGTCTTGCCGGCCTTCGTATCCTCCGCCCCCATGGCTCTGGATCAGGCGTAGGACAGGCTGGCTTGTCGCTATTAGGCTGACTCGTTCGCCCTCAAAGGCGCGGGTGGAGGCCCGTGAGGGTCGCCCGCGCAATCCTGTGTCAGGCCGTACGGCGCCAAAGGCTGCCATCGGCTGCGTAGCGCTCGGCGCCGACCTGGTAGGAGGCGCCGGGGGTATGAAGCTCGCGCTTCGTCTGCTCGACGGCGGATCGGGTCTGAGGGGGCTTGCCCTCGGCCTCGCGGTTCTGGGCGGACCAAGCTGCAATGCGTTCGGCCTGCGTGAGCTCGCGCTCGGAAGCGGTCGGCTCGGGCTTGCCGAGGACGCGACGCGCCCAGGCGCGATCTGCCTCGATATCAGAGCATTTCATGGACAATCCTTTGGGGAAGCGGGGCAGCGACTTCGCCCCAAATGAAGCCGGTGTCGGTGCCCAGGGCGGGCAGCTTCACGCGGTTTGCGATCGTGCTGTGCGGCTGGTCGGCCTTGCCGTTCCAACTGCAGCGGGGCTCACCAGGCGGGACGGGCTCGGCGCCGTCTGGCAGGGCGAAGTTGGCAGCCGCGATGAGCGCCGCTCCTTCGCGGATCTTCGTTAGCAGCGGCACCAAGCGCTGCGCTTCGGTGACGTACTCGTCAGCCAGCTTGGCGACCTCGGCTGAGGCCTTCATGGCCTTGCGATGAAGCTCCTTGCGGCGCTTCTGCTCGGCCTCGTGATCGGTTTTGGCCTGAGCTTCGGCGATTACTGCAGCGGCGTGTTGAGCATTCGCCTGCAGCACCCGAATGCGAGCGAGTTCGATACGTGCATCGAGGTCTGCAACGTCTTGGGGTGAACCACTCAACAGAACGTCGTGACGGCTTGCCAACAGCCCATCGCCTTCAAGCGTGGCACGCTCGCCCTCCGCGAAGATCTGTGCCGCAGTCCGAACGCCGGTGGAGGCTGTGTTGGCCTCGGGTTGTGGGCGGCCGAGGCTGACGACCGGGTGAAGGGTGTTCGCTTCGCGGACGTTGACGGTGGGGAGGCTCATGCGGATTTCCTCAGGCTGCTTGACGGAGGGCGGGAGCGGCCGGCGGCGTGCGGGGACCGTCGCCGTCCAGATCGGGCAGCGCCACACCGTCAGCCAGCAGCTGAGCGCGTACTGTTCGGCGCACGTATTCACTGATGGAAACGCGGTTCATTCGTGCCGCGCGTACAACGGCATCAGACAAGCCGCGCTCTGCACGGAAGCGAACAGCCTCTGGAAAAGTCATGGAACGAGCGGCGGTCTGCACGACGGGCTCCTCGGGTGAAGCTTTAGGTGTGCAGACCGTGCCCCATTAGGGGTGTTCAGGACCACAGATAGCTTCGGGATATTCGGAGGTTTCAAGCAGATCTCGCCCAGTCCTTGAGCAAGTTATCTAGGCCGAGACGCTGGAAATACGTCGCCACGTCCACCTGCGACCGGCTTCCAGCAAGGTAGGCCTTCAGCGCTCGGCTATCGTCGTCGAGGAACATCGTCAGGGCCACTCGGCTCACGACCCATGAGCCCCCGCCGACGCGCCGTCCGATGTTGTGGTTCAGGCACCAGAGCCGGACGGTGTCGACTGACTTGCCGGCAACCTTGGCGGCTTGGGACAAAGACAGACCTTCGCGGCGGTCGAAGGGGATGAGGCAGCGATTGGCCACCTCACCCGGAGCCGATGATGAGGTTTGACGAGGGTTCTCCGTATACCCCTCATATGCGCGCCCGCGCCTGTGCGTGCAGTACGGGAGATGCTCATCAATCCTCATCACGTCCTCCCTGAGCGGGGTCGACGCGCACCTCGACGCCGGCAAAGCCTCGTGCCCTGGTGCCCAATCCAGTCGGAACGTTGAGAAGCTTCTTGAAGCCGCGCTTCTCAAAGTTTTCGGAGAACGCTTTCAGTGAGCCAACGGCCTCGTTGTTACCAAAGGCGTATTTCGACCAGGAATCGAACAGCTCCTTCGTCGTCGCCTTCCGGTATGGATTGCTGCGATCAACGATGCACCGTTCTTCAAGCCACTGGCTGAAGGTGTCCTGCGCGGTGAAGTACTCGTCGGTGGCATCCTTCACGACGTCGGGGCGCACGAGCCGGTTGGCCTGCCAGTCCAGGCAGCCCTCGATCATCCAGCGCAGGATCGCCGGCCACTCGGCCTTCAGCTTCTCCTCGAGGCGCGGGTCCGGCACCGCCGGCTTGAACAGGAAGGGCAGAAGGTTGAACCGGCGCCGGGCGGCATCATCGACGCTCGACAGCCCCGGCTTGTTGTTGCCGATGATGAGGAGCTTCAGCACCGGCATGAACTCGAACTCGTCCTGGCGCATGTAGCGGGCGCGCATGACGTCGCCGCCCGTGAGTTGCTTGATGCGGCTCTCGGCCCACTGGCGCCCCTGCTCGGTCTCGGATGCCGTGACGAGGCGGGCCCCGCGCAGGGCCGCGATCTCGGTCGGGTGCCGGTCGTGCTTGGCTGCCGTGAAGGTCTCCATCGCGGCGTTCAGGGCGTAGTCGTTGAGGATTCCGGCCAGGACGTGGATCAGCACGCCCTTGCCGTTGCCGCCACCACCGAAGGCGAAGCACAGGGCTTGCTCGCTGGTGTCGCCGGTCAGGCAGTACCCGGCCCACTGCTGGATGAACCGGATGTAGCCCGCATCGCCTTGCGTGACGTCCTGCAGGAACTGGAACCAGGTCGGGCAGTCCGGTGCCTCGGCCGGCGTCACCGCCGTCAGCTTCGTGATGCGCTCCTCACGCCGGGCCTCGCGCAGATCACCGGTGCGCAGGTCCACGGTCCCGCCTGGCGTGCCGAGGAGCCAGGGATCGGAATCCCAGCCCTCGATCGTGACGGCGAAGACGGGATCGACGCGAGAGAACTTTTCAACGCCACCCGCAAAGCTCGTCTTCGAAGCGATGAACCGGGTCTTCGGGTCCTCGTCCGCGCAGAGTTCGCGGGCAAGCTCTCGCGCCCACTGAAACGCCTTGCCCTGACGGTTCGGAACCCAAGCGGCGCCGGTCCACTCGTGCCACTTGCCGGTGTCGTGGCAAAACAGCAGCTCGCCGCTGTAGCGCTCGGCAAACTGCCGGGCGGCGTGGTCCTCGGTGAGCAGGTCGCCGTTGCTACCCGCGCGGGCGCCTCGGCCTTGACTGAACTCCGACAGGTTCAGAATGTCCTCAAGGCCGGCTGCCATTGCGCGCCTCCCTTCGCTTGAGTTCCTTGCGGGCAATGGAGCCGACCGTCTTCGTCACCTCCTCGGTCCTCAGGGGCGGGCTGCATCGGGTCGCGTTCCAGGCCTGCACCAACTCGTGTGCCACCTCGGGATCGACGTAACGGCGCAGAAGGTGGCCAGTCAGGCGAGAGACCGCCGTGTTGCGGCCACCGTCCGAAACGCCCTCGGCGACAAAGCGGCGCCACTCGGCAGGTGCGCGCGCGGCGCGCAGGTTCGGCTGCTTCAGAGCCTCAACCATCCAGTCCGGCATTGGCGCTGGCACCACCTCGTCGGGGTGATGGTCGACGGACCATTCATAGGACCGCCCCGAACGGTGCAGGCTGGACGGGGCGACGATGTAGCCGCCGGTCCCGCGCACATCGAGGCCGGGCGCGAGGCCGCCGTTGTCGCCCGCGCTGTTGCGGATCTCGACCCCGGCCGGCGGCTTGAAGAAGATGTGCTCGCCACCGCCGCCCGTGATGGAGCGGCAGGTCTCCGGCAAGGGTCCGTGCTCTGCCTCCAGGGCGCGAAGGCTATCGTCACCGCCATGGCGCGGGTCGACATCGAGTACGATGGTGCTGCCCGTCACCAGCCCCAGATTGGCGATGGGAGCCACCGTGAACCAGTGGCGGATCACGTCCTCCTGGTTCGTCGCGCTGTTCAGCCCGCGCGGCGCCAGCTTCGCCATGGGATGCTTGCCGGCGTCGTCGCAGTCTGGCTTGCCGCAGGTGCAGGTGAGGGTGCCGTCTGCGTCCGCGCGCATGCCGTGGAGCGGGAACACCCGTCCGCCTCGGCTGGCGAGGTAAAGGGCGGCTTCTAGGCGATCACTCATGAGTGCGCCTCCACCGCCCGACGAAGGGCGCGCTCGATCTCCGATTCCCCGCCGGTCCTGCTGCGCTCATAGACCCAGCGGCACACGTCCTCTGGCTCGTCGGTGTCGAGGTCCGGCAGGCCCATGCTGAAGACGCGCAGACGAACGCCTTGCCGTACCTGACGGACGGCTGTGTACCAGCGCAGGCCCGGCGTGAGCGGATTGCCGGGATGCAGGAGGTGAATCGTCTCGACCTCGGCCGGCGAGGCGAGTCGGATGCGATGGTTCCGATCCGGCCGGCGCTCAAAGAAGCGGGCATCGGCCTGGATGCTCGCCTCGTTCTCGACCGTGAGGCGCTTCAGCCGACGCTGGACTGAGCGGGAGAGCGTGCTGATGCTCATGCGCGGCTCCCCCATGTCTCGGGGACCGCATAAGCTTGCTCGGCAATAACGCTGGCGTGAGCAAGGCTCAGCCCAAGACGAGCGGCAAGCTTTTTGGCTTGATAGAAACGGGGCTGAGATGCTAAGGAAAAGTTGTCTGCCTGCGAAGCGACAACACTATTTCCAAAGCCCTCGCCCTGGCCGGCGGGGGTTTTGACGTTCTGAGGCATGTCCTTATGCGACCTCCATCTCAAGAGACGCGAGGAACCCGCGCAGGCTGTCGGCCGGGATGAGCGTGCGGCTTCCGACCTTGATCGTCCGCAGCTTCTTATCTGCGACCAACGCATAGAGCGTGGTACGGCCGAGGCCAGTCGCGTACAGCGCCTCGGATATAGTGTAGGCAAGCTTCTCCGGTGACGCGCGCAGGTCTCCCTGTGGCGCCTGAACTGCGTGAAAGTTCATGGCGATGTCCAATATTGTCCGCTGGCGTTCCAGCGAAATTAATGTGGCTTACACCTCTTGAAGTGTCACGCCGTCGATTTGCGCCATCTTGAAGACGGCGTTTCTTTTTACGCCGCCTTCAAGACGGCGTTCTACGACTTATGCGTTTGCCCAGAGCATCCTGTTTTATACCTTTGTGGCCACCCGCTTCGAGAGCTTCGTTCAGACGCCTTTCGATCTTGCCAGCGATTTTGAACGGATAGTTCAATAAGGCGGCGTACTTTGCCAAAGCCTCATCGATAGTAGCGTCAATTATCACCTCACGGGGCGATAGCTTTTTACGAGCCCGAGCCTCTTCGGCACGGGCAAGTTCCGCGTATCTCATACTGCTGTCTGAAACTGCAGCCCTACTCAATCCGGAAAAGAACCCGCGTGTAATGAAGTCTAGACTATGAACTAGAATTTTGGCATCCCTAGGACTTAAATCTTCTAGGGTCGATAGTACATTTAACAAATAATGCTTTCCGTGCTCAAGATTTTCCAGAGCGATTGCGGCATCCGCAGCATCCGCCTCTGTTTTATGAGGTGCATTGCCAAAGCGTTTTAGCAATTCTTCGACACGTTCAATGCTGCGCTTGATAGACGTCTTTCGATAAGCATAGATGTCATCGAATGTGAATTCCGGGTCTTCTGGGACGTTTTTATCAGCCACAGAACTTACTCCAAGCGTCCATCAACTCGCGTCGCTTCTGAAGCAGATCGCCGCGCCGGTACGCCGCCTCGACCTTGTCCGACACGATGTGCGCCAGCGCCATCTCTACGACCTCGGACGCGAAGGTTGTCGTCTCGGCGGCCCAATCGCGGAACGTGGACCGGAAGCCGTGAACCGTGAGGTCCGGCCGATCCATCCGCTTCAGCAGTTCCAGCATCGCCATGTTGGAGAGGGGCTTGCCCCGCCGGGTGCCCGGGAACACGAAGGGACCGCCAGAGGGGCCTGCCAGAGCATTGAGGAGATCCATGGCGGCCGCCGACAGCGGCACGCGGTGCTCGCGGCCGCCCTTCATCCGCTCCTTCGGGATCGTCCACATGGCCGTCGCCAGATCGATCTCAGACCACCGCGCGCCGATAATCTCGGCAGTACGCGTCGCCGTCAGGATGGCGAACTCCAGCGCACGGGCTGCGATGGCATCCCGCGATCGCAGGTCGGTCATGAACCTGGAGATCTCGGCATAGGGCAGAGCGGCATGGTGCTGGACCCGCCGCACCTTGGAGCGCTTCGGCAGGAGGTTCTGAAGGTGCCCCTTCCAACGGGCCGGGTTCTCACCGCGCCGATAGCTGCGCGTCGTCGCCCAGTCCAAGATAGCCTCAATGCGCCCTCGCACACGGCTCGCCGTCTCGGACTTCGTCGCCCAGATCGGCTCGATGGCCCTCATCACGAGGCCGGTGTCGACCGCCTGGACGGGCAGATCACCGAAGGCAGGGTTGGCATAGGTGTCGAGTGTTGCCTGCCACTGACTCGCGTGCTTCGCGTTGCGCCAGCCAGCCTTGTGCGACTCGATGTAGGCCAGGGCGCATTCAGCGAAGGTCATGGCCTTCGCGGCTTCCAGTCGGGCTTCCCCACGCTGGACCTGCCGCGCCTCGATCGGATCGATGCCCTCGGCGCACAGCTTCCGGCAGGCCAAGGCCCTCTCGCGCGCCTCGGCCAGGGTGAAGGTCGAGAAGGACCCCAGGCCCATCTCTCGCGACCGCCCGTTCAGGGTGAAGCGGAAGATCCAGCTTTTGGCCCCGGCGCCTGAGACCTGAAGCCATAGGCCACCGCCGTCGCCGTACATGCCGGCGGCCTTGGCTCGGCCTGCCGTCAGGGCACTGAGCTTCCCCGGCGCCGCCATCCTTCCCCCGCTTCTACCCACATCCGAAACGCGGATTGTGGCGCACGGGAGCGGACGCTGGCAACCACCAGTTCCGGTAAAATCAATTGAATTCGGTGACTTAGTGGACGCTAGCGAACGGTCCTGAACGCCACGTTGGCGGAAGGGGTGGGATTCGAACCCACGGTGGAGTTGCCCCCACGGCGGTTTTCAAGACCGCTGCCTTAAACCACTCGGCCACCCTTCCAAACCCTTGCAGAAGCAAAATAATTTGCCTCTGCCGAAGCACCGGGGAATGGCCCGTTGCTACCGATTTGCGACCCAATCAACCGGAAGCCCTGTCTATGGCCGCGCGCGGGGCGGCGTCAACCTTCGCCCGGGCGCGTGCCGCCCCCGATCCGGACCGCGGTCGGGAGGCGCGCGCGGTGGTGAGGGAACCGCCCCACGCGCCGCCGCTCACGCCGCGTGGGCGAGGCCGAGACGGCCGCTGTCGCAGGCAGGGCAGTGACAGGCGGGAATGTCGGCTCCGTCGGCGCCATACTCGTGCTCGCATTCCAGGCAGCGCATCACGTAGCCCGTCCGGGCGTGATCCGTCCCCGTCCCGCCGGTGTTCCTCAGGACCATCTGGTCGTTGACGTTCACGTAGCCCAGTTCGGTCGTTCCGCTCGGCATGTGATCTCCTCCCGATGCCTCGACAGGTCTTCGTCGCCTGCGGGGCAAAGGTGTCGCGCGATCGGGTTACCGATTGGTGAGCGGATTTCTCCGGGCGCCGTCGCCGGGATTGAAGCGCTTCGCCTTCAGGGCGCGAGGCGCGTGAGGCGGTCGAGGAGGGCGCGATCGTGCAGCAGGGCCATGCGCTCCTTCGGGGTGAGCCAGGCCCGGGCCTCGCCGATCCGGTCCGCCTCCACCACCTTGGCCTGGGCGAGCGCCCGGTCGGGGTCGATCGCGCCGCGGGGGCGCGGGGCGGCCTCCGGCAGCATGCGGGCATGGGCCTGCGCGAGGCCCGCATCGGCGTGGAGGGCCGCCAGGGCGTCCGCGTCGTCGAGGCCGGCCTCGGCGTTGCGGCGGCTCAGGGCGCCGGCTTGCACGGCGATGGCGGGGGGCGTGCGCTCCTCCGGGGTCATCAGCAGGCCGAGGCGCTTCAGGGCGAGGCCGAGGCCGAGCTGCCCGCTCGCCCAGGAGATCGGGATCGCCAGCACGAGGCCCAGGATGGTCGGCGACATCCAGAGGAACAGCGAGGTGGCGATGGCGAAGGCCGCCACGCCCGTGACGAGCCCCAGCGCCATGTGCCAGCGGTGGCGCCGGACGATGTCGGACCAGGGGATCGAGCCGTCGTCGCGCCGCTGCGGGTTCCAGCCGGTGTCGCGCCCGAGCAGGATCTGGAACACCGAGCCCGACTGGATCAGCATCGCGATCGGCGCGATCAGGGCCGAGAGCAGGATCTCGATCAGGCTCGACAGGACGAGGCGGACGGCCCCGCCGCAGGCCCGGCGCACCGGTCCGTCGATCAGCGCCAGGATCAGTCCCAAAAACTTCGGGGCGAGCAGGATGCCCATGGTGAGCCCGAAGAGCTGCAGCGCGCGCACGGGGTCGAAGCGCGGCCAGACCGGGTAGAGCCCGAACTCGGAGGTGAAGTATTCGGGCCGGACATAGGCCGTCTGCAGCACCAGGGCGATGCCGACCACGAGCTGCGCGAGCCAGAGGGGCGAGGCGACGTAGCCGGCGATGCCCGTGGCGAAGTGCTGGCGCGAGGCGGTTTTGAGGCCGGCGGCCCCGATGATGCGGCTGTGCTGGAGGTTGCCTTGCGCCCAGCGCCGGTCGCGCACGGCGACATCGATGAGCGAGGGCGGGCTCTCCTCGTAGGAGCCGGGCAGCGCCGGCAGCATGGTCACGCTCCAGCCGGCGCGCCGGATCAGCGCGGCCTCCACGAAGTCGTGGGAGAGCACGTGGCCACCGAAGGGCGGCTTGCCCTTCAGGTCGGGCAATCCGCAGGCCGCCGCGAAGGCTCGGGTGCGGATGATGGCGTTGTGGCCCCAGTAATTGCCGTCTCGGCCGGACCAGACCGAGAGACCGGTGGCGATGACCGGCCCGTAGATGCGCGCGGCGAATTGCTGGACGCGGGCGAAGAGCGTGTTGCGGTTGATGATCAGCGGCAGCGACTGGATGATGCCGGAATCCGGGTCCGCCTCCATGGCGGCGGCGAGATGCACGACGCAAGGCCCCGTCATCAGGCTGTCGGCGTCGAGCACCAGCATGTGGTCGTAGGCCCCGCCCCAGCGCGAGACGAAGTCGCCGATGTTGCCGGCCTTGCGGTGGTGGTTCTTCGCCCGGTGCCGGTAGTGGAGTCGGGCCTCTGGCCCCCAGCGGGCGCGCAGGTCGAGGAAGGCGCGCTCCTCGGCGACCCAGGCGTCCCCTTGCGTCGAATCCGACAGCACGAAGTAGTCGAAGGCCGCGCCCAGACCCGTGGCGTCGATCTCGGCGCGCATCGCCTCGACGCCCGCGAAGGTGCGGGCGGTGGCCTCGTTGTAGACCGGCATCACCACGGCCGTGCGGGTGGTCAGGCGCGCCGGCAGGGCAGGGGCCTTCTGCCCGCGCAGGAGCACGAGGAAGCCCAGGATCGCGCCCATGAAGGCCAGCGCGATCCAGGAGAAGTTCAGGGTGAAGAGCGCCAGCAGCACGTATTGCAGCGCCGTGGTGCCGCCGGAGACCGCCACCACCTCGTACATCTGCATCGCGCCGTAGGCGGTGAGCCCGGCCGCCCCGCCGAAGACGAAGCCGCGGGCGAGCCAGGGCTTGCCGTGCCGGACCGCCGGTCCGTGGCCGGACTTCGCGTCCCAGCGCGCGAGGTCCTGCACCGGCATCGGCAGCGGCGACTCGAGGGGCATCGCGGGCGCGAAGGGCGCGGAGACCGGGCAAGAATCCGGGCGAGAATCCGGGAGCGGGGCGGTCGCCTCGGCGGGGAGCGTGGGTGCGTTCACGGGGTCCAACGGTAGAGCCAGGTTTCGGTGAGGAGCGTGTCGGCGCGCTGCAGGGAGAGCCGCAATTCGCAGGATTTCTCGCCCTTGGGGTCGAGTTCGAAGGCGACCCGCAGGGTATTGCGCTCGGGGTAGCGGTAGAGGGTGCTCGTCGTGATCGCGCCGGAGGCCGCGCCGAGCTGGGTCCGGACGTCACCGGGCGCCGCCAGCCCCTCCCCGGTGAAGTCCACGAGGAACAGGCGGCGGTTCTCGCCGCCGCGCCCGCTGCGGGTGCCCGAGACCTGCGCCACGCGCGGCGGCTCGGGCGGCTGCCAGCACCAGTGCTGGCGATAGCTGAACGGCATCTCGGCCCCGGCCGCGAGGGTCGCCTTGGGGCGCCAATAGGCCAGGACGTTCTCGTTGAACTCGGAATCGCTCGGGATTTCCAGGAGCGTCACCGTGCCCGGTCCCCAGGCGCCCAGGGGCTCGAGCCAGAGCGAGGGCCGCCACTCCCAGTGCTGCACGTCGTCCTGGAAGGCGGCGTAGTCGCGCGCGCGCTGCATCAGCCCGAAGCCCTTCGGGTTCTCGTCCATGAAGGAGGAGATCTGCAGGGTCTCGGGGTTGCGCACCGGTCGCCAGATCGCCTCGCCGGAGCCCGTGCGGATCTGCAGGCCGCCGCTGGACGAGGCGCCCGCGCGGGCATCGTCCGCCCCGCGCCGGTCGTGCGGGCCGAAGAGGTAGCTCGTGGTCATGCCGCCGAGACCCAGGTGGTCGATGGCCGCCCGGGCGAAGACCGTCCCCTCGACGTCGCAGAGCGAGGTGTCGCCGGGGCGCAGGCTCATGCGCAGGGCCGCCGTGGCGGAGGGCGAATCCACCAGCGCGTGCAGGACGAGGGGACCGCCGGGACCCGGCCGCTCGATCCAGATCGCGCGGAACTCGGGGAATTCCTCGCCCTTCGCGTCGGCGGGGCGCAGGGTCAGCGCCCGTGCCGTCACGCCGAAGCCCTGGCCGGTGGCCAGCAGGCGGAAGAACGAGGCCCCCTGGAACATCGCGAAATCGCTGAGTTCGCCGCCCCGGAAGCGGGCACGGATGCGGAAGCCCGAATAGCCCGGATCCTCCTTGAAGGCCGGCAGCGCGACCCCTTCCGTCTCGAACCGGGCCGGATCGTAGGGCAGGGCGCGCACGGTGCCCTCCTCCACCAGGGCCAGCGCGACCCGCGAGCGGAAGACCGAGCCGCGATGCAGGGGCTCGAGGGTGAAGCCGAGCCCGGCCTCGGCCCAGACCGCGCTGCCGGGCCGGGTGCGGATGGCGGCGTACTGCTCGCGGTTGAGCCCGGTCAGGGCATCGGGCAGGTCGTCGGTGCGCGGCGCCGCGTAGGCGCGCTTCGCCAGCGCCCGGGCGAGATCGGTGACGAGGCCGGGCTGGAAGGGCGTGCCGTCGGCGGGCAGGGCCGGGGCCTCGTCGGCGCGGGCGGGCGAGGGCAGGGCGCAGAGCCCGCCGGCCAGGGCCGCGAGGCCGGCCCGCACGAGAACGGTGCGGCGGCTGGGGCAGGCCGATGGGTCGTCGAGGAAATCCGGGTTCGGCGGCGTCATCGGGTCCGTCTGGTCGGCGCGAACGCGCGTGGAGGCCAAGGGGCCCAGGGTACGAGGCTACGGGGTGTTTACCATGTCGAGCCCTGAACCGGGGGTTAAGCCGTCCCGGACCTCACCGGTCAACGCCGCAGGGCTCCGGAGCGTTCGTTTCGGCGCACATGCCGGTGCAGGCGCCGGTCTCCGCGAAGACTTCGAAGCGCCCGCCGGACTTGAAAGAGCCCTGTCCGCGCTTTAGCCGCGAGGACAACGACCGTTCGCCCCGTGGCGACCCCTCGATGACGGACCAGACGACCATGACTTCAGCGCGCAGTCTCACCGCCATCGTGCTCGCCGCCGGCAAGGGCACGCGGATGCGCTCGGACCGGCCGAAGGTGCTGCACCGGATCGCCGGCCGGACGATGCTGGGCCACGTGCTGGCCGCCGCGCGCGAGGCCGGGGCCAGCCGCATCGCCGTGGTGGTGGAGCCGGGCCAGGCGGAGGTCGCCCACGAGATCGCGGCCCTGGCGCCGGGGGCGGACGTCTTCCCCCAGGCCGAGCGCCTCGGCACCGCGCACGCGGTGCTGGCCGCCCGGGCCGCCTTGGAGGCGGGCGACGACGACGTGGTGATCGCCTTCGGCGACACGCCCCTGATCACCGCCGCCACCCTCGCCCGCCTGCGCGCGCCGCTCAGCCAGGGCGCGGCCGTGGCGGTGCTGGCCTTCGAGACGCCGAACCCGGCCGGCTACGGCCGCGTGCTGACGGCGGGCGAGCGCGTGCTGGCGATCCGCGAGGAGAAGGATGCGAGCGCGGACGAGCGCGCCGTCACCCTGTGCAATGCCGGGCTGATGGCGCTGTCCGGCGCCCATGCGCTCGCCCTCCTCTCCCGCATCGGCAACGCCAACGCGGCGGGCGAATACTACCTCCCCGACGCGGTCGCGCTCGCGGTCGCGGACGGTCTTGCGGTCGCGGTGGTGCCCGTCGCGGAAGCCGAGGCGCAAGGGGTCAACGACCGGGTCCAGCTCTCGGTGGCCGAGGCCGAGATCCAGGGGCGCCTGCGCCGCGCGGCGCAGGTGGCGGGCGCGACGCTGATCGCGCCCGAGACCGTTTTCTTCAGTTTCGACACGGTGTTGGGACGTGACGTTCTCGTAGAACCTCACGTGGTGTTCGGGCCGAACGTGACGGTCGGCGACGGTTGCGTGGTGCATGCCTTCTCGCATCTCGAGGGCGCCACCCTGGCGGCCGGCGTGCAGATCGGCCCCTATGCGCGCCTGCGTCCCGGCGCGGTGCTGGAGACGGGCGCCCGCATCGGTAACTTCGTCGAGGTCAAGAACGCCCGGATGGGGGCCGGCGCCAAGGCCAACCACCTCACCTATGTGGGCGATGCCGAGGTGGGTGCTGGCGCCAATCTCGGGGCCGGCACCATCACCTGCAATTATGACGGGGTGAACAAGCACCGCACCGAGATCGGGGCGGGGGCCTTCATCGGCTCGAACACCGCCCTCGTCGCCCCCGTGCGCGTCGGCGCGGGCGCCATCGTGGGCGCGGGCTCGGTGATCGCCGCGGAGGTGCCGGAGGACGCGCTCGCGGTGTCGCGGGGGCGCCAGCGCAACGTGGCGGGCTGGGCACCGGGCAAGCGCGCCGCGCTCCAGGCCGAGAAGGCGGCGCGGGCGAAAAAACCGTAAACCATCCCGGCACTTGGCGGACACTGGGCCGGTCCCGTCCAGGAGCGCGCAAGCCCCCGTTCAGGATTGCGCGGGCAGGCTGCCCGCCAGATTGGCCGGAGGAAGCGGCGCGTGGCTGGCGCGCGCCTGTCTCGATCCGGTACAAGCCCGGGGTGACGCGGCCCCGGCCGTGCCCCCGAACCGGATTCTTGAGAGACACGAACCCATGTGCGGAATCGTTGGCATCGTCGGACGGGACGCCGTGGCCGGGCAGCTGGTGGAAGCCCTGCGCCGGCTCGAATACCGCGGCTACGACTCGGCCGGCATCGCCACCCTGACGCAGGGCCGCCTGGAGCGGCGGCGCGCCGAGGGCAAGCTCTCCAACCTCGAGATGCGCCTGCGCGACGAGCCCCTCGGCGGCGCCATCGGCATCGGCCACACCCGCTGGGCGACGCATGGCCGCCCCAACGAGACCAACGCCCACCCGCACGCCACGGCCCGCCTCGCCGTCGTGCACAACGGCATCATCGAGAATTTCCGCGCGCTGAAGGCCGAACTCCAGGCGCAAGGGGTGCGCTTCGAGAGCGAGACCGACACCGAGGTGGTGGCCCAGCTCGTCAGCCACGCCATGGACCGGGGCCTCGGTCCGGTGGACGCGGTGGCCGCCTGCCTGCCGCGCCTGCACGGCGCCTTCGCGCTCGGCTTCATCTTCGCCGGCCACGACGACCTCCTCATCGGCGCCCGGCACGGGGCGCCGCTGGCCATCGGTTTCGGCGCGGGCGAGACCTATCTCGGCTCGGACGCCCTGGCGCTGGCGCCCTTCACCCAGGAAATCACCTATCTCGACGAGGGCGACTGGGCGATCCTGTCACGCGATGGGGCCGAGATCCGCGATGGGGCCGGCAACCCGGTGGCGCGCGAGCGCCAGCGCATCGTCGCCCAGGCCTATCGGGTGGAGAAGGGCAACCATCGCCACTTCATGGCCAAGGAGATCCACGAGCAGCCCGAGGTGGTGGGCCGCACGCTCGCCCATTACGTCGACCTCGCGAACGGCCGCGTCGCCCTGCCCGAGGCCCTGCCCTTCGACTTCGCCACGCTCTCGCGGATCTCGATCACCGCCTGCGGCACCGCCTATTATGCCGGCCTCGTGGCCAAGTACTGGTTCGAGAGCCTGGCCCGGCTGCCCGTCGAGATCGACGTCGCCTCGGAGGCGCGCTACCGCGAGCCGCCGCTCGACCGGGACGGGCTCACCCTCGTGATCTCGCAATCGGGCGAGACCGCCGACACCCTCGCCTCGCTCCGCTACGCCAAGGGTCAGGGCCAGCACACGCTCGCCGTGGTGAACGTGCCGACCTCGACCATCGCGCGGGAGGCCTCGGCCACCGTGCCGACGCTGGCCGGTCCCGAGATCGGCGTCGCCTCCACCAAGGCGTTCTCGTGCCAGCTCACGGTGCTGCTGTGTCTGGCCATCCATGCTGGCCGGGCGCGCGGCACCCTGAGCGCGGACGAGGAGCGCCGCCTCGTCGACGCACTGATCACCGTGCCGGGCCTGATGGCGGACGCGACGAAGCTGGAGGGCGAGATCGAGGGTCTGGCCCGCGAGGTCTCGAAGGCCCGCGACGTGCTCTATCTGGGGCGCGGCACGAGCTATCCGATGGCGTTGGAGGGCGCGCTGAAACTCAAGGAAATCAGCTACATCCACGCCGAAGGTTATGCGGCGGGCGAACTCAAGCACGGCCCCATCGCGCTCATCGACGAGAGCGTGCCGGTGATCGTGATCGCCCCCCACGACGCGATCTTCGAGAAGACGGTGTCGAACATGCAGGAGGTGGCCGCGCGCGGCGGACGCATCATCCTGATCGGCGATGCCAGGGGCGCGGCGGCGGCCGGCCTCGACACCATGGCCACCGTGATGATGCCCGACCTCGACCCCGTGGTGGCCCCGATCGTCTACGCGGTGCCGATCCAGCTCATCGCCTACCACACCGCCGTCTTCATGGGGAAAGACGTCGACCAGCCGCGAAACCTCGCCAAGTCGGTGACGGTGGAGTAGCGGCCCTCACACGCTCCGGCCCCATGGCCTCTCGGGCGCGGGCTTCGCATCCCGCGCGCCCGGGACGGGGACGCCGGCGTCCCCGTCCCGGTCCGGGCTCTCAGCGGCGGGGCAGGGCGTGCAGCGCCTCGAGGAAGACGTCCACCTCCGCGCGGGTGTTGTAGAAGGCGAGCGAGGCGCGCACCGACTGGTCGACGCCGAAGCGGCGCAGGGCCGGGAGCGCGCAATGGTGGCCCGAGCGCACCGCGATGCCGCGCGCGTCGAAGTGGCGAGCCACCGCCTCGTTCTCGTGCCCATCGATGACGAAGGACATCACGCTGGCCTTCTGCCGGGCGGTGCCGATGAGGCGCAGGCCCTTCACCTCGGCCAGACCCGCTTGCGCGTATTCGAGCAGGTCGTGCTCGTAGGCGGCGATGCCGGGCAGGCCGACGCTCTCGAGGTAGTCGAGGGCGGCCCCCAGGCCCACCGCGCCGGCGATGTCGGGCGTGCCGGCCTCGAACTTCTCCGGGATGCCCTTGTAGACGGTCTTGGCGAAGGTGACGTCCTCGATCATGTGGCCGCCGCCCTGCCAGGGGGGCATCGCCTCCAGCAGCGCCCGCTTGCCGTAGAGGACGCCGATTCCGGTCGGCCCGAACACCTTGTGGCCGGAGAAGACCAGGAAATCGGCATCCAGCGCCTGCACGTCGAGGGGGATGTGCGGCGAGGACTGGGCCGCGTCCACCAGCACCGGCACGCCGTAGGCGTGGGAGAGCGCGATGATCTCGGCGACCGGGTTGATGGTGCCGAGCGCGTTGGCCACGTGGGTGATCGAGACGAGCTTGGTGCGGCCCGACAGCAGGGTCGCGAACTGCTCGAAGATGATCTCGCCCCGGTCGTTGACCGGGATCACCCGCAGGGTCGCCCCCGTGGCCTGGGTCAGGAGCTGCCAGGGCACGATGTTGGCGTGGTGCTCGATGGTCGAGACGATGATCTCGTCGCCCGGGCCGATCTGGGCCCGGCCGTAGGAATTCGCCACGAGGTTGATCGCCTCGGTGGTTCCGCGCAGGAACACGATCTCGTCCGTCGAGGCGGCGTTGAGGAAGCGCCGCACCCGCTCGCGGCCGCCCTCGAACAGGTCCGTGGAACGGGCCGCCAGGGTGTGGGCCGCCCGGTGGATGTTGGAGTTGTGGCGGGCGTAGAACGCGCTCGTCGCGTCGATGGCGCTCTGCGGCTTGTGGGTGGTGGCCGCATTGTCGAGCCAGACCAGCGGATGGCCGTTGATGCTCTGGTGGAGCGCCGGGAAGTCCCGCCGGACCCGTTCCACGTCGAAGGGCGCGGCGATCGCGCTCGTCCCTTGCGTCGAGACGTGGGGGGCGTGCCCGTGGCCCGGCTCCACCCGGGGCGGGACGGCGGGAGCGGCGTGGCCCGTCCGGCTGCGGTCGGTCAGGAAGTAGTACTCGCCCGGCGAGAACGGTTCGCGACCGATCTCAACCTTGCGGGCCGCCTCCGGCGCGCGTCCGGGATGCGGGACGGCCTCCCGCGCCGCATGCGTGCCGCCGACAGCCTTGCCGCCCCGGTCCGGCCCGGGGGCGGCCGGCACCAGGGACGGGGCGAGCGCGTGGGCGAAGCCGTTCGCGCGCGGATGGTCCTTAGCGACGTTGCGATGGAGATCGAGACCGCCGGGGAGGGCGGCGGCGACCTCGGGCACGCTCGGCACGAAGAATTCCGGCAGGCCCCGCTGCGGGCTTCCGGCTTCCGGGTGGACCGACGGAAACACCGAAGGCTGGGCGAAGCCCGGCCCCTGGGCGAAGCCTGGCCCCGTCAATCCGGGCAGGCCGACCGGCGGCGCGCCGAAGGAGCGGGCGGCGAGCGCCGACGCGTCGGGCTGCAGGCCCGACGGGCCCGGACCCGAGGGGATCGAGGGCGTGCCCAGATCCGCCTTGGGCGCCAGCGGGTGGCCGAACCCTTGGGGGATGTTCTCCAGGGCCTGGGGCGCTTGCGGCGTCTGCGGCAGGTTGGGGGTCAGGGGCGCGGAGGCCGCCTGACCCTGACCGTAGATCTCGCGGGCGAGGCGCCCGACGAGGTCCGCATGCGCCGTGTCGCCGAACAGCCCCGTGGGGAGGCCCGGCGCGTCAGGCGTAGTCATGATAGTTGCCCAGGAGCACGTTATCGAGGCGTGCGATCGCGTCCTCCACCAGCACGGCGGCCGAGAAGTAGCGGGTCACGAGGTGCGAGGCGATGGAGTGGTCGTTGGTGCCCATGTAGCGCACCGACAGGCCGGTCTCGATCTCGCCGGTGACGCCGGACTTCTGCAGGCCGACCACGCCCTGCTCGCCCTCGCCGACGCGCAGGAGCAGGATCGAGGTGGTCTGGGCGCCGGTCACCGGATCGATGTCGATGGGCAGCTTGTCGCTCGGCACGATGGGCACGCCGCGCCAGGTGAGGAAGGGCGAACCGAACAGGTGGATCACCACCGGCGGCACGCCGCGCCGGGTCGCCTCACGGCCGAAGGCCGCGATGGCGCGGGGATGGGCCACGAAGAAGGCGGGCTTCTTCCAGACCAGGGTCAGGAGCTCGTCGAGGTCGTCCGGGGTGGGCGGACCGCCACGGGTGGGGATGCGCTGGCGCTGGCTGACTTCGTGCAGCAGGCCGAACTCGGAGTTGTTGAACAGCTCCCACTCCTCGCGCTCCTTCACGGCATCGACCGTGAGGCGGATCTGCTCGCGCAGCTGGTCGATCTCGTTGGAATAGAGGTCGGTGACGCGGGTGTGGGTGTGCAGGATCGTCTGGATCGTGGAGAGATGGTACTCGCGCGGGTCCTCCTCGTAATCCACGAAGGTGGTGGGCAGGCGCGGCTCGCCCGTATGGACCGCCAGGAGCTCGATGCCCTGCTCGCCGTGGGAATTCGTGTGGCCCTTCAGCCGGTCGCGCTCCTCCACGTACTGGGTGATGCGCGAGCGGATGCCCTCGTCCTCGATGGCGGCCCGGTCGAGGGTGAGCAGGGTCACCGCCGAGAGCGCCTTCACGGCCGGGGCCGGCGTGTTCTCGCCCACGAGGTCGCCGTCACCGAAATAGTCGCCGCCGGTGGCCAGTCCCTGGCGCAGGCGGCCCTTGAACGGGCCGGACAGGGTGAGTTCGACGGTGCCGTCGGCCACCACGGTCAGGCTGCGGTCGGACGAGCCTTCCTCGGCGATGACCGCGCCGGCCTTGTGCTGCGAGGCGGTGAACTTGCCCGCCAGCGCCGCCAGCTCGTTGTCGCCGAGGCGGCTGAACAGCGGGATGCGCCGCAGGGAGGCCGGCCGCACGGTGCGCGCGCCATCGTCGTTGGACAGCTCGATCCGACCGGGCTTGGCCAGCACCACCGCCCGGCGGTTGACCCGGTAGACGCCGCCGGCGACGTCGACGAAGGGCAGCAGGCGATGGAACCAGCGGGGGGTGTTGGCCGCGTTCTGGACCGAAGTGACGGTCGCGGTTGCGAGATTGCGTGCCGCCGAGGCGCTCACGCTCAGACCCGGTCCACTCATCGGTGTTCGTCTCCGTGTATCGGCAGGCGGCACGGGTCAGCCGCGACACGGCCGAGGCCGCATCGATCGGCGCCCGTCGCGCGACCGCTCTCGTTCGATGGATTGTCTTGAATCAATGATCGTATCGGGATGATCTTGGCGTCCACCGCTTACCTGGAAGCGTTACTGTGGATGCACATCGTTTTATCGTCTGCCGGAGAAGGCGGTCAATAAAATGATGTTCCATAATTTCGCACTCTCAGAGCACGAACAAACTACTTTTCTCATTTGGATATGAATTCATTCTACAAAATCCGGAAAGGAGAGATTTATTCTCTGTCGCCGCGATCTGTTGCAGAAGAGGTTCGTCGCGGGGGCTCGATCTAGATCCCGTCGCCGAAGAACTGGTCCATGCTGAGGGCGGGATCCTCGGCGGCGCTGATCCGGGAGACGACGCGCGCGGGCACGCCCGCCACGGTGGTGTGGGCGGGCACGTCGTGCAGGACCACGGCGGCCGCGGCGACCTTCGCGCCCTCGCCGACCCGGATGTTGCCGAGAACCTTGGCGCCGACGCTGAGCAGCACGCCGCGCTCGATCTTCGGGTGCCGGTCGCCACTCTGCTTGCCGTTGCCCCCCAGCGTCACCGATTGCAGGATCGAGACGTCGTCGGCCACCACCGTGGTCTCGCCGATCACGACGCCGGTGGCGTGGTCGATGAAGACGCCCGAGCCGATCCGCGCGGCCGGGTGGATGTCGGCCCCGAACACCTCGGAGATCCGGCTCTGGATGTGGAGCGCCAGGGTGGCGCGGCCCTGGTGCCAGAGCCAATGGGCCACCCGGTACCCCTCCAGGGCGGCGAGCCCCTTGTAGAACAGGAAGGGATCGAGGTAGCGGCGGCAGGTGGGGTCGCGCTCGCGGATCGCGACGAGATCGCGCACGGCGTGGTCGCCCGCGTACGGGTCCGCCTCGAAGGCCGAGAGGCAGAGGTCGCGGGTCGAGAGCCGCGCGAGGTCGCCGTCGCCGAGGCGATGGGCGAGCCGGTACGCGAAGGCGTGGATCAGGCTCGGCTGGTCGAGCACCGTCGCCTGGATGATCCCGGCATAGAGCGGCTCCTCGATCAGCGCGGCCTCCGCCTCCGCCCGCATCGCCTGCCAGACGTCGGGGGCCGCCTGCGTCCGGCTCACGCTGCGCAGGGGCGGGCGCAGGATGGTGCCGGGCAGCGCCTCGTGGGCGGCGCGGGAGGCTTGGCTGCCGGCGGTCATGCGTGTCGCGTCCTCGGGCCGGTCATCGGGCTCAGCCGACGCGCTGGAAGAGCGTCGCGATGTAGCCCACCAGCAGGCGGTGCCCGTCGAACTGGACGTCCACCACCTCGGACCCGTCGATGGCGGGCAGGACGTCGACGATGCGCCCGGTGGCGTGACGCCAGATCCCGAGGATTTCGGCGACGTCGAGTCTCGTGAACACAACCTGATCCCCAGGAACCATCACGCGCCCCTTCGCTGGCCATCATGTGTGAGGGTGAGCCGATCAGGCGCCGACCCGCGGCCGGGTTCGCCCCGTTCACGGACCGTGAGAGAGGAAGAGATCGATGACGCCTTGCGATCGGCACGCCCGGACGACTGGACATCGCCAAGCATCGCACCGTATTTTTCAGGCCTAACCTGTCGCCGGTCAAGAACAGCGTTTTTCGAATCGCGGCGACATACGACAAGAGCCTTCCCCAGGATCGCGCTCCCGAAGCAGGCCCGTTCTGCCGGGCGGGAATGTCCCGCCCGCGCGGGTCATTCCCGCTCCGGGCGCGCCTCCCAGATCGCCGCCTCGACGAAGGGCCGCTTCAGCTGCGGGCCGGCGCCGCTGCGGTGGATGAAGTCGTTGGCGCCGGGATGGCGGCGGATCGCCTTGGCGAGGTTGAGCCGGTAGCCCGCCTCGAAGACGAAGGGCGGCGCCATCGGGTCGGCCATGTAGGCGGCGATGGCCGCCTTCACGTCGGTCTCGGAAATGAGGCCCAGGTCGCACAGGGCGCGGATCGTCAGCTTCTCGGTCATGCCCCCTGAATAGGCCCGCGCGCGCGTGCCGCGCAACGCGGGCGCGCAACCCGGATCCCGGATCGCGCGGCGGTCTTGAGCCGAAGCGGCGCAGGGGCTACCTCTAGGGCAGGGTTCAAGCCTGCCCGGAGACCCGTCTCCCGCCGCCGTCACGGCGTAAGAGGCTCCCGAGATGCCGTTCCCGCCGGCCGAAAGTGCATCCGTGGCGCCCAGACCCCCACCCGCGAATCCGCCGCCGCCGCTCCCGCTGCCGGGCGCCCCGACGCTCGGCATGCCGCCGCTGCCCGAGCCCGATTCGGGCGCCCGCCCACGGGTGAGCGCGCGGGGCCGGCTGCGCACCTACTTCCTCACCGGCATCATCGTGTCGGGCCCCCTCGCCATCACGATCTATCTCACCTGGTGGTTCATCAGCCTGATCGACGGCTGGGTGAAGCCCCTGGTGCCGGCGAGCTACCTGCCCGACCATTACCTGCCGTTCTCGATTCCCGGCCTCGGCCTCGTCATCGCCTTCGTGGCGGTGACGCTGCTCGGCTTCCTCACCGCCAACCTCGTCGGCCGCAGCGTCGTCGAGTTCGGCGAGGTGCTGCTCGCCCGCACGCCGGTGATCTCGGGGCTCTACAAGGGCCTGCGCCAGATCTTCGAGACCCTGTTCTCGGCCAACGGCACCTCGTTCCGCACCGTCGGCCTCGTGGAATTCCCCGTGAAGGGCACCTGGTCGGTGGTGTTCCTGTCCGCCCCCGCCGCCCCCGACGTGCAGAACGCCCTGGCGCCGGGGGGCGACCATGTCGGCGTGTTCCTGCCCTGCGCGCCCAACCCGACCACGGGGTTCTTCTTCTACCTGCCACGCGCCGACATCGTCGAGATCGCCATGAGCGTCGACGACGCGGCCAAGCTGGTGATGTCGGCGGGCGTGATCCAGCCCGACGACCCGCATGCGCGCATCCAGGCCATGGCCGCGACCCTGCGGGCGGCGCGGGGCGAGGACGCCCCGGCGCCCGCGCCCCAGAGGACGGAGGCCTGAGACCGTCCCCGCCGGATCGAAGGGGAGACGGTTCCGCTAGCCCGCGCGGCGCCTGGGCGAAGCCCCGATCCGCCATCCCGAACGGATCAAACGGTACAGGACTTGGTCCGAGGCCGGGGTCCGGGCATTCCTCAGACCGCGTGCCGCAGGAGCGCCTCGCCCGCTTCGTCCGCGATCCGCCGGCGGGTCCTCTCGACCGGCATCGGCCGCCCGAACAGGAAGCCCTGGACTTCGTCGCACCCGGCCGCGCGCAGGCGCTGGAACTGCCCCTCCGTCTCGATTCCCTCCGCGGTCGTGAGAATCCCGAGGCTGGCGCCGAGGTCGACGATGGCCCGGACGATGGCGGCGGCCTCCGGATGGGTCTCCATCTCGCTCACGAAGGAGCGGTCGATCTTGATGCGGTCGAAGGGGAACGAGCGCAGGTAGCCGAGGGACGAATAACCCGTGCCGAAATCGTCCATGGCGATGCGCGCGCCGAGCGCCCTGAGCTGGTGCAGGGCCGCGAGGTTGGCCGCGTTCTCGGCGAGCAGCACGGTTTCGGTGATCTCGAGTTCGAGGCGGTCCGGCGCGAGGCCGGTTTCCGCCAGCACCCGCTTCACCGTCCCGGCGAGACCACGGTTCCGAAACTGGACCGGCGAGAGGTTCACCGCGACCCGAAGGGGCAGGGGCCAGGTGGCCGCCTCGGCGCAGGCCGTGCGCAGGACCCATTCGCCGATGGGGACGATGAGACCCGTCTCCTCGGCCATGGGCACGAACTCGGCGGGGGAAATGAAGCCGCGGTCCGGGTGGCGCCAGCGCAGGAGCGCCTCGAACCCCGTGAGCCGCCCGGAGGCCGCCAGCAGCACCGGCTGATAGTAGATCTCGAGGCCACCGGTGGCGAAGGCGGCGCGCAGGTCCTGCTCCAGGGCCCGGCGGGCCTGGATCTCGGCTTCTATCTCCAGGGTGAAGCAGCAATGGGTGTTCCGGCCCGCCCCCTTGGCCCCGTAGAGGGCGAGATCGGCGTTGCGCAGCAGACGGTCGGGGTCGGTGCCGTCCTGGGGCAGGCGCGCGACACCGATGCTGACGCCGACGCGCACCTCCTGCCCCTGGATCGCGAAGGGTCGGCTCACGGCCTCGATGAGGCGCGCGGACAGGAGCGATGCGGAGACGTCGCGCTCGGCCAGGATCGCGAATTCGTCCCCGCCCATGCGCGCGATCAGGTCTGCGTCCTCCAGGCAGCCGGCCAACCGCTCGGTCACGCCCCGCAGCAATTCGTCCCCGGCCGAATGGCCCAGGGTGTCGTTGACGGTCTTGAAGTGATCGAGGTCGAGGAAGAGCACCAGGGCCTCGGTGCCGGTCTGCCGCTGGCGGAGGATGGCCTCGCCCAACCGCGCCCGGAACAGGACGCGGTTGGGCAGGTCGGTCAGGGCATCGTGGTGCGCCATATGGGCGATGCGCGCCTCGGCCCGGCGGCGTTCGGTGACGTCGATCACCGCCGTCAGCACCGCCGCGCGGCCGTGAAACTCGAGGACCCGATCGAACAGCATGACCTCGATGCGTGATCCGTCCACCCGCAGATGCGGCCGGGGGGCGGCCGGGCCGTCGAGTTCGTCCGTGGCGGGCGGGACGCCCGGGACGACGGGTTCGAGGTCGGCCAGGGTCATGCCGTAGAAGCGTTCGAGGCTATGCCCGTAATGGGTCAGGGCCGCATCGTTCACTGCCAGGAAGCGGTGGGTGTCGCGGTCGATCAGCCACATGGGCAGGGGGTTGTTCTCGAACAGGAGCCGGGCGGAGGCCTCGCGGGCTTTCAGGTCCCCGACATCGACGAAGGTCAGGGCCAGGAGGTCGCCGATGCACCCCGCCTCGATCTTGAGGTGCATCGGGCGCCCGTCGCCCCCGGCCAGGCTGACCTCGAAGACGTCCCGGCGCTCCGAGGCGATGACACCGATCAGGCGGTCGAGGACCTCGCCCTGGGTCAGGGGCGCCGAAACCCGGGTCAGGCGCTGCCATTGCAGATCGGACATGGCGCATCCGAGGAGACGGGCCGCGCCCTCGTTCGCCGCGACGACCTTGAAGTCGCTCACCCGTCCGTTGCCGGCCCGGATGGTGCTGAGGGCCAGCATCCCCTGGTCCGTGGCACCGAACATCGCCTTGACGAGGTCGTAGCGGGACTGCGTGCCGACGAGGCTGAGGAGCACCAGGGGTTCGTCGTCCTGGCGCGTCAGGGGCAGGCCGAGGAACGCGATGCTGGTGACGATTCCATCGGAGACCCGGTCGCAGCGCGTCCCGGCCGGACCGCGAAGGGCCAGCGCCCGCTCCACCACTTCGTGCAGGGGCTGCCGGACATCCTCGCTGAGGCCGGCCATGTCCAAGCGCTCCATCGCGGGCGCCCCATCCGCGCGCGGGGAGCCGGAATCCCGGTGGAGCCAGGCCAGGAAGCGTGTTCCACTCCAGAGGATGGCGCGCGGTTGGCCCGCCTGCGTGGCGATGAGGGCCGCGTGATCGGCATGGCGCCCGAGATTGCCGAGGACCACGACGTCATAGGATGGAATATCCTCGCCCAATCGGCGCGCCGCCTGCCAGCGCTCGATCAGGGCCGCGGAATTCGCTCCTGCGCTCTCGATCGGCATGGTCCCCAATCCCGATTCCCGGGACGCGGCTTAATCCCCCAGAGGTTGACACCGAGTTCATGAGCCAACTTCCGATTTCAAGGCCGATCGAGGGCGGGGCGGATTCTACCCGGCACCGAGCAGCCGGATCGCGGCGTCGCGCTCGAACAGGTAGAGCAGCACGCGCAGCGCCCGGCCGCGCTCGCTCTTCAGGCCCGGATCGCGCTGGACCACGAGCTGGGCGTCGTCGCGCGCGACCTGCAGCAGTTGCGCGTCGCTCTCCAGGCTGGCGAGGCGGAAGGCGGCGAGACCCGATTGGCGGGTTCCCAGCACCTCGCCCTCGCCGCGCAGGCGCAGATCCTCCTCGGCGATGCGGAAACCGTCCTCGGTCTCGCGCATCATCTCGAGCCGCGCCCGCGAGACCTGGCCCAGGGGGCCGCGATAGAGCAGGAGGCAGGAGGAGGCCTTGGCCCCGCGCCCGACCCGGCCGCGCAGCTGGTGGAGCTGGGCCAGTCCGAAGCGCTCGGCATGCTCGATGACCATGATGGTCGCCTCCGGCACGTCGACGCCGACCTCGACCACGGTGGTGGAGACCAGGATCTTCGTGGCCCCCGCCTGGAAGCGCTCCATCGCCGCGTCCTTGTCGGGTCCGGGCATCTTGCCGTGGATCAGCCCGACCGCGTCGCCGAAGCTGTGACGCAGGTCCGAGAAGCGCTCCTCGGCCGCCGCGAGGTCGACGAACTCGGATTCCGCCACCAGGGGGCAGATCCAGTAGACCCGGTCGCCGGCCGCGAGCGCACGGCCCAGACCCGCCACCACCTCGTCGAGCCGGTCGGTGGAGACGAGGCGGGTGGCGATGGGCTGGCGCCCGGCGGGCTTCTCGTCGAGCACCGAGACGTCCATGTCGCCGAAGCAGGTCAGCGCCAGGGTGCGGGGGATCGGTGTCGCCGTCATCACGAGGATGTCGACGGCGGCGCCCTTCGCGCCCAGGGCGAGGCGCTGGTGGACGCCGAAGCGGTGCTGCTCGTCCACCACCGCCACGCCGAGATCGGCGAAGACCACGCTGTCCTGGAACAGCGCGTGGGTGCCGACCACGATGTCGACCTCGCCGGCCGCCAGGGCCGCCAGGGTCGCGCGGCGCTCGGAGGCCTTGTCGCGCCCGGTGAGGAGGCGCAGGCGCAAAGTCCCGGCCACGGGGCCTAAGCGCTCGAAATGCTGGCGCGCCAGGATCTCGGTCGGCGCCATCAGGGCGGCCTGACGCCCCACCTCCACCGCCGAGGCCATGGCGAGCAGGGCGACCGCGGTCTTGCCCGAACCGACATCGCCCTGGAGCAGGCGCAGCATGCGCCGGTCCGAGGCGAGGTCCGCCCGGATCTCGGCGAGCGCCCTCGTCTGGGCCGCGGTCAGCCCGAAGGGCAGGGCGGCCTCGATCCGGTCCACGAGGTGGCCATCGCCCGCATTGGCGCGCCCCGGAGCCCGGCGGTTGCGGGCGCGCATCAGGGCGAGCGCCAGCTGCGAGGCCAGGAGCTCGTCGTAGGCCAGGCGCCGGCGGGCCGGGGTCCGGGGCGGGGCGCCGCCGCCCTCGGGTGCCGGCGGCGGCGCCGTCTCGGGCCGGTGCTCGGCGCGCAGGGCATCGGCGAAGGCGGGCAGGCCCTCGCGGGCCGCCCAAGCCGGGTCCTGCCACTCGGGCAGCACCGGCAGCCGGTCGAGGGCCGCGTGGGCGAGCTTCGAGATCGCCCGCGAGGTCAGCCCCTCGGTGGCGCCGTAGATCGGCTCCACCGCGGGGAGGGCGGCCAGACCCGCCTCGTCGACGATCCGGGCCGGGTGGACCATCTGGCGCTGCCCGTCCCAGAGGTCGATGCGCCCGGTGACGTAGCGGTGGGCGCCCAGCGGCAGCATCTTCTCGACGCGGGCCTGCGGCATGCCGAAGAACACCAGGGTGATGTCGCCGGTGGCATCCTCCACGAGCACCCGGAACGGGCGCCGGCCGGCTCCGGGCTGCGGCGGCCGATGGCCGGTGACGGTGACGCCCACGGTGACGGGCTCGCCCGGCGGCGCCTCGGCGATGGAGCCGAGGAGCTTTCGCACCACCCCGCCCTGCGGCAGGTGGAACAGCAGGTCGACGATCCGCGCCGGCTGCTCGGGCGTGCCGAGCAGCCGCTCGATCATCGGCGCCATCTTCGGCCCGACCCCCGGCAATCCGCGCGCGGGCGCGAACAGGGAATCGAGGATGCTCGGGCGGAGCAGGGGCTGGCGGGGCGCGTCGTCGGTCATGCGGCTCGGTGGAGGGGCGGGAGAGGGGCGGGAGGTCCTCGACGGGGACGGAAAAGCGTGAGAACGGGCGCCCGCCCTGCGCAGGGACGGGATGGTGGCGTGGGCCAGCATCTCTATATACGTGCCCGAAGGCTTGGTCCCGCGACGGATGCCGCACGGGGTCGGGCATCCCGGGGATCACCGCACCAGAGGTTGACCGCATGTCCGGCACCACCCGCACCAGCGCGGACCTCGATCCGCGCCGCCGCCGCACCCTCTTCCGCGCCTGGCACCGCGGCATCCGCGAGATGGACCTGATCATGGGCCGCTTCGCCGATGCCGAGATCGGGACCTTCACGGAGGAGGAACTGACCACCTTCGAGGCCCTGATCGAGGTGCCGGACCGCGACCTGTTCCGCTGGCTCACCGGCGAGGACGCGACGCCCGAGAACTACGACACGCCGGTCTATCGCCGCCTCAAGGCGTTCCACAAGCACGACGCACCGATCCATTAGCGGCGGACATCCGGGTTCGACCGCCGGGTCGATGCCGTCCGCTCGCCCTGCTTGCGCGACGCGCCGCCTCAACCGAGATCCTCGTCCTCCTCCGCGGGGGCGTAGACGGCCTCGCCGAGGCGCTTGAGCGGACCGCCCGGCCCCGAGCGCTTCCACAGGCGGGTGTTGAGGGCGGCCACCGGGTCGTGCCCCGGCAGTTCGAAGCCGAGGGCGGTGAGACCTTGCAGGATCTCGCCCGCGTGGAGCGGGCGCCCGGCCTCGTGCAGCAGGTTGACCGCCGCCGCCACGAGGGCGCGCCCGTGGCGGCGCGCCGCCACGAGATCCTCGCCCGCGCGCGGCGGCTCGGGGGCGGGCCGGGGCGAAAGCGGGGGGGAGCCGGGCGAAGCCTCGGAAAACCGAGGCGCGTCCGCGTCGGGAACGCGCGGCGGAGCCTCGGACCTCCAGACGTCCACGGGCCATTCGGGCGGCGGAGCCTCCGCGCCCTGAAGGCGCCGGCCGAGTTCGAGATAGAGCTGGTGCTCGGCGATGGCGCGGTCGAGCGCGTCGCGGCGGCGGCGCAGATCGCGCAGGGCGGCTTCGGCTTCGGCTTCGGAGAGCAACATGGGCGCGTCCCGGAATATTCTTCGAACCGGCGAGCAAGCCGGATATTCCGTTTTATATTCCTTTGCCAGATAGACTCGCAAGGTCTATTCCATCATATATTCCATTTGCTTCTAAGGAATATGCGCGTCAGCCCGCGACGGCGGCCTTCCGCGGAAGCTTGGCGCCCCGGGGCGGGATCAGCAGGGCGCTCGGGTCGGCGGGCTGGAGCAGCATGCCGTTGTCGTCGAGGCGGATGGGCAGCTTCGGAAACACCTCCTGCAGGTGGGCCAGATCCGCCTTGAAGGCCTGGCGGAAGCTGCGCAGGCTGGCATTGTCGGCCCCGAACTGCTTGTGCAGGTTGTCCCAGGTGAGGCGCAGGGGCCGCTGCAGGGCGCGCAGGCGGTAGCCGACCCAGAACAGCAGGTCGAGCTTGCGCGCCGAGCCCGAGAAGGCGCGGGCGGCGCGGATGTCCACCGGCAGGGCGTGCTGGATCAGGTTGTCGTAGAAATCCTGGTGGAACTGCACGCTCTTCTGCCAGACCGCCCCGTCGGCCCCCTGTGGCAGCCAGAGATCGAGCTGGCGGAAGGGCGGCACGTTGAGGGTGCTGGCGTTGTTGCCGCCGTCCCAGAGGCCGATCTGCAGGGTGCAGGCGGCGAGCCGCGCCAGCTGCTCCTTGAACTGCCGGATGGTGCCGCGCTCGCCGCCGGTGACGGCGAAGCCCATCTCCTTCATGAAGCCCGACAGGCTGTCGGCCACCGCGATGGTGGGGCTGCGCTGGCGCACGGCCTCGGTGCAGAGGTGCAGCAGCACGAGGCGGGCCTTGGGGCCGTAGGGCAGGCCCTGGAACTCCATCTCGCCGGTGGCGGGGTTCTTCAGGCGCCCGGCGAGCAGGCTCAGGGAATTGCGCCCGTACTCGCGAAAGAACTCGCGGGCGTCGCCGGGGTCGCGATAGGGCAGGCCGCAGAGCGCCAGCACCGAGTGGATGTGCTGCAGGTTCTCCGGCGCCGTGGGCTCGTTCTCGATCACCTCGCGCACGGCGTCGCGGCGGCGCTGGTCGCGGCCCATGGCCTGGCGCCGCCCGGCCACGGCACCGCGCGCGGCCGCCTCCGCGTCCCGGGCGCGCTGCCGGTGCAGGATGGTCTCCGCGATGGTGGCGAACAGGAAGCTGCCCCGCGCCGCCTCGACCTCCCCCAGGAGGTCGGCGTCGCGGATGCCCGCCAATGTGTCCTCGATCCCCATGAGTTCCGTGGTGACCTTACGTTCCCGGCAAGGCCGGTCCGGGGGAAAGTCCCGGACCGCGCCGCGCGGGGACCATGCCCGATTCCATTCGGGAGAGTCTCGGGCGACGGCGGCGGGCGGCGGCGTCATCCCGGCTATCCACGGAGCGCACAGGGGTCCGGGCGACGGGCTTGCGGTCGCCATCCCGAGCAGGCCTCGACCCGACGCAGAGTTCGATACGGGGTCGGATTCGGCGCTGTCCCCGGAATTCACCGGCGCGGGCGCTTATCCACGCCGAACCCGATACGGACCCACGCAGAATCCCATGCGCCGGAGGGGTTCGCCCACGCAGAATCCGATACGGCGTCACGCAGAGTTCGATACGAACCCACGCAGAGTTCGATACGAGAACACCTCATAAGTCCATGGCAGGACTGGTGTTTCGGCCACCCCATATAACTTTCAGAAATGACTCTCTGAGAATCTCTTACTGATACCTTTCCTAAGGGTCCGGTTGAGCGTTCGGAAGAACGAACACACCCCGACCGAAGGCTTTTTCCAGGGAATTTTCAGAAGAAGACACCGCCTCTCCCGCCCTTGTCCCCAACCTCACGGGACGGACCGCGATCGGCTAAGGACGAGCACGAGGAACCGGACGAACGGAGTGGACGCGGTGCGGATCGAGGATTTGCTGGCCCTGATGGCGACCCTGCGCGACCCGGAGGTCGGCTGCTCCTGGGACGTGGCCCAGGATTTCTCCAGCATCGCGCCCTACACGGTGGAGGAGGCCTACGAGGTGGCCGACGCCATCGCGCGGGGCGACACGGACGACCTGCGCGACGAGCTCGGGGACCTGCTGCTCCAGGTGGTCTTCCACGCCCGCATCGCCGAGGAGGCCGGGCTCTTCGCCTTCCCCGACGTGGTCCGCGCCGTGGTGGAAAAGATGGTCCGGCGTCACCCGCACGTGTTCGCGCCCGACGGGACGCTGCTGCCGAAGGGCTCGCCCCGGCGCGACCCGGAGGCGGTGGCGCGGCAATGGGAGGCGATCAAGGCGCGGGAGCGCCGGGAAAAGCCGCCTCTGGCGGGTGGCCCCCTGGCGGGCGTTCCGCTGCCGCTGCCCGCCCTGACGCGGGCGCAGAAGCTCTCGGCCAAGGCCGCGACCTACGGCTTCGACTGGCCTGATCCCGAACAGGTGGTGCTGAAGGTGCGCGAGGAGATCGACGAGGTCGCCGACGCCATGGCGAACGGCACGCGCGCGGCGATCGCGGAAGAACTCGGGGACCTGCTGTTCTCGGTGGCCAACCTCGCCCGACATCTCGGGATCGATCCGGAATATTCCTTGAGAGAAGGGAATATGAAGTTCGAGCGTCGGTTCGACGCCATGGCGGCGCGGCTGTCCGAGCAGGGACGCGGCCTGTCCGACAGCGACCTCGACGCGATGGAGGCGGCGTGGCGGGCGGTCAAACGCGCCGAGAAGGGCTGAGCTTCAGCGGCCCGACCGGGCTCGCCAGGGCCAGTCGATGATCCCGGCCGCGTAGAGCGCCCACCAGACGAAGACCGGCTGAAACGCGAGGCGCGGCGCGTGGTACCACCAGCTGTCGGGCAGGCCCGGTACGGTGATCCCCTCGAAGGCGTGCTTCAGGTTGGCCGGGAAGACGCAGACCGCGTAGAGCGCCAGCCCGATTCCGGCCCAGCGCCGGGCCGGGGCCCAGGCGAGGCCGAGCACGCCGGCGAGTTCGCACAGGCCGGTGACGATCACGACGCGGCGGGGCTCCGGCACCCAATCCGGCATGATCGGCAGGAACGCGTCGGGGGTCGCGAGATGGACCACCCCGATGAAGCCGTAGGCGGCCATCAGCGGCACGCGCCACCAGAACCGGGACGCCCGCCGGATCTCGGGGGGCCTCATGGGGCGAAGGCCGGCCGCAGGTCGGCGACGAGGGCCGTCACCACGGGGTGTTCGGCGCTGGCGAAGGTGGTCGCGCCGATCGCCGTCACGGGCGCGAGGCCCCGCAGGGAATTGGTGACGAACACCGCCTCGGAGGCCCGCAGGGCGTCGAGGGTCAGGCTCCGTTCCGCGACCGGGATTCCCAGCCGCGCCGCCCGCGAGACGAGGATCTCGGCGCGCAGGATGCCGGGCAGCACGCCGTCCGCCAGCGGCGGGGTCACCAGGGTGCCGCCGCGGACCGCGAACAGGTTGCCCGTCCCCGCGCAGGCGACGTGGCCCCGCGTGTTCAGGAACAGGGCCTCGTCGAAGCCCGCCGCGCGGGCCTCGCCCGCCGCCAGCACCGCGTCGAGGTAGCCCAGCGTCTTCAGGGACGCGGCCGGCGAGGTCTCGTTGCGGCGGATCGCGGTGGTGTGGAGGCTCAGGGGCGCGAAGGCGAGGGCGGGTCCGACCGGGGCGGAACTGGCCCAGAGCACGGGCCGGGGCTCGGCGGGGGGGGCAAGGCCGCGCGGCCCGGCGCCGCGCGTCACGGTGGTGCGGATCGCCGCGAGCGGATGCGCCTCTTCCCGCGCCAGCGCCCGCAGGGCGCCCGCGATGCGCTCCGGCGCCACGGGGAAGCCGAGGCGCGCGGTGGCGGCCGCCAGCCGCGCCACGTGCGCGGCCTCGAACGCGACGCGGCCGTGGCGGGCGAGCGCGGTGTCGAACACCCCGTCGCCCAGCGTCAGGCCCCGGTCGGCGAGGTCGAAGGGCACCGGCCCCTCGGTGAGGGCGCCGTCAAACCACAGCATCGGTGGATTCCGGCGCGTCGTGGCCCGCGCGCCAGTCGCGCGCCAATCGCAAGAAGTTGGCGAAGAGGGCGTGGCCGTTCTCGGTGAGCACGGATTCCGGGTGGAACTGCACGCCCCAGGTCGGGTGCACCCGGTGCGAGAGCGCCATCACCTCCCCTTCCGCCGAGACGGCGTCGATGCCGAGGCGCTCGTCCATGCCGGGCTCCGGCGCCACGATCAGGGAATGGTAGCGCCCGACCTGCATCGGGTCGGGAAGCCCTGCGAACAGGCCCGCCCCGCCGTGCCGGATCGGCGTCGCCTGCCCGTGCAGGGGCCGGCCGGCCCGCGCGACCCGGCCGCCGAAGGCCGCGCCGATGGCCTGATGGCCGAGGCAGACGCCCAGCAGCGGAATTTCGCCGGAGAGTTCGCGGATGGCGGGGAGCGAGATGCCGGCCTCCGCCGGGGT
This sequence comes from Methylobacterium sp. J-068, assembly GCF_022829445.1. Lineage (GTDB taxonomy): Bacteria > Pseudomonadota > Alphaproteobacteria > Rhizobiales > Beijerinckiaceae > Methylobacterium. Next base: position 113,658 of record NZ_JAKSXY010000095.1, on the reverse strand, counting down.
ACGGGGGCCGGGCGAGATCACCAGGGCGTCCGGGTCCAGGGCGCGGATGCCCGCCACGTCGAGGGCGTCGTTGCGCGCCACCCGCACGGTCTCGCCGAGTTCCTCGAGGTAGCGCACCACGTTGAAGACGAAGCTGTCGTAATTGTCGATGACGAGGATCACGGCGCCCTCCTCGCATCCGTCCCGGCGCCATGGCCTTCGGGGCCGCACCCTTCCGCTCCGAACGCCTCGAAGATCCGGGCGGCCTTGGTCAGGGTCTCCTCGTATTCCGGCCCCGGTTCCGACAGCAGGGTGATGCCGCCGCCGGCCTGGAGCACGGCGACCCGGTCGTCCATGAACACGGTGCGGATGGCGATGGCAGTGTCGAGGTCGCCATCGAAGCCGAGCGCGCCGATGGCGCCGCAATAGAGTTCGCGCGCGTCGCCCTCGATCTCCGTGATGATGTCCATGGCGCGCAGCTTCGGCGCGCCGGTGATCGAGCCGCCCGGAAAGGTGGCGGCGATCAGGTCGAGGGCGTCCATGTCCGCCTTGAGGGTTCCGGTGACCACCGACACGAGATGGTGGACCGAGGCGTAGGATTCGAGCCCGCATAGGACCGGCACCCGCACGCTGTGCGGCTCGCAGATGCGCGAGAGGTCGTTGCGCAGGAGGTCAACGATCATGATGTTCTCGGCCCGCTCCTTGGGGTTGGCCTGGAGGGCTGCGCCCAAACGCGCATCGGCCTCCGGGTCGGCGACGCGGCGGACGGTGCCCTTGATCGGCCGGGTCTCGATGCTGGACCCTGAGAGCCTGAGGAAGCGCTCGGGGCTGCTCGATGCGACGCTCAGGCCCTCGAAGGCCAGGTAGGCGCCGAAGGTCGCCGGGTTGATGGCGCGCAGGCGCCGGTAGAGCGCGAACGGATCGAAGCCGGGGGGCAGGTCGGCCTCGAAGCGCTGGGCGATGTTGGCCTGGTAGATGTCGCCGGCGCGGATGTAGTCGCGCACCCGCTCCACCGCCGCCTCGTAGGCGGGCCGCGTGAAGTTCGAGCGCCAGGCGAGCGGCCCCTGCGCGGCCGGCTCGGGGCTCGGGCGGGCCTCGGCCAGGAGCGCGGTGAACCGCGCCAGACGCGCCCGGGCGCGGGCCTCGCGCGCGGCGGGGTCGGTCTCGGGAAAGCCGGTGGCGACGAGCCGGCAGCGCCCGGTCCCGTGGTCGATGCTCAGAACGGTGTCGTAGAGGTTGAAGGCGATGTCGTCGCAGAGATCCGCCCGCCGGGCCGGGGCCGCCACCCGTTCGAGGGTCGCGCCGAGATCGTAGGCGACGTAGCCGATGGCGCCGCCGGCGAAGGCCGGCAGATCGGTCTCCCGTTCCGTGCGATAGGGCGCGAGGCAGGCCCGCAGCGCCGCCAGGCCGGAACCCGGCAGGGGGCGCCCATCGAGGGTCGCGACACCGTCGCGGAACCGGAAGCGCCCGAACGGGTCCGCCGCTAGGGTCGAGGTCCGGCCCAGCGTGTCGTGGTGCATGGCGCTGTCGAGGAAGGCGAGGCCGGGCAGGGCGGCCAGGGCCTGCGCCGCCGCGACGGGCTCGACGAACGGAATGTCAGCGGTCCACATGATGACTCGATGGTTCGGGGATGCGGCGGATCATCGATGCCGGACGGCACGAAGCATCCGTCGGAGCCTGCGGTACCATGCACAGGTGGCATGCGCGACGCCGGGGCAAAAGCGCGATCCGCGCATGGCTCGGACCCGCGCCGACCGCTTGGCCGCTCGCCTGGGGATGCGAATCCCGTTATAGGGCTGTCAACCTCTTTGTCCCGTTCTCCCCCGATTCACGGCCCGCCCGGTTCCGCAGCCGGCCCGGCCCGACGAGCATCCATGACCGCATCCCCCCTCACGCCGGCTCCCGCGAAGACGGCGCCGAAGATCTCGTTCGTCTCGCTGGGCTGCCCCAAGGCGCTGGTGGATTCGGAGCGCATCCTCACGCACCTGCGCGCGGAGGGCTACGAGCTCGCCCGCCGGCACGACGGGGCGGACGTCGTCATCGTCAACACCTGCGGCTTCCTCGATTCGGCCAAGGCCGAGTCGCTCTCGGCCATCGGCGAGGCCATGGCGGAGAACGGCCGCGTCATCGTGACCGGCTGCATGGGCGCGCAGCCCGACGAGATCCGCGAGAAGTACCCGAACCTCCTCGCCGTCACGGGGCCGCAGGCCTACGAATCGGTGGTGGCGGCGGTGCACGAGGCGGTGCCCCCGGCGCACGACCCGTTCCTCGATCTGGTGCCGCCCCAGGGGGTGAAGCTCACCCCGCGCCACTACGCTTATCTCAAGATTTCAGAGGGTTGCAACAATCGCTGCACCTTCTGCATCATCCCTTCCTTACGCGGCGACCTCGTCAGCCGGCCGGCGGGCGACGTGCTGCGCGAGGCCGAGAAGCTGGTCAAAGCCGGCGTCAAGGAACTGCTGGTGGTCTCGCAGGACACCTCCGCCTACGGCGTCGACATCCGCTATGCCACGAGCCCGTGGCGCGACCGGGCGGTGCGGGCGAAGTTCTATGATCTCGCCGCCGAACTCGGCGAACTCGGGGCCTGGGTGCGGATGCACTACGTCTACCCCTACCCGCACGTGGACGAGGTCATCCCGCTGATGGCCGAGGGCAAGGTGCTGCCCTACCTCGACATGCCGCTCCAGCACGCCTCGCCGTCCGTCTTGAAGCGCATGCGCCGGCCCGGCAACCAGGAGCGCCAACTGGAGCGCATCCGGCGCTGGCGCGAGATCTGCCCGGATCTCGCCATCCGCTCGACCTTCATCGTGGGCTTTCCCGGCGAGACCGAGGCCGAGTTCGAGGAGCTGCTCGCCTGGATTCGGGAAGCCAAGCTCGAGCGCGTCGGCTGCTTCGAGTTCGAGCCGGTGGGCGGCGCCGTCGCCAACACCCTCGGGGATCTCATCCCGCCGGAGGTCAAGGCCGAGCGCAAGCGCCGCTTCATGGAGGCGCAGCAGGGCGTCTCCGCGCGCCTGCAGAAGGCCCGCATCGGCAAGCGCCTGCCCGTGATCATCGACGCGGCCGAGGGCGGCGTCGCCAAGGGACGCTCGAAATACGACGCGCCCGAGATCGACGGCAACGTCCACGTCACGTCGCGCCGGCCGCTGCGGGTGGGCGACATCGTCACCGTGAAGATCGAGCGGGCGGACGCCTACGACCTCTACGGGAGCGCGGTGTAGCCCGCGATCGCCCCGGCCGCGATCCGCCCGATTCCGGCCGCCGCCATCTCGGCCCAGGCCCGGGCCACCGAGCCCGCGTGGTCGATGCCCCGCACGGCGTCCTCCACCACCAGAACCTCGAACCCGGCCGCGCGGGCGTCGAGGGCGCTCCAGGCGACGCAGTAATCGGTGGCGAGGCCGCAGAGAACCACGCGGGTGAAGCCGCGCTCGCGCAGGTAACCGGCGAGACCGGTCGGGGTGCGCCGGTCGGCCTCCAGGAAGGCCGAGTAGCTGTCGACGGCGGGGTGGTGGCCCTTGCGGAGCACCAGCTCGGCCCGTTCGCTGGCGAGGCCCGGGGCGAGTTCGGCCCCGGCGCTGCCCTGCACGCAATGCTCCGGCCACAGCACCTGGGACCCGTAGGCCAGGCATACGGTGTCGAAGGCGATCCCGCCGGGATGGCTCGCCGCGAACGAGACGTGCTCCGGCGGGTGCCAGTCCTGCGTCAGGACCGCGTGGGGAAACAGCCCGAGCAGGCGGTTGACCGGCGCGATCACGGCGTCGCCCTCGGGCACGGCCAGGGCCCCGCCCGGCAGGAAATCCACCTGCACGTCGATGACGAGGAGGACGTCCCGTGATCCCGGGATCACGGCATCCTCCGAGTCCGGGATCCGTGGATCACGGGATCATCACCGTCGCGCCCGTGGTCCGGCGGCCGGCCAGGTCGCGGTGGACGTCCTGCACGTCGGCCAGTCTGGCCGTGGCGTGGACCGGGATCTTCACGGCGCCGCTCGCCACCACGGAGAACAGGTTCCCGGCCATGGCGTCGAGGGTCTCCCGCTTGCTCGCATGGGCGAAGAGCGAGGGGCGGGTCGCGTAGAGCGAGCCCTTCTGGCCGAGGAGCGCCAAGCTGAAATCGTCGACCGGGCCGGAGGCCGAGCCGAAGCTGACGAAGATCCCGAGCGAGCTGATGCAATCGAGCGAGGCCGGGAAGGTATCCTTGCCGACCCCGTCATAGACCACGGGCACGCCCTTGCCCTTCGTGATCTCCCGCACGCGGGCCGCGAAATCCTCGTCGCGGTAGAGGATGACGTGGTCGCAGCCATTGGCGCGGGCGAGGTCCGCCTTCTCCTGCGAACCCACGGTGCCGATCACGGTGGCGCCGAGATGCTTGGCCCATTGGCAGGCGATCAGGCCGACGCCGCCGGCGGCGGCGTGGAACAGGATGGTGTCGCCCGGCTTCACCGCGTAGGTCCGGTGCAGCAGGTACTCGGCGGTGAGACCCTTGAGCATCATCGCGGCGGCGGTCTTGTCATCGACGTCGTCGGCGAGGTGAACGGCCGCACTCGCCTCGATCACGACCTCCTCGGCATAGGTGCCCGCGGCCGAGCCGTAGGCCACGCGCTCGCCGATCCGGAACTCGGAGACGCCCGCGCCGAGCGCCACGACCTCGCCGGCGCCCTCCTTGCCGGGCACGAAGGGCAGTTGCGGCGCCTTGTAGGCACCCGAGCGGAAGTAGATGTCGATGAAGTTGACGCCGATGGCGGTCTGGCGGACGCGGATCTGCCCCGGGCCGGGATCCGGCACGGTCACGTCCTCGTAGCGCATCACCTCGGGGCCGCCGTATTCGTGAACCCGGATCGCCTTCGGCATCGTGTCGCTCCTCGCGCTGGTGTTCGTTGCGACCGCCGCGCCGCCGGTCGCGATGAGAAGCGACATAGACGGTCCGGGCGCGCCGGCAATGGCGATCGGCCTCTACCCGCCATGTCCGTCCGCCATGTCTGCTCGCCATGCGGGCCGCGCACGCCGTCGCGCGTGTTCCGAACGCGGCCCGGCGCCGAGCCACGATCCGATTGCGTCCTCGACACGCGCGTGATTAACGCAAGATCGGTGGGCTCTCGCGCCTGCGCCGTGCGGGCGTCCCGCACCGTGCGGGCTCGGCGGGTGTCCCGACACGACCATGAAGGCGGATCGGCTGGATGGATGAGATCGTGTGGATACGGCCCGCCGGATATGACGCCTCCGTCCAGCCGGGCACGATCCTGCGGCCCGAGGCCGGCATGCCGGCGTTCCAGGTCCTGGCGCGCCGGCCCGTCGTGATGATGTACAATGCGGGGCCGGCCTGGGACATCCAGCCCTTCACGCAGCTGGTCCTCCGGATCGTAGAGCCGGCCCCCGCGCAGGACGCGGCGTTGGCCGGTCAGACGATCCCGGTGAGATAATAGACCCCGATCACCAGGAACACCGCCACGGTCTTCAGGACCGTGATGGCGAAGACGTCGGCATAGGCCTGCCGGTGGGTGAGGCCCGTCACCGACAGGAGGGTGATGACGGCGCCGTTATGGGGCAGCGTGTCCATGCCGCCGCTGGCCATGGCGGCGACCCGGTGCAGCACCTCCATGGGGATGTCGGCGGCCTGCGCGGCCGCGATGAAGGTGGAGGACATGGCCGCCAGCGCGATGCTCATGCCGCCCGAGGCCGAGCCGGTGATGCCGGCGAGTGCCGTCACGGTCACGGCCTCGTTCACCAGCGGATTGGGGATCGCCGAGAGCGCCTCGCGGATGACGAGGAAGCCGGGCAGCGCGGCGATGACCGCGCCGAAGCCGTACTCGGAGGCGGTGTTCATGGCCGCCAGCAGGGAGCCCGCCACGGCGGAGCGGCTGCCCTCGGCGAAGCCCCGCGAGACCGGGCGCCAGGCGAAGGCCAGCACCGTGAGGATGCCGGCGAGCAGCGCCAGTTCCACCGCCCAGATCGCCGTGACGGAGGAGACCGTGGTGACGATGGGCTTGTCGAGGCCGGCGAGCGCCGTCTCGGCCTTGGCCCCGTAGAGGCGCGGGATCAGGGCCGTGAAGGCGAGGTTCGACAGGCCGACCACGATCAGCGGCAGGAGCGCGATGGCCGGGTGGGCGCGGGACGCCTCGTCCATGACCTGGGGCTCGTTGCTGTGGCCGCTACCGTAGCCCTCGCCGCGACGCTTGGCGGAGGCGATCCGCCGGTCGAGATAGGTGACGCCGACCAGGAGGATGAAGGCCGCGCCGATCAGACCGAGCCAGGGGGCCGCCCAGGTGTTGGTGCCGAAGAAGGTGGTGGGGATGATGTTCTGGATCTGCGGCGTGCCGGGCAGCGCGTCCATGGTGTAGGAGAAGGCGCCGAGCGCGATGGTGCCGGGGATCAGGCGCTTGGGGATGTCGCTGAGGCGGAAGGCCTCCGCCGCGAAGGGATAGACTGCGAACACCACCACGAAGAGCGAGACGCCCCCATAGGTGAGCAGGTTGCAGACCAGCACGATGGAGAGCACGGCCCGGCGCGCGCCCACGAGCTCGATCACCGCCGTCACGATGGAGCGGGAGAAGCCCGACATCTCGATGACCTTGCCGAACACCGCCCCGAGCAGGAACACCGGGAAGTAGAGCTTCACGAAGCCGACCATCTTCTCCATGAACAGGCCGGAGAACACCGGCAGCACCGCCGACGGGTCGGTGAGCAGCACCGCCAGCAGGGCGGCCACCGGCGCGAACAGGATGACGGAAAAGCCCCGATAGGCCACCAGCATCAGGAAGCCGAGCGCCAGGAGGGCGATGAACAGGCTCATGGGACGGGCATCCTCCGGGAGGCCAAGGGGTCGCCGCGCGTTCGCCAGGATTCGAGGCCGTGGGGGCGATTCGGCGGCCGGACGCTACAGGCCGTTCCCCTGCGGCGCCATCGCGGACTTGACCGGCCGCGCAACACGCCTCTGTAAGCGTTACGCCCCCGAACCGGCCGATCCTCAGGAGACCGTGAACCCGTGGTGACAGCGCCTCCGAATCCCTCCTCCTTCGCGGTCGCCGTGGTCGGTGCCGGCGCGGCGGGCCTGAGCCTCGCCCTGGCGCTCGCCCGCGCGGGCGTCGCCACGGCCCTCGTCGGCCGGCACGCCCCCGTGGCGGACGGGCGCACGGTGGCGCTCCTCGACGGGTCAGTGCGCTTCCTCGATGCCTTGGACGTCTGGCGGGTCATCGCGCCCCATGCGAGCCCGCTGGCCGAACTCCACATCGTCGACGACACCGGCAGCCTGTTCCGGCCGCCGCCGGCCCGCTTCGTGGCCACCGAGATCGGGCTCGAGGCCTTCGGCTGGAACGTGGAGAGCGCCCGCCTCGTCGAGGGGCTGCGGGCCCAGGCGCGGGCGGCCCCGAACCTCACGCTGTTCGAGCGCGACGCCGAAGGGCTCGTGGCCGGTGAGACGGAGGCGACGATCGGGCTCGCCGCGGGCGGCACCCTCGCGGCGCGCCTCGTGGTCGCGGCGGACGGTGCGCGCTCCAAGCTGCGCGAGGCCGCCGGCATCGTGCCGCGCACGTGGTCCTACCCGCAGAGCGCGATCACCACGATCCTCGCCCATGCGCGGCCGCATCGCGACGTCTCCACCGAGTTCCACACCCGGCAAGGACCCTTCACCCTGGTGCCGCTGCCGGGCGGGCAGCGCTCCAGCCTCGTCTGGGTCATGGGCGAGAGCCCGGCCAAGCGCGTGGCCGGGCTCGACGACGACGCCCTCGCCCGGGCGGTCGAGCATCAGGCGCAGGCGATGCTCGGCGCGATGCGGATCGACGGTCCGCGCGGTCTCGTGCCGATGCGGGGCCTGTCGGTGCCGAGCCCCGTGGCGCCCCGCCTCGCCCTGATCGGCGAGGCCGCGCACGTGTTCCCGCCCATCGGCGCGCAGGGCCTCAACCTGGGCCTGCGCGACGCGGCGTCCTTGCGCGACACGGTGGTGCGGGCGGTGGAGGAGGGGCGCGATCCGGGCTCGCGCGCGGCGCTCGCCGGCTTCGCGCGGAGCCGGAACCTCGATGCGCGGCTGCGTACCACGGCGGTGGATGCGCTCAACCGCAGCCTCCTCGCCAGCCTCGTGCCGGTGGACGCCCTGCGCGGGCTCGGGCTGCTCGCCATGACGACGATCGGCCCCTTGCGCCGCGTCGTCATGCGGGAGGGCGTGCTGCCGCGCCTCGGTGCGCCGAGCCTGATGCGCTGAGATTCAGCGCCGCTGAGATTCAGCGGCGGGCGACGTTCCGGACGGGCAGCTGGGCCGGCATCGGCTGCGAAGCCTGGCGGTTCACCGCTCCGGTGGCGAGGTCCGGCGGGGCCGCTCCGTCCCGGAAGGCGGTGCCGGCCCGGCCGAGGGCCACGCCGTGGGCGAACAGGGCCTTCATGTAGGTCTGATCGAAGGGCGCCGCCGAGGTCTGCCCGAAACGTCCGTCGATCTGCGCCACCTGCAGGTCGAGGCCGGTGCGCTGGGCGAAGGTCTCGCTCAGCGCGAGGGCCGCGCGCGTCTGCGCCTTGATCGCCGCCGACATCGAGCGGCCGAGCACGCTCAGGGTCGTGCGGCTGGCCATCTGGAAGTCGGGCGTCAGGCTGTTGTTCACGACGAGGTAGACCTGCCGGGTCGGCAGGGGGGCCGGGTCCCTCGCCTGCAGCACCGATTCCGGGGCGAGATAGTACGGTGCCGTCGTGCCGCCGTCGTCGTGCATCTCCTGGAAATGCTTGCCGTCCTGCGCCACCGCGTCGATCATCACGGGCGGGAACACGCCCGGCACGGCGGACGAGGCGAGGACGATCGCGCGGAACAGGGCCAGCGCCTTGGGGCCGCCCTCCTGGGCGATGGCGCCCATGTCCCAGAGCACCGGGCGCTCGCCGTCCACCGCCGTGGTCGCCACAAGGAGGCGACGGCCCTTGGCATGCTCGGCCGCCACCGCCTTGAGCAGGGCCGGCGTCACCGCCCGGTCGATCCGGCGCTTGAGGGGCCAGGTGTCGGTGAGCGCCTCGTTCGTGCCGCCGAACTCGAAGACGTCGGCGGCCGAGACCTCGGTGTAGTTCTGGCGCAGGGCCGCATCGCCGGCCGCTCCGATGAAGGCGAAGGGCGCGATCATCGCGCCGGTGCTGACGCCAGTGATGATTCCGAAATCCGGCCGCGTGCCGGCCTCGCTCCAGCCGTTGAGGAGGCCCGCCGCGAAGGCGCCGTTCTCGCCGCCGCCCGAGAGGACGAGCCAGGGCCGGTCGGCGGCGGAGGCTCCATCCACGAGGGCCCGGAACGCCGCGGCGTCGTCGCCCTGGATCCGCACCGCGGGGTTGAACCCGTCGGGGCGGGCCGTGCCGGCTTCGGCGGCCGTGAAGGCGACGCGCTCGGTCTGCTGCGCCTCGGCCTTTCGGCTCCGCTCGGCGGCGAATGTCGTCTGCGGCAGGCTCAAGGCCATCACGGCCGCGCCGAGCAGCGCCCGATGCCGGAGCCCGCTCCGCCTGATCGATGATCCGGACATGAGGTCCGTCCTTCGTGTCTGGTTGAGGTGCCCCCCCTCGACCGTAAAAACGTGACGGGGCGACCCGCGTTCCGAAGCAAACGCCCGTTCCGGTTCGAGGGCAAATGGTTTGCGTGCGCTTGCACACCTTTACGAGGAGGCCGGGCTTGAACTAACCGCAGGGGCGAGACCCCGACCGCACGGAAGAACAGGAGCCAGAGACGCCCATGAAACTGCCACGCCGCTTCTTCCAGCCGCTCGCCACCGGCGCACCGGCGCCGTTCCGCGAGCTTCCCGTCAAGCTGGAGCGGATGATCCACTTCGTGCCGCCCCACAATGAGAAGGTGCGCGCCCGCGTGCCCGAACTCGCGGCCACCGTGGACGTGGTGCTGGGCAACCTCGAGGACGCGGTGCCCGTCGATCAGAAGGAGGCCGCGCGCAAGGGCTTCGTCGCCATGGCGCAGGCCACGGATTTCGCCGCCACCGGCACCGGCCTGTGGACCCGCATCAACGCCCTGAACAGCCCTTGGATTCTCGACGACCTGTTCGAGATCGTCGCGAACGTCGGCGACAAGCTCGACGTGGTGATGGTGCCCAAGGTCGAGGGGCCGTGGGACATCCATTACATCGACCAGCTGCTCGCCCAGCTCGAGGCGCGGCACGGCGTGACGAAGCCGATCCTCGTCCACGCCATCCTGGAGACCGCCGAGGGTGTGGCCAACGTCGATGCCATCGCCTCCGCCTCGCCGCGCATGCACGGCATGAGCCTCGGCCCCGCCGATCTCGCGGCCTCGCGCGGCATGAAGACGACCCGGGTCGGCGGCGGCCACCCGGATTACCGCGTGATCGCCGACCCGACCCAGGACGGCGCCGCCCGGGCCTCCGCCCAGCAGGACCTCTGGCACTACACGATCGCGAAAATGGTCGATGCCTGCATGGCCAACGGTCTCAAGGCCTTCTACGGCCCCTTCGGCGACTTCTCGGACGGCGAGGCCTGCGAGGCCCAGTTCCGCAACGCCTTCCTGATGGGCTGCGCCGGGGCCTGGACCCTGCACCCGAACCAGGTCGCCATCGCCAAGCGGGTCTTCGCCCCCGACCCGGCCGAGGTCGCCTTCGCGGTGCGGATCGTCGAGGCGATGCCGGACGGCACGGGCGCGGTGATGCTCGACGGCAAGATGCAGGACGATGCCACCTGGAAGCAGGCCAAGGTCATCGTCGATCTCGCCAGGCTCGTCGCCGAGAAGGACCCGGAACTGGCCAGGACCTACGGTCTGGCCTGAGCTTTTTTGGCGATCCCGTCCTGTCGTCGGCGGCGCGCCGCCGATGACAACCGGGCCGAGGCGGCTTATTTCCCGATCATGACCGACACGATCACCGCCGATTCCGTGATGAGAACCGCCAAGTTCGGCCTCGGTGCCGTGGTGCGCCACCGCATCTACCCGTTCCGTGGCATCGTCTTCGACATCGATCCGGTGTTCGACAACACCGAGGAATGGTGGCTGGCGATTCCCGAGGCGGTTCGTCCGCGCAAGGACCAGCCCTTCTACCATCTGCTGGCCGAGAACGCGGAGAGCGAGTACGTCGCCTACGTCTCCGAGCAGAACCTCGTGCCCGACACCTCGGGCGAGGCCCTGCGCCATACCGGCATCCCGGAGGTGTTCGAGCGCGACGCCGACGGCCACTACCGGATGCGGGGCGCCGCCCACGCGAACTGAGGGCGGCGCGGCGGACGTAAAAAAAGGCCGGGGCAATCGCCCCGGCCTGTTTCGTATCCGGTCCTCTTCCCGCCCTTCGGAGCCCGGCCGCGTGGAGCGGCCGGGGCGGGGTCGGAGACGCCGATCAGGGCTTCGGCGGGGTGGCCGCCGGGGCTGCGGCGCCGCCCGCGTTCTGCTGCTCCAGCTTCTTGCGCATGTCCTCGCTGCGCTTCTCCAGCTCGGCCTGGAGCTTCTTCTGCTGCTCTTCCAGCACCTTCGGGTCGATGGCCGGGCCGTCGAAGGCCTTGCCGAAGCCGGCGATCGGCACCGCGAACGTCACCTCGCGCTGGGTCTGGTTCTGGACGCTGACGCTGAGGGTGGTGCCCTTCTTCATCGCGTTGATGAGCTCGGGGCCGACATTGCCGGCTTCCGCGAAACAGCCGTTGGGGAAGCAGACCGCGAACTTGCCCGGGGTGGCCTGCTGGCCGTCGATGCTGAAGCGGATGCCCGGCTGCAGCAGCAGGCCCAGGGGCAGCAGGTAGCGCACCACGCGCACTTCCTGCTTCTGGGTGGGGTTCTTCATCTCGTAGACGGCGACGGCGAGAACCGGCTGGCCCTGGTCGGAGACGAAGTCGCGGGTGGTGTAGCAGACGTCGGTGTTGCTGCCCTGGTCCTTGCCGCAGACCTTGGTCCATTCCGTCTGAGCCGGATCGGACTTCACGTTGACGATCTGGGGACCGGTCTGGGCCGCGCCCGTCGGGGCGGCGGCCGGAGCGGCCGGGGCGGGCGCGGCCGGAGCCGGCGCGGCCTTGCCCTTGGGCTGCGCGAAGGCCGGTCCGGAAAGGCCCGCCAGTCCGGTGAGGCCCGCCAGGGCGAGGAACGCGGCGGCACGCAGCGGGCGCGCGGGACGGTTGGCGAAGAACATCAGCTCTGACCCCTTGGATTCGGCGTAACGGATTCGGCTCGCGGGATGCGCCTCGAAGCTGGGGCGCGGATTCGCATCGAACGGTTCGGACTTCAAGGGCGCTTCGGCCGTGGGAGCGAGGTTCCGGCGAAGGTCCGGCGGATTTCTAGGCGCCGGGCATGCCGAAATCGTCCCCTTCGACGAAAGATTTCCCTCGGGTCGAGACCATGACCGGACTGGAATGTGCCGGTGCGGCGGAAGACCCTCCGCCCCCGCCCGGCAACCCACGGACCGCACCGGTCGACGGCGCAGTCCCGCCCGAACGACTGGGCGGCCTGCTTTCCCCCCGAATGCGGCGAAGACATGACACCGCTGCCGTCGCGCGTCGCGCGCGAACCGCGACCGGAGCCCGGCGCCGCCGCTTAAGGCCGGCTTAACCCTAAGGCTTCATCAACGACGGGTAGCGGGAGTCAGCGCACGTGCCGGCGCAGCAAGCAGCCCATCTTCTCGAGTCCGTCCGCGCCGGGATTCCCCTGTCCAGGGTCGGGGCCCTGGCCGGGACGGGCGGCCCGATGCGGCACCCGGCCGCGCAAGGTCCTGTGTCTCAAGGTTCGGTGACTCAGGGGTCGGCATCGCAAGGTTCGGCGCCGGAAGGCCCGGACGGCGTTCGGGCGCCGCCCCGGGCGCAGCGCCTCTGCACCCTGCTGGCGGCCACGGCCCATGCCCACCCCCACCGCGTCGTCTTCGTCGATCCGTCGCACAAGCCGCTCTGGAGCGGGCGGCCCGCCATCACCTGGACCTATGCGGCCGCCGCCGAGATCGTCGCCCGGCTCGCCAACGGCCTGCGCGCCTGGCGCCTGGCGCCCGCGAGCCGCATCGGCATCGCGCTGGCCGGCAGCTCCGAGACCTTCCTCGCCTATCTCGCGGTGGAGGCGGCCGGGCACATCCCCTGCCTGCTTCCGCTCGGCCTCGACGAGGAGGCGCTGCTCGCCGCCGTGCAGGCGGCCGCCCTTCCCGCCGTCATCACCCAGACCCGTTTCGGACCCCTCGCGCCGGCCGAGCGCCTGTGCCGGGTCGCCGTGCGCTATTTCGGCCTTCGCTACCTCGCCGCCTTCGGGCCGGACGTGCCGGACGGGGTGATCAACCTCGATGCGATGGCCCTCGACCAGGCAGGCGGCCCCTTCGCGGCCGGGCCCGGCGGCCTGATCAGCTTCGCGGCCGGCGACCCGGCGCGGCCCGTCCATCGCAGCGGCGACGCGCTGCTCGCCGCCATCGCGGTCTACCTCGTCACCGCCCGCGTGCTGCCGGGCGACCGCATCCTCAACCTGCTGCCGCAGAGCGACCTGCGCGGCCTCGTCAGTGGCCTCGGAGCGGCCCTGGTCGCGGGCGCCGGCGTCGAGACGCTGCCGGTCTTCGAGGGGCGCAGCTTCGCCGCCGCCCTCGAACGGCCCGTCGCGACCCGGCTCGTCGTGCCCGCCGCCCTGGAGCGGAACCTCGCCGCCAGCCGCCTGCCCGGGACCCTGGATTCCATCGTCCTCGCGCACCGCGCCCCGGGCCGCCTCGGCCAGCGCTGGCTCACCCCGCGGCCGAGCCGACCGATCGTGGACGTGGTCGCCTTCGACGAGACCGCGCTGCTCACCGGCGCGCGTGAGGCCAACGATGTCGCCCTCACGCTGACCCAGCCCGAGCGCGGGCCGCTGTTCTCGACCCTCATGGCCCTGCGCCGGGATGCCGACGGACGCCTCGCCTTCCGGGGCCGGGCCTGCCACGCCGGGGCGCTGCAACGCGATATCGCGATCCCCGAGATGGCCGATGCGTGGACGGCCTCGTCCTTCGCGAGCGGGGTCGAGGACGACCGGACCCTGGCGATCCGCCGCGCCTGACGCGTCATCCTCCCGTCATCGCGAGCGGGGTCCGGAATTCCGGCCGGGTCGGCGCGCCGGCTCCGTCGTGATCGCAGCGCGGCGGGCGGGATTGACGGGCCGGCGCAGGGGCTTGCGTCGGATGTCGGTGGTCCTTCGCCGATCGGATGATGCGACGCACCGAATCGGTTCATCCTTCGGTCAGACGTGTAACGGCAAGGTCATCGTCGGAACGTGGCCGGCGAACCAACCGCCTCCATGTGTGTTGTCACACGGGTCTCTTCCCAAGGGACGATGGATGGGCTAGCACTGATGCTCATGGGTGCGCTGCAACAAGTTCTCGTTGTCGACGATGGCCACCGTGCCATCGATCATTCGCTCGCCGCCGAGCTCGCGGAGCTCGGTTACGCGAGCGTCACCGCATCCCTCGAGGCGGCGCACGACGTGCTCGCGGTGATCGCGCGCCCGGCCGCGATCCTGCTCCAGGCCTCCTCCCGCCGCGATCCGGCCCATGCCCAGCTCTCCGAGCGCCTGCGCGAGCAGATGCGCCAGGCCGGCATCCCCGTGATCGTGGTGGATGAGGTGATGGCGCGCCGTTCGGGCACGTTCATCGACCTGCAGAGCCAGATCGGGCCCTACGTCCTCAATCAGCCCGATCTCTGAAAGCGACGGTCGAGCCGAGCGGCGCAAACCGTTTTCACGGCAGGATTTTCTCGAAGGGGCGCGCCGGATGGCGCGCCCCTTCGCGTTTCGAGCCCTTCGCGTTTCGGAGATCGCGCCGCCCGCCTATGCGGCCTTCTTGCGCCGGGCGATGGTCGAGAGGCTGCGCAGGATCGTGGTCGTGACCTTGAGGCGGTCCGGGATGGTGTCGAGCTCGCGGATGAACACGATGCTCATGTCCGGGCGGACCTTGGCGAAGGAGGCCTGCTCGGCCACGTAGGTCACCAGCCCCTGCGGGTTGGCGAAGGCCTTGTCGCGGAAATGCACGACGACGCCCTTCGGCCCGGCCTCGACCTTCTCCACGTTGGTGTCGCGGCACAGAATCTTGATGGTGACGATCTTGAGGAGCTGCTCCACCTCGGGAGGCAGCGGCCCGAACCGGTCGATGAGCTCGGCGCCGAAGCTCTCCATCTCGGCGTCGTTCTCCAGCGTCGAGAGCCGGCGATAGAGCCCGAGGCGGACGGTGAGGTCCTCGACGTAGTCCTCCGGGATCGTGACGGGGGCGCCGAGCGCGATGGTGGGCGACCAGGCCTCCGCCACCGGCTCGTCGATGCCGGCCTTCAGGGCGGTGACCGCGTCCTCCAGCATCTGCTGGTAGAGTTCGTAGCCGACCTCCTTGATGTGGCCCGACTGGGCGTCGCCGAGCAGATTGCCGGCGCCCCGGATGTCGAGGTCGTGGGAGGCGAGCTGGAAGCCCGCCCCCAGGGTGTCGAGGGTCTGGAGCACCTGGAGCCGCTTCTCCGCCTGCACCGTGAGGGTGCGGTTGGCCGGCGTCGTGAACAGGGCGTAGGCCCGGGCCTTGGCGCGCCCGACGCGGCCGCGCAGCTGGTAGAGCTGGGCGAGGCCGAACATGTCGGCCCGGTGGACGATGAGGGTGTTGGCGGTGGGGATGTCGAGGCCGGATTCGACGATGGTGGTGGAGAGCAGCACGTCGAACTTGCCCTCGTAGAAGGCCGTCATCACGTCCTCGAGCTGGCCCGCCGCCATCTGGCCGTGGGCCACCGCCACCTTGGTCTCGGGCATCTCGGTGTCGAGGAAGCGCTTGACCTCGGCCAGATCCTCGATGCGCGGGACCACGTAGAAGGACTGCCCGCCGCGATAGCGCTCGCGCAGCAGGGCCTCGCGGATGAGGAGCGGATCGAACGGCGTCACGAAGGTGCGCACGGCCAGGCGGTCCACCGGCGGCGTCGCGATGATCGAGAGTTCGCGAACCCCCGTCATGGCGAGCTGCAGCGTGCGCGGGATCGGCGTCGCCGACAGGGTGAGCACGTGGACATCCGCCTGGAGCGCCTTGAGGCGCTCCTTGTGGGCGACGCCGAAATGCTGCTCCTCGTCGACGATGATCAGGCCGAGATCCTTGAAGGCCACGGCCTTGGCCAGCAGCGCGTGGGTGCCGACCACGATGTCGACGGTGCCGGCGACGAGCCCGTCGCGCACCCGCTTCATCTCGGTGTTGGACACGAAGCGCGACATCTGGGCGACCTCCACGGGCAACCCCTTGAAGCGCTCGGCGAAGGTCCGGTAGTGCTGGCGCGCCAGGAGGGTGGTGGGCACCACCACCGCCACCTGCTTGCCGCCGAGCGCGCCCGCGAAGGCGGCGCGCAGGGCCACCTCGGTCTTGCCGAAGCCGACATCGCCGCAGACGAGGCGGTCCATCGGGCGGCCCGCGTTGAGGTCGGTGAGCACCGCGTCGATGGCGTTGGCCTGGTCCTCGGTCTCGTTGAAGGCGAAGCGCGCCGCGAACTCGTCGTAGAGGCCCTCCGGCGCGTGCAGGCGCGGGGCCTGGCGCACGAAGCGCTCGGCCGCGACCCGGATGAGCTGGCCGGCCATCTCGAGGATGCGCTTCTTCATCTTGGCCTTGCGGGCCTGCCAGGCGCCGCCGCCGAGACGGTCGAGGGCGACCTCCGCGTCCTCCGAGCCGTAGCGCGTCAGGAGCTCGATGTTCTCAACGGGGAGCAGCAGCAGGCCGCCGGCATACTGGATCTCCAGGCAATCGTGGGGGGCGCCCGCCGCCGTCACGGTCTTGAGGCCGACGAAGCGCCCGATGCCGTGGTCGGCATGGACCACGAGGTCGCCGGGCTGGAGCGCCTGCACCTCCAGGATGATGTCCTGCGGGCGCTTGGCCTTGCGCTTCTGGCGCACCAGCCGGTCGCCGAGGATGTCGCCCTCCGAGATCACCGCGAGCCGGTCGACGACGAACCCGGATTCCAGGCCCCAGACCGCCACCGCCACGTCGGTGCCGCGCTTCAACGCGTTCACGGCGGCCAGCGTGTTGATGGCGACGGGCTTCTTGAGGCCGTGGTCGCCGAGCACCGCGCAGAGCCGGTCGCGCGAGCCGTCGGACCAGGATCCCAGGATCACGTGATGACCGGATCCCTGGAGGTCCCGCACGTGCGCGACCGCCGCGTCGAAGACGCTGGCGGATTCCTCCGCGCGCTCGGCCGCGAAGCTGCGGCCCTGGCGGCCCTCGCAATCGATGGTGGCGCGTTCCGGGCTCTCGGGCATGGAGAAGGGCGAGAGCCTGGCGACCGAGGCCGCCGCCACCCGGTCGCGCCACTCGTTCGGGGTGAGGTAGAGGGCGGAGGGCTTGAGCGGCTTGTAGGGCGCGACCCCCGGGGAGGGCGCCTTCATCGCCTCGGCGCGGGCGTCGTAATAGTCGCGGATCAGGGTCAGGCGCTCGGCCGCCGCCTCGTCCACCTGCGCGTCGAAGACCATCGGCACGCCCGCCACGTAGTCGAACAGCGTGTCCAGCCGGTCGTAGAACAGCGGCATCCAATGCTCGAGGCCGGCGTAGCGCCGGCCCTCGCTGATCGTTTCGTAGAGCCGGTCGTCGCGGGTGGCCGCGCCGAAATTCGAGACGTAGCCCTGGCGGAAGCGCCGGATCGTCTCGGTGGTGAGCTGCACCTCGCTCATCGGCACGAGGTCGAGGGAGCGCAGCTGCCCGATGGTGCGCTGGGTCTCGGGGTCGAAGGCGCGGATCGATTCGAGGGTGTCGCCGAAGAAGTCGAGGCGGATCGGGTTCGGCAGTCCGGGCGGCGACAGGTCGAGGATGCCGCCGCGCACCGCATATTCACCGGTGTCACGCACCGTCCCCGTGCGCAAAAATCCGTTGGCCTCGACCCAGGCGGTCACGGTGTCCATCGGCACCACGTTGCCGATCGCCGCCGAGAACGTCTCCACCGCGATCTTCTCCCGGGGAGGCACCCGCTGAATCAGGGCGTTGACCGTGGTGCAGAGGATGCGCGGCTGCTCCTCCGAGGAGCGCGAGCGGGCGAGCCGCGAGAGGGCGGTCATGCGCTGGGCCGCGATGGCGCCGTTGGGCGAGACCCGGTCGTAGGGCTGACAGTCCCAGGCCGGCACGCTCATCGCCTCGATCTCGGGGGCGACGAACTTCAGGGCGTTGACGAAGGCGGCCGAGCGCCCGGAATCGCGCGCCACGTGGACCAGCACCGCCGGTCCCTCGACGTCGCGGCTGAGCGCGCGGGCGAGGTCCGCCACGACCACCGCGTCGAATCCCTCCGGCACGTTGGCGAGCGTCGGGCTGTCGCCGCGCTTCAGCGCGTCGAGGGCCCGGGCCAGCGCCCCGGATTTCGGCAGGGCGAAGCGCGCCGTCTGGGGTTTCGGGGCTGGCGCGGGAGCTTTGGGCTGAGGTTTTGCCATCGGGTCGGGGTTTTGAACTCGTGCTGTGTCGGGCCGGAACCGTCCGGTCCGTCCGGCCTCGTCGTCTGAAAGGACCGCCTCGGCCGCCGCGACGGCGGGGTCGGCCGCCCTCCGGGCGCAGGACCGTATGTATCCGTGCGCCCGGTCCTTACCAGACCCGCGCGACGCCGTACCGGCGTTAACGCACGCCCCCGCGTTGATCCGGCGCAACGCTCGGCGCCTCCCCGCTCCCACGCGGTTTCGCCCCCGCGCGCGATCCCGCGCCGGGGGCATGGCCCGCGAGGACACGCCGAACGGGGACGCGGGACGCCGCGTAAACCCAACCGTCGCGCCGTCATGTTGCCGGGTTCCCGCCGCCCCCGGCCCGCTGGTCGGTCTCCGGTCGGGCTCCCGATTCGGGCCGGGCGGCAGGTCCGGGGCTACAGGCCGGGGATAGGAATTTCATCGAGAAAAGGACACGGGCGGGATGCGGGCGGCGCGGGGCCGCCCGCATCCCGCCGGCAGGCGTGGTGGCTAGAAGAAGGGCCCGTAGAGCGGACGCGGACGGTAATAGCCGTAGCGCGGTCCGTAGAACGGCCGGGGTCCGTAGAACGGGCGCGGCCGGGCGTAGCCGTAGGGGCGGTACATCGGCCGGCAGTAGCCGAACCGGTTCGGGATGAAGCCGGGGCCGCAGCCATAGGCGACGGTCTCCACGGCGGCACCCGCCGGGGTGGCGGCGGGGGCCGGGGCGATCGGGGCGGCCTGAGCGGCAAAGGCGAGGCCGATGCCGCCGGCGAGGGTCAGCGCCGCCGCGAGGGATTTCACCGGCGCTTTCACGAGCGAGACATTCACGGACATGGAACCATGACCTTCTGCTGTTGTCCGAATCCGGCCTCGCGAGGGCCGGACGGGCGAAACCTGCCCGCGGACGTCTGAACGCACGCTGACGGGATCTTCAGGGCGCCAGGGCCGCATGCAGGGGCCGGAGCAGCGGAAAATAGGCCCGCACCGCCCGGTCGCTGCCGGCGGCCGAGAAGTGGCCGTAATCCACGAACAGATCGGTGCCCTCGGCCCGGTAGCGGCACAGGGGCGGGGTGCAGAAATAGGCTTCCGGATCGATGAGGCCGGCGCCGGGCGCCAAGGCCCGCAGGGTCTCGGCCTCCCGGTGCCCGGACCGGGCGAACCAGGCGGCCGAGCCGTCGTTCCGGGTTCCGGCGCCGCGCGCGCCGAGGAGCGCGACGTCGAAGGCGAAGAGCGGCGAGGGGCCGATGAGCGAGACCGAGACCCCCGCCACGCGCAAACGCGCCAGGGTGTCGGGCAGGCTCGCCAGGGCGCGGGGCGGAACGAGGTCCCAGCGCGCGGCCAGCACCACGTGGTCGACCCCGTGCGCGCGGATCACCTCGGGCAGGCGGGCGTTGAAGGCCGCGCAGTCTGGATGGGCGCGGGAGCGGTAGGCGAGGAGCGGCGGGCAGCCGGCGGCGGTGTATTGCAGGATGTCGTGGCTCAGGGCGCCGGCGTTCCGCGCCAGACCGGGCATGTAGTGGGCTGCGAAGGAATCGCCCCAGAGCAGGGCGGTGCGCCCGGTGCCGGTGGCGAGCCGGCAGGCCTCCCCGGCCCAGGCGGACGGGTCCTGGTTCTCGAGGAAGCAGCGCCCGCCCCGCCACGCCTCCCGCTCCAGGGCGGCCAGCGATGTCGCCGCCGGGTCCGCCCCGCGCGCCCAGGCTCCCACGGCGAGGCCGAGGGCGGCGCTGGCCATGAGCGCCGCGCCCGTGCGGCGGAACAGGACGGTCCGGGGCACGGGCCGCGCGGGGTACCGGAACGGCGTTTCGATCCAGCGCCGGCCCGCATAAGCGAGGAGACCGCAGGCCGCCATCAGGGCCACGGTCTCGAGGCCGGTGGGGTCGCGCAGCAGCGCGTAGCGCGTGAGCACGATCAGCGGCCAATGCACCATGTAGAGCGCGTAGGACGCGAGCCCGACGGCGACGCAGGGGCGCGCCGCCAGCAGGGTCCCGACGCGGCTGGGTCCGGAGGCGCCCGCCAGGATGATCAACGCCGCCCCGAGGCAGGGCGGCACGGCGCCGAGGCCGGGGAAGGGCGTCGCCTCGTCGTAGCTCAGCATGGGCACCAGGATGAGCGCGAGCCCGGCCGCGGCCAGCCCCTCGCGCGGCGCGCGCGCCGGAACCAGCCCGGGCCGGAGGAAGGCGAGCAGGCCGCCGAGGAGCAGTTCCCAGGCGCGCGTCGGCAGCAGGTAGAAGCTCGTCGTCGGCGCGCGCGGGGTGAGCCAGAGGCTGAGCGCGAACGAAGCCAGGGCCCCGGCGAGCAGGATCGCGGCCGCGGGGCGTCGGCTCCGGCCGTGAGGCCGGCGCAGCAGCACCGGCAGCAGCAGGGGAATGAAGAGGTAGAACTGCTCCTCCAGCGAGAGCGACCAGGTGTGGAGCAGGGGCCGGGTCTGGGCGGCGACGTCGAAATAGCTCGAGCTCTTCCAGAAATAGAGGTTTGAGACGAACCCGGCGGAGGCGGCGATGCTGCGCGCCAGATCGGCCAGCGCTGGCGCCGGAAGCAGCAGGGGGGCGGCCAGCGCGGTGCCCAGGAGGGTCGCGGCCAGCATCGGCAGGATGCGGCGGATGCGCCGCTCGTAGAACCCCGCCACGGTGAAGTGCCCGGCCTCGACGTCGGCGAGGATCTTGGCGGTGATGACGTAGCCCGAGATGACGAGGAACACGTCGACCCCGACGAAACCGCCGCTCAGCGCGGGCATTCCGGCATGGAAGGCCAGGACCACCAGCACCGCGAGTGCGCGCAGGCCGTCGATGTCGGGGCGGTAGACCATTCGGGTCGGCTCAACCGGCGGGAAGGGGCGCGGCCTCGCCCGAGGTCCGGCGCAGGATGCGCCGGCGCGCCGGTTCCTCGACGCCGAGATGCAGCGCGAGACTGAGCGCCAGGGCCAGCGCGGCGGCGAGGCCCGCCCCGAGCCAGGGCAGGGCGGCGAGCCGGCCCCCGAGGGCGGCCCGGTCGAGGCTGTTCACGAGGGCGTAGACCGGGGAATGCACGAGGTAGAGCGCGAAGGAGATCCGGCCGAGGAAGACGAACCACGGGCTCACCAGGGGGCCGGAGCGGATCTGCGCGCCGGCCAGGATCAGCGGCGCCCAGGCGAGCGCGGTGAGCCCGTTGTGCAGGAGCGCCTCGGGCAGGCGCGGCGCCGCCGCGATGAGCGCGAGGGCGGAGAGCGTGGACAGGCCGAGGAGCGCCGGGGTCGCCATCCGCATCCGCGTCCAGGCCGCGTAGAGGAGCAGGCCGGCCACGAATTCCGGCAAGCGCAGCAGGGGATTGTACTTGATCGCCTGGGCCAGCAGCACCGGCCCGGCGCCCGCCTCGGGTGAGATCAGCGAGAGGCCGGGCGCGTAGCGCGCCCAGGCGAGGATGGCGGCAGCGCTCATTGCGCCCCAGGCGCCGAGGGTGAGGAGCGCGACGCGGCCCGGTGCCCGCAGGGCGAGGGGCAGCAGGAGCGGAAACAGCGCGTAGAAGAACAGTTCGGCCGAGACCGACCAGCTCGGGCAATCGAGGGCGCAGGCGGCGCCCGGCACCCAGGCGTGGAGGCCGAGCGGCGCGAGGATTCCGCTCGCGGCCATCAGGCCCTGGAGGGGGGGCGCTGATTTCATGACCCAGGCGGCGAACCAGGGCAGGCTGAGGGCGAGGCAGACGAGGTAGACGGGGTAGATCCGGGCCACCCGCGCCCGGCCGAAGCGGGCGAGGGCGGCGCGGTCGGACAGGTCCACCGCGTGATAGTTGTAGGCCAGGATGAAGCCCGAGAGCAGGAAGAAGAACGTCACCCCGGAATAGCCGAGGCCGATCACGGCCGGGGGGGCGGCCCCGGGGAAGAAGAAGCCGGCGTAGTGGAACACCAGGACATAGGCGGCGGCCACGAAGCGCAGGGCCGTGAGCGCCCGCAGCGGGGCGACTGGCGGATGGGCCCGGCTCGGCGGCAGGGGCGGCCCCGCATCCGGCACGCGCCTCATCGCGGGGCGGCCTCGATCAGCCGCGCCCCGGCGGAGAAGCGCAGGCCGAGCACCGCGACGCAGAGCAGGAAGAACAGCGTGTTGGTGGCCTGGTAGAACACGGATTCGAACACCGCGACCATCAGGCCGAACAGCCAGATCCGCAGGAACAGCATCGCGAGCGGGTCGAGCTGGCCGCGCTCGCGCCGGCGGGCCTGAAGATCGGACAGGGGCGCCAGCACCAGCCACCACACCGTGAAGGCGAGGCCCGGCAGGCCGTTCTCGAGGGCCGTGTTGAGGTAGCCGTCATGCGCGTCGGTGGCGCGGTTGACCCAGGTCGTCGCGTCGGCGCCGCCGCCGTAGAACACGCTCTCCCAGAAGGCGCCGTAGCCGAAGCCCGTGATGGGCTTCTTGGCGATGTTCTCGAGCGCGAAGGTCCAGATCTCGGTGCGGCCGGTATAGGTCGGGTCCGAGGTCAGGCTCGCGACCGCCGCCCCGATGGCCGGCACCATCACCGAGCCCACCGTCGCGACGAGCAGCAGCGCCAGGGGGCCGAGGAGCACGAGCCGGCGCCAGTTGCGCGAGCCCGAGAGGGTGCAGGCCCAGCTCAGCCCGAGCACCGCCGGGGTCATGGCCAGGGAGGTCTTGGCGTTGGTGAAGACGAGGAAGACGGCCGCCAGCACCACGACCAGGGTGCCGGGCACCCGCCGGCCCATCGCGGCCCAGAACAGGCCGACGATGACGTAGAGGCCCATGGCCGCGCCCGCGCCGTTCTTGTGCGCGTAGACGCCGCGCCAGCTCCCCGCATGCTCGGGCTCGATCAGGTCGAGGGCCGTGTGCATGGCGCGCTCGGGCACGAGGACGAGGCCGAGATAGCAGAGGACGAGGACGAGGAGCACGCTCCCGCCGAGCACGTCGGCGAACTGGCGCGCGTCGCGGGCGAGCACCAGCACGCTCACCACCCCGCCGAACATGATGAAGAGCGAGATCAGGCGGCGCGCCGAGACGGCGGGCTCGATCGAGAGCGCGGTGGAGACGCAGATCCAGCCGAGCATCGCCAGGATCGGCAGGGTGGCGAGCGGGCGCAACGCCTCCCGCCCGCGCCAGGCCAGCACGGCGACCGAGGCCGCGCCCAGGATCAGGAACAGCACCTGGTTGACGAGGTTGCCGCCCGCGCGGGAGGCCGCGTTCTCGGCCGCCGTCCCGTCGAGGAACGGATCGGCGCCGATCAGGACGAAGAGGAGGATCGCGCCCATCGTCGCGACGCGCACGGCGTCGGGCAGGTCACCCCGCGCCGCCGCGCCCGAATCGGAGGCGAGGCCCATCGTCATGGTTCACTCCCGCGCTGAGGGCCGGCAGACGATCCATCGTCCCATGCCGGGCGCCCCGGCCGATAGACGCGCAGAATACTTTCGAAGCTGCAAAGATCGCGAACCGACGAGAGCCGTGGGCAGGCTCACCCCGCCGGCCCGTCGCGCCAGGATACGATCCCGGTCGCCCCGGTGATCGCCCGCACGATCCGCTCGCGCTCGGCCCGGCTGGCGGCGAGGCGGGTCCGGGCGGCGGCGAGCACCGCGGGGTCGGCGGTGGCGGGCGTGCCGGCGCCGAAGGGCGGGGCCGGCGCGTATTCGAGGCCGAGCTGGATGCCCTCGGCCGCCGGCCGTCCGCAGAGTTCGGCCGCGAGGGTGAGGGCGAAGTCGATCCCGGCGGTGACGCCGCCCCCGGTGACGAGGTTGCCGTCGCGCACCACCCGCTCGGCCACCGGGATCGCCCCGAAGGCGGCCAGCAGATCGAGGGCGGCCCAGTGGGTGGTGGCCCGCCGTGCCCCGAGCAGGCCCGCCGCGCCGAGGACCAGCGCGCCGGTGCAGACGGATGTGACGTAGCGGGCGTTCCGCCCCTGCGCGCGCACGAAGTCGAGCACGCCCGCGTCCTGCATCAGCGCGTTCACGCCGAGGCCGCCCGGGATGCAGAGCACGTCGAGGGCCGGACAATCCGCCATCCGCATCGTCGGGGTGAGCACGAGGCCGGTGGCGCTGATCACCGGGTCCGGCCCGGCCGCCACGAGGTGAACCCGGGCGCCGGGGATTCCGACGAACACCTCGTAGGGCGCGGTGAGGTCGAGCTGCTGAACGTTCGGAAAGGTGAGGAGGCCGATCTCGAGGGCCATCGTGGATGCTCCGTCAGGTCTGGACAGGCACGACCCTAATCGAACACGATCCGGCAGATATGACGAAGACCCCTCGTTTCCTGCCAGACGTCGCCGATACGCCCCGCCGCATCGAGATCCTGGCCTTCGCGGATGTCCAGCTCCTGGACGTGGCGGGACCGCTCCAGGTCTTCGCCACCGCCAACGACCTGGCGGCGCCCGGCCGGCCGCCCTACGCCCCGCGCCTCGTGGCGGCGCGGGACGGCCGGGTCCGCAGCTCCGCCGGGCTCGACCTCGCCGGGGAGCCGCTTCCGCCCGCGGACCGGCCCCTCGACACGCTGCTGGTGGCGGGCGGGCGCGGCGTCACGGACGCGGCGGCGGGCGACCTGCCCGGCTGGATCGCCGCCCGCGCGCCCCGGGCCCGGCGCGTGGCCTCGGTCTGCACCGGCGCTTTCCTCCTCGGCGCGGCGGGCCTTCTCGACGGGCGCCGGGCGGTGACGCACTGGACCCACTGCGCCGAGCTCGCGCGGCGTTACCCGAACATCCGCGTCGAGCCCGACCCCATCTTCATCCGCGACGGCGCGGTCTGGACCTCCGCCGGGGTGACGGCGGGGATCGACCTGGCGCTGGCCCTGGTGGAGGCCGATCTCGGCCGGGCGGCGGCCCTGGCCGTCGCCCGGCACCTCGTGGTGTTCCTCAAGCGCCCGGGGGGCCAGGCCCAGTTCAGCACCGTCCTGGCGCTCCAGGTCCTGTCGCCCGAGGCGGGGGCCGCGCGCTTCGAGCCGCTGCACGCCTGGATCGCCGAGCACCTGGCCGAGGAGCTCACGGTCGCGCGCCTCGCCGAGGTCGCCGGCATGAGTCCGCGCGGCTTTGCCCGCCATTACCGCGCGGCCACGGGCCTGACCCCCGCGCGCGCCCTGGAACGCCTGCGCGTCGAGGCGGCGCGCGGGCTCCTGGCCGAGACCGCGCTCCCGGTGAAGCGGGTGGCCGAGCGCTGCGGCTTCGGCTCCGAGGAGACCCTGCGGCGCAGCTTCTTCCGGCACGTCGCGGTGACCCCGGCGGCCTATCGCGGGCGGTTCCGCGCGCGCGGGGAGGGCGCGCCGGAACGGGAGGCCAGCCAGGATTGAGCACGCGCGGGATTTGACATTCCGGGCCGCATCATCGACACCGCCCGCCTCGCGGCATCGACCGGAATCATCGACCGGGTTCCCGGGCGGATTCCCGGGCCGAGTGCCGGCCCGGAGCCGCGTATGTCCCGCCTGACGGCCCATCCTTCCGCATGACCGGCCGCGCCTTCGTGCCTCGCCCGGCCCGTGGCGACGCCTTCGTGTTTCCGGACGCCATCCTGGCCGCCGCGACCCGGAGCCATGCCCGGGCCTGCGCGATCCTGGTGGCGCTCTGCCTCGTCTGCTTCCTGCCCGGGCTCAGTTCGCTCCAGCCCATGGACCGGGACGAGCCGCGCTTCGCCCAGGCCTCGAAGCAGATGCTGGAGACCGGCGACCTCGTCGACATCCGCTTCCAGGGCGAGGCCCGGCACAAGAAGCCGGTGGGGATCTACTGGGCGCAGGCGGCTTTCGTCGGCGCCGCCGAGGCGCTCGGCGTGCCGAACGCCCGCACCACCATCGGCCTCTACCGCATCCCCTCCCTCCTCGGCGCCATCGGGGCGGTGCTCCTCACCTACTGGTCGGCCCTGGCCTTCCTGCCCCGGCGCGGCGCCGTGCTCGCCGCCGCCCTGTTCGGGGCCTGCGTGGTGCTCTCGGCCGAGGCGCGCCTCGCCAAGACCGACGCGCTCCTCTGCGCCTGCGCGGTCGCGAGCTTCGGGGGCCTCGCCCGGGCGTGGCTCCGGCGGGCGGGCACCGGTCCCGACGCGCCGCGCCTCGACACCGTCACGGTGCTGGCCTTCTGGCTCGGGCTGGCGTTCGGCATCCTGATCAAGGGGCCGATGGTGCCGCTGTTCTGCGGCCTGCCGGCCCTGATCCTCTCCCTCCGGTCCGGCTCCGGCCGCTGGCTCGGTGTCCTGCGGCCGGGTCTCGGCCTGGCCCTCACCCTGGTGATCGTGGCGCCCTGGTTCCTCGCCATCACCTGGAAGAGCGGCGGCGCCTTCTACGGTGAGGCGGTCGGCCACGACATGCTGAGCAAGGTGCAGGGCGGCTCGGAGAAGCACTTCGCCCCGCCGGGCGCCTACCTGCTGGTGTTCTTCGGCACGTTCTGGCCCGGCGCGGCGTTTGCCGCCCTGAGCGCGCCCTTCGCCTGGGGCCATCGCCGCGACCCTGCCATCGCCTTCCTCCTCGCCTGGATCGTGCCGACCTGGATCCTGTTCGAGATCGTGCCGACGAAGCTGCCGCACTACGTGCTGCCGCTGATGCCGGCCATCGCCATCCTCACCCTGCGGGCGCTCGCCGCCGGGGCGCTCCACCCCGAGCGCCGGGGCGCGCGCCTCACCGCCGGCCTCGTGGTGCTGATCCCGGTCGGGCTCACGCTGGGCCTCTCGGCCTTCGCCTGGGTCTACGACCGGACCCTGCCTCTGGCCGGGTTGCCGCTGCTGCTGGCCGCCTGCGCCGTGGCGGCCCTGGCCTGGGCGGCGTTCGCGAAGGGCTTGCCCGAGCGGGCCCTCGGCCTCGGCATCCTGGCCTCGATGCTGCTCTCGCCCGCCGTGTTCGGCCTGACCCAGCCGGTGATCGCCGCCCTCAAGGTCTCGCCGCGTCTGGCCGCGATCCGCGATGCCCTGCCCTGTCCGCATCCCCGCGTGGCGAGCCTCGGCTACCGCGAGCCGAGCTTCGTCTTCCTGATCGGAACGGACCTGGCCATGCTGGGCACGGGCGCGGAGGCCGCCGATTTCCTGAAGGGCGAGGGCTGCCGCCTCGTCTACGTGGAGGGCCGGTTCGCGGCGGCGTTCGATGCCGAGGCAAAAGCCGCCGGGCTGGCGCCGAACCGGGTCGGGACGGTCTCGGGCTTCAACATCAACGGCGGGCGCCGGGTCGACCTCTCGGCCTATGCCGTCACGCCCTGACCTCTCTCGGATCGAACCCCCATGCGCCTCTCCGTGATCGTCCCGGTGAAGAACGAGGCCGGCAACATCGCGAGCCTCGTCTCCGAACTCGAGGCCGCCTGCCTGGCCCTGGCGCCCTTCGAGGTGATCTACGTCGATGACGGCTCCACCGACGGCACCGCCGAGGCCCTGGCGGCGGCGCGGCGCGGGCGGCCCTGGCTCCGGGTGCTCAGCCACGACCGCACCGCCGGCAAGGCGGCCGGGGTGCATACCGGCATCGCCGCCGCCCGCGCGCCCATCTGCGCCCTGATGGACGGCGACGGCCAGAACGACCCGGCCTTCCTCCTTCCCCTGCTGGAGGCCATCGAGGCGGGCGGCGCGCGCGTCGGCCTCGCCCAGGGGCAGCGCGTCGGGCGCAAGGACGGGCGGCTGAAGACGATCCAGTCGCGCATCGCCAACGGGGTGCGCGTGCGCATCCTCAAGGATTCCACCCGCGACACCGGCTGCGGCTACAAGCTGGTGCGGCGCGAGGCCTATCAGGCCCTGCCGTTCTTCGACGGGCTGCACCGCTTCATGCCGGCCCTCGTGTCCCGCGCGGGCTACGACGTGGTCCACCGCGACGTGATCGACCGGCCGCGCTTCACCGGCACCTCGAAATACGGCCTGTTCGACCGGCTCTGGGTCGGGCTCCTCGATCTGGCCGGGGTGTGGTGGCTGATCCGGCGCAAGCGCGTGACGCCTCGGGTCACCGACATCACCGGAGCGTGAGCCCATGCTGATCCAGCTCGCCGCGGACGTTCGAGGCTACGTCTACGACGTCTTCGTCACCCGCTTCGATGCCTGGCTGGTCTTCGGCATCCTGGCGCAGGCCGTGTTCGGCGCCCGCTTCGTGGTGCAGTGGCTCGCCTCCGAGCGGGCCGGGCGCAGCGTGATGCCGCTCGCCTTCTGGTTCCTCTCCATCGCGGGCGGGCTGATGACCCTGGTCTACGGCCTCGTGCGGCGCGAGCCCGTGATCATCTTCGGGCAGGCGCTCTCGACCTTCATCTACCTGCGCAACGTCATCCTGATCCTGCGCGAGCGCCGCGCCGCCCGCGCCGTGCCCCCGCCTCGATGATCCTGCCCCGATGACCCCGCTGCCGCCCTTCCACGACGACCTCGACGCGGCGCTGGCGCAGGTCTGGCGCCTGCTGGAGGAGGGGCCGGCGCTCCGGCGCAACGCCTTCCACATGCCGGCGCTGGCCACGGTCGACGCGGACGGGCAGCCGCAGGTGCGCACCGTGGTGCTGCGCGCGGCCGACCGCGCGGCCGGAACCTTGCGCTTCCACTGCGACCGGCGCTCGGCCAAGGCGGCCGAGATCGCGGCCTCCGGGGTCGCGGCCCTCCACGGCTACGATTCCGCCTCGAAGATCCAGATCCGCGCCGCCGGCCCGGCGACCCTCCACACCGACGACGCCCTGGCGGAGGCCGCCTGGACGGGCGCGATGGCGATGAGCCGGGTCTGCTACGGCGCCGACCCGGCCCCCGGCGCGATCCTGCCGGAGGGGCACGCCTACACCCTGCCGGATGCCGAGACGGCGCTGACGCTCGGCCGACCGAATTTCTGCGCCGCGATCCTGCGCGTGGCCCGCCTCGAATTCCTCTACCTCGACCGGCGCGGGCACCGCCGGGCCGCCTGGGAACGGGCCGACGGCTGGGCTGGGTGCTGGCTGGTGCCGTGAGGCGTAGGACTGAGAGGTAGGAGTTGATCCATACGAATCACTCCGGCACTACTTGTGTTTGTGGTCGATTCACGTTCTAGAATGAGATCTCCGCGGAGAGCATGAGCCATGGCGGATACAAAAATTGAGTGGACTGATACGACTTGGAATCCTGTCGTGGGCTGCACTATCGTCAGTGCTGGGTGCACTAATTGCTATGCCATGCGGATGGCAGCTCGGCTCGAAGCTATGGGTATTGCAAAATACCAGGGATTGACACGGAAGAGCGGTGGACGCGCGGTTTGGACCGGTCGTGTTCAATGTAATGAAGCCGCGCTTGACGCCCCACGGCACTGGCGGGGCAGGCGGCTGGTATTCGTGAACTCCATGAGTGATCTTTTTCATGAAGACGTTCCGCAGGAGTTCATTGTGCGGGTGTGGACTATTATGAAAGAAGCTTCACATCACACGTTTCAAATATTGACCAAGCGACCTGCACGTATGGCAGAAATATTGATTTCATCGGAATTGCCAGTTTTACCAAACGTGTGGCTAGGAACAAGCGTTGAATGTCCAGATGTATTGATCCGTCTTGACGAATTAAGAAGAGTTCCAGCCTCTATTCGGTTTGTTTCGTTTGAGCCTCTCTTAAGTTCAGTCAGAGAGGCAAATTTAGATAATATTCACTGGGCTATTGTTGGTGGTGAGAGCGGCCCCAGGGCACGTGCCATTGAGGAAACGTGGGTTGAGGAAATTGAGGGGCTTTGCCGTGCAAGCGACGCAGCATTCTTCTTTAAACAGTGGGGCGGTCCCAACAAGCGCAAGACGGGACGTCAATTTCGCGGTCGAACATGGGATGAAATGCCTGTTTTGAGAATGTGATTGGCTGCTTTTAAAGCAAGCCCAATCGCTCTTGGATCAGGATTAGACATAGCAAAGAATAATGAAAATAAAGGCGCTCCGTTATCCATGCTTAATCTGCGTGGGTCTGTTACTTTTGGAAAAATAGTCATCAATCTTTTCTTTACATAATTTTCTATTGCTTGAACGTTTGCTGAGCGAACTGATTCAGGTAGGCTTCCAAAAAGATCAAGATCTTCACGTGGTGGATAAAATTCAGTTTCCCATTCATCTGTGCCCAAGATCCGCGTTATTGATTCGCGTTTCTTAGATGTGAGTTTTCGACCATCAATAGAGGCTTGACGATAAACGCCACTTAAGGGGAATAGGTACCACACATCAATCGCTTGGGTTGCTGCAATCACCTCCAGCGTTGAAAACTTCAAATTCATTCCATAGGGATCTAGAAAAAGCACTGCACGTACGCCGCGATCTGGGACGCGCGGCCCACGCCAGACCGTCGACTGACAGAGGTCGACAATTGCATCATTCGCGTCGCCTTTGAGTAAATCGATTTGAATATTGGGATGTTCAGCACATAGCTTCTTGAGGGCAGCGAAGCGTTTTCCATGACGTTCGTTCAGTAGTATACGATGGAACGGCGGATCCGTTTCAAGAGCAATTCGTGCCGATCCCGGGGCGTTGACTTTTTCGGATTGATTTGTTGTTCCAAAAAGAGGTGATTCTCTAGCAAGGATGCGTTCGATTACGCGTCCGCCGCTGCCTGCGAATCCATCTATATAAAGAAGCTGAAAGTTCTGATTTCTTAATGCTGTTGTGAAGAAAGATAAATATTTTTGAAGTATATCTAATTTCTGGTCAGTCCAATTTCCCCCGTAGTCGTGATCGTCTGTCATGTGCCCCATTCACCCCTATCGCTCCATAGCCATTGAAACCCAAAGAGAGCACGCGCACAAGTTGTTAAGCGTTAATTGAGAGGAGGGTTCCGAGGCGCAGCCGCTCTGCTCGAACTGAAGATAGCTGCCTCTCAAAGCGCGGCGCGCAACCGCGAAAACCCCGCGTCGAGATCCGCCTGAAGGTCCGAAAGATCCTCCAGGCCGATGTGGAAGCGCAGGCCCGGGCCGCTGGGGTTCCACTGGGTGGCGGTGCGGTAGGTCCGGCAGTCGAACGGGATGACGAGGCTCTCGAAGCCGCCCCAGGAGAAGCCCATCCCGAAGAGTTCCAGCCCGTCGAGCATCGCCGCCACGGCGCGCTCCGGGGCGGGTTTCAGGATCACGCCGAACAGGCCCGAGGCGCCGGAGAAATCGCGGGCCCAGATGGCGTGGCCGGGATCGTCGGGCAGGGCGGGATGGAGCACCCGCGCCACCTCCGGCCGGGCCTGGAGCCATCGGGCCATGGCAAGCCCTTGAGCGCCGTGCTCGCGCAGGCGCAGGGCCATGGTGCGCAGGCCCCGCAGGGCCAGGAACACGTCCTCCGGACCGGGGCACATGGCGAAGTGCTCGAAGGTCCGGTGCAGGGCCGGCCAGTACGCCGCGTTCGCCGAGGTGAGGCCGAGGAGCAGGTCCGAGCCGCCGGAAAGGTACTTGGTGCCGGCCTCCACGGCGATGTCGACGCCCCGCGCGTGCGGCGGGAACAGGAGCGGCGTCGCCCAGGTGTTGTCCATGATCACGGCGGCGTTCCGCGCATGCACGATCTCGGCGATCGCCGGCACGTCCTGCATCTCGAAGCTCTGCGAGCCCGGCGCCTCGACGAGCACGGCCTTCGTGGTGTCGCGCATCAGGGCGCCGATGCCGGCGCCGATCAGAGGATCGTAGTATTCCACGTCCACCCCGAAGCGCTTGAGGACGCCGTCGCAGAAGATGCGGGTGGGGCGGTAGGCGGAATCGCTCACCAGCAGGTGGTCGCCGGCCGAGACCACCGCCATCAGCGCCACGGTGAGCGCCGCCAGCCCCGAGGGCGTCAGCACGGTGCCGGCCGCCCCCGCGAGCTCGCTCCAGGCGCGCGTGAGCGCATCCGTCGTCGGCGTGCCGGAGGTGCCGTAATCATAGCGCCCGCGCCGGTGCTTGAGGTCGTCGTAGGTCGGGAACAGCACCGTGGAGCCGCGATAGATCGGCGTGTTGACGAAGCCGTGCTGGCTGGACGGGTCGCGCCCCGCATGGACGAGGCGGGTGCTGGCCCCGAAGCGGGCGGGATCACGGGGAGGGGTGTTCGACATCGGCACCGATGGGAGGCGGGGGAGGACTTGCCGCGACCTCAGCCCGGCGGGCGCGCATCCGTCAACCCGGAAGGCCGGACGCCGGCACCGGATCATCCCGGCTTGACCCCGGCCGCCGATCCCCTGCAATGCGCGGCATGCGATCGATCCCGACAGCACTTCTCGGCGGGCTCATGGCCATCCTTCCGGCCATCCTTCCCGCGCAGGCACAGGACGGCACGCTCGCCGGGGTGAAGGCGCGCGGGCACCTCGTCTGCGGGGTCAGCGGCGGGGTGGCGGGCTTCAGCATGCCGGACGGGCAGGGGCGCTGGCACGGGCTCGACGTGGATTTCTGCCGGGCGCTGGCCGCCGCCATCTTCGACGATCCGGAGAAAGTGCGCTTCATCCCGCAATCCTCGGCCGCGCGCTTCACCGCCCTGCAATCGGGCGAGATCGACGTTTTGGCCCGCAACACCACCTGGACCCTGTCGCGCGACACCGCCGCGATGAACTTTCCGGCGATCACCTTCTTCGACGGGCAGGGCTTCCTCGTTCGGAAATCCCTGGCCATCACCCAGGTCAAGCAGCTCGACCGGGCTACGATCTGCCTGCAGCAGGGCACCACCACCGAGCTCAACACCGCCGACTGGTTCCGCACGCGCGGGCTGACCTACCAGGTGGTCACCTTCGCCAACAGCGAGCAGACCCTGGGCGCCTACGAATCGGGGCGCTGCGACGCCTACTCGACGGACAAGTCCTCCCTCTACGGCGAGCGCCTGAAGACCGCGCACCCGGACGAGCACGTGATCCTGGACGAGGCGATCTCGAAGGAGCCCTTCGCGCCGGGCGTGCGCCAGGGCGACGATGCCTGGCGCGACCTCGTCGCTTGGACCCATTACGCGATGCTCGACGCGGAGGAGGCGGGCATCACCCAGGCCAATGTCGAGCAGCTTCGCAAGGAGACCCTGAGCCCGGACGTGAAGCGCATCCTCGGCGTCGAGGGCAAGTACGGCCAGGGCCTCGGGCTCACCGGCGACTGGGCCTACCGGATCGTCCACCACGTCGGCAATTACGGCGACGTCTTCGCGCGCAACCTCGGCGACGCGACCCCGCTGAAGATCCCGCGCGGGCTGAACGCCCTCTGGACGAACGGGGGCCTGCAATACGGGCCGCCGATCCGGTGAGGACGGGCGCAGGACGGAGCGCGGCCGCGCGGTCCCTCGAGAGCGGGCGGACGCGTCCGCGTGCTGCGGACCCCATCTCGCCGAGTGGGACGGGCCATGCCTAGGCGCCCGTTCCGTCTCCGCGCCCTCGCGCTCCAGGCCCTCGTCGCCCTCGCGCTGGCGGCGCTGGTCTATTTCGCCGCCACCAACGCGTCCGAGAAACTCGCGCGCCAGGGCATCACCGCCGGGTTCGGCTTCCTGTCGCGGGCGGCCGGGTTCGACATCAGCCAGCGGCTGATCCCCTACGCCGCCGCGACCTCAACCTATCTCGACGCGTTCGTGGTCGGGCTCCTCAACACGCTGCTGGTCTCGGCCCTCGCCATCGTGCTGGCGAGCGTCCTCGGCTTCGCGGTCGGCATCGCCCGGCTCTCGCCGAACTGGCTCGCCCGGACCCTCGCGGCCGCCTATGTCGAGACCCTGCGCAACCTCCCGCTCCTGCTCCAGCTCCTGGTCTGGTACGTGGCCGTGCGCGTGGCGCTGCCCGAGGCGCGCGATCCGGCGGCCTGGGGCGGGGCGTATCTGAGCCAGCGCGGGCTCGTCCTGCCGCGCCCGGAGTTTTTCGGAATCGCCTGGCTCGTGCCGCTGGCCTTCCTGGGAGGCCTCCTCGGCGCGTTCGCCTGGGGACGCCGCGCCGCCCGGCGCGTCGAGGCCGGCGGGCGCCCGAGGCCCGTATTTTGGCCGGGGCTCGCCCTCGTGCTCGGCCTGCCGGCGCTGGCCTGGATCGGGTTGGCGTCGAGCGGCCACCCCGTCGCGATCGCGTGGCCGGCCCCCGGCCCCTACGGGCCGGAGGGCGGGCTCGGGGTGCTGCCGGAATTCGCCGCCCTGCTGCTCGGGCTCTCCACCTACACGGCGGCCTTCATCGCCGAGATCGTGCGCGCGGGCCTCAACAGCGTGGCGCGCGGACAGGGCGAGGCGGCCGCCGCCCTGGGGCTCGGCCGGGCCAAGACCTTGGCGCTCGTCACGATTCCCCAGGCCATGCGGGTGATCGTGCCGCCGCTGACCAGCCAGTACCTCAACATCACCAAGAACTCGTCGCTGGCGGTGCTGATCGGCTATCCCGACCTCGTCCACGTCTTCATGGGCACCGTGCTCAACCAGACCAACCAGGCCGTGGAGGTCGTGGCGATCACCATGGCGGTCTACCTGACCCTGAGCCTCGGCCTCGCCGCCCTCATGAACGGCTACAACCGCCGCGCGGCGCCGGTGAGCCGATGAGCGTGATGACCCGATGACCGTGATCCGCGAGACCCTGCTGCCCCCGGCCCCGCCGCCGCGCCGGACCGGCGGAGCCCTCGGCTGGCTCCGGGCGAACCTGTTCTCCGGGTTCGGCAACACGCTCACCACCCTGGCGATCCTGGCGGCACTGGCGTTCCTGGTGCCCCCGGCGGTCCGATTCCTGATCACCGACGCGGTCTGGAGCGGGACTTCGGGCGAGGTCTGCCGCCCGGCCGTCGCCGGGCACCCGGTGGGCGCCTGCTGGGCCTTCATCGGGGACAAGATCAACTACCTCGTCTACGGCTCCTATCCGGCCGCCGAGCGCTGGCGCCCGAACCTGTTCTTCGTCCTCGTCGCCCTCGGCGGCGCCTGGATGCTCTGGCTCGACGCGCCTCGGCGCGGCCTCGGCGCGGTGCTCGTGTTCCTCGCCGGTCCCGTCCTCTCCTACGGGCTGCTCTCGGGCGCCTCCCTCCTGGGGCTGGCCCCCGTCGCCACGAGCCTGTGGGGCGGCATGCTGGTGACGCTGGTGGTCTCGCTCGTCGGCATCGTCGCCTCCCTGCCGCTCGGCATCCTGCTGGCGCTCGGGCGGCGCTCGGACCTGCCGGTGCTGCGCTATGCCTGCATCGGCTTCATCGAGTTCTGGCGCGGGGTGCCGCTGATCACCGTGCTGTTCATGGCCAACGTGATGCTGCCGCTGTTCCTGCCCGGCGACCTCACCGTGGACCGGCTGGTGCGGCCGCTGGTCGGCATCGCCCTCTTCGCCTCCGCCTACATGGCCGAGGTGGTGCGCGGCGGCTTGCAGGCGATTCCCGAGGGGCAGGGACGGGCGGCCCTCGCGCTCGGCCTCACCCGCGCGCAGGCCATGCGCCTCGTCGTCCTGCCCCAGGCCCTCAAGGTGGTGGTGCCCGGCATCGTCAACACGCTGATCGGCCTGTTCAAGGACACGACCCTCGTCTCGATCGTGGGCATCGCCGACTTCATCCGGGTGCTGGAGGCCGCGCGCGCCGATCCGCGCTGGTCGGCCCCGACGATCCCCGCTACGGCCTACGCCTTCGCGGCCCTGTTCTACCTCGCGGTCTGCTTCTCGATGGCGCGCTATGCCGGCTTCGTCGAGCAGCGTCTGGAAGCCGGCGAGCGGGGACGCCGATGAGCGCGCCGGCGATCGAATTCTTCGGCGTGAACAAATGGTTCGGGAGCGCCCACGTCCTGCGCGACGTCTCGCTCGCCGTGGCGCCCGGCGAAAAGATCGTGATCTGCGGCCCCTCGGGCTCGGGCAAGTCGACCCTGATCCGTTGCGTCAACGGCCTCGAATCCTACCAGGGCGGCACGATCCGGGTGGACGGCCGGGACCTCACGCCGGCCCGCATCCCCGCCGTGCGGCGCACGGTCGGCATGGTGTTCCAGCACTTCAACCTGTTTTCCCACCTCACCGTGCTGGAGAACTGCACCCTGGCGCCGATCCACGCCCTCGGCACGGCGCGGCGGGCCGCCGAGAGCCGCGCCCGGGAGGAACTCGAACGCCTCGCCATCGCGGATCTGGCGGGGCGCCATCCCGGCCAGCTCTCCGGGGGCCAACAGCAGCGCGTCGCCATCGCCCGCGCCCTTTGCCTCGACCCGGCGGTGATGCTGTTCGACGAGCCGACCTCGGCCCTCGACCCCGAGATGGTGCAGGAGGTGCTCGACACCATGACGGCGCTGGCGGACCGCGGCATGACCCTGCTCTGCGTCACCCACGAGATGGGCTTCGCCCGCCGCGTCGCCGACCGGGTGGTGTTCATGGACCAGGGCCAGATCGTCGAGGTTGCGTCGCCGGGAGCGTTCTTCGATCGTCCCGAGCATCCGCGCACCCGGGACTTCCTCGCCCGCCTCCTCTGAGGCCGGACCGCGATCACCGCGACATTGTGCCGGCGCAGGAAGTTTCGCGAAGGGGTCTGCTCCGGTTCGTTAACGCAGAGGCGCTAAATCCCGTCTGGTACTCGCGTATCCGGGAAGCTCGTCCCTTGCGTATCCTGCGGAACATCGTCGTCGGCAGCGTCTTCGGCGGCAGTGCCCTGACCATCGCCTTCGCCTGCATCGACCGGATCGATCATCCGGCGCCCGTCCGGCGCGCTGGCCCGGTGACCACGCTCACCCGGGTCCGCCCGCCCGAGCCCACCGTGACCGGATCGCTGCCGGTCGAGACCGGCCCCTCGATCCGCGACATCCTCGGCCGCGACGGTCTTGGGCGGGATTCGGCGACAAGGGAGTCGGCGCCGAAATCCACCACGTCCAAGACGGCGACGGCGCGCGAGGCGGCGGCCCGGGTCGCGGTCAAGCCCGCCGCGAAAGCGCCGGTGAAGCGGACGGCCGAGGGCTTCGACACCGAGCGCCTGAACGCCCTGATGCGCGGCGACCCCGCCGTCACCCTCGCCCGCAGCCGCTGAGCGCGGGGGTCCGCCGGGCGTCATCCCGCACGCCCGATCCCCGTCGGGACCTGCTACAAGCCGCGCCCTGTCCCCGTGGGGAGGCGAGGGGAGGCGGTCCTTGGGTCTGATCTACGCGCTCGGCGCCTACCTGAGCTGGGGCCTCGTGGTCCCGGTGCATTTTCGCCTGCTCGACGCCGTGCCGGCCCCGAGCATCCTGGCCCACCGCATCGTCTGGTCGAGCCTGCTCGTGGCCGGGCTCCTCGTGGCTTTGCGCCGCCGCATCCGCACCCCGTTTCCGCTGCGGCCCCGGCACGGGCTCCTCGCCCTGTCGGCCGGGCTGATCGGCGTGAACTGGCTGCTCTACCTCCGGGCCGTGCAGTCCGGGCACATGCTCGACGCGAGTCTCGGCTATTTCATCAACCCGCTGATGAGCGTGGCGCTCGGCGCCCTGGTGCTCGGCGAGCGCCTGCGCCCGGTCCAGGCCGGGGCGGTGGCGCTCGCGGCCGCGGCGGTGCTCCTGGCCGTCGCCCTGGCGGGGAGCCTGCCCTGGGTCTCGCTCGCGCTCGCGGGCAGCTTTTCGCTCTACGGCCTCGTCCGCAAGGTCGTGGGCGTCGACGCCATGGTGGGCTTCGCCGCCGAGACGCTGCTGCTCCTGCCGATCGCGCTGATCTACCTCGCGGCCTTCGCGCCGGCGGTGATCCAGGGGGACCCGGTGCGCGCCGGCCTTGTCCTGCTCACGGGGGCCACCACCGCTCTGCCGCTGATCTGGTTCGCGGCGGCCGCCGAGCGGCTCACCCTGGCGACCCTGGGTCTGATGCAGTACCTCGCGCCCTCCTGCCTCCTCGTGCTCAGCACGCTGGTCTACGGCGAGCGGCTGGAGCCCCACCGCATGGTGCTGTTCGGCCTGATCTGGCTGGCGTTGGCGATCTACGCGGGCGACGCCTATCGCGCCGCTCGCCGGGCGCGGGCGGGATGATCGCGTCCCTCGCCGGGGCCGGGTCGGCATGCGATCCTGGCCCCCGGGAGATCATCATGGCCAACCGCATCACCGACATCGCCGGCATCCGGGTCGGCCACGCCACGGATCTGCGGCTCGCCAGCGGCGTCACCGCGATCCTCTTCGACGAACCCGTGGTCGCGGGGGTCGACGTGCGCGGCGGCGGCCCCGGCACCCGCGAGACCGACCTCCTCGACCCGGAGCGCACGGTGGAGCGCATCGACGCCCTGGCGCTCTCGGGCGGCTCGGCCTTTGGCCTCGACGCGGCCGCCGGCATCGTCGCCCATCTCGCCGAGAGCGGACGCGGCTTCGCCGTGGGGCCGGCGCGGGTGCCGATCGTGCCGGCCGCGATCCTGTTCGACCTCCTCAACGGCGGCGACAAGGCCTGGGGCCGCTACCCGCCTTATCGCGACCTCGGATACGCGGCGGCGGCCGCGGCCGCGCGCGATTTCGCCCTCGGCTCCGTCGGCGCCGGCACGGGGGCGGCCACCGCCAACCTGAAGGGCGGGATCGGCTCCGCTTGCGCCCGGGTGGCGGGGACGCACGCCCACATCGGCGCACTCGTGGCCGTCAACGCCTTCGGCCGGGTCACCGTGGGAGACGGGCGTCATTTCTGGGCGGCGCCCTACGAGGTGGACGCGGAGTTCGGTGGGCTCGGGTCTCCCGTCCGCCTGCCCAAGGACGCCTTCGCTTGGCCGCGCAAGGCGCTGGCCGGAGCCAACACGACGCTCGCTGTGGTCGCCACCGACGCGTGCCTCACCAAGGCTCAGGCCCGGCGCCTCGCGGTGATGGCGCAGGACGGTCTCGCCCGGGCCATCCACCCGGTTCACACCCCCCTGGATGGCGACGTGGTCTTCGCCGTATCCACCGGCCGGGTCGCGCTCGCCGACCAGGTCCTCGGCCTGGCCCGTCTCGGCGACGCCGCCGCCCGGACCCTGGCGCGTGCCGTGGCGATCGGTGTCCATGCCGCTACCTCGCTACCGGGCTCGGCGCGGATGCCGCCGGCCTGGGCGGAGCGCTTCGGGAGGTGAGGGGGGGACTCATTCTCTGGAAGACCGCGACCGACCGTCACGATCGCCACCTGATCCTCTCGAGAAATCGGACGCCGTTGCAGCGGGGATGCGGCCCGAATAGTGTTCACGATCGATGCCGGTGTGGCTCGAACAACGGGAACGGTCGGTGGCATACGTCGCAACGAACTACGACTCGAATTCGAATGCTCCGGCCGGTAAATGGACATGCGCGCCGACTTCCAAGAGCGGCCCGTTGGCGAGCGTGCCGACGGGAGACGCCACCAAGGGAACCGAGCTGTGCGGTCAGTGTGTTTCTTATGTGAAGACGGTGTGTCCCAGCCTTCCGGCGACGTTCGCGTGGAAAAAAGGGCCGCCGGTGAAAGGCAACGACAAACTGCTTCCCGGTACAGTCATCGCAACGTTCAGCGGCTTGAAATACAAGGGCCATGCCGCGATCTACGTGGGACAGGATGAGGACGGCATCCAAGTCTATGATCAGTATGTGACGCCGCCCAGTCCGAAACCTGTCGGCCCGCGCACGTTGAGATGGAAGGCGAGCGGCAATTCCAACAACGGAAACAACTTCTATGTCGTGGAATAGAAGGGCGATCGGAGCGTTCGCGACACTCTGCCCGGCGATGTGTTGGGCGGCGGTCGGCGAGGCGGTCGAATCGCAGCACTGTCCGACGCAGGTCGGTCGCCCGCTCCGCTACGTTGACGTCTTCGACGGTGTGCCCGCAGAGAACGTCATTCTGGTTCCCGATGTCGCCGGGGCACGGTCGGGCAAGTGGAATCTCGCCTATGTCTACGATTCCGGACGGTCCGTGACGCTCAAGTGCAAATATGAGGGCGGCGCCAGCACAGAGGTGCGGTTGTCCAGGGTTTCCGAGTGCCGCTACACGTTGTCAAAGCAGGCGGTGCTCGATCTGCGCTGCCGGTAGGGCACCGCGCCGGTCGCATCGGGCATCAGCCGGAGCGGCGGCACCACGTAAAGCTCGCCCGTCCGACGTTCCGGCCAGGCGATCCTTCGGCTTTCGGTCCGGTCGCGTGGGTTCCCGAGCGACCTCGGTGACCTCTTACCCGGAAAACGGATCGTCGCGGAAGCGACCGACCCCTCGCGCATTCCGGATCGGTCAGACGTCGGGCCTCAGCCCAATTCCGCCTTGGCATCCGCGATGAGGCCGGCGAGGCCCGCATCGACCTCGGCTCCGAGCATGCGCCGCTCGGCCTCCGTCAGGTCGGCCGCCCAGCCGCGCCGGCCGAAGCCCTCGGCGCATTTGGCCCGCTCGGCGGTGAGATAGGCCTCCGTCTCGGCGGGCTGCGTCCGCATGGCCTGGACGAGGCCGAACCAGGCCGCGCGCTCCACCACCGCGAGGCGGGCCCGCAGGCGGATCATCACCGCGCGCTCGGGGTCGACATCGTCCATGGCGTGGTCCGTCTCTCTTCGATCATGCCCGGCGGGCGGTCTGGTGTCAGGCTCGCGGCGCGTTCAGCGCCGGGGTTCGCAGCGCGTCTTCACGTAGGTGCCCGGCTCGTTGCCGTGCCCGGCATTGGCGGCGAGGACCGGCCCCTGCATCAGACATTCCTGAAGCGTGTGAGCGGGTCCGGTGATGATGTCGAGCGCCGTTTCCCGGGAGCAGTCCGGGGCCTGGACGGTGGAGGCGCAGACGAGGGCGACGACGAGGACTGAGTTCATGACCGGATTAACTGGATCAGCGCGCCGGAGCGGCAAGGGCCGGCCGCGCGCCGGCGCGCGATGTGTTGCCGGCCGGGGATCGAGCGATGTTCCGCTCATGTTCCTGGCAGGAGGACGCCCTACCTCGTGCCAGCGGCGATCATTCCTAGGACAATTCGACTATGTCGATATTCCTAGGTTAGAAATCTTGCCGCCGAAGTGCGGGTGGAACGTAAGAAGAACAAAGCAGGACTGCGGCTTCTCCGCATCCCCGGCCCTCGTCGCCGGGTGCGGCCCCAAGCCTGTGGACGCCGCCGCCTCTGTCCGGACCCGCCCGTCGGCGCGCGTGTTAAGACCTTCGTGCGAGAGCCAGGAAGCGTCGGGGAACGGGCCCCGGGCGCGGGAGCCGGAGCGGGCATGACGGTCGGCATCGAGATGGGTCTGAGCATGGGGCCGGGGGCGGAGCCCGCGCGTCTCGACCTCGAGGAGCTCCTGGCGACGCGTCTCCTGGTCCAGGGCAATTCCGGCTCGGGCAAGTCGCACCTGCTGCGGCGCCTGCTGGAGCAGAGCGTCGGCGCGGTGCAGCAGGTGGTGATCGACCCCGAGGGCGACTTCGTCACCTTGGGCGAGGCCTACGGCCACGTGGTGGTGGACGGCGCCCACGGGGAGGCCGACCTCCAGGCCATCGCCGCGCGGGTGCGGGCGCACCGGGTCTCGGTGGTGCTCACCCTCGAGAGCCTCGACATGGAGGCGCAGATGCGCGCCGCCGCCGCCTTCCTGGGCGGCCTGTTCGAGGCCGAGCGCACCCATTGGCACCCGGCGCTGATCATCGTCGACGAGGCGCAGATCTTCGCGCCCGCCGCCGCCGGCGACGTCTCGGACGAGGCCCGCAAGGCCTCGCTCGGGGCCATGACCAACCTGATGTGCCGGGGCCGCAAGCGGGGACTGGCCGGCATCATCGCGACGCAGCGCCTCGCCAAGCTCGCCAAGAACGTGGCGGCCGAGGCCACCAACTTCCTCATGGGCCGCACCTTCCTCGACATCGACATGGCGCGCGCGGCCGATCTGCTCGGCCTCGACCGGCGCGGGGCCGAGCGTTTTCGCGATCTCGCGCGCGGCGAGTTCGTCGCCCTCGGG
Source organism: Methylobacterium sp. J-068 (assembly GCF_022829445.1). Taxonomy (GTDB): domain Bacteria; phylum Pseudomonadota; class Alphaproteobacteria; order Rhizobiales; family Beijerinckiaceae; genus Methylobacterium. Next base: position 71,862 of record NZ_JAKSXY010000095.1, on the reverse strand, counting down.
CCGGCGTTGAGCCGGCGGCCGCTCGCCCTGCGCATCGGCCCGGTCACGACCTCGGCGCGCTCGGGCTCGCCGAAGCTGGTGCCGCTGCCCGCCCCGGCGGACGCGGACCTGCGCGCCCTCATCCTCACCCGCTCGCCCGACGAGCCGGCGCAGGCCTGGGCGCCCGCGCCGCGCACGCCGCCGACCCCGCGCGCCACGCCCGCCGACCTCATGCGCGAACTCAGCGCCTATCGCCCCGAGCCGGCGGAGGCGCCCGAGCCGATGAGCGCCGACGAGATCCGCGCCGGGCTCGACGCGGTCCTGCGCGGCATCGCCGCCGACCCGGATGCCGGCGGCCAGCCCGTGGCGGTGGTCTACCAGGACTTCCTCGTGCGCTGCCGCATGCGCGGCCTCGACGGCGAGGCGATGAGTCTGGCCGCCTTCCGCCGCCGCCTCGGCGTCGCCCGCGCCGGGTTCGACGAGGCCGATGCCGGCCCAAGCGAGGCGGACGGGCGCTGGGAGGAGGCGCAGGCCGCCGCCGCCGCCCTGCCGGACGAGGTCCAGGGCCTGTTCCTGCTCCTGGCCCGCGCGGCCCTGGCCAGCGAGCCCTGTCCGGGCGACGAGGCCCTGGCCCGGGCCATCGGCAGCCGCTCGCCGGGCCGGGCCAAGCGGCTCCTGGCCTATGTCGAGACCCGCGGCACCATCGTCTGCCGCATGGACTACAAGGGCAACCGCATCGTCGCCCTGCCGGCCCTGAACTGCGAGACCGCGCCGGGCGATCCGAAGGCGCCCGCGGGCGAGGGCCGAGCCCCCGGCGGGGAGGACAAGGCCGGCGTGGCCAAGCCGCAAGGCGGCGCCCTCGAGATGCCGGGGCTGTTCGCGGCGGAGTAGGGGCCGTGTTCATCGCGGCGGCGCACCGGCTGCCGCTCACGACCTACACGGTGGTGGACGACGTGCCGGCGGAATCCTTGGGCCATGCCGGCCTGACCCAGGCGCGGCGCGCCCGGGCCTGACCTGACACGCCGGATCCCGGATCCGGCGGCGTCTCAGGGCTTGGCGCTGGCCTTCTCGAAGTACGACGCGTCGAACAGGCCGTCGAGCGGCACGTCCTTGTCGAGGGTGCCGATGGAGACCTGGTAGGCCTGCATCTTCTTCGTCGCCTCGATGATGGCGCGCGGGTCGGCGGTGAACTTCGCGGCCGGCGAGGTGAGCGCCTTGGTGATCGTCGCGGTGTCGGTGATGCCCTTGCCCAGCGCCGCCTCCACGGGCTTGGCCGCGCGGGCCGGGTCGCTCTTCAGGAGTTCGGTGGCGCGCATCACGGCCTTGACCAGGCCCTCGACGGCGGCCGGGTTCTTGTCGGCGAAGGCGCCGAACACGCCCACCACCGTGCCCGGCTGGTCGGGGAACATCTCGCCGCCGGTGGCGATGAGCTTGATGGCCGGGTTGCGCATCTGGACGATGGTCAGCGCCGGCTCGCGGATCGAGGCGCCGTCGACGGCCCCGGCGAGCATCGCCTGCTGCGTCGCGTCGATGCCCATGGCCACCACCTCGGCATTGGCCTTGTCGGCCTTGGCGACCTGCCAGAGCCAGTGCTGCAGGGTGGTGTTCGGCACCGAGCCCGGCGGCTGCGTGGCGAGGCGGGCCGAACGGCCCTCCTTGGCCTTGAACTGGCGGAACGCCTCGGCCTTGTCCGCGCCGTTCGCGAAGTAGGGGGCGAGCTTCGGCCCCGCCACGAACACCATCTCCTCGATCGCCGTGGCGGCCACCACGCGCACGTCGATGCCCTTGGTGCGGGCGACCGCGAGCGGCGCGACGCCGGCGACGTAGACGTCGATGGTGCCCGACGCCAGGGCCTGGATCATGTTCGGCCCGGATTCGAAGGTGGTGAAGCTGGGGCTGAGACCCGCCTCCTTGAGCCAGCCCTCGCCGTTGGCCACGAAGACCGGCGACGCGCCGATGACGGGAATGACGCCGATGCGCACCGGCACCGGCGCGGCGTTCTGCGCGGCGGCGAGGCCGGGGCTCAGAAGGCCCGTCAGGGCGGCGAGGGCGGTCGCGAGGAGGGTGAGGCGCATCGAGGGGTTCCGGGGCGGGGACGGGTCCGGGAGTGGATGTCCGCGCAGTGGCATGCACGTCGCTCCGGCGCAAGAATTCGCGCTCGTCTCCGGATGTCTTCCCGAGTCATTGGCAAATTCATCGCGCGATCGCCCCCGGGGGAGGCGGATATCGCAAGGACACCGTGAGCGAGGACACCGTGTGGATTTCGCAAGTCGGCGGAGAGGTCGCGCCGCGGATGTCGAGGCCGTTTCGAGCCGAGGGACGCCGCGCGATACGTCCCCCTGGGGGAACAGGGCCGGGTAAGTTCCGTTGTCACCCCGACCGTCGCGGCACCGGCCGCCGACGTGAGATTGAGGGAAACCCGTCATGAGCCTCCTCGGCAGCATCGTCAGCAAGATCCTCCATCCGTTCGGCGGCGGCGACGCGCAGGCCAAGCCCGCCGACGGCACGCCGTCCCAGGCGGATGCGCAGCCCTCCGCCGGCGGCTCGGACGCGCCGGCCTCGACCGGCACCGCGTCCGGCGGCCCGGTCGACGTCGAGGAGGTGTTGAACGGCATGGCGGCGAAGAATTCGCAGAGCCTGAACTGGCGCACCTCGATCGTCGACCTGATGAAGCTCCTCGACCTCGATTCGAGCCTCACCGCCCGCAAGCAGCTCGCCGACGAGCTGCACTACACCGGCGACAAGGAGGACTCGGCGACCATGAACGTCTGGCTGCACAAGCAGGTGATCAAGAAGCTGGAAGAGAACGGCGGCAAGGTCCCGGCCGACCTCAAGGACTGAGGCCTTTCGGGAATTTGGCGTGGCCCGGCTTGGGGTCGCGCCCGGAAGAGGGCAGGGGCATCATCCTCTGCCCTCTTTCACGTTCGGGCCGGCGGCGGGACGGGGCCTCACCCCTCCAACCGCTGCCCCAGGCGGCCGGCCAGATCCTGGATGAACTGGAACGCGGTGCGGCCCGAGCGCGAGCCGCGCGTGGTCGCCCATTCGAGGGCCTCCGCCCGCACGCGGTCGGCATCGGCGCTCAGGCCGTGGCGCTCCACGTAGGCGTGGATCATGGCGAGGTACTCGTCCTGGCTGCACTTGTGGAAGCCGAGCCAGAGGCCGAAGCGGTCGGACAGCGAGACCTTCTCCTCCACCGCCTCGCCGGGGTTGATCGCCGTGGAGCGCTCGTTCTCCACCATCTCCCGCGCCAGGAGGTGGCGCCGGTTGGAGGTGGCGTAGAACAGCACGTTCTCGGGCCGCCCCTCGATGCCGCCGTCGAGCGCCGTCTTCAGGGATTTGTACGAGGTGTCGTCGCCATCGAAGGAGAGGTCGTCGCAGAAGACGATCCAGCGATGGGCGTCGCCCCGCAGGGTCGCCATCAGGTCCGGCAGCGCCTCGATGTCCTCGCGATGGATCTCCACGAGCTTCAGGGGCAGGGCGCCCTCGGGGCGCGCGGCGTTGATCTCGGCATGCGCCGCCTTGACGAGCGAGGACTTGCCCATGCCACGCGCGCCCCAGAGGAGCGCATTGTTGGCCGGCAGGCCGGCGGCGAAGCGCTGGGTGTTCTCGACCAGGGTGTCGCGGGCCCGGTCGATGCCGGTGAGGAGGCCGATCGCCACGCGATTGACGCGCGGCACCGGGATCAGCCGGCGCTCCGGTCCCCACAGGAAGGCGTCCGCCGCGTTCAGGTCGACGGGGGGGCGCGGGGCCGGAGCGGCCCGTTCCAGGGCGGCGGCGATCCGCTCCAGCACGGGCAAGAACTCCTGAACGGGCAAGAGCGCCGCGAGGGCGGCCGCATCGGCGGGGGGCGTGGCGGTCATGGACGGCTCCTCGAACGGGGAGAACAGCGACGGGTGCCGTCCTTTACGGTGCCGGGCCGCCGGCATGAAGCCGGGAACCGGCACGAACCCGGGCGTGAACCCAATAAATCGCCGCCCGGCCGGCGATTTCGGGACCCCGACCCATTCGCCTCACCCGGGCGGCGTTGCTTTCAACTAGCCCCTGGCTATAGTCCGCGCGCTTTTTGACGAGCCCGGACGCCCCCTCGACCGAGGGTCTGGCGGCGCGGGCCGCATCCTTGAGGAGTCACCCGCTTGATCACCCCCGCCTTCGCGCAAGGGGCCACCTCGGCCGCTGGCGGAGCGGACATCGCCTTGCAGGTGGTGCCGTTCGTCCTCATCTTCGTCATCATGTATTTCCTGATCCTCCGCCCGCAGCAGCGCCGCGTGAAGGAGCATCAGAGCATGGTCAAGAACGTGCGCCGCGACGACACGGTCGTTACCACCGGCGGCATCGTCGGCCGCGTCACCAAGGTCGCCGACGAGGCCTCGGAGATCGAGGTCGAGATCGCGCCCAACGTCCGCGTCAAGGTCGTGCGCACCATGATCTCGGAGGTTCGCGTCAAGGGCGCGCCGGTCAAGGCCGCCTGATCGGGCGACCCGAAGCGGTGCGGGCCCGGCCAAGGGCCCGCACCGCTCCTTGAGACAACGGACACAGGACGGTACCGGCGGATGCTGCGCTTCTCGAGAACCAAGATCGTCACGACGCTGGCCGTCATCCTGATCGGCCTCAGCCTCGCCGTGCCGAGCTTCTTCTCGCCCGAGCAGCGCAAGGGCTTCATGGCCTCCCTGCCGGGCTGGTTCCCGAGCTGGATCGTGCCCCAGCGCGCCATCGTGCTCGGCCTCGATCTGCAGGGTGGCTCGCAGCTCCTCCTCGAAGTCGACCAGGCCGAACTCGTCGCCTCGCAGGCCAAGGTCCTGCGCGACGATGTCCGCCGCATCCTGCAGCAGGAGAGCGTGCGCGCCGAGGGCGGCATCCAGCTCCTGCCGCGCGGTGTCCAGGTCCGCGTCGCGGACGCGGCCGCCCGCGCCAAGCTGCTGCCGAAGCTGCGCGAACTCGCCCAGCCGATCTCCAACCCGCTGGTCGGCCAGGGCGCCGGACGCACCCTCGACATCACCGAGCAGCCCGACGGCCTCGTGCGCCTCGCGCTGACCGATGCGGGCATAACCGAGCGCACCCGCCGCGCGGTGAGCCAGGGCATCGAGGTCATCCGACGCCGCCTCGACTCGACGGGCACCACCGAGCCTTCGATCCAGCAGCAGGGCGCCGACCGCATCCTGATCCAGGTGCCGGGCGAGCAGAATCCGGAGCGCCTGGAGAAGCTCCTCGGCTCCACCGCCAAGCTCGAGTTCCGCATGCTGGCGGACTCGCCCTCCGGCGACGTCGACCTGCTGCCGTCGCGGGACGAGAAGGGCGCCAAGGTGCCGGTCGAGCGCCGGATCATGGCCGATGGCGGCGATCTTACCGACGCGCAGCCGGCCTTCGACCATCAGACCCAGGAGCCGATGGTCAGCTTCAAGTTCAACCTGAAGGGCGCCCAGCGCTTCGGTCAGGCGACCTCGGAGAATGTCGGCCGCCGCATGGCGATCGTGCTCGACAACGAGGTGGTCTCCGCGCCGCGCATCAACACGCCGATCACCGGCGGCTCCGGCCAGATCACCGGCAACTTCACGGTCCAGCAGGCCAACGACCTGTCGGTGCTGCTGCGCGCCGGCGCCCTTCCGGCGAAGTTCACCGTGGTCGAGCGCCGCGTGGTCGGCCCCGGCCTCGGCCGCGACTCGATCCAGGCCGGCAAGCTCGCGACCCTGGTGGCCGGCGCCCTCGTCGTCGTCTTCATGTTCGCCACCTACGGGGTGTTCGGCTTCTTCGCCAACATCGCCCTCATCGTCCATGTGGGCCTCATCCTCGGCCTGATGTCGGTGCTGGAGGCGACCATGACCCTGCCGGGCATCGCCGGCATCGTGCTCACCATCGGCACGGCGGTGGATTCCAATGTGCTCATCTACGAGCGCGTGCGCGAGGAGGTGCGGGCCGGCCGCTCCATCGTCTCGGCGCTCCAGGCGGGCTTCGACAAGGCCTTCGCCACCATCATCGATTCGAACTCGACCATGGCGATCGCCGCCCTGATCCTGTTCTTCCTCGGCTCCGGCCCCGTGAAGGGCTTCGCCGTGGTGTTCATCCTCGGCATCCTCACCACGGTCATCACCGCCGTGACGCTGACCCGCATGATGATCGCCCTGTGGTACAACATGGCCCGGCCGAAGGCCCTGCCGTTCTAATCGTCGGCCCCGCGCCGACATTTGGGGACGGACGCGGCCCTTCCGGCCGCCGTCCCGGACAAGAGTTTCGAGACCGATCATGCGCCTGCTCCGCCTCTGGCCCGACGAGTCGCACGTCGACTTCATGCGCTTCCGGCGCTTCACCTTCCCGCTCTCGGCCTTTATGTCGGTGGCGACGGTGGTGCTGTTCCTCACGGTCGGGCTGAATTTCGGCATCGACTTCAAGGGCGGCACCCTGGTGGAGCTTCAGGCGAAGTCGAAATCCGCCGATGTGGGGGCCGTGCGCCACACCGCCAACGGCTTCGGCTTCGGCGAGACCGAGGTGCAGGAACTCGGCGCTGAGGGCACCGTGCTGGTGCGCTTCCCCCTCCAGCCGGGCGAGCAGGGCCAGACGGCGGTGATGCAGAAGGCGCACGCCGCCTTCGATGCCGAGTACGAGTTCCGCCGCACCGAGACCGTGGGGCCGCGCGTCTCGGGCGAACTCGTCCAGTCCGGCACCATCGGTGTCGTGCTCTCGGTGCTGGCCGTGCTGTTCTACCTCTGGTTCCGCTTCGAGCGGGAACTGGCGCTCGGCGCCATCGTGGGCACGCTCCACGACATCGTGCTGACCCTCGGCGTCTTCGTCATCACCCGCATCGAGTTCAACATGACTTCGATCGCGGCGATCCTCACCATCGTGGGCTACTCGCTCAACGAGACCGTGGTGGTGTTCGACCGGACCCGCGAATTGATGCGGCGCTACAAGACCATTCCCACGGTGGAACTCCTCAACCTCTCGATCAACTCCACCATGTCGCGCACGGTGATGACCGCGACCTCGGCCTTCCTCTCGCTGCTGGCCCTGGTGCTGTTCGGCGGCGAGGCGATCAAGGGCTTCGCCATCGTGATGCTGGCGGGTGTCGTCATCTGCACCTACTCGGCGATCTTCGTCTCGACGCCGGTGCTGATCTATCTCGGCCTGATGCTGTCGGGCGTGAAGGCGCAAGGGCGTCCGGCCGGCGGGCGCGTGCCCCAGGCGGCGGAGTAGGGGGCGGCATGGCGTCCCCCGGCAGCCTGCACGACGGATTCGTTCCCGGGCGCCACCTCATCGACGCCTACGGCAACGGGGGCTTCCGCTTCGCCGAGATGTCGCATCGCGGCTCGATCCTGGTGACGCCCGCAGGCATCCGGGCCTGGGACGTGACCGAGCCCCGGGCCATCGACCGCAACGCGCTGCGCCCGATCCTCGCCGAGGCGGGGGCGGTGGAACTCCTCCTCGTCGGAACCGGGCTCGAGATCGCGCCTTTTCCCGATGCGCTCCGGCGCTGGCTCAAGGAGGGTGGCATCGGCCTCGACGTGATGCAGACGGGGGCCGCGGCGCGCACCTACAACATCCTCATGGCGGAGAACCGCAAGGTCGCCGCCGCCCTGATCGCGGTCGCATGACGGAGGCCTGGGTTATGAGGGAATCCTGAGTATGAGGGAATCTTGGGTATGAGGGAATCTTGGACATGACGGAGTCCGAGACCCGCGCCGGCGCGATCGAGGGCAACCTCGCCTTCGCCTTCCAGCACTGCGAGGCCCTGGTGCGGGAGGGCGACCCCGACCGCTACTTCGCCACTCTCTTCGCGCCCGCGAGCGCCCGCCCCCACCTCTTCGCCCTGATCGCCTTCAGCCTGACCATCGCGCGCGTGCGCGAGGCCGCCTCGAACCCGATGGCCGGCGAGATCCGCCTGCAATGGTGGCGCGACGCCCTCCAGGGGGAAGCGCGGGGCGACGTCAAGGCCAATCCCGTCGCCGCCGCCCTCGACGACGCCATCGTCCGGCGCAAGCTCGGGCGCCAGCCCTTCGTCGACCTCATCGATGCCCGCGTCTTCGACCTCTACGAGGACCCGATGCCCCGGGTGAACGACCTCGAGGGCTATTGCGGCGAGACCGCCTCGGCGCTCATCCGCCTCGGCGCCCTCGTGCTCTGCGACGGGGTCGAGCCCGGTGGGGCCGCGGCCGCCGGCCATGCGGGCGTCGCCTACGGGGTCACCGGCCTGCTGCGGGCGCTGCCCTGGCACGCCCGCTCGGGCCAGGTCTACCTGCCCGCCGACATCCTGAAATCCTACGGCGTGACCCGCGAGGACATCGTCACCGGGCGCGGCGGGCCCGGTCTCCTGCGCGCCACCGCCGACCTGCGGGCGCTCGCCCGCCGGCATCTCAAGGCCTACGAGGCGGCGCGCGCCACCATCGCGCCCGCCGCCCGCCCCGCCTTCCTGCCCGTCGCGCTGGTGGAGCCCTACGTCGCCGCGATGGAGCGGCCGGGCTACGACCCGCTGAACACGGTGATTGAGATTCCGCGCTGGCGCCGCCTTTGGACGCTCTGGCGCGCCTCCCGGCGGCGCTGAACGCCGGTCGTGGCTTTGGCTCACGAGAAAGGGGCGGCTCCCCCTCGGAGCCGCCCCTTCGATTTCGTATCCGGCGCCGCGAGAGCGTGCCTCAGCGGGCCTTCTTGGTCAGCTTCTCGGCGATCTCGAACATCTCCTCCGGGGCGTAATCCGGGGTGAAGGCCGACGGTACGCCGGTGAGCTGGTGGATCTTGCCACCCTCGGGCATGCCCTCGACGACGCTGAGTTCGCCCGGCGGGTCGCCCGGAAGCGCCACCTCGCCGTTGCCCCAGATCCCGGCCATCTCGGTGTAGTCGCCGGGGCTGAAGGTATAGAGCCGGCGGTGCGAGCCCTCCTGCAGGTACTTCTGGCACTCGGGGATCTTGTCGAGGTTGATGTTCGGGGTCGGCAGGAACTTCTCGATCTCCACGCCGGTGATCTTCTTCAGCGCCAGGGCGTAGGCGTGGGCGTGGACCGAGCCGCGCACCAGGAGGTAGCCGCAGACCTCGCGTCCGGTCGGGTCCTTCAGGGTCTCGTAGACGCGCAGCTTGTGCAGGCGGGCGCCGCATTCGAGGTGGAAGTTGTGCAGCAGGTCCACCACGACGTTGCCCGTGGTGGTGATGAAGTCGTTGTTCCAGGAGGCGCCGTTGCTGTTCACCGGGGTCACGCCGCCGCCGTTCGACAGGAAGGCCGCCGCGAGGCGGATGTCTTTCATGTCCTCGAACGGCGCCTTCGAGATGTCGCCGCCATCCGTCTCGTCGCCGTCGTTGTCCGGGCCGTTGTTCAGCATCGCCACGCCGTTGCTGACGAGCTCGACATGGCCGAGTTCTTCCGCCGTGATGGCCGCCACCAGGCTATAGAACGGGCGCAGTTTCGATTTGCTGCGAAAATTGAAGCTCTGGAACATGTAGTTCCCCAGCGTCGACATCTCGCCATACTTGCCGCCGAGCAGTTCTTGCAGGGCCGCCGCGGCGTTCGGATCTTTCCTTTTCGGGGCAGGAAGCTCGGCCTGTAGCTTGTCAACGCGCATAAACATAGATCAATTCTCCGCTTCCGGTCGCTCGGGATCTCGACAGGGAACGGGTCGCCGGACGTGCATGTTCCGCGTGTCCGGCCCGATAGATCCTGCGCCGCGTCGGCGGATCCGATCGGCGCGGGGCCCGGCACCGGCCGGGGTCGGCGGATGTCCGCGTGCAACACTCTCTGAATACATGATTAATGCGCGTTGAGCCGGTCGAACCGCTCTGGTAGCAACGGATGCTAAGGCCCGGCGCGAGATCGGGTTCGCTTGGAGGAGTTTGGCGCCCGTGAACACAGTGACAACCTGGAATCAGGTCTACGACCCATTCGGGAATGCCTGGCTCTCGACCCTGGCCGCCTCGCTGCCCGTCATCGCCCTCCTCGGCATGATCGCGAGCGGCAAGGTGCAGGCGCACATCGCCGCCGTGCTCTCTCTCGTGCTGGCCTTCTGCGTGGCCGTCTTCCTGTTCGGCATGCCGGCCGACCTCGCCACCCGCGCCTCCGCCTACGGCGTCGCGCTCGGCCTGTTCCCCATCGGCTGGATCATCCTCAACGTCATCTTCCTCTACCGGCTGACGGTGGAGAAGGGCTGGTTCGGCACGCTGCAGCAATCGGTGGCGGGCATCACCACGGACCGGCGCCTCCAGCTCCTGCTGGTGGCCTTCGCCTTCGGCGCCTTCTTCGAGGGCGCGGGCGGCTTCGGCACCCCGGTGGCGGTGACGGGCGCGATCCTGATCGGCCTCGGCTTCTCGCCGCTCGCCGCCTCCGGCCTCTCGCTCATCGCCAACACCGCGCCGGTGGCCTACGGGGCGCTCGGCGCCCCCATCCAGGGCCTCGCCTCGGTGACGGGCTACGACCCCTACATCCTCGGCGCCATGATCGGCCGGCAGCTGCCGTTCTTCTCGATCCTCGTACCGTTCTGGCTGATCTGGGTGTTCGCGGGCTTCCGCGGCATGGTGAAGATCTGGCCGCCGATCCTGGTCTGCGGCGGCTCCTTCGCGGTGGCTCAGTTCCTGATCTCGAACTACGTGAACCCCTGGATCGTCGATATCGGCGCCTCCCTCGTCTCGATGGGCGCCCTGGTGGCCTTCCTCAAGGTCTGGCAGCCGAAGGAGATCTGGACCTCCCCGGCCCTGCGCGGCAACGACCCCTCCCTCGGCTACGTCAATGGCGGCCGTCCGGTCTCCCTGGGCGCGGCCGTGCCCGGCGACCTGCCGAAGGTGGATCTCGGCGGCCGCACCGCGACCTCGCGCGAGATCGCCATGGCCTGGGTGCCGTGGATCATCCTCTCGGTGATCGTGGCGATCTGGGGCACCGGCTGGTTCAAGGGCCTCGTCAACCCGCTCTTCACCTGGAAGTACGAGGTGCCGGGCCTGCACAACGTGATCATGAAGGTGCCGCCGGTGGTGGCCAAGGCCCATCCGGAAGCCGCTGTCTTCGCCTTCACATACATGTCCTACACCGGCACCGGCGTGCTGTTCGCCGCGATCATCTCCGGCCTGATCATGCGCTTCTCGCCGCTGCGCCTGGTGACGGCCTATCTCGAGACGATCTGGGTCCTGCGCTACTCGCTCATCACCATCGCGGCGATGCTGGCCCTCGGCGTGCTCACCCGCTACGCCGGCGTGGATGCCACTTTGGGTCTCGCTTTCGCGGGAACCGGCATCCTCTACCCGTTCTTCGGCACCCTGCTGGGCTGGCTCGGCGTGGCGCTGACGGGCTCCGACACGGCCTCGAACGTGCTCTTCGGCGGCTTGCAGAAGATCACCTCCGAGCAGCTCGGCCTGTCGGGCATCCTCATGGCCTCGGCGAACTCGTCGGGCGGCGTGATGGGCAAGATGATCGACGCCCAGTCGATCGTCGTCGCCTCCACCGCCACCGGCTATTTCGGCCAGGAGAGCAAGATCCTGCGCTTCGTGTTCTGGCACTCCATCGTGCTGGCCTGCCTCGTGGGCTGCCTCGTGATGCTCCAGGCCTACGTCTACCCGTTCAACGCGATGGTGATTCACCCGTAATTGCGACGCACGGACCTGACGATCGGACCCGCCCCGGCTCAGCGCCGGGGCGGGTTTTTTTCATGCGCCCGCCGCACCCGCGCGCGCCACGCTGTCCGGCCTATTGCCCGGACAGTTCGATCGGATTGTCCGGGCGGTGTCGCTGTTGCAGGCATGCGCTGGGGCGCTATCGCGGTGTCCGCGAGGCAGGGGCAAGCGGATCATGCGCGGTGGCACGGCGGGATGGGGCAGCGGCCTTCTCGGAGTTCTCATCTTCAGCGCCTCGCTGCCGGCCACGCGGGTGGCGGTGGAGGGCTTCGCGCCGCTCTTTCTCACCGCCGCCCGGGCGGTGATCGCCGCGCTTCTGGGGGCGGCCCTGCTGGCGCTCCTGCGCCAGAAGCGGCCGGTGCGGGGCGATCTCGGTGCCCTGGCCCTGGTGGCTCTGGGCGTGGTGATGGGCTTTCCGCTGCTGACCGCTCTGGCGCTCCAGCACGTCACCGCCGCGCATTCCATCGTCTTCGTCGGTCTCCTGCCGCTCGCCACGGCCCTGTTCGGCGTCCTGCGCGGAGGCGAGCGCCCGAGGCCGGCCTTCTGGTTGTTCTCCGTCCTAGGCGCCGCGGCGGTGGCGGGGTTCGCCCTTGCGCAGGATGGCGGCGCTTCGCTCACGGGCGACCTCCTGATGCTGGCCGCCATCCTGCTCTGCGGCCTCGGCTACGCGGAGGGCGGGGCCCTGTCGCGCCGCTTTGGCGGCTGGCAGGTCATCTCCTGGTCCCTCGTCCTGTCCCTGCCGATGATGGCCGTCCTCGCGGTGGCGACCCGGCCCGTGGCTTGGAGCGGCATCGGCTGGCCGGCCTGGGGCGGGCTTGCCTACGTCTCGGTGTTCAGCATGCTCGTCGGATTCGTGTTCTGGTATCGCGGGCTCGCCCTCGGGGGCATCGCGGGCGTGGGGCAGTTGCAACTCCTGCAGCCCTTCTTCGGGCTGGCGCTGGCGGGCTGGCTCCTGGGCGAGCCCGTCGCGCCGTCCATGCTGGCGGTGACGGGCTTGGTCGTGCTCTGCGTCGCCGGCGCCAAGACCTTTGCCCAAACCCCCAAGACCTTTGCCCAAACCCCCAGGACGTTTGCCCGAAACCCGGAGCGAAACCCGAGGTAGAACGGCGTGCGATCTGATAAGATCGCCCGGCCATGCTCAATCTCGCCTCGCGCTACTCCCTCGCCAAGCTGCCCCCCGTCGAGACCGCGCGCCTGCGCCTGACGCCGCTGGAACCGGCCGATGCCGAGGCCGTGCGCGCGCTCACCGACGATCCCGCGATCACCGGGGCGGTGGCGTTCCTGTCCGATCCCTTCACCCTGGCGGATGCCCGCCGGCTGATCGGCCCGGCCAAGGTGACCACCGACTGCTTCCTCGGCGCAAGGGGGCGGGACGGCACCCTCGTGGCGATCGTCGGCCTGCACCTGCGCGGGGAGAAGGCGGTGGAGATCGGCTACTGGGTCGGCGGCGCGGCGCGCGGGCAGGGCTACGGCGGCGAGGCGGTGGCGGGCGTCCTCGCCCTGCTGCGCAAGCGCTTCCCGCACCGCTTCATCATCGCCCAGTGCCGCCTCGACAACGTGGCCTCGGTGGGCCTGCTCACCAAGGTCGGGTTCCGCGACACCGGCGACGCGGGCCAGCTGCCGGGCCGGCGCATCTTCACGGTCGAGCCGACCTGACGGCGCCGGTCGCCGGAACGTCGCGGGCCGCGCCCCCGCGATAGAGCACCAGGGTCGCGACGAGGCCGCAGGCGCCGCCGAAGGCCATCCACAGGCCGGGCGCGGCCCGGTTGCCCGAGGCCTCGATCAGCCAGGTAGCGATCAGCGGCGTCATCCCGCCGAAGATGGCGGTGGCCAGGGAATAGGCCAGCGAGAAGCCGGCGGTGCGGACCTCCACGGGCACGATCTCGGTGAGCGCCACCACCATGGCGCCGTTGTAGCTGCCGTAGAGGAAGGACAGCCAGAGCAGCACCGCGAGCATGGTCTCGAAGCTCGGATGCGCCACGAGCCAGGCCAGCGCCGGATAGGCGGTGACGAGGGTCAGCCCCGAGAACAGCAGCAGGATCGGCCGGCGCCCGACCCGGTCGGAGAGCGCCCCCATCACGGGCAGCCAGAACAGGTTCGACACCGCGACGCAGAAGGTCACGACCAGGCTGTCGGTGTCGGAGAGCCTGAGGACGCTCTTGCCGAAGGTCGGCGTGTAGACCGTGATCGCGTAGAACGCGATCGTGGTCATCGCCACCATCAGCATGCCGAGCCCGACGATCCGCCAGTTGCGGCCGAGGCTGCGCACGACCTCGCCCACCGGCGGGTGGACCTTGCGCGCCCGGAAGGCCGGCGTCTCCTGCAGCGAGCGGCGGATGTAGAACAGGAACGGCACCAGCAGGCAGCCGATCAGGAAGGGGATGCGCCAGCCCCAGGCGCCCATCTCCGCCGGCATCAGCAGGCGGTTGAGGGCGTAGCCGATGGCCGCCGCCGCCATGATCGCCACCTGCTGGCTGCCCGATTGCCAGGCCACGTAGAAGCCCTGCCGGCCGGGGGGCGCGAGTTCCGCGAGGTAGACCGAGACGCCGCCGAGCTCGACGCCCGCCGAGAAGCCCTGAAGCAGGCGCCCGATCAGCACCAGGGCGGGGGCGAGGAGGCCCAGCGTCGCGTAATCGGGCACCAGCGCGATGAGCACGGTGCCGGCGGCCATGATCGCCAGGGTGACGATGAGCCCCTGGCGCCGCCCGACCCGGTCGACATAGGCCCCGAGCAGCACCGCCCCGAGCGGGCGCATCAGGAAGCCCGCGCCGAAGGTCATGAAGGTCAGCATCAGCGAGGCGAACTCGTTCTCGCTGGGGAAGAACGCCTTGGCGATATAGGAGGCGTAGAACCCGAACGCGAAGAAGTCGAACATCTCCAGGAAGTTGCCGCTGGTGACGCGCAGCACGGCGGCGGCTTTCGAGCCGCCCTGGTCCTCGTCCGGATGGCCCGCCATCGAAGATCCTCGCCTGATACGTTCGGCGCTCGGCCGTTCATCCCAGGGTGGGCGCATTTTTTCGCGGAATCCAGGGGCGGCGGGGGCGGGGACGGTTTCAATCCCGTCCATCCGTCGCCGGGGCACGCGCCGGCGGCGCGCCCCGCCCATCGTGCCCCGGCGCCCTGAACCGTGCCGCGACGGGATCGGGAGACGGCCCTAATCCCGGATCAGCCGGCCCGAATACACCACCGGCCCGGTCGGCTGGCCCGTGGGGGAGCCGCCCTCCGGCTCGACCGAGACCGCGAAGCTGCCGGCGGTGAGCGCCTGCGCGTCGGCCTTCACCGGAAGGGTCACCCCGTGCGCGCCCGTTCCGACGAGGCCGAGGGTCTTCGGGGCCTGGCCGGCGCCCACGTACCAGAGTTCGAGGCTGTGCCCCGCCGGAGCCTGCGCGCCCACGGGGCGGACCCGCGCGGTGCCCGCGCGGGTGTCGATGCTGACGAGGAGGGCCGGTGCCTCGCCGCCGCTGTTGACGACCGCGAGGTAGCGCCCGTCCCCGTCGCCCGGCCGCGGCGGACCGACGGCGATGAACAGGGCGAGGCCCGCCGCGAGGGCGGCGGCCGTGCCGGCGGCGAGCCGCCAGCGCCGCAGCGAACCCTGGAGCGCGCCGATGCGGTCGTCGTTGGCGGCCAGGGGGCGGGCCGTCTCATCGGCGATCGACTGGGCGATCGACCGGGCGATGGCCGGCCACACGCCGGGCCCCGGCTCGGCCTCGGGCGCCGCGAGGGCGAGGGGGGCCAGGCGGCGATCCCAGGCCGCGCGCGCCGCGCGGGCGGCGGGGTCCACGGCGAGTTCGAGGTCCACCGCCGCCCGCTCAGGGGGCGTCAGGGTGCCGAGCACGTACTCGGCGAGGCGCAGGTCGCGTTCGTTCGGATCGGGGGTCATGCGGCACCGTCCAGGCAGCCGCGCAAGGCCGCGAGGCCGCGGTGCAGCCAGGTCTTGATGGTGCTGACGGGGCGGTCGTAGCGCAGGGCGAGGTCCTCGCGGGACCGGCCCTCGCAATAGGCCAGCACGATGCAATCACGGTGCATCGCCTCGAGCCGGTCGAGGCAGGCCCGGAGCGCGTGGCCGTCGAGGATCGCGCCCGCGCTGTCGTGGGGATCGGCCAGACGCTCCACCCAATCCTCTCCGTCCTCGGTGACAGGCCCCTGGACCTCGTGCCGTCTGCGCAGCCCGTCGATCGCCCGGTTGCGCGCGATGGTGCAGAGCCAGGCCAGCGGCCGACCGGCCTCGGGGCTGTAGGACGCGGCATTCTGCCAGACGCGCAGGTACACATCCTGCAACACGTCCTCGGCCATGCCGCGATCCGCCTGGATACGCAGGATCACGCCGAAAAGTTTCGCCGCCGTCCGATCGTAGAGCGTCCGCAGGGCGGCCTCGTCGCGCCGGGCGACGGCCGCGACGAGACGCGCCAGCGCGGCGTCGCTGCGCTTGGGGTCGTCCGCCGGGGGGGCATGACGCGAGGGGCTGGCACGCAACGGTTGGGCATCCTCCTCACGCGTGAGGGCTTCGAGCCTCGCGCGCCGCGCCGCGATGGCGCGGCCCCGATCGATCCGGTGCGGTCCTTCGGACGGGACCGTTCCCCCCGAGATTAATCGACGCCGGGGCACCGCGCCACCGGGCCCGATCGAAGCGCGCGCGATCGATGGGGATACGGCGCCGCCGATAGCGGCGCCCAGCCGCCGATAGCGGCGCCCGGCCTCCTGACCGCGACGCCCGGCCGCTCTCAGCGGCGCTCGTAGAGCAGGCGCGCGCGGATGGTGCCGTCCAGCGCCCGGATCTCCTCCAGCAAGGTCTCGGCGTCGGCATCCGTCACGTCGGTCTCCACCACCACGTAACCGACTTCCCCGTCGGTCTGGTAGAACTGCGCCGCGATGTTCACCCCGCGCCGCGCGAAGGCGTCGTTGAGGCGCCCCAGCATGCCGGGGATGTTGCGCTGGACGTGGATGAGGCGGGTGCCGGTGGGGCGGGCCGGCAGCTGCACCTGCGGGAAGTTCACGGTGCCGACCGTGGAGCCGATGTCGGAATAGTCGACGAGCTTGCGCGCCACCTCGGAACCGATGCGCTCCTGCGCCTCCTCCGTGGAGCCGCCGATATGCGGCGTCAGGATCACGTTCGGCAGCCCCTGGAGCGGGCTGACGAAGCGGTCCTGGTTGGAGCCGGGCTCGACCGGGAACACGTCTACGGCGGCCCCGCGCAGGTGGCCGTCGCGCAAAGCCCCGGCCAGGGCGTCGAGGTCGACCACGGTGCCGCGGGCGTTGTTGATCAGGAAGGCGCCGGGCTTCATCGCCCGGATCTCGGCCTCGCCGATCATGTTGTGGGTCTCGGGCGTCTCCGGCACGTGGAGCGAGACCACGTCGCTCTGGGCGAGCAGGCCCCCGAGGGTCTCGGTGGGCTCGGTGTTGCCGTGGCGCAGCTTGTCGGTCTGGTCGTAGTAGACCACCCGCATGCCCATCGCCTCGGCCAGCGTCGAGAGCTGCGAGCCGATGTTGCCGTAGCCGACGATGCCGAGCGTCTTGCCGCGCACCTCCTGCGAGCCGGTGGCCGACTTGTCCCATTCGCCCGCATGCGCGCCGACCGAGCGCGGCACGATCCGGCGCAGCAGCATCACGATCTCGCCGATGACGAGTTCGGCCACGGAGCGGGTGTTCGAGTAGGGCGCGTTGAAGACCGGGATGCCGCGGTGGCGGGCGGCCTCGAGATCGACCTGGTTGGTGCCCACCGAGAAGCAGCCCACCGCGAGCAGGCGCTCGCCGGCCGCGAGCGCGGCCGCGTCGAGCTGCGTGCGCGAGCGGATGCCGAGGATGTGCGTGCCCCTCAGGGCCTCGTGCAGGGCCTCGCGGTCGAGCGCCTTGGGCACGCGCACGACGTTGGTGTAGCCGGCGGCCTCGAAGAGCTTCGCGGCGCTGTCGTTGATGCCCTCGAGCAGCAGGACGCGGATCTTGTCCTTCGGAAAGGAGAGTCGTTCGGCCATGGGCGTCTTCTTCTAGGGTCGTGGTCTCGGATCCGGCGGATGCGGCGCCGGGGCCTGGGGCCATGCGCGGCGGCGATGAGCCCGGCGCGAGCCCGCGAATGCGGGTGTGAGAGGCCAGTTCACCGGCACGGTCAAGGCCCGGCCTTGAGCATCGGCCCGGATTGTCAGGCCGCCCCCCTTGACCCAGAGAGCCGCCGCCGGAATGCCGGGGCGACCTGTTTTCGGGCCGGTCGGCCCCGCCCGAGCCGCCAGCATGAGGATCGATCCCATGAGCCAGACGCCCGTGCCCGCCGATCTCCTCGGCCGCCTGGAATCCTGCCTCGGACGGGGCGGACTGCTCACGGCGGAGGCCGATCTCGCCCCCTACGCGGTGGATTGGCGGCGCCTGTTTCCCGGCCGTCCGGCGGCCGTGGCACGCACCGCCAGCACCGCCGAGGTCTCCGCCGTGCTGGCCGCCTGCCACGCCGCCGGGGTCGCGGTGGTGCCCCAGGGGGGACATACCGGCCTTGCGGGCGGCGCAACCCCGGACGCCTCCGGGGGACAGGTGGTGCTCTCGCTCGCCCGCATGAACGCGATCCGCCGGCTCGATCCCCTCGGCCTGACCCTGGAGGCGGAGGCCGGCTGCATCCTCAAGGTGGCGCAGGACGCGGCGGAAGCGGAGGGCCGGCTCCTGCCCGTCAGCCTCGCGGCGGAGGGCTCGGCCATGCTCGGCGGCATCATCGCCACCAATGCGGGCGGCATCAACGTCCTGCGCTACGGCATGACCCGCAACCTCGTGCTCGGGCTCGAGGTGGTGCTCGCCGACGGCACGGTGGTCGACGGCCTCAGGGCCCTGCGCAAGGACAATGCGGGCTACGACTGGAAGCAGCTCTTCATCGGCAGCGAGGGGACGCTCGGCATCGTCACGGCCGCCATCCTGCGCCTCGTGCCGCGCCCGCGCCATACCGCCACCGCGCTCCTGGCGGTGCCCGACCCGGCCGCGGCTTTGCGCCTGCTGCGGGCGGCGCAGGACGCCCTCGGCGACACCATCCAGGCCTTCGAGCTGATCGCGGGCGATTCCCTCGCCCTCGTGGCCGAGCATGCGGGGCTGGCGAGCCCGATCGGGGCGGCCGCCTGGACCGTGCTGATGGAGGCGGGATCGAGCCTCGCGGGCCTGCGCGAGGCGGTGGAGACGCTGCTCGGCGAGGCCCTGGAGTGGGGCGACGCCGTGGACGGCGTGATCGCCGAATCCGGCCAGCAGGCGGCCGGCCTCTGGGCCCTGCGCGAGCACATCACCGAGGCCGAGGCACGGGCGGGCAAGAGCGTGAAGCACGACGTCTCGGTGCCGATTCCCGCGATTCCCGACTTCCTGGCGGCGGCGGACGAGGCGCTTCGGGCCGGCGCGCCGGGCACTCGCCCGAACGTGTTCGGCCACATGGGCGACGGCAACATCCACTACAACGTGCTGATCGGCCCCGAGCACGCGGCGGAGGCGATCAACTGCATCGTCCACGATGCCGTGGCCCGGTTCGGCGGCAGCATCTCGGCCGAGCACGGCATCGGCCAGTACCGGGTCGACGAGCTCGTCCGCCACCGCCGGCCGGCGGAAATGGCGCTGGCCCGGCGCATCAAGGACGCCCTCGACCCGCGCGGGCTGCTCAATCCCGGCAAGGTGCTGCGCGTGCGCAATCCCGGAAGTCCCTGATCGGGCGTCCTCCCGGAGACTGTCGAAATCCGAGCCGACGTCCTATCTCCCGTGTTGAACCGCTCGACACGACGGCAGGAAAGACGCTGGCATGGCCTCGCCCGGAGACTGGAAGATCCCCGCATCCGCCCAGCCCCGGGCCGCCGATTACGGCTACGACCTCGAGCAGGCGCTCACCGCCATCGTGGCGCTCTCGACGCGGGTGCCGCCCGAGGCCTTCACCGCCGAGACGCTCGGCACCGAGCGGGCCGGCAACGGCGTCGTCATCGGCGAGGACGGCCTCGTGCTCACCATCGGCTACCTCGTGACGGAGGCGGATTCGGTCTGGCTCACCACCCATGACGGGCGCTCGGTGCCCGGCCACGTGGTCGGCTTCGACGCGGTGACGGGGTTCGGCCTCGTCCAGGCGCTGGGCGACCTCCGGATCAAGCCGCTGAAGCTCGGACGCTCGGCCCCGATCAAGATCGGCGACCGGGCCGTGATGGCCGGCGTCGGCGGGCGCGCGCGCAGCCTCGCCGTCGAGGTGGTCGCGCGCCAGGAATTCGCCGGCTACTGGGAATACGTCCTCGACGAGGCCCTGTTCACCGCGCCCGCCCACCCGCATTGGGGCGGCGCCGCGCTGATCGGGCCGGACGGCGCGCTCCTGGGCATCGGCTCGCTGCAACTGCAGCAGGGCGGCACGGGAGGCCCCAAGACCATCAACATGATCGTGCCGATCGACCTGCTTCCGCCGATCCTCGACGACCTGACCGCGCGGGGCCGAGCCGACCGCCCGGCCCGGCCCTGGCTCGGCCTCTATGCCAGCGACGGCGAGGATGCCGTGGTGGTGATGGGGCTGGCCGACGACGGGCCGGCGGAGGCGGCGGACCTGCGCCCCGGCGACGTCATCGTGGCGGTGGCGGGCGAGCCCGTCTCCGACCTCGCCGGGTTCTTCCGCCAGGTCTGGGCGCTGGGCGAGGCCGGCGTGCGCGTGCCCCTGACGATCCGGCGCGACGGCAATCCGCTCAAGCTCGCGGTGACCTCCTCCGACCGCGAGCGCTTCCTCGTCTCGCCGCAGCTCCATTGATCCGAGTGCCGGCGGGGTCTATCCCGTGGCGATGACGGACAGTCCGGCCCCCTTGCCCATCCATATCGTCGGCGGCGGCCTCGCCGGGTCGGAAGCCGCCTGGCAGGTCGCCGAGAGCGGCCATGACGTGATCCTGCACGAGATGCGTCCCGTGCGCGGCACCGAGGCGCATCACGGCGGCGATCTGGCCGAACTCGTCTGCTCGAACTCGTTCCGCTCGGACGACGCCGACGGCAACGCCGTCGGCCTGCTGCACCAGGAGATGCGCAGCTTGAGCTCGCTGATCCTGCGCGCGGCCGACGCGCATCAGGTCCCGGCCGGCGGGGCGCTGGCCGTCGACCGCGAGGGCTTCGCCAAGGCGGTGACCGCCGCGATCGAGGCGCATCCGCGCATCACCATCGCGCGCGAGGAGGTCGAGGGCCTGCCGCCCGAGGCCTGGGGCCGGACCATCATCGCCACGGGCCCCCTCACCGCGCCGTCCCTGGCGCAGGGCATCCGCGACCTGACGGGGGCGGACGCGCTCGCCTTCTTCGACGCCATCGCGCCGATCGTGCACCGCGATTCGATCGACATGGGCAAGGCCTGGTTCCAGTCGCGCTACGACAAGGTCGGGCCCGGGGGCACGGGCGCCGACTACATCAACTGCCCGATGGATCGCGCGCAGTACGACGCCTTCATCCAGGCCCTGATCGGCGGCGACAAGATCGGCTTCAAGGAATGGGAGGCCTCGACCCCCTACTTCGACGGCTGCCTGCCGATCGAGGTCATGGCCGAGCGCGGCCCCGAGACCCTGCGCCACGGGCCGATGAAGCCGGTCGGCCTCACCAACCCGCACGACCCGACCGTGAAGGCCTGCGCCATCGTCCAGCTGCGCCAGGACAACGCGCTCGGCACCCTCTACAACATGGTCGGCTTCCAGACGAAGCTGACCTATTCCGAGCAGGTGCGGGTGTTCCGAACCATCCCGGGCCTGGAGAACGCCGAGTTCGCGCGCCTCGGCGGCCTGCACCGCAACACCTACCTCGACAGCCCCCGCCTCCTCGACGCGACCCTGCGGCTGAAGGTGCGGCCGTCCTTACGCTTCGCCGGCCAGATCACGGGCTGCGAGGGCTACGTCGAGAGCGCCGCCATCGGTCTCATGGCCGGCCGCTTCGCCGTGGCGGAAGCGCGCGGGCAGGCGCTCGCGCCGCTGCCCGCCACCACGGCCCTCGGCGCCCTCATCGGCCACATCACCGGCGGCCACATCGCGGCCGAGGATGCGGGCAGCCCACGCTCGTTCCAGCCGATGAACGTGAATTTCGGGCTGTTCCCGCCCCTCGATCACGCCCCGAAGGGCGAGGGCGGCAAGCGCCTCAAAGGTCCGGAAAAGGCGATCGCCAAGAAGAAGGCGCTGACCGACCGGGCGCGGGCGGATCTGGCGGCCTGGATGGGGAACGGCGCGGGGCGGATCGCGGCCGAGTAGCATCCGTGGCCGGCGTGGCGGGCCCGCTCCGGTGGAGCGGGTCCTAGGGCGCACGCGCCTCCGCGCGGCCGCGGATCTCGGCCGCGAGCCGTTCGGCGTAGCGCGCCGTCCGGCCGGCCAGGGCCCGGTTGCCCGCGACCAGACGGCGAAAGACCTCCGGGCCCTCCTGCGCGATCCGCTGTTCGTTGCAGGCCTCGACGGCACGCGCCGCGTCGGACAGGGCGAAGAACCCGAGCGCGCCGGCCGAGGACACGCAGTGATGCGCCTCGAAGCGCAGGTCGTCCCGCTCCTCGCGCGTCTCGCAGGCCTCCGCCAGGCCGGCATCCAGGTCCTCGGCGAGCAGGTCCAGCGCGCCCGCGACGCTCGCGGCGCCGATCGTGCGCACCATGGCATCGTAGGCGATGCGGTCGAGCAGGCCGTCATCCTCGCGCGGGTCCACGGCGCCCGGCGCGTCCACGCTCCGCGACAGCCATCGGTCGATGACGCGATAGAGTTCGGCCCGATCGAAGGGCTTGCCGACATGATCGTTCATGCCGGCCTCCCGGAACATCCGGACCTGATCGGGCAGGACGTTGGCCGTCATCGCCAGGATCGGGAGCGTGGCTGCGGCCGTGCCGAGTTTGCGGATGTGGCGGGTGGCCGTCATGCCGTCCATGCCCGGCATCTGCACGTCCATCAGGACGAGGTCGTAGCCGCCCTCCTCGACCGCCCGGATGGCGGCGGCGCCGTCCGGGACCACATCGACGGTATGTCCGCCGAGCTCGAGGACGGCCCGGGCGAGTTCCTGGTTGATCCGGTTGTCCTCGACGAGGAGCAGGTGTCCGGGGCGCCGCGCGACGGGCGCGGCGCCGGCACGCGAGGCCGTCTGGTCCGGCGTGCCGAGCGGCAAGGTCAGCGCGAACCAGAACGTGGCGCCGAAGCCCGCCTCCGAGAGGACGCCGATCTCGCCGCCCATGAGGTCGATGAGCTGCTTGCAGATGGCGAGGCCGAGGCCAGTGCCGCCGAAATCCCGCTCGATCGAGCCGTCCACCTGGCTGAAGCGCTGGAACAGCCGGCCCTGCTTCTCCCGGGCGATGCCGATGCCGGTATCGGAGACGCTGACCCGCAGGCGCTGCCCGCTCTCGGTGGCGCCGCCATCCTGTACGCTCAGGGTCACGGAGCCGTGCCGGGTGAACTTGACCGCGTTGTTGAGCAGGTTGAGCAGGACCTGCCTCAGGCGCGCCTCGTCGCCGACGAGGCCCTTCGGCACGGCGGGGTCGATCACCGCGCGCACGTCCAGCCCCTTCGGCTGGGCCGAGCCGCGCACGATGGCGAGGCAGTTGTAGACCAGCGCCCGCGGATCGAAGGCCTGCCGGTCCAGCACGACGGCGCCGGCCTCGACCTTCGAGAAGTCGAGGATGTCGTTCACGACCGTGAGCAGGGCCTCGCCGGAGGCGCGCACCAGCTCGCCCTGGCGCTGCAGGTCCGGCGGCAGGCGGCGGGAGCCGACCATCAGGTCGGTGAAGCCGATGATGGCGTTCAGCGGCGTGCGGATCTCGTGGCTCATGGTGGCCAGGAAGTCCGATTTCGCCGCGCTGGCGCGCTCGGCGGCGATCTTGGCCTCCCGCAGCGCCTCGGCCTGCTCCCGGCTCTCCGAGATGTCCCGGAAGGTCGCCACGATCGTCGGCGCCTCTCCCTCGGCGTCGGGAATGCGCCGGAAGATGCCCTCGACCCAGATCCAGCCGCGCCGCTTGTGCCGCGCCCGGTAGGCGCAGGACGCCTCGGCGGTGCCGTGCGCGAGGCGGTTCGTGACCGCGAACAGGTTCTGAAGATCGTCGGGATGCACGTAGGCGCTGAGCCGCATGGCCCCGAGTTCGTCCGGCGCGTAGCCGAGGAGGCGCTCGGAGGCGGGCGAGATGTAGGAGCGGCGGCCGTCGTCGTGGCCGAGGATGATCAGCTCGCTGGTGTTCTCCGCGAGGAGGCGGAAGCGGTGCTCGCTCTCGCGCAGGCGCTGCTCCGCCGCGATGGGCTGCGAGACGTCGCGCGTGCAGGCGACGCAGCCGATGAGCGTGCCTGTCGCGTCGCGGATCATCCGGTAGTTCACCTCGACCCAGACGTAGCTCCCGTCCCGGCGGCGATAGCGCTGCCGCTTGAGCGCCCGGTCGCGCTGCCCCGCGAACAATTCGCCGAGCAGCACCGCCACCACCGGCCGGTCCTCCGGATGGACCATGTCGAGGGGCCGCGTGCCGATGAGTTCCTCGGGCTCGTAGCCGAGGATGTCCCGGCAGGCCGGCGAGACGTAGCGCCGGGTGGTCTCGAGATCGACCTGCACGATCATGTCGCTGGTGTTGTCGGCGAGCATGCGAAAGCGCGCCTCGCTCTCGACGGCGGCGCGTTCCGTGCGGCGCAGGTCGGTGACGTCCATGATCGTGCCGAACACGCCCGTGGTCGTCCCTTGCGCGTCCTGCTCGCAGAGCCCGCGGGACACCACGTCGCGCACGCTTCCGTCCGGCAGCACGACCCGCGCCGAGAACCCGAAGCTCTGGCCGAGGCTCAGGGCCTCGTCGACCCGGCGCGCCACCATCGGGCGGTCGTCGGGGTGATAGGCATCGACGGCCTGCCCGATCGTCGGAGGCCCCTCTTCGGGCGCGCGCCCGAAGATCCGGAGCACCTCGTCGGACCAGGTCACCGTGCTCTCGGGGATGGAGATGCGCCAATGGCCGATATGCGCGATCTGCGCGGCGAGGACGAGGAGCCTGTTGGCCTCCTGCACCCGTGCCTCGGCCATGCGCGCGGCCACCTCCCTGTCCGCCAGGGTCCGGTTGGCCTGCGCGAGGGCCTCGCGCTGGCGCAGGCCATGGTCCAGCCCGCGCACCAGGATGACCATCACGGCCAGGAGTACGGCCGTGATGCCGGCCCCCGCCAGGATCGCGCGTCTGCGTTCGCCCGCGAGCGGCGCGAGCACCGCGTCGAGCGATTTTCCCACGTTGACGATCAGCGGCAGGGTGCCGACGGGGCGGTAGCCGTAGACCCGCCGGACGTTGTCGTAGGGACTGACGAATTCGTAGGACCCGGTGGGGCTCCGGCGGGCCTGGGAGAAGAGGTCGCCGGCCAGATCGAGGAGGCGCGTGTTGATCGCGTACAGGTCCGGGACCTGGGGCGAGCGCGCCCGCGCGAAACCGTCCTCGCCGATCAAGGCCACGCTGCCGCGGGGACCGAGCTCGATGGCCTTGAACTGGTCGGAGAGGTAATCCGGGTCGACCGAGGTGACGATCACCCCGGCGAAGCGCCCGTCGCGATGGTTCAGCCTGTGCGCGGTCTGGAGCACGTCCCGCCCGCTGATCCGGCCCTTCAGGGTCCGGCCGACATAGAGGCCGAGATCCGAGCGCGCCTCCAGGGCCTTGAAGTAGTCGCGATCCCGGACGTTCACCCTCGGCGCATCCGAGGCCACGGGAATCCGCGAGGCGACGAGGTCACCCCGCTCGTTGAACATCGCGATCTGATGGGCGATCCCCTGGAGGGAGGTCGACCGCTTCAGCCAGTCGTTGAAGTCGAACGTGTCGGGGTCCTGAAAGAAATCCTCCGCGATGAAGCGCATGATCTGGTCGACGCCCACGAAGAGGCGTTCGACATGCTTCTCGACGCCGATCGAGAGATTGACGACATCGTGGCGCGCCTGCTCGCGCAGGTCCTGGTCGCGCAGGTTCAGGTGATACAGCAGGCCGGACCAGATGACGCCGACCGTGATGAGCCCGGCGACGAGGACCAGCGCCTGAAACCGGTCGACCGATCGTCCGATCCGGCTCGGTGCTCCCCCCGTGGACGGTGGATCGAAGGGGCTGGCCATGGACGGTCTCGGTCGGATTCGCGGTCGGGCACCTTATGGGCCGAATGGTTTGGATCGCCTAAACGGGCCTTGGCGCGCAGGCTGACGGGCGGTCAGGCGCGGCGGAAGACCAGGCCCAGATTGTTCGCCGGCAGGGCGATGCGCCGGTCCAGGCGCAGCCCCGCCCGCGCGGCCACGTCCGCGACGACCTCGAGGTCCCGCACGCCCCAGCGCGGATCGCGCGCCCGCAGGTCGGCATCGAACGCCGCGTTGCTCGGCGCGGTGTGCCGCCCGTTCTCCCGGAAGGCGCCGTAGAGGACCAGCGGGCCGCCGGCCGGCAGGATGCGGCCCGCCTGCGTCATCAGGCCCGGCGTCGCCGCCCAGGGGGCGATGTGGATCATGTTGATGCACAGGATGGCGTCCGCCCGATCGATCGGCCAGGTCGGCGCGGTTACGTCGAGGTCCAGGGGCGGCAGGACGTTCGTCAGCCCGGCGGCGGCGCGATGGGCCTCGATGCTGCGGCGATGAGCGGGCTCGGGATCGCTCGGGCGCCACGTCAGCTCCGTCAGGGCGGACGCGAAGTGGACGGCGTGCTCGCCGGACCCGCTGGCGACCTCCAGGACCGTGCCGGACGCGGGCAGGTTTTCGCGCAGAACGGCGAGGATCGCCGCGCGGTTGCGGGCGACGGCAGGGGCCGTCAGCGCGTCAGCGCGGGTATCCTGGTCTTCCATCGTCGTCCCGACCCTTCGCGCTCGCGTGTCCGATGCGGACCGGCATTGGGGGCCTCCATCCGCGATCCCGCGCCGGGACCTCATACCCATTCTCGGGCGCGGACGTCACGGGCTCCGGCCCCAGGAACCCTTAACCGTTGCATCCGGGCGCGAGAACCAGCAAACACGCGCCAGATTTTCGGGCCGTTCGGCGTGCCGCCCCTCGAGCGAGGCGCGCCGAAGAGTCGGCAGTTCGACGCCGTCCGTGATCGTCCAGACAACAGGAAGACGTGATGAAGACGCGCGCAGCGGTCGCGTGGGAGGCCAAGAAGCCTCTCACCATCGAGACCATCGATATCGAAGGACCCAAGGCCGGCGAGGTTCTCGTCGAGCTGATGGCCACCGGCATCTGCCACACCGACGCCTACACCCTCTCGGGTCTCGATTCCGAGGGCAAGTTCCCGGCGATCCTGGGCCACGAGGGCGCGGGCATCGTGCGCGAGGTCGGCGCCGGCGTCACCACGCTGAAGCCCGGCGACCACGTCATCCCGCTCTACACGCCGGAATGCCGCGAATGTAAGTCCTGCCTGTCGCAGCGCACCAACCTCTGCACCGCGATCCGCGCGACGCAGGGCCAGGGCGTGATGCCGGACGGCACCTCGCGCTTCTCCTGCGTCTCCACCGGCGGCAGCCCGGGCGGCGCGAACCCCCTGTTCCACTACATGGGCTGCTCGACCTTCTCGAACTTCACGGTGCTGCCGGCGATCGCACTCGCCAAGATCCGCGAGGACGCGCCCTTCGACAAGATCTGCTACATCGGCTGCGGCGTGACCACGGGCATCGGCGCGGTGATCTACACCGCCAAGGTCTGGCCGGGCGCGAACGTGGTGGTGTTCGGTCTGGGCGGCATCGGCCTCAACGTGCTCCAGGCCGCCCGCATGGTCGGCGCCGACAAGATCATCGGCGTCGACATCAATCCGGACAAGCAGGAGATGGCCCGCAAATTCGGCATGACCCACTTCATCAACCCGAAGGAGGTCGGCAACGATCACGTCGTGGCCGCGATCCTCGACGCGACGAATGGGGGCGCCGATTTCTCGTTCGACTGCACCGGCAACGTCAACGTCATGCGCCAGGCGCTGGAATGCTGCCATCGCGGCTGGGGCGAGTCGATCGTCATCGGCGTGGCCGAGGCCGGCCGCGAGATCTCGACCCGTCCGTTCCAGCTCGTCACCGGCCGCGTCTGGAAGGGCTCGGCCTTCGGCGGCGCGCGCGGCCGCACGGACGTGCCGAAGATCGTCGACTGGTACATGGAGGGCAAGATCAACATCGATGACCTGATCACCCACACCATGCCGCTCGACCAGATCAACCACGGCTTTGACCTCATGCACGAGGGCAAGTCGATCCGCTCGGTCGTCGTCTACTGAGCGGATTTCCATCGATGCGGTGTCGAAGGCGCCGGTGAACCTCTCCCTCGCCCCGCTCGCGGGGCGAGGGATGCGTCTTCCCCGCCGGGATTCCAGCACCGACGATCGTCTCAGGTCCATCAGGAGAGCAGCTTCATGGAAACCATCTCGAAGGCCCGCGCCCATGGCGGCACGCAGGGCGTCTACAAGCACGATGCGACGACAACGGGCTGCCCGATGACCTTCGCGGTGTTCGTGCCGCCCCAGGCGGAGCACGGCCCCGTCCCGGTGCTGTGGTACCTGTCCGGCCTCACCTGCACGCATGCCAACGTCATGGACAAGGGCGAGTACCGCAAGGCGGCGGCCGAGCACGGCGTCATCGTCGTGGCCCCCGACACGAGCCCGCGCGGCCCCGGCATCCCGGACGAGGAGGGCAACTGGCAGTTCGGCTCCGGCGCCGGCTTCTACCTCGACGCCACCCAGGCGCCCTACGCCGCGAATTACCGGATGTGGAGCTACGTCACGGAGGAGCTTCCCGCCCTCGTCGCCGAGCACTTCCCCGCCGACATGTCGCGCCAGGGCATCTTCGGCCATTCCATGGGCGGGCACGGCGCGCTCACCATCGCGCTGACCTACCCGGAGCGCTTCAAGTCCTGCTCGGCCTTCGCGCCGATCGCCCAGCCCTCCACGGCCGGATGGTCGAAGCCCGCCTTCGAGAAGTACCTGGGGTCCGACACGGCCGCGTGGCGCGCCCACGACGCCACGGTGCTGATCGCGGACGGCAAGCGGTTCTCCGAGTTCCTGGTGGACCAGGGCACCGCCGACAGCTTCCTGGACGACGGCCTGCGTCCCTGGCTGCTGGAGCAGGCGTGCAAGGAGGCCGGCATTCCGCTCACGCTCAACATGCGCGAGGGCTACGACCACTCGTATTATTTCATCTCGACCTTCATGGCCGACCACATCGCCTGGGCAGCCGCCCGCCTGAAGTGATGCCGGATCGCGAAGAGTCCGCCGCGCAACGGAGCGTCAACGCCTCCCTGGCTTGATGGCAGGCATGACAGCCTCGCTTGCGCCCGCGACGACCACCGGCCCGTCCGCCGCCGAGCCCGCCCCGGCGGCGGACGCCCTCGCTTATCCCGGCGACGCGGCGCTGCGGGCCGCCGCGCTGGCCTGGCAGGACGAACTCGCGCGCGAGCGGCGGCTCTCGCCCAACACCGTCGAGGCCTATGCGCGCGACCTGCGTCAGTTCTTGCGCCACCGCGCCGCCCGCCACGGCACGCCCAACCTCGCGGGCCTCGTCGCCCTGAAACCCCGCGACGTGCGCGGCTTCATGGCCGCCCGCCGTGCCGAGGGGGTCGGCGGGCGCTCGCTGATGCGGGCGCTCGCGGGCCTGCGCTCCTTCGCCCGCCACATCGAGCGCGAGGGACACGGCACTGTGGCGGCGCTCGGCGCCATGCGCTCACCCAAGGTCGAGCGGCGCCTGCCCCGTCCGATCCCGATCCCCGCCGCGCGGGCGATGACGGGGCCCGAGCTTCGGGCGGGCGAGGACCGCGACCCCTGGATTCACGCCCGCGACGCGGCGGTGCTCGCGCTTCTCTACGGTTCGGGCCTGCGCATCTCGGAGGCCCTCGGCATCCGCGCGGGGGACGCGCCCGGGCCGGGCGTCGATGCCGTCACGGTGCTGGGCAAGGGCGGCAAGATGCGGATGGTTCCGGTGCTGCCGGTGGTGGGCGCGGCGGTGGCCGCCTACCGGGCGGCCTGTCCCTACGCGCTGGCGCCGGAGGGTCCGCTCTTCGTCGGGGCCAAGGGTGGTCCGCTCTCGCCCCGGATCATCCAGTACGCGGTGGCGGCGATGCGGGGCGCCCTCGGCCTGCCGCCGAGCGCGACGCCGCACGCGCTGCGGCATTCCTTCGCCACCCACCTGCTGGCGCGCCAGGGCGAGTTGCGGGCGATCCAGGAGCTTCTGGGCCACGCCTCGCTCTCGACGACGCAGCTCTACACCCGGATCGACGCCACCCGCCTGATGGAGGCCTTCGACGCGGCCCATCCGCGGGCGGGCAGACCCTCCCCGAGAGCCTCGACGCGACCGGGAGCCCTGCCGGGCGTGTCAGCCCACGCGCCCGCACGATCTCCCGTGCCGGCGAACGAGGGCTGACACGGCAAACCCGCTTCGTCACAGCGGCAAACCGTGTCGTCCGAGCCCGCGCGGCTCAGGGCGTATAGGTGAAGCTGCTGATCTCGCAGACGTTGATGTTCTTGCGGATGATCGACTTGCCGTTGTCGAACACGGCCTTGAAGTCGAACCGGCAGGCGCCGGTGCCGTCGTCGATGTCGATCTCGAAGGTCTCGCCGGTGTCGACGACGTCGCGGCCGAGGATGTCCTCCTCCCAGTCGTCCGTGCCGGTCGACGAGGCATAGAAGTGGCTGATCGCCATGCCGGTCTTGTTGACGATATCGACCTTGCGGTTGGCGGCTCCGGCCGGGCCGGCGAGCAGGTACAGGGCGGCGCAGGCCGCGAGGGTGACGCGAACGATCATCGAGAAAAAGTCCTGGGGCGCCTTGGAGTCCCCCCGCTCCGCCGAGTCGGCCCTGCCGACGGCCGGTCCGGCTTAAAGCGTGGCTTTATCGAGGGACATGCCCGAGCGTTCCAATCCTTTGCCTGAGCGTTTCAAATCGGCGGCCCGCGGGGCGAGCGAACCGCCCGCCCCTCGTTCGGACGAGCCCGTGACCCGCATCGAACCCACCCCGGCTTGAAAGCATCGCCCGAGGCTGGCTACCAAGCCCCAGCGCCCGTCCCCCAGGAGCCCACGCATGCCCCGCCGCCGCCTCGCCCCCGTCTGCGCCCGATGACCGTGAGCCTCCTCGATGCGTTGCGCCGGGGCGATTGCGCCGGCGCGCGGGAACTTCGCTTCCCGCCGGGCCTCACCGAGTTCCCGCGCGAGATCTTCGGGCTCGCCGATACCCTCGAACTGCTGGACTTCAGCGGCAGCGCCCTGTCCACGCTGCCGGACGATCTCGGCCGCCTCAGGCGCCTGCGCGTGCTGTTCTGCTCGGGCACGCGCTTCACCCGCCTGCCGCCCGTGCTCGGGGATTGCCCGGCCCTGGCCCAGGTCGGCTTTCGCGCTTGCGGCCTCGCCGAAGTGCCGGGCGAGGCGCTGCCGCCCGCCCTGCGCTGGCTCACCCTGACCGACAACCGCATCGCCACCCTGCCCGATGCGATCGGCGAACGGCCGCGACTTCAGAAGCTGATGCTCTCGGGCAACCACCTGGCGCGCCTGCCGCAGAGCCTCGCGGGCGCGCCGAACCTCGAACTGATCCGGCTCGCCGCCAACCGGCTGGAGGCACTGCCCGCCTGGCTGCCGACCCTGCCGGGCCTCGCCTGGACCTCGTTCGCGGGCAATCCCTTCGAGGGCGCCCCGACCCTGCCGGACGTGCCGCCCGTGCCCTGGGCCGATCTCGAGGCCGGCGCGCTGCTGGGCGAGGGCACCTCCGGGCGGGTCCACCGCGCGCTCTGGCGCAAGGGCGGCGGGGCACCCGAGGCCGTCGCCCTGAAGCTCTTCAAGGGCACGATGACCAGCGACGGGTTGCCCGAGCGCGAGATGGCGGCCTGCCTCGCCGCCGGGACGCATCCGAACCTCACCGGGGCGCTCGGGCGCATCGCGGCGCATCCGCAGGGCGCGGAGGGGCTGGTGATGCCGCTGCTGCCGCCCGACTGGCGGGTGCTCGCCGGGCCGCCGAGCCTCGCGAGTTGCAGCCGCGACGTCTACGACCCCGCCCTGACCCTGGCGCCGGAGACGGCCCTGCGCATCGCGGACGGCGCGGCCCGCGCCTGCGCCCACCTGCACGCCCGAGGCATCCTGCACGGCGACCTCTACGGCCACAACATCCTTTGGGACGGCACGCGGGGCGCGGCGGTGGTGAGCGATTTCGGCGCTGCCTCCAGCCTGCCCGGGGGACCGGACGGCGATGCGCTCCGGCGCGTCGAGGTCCGCTCCTGGGGTCTCCTGCTCGGCGAACTCCTCACCCTGGCGGGGGTCGCGGCAGGGCCGCTGCGCGACCTGGAGCGGGCCTGCATCCAGGCCGACGTCGCGGGGCGTCCCGACTTTTCACAGATCCTGCCAATCCTCGCGGACGCATGGACGGCATAGAGGATCGGACGCGTGCGGTCCGGAAAGCACAGTCGGTCCCGTTTCGGCCGAGTTGGTCCGACGCGTTCGCGCCACGTACCGGGGCGGCCCAGATTTGGTCACGGTGGCCGGCCAGAGACCGCAGTCGAACCCGGAGGTTTGCGACTGCCATGAAGACATTCACCTACGCTCTTCTGTTCATGGGAGCGCTCGCGGTGCCGCAGGCCGCCATGGCCGCGAGCAAGACCACGGTGGGCGTCGGCACCGGGGCGGTGGCCGGCGCGCTCGTGGGCGGCCCCGTGGGCGCCGTGGTGGGCGGCATCGTCGGCGGCTATATCGGCGCCACCGCCGAGAGCCCCCGCCCGCGCCGCCGCCGCGTCCGGGCCGCCCGCCGGGCGGCGGTCGCGCCGCCGCGCAAGCTGCGCGTGGCGGAGGACACGGCCCGGCCCGTGCCGGCCGCCACGGGCAGCCTCGCGCCGGCCAAGTCCGCGCCCGCGAGCCCAAAGCCCGCGCCGACCTCGTCCGCGACGACCTCCCCTGCGACGAGTTCTCCTGTGACCACTTGGCAGAACCCGCGCTGAGACGCGTCAGGCGCCGCCCCACTGCATGGTCAGCCCGCCATCGACCACGAGGGTGTGGCCGGTGACGTAGTCGGCGTCGTCGGACGCGAGGTAGAGGATCGCCTGGGCGATCTCCCCCGGCTGGCCGGCCCGGTGCCACGGGATGCGCTCCAGCGATTGCGCCAGCTTGTCCGGGTTCTCGAAGCGATCGCTGGTCATCGGCGTCTCGATCAGGCCGGGCGCCACGTTGTTGACGTTGATCCGGTCCTCGGCGAGTTCCCGCGACAGGCTGCGACAGAGCGAGCCGACGCCCGCCTTCGACATGCCGTAGGGCGCGCTCTCGGGGGTCGGCAGGTGCTGGGCCACCGAGGAGACGATCACGATCTTGCCGCGCCCGCCCTGGGCGCGCCGGACCCTGATGAAGGCGCGGGCGCAGAAGACCGGCGCCATCAGGTTGACGCGCAGGATCTGCTCCAGCTTGGCGTCGTCCATCTCGGCCACCGGCATGCCGCTCATGGCCTGGCCGGCATTGTTGACCAGGATGTCGAGTACGCCGAACTCTTGCGCGACCTGCGCGAAGGTCGCCTCCACCGAGGCGGGATCGCCGACGTCGTTCCGGATCACCAGGCAGCGGCGCCCCGCCGCCTCGACCCGGCGCGCGGTCTCGCGCGCGCCCTCCGCGTCGGTGTTGTAGGTGATCGCCACGTCCGCGCCCTCGCGGGCGAAGAGCTCGGCCGCCGCCTGCCCGATGCCCGAATCCGCGCCGGTGATGAGCGCGCGCTTGCCCTGCAACTTCATGATGAACCGGTCTCCTTGGCCGTGATGCAAGGACAAGAGGCCGGGGGCGGGCGCTGTTCCGAGCGGGGGGACCGTCGCGGCCCTACTCCGCCTCCCCCGCGACCTCGATGCGCGCGCCGAGGATGGCGATGAGCGCCGCGTCGCGGCGGGCCGCCAGCGCCTGGACCGAGCGGCCGCCGGCCTCCGCCGCGATGCCGGCCACGATCCGGTCCTTCACGTCCTCCGTCAGGTCCGGCGCGCCGAGGCTCGCCCAGCGCCGGACCTGGCTCGGCCCGAGATGGTCGAGATAGTGCCGGATGCCGCCCTCCCCGCCCCCGAGATGGTAGGTCATGTGCGGGCCCATCGCGGCCCAGCGCAGGCCGGGGCCGTTGCACAGGGCGGCGTCGATGTCGGCCACGCTCGCGACCCCCTCGGCCACGAGGTTCACGGCCTCGCGGTAGAGCGCCGAGGCGAGACGGTTGGCGATGTGGCCCGGCATCTCGCGGTTCAGGATCACGGGCCGGCGCCCGAGGCGGCCATAAAAGGAGGCCGCCCGCGACGCGACCTCGGGCGTGGCCGCGACGATCTCCACCAGGGGCACGAGGTGGGGCGGGTGGAACGGGTGCGCCACGAGGACGCGCTCCGGCCGGGCGCAATCGGCCACGATCGCGCTGCGCAGCATCGCGGACGTGCTCGACGCGACGAGGATCGCGGGAGGGAGCAATCCATCGACCTCGGCGAGCAGGGCACGCTTCACCGCCTCGTTCTCGGGCGCGTTCTCCTGGACGAAATCCGCGCCCGCCAGCGCCGCCGCCAGCCGGTCGTGGAACCGGAGCATGCCCTGCCCCCGCAGGCCGAGTTCCGCGAGCTGCGCGCGCGCCTCGGCGATGGCCCCGGCCGTCCGCTCGGCGAAGCCGGGCGTGGGATCGTAGGCCGCGACGTCGAGTCCGTGGGCGAGGAACAGGGCGGCCCAGCTGGCGCCGAGCGTTCCGCAGCCCAGCACGGCGACCCGCGCGATTTCATCCCGTTCCGTGTCCGCCAAAACTGCCTCCCGCGCGCCTTTACATTCGAATCAAGAATACGCTTATTCAAGCGCGTGCCGACCGTTTTCGCGGCGGACGAAGCGGGCGAAACGACCCGCGACCGGAGGAAACCGATGTTCACGCGCAACGCGACGGCTCGCGCCGCCCTGCTCGTCCTGGCGACCCTGGGTGCCCTCGGCAGCGCCCGGGCCGAGGATGTGGTCCGGCTCGGCAACCTGAAATTCGCCCATTACGGAGCCATCTCCTACATGAAGGAGATCGCGCCGAAATACGGCCTGAAGATCGACGAGAAGGTCTTCGCCAAGGGCGCCGACATCTACCCCGCCATGGCGGTGGACCAGATCGACATCTCGGCCTCGGGCGCCGACGGCGCGGTGGCCGCGCGCGGCAACGGCGTGAAGCTCTACGTGGTGGCGGGCTTCGCCAATGGCGGCGTGCGCATCCTGCGCCGGCCCGACCTCGACACGGTCAAGACCCTCAAGGACGTGAAGGGCCTCAAGGTCGCGACCGTCCGCGGCGGCACCCAGGACCTGATGCTTCTGGCCGAACTCGACAAGCACGGGATGACCTGGTCCGAGCGGCCCGGCAAGGACGTGCAGCTGATCTACTTCAACAACTACGCCGACCTGAACCAGGCTCTGTCGCAGAAATACGTCGACGTGATCTGCCAGAGCGAGCCGCAATCGACGCAGGCCATCAGCGCCGGCTACGCCACCGAGGTGGTCAAGCCCTACGACACCCCCATCGGCGTGCCGGTGCGTCCGCTGGTGATGACCGAGAAGATGTACAACGAGCGGCCCGAGGTCGCCGCCAAGGTGCTCAAGCTGTTCGTGGCCGCCACCAAGGCCTTCATCGACGATCCGGCGCTCGCCGAGAAGTACGTCCGCGAGACCGTGTTCAAGGGTCAGCTCTCGAGCCAGGATTTTCGCGACGGCATGGCCAACGCGAAGTACACCTACGACGTGCCGGCCGGGCACATGCAGACCACGACCGACTACATGGTGAAGTACGGCCTGGGTAAGATGGTGAACCCGCCGAAATCCGACGCCGAGTGGGTGAAGACCGACCTCCTCGACAAGGCCAAAGCCGAACTCAAGACGAACTGAGCGGCAGCATGAACCGGCTTCGCGGCGCCTTCGTCCCCCTCGCCCTCCTCGTGCTGTGGGAGGTCCTGAGCCGGACGGGCGTGTTCTCCCCCATCGTGCTGCCGCCGCCCAGCGCGGTGGCGGTGAAGTGGTATCACGGCCTCCTGCCCGGCCTGCCCTACGACCCGGCCACCGAGAGCTATCTCCACTGGATGTTTTCCGGCGAGATGCCGCACGACGCCGTGGCGAGCCTCACCCGCGTGATCATGGGCTTCTGCGTCGGGGCGGGCCTCGCGGTGCCGGCCGGGCTCGTCCTCGGCACCAGCGACCGGCTCTACGCGCTGTTCAACCCCCTCCTCCAGATCCTGCGTCCGATCCCGCCCATCGCCTACATCCCGCTGGCCATCGTCTGGTTCGGCCTCGGCAACCCGCCGGCCCTGTTCCTGATCGCGCTCGGCACCTTCTTTCCCGTGCTGGTCAACACCATCGCGGGGGTGCGGCAGGTGGATTCGATCTACATCCGCGCGGCCCGCAACCTCGGGGCGAATTCCTGGACGATGTTCCGCCGGGTGATCCTGCCGGCGGCGAGCCCCTTCGTGCTCGCGGGCATGCGCATCGGCATCGGCACCGCCTTCATCGTGGTCATCGTGGCCGAGATGATCGCGGTCTCGGACGGGCTCGGCTACCGCATCCTGGAGGCCCGCGAGTACATGTGGTCCGACAAGATCATCGGCGGCATGCTGACCATCGGCATCCTCGGCCTCATCATCGACGGGGCGATGTCGCGCCTCAACGACCACCTCCTGCGCTGGCATCGCGGCCTTGAACGCTGAACCGGGACGCCTCATCATGTCGGCGCAGATCGAGATCGCCCACGCCAGCAAGGTGTTCGGGGCCGGCGAAACCGCCGTCTCGGCCCTCGACGACATCTCCGCCACGGTGCCGGAGGGGCAGTTCCTCTGCCTGCTCGGGCCATCCGGCTGCGGCAAATCCACCCTGCTCAACGCCATCGCGGGTTTCGCGCCGCTCAGCGCCGGTCGGATCACCATGGGCGGCCGCGCCATCACCGAGCCGGGGCCCGACCGGGGCATGGTCTTCCAGGAATACGCCCTGTTCCCCTGGATGAACGTGGAGGACAACGTCCGCTTCGGCCTCGACATCCGGGGCGTGCCCCGCGCCGACGCCACGGTGACGGTGGACCGCATCGTCGCGACCCTCGGCCTGTCGGATTTCCGCAAGCGCTACCCGAAGGACCTCTCCGGCGGCATGCGCCAGCGCGTGGCCATCGCCCGCATCCTGGCCCTCGACCCGCCGGTGATGCTGATGGACGAGCCCTTCGGCGCGCTCGACGCCCTGACCCGGCGCACCCTGCAGGACGAACTCCTGCGGATCTGGGCCGAGTACCGCAAGACGGTGATCTTCGTCACCCACTCCATCGAGGAGGCGATCTACCTCGCCGACCGCATCCTGGTGATGACCTACCGGCCCGGACGCATCAAGCGCGACATCACCGTGGAGATCCCGCGCCCGCGCGACACGGCGTCGGGCGAGTTCAACGCCCTCAAGCGCGAACTCGCCGGCCTCGTCATGGCCGAGCAGCAGCGCTTCACCAGCGCGGAATTGCACGGGACGGCGGTGGACTGATGGTTTGGGGGTCGGGCGCAGGCCCGATTCCCAAACATCGACGCCACGGGACGAGCCTCGGGCCGTCGTCGATGACGGCCATCCCCGTCATTCCGTCGCCGCGGGCGAGCCCGAAACCCAGAGCCGCCGACGGCGTGAGACCTTGCACCGCCTGTGTGTCTGGATCCCGGGCCCGCTGCGCGGCCCCGGGATGACCGGGTGTCTGAGGAAAACCCGTCGATGTCGCGAGGGCATCGCCCTCGCAGATCGGAGCCCCCGGGTCACACGGGCAGGAGCGTGAACCCGAGCGTCCGCCCCAGGAACGCCGCCGTGACCGTCCCCGGCCCGGTCAGGTCGAACGGCACGGACAGCGTTCCGGTGGAGACGATGCTGCCGGCCGGGATCGTCTCCCCGCGCTCGCGGGCCACGGCCATGAGATCGGTCAGCGCCGCGAGCGGGTCGGTCAGGTCCTCGCCCGTGACCGCGCGGACCCGCTCCGTGCCGTCGACCGTCACGACGAGGCTCCGGGCCAGTTCGGGCAGGTCGGCCGGCTCGATGGCGGGGCCGATCACCAGGGCCTGGAAGGCGGAATTGTCGGCGGCGAAGCTCGGCCAGCCGACGGCGCGGCGGTCGAAGAACCGCGACAGCACGAGTTCGAACGCCACGCGGGTCTCGGCCACGACGCTCGCCGCCGCGACGGCGGGGGCGTCAGGCGCGATGTCGCGGGCGATCAGGTAGGCGATCTCGAATTCCACCGTGACCGCCCCGGCATGGGGCATGCGCAGCGCCGCGCCGGGCTCGTGGAGCTGGCCTTTCAGGACGCGCCCCGCGATGGAGCGCCCGACGCCCGAGGTGCGCTTGCCCTTGGCGCTGCCGATGGCGAGCTTCCAGCCCGCGAAGCCGTCGCCGATGGCCGCGAGAAGACGGTCCTGGATGTCGTAGCCCTCCGTCATCGTGCGCGGGCGGACGGCCTCCGGCAGTTCCGCGAATTGCCGGCCCTCCCGATAGGCCGCCAGCAGGAGGTCGGCGGCGGGCTGGGGGTCGAAGGTATCGGACCTGAAGGTTTCGGACATGAAGGTATCGGACATGGGCGGACCTCTTCGCGGCCGGGACAGGGCCTTGCGTCTATCGGAATGTCGCGGAGCCGGTGCCGGCCCGCTCAAGGGGCCACGCGGGCCCGGGGGTCGATGCGGGCGATGCGTGACAGCAGGTAGTCGACCTCCGCGCGCGCCTGCGCCGACAGGCTCGCGGCGGGCTTGCGCTGGGCATCCGAGGCGAAGATCCCGCGCTTCTGGAACACGTATTTGCGCACGGCGAGGCCGAGCGGGCCCTGTTGCTGCTCGTAGCGCAGATAGGGCAGGTGCGCGTCGAAGAGATCGTGCGCCGCGTCGCG
Source organism: Methylobacterium sp. J-068 (assembly GCF_022829445.1). Classification (GTDB taxonomy): domain Bacteria; phylum Pseudomonadota; class Alphaproteobacteria; order Rhizobiales; family Beijerinckiaceae; genus Methylobacterium. The sequence goes on along the minus strand of NZ_JAKSXY010000095.1, from coordinate 33,599 downwards.
CATCCCGGCCCTCGACAGCCGCACCACGTCCACCAGCATCTCCGGGAAGGCGTAGCCGGTGTTGGCGCCGTCCGCGCCGCGCTCCATCTCGAAATCGAGGAACAGCCCGCCATTACCGGTGAGGATCGCGATGTGGCGCATCGAGCCGTCCTGCTCGAAGCCGCGCAGGGCCGTGATCTTGTCGAGGCCGGGCCAGTCCTCGTGCTTGAGCATGACGCAGGACGGGTTCTCGGTGACGATCCGGCGGATGACGGCCGGCGTCATCACCACCGAGAAGGTCAGCGGGTAGTCCTGGATCACGAAGGGCACGTCGGGGCCGATCGCCTCGGCGGCGTTGCGGTAATAGGCCACCACCTGATCGTCCGTGCGCAGGGTGTTGGGCGGCCCGATCATCACGCCGGCCGCGCCGAGCTCCATCACCTCGCGGGCGAGCGACCGCATGGCGGCAAAGCCCGGCGCCGAGACGCCGACGAGGACGGGCACGTTCATGCGCCCGATGACCCGCTTGGTGATGCCGACCGCCTCGGCATGGTCGAGCTTCGGCGCCTCGCCGAGCTGCCCCAGGATGGTGAGACCGTCGATGCCGGCGCCGAGGAAGAACTCGGACATCCGGTCGAGGGAGGTCTCGTCGATCCGGCCATCGGGGTGGAAGGGCGTCGGGGCGATCGGGATCACCCCCTTGATCGCGCTGGTCAGAGCCATGGTGTTCTCCTGAGGTTTTCCGTGAGCCCGCTCCCGCGATGCGCCGACGCGGTCAGCGGACCGCCAGGGCGGCCGGATTGACGAGGTTGCGCGGCGGCGCGCCGCGCAGGATGCGCAGCATCTCTTCGGCCGCGCCCAGGCCCATCACCCGCAGGCTGGCGGCGCTGGTTCCGGCCACGTGCGGCGTCAGGAGCAGGTTGGGGCAAGCGAAATACGGGTGGTCCTCGCGGAGTGGCTGGACCGCGAACACGTCGAGCGCCGCGCCACCGATGGTCCCGGCCTTCAGGGCCGCGGCCAAGACGTCGTCCCGCACGATGGGCCCGCGCGCCACGTTGATCAGCACCGCGTCCGGCCGCATCCGGCCGATCAGGTCGGCATCCACGAGGCCTCGCGTCTCGGGCGTCAGCGGGCAGGCGACGACGACCGCGTCGCTGGCCGAGAACAACGTCTCGCGGTCCACCGCCTCGATCAGGCCATCCTGTGCCCGCGCGCTGCGGGAATGGCCGAGCACCCGCATGCCGAAGCCGTGGCGTGCGATGGATGCGACGCGCCGCCCGATCTCGCCGAGCCCCAGGATGCCGATCGTCGTGCCGCCGATCTCGCCGAGGTCGCTCGCCAGGGATTTGGCCGGCAGCCAGCCGGTCCCGCGCAGGGTCCCGTCGAGGAGGCCGAGGCGCCGCCGCAAGTGGAACAGGGCCGCGAAGACGTATTCGGCCACCGCTTGCGTGTTGCTGCCGGGCAGGTTTGCCACCGGGATGCCCCGCGCGGTCGCCGCCTCCAGGGGCACGAAATCGAGCCCGACGCCGTGGCGCACGATGCCGCGCAAGCGCGGCGCGTGGTCGAGGATGTCGTCGGGCAATTGCGCCCGCACGATCAGCCCGGCCGCCTCGGCGGCCAGCGTGCGCAGGGTTTCGGGCCGCGTGTCCCTGGCGGTGACGACCCGCGCGTGCGGCGCCAGCAGCGCCACCGCCTCCGCGTGGATCGGGTTCGTCAGGACGACCAGGGGGAGATCGGTGTCGGATGCGCGCAAGGGGTGGCTGCCGTGCTGAGACGCGGGGACGGGGCCTCAGAAGAACGCCTGCAACCCGGTCTGCGCCCGGCCCAAAATCAGTGCGTGGACGTCGTGCGTGCCCTCGTAGGTGTTCACCGTCTCGAGGTTCTGGGCGTGGCGCATGACGTGGTACTCGCCCATGATGCCGTTGCCGCCGTGCATGTCGCGGGCGGTGCGGGCGATGTCGAGGGCCTTGCCGCAATTGTTGCGCTTGATCAGCGAGATCATCTCGGGCGCCATCCGGCCTTCGTCGAAGAGCTGGCCGACCCGGAAGGCGGCCTGGAGGCCCAGCGCGATCTCGGTCTGCATGTCGGCGAGCTTCTTCTGCACAAGCTGGGTCTGGGCGAGGGGCCGGCCGAACTGCCGGCGCTCCAGGGTGTAGGATCGCGCCCGGTGCCAGCAATCCTCCGCCGCGCCCATGGCGCCCCAGGCGATGCCGTAGCGCGCCCGGTTGAGGCAGCCGAACGGCCCCTTCAGGCCCGAGACGTTGGGCAGCAGTGCGTCCTCGCCCACCTCCACGTCCTCCATCACGATTTCGCCCGTGGTGGAGGCGCGCAACGAGAGCTTGCCCTTGAGCGTCGGGGCCGTGAGGCCCTTCATGCCCTTCTCCAGGACGAACCCCCGGATGGCGCCCTCATGCGCCTCGGATTTCGCCCAGACCACGAACACGTCGGCGAAGGGCGCGTTCGAGATCCATATCTTGGCCCCCGAGAGCCGGTAGCCGCCGTCGATCTTCACCGCCTTCGTCTTCATGCCGGCCGGGTCCGAGCCGGCATCGGGCTCGGTCAGGCCGAAGCAGCCGATCCATTCGCCCGACGCGAGTTTGGGCAGGAACTTCCGGCGCTGGTCTTCCGAGCCGTAGGCGTGGATCGGGTACATCACGAGGGAGGATTGCACGCTCATCATCGAGCGGTAGCCGGAATCCACCGCCTCGACGGCCCGCGCCACGAGGCCGTAGGCGACGTAGGTCGCGCCGGCGCCGCCATATTCCTCGGGCAGCGTCACGCCGAGCAGCCCGCGCGCGCCCATCTTCGCGAACAGGTCGGGGTTGCTGGTCTCCTGCGCGTAGGCCTCGACGATGCCGGGCAGGAGTTCCTCCTGCGCGAAGGCCCGGGCGGCGTCGTGGATGGCGCGCTCGTCCTCGCTGAGCTGGTCGTCGAGGAAGAACGGGTCCTCCCAGGCGAAGCCGGCGGAAGCGGGAGCGGTGGGCGCGGCGGAGCCGGGCGGGCGCGTCGGGGCGTTCATGGGCGTTCCCTCGGAATTCCGTATTCAGACGATCCTATCAGGCTGCGCACGCGAGGCCACCCGCCCGGGCCGTCGGGATACCGTAGCGTCTTGTTGGAAGGGCGCGGCTTGAACGGCGCCACCGATCCCTGAATAGATGCCGCATGCGGGGACACGGAGAGCCGACCATGAGCGAGACGACGGCGCGCGACGATGGCGCCCGCTCCCTGCCGCTGGCCGGCATCCGCGTGCTCGACCTCTCGCGGGTGCTCGCCGGGCCCTGGTGCGCCATGTGCCTCGGCGATCTCGGCGCGGACGTGATCAAGGTCGAGCATCCGGAGCGCGGCGACGACACCCGCGACTGGGGCCTGCGCACGGGGGCGAGCAACACCTCGTATTTCGACGCGGCCAACCGCAACAAGCGCTCGATCGCCCTCGACCTCGCGACCCCCGAGGGTCTGGCCACCGCGCGCGACCTCGCCCGGACCAGCGACGTGGTGGTCCAGAATTTCAAGACCGGCGGCGCCGACCGCCTCGGTCTCGGCTACGCGGCCCTCAGCGCCGAGAACCCGCGCCTGATCTACTGCTCGATCTCGGGCTACGCTTCGGACGGGCCGGAGGCGACCCGACCCGGTTACGACATCGTCGTGCAGGGAGAGGCCGGCCTGATGGCCCTCAACGGCGAGGCCGAGCGCCCGCCTCTCAAGTTCGGCCTCGCGGCCGTCGACCTCTTCACCGGGCAATACGCCGCGCAAGGGGTGCTCGCCGCCCTGTTCGAGCGCGAGCGCACCGGGCGCGGCCGGCACATCGAGCTCGCCCTGTTCGATTGCGGCGTGGCGCTCACCGCCTATTGCGGGCTGGAGGCGATGGTGCGCGGACACGATCCGGTCCGGGCCGGCAACGCCCATCCGTCGATCGCGCCCTACGGCGTGTTCGAGACCGGCGACGGGCCGGTGGTGCTGGCGGTGGGCAACAACGGGCAGTACCGCCGCCTGTGCGAACAGGTGCTGGAGCGCCCCGACCTCGCCTCGGACCCGCGCTTCTCGACCAACCTGGAGCGCTCCCGCAACCGGGCGCAGTTCCTGCCGGCGATCGAGGCCGAACTCGCGCGCTGGACGCGGGCCGACCTCCTGGCCCGCCTCGACGCGGCGGGCATTCCCTGCGGCGAGGTGCTGGGCCTGCACGAGGCCCTGACCTCGGAGCGGGCCGGCGACCTCGTGATTCCGCACGGCGAGGCCGGCGCGACCGCGCATGTGCTCGCACCGCCCTATCGCCTCGACGGGGCGCGCCTGCCCGTCCGCCGCACGCCGCCCGCCCTCGATGCCTCGGGAGACGAGATCCGGGCCGAACTTCTGGCCGGGACGCCCGAGGGGTCCGGGCTCAGGTGATCACGCTGGGCTCGGACCGGCCGGTGAGCGCGGCGATGTCGGCGAGTTCGCCCGCGACCGCGACCACGGGGGCGAGCACGTCCGCCACCGGCAGTTCGAGGCGGTCGGGGGCGGATTCGTAACGCTCGATATAGACCCGCAGGGTCGCGCCCGCCGTGCCGGTGCCGGACAGGCGGTAGACCACCCGCGCATCCTCCGCGAAGGTGACGCGCACGCCCTGCTGCTCGGTGACCGAGCCATCCACCGGATCGACGTAGCGGAAGTCGTCCGCCGCCGCGACGGTGAGGCCGCCGAGCCGCGTGCCGGGCAGTCCGGCGAGCTTGGCCCGCAGGCCGTCCATCAGCCGCCCGGCGGCCTCGGCATCGATCTCCTCGTAATCGTGCCGGGTGTAGTAGTCGCGCCCGAACGTCGCCCAGTGGCCGCGCACCACGTCCTGGGCCGGCCGGCCCGTGACGGCCAGGATGTTGAGCCAGATCAGCACGGCCCAGAGGCCGTCCTTCTCGCGCACGTGGTTCGAGCCGGTGCCGGCGCTCTCCTCGCCGCACAGCGTGATCAGCCCGGCATCGAGCAGGTTGCCGAAGAACTTCCAGCCCGTGGGGGTCTCGTAGGCGGGAATGCCGAGCGAGGCCGCGACCCGGTCGAGGGCCCGGCTCGTCGGCATCGAGCGGGCGACGCCGGAGAGACCCTTCGCGTAGCCGGGGGCGAGGTGCGCATACGCGGCCAGGATCGCGAGGCTGTCGCTCGGGGTCACGAACAGGCCGGGCGCCACGATCATGTTGCGGTCGCCGTCGCCGTCCGAGGCGGCCCCGAGATTCGGCGCCCGCGCGCTCAGCATCAGGTCGTAGAGTTCGTGGGCGTGGACCGGATTCGGATCGGGATGGTGCCCGCCGAAATCCTCCCGGGGCGTGCCGTTGAGGACGGTGCCGGCTTCCGCCCCGAACACGCCCTCCAGGATCGCCGTGGCGTAGGGGCCGGTGACGGCGCTCATGGCGTCGAAGCGCATGCGGAAGCCGCCGGCGAACAGGCGGGTGATCGCGTCGAAATCGATGAGGTCGTGCATCAGCGCGAGGTAATCCGCCACCGGGTCGATCACCGCGACCACCATGTCGCCGAGCCGGGTCTCGCCGAGGGTGTCAAGGTCGAGATCGGGCGCCTCGACGATGCGATACTCGGTCAGGCTCCGGGTGCGGGCATAGATCGCCGCCGTGACGCCCTCGGGCGCCGGGCCGCCGTTGGCGGTGTTGTACTTGATGCCGAAATCGCCGTCGGGGCCACCGGGATTGTGGCTCGCCGACAGGATGATGCCGCCGACGGCGCCGTGCTTGCGGATGACGCAGGAGGCGGCCGGGGTCGAGAGCAGGCCGCCCCGGCCGACGAGGACGCGGGCGAAGCCGTTCGCGGCCGCGATCTTCAGGGTGATCTGGACCACCGCGCGGTTCAGGAAGCGGCCGTCACCGCCGAGCACGAGGGTCCGGCCCGCCCGGTCGGGGATGCAATCCACGATCGCCTGGACGAAGTTCTCGACGTAGCGCGCCTGCTGGAAGACCGGCACCTTCTTGCGCAGGCCGGACGTGCCCGGCTTCTGGTCGTCATAGGGCGTCGTCGGGACGGTCGTGACGGACATCGTTCGGGCACTCCGGGTTTTTGGCCGCGAAAGGTTTTGGGCCGCACGGATCTTCGGGCTTCGGTTCTCGGCGCTCAAGAACGCCGTTTGCCATCCGGGGTCAATCGCCAAGCTCGGCGCCGCGAGCCCGCGCGTGGATATCCTCCCCCCTGCGGCTCAGTTGAGCCAAGCATCGGCCGGCGCGCGGGACGGTCCATGGCCATCGGTGATCAAACCAGCGATCGTTGTCCCCGGCCCGCCGCAGGTCATTCCATGTCAAGGCTCGCACCCGGACTCCCTTGCACCTTCGTCGCGAACGTGATTCAAGATCTGTGGCCAGGTGGGTGAGTGCTTAGCCAGGATCCCTGCAAGGATCCGCACGTCCGGTTCAAATCCAGACCTCGGCCTCCATTGACTTCGTGCGAACCCGCTCGGGCGGCGCAAAGCAGCACCGGCCTTCTTCCCGCTCGCGCGAGACGTTCCATCACCCTCTGACTGTGAAATCCGCCCGGCTGTACCGACCAAGCGAGCGGTCCCGCTTCAAATTTGATTCAGCCTGCGGGATGAAGGGCCGCGCTGAGACGTAGTGCCCCGGGAACGAAGCGAAACGGCCAAGATTGTCCTCGTGACCGAAACGCGTGCGAGGACCGACCATGGAATGTCCGCAGGATGTCCGCCTGCTCGACCAGGGAGAGCAGGCAGCGGCAGAGGCCGAGGAGATCCTGCTCGCGCCGCTGGCCGACATCCCGCGCATCAACCTGCGGGAGGCGGGCGAGCCCTGGGACAAGCGCCGGCACGCCGGCAAGGCTTTGCGCGAGACGGTGCCGCACGCGGCCCACGCCGCGTGGGTTCCGCCCGCCGACCGGCCGGACCCGGTGTCCCTGATCGAGGCCGCCCATGCGGGCCGTCAGGAGCACCTGATCCCGCTCCGGGTGGCCCGCATGGCGAGTTCACCCTTCGCCTTCCTGCGGGGCGCGGCCCACGTCATGGCCTGGGACCTCGCCCACACCCCGCGCAGCGGCATCGCGGTGGTGATGAACGGCGACGCGCACCTCGCCAATTTCGGCCTGTTCGGCACGCCCCAGCGCGACATCGTGCTCGACCTCAACGACTTCGACGAGGTCACGATCGGCCCGTGGGAATGGGACCTGAAGCGCCTCGCCGCCAGCATCGAGGTGGCCGCCCGGACGGACGGGGTGGCCAGGTCCGAGCGGCGCGAGGCCGTCGTGGCGGCGATGGCGGGCTACCAGCACACCATGACCGAGCTGGCGCCGCAGGGCCCCCTCGACGTCTGGCACCAGGCGGCGCGGGCCGACCGGCTCGATTTCACGGGCCTCTCCATCGACGAGGATTCGAAGGCCGTCATCTCCAGGGCGGTGGAGAAGGCGCGCCGGAAGAACAACAAGAGCCTGCTCGCCCGCGTCGGCGAGCGCCGCACCGATGGCGGCTGGCGCTTCAAGGAGGACGCCCCGATCCTCACCCGCGTCGATGACGAGACCCGCGAGGCGGTGATCGGCGGGCTGGAGCATTACGCCGAGACCCTGCCGCGCGAGCGCCGGTTCATGCTCAGCCGCTACCACGTGGTCGACGTCGCCCACCGGGTCGTGGGCGTCGGCAGCGTCGGCACCCGCGCCTACGTCGCGCTCCTCTGCGGCAACTCGGACCAGGACGTGCTCTTCCTCCAGGTCAAGGAGGCGGTCACACCCGCCCACGCGCCCTACCTCGGCGGCATGCCCGACGCCTACGGGGACCACGAGGGCGAGCGGGTGATCTACGGCCAGCGCCTGCTCCAGGCGGTGGGCGACCCCCTGCTCGGCTGGACCACCATCGCGGACCGGCCGTTCTACGTGCGCCAGATGAAGAACATGAAGGGCGACATCCCGGTGGCGGGCCTCAGCGGCCAGCCGCTGATCTACTTCTCCTGGGCCTACGGCGCGCTGCTGGCCCGGGCGCATGCCCGCACCGGGGACGCCGCCGCGATCGCGGGCTATTGCGGCCGCGACCGGCAGGCGGACCTGCGCGAGGCGCTCGCCGACTGGGCCTTCGCCTATGGCGACCAGAACGAGGCCGACTTCTCCGCCTTCCGGGCCGCCATCGAGAGCGGCCGCCTCGAGGCGGCGGCGGACCCCGAACTCTAATCCACAGGCCTGCGACAAACTGGGGACGGCGGGGCGAACCAGGGAGCCCCGGCCTCGTCCGGCGCGTTCCTCACGTCCAATCCTCGAGCCGGGCAGCGCACCTTTCCGATGGCAAAACGCAGGACCGAGACGCCTTCCGAACACGCCACTCCCACCAAGGCGCGCGCGCCGAAAACCCCTGCGTCCCGGACCCGCCTGCGCGCGCCGTCGCGCCGCAAGACCACCGCGCCGAAGCGGGCCGCCGCGGAGCCGGCGCCGAGCCCGGCGAGCCCCGAGATCGTGGCGCCGCTCGTCCCCGCCGGCGCCCTCGCGGTGGCCTTGCTCGGGCTGACCGCATGCGGGACGCCGCTGGTCCACACCGCCCGCGAGAGCCACCGCCTGGAGTCCATCGCGAAGATCCTGCGGGCGCTGGCGCCCGAGTGCAGGGTCGCGCTCTATCCGGAATGGGATTGCCTGCCCTACGACCGCGCCTCGCCCTCGCGCGGGGTGATGGGCGCCCGCACCGGCGTGCTGCGCTGGCTCACCGACACGGCGGCCCTGCCCGACATCGTCCTGACCACCGCCCCGGCGCTGATCCAGCGCGTGCCGCCCCGTGAGACCTGGGGCGACGCGCATCTCGAGATCCGGGTCGGCGACGCCCTCGATCCACCCGCGATCACCGGCGCCCTGCGGCGCCTCGGCTACATCCTCGACGACCGGGTCGACGAGCCCGGCGAGGTCGCGGTCTGGGGCCGGACCGTGGACGTCTTTCCCGCCGCCGCCGACCGGCCCTGCCGCATCGAGTACGAGGACGGCCGGGTCACGGCGATCCGCTCCTACGATCCGGTCTCGCAGCGCTCGCTCGCCGATGCGCAGGTGCTGGTCATCGACCCCGCCACCGAGATCGTCCTGCCCGAGGGCTCCGAGAGCCGGCTGGAGCCCTTCACCGGCCAGGAACACGGGCTCGCCCGCTACTATGCCGGGCTCACGACCTTCCTCGATCAGGTGCCGGACGCGCGCCTCGTCGTCGAGGACGGCGCCGAGGAGCGGGCCCAGGCCTTCTTCGAGCAGATCGCGGAAGGCCGCGAGGCCCTGGCGCGCGGCCGGCGCGGCGTGCCGGACGATGCCGGCCTCTACCTGACGCCGGAGGAATGGGCCGCGCTGCGGGACGCGCGCCGCCTCGCCAGCGCCGAGGCGGGAGAGGACGGCGACCTCGCCATGCCGGCCTTCGTGCGCGCGGCCCGGCCGAACACGGCCCTGGCCGAGACCCTGCGCGAGCGGCTCAAGGCCGGCGACCGCGTCCTGCTGACGGGGCCGGCCGAACCGCTGGCGCGGCTGGTGCGCGCCGCCGAGCGGGCGCTCGGCCGCAAGGCCCGGCCGGTCGGGGCCTGGGGGGAAGCGGTCTCGGCCAAGTCCGGCGCCCTGCTCAGCCTGGAAGCCCCGATCGAGGCGGGCTTCCGGGTGCCGGACCAGGGGATTGCCGTGATCGCGGCCGCCGACCTGTTCGGCGCGCGCGCCGCCACCGTGGCGGCGGGCGGCCCGAGCGCGATTCTGCCCATCGGCGAGGTCGAGTTGCGCATCGGCGACGTCGCCGTCGACCGGGACAACGGGCTCTGCGTCTTCGAGGGCCTGGAGCGGGTCGAGACCGGCGCGGGCGCGGGCGAGGACGCCCTGCGCCTGCGCTTTGCCGGCGACGGCATCCTGATGGTGCCGGTCTCCCAGGCCGACCGGATCTGGCGCTACGGCTCCGAGGTCGAGGCCGTGACCCTCGACAAGTTGGAGGGGGGAAAGTCGGAGAAGGGATCCTGGGGCCGCCGCCGCTTGGAGGCGGAGGCCTGCATGGCCCGGGCCGCCCGCGTGATGCTGGCCGACGCCGAGAAGCGCCGGGCGATCCGGGCGCCGGTGCTGGTGCCGCCGGACCGCGAGATGGAGCGCTTCGCCGCCGGCTTCGGCTACGCGCTCACCGCCGACCAAGCGAGCGCGGTGGCCGGCGTGATGGGCGACCTCGCCTCGGGACGGCCGATGGACCGCCTCGTCTGCGGCGATGTCGGCTTCGGCAAGACCGAGGTGGCGCTGCGCGCCGCCGCCGCCGCCCTGTTCGCCGGCCGGCAGGTCGCAATCGTGGCGCCCACCACCGTGCTGGCCCGCCAGCACGTTCAGACCTTCACCCGGCGCTTTTCCCGCTTCGGCATCGAGGTGGCGCACCTCTCGCGCCTCGTCTCGCCGGCCGAGGCCAAGCGCGTGAAGGCCGGACTCGCCGAGGGCTCGATCCGCCTCGTCGTCGGCACGCACTGCCTCGCCCAGGCCGGCGTGAGCTTTGCCGATCTCGGCCTGATGGTCATCGATGAGGAGCAGCGCTTCGGCGCCAAGGTCAAGCAGGGCCTGCGCGAGGCGGCCGGCGACGGCCACGTGCTGACCCTGACGGCGACGCCGATCCCCCGCACGCTCCAGAGCGCGCTGGTCGGCCTCCAGAGCCTCAGCGTGATCGCCACGCCCCCCTCCGTGCGCCAGCCCATCCGCACCGTGATCGCGCCCTTCGAGGACGAGGCGATGCGCGACGCGCTCAACCGCGAGCACCGGCGCGGCGGCCAGAGCTTCATCGTCTGCCCCCGGATCGAGGACATCGCCCCCATGGCGGCACGCCTCGCCAGGCTGGTGCCGGATCTCGCGACCCTGGTGGCCCATGGCGAGCTCAAGGCCGCCGAGATGGACGACGTGATGGTGCGCTTCGCCGACGGCGAGGGCGACGTGCTGCTCGCCACCAGCATCATCGAGAGCGGGCTCGACGTGCCGCGCGCCAACACCATGCTGGTCTGGGACGCCGAACGCTTCGGCCTGTCGCAGCTGCATCAGCTGCGCGGCCGGGTCGGGCGCGGCCAGCGGCGCGGCGTCGTCTACCTCCTGAGCCGCCCCGACAAGCCGCTGACGCCCGCCACCGAGAAGCGCCTGCGGACGCTGGAGGCCCTCGACCGCCTCGGCGCGGGCTTCGCCATCAGCGCCCGCGACCTCGACCTGCGCGGCGCGGGCGACCTCGTCGGTGAGAACCAGGCCGGGCACGTCAAGCTGATCGGCCTCGGGCTCTACCAGCACCTGCTGCATCTGGCGCTGCGCGCCGCCAAGGGCGAGCCGGCCGAGGACTGGAACCCCGAGATCCGCCTCGGCCTCTCGGGCGCGGTGCCGGCCGATTACGTGCCCGAGCCGGAGGTGCGGCTCGGGCTCTACACGCGCACCCTGCGCCTCACCTCCGCCGAGGAGGTCGAGGCCCTGCGCAGCGAGGTGGTGGACCGCTTCGGGCCGCCGCCGGCGCCCTTCGAGGACCTGATCGCCCTAGCCCGGCTCCGGGTCGCCTGCCTGGCGCTCGGCATCCACCGCCTCAGCGGCGGCCCGCAGGGGCTGGCGGCCGACCTCCGGCCGAACGCGCCGCCACTCACCGTGCCGGCACACGCCCATATCGAGCGCCGGGACAACCGCGTGCTCCTGCGCCAGGGCAGCGAGGACCCGGCGACGCGCGGGCGCCTCGCCGCCGCCTTCCTGGAGCGCCTGCGGGCGCAGGGCGCGCGCCGCACGAGCCCGTGAGCCCACGGAACGGTCGCGCGCGGGCCGTGATTGATGCCGCATCAAGAGGGTGCCCTGGGGCGCCCTCGGACTCAACGCGAGAATCGAAGCGCATGACGGACCTGTCCCGCCGAAGCCTCCTGGCCGCCACCGCCACGGGGGGATCGCTGCTCACGCTGGCGGGCGCCCAGGGTCAGCCCACCGCGCAGGCCCCGATCCGGGGCAAGGACGGCGCCACGATTCTCGGCCCGCGCAACCCCGCGCGGGAGGCCGAGGACCCGTTCACCCTGCGCCCGCCCAGGACCGACCACGGCACGATGCCGAACCTGAAATGGTCCTTCGCCGATAGCCACATGCGGCTCGAAGAGGGCGGCTGGGCCCGGCAGACCACCATCCGGGAACTGCCGGTGTCCAAGGCGATGGCCGGTGTGAACATGCGGCTCGGCGCGGGCGTGGTGCGCGAGATGCATTGGCACAAGGAGGCCGAGTGGGCCTACATGCTCAAGGGCAAGGCCCGGATCACGGCGGTGGACGCGCAGGGGCGCACCTTCGCGGACGACGTCGCGGAGGGCGACCTCTGGTACTTTCCCTCCGGCATCCCCCATTCGATCCAGGGGCTGGCGAGCGAGGGCGTCGACGGTTGCGAGTTCCTGCTCGTCTTCGACGATGGCGGGTTCTCGGAGGATTCGACCTTCCTCCTGACGGACTGGATGGCGCACACGCCGAAGGACATCCTGGCCAAGAATTTCGGCCTGCCCCAGAGCGCCTTCGACGGGCTGCCGGAGACGGAACTCTACATCTTTCCGGGGCCGATGCCGGGGCCGCTCGCCGGGGACCGGATGGGCGGCGCCGGACCGGTTCCGGAGCCGTTCAGCCACCGCATGCTGGCCCAGGCACCGCTGAGCCTGCCGGGCGGCAGCGTGCGCATCACCGATTCCTCGGTGTTCAAGGCCTCGAAGACCATCGCGGCCGCCCTCGTGGAACTGGAGCCCGGCGCGATCCGCGAGCTGCACTGGCACCCGAACGGCGACGAGTGGCAATTCTACATCGAGGGCCAGGGCCGCATGACGGTGTTCGGCTCGGAATCGAAGGCCCGGACCTTCGACTACCAGGGTGGCGACGTGGGCTACGTGCCCTTCGCCATGGGCCACTACATCGAGAACACCGGCACGACGCCGCTGAAGTTCCTGGAGATGTTCCGCAGCCCGACCTACGCCGACATCTCGCTCCGGCAATGGCTGGCCCTGACCCCGCACGCCCTCGTGGCGGCGCACACGCATCTGACGAAAGGCGACCTCGACCGCCTGCCGGGGGTCAAGTCTCCGGTCTTGCCCGGCTGAGGCCCGCTTGGCTGAAGCGTGACGCGCGATCGCGTGGCTTTCCAAGAAAACCATTGATCTCCGCCCGAAGATGAGGAAGACAAGACTGAATTTCTTCTGAGAAGCCCACGTGTTTCTCATAAGATCTTTATAAATCAGCTTGTCTTTACGCTCTCATCTCAATGGGTGACCTCGCGATGCGTGAACATCACAAGGATGCGTCGGCCCAGGTTGCGCAGGCGCTCCTGGCCGGGATGAGTCCGGACGAGCAGGCCGAAGTCCAGGCCGAGGCGGACCTCGCAGGCGTGAGCGCGGTGGAGATCGTCCGGCGATCGCTCGACATCCTCATCGCGGATTCCGAGGTGCTGGCGCGCCGGAACACGGACGCCGGCACGTTGCCGCAGTGAGGACCGGCGAACGGAACACCGCGATTCGATGAGAATCGTGAGGCGTCTCGGCCAGGGGTCTCGGCCAAGCGTTCCGCCACGCGCGACCGGACAGGCTCGCCACAGACATGGGCAGACGAGAACCATCGTGAGATCGACGCCAGCCTGTTCCGGCCTCGCCATCGCCCTGACGCTCGCGCTGAGCGTCGGCGCCCGGGCGCAGGTCGTGGAGGACGGATCCGACGCCGCGATCGGAAAACCGGCCGCCGCCCGCGTGCTCGACCTCATCGGACAGCGCTTCAAGCCGCTCGATCCGAAGGTCACGGCCCTGCGGAAGGCCGAAGGCACCTGGATCTGCGGCGCGGTCAACGTGAAGAACCGGGACGGCCTCTATATCGGCGAGCGCGGCTTCGTGGTCGATCTCGCCACGGACTTCCTCGGCCGGGTTCCCGAGGGGCCGGAACTCCTCAATCCGAGGGCACCGGGATTTCAGGAGTTGGAGCACATCCGGCAACTGTACTTCACGATGTGCCTGGACTGATCGCCGCTCCGGCCGGAACCGGGCGCGTCGCCCACTACCGCGAGACGAACAGACCGGGGATGACGCTTCCGTTCCGGCCGAACAGTTCACCCGCCTGGCGGCAACTGGCGGGCACATCCTTCTGATAGGCCATGATGTAGGATTCGGCACTCAGCCGCATCTTTCCGTGCTCCAGATCGGCCGGATTGATCCGCAGGGCCTCGATGGCGGTGCGGAAACGGTCTTTCTCGGTCTGGATCTCGGGACAGGACATGTTGACGAAGCCCGCCAGCCCCGCGAGCTTGGCCGCCCTGTTCTGCGGGACCGTGAGTTCGGGCGCCTGATCCTGGGCGGCGGCCGGCAGGGCGCTCAGGACCCCGGCGACCACGATCAGAGCGGTGGACATGCGCATCATGACAATTCCTTTGTCTCGGGGCGCATGTTCAGTCTTCGGACAGAACTGTCAAGACACGGCAACGCTGCCACTTCGATTCTAATAAGTCTAGAATAATAACAGCCGGAACAGGTCGACATCGAATGTCTTCTGCCGATCCACCGATGCGCAACCGTCGCGTCATCGTCATGCGCCAGGAAAGGCTTTCCTTTGAGGCCAATGGTGCCTCCGTCATGGCGGCGAGAAGGGAAGCGGACGCATACCGGCGCCGTTTGATCTCCTCGATTCGGATGGACGCGACGCGCTCCCTCTCCTTCCAAGGAAAAGACCCCGCTCGCCACGTACCGAATGGATCGCGACCTGCGTTCGGGATCTTGCCGCTTGGGGATCGTGCCGTTTCTGAATCCCGTGCTCCCCTGCGCGGCCCTGGGATGACGGCGATGGCATGGCACCGAAGCGACCAATCGAAACGCGGACTAGGGGTCAAAATCTGGACGGTTGATCCGCGCACGCTGGGGTCCGCTCCGGATGGTTTGTGCTGTCGCCAGTGAAACTCAAAGCTGTTTCTGCGACCACGCTATGACTTTCGAGATATGCCAGTAATGCACACCCACGACAAACACGCATAAAAACAGCAAAACACCATAGTCAGGCCAAAAATGGGGCGCGGAGCTTCTCGCCTTGTAGAGCAATGATCCTCCGACCAGAAGGAATATCAGGACCGGAAACCACAAGCCTATCTGCTTGTCGGCATACCAAGTAGGATCACCTTTGAAGTTCCACTGCATCGGAACTTTTTTATTATCTATCTTGCCTCCATTGACGAAATTCACAGCAGCAAGCAAGAGGAATGTCGCGGCATATACAACCACACCAAAAATGGAAAGCATGCTCTGCATAGCTGGTTCGCAAGTCAAATTTGTTATCGCACACAGCACACTAGCGAAGACAAATGAAAGAATTTTGATGCAAAAATCGACAAATCACAGCGCGCGACTGACTCGAACGCAAGCATGATCGGCCACATGCCCATATCCGTATAGAGTCGCCCGCCACCGCTCGTCACAGGCACCGAGCCTCGGATTGTTCCCGCCGGAGCCCTTCCCGATCATGGCAGCCGGGAGCAGCTCTCAGGTCTCGTTTTGTCGCGCTCTCCTGAGCCGAACCGGCGCCCGGTTCGGCCGTGGGGAACCCTAGCTTCCGGTCTTGCGCACCGCCGAGGCGACGTCCAGCGGCTTCGGCAGCAGGCCGAGGCGGTGGAAGGTGTCGGCCACGTTCTGCTGGTCGGCGATGGTCTCGGCGTTCAGGGGCGTGACGCCGTAGGTGAGGCGGCGCAGGGCCACCGTGAGGATCGGGGCGGGAATGCCGACGGAGGGCGCGAGTTCGGTCGCCACCGCGTCGGTGTTGTCCTTGGCCCAGGCGTCGATCTCGCCGATCGCCGCCAGGGTCGCGTCGAGCGCCGGGCCGTTGGCGGCGGTGAAGGCGCGGGTGGAGAGGTAGAACTGGCGGTTCGGCACGAGGTCGGTGCCGTCCACGAGGATGCGGCCGCCGGTGCTGCGCTCGCCGGAGGCGAGGTAGGGGTCCCAGATCACCCAGGCGTCGACGGCGCCCCGCGCGAAGGCCGCGGCGCCGTCGGCGGGGGCGAGGAAGTTCAGGGTCACCGCATCATAGGGCACGCCCGCCCGCTCCAGGGCGCGAACCAGGAAGTAATGCACGTTCGAGCCCTTGTTCAGGGCAATCTTCTTGCCGCGCAGGTCCGCCACCGTCTTGATGGGGCTGTCCTTGGCGACCAGGATCGCCTCGCCCTTCGGGGCCGCCGGCTCGTGCGCCACGTAGAGCAGGTCCGGGCTGGCGGCTTGGCCGAAGATCGGGGGCGCCTCGCCCGCCGAGCCGAGATCGACCGCGCCGGCATTCAGTGCCTCCATCAGGGGCGGCCCCGAGGGGAACTCGGCCCAGGTGACGCGGTAGCCCAGCGGCTTCAGGCGCTGCTCCAACAGGCCCTTGCCCTTCAGGAGGACCAGCGTGCCGTATTTCTGGTAGCCGATGCGGATCACCTTCTCGTCCGCGCGGGCGTGGAGCGCGCCGAGGACGAGGAGCGCCAGGGCGGTGAGCAGCATAAGGGCGCGGCGGGTGCCGTCGGGACGGAGCGCGAGGGCGCGGGTGGCGGCGGGCATGGGGCCTCCTTCGGGTGAACGACGGGATTTCGGATTCTTCCCCGGAGGCGCGATGCGGCCCGCCTCGCCCGCGTGGGGAGGCGCCGGAGACGGGGGTGGCCGGGCGACCCTCGACCGGCCTCGCGGAAGGCCGGCGAGCCGACTCCTGGCCCCGCCCCGCAACGCGGAGGGGACGCGTTGCGCCTGCGAGAGCCGTGGTGGCGCATCCCGAAGCCCTGGCGGGCCGAGGAGATGCGCCCCGCGCCTCAATGCGCCGCGATGCGGCGGCTCGGCACGATGTCGTTGGCGATGACTTCGCCGAACGGCCCGTTGTTGCGGGCGTTGCTCGGGGCCACGCCCGTGGTCGCGCGCAGGGGCAGCTTGGGGAAGACCAGCTCGGCGAAGCGGTAGGCCTCCTCGAGATGCGGGTAGCCCGAGAGGATGAAGCGGTCGATGCCGAGGTCGATGTATTCCTTCATCCGGTCGGCGACTTGGGTCGCCGAGCCGACGAGGGCGGTGCCGGCGCCGCCGCGCACGAGTCCGACGCCCGCCCAGAGGTTCGGCGAGACTTCGAGCTTGGTGCGGTCGCCCCCGTGCAGGGCCATCATGCGGCTCTGCCCCACGGAATCCTGGCGCTTCAGGGTGGCCTGCGCCTTGGCGATGGTCTCGTCGTCGAGGCGCGAGATCAGGTTCTCAGCGGCCTGCCAGGCCTCGCCCTCGGTCTCGCGCACGATGACGTGCAGGCGGATGCCGTAGGAGAAGGTCTTGCCCTTGCGGTCGGCGGCTTCCCGGGCCCTGGCGATCTTCTCGGCCACGCCGGCCGGGGGCTCGCCCCAGGTCAGGTAGACCTCGCAATGCTCGGCCGCGACCTCGATGCCGGCCGGCGAGGAACCACCGAAGTAGAGCGGCGGGTAGGGCTTCTGCACGGGCGTGAAGATCACACGCCCCTCCTCCACCTTGAGGTGCTTGCCTTCGTAGGACACGGTCTCGCCCGACATCAGCCCGCGCCAGATGTGCAGGAACTCGTCCGTCACGACGTAGCGCTCGTCGTGGTCGAGGAAGACGCCGTCGCCGCGCAGTTCGACGGGATCGCCGCCCGTGACGACGTTGATGAGCAGGCGCCCGTCCGAGACCCGATCCAGGGTCGCGGCCATGCGGGCGGCCATGGAAGGCTCCTGCAGGCCGGGGCGCACCGCCACGAGGAAGCGCAGGCGCTTCGTGAGGGGCGCCAGGGCCGAGGCCACCACCCAGGAATCCTCGCAGGAGCGGCCGGTGGGCAGGAGCACGCCGTAATAGCCGAGCTCGTCCGCGGCTTGCGCGATCTGGCGCAGGTACGAGATCGAGACGTCGCGCGCGCCGTCCTGGGCGCCGAGGTAGCGGCCGTCGCCGTGGGTGGGAAGGAACCAGAGAACGTCGGTCTGTCCAGTCATGGGGTCTCTCGTGCGGTTTGGTGACGAGGGCGGCGGCGCTCAGGCCGGCGCGCGCTCGGAGAGAAGATGGTCGAGGATGCGGCCTTCCAGGGCCGCGAGGTCGGCATCGCCCCGGCGGCGCGGGCGCGACACGTCGACCGTGACGTCGAGGGCGATGCGGCCGGCCTCCACCACGAGGATGCGGTCGGCCATCGCCACGGCTTCCGCGACGTCGTGGGTGACGAGGATCGCGGTGAACCCCTGCGCCCGCCAGATCCGCTCGATCATCGCCTGCATGTCGATGCGGGTGAGCGCGTCCAGCGCTCCGAGCGGCTCGTCGAGGGCCAGCAGGCCTGGGCGGCTGACGAGGGCGCGGGCCAGGGCGACGCGCTGGCGCTGGCCGCCCGACAGGGTGGCGGGCCAGTTGCCGGCCTTCTCGGAGAGCCCGACTTCGGCCAGCGCCGCCTGCGCCTTGGTCCGCCGCTCCGCCCGGGAGCCGTCCTCGCCGAGGCCCACCGCCACGTTGTCGACGACGCGGGCCCAGGGCAGCAGGCGCGGCTCCTGGAACATGATGCGTTTGGGCGGCGTGCGCACGGCCTGGGCTTCGAGGCCGATGCGGCCGCCGCTCGGCTGCTCCAGGCCGAGGATCAGGCGCAGCAGGGTGCTCTTGCCGCAGCCCGAGCGTCCGACCACGGCCACGAACTGCCCGGCCGGGATGTGCAGGTCGAGGCCCGCGATCACCGTATGGCCGTCGAAGGCCTTGGTCAGGTCACGGATGGTGACGCCGATGCCGGTGGCGGAGGGCGCCGGGCGAAGCGGGGACGTCGAGACGCCTTTCGGAGCCGGTTTTTCGCGCGGCCTCGCGTCGAGGGGTTTGGCCTCGCGGGCGGTGGCGTCCTCGGAGACGCGAAGGGCAGTGGCGAGCATGGACGGACCGTCGGATGAGGAGTTCGGGAGGCGGGACGCGCGGCGTCGTGCGCCGGCGGCAGGATCAGGTGCGTCGACAACAGGGGGATGGCCGAACCGTCGCGCGCATGGCCGTCACGCGTTCCGATACGCGGGGTTCCAGGCCAGGAACTTGCGCTCCAGCAGCCGGGTCACGGCGTCGGCGGCCTTGCCGAGGCCGGCATAGATCACGATCGCCAGCACCACGACGTCGACCAGCATGAACTCGCGGGCCTGCATCGCCATGTAGCCGAGGCCGGAGGAGGCCGAGATCGTCTCGGCGACGATGAGCGTCAGCCACATGATGCCGAGCGCGTAGCGCAGGCCCACGAAGATCGAGGGCAGCGCTCCCGGCAGCACCACGCGGGTGAACAGGCTCACCGGCGACATGCCGTAGACCCGGCCCATCTCGACGAGTTGCGGGTCCACCGAGCGGATGCCGTGCAGGGTGTTGGCATAGACGGGGAAGAACACCCCGATCGCCACGAGGAAGAGCTTGGCCTCCTCGTCGATGCCGAACCACAGGATCACCAGGGGGATGAGCGACAGGTGCGGGATGTTGCGGATCATCTGCAACGTCGTGTCGGTCAGGCGCTCGGAGAGCCGCGACAGGCCGTTGGCGAGGCCGAGCGCGAAGCCGATGCCGCCCCCGATGAGGAAGCCGACGGCCGCGCGGGCGAAGCTGATCGAGAGGTTGGTCCAGAGTTCGCCGCTGCGCGCCGCCTGCCAGCCGGCCGCGAGGACGCCGGAAGGCGCCGGCATGAAGCGGGTGGAGACGAGGCCGGTGGAGGCGGCGACCTGCCAGCCGAGCAGGATCGCGGCGGGGACGAGCCAGGGCGTCAGGCGCTCGAGCGTGCGGGTCTTGAAGGAAACGGTCATGGGGTTCAGCCCTTGCTCGCCGGGGCGGCCGGCGGCGTCCACACGGCGTCGCGGATGCGGATGGGGTTGGCGATGAGGCCGAGCGCGTGGAAGCGGTCGGCCACGCGCTGCTGGTCGGCGATGGTCGCCTCGGTCAGCGGCGCGATGACGTAGAGGCTGCGGTCGACGGCGCGCCGCGTCGCGTCGAGGGGCACGCCGGTGCCCTTGGAGAGCAGGGCGGCCACCTCCGGGCGATGCGCCTCGCACCAGGTCGCCACCTCGCCGAGGGCGGCGAGCGCCGCCTGGACCACCGGAGCGTTGGCCTGCGTGAAGTCGCGGTTGCCCAGGAAATAGTTGCTCGGCTTGGCGATGTCGGCCGCGCTCGCCAGGATCCGGGTGCCGGGCTGGCGCTCGGCGATGGCGAAGTAGGGGTCCCAGATCGCCCAGGCATCGACGGCGCCCCGCGCGAAGGCGGCGGCCGCATCGGCCGGCGCCAGGGTTACGGGCTCGATGTCGGCATAGGTCAGCCCGGCCTTCTCCAGGGCTCTCACGACCAGATAATGGGCGCTCGACCCCTTGGCGAAGGCGACGCGGCGGCCCTTGAGATCGGCCAGGGTCTTCAGGGGCGAGCCCTGCGGCAGCAGGATCGCCTCGCCCGAGCCGCCGGCCTCCTGGGCGGCGACGTACAGGAGGGAATTGCCGGCGGCCTGCGCGAAGACCGGGGGCGGCGCGCCGGTCTGGCCGAAATCGATGGCGCCGACGCCGAGCGCCTCCAGGACCGGGGGACCGAACGAGAACTCGGTCCAGCGGACCGAGACGCCGAGGGGCTTCAGCGCCTGCTCGATGGCGCCCTGCTGCTTGGCGACGACGAGGATGCCGTTCTTCTGATACCCGATGCGGAACACGCCGCCCTCGGCGCGGGCGGACGCGACGGGGAGGCCCGGCAGGACGGCCTGTCCGGGCAAGGCCGCCGCCGCGAGGGCGGTGGCGAGGAGGCTGCGTCGGGAGAGCATGGTCGGCGCCGTTCAGCCGGCGCTGGCGAAGGCGGCGACCGGGGACGTGACCTCCGGGGCGCCGGCCCGGGCCGCGCGGGCGCCGAGGAGGTCGGCGAGCTGGCTCGCCGCATCCTGGATGCGCGCCTGCACGCCCGCATCGACCGGGACGCCATCGCGAAAATCGGCGTCGGAGCCGTAGACGGCGCTGGGAATGGTGTGGGCGCTGAAGAACCCGAACAGGGGGCGCAGGGAATGCTCGACCACGAGGGCGTGGCGCGCGCCGCCGCCGGTGGCCGAGAGGATCACGGGCTTGCCCACGAGGGCCGACGGTTCGACGAAGTCGAACAGGTGCTTGAACAGGCCCGTATAGGAGCCCTTGTAGACCGGCGAGCCCACGATGAGCGCGTCGGCGCCCTCGATGGCCTCGACGATGCGGCGGGCCGGCAGCGGCAGCAGGTCCCGCGACCAGGCGGCCCCGAGGCCGGTGCCGGCATCGAGCATGTCGAACAGGCGGATCTCGGCCCGGACCCGCGCGCCCACGGCCTCGGCCAGGGACTCGGCGAGGGCCCGCGTCTTCGAGGGGCGCTGGAGATTGGCGGTAAAGCCGACGATGCGGGGCAGCGACATGGGATCACTTTCTTGGGCCGCAACAATTCGCGACAAGACCTCGGGACGAGACTTCGGGACGTGGCTGCGCCATCGCTCGAGCCGAGCGTCGATCGACACCGACATGTCCAAGGGTCTGCGCGCTGAAACGGCGACGGATCATGCGCCGCTGCGAGAGCGGCGCCCTGTCGAAAACGTGCCCTTTGGCGGGCCGAGAATCAATGAAACGTTCTTTTGAAAGCAGCGCGCGCGGGAGACGATCCCTCCGAGCCGCGCGCCTTCGGGAGACGATCGCGTTCGAGGCGCATTATCGTGCCGGAATCTCGTCCGCCGGCGCGTTATCCTGCACGGGGATGGGCGCGTGGCCTCAGGCCTCCGCGTCCTCGAGCACGCCCTGCAGCACCACGCGCTCGAAGGCGCGCAGGAGGTCGGCGTCGAGCTTGGGGAGCATGCCCCGCATCAGCGTATGGGCGTCGCGGTGCGGGAGCGGATCGCGGTAGGGCCGCCGCTCCGTCAGCGCCGAGTGGATGTCGCAGATCGTGACGAGGCGCACGAGGTCGGGGATCGCCGCGCCCGCGAGCCCGTCGGGATAGCCGCTGCCGTCGAGCATCTCGTGGTGGTGCCGGACGACCGCGAGGGTCGCGGCGTCGAACCCGCCCTGGGCCGTAAGCAGGTCCGCGCCGATGGCCGGGTGGGTGCGCATCACCGCCATCTCATCGGCGGTCAGGCGCCCCGGCTTGTTCAGGATCTCCAGGGGAATCCTCGCCTTGCCGAGGTCGTGCAGGAGGGCGGCCCGGGCGAGGCGCATCTGGTCGGCGCGGGCGAGCTTCAGGCCGGCTCCGAAGGCGGCGGCGTAGCCCGCGACGCTCAACGAATGCTGGTAGAGTTGCTGGTCATGCCGCTCGATGACCTCGAGCCACGTCCGGATTCCGCAATCCGAGATCGCCGTGAGGATGATCTCGGTTCCGGTATCGGCCTCGGCGGCCGTCAGGGGGTGCCCCGTCTCGGCGGCCTCGAAGAGTTGCGAGACCAGGCCGCTGACGACCCGCGCGAGGTTCGCGGCCTTTCCGGACACCGTCGGGTCGGAACCCGCCTGTGCCGGGACCGCCTGATCTTGACGCGTCCCGGCGGTCGCGGCGGCCGCGCGGCGCACCGCCTGCCAGGTGTCGATGAGGCCGAACAGGGTGGCGAGCACGATCGTCCGGGGCGCGTCCGCCCGCAGGGTGCTGGTCGCGGCGGCCGCGCGGCCGGTGGGAGCGGGCAGGTTGGTGAGATGGAGGCTCGCGACGTGGGAGGCGTGCAGGCGTGCGATCCAGGCCCGGGCCAGGCGCGCGTCCCGGCTGACGTCCACGACGGCGACCAGGGGAAGAAGGGTCGGCAGCGCCTCGCGCGGGTCGATGCAACGGCAGGGGACCACATTCTCGACCGCCCGCGCGAGCAGGGCCGCGAGATGCGGTCTGTCCGAGACGATGAGAACCGTGCTGGTCTGAGTCACGAGCGGATCCGGTCAACGTGGCGCGTGGTCCGGCCTTCCGCCCGGCGGTCGACATTTGACACGGATTCATTATCGAACAATTCACGACAAATCATCCTGGGATTTCGCCGGGCCGCCGCTCGCCGCAGACGACGTCCCGCAGGAACCACGCGCACATCTTGCGCGGGACGCTCCGATGCTTTCCGGGTCCGGCGGGCGGGCGGGCCGAACGGTGCGCGCCCCGCGCTTCAACTTCCGGGCGACGCGCCCCATATCTCCAACAATCGATCGCCCTGCCGGCCGCGTCCGCCGGTCCGAGCGGCCCGCCATCCGGTCCCGCGCGGGTCCGGCGCCGGACCCGTTCGGCACCCCGCGCGGGCCGGTCCCAGCCGGAGACCCACACGATGTTCCTGTTCCGCAAGCGGCCCGAGATGCCCGATCCCGCCGACACCCTGCCGGGCCGGCCGAACCCGATCCCCACCGCCGAGCGCCACTTCGTCAACGGACACCCGCTGAAAGGGCCCTACCCCGAGGGTTTCGAGCGGATCGTCCTCGGGCTCGGCTGCTTCTGGGGCACGGAGCGCAAGTTCTGGCAATTGCCGCGCGGCGTCTTCGTCACCGCCGTGGGCTATGCCGGGGGCACCACCCCGAACCCGACCTACGAGGAGGTCTGTTCCGGGATGACCGGCCACAACGAGGTGGTGCTCGTGGTGCACGATCCGGCGGAACTGACGCTGGAAGCGGTGCTCAAGACCTTCTTCGAGAACCACGACCCGACCCAGGGCATGCGCCAGGGCAACGATGTCGGCACCCAGTACCGCTCCGGCATCTACACCCTCGATGCCGAGCAGGCGGCGGTCGCCGAGCGGGTGCGCGCCGCCTATGGCGAGGCGCTGCGGGCCCGCGGCTTCGGGGCGATCACCACCGAGATCAAGCCGCTGGAGACCTTCTACTTCGCGGAGGATTACCATCAGCAATACCTCGCCAAGAACCCGGCCGGCTATTGCGGCGTCGGCGGCACCGGCGTCACCTGTCCGATCGGGACCGGCATCGCCGCCTGAGGCCGGGCGCCGGGCCGGCCGCGGAACGATCGGTCGGGCGCGACGGGTGCCCTCTCCCGGGGCGGAGGGGGCGGACGCCGCGGGTTGGACTTCTTCGAGGACCTCGCGCATCTGATCCCGGATCGCGGCGACGATGTCCCGAGGAGTGTGACGATGAATCGGCGCGAGGTCCTCGCGGCGGCCCTGGCGCGGCTCGCGCCGCGCCTGCCCGACTTCGAAACCGAGGCGGTGATCGACCGGGCCCTGGCGAGTCCGGGCCTGCGCAACGCGCGGCCCGACACGGCCGTCTGGCTCGCCCTCGTGGCCTATGCCCGGCACGTCTTCACCGAGTACGACGCCCTGCTGGACGAGGGCTACGACCGCGACAGCGCCCGCCACTTCGTCCTCGACGACCTCAACGCGGTGCTCGCCGAATGGGGATCGCGCCGCCAGGTCTCCGATGCCGAGACCGTGGATGAATCCGGAGACCCCGAGGAATCCGCAGAACCCGAGGAATCCTGAGCCCGCGCACAAGCCCGCGCACATAGGCGTGACCGCTCGGTCTCGATCCGGCGCGCCAAGGCGCGCGGCCCCCGGCAGGGTTGCGCCCGGACCGCTTGCACCGGGCGTGGCCGCGCGGCATCGTCCCGCCCGATCGAGCCCCCGCGTCGCTCGGGCCGAGACAGTTCAGGCAAGACAATTCAAAGGATATCCGTTTCATGAAGATCAGCGCGCGCAACGTCCTCAAGGGCAAGGTCGTCTCCGTCGAGAAGGGCGCCACCACCGCCCATGTGAAGATCGAGATCGCGGGCGGCCAGCTGGTGACGGCCTCGATCACCAACGAATCCGTCGACAGCCTCAAGCTGACCGTGGGCGGCGAGGCCTACGCGGTCGTGAAGTCCTCCGACGTCCTGGTCGCGGTGGATTGAGGGCGATGCGCCGCGCCGCCGCGATCGCGGTCCTCGCCATCGCCGCCACGGCGGCGCGGGCGCAGAACGCCGGCACCCCGACCTCCGGCACCCTGCCGGCCGCCGACCCGGCGGCCTGCACGCAGTTCGACTGGTCGCTGCTGCGCGAGCAGGCCTGGTTCTCGGCCGCCGGCCTGCCGCGCGTGGAATCCGGCGGTACGCTGGCCTCCGCGATGCCGGCGGCGCTGCTCGGTCTGAAGCCGCAGGCGCAGGTCGCCCCGCCCGTCGCGCCCTCGCGGGAGCCGAAGCCCGGCACCTATGGCGGCGTCCTGCACGTCGAGGCGCCGCTTTCGCCCGGCGCTTATCAGGTCACCCTCTCGAACCCAGCCTGGATCGACGTCAGCCAGGACGGGCGGACCACGCGTCCGGTCTCCGCGCGCACCGCGCGGACCGGCTGCCCGATGCTCGCGAAAAGCGTGCGCGTCCAGCTCGGCACCGCGCCCATCACCATCGTGGTGAGCAACGCCGCCTCCGACGCGATCCGCATCGCCGTCGCCCCGGCGGAGTAGCGCGGCGTAACCCTCGACGCGCCGCGTCCCGATCATTAGCGTGGCGCCGTGGCTCACGTCTCCACACGATGCTTGTTGGCGCCCCGCCCGCCGGGGACGCGATTTTTCGGGAGCCCGTCCGCTGACCCTCCGCCCGCTCCACCTCGCGACGCTCCTCCTCCTCGGCCTTCCCCTGTCGGCGCAGGCCCAGGACCGAGGCAGCGTCAATCCGAAGCCGCTGCCGCCGCTGGCCAATCCGGATGCGCCGGACACGCCGGCCAAGGCCCTGTTCGGGCGGGCGACCACGCCCGCGCCCGGCCCCGCCCACGCCTACGGCTCCTACGCCAAAGGCTGCTTCTCGGGCGGCGAGGCGCTGGCCGTCGACGGGCCGAACTGGCAGGTGATGCGCCTGTCGCGCAACCGGATGTGGGGCACGCCGCCCCTCGTCGAATTCCTGGAGCGGCTCGCCGCCAAGGCGCCGCGCATCGGCTGGAACGGCCTCCTCGTGGGCGACATGTCCCAGCCGCGCGGCGGCCCGATGCTCACCGGCCACGCCTCGCACCAGCTCGGCCTCGACGCCGACATCTGGCTGACGCCGATGCCCGACCACCGCATGAGCCGGGCCGAGCGCGAGGAGACCTCCGCCACCAACGTGGTGCGGGCCGACCGCCTCGACATCGACCCGCAGGTCTGGACGCCCGAGCATCTCAAGCTGATCCGGATGACGGCGCAGGAGCGCGAGGTGGCGCGCATCTTCGTCAACCCGGCGATCAAGAAGGCGCTCTGCCGCGAGGCCGGCGGCGACCGGGCCTGGCTCTCCAAGGTGCGGCCGATGTACGGGCACAACTACCATTACCATATCCGCCTCGCCTGCCCGGCGGGCCAGGACCAGTGCGGCGACCAGGCCCCGCCCCCCTCGGGCGACGGCTGCGGCGAGGAACTGGCCTACTGGTTCAGCGACGCGATCATGAACCCGAAGCCCGCAACGAAGCCGCCGCGCCCCAAGCCCCCCATGACCCTGGCGGCCCTTCCCGCCGCCTGCCGCTCGGTGCTCAAGGCGCGCTGATCCCTCTCCCGCCGTCCCGGAAGGGCGGCCAGCCGGACGACAGGACCCGATGGGCGAACGGATCACGATCAGCGCCGGGGACGGCACGCGGGCCGTCATCGCGGTCGACGGCGCCGAGCCCGTCTCCTGGCAGGTGGCGGACCGCGAATGCCTCTGGGGCGGCGATCCCGCGCACTGGGACCGGCACGCGCCCTGGCTGTTTCCGGTCGTCGGGGCCTCCACGGGCGGCGCGGTGCATGTGGACGGCCGGGCCTACCCGATGCCGCAGCACGGCTTTGCCCGCGACCTGCCCTTCACGGTGATCGCGCGAGCCGAGGACAGCGTGAGCCTGCGCCTCACCGACAGCCTGGAGACCCGCGCGCACTACCCTTACGCCTTCCGCCTCGACATCACCGCGCGGGTCGGCCCCGGCCGGCTCGACTTCGAGATCGGAATCGAGAACACCGATTCCGTGCCCCTGCCCTACGGGCTCGGCTTCCACCCGGCCTTCCCCTGGCCCTTCGCCGGCGGCACCCGCGCGGCGGGCGGCGGCTATGCGGTGCGGTTCGCGCATCCCGAGCGCCCCTTCGCGCCGGAGGTGGGAGCCGGCGGCCTGCTCCTGCGCACCGAGCGGCCGGTTCCCCTGGACGGAGCGACCCTGCCCCTCGACCCCGCGATCTTCACCGAGGCGCTGGTGTTCCGGGACGCGGCGAGCGACTGGATGTGCTTCACCGGTCCCGGCGGCGACGCCATCCGCCTCGCGGTCTCGGACTTCCCCCACCTCGCCGTCTGGACGAAGCCGACGGCCCCCTTCCTCTCCCTCGAATGCTGGACCGGCCACGCCGACTGGGCGGGGTTTTCGGGCGACCTGACGCAGCGGGATTCGCAGCGCCTGCTGGCGCCCGGCGCCCAGGCGCGCCACGGCGTCACCCTGTCCTATGAGCAGGACCTTCACGACGGAGAGATTCAGGCGTGACCGACACCTTCTCCGCCGAGGCCTGGGCCCGCAACGCGGAGGCCTACGAGGCGATCCGCACCATGCCGTTCAACGCCGAACTCGCGGACGGCTCCCTCGCGCGGACGCGCTTCCTCCACTACATCGTGCAGGACGCGCATTACCTCGTAGGCTTCGGCCGCGCCCTGGCGCTCGCCGCCGCGAAGGCGCCGGACCCAGACCGGATGGTGCAGTTCGCCCGCGCCGCCGAGACCGCCATCGTGGTGGAGCGCTCCCTGCACGGCGGATTCTTCCGCGATTACGGCATCGACGCCGCGACCTTCGGGGCCACCCCGCTCTCGCCCCCCTGCGACCACTACGTCGCCTATCTCATCGCCACGGCCTACGCGGAGCCGTACGAGGTGGTGCTCGGCGCGCTGCTGCCCTGCTTCTGGATCTACGCGGAGATCGGCCGGGACATCTTTTCGCGGGCGCGGACCGACAACCCGTACCGGGCCTGGATCGACACTTATGCGGGCGAGGATTTCGCGAACGCCGTCGCCGCCATGATCGCGGCGACCGATGAGGCGGCGGGGCGCGCCTCGCCGGACGTGCGGGCGCGGATGCACCGCGCCTACACCCAGGCGACGCGCCTCGAATACCTGTTCTGGGACGGCGCTTACCGCGACGCGGCCTGGCCGGTCTGACCGCTACACGGCCCGAAGCCGGGCTCCGGCCGCGTGACGACGCGCCCCGGGTCCCGGACGGGTCCGGCCACGGAACCGCTCGCGCGCCGCGCGGGCCGCCTGCTCGACGCTGCGGAAGACCGTGCCGTCGAGGGGATCGAAGTCGCGGTTCGAGGAGAAGAAGCGCACGCCGCCGGGCTCCGGCACGGCGATGCCGGCCGCGACCTCGCCGATCTCGATGATGCGCGGCGGGGCCGGCTCGGCGTGCAGGCGATTGCGGGCGCGCGCCGCGTGATGATCGGCGAAGTCGGGGGCTGCGTGCAGGCGGTTCAGCGCCCGTTCGGTGGCGTCGGTGTGAAGGTGGGGCATGCGGGAAACTCCGGTGACCGGCCCGGGGCCGGCGAAGGTCTGACGGCGGGACGTGACGGGGTCGTCAGCGTCGACAGCAACCGCCTTGGGACCGGAGGCTCGGGATCGTCTGGCTGACGGTCACGTCAGCTGTGGCGAAATCGATCACGGCGAGATCAGTCACGGCAAGTCATCCTTTCCGGGAAGGACCACGAGGCGCGCGCGCATCGCGGTGCTTTAGCGTTTGGTGACGCGGCGCAAGCTACACACTTCAAATCACCGCGGTTCGGCGGCGCGCCCTGGCGCCACCGAACGTCTTCAAGATGCTGTTCGCATCGCCTTTCGTCAACGGATCGATCTTTCGAATTCCAGTCGAAGCCGAGCAGGAACGGCCCCGCTCAGCTCCGCGCACGCATGCGTCCTTCGCCGGCGCCTCAGGCGGCCGCGATGACGGCCGCCAGGTCGCGATAATCGCGAAAGACCTGGGACGCGCCGGCCCGCGTCAGGTCGGCCGCCGCCGGGTCGTGTCCCCAATGGCCGCCGCCGCTGAAGCCGACGACGCGCATGCCGGCGGCGCGCGCCGCCGTGACGCCGGGCACGCTGTCCTCGATCACGACGCAGGCCGCGGGCGCGGCGCCCATCGCGGCGGCGGCGTGCAGGAACAGGTCCGGCGCCGGCTTGCCGCGCGCGACCATGGACGAGGAGAAGATCCGCCCCTCGAACAGCGGCAGCAGCCCGGTCAGCCCGAGGGAGTGGCGCAGGCGCACGGGGTCGCTGCTGGAGGCGACGCAGGAGGGCAGGCCGAGGGCGGCCACCGCCTCGGCGACGCCGGCCATCGCGCGCAACTCCGCGTCGAAGGCCTGCAGGGTGTCGGTCTTCACGGCGTCGACGAAGCCCTCGGGCGCCGCGACGCCGTAATCGCGCGCGATGTGCTCCATGATCGAGACCATGGAGGTGCCGGCGAAGCGCGCCCGCACCGTCTCGACGTCGATCGGCACGCCGATGCGGTTCAGGCCGGCGGTGAGCCGGGCGAGGCTGATCGGCTCGCTGTCGACGAGCACCCCGTCGCAGTCGAAGATGACCAGGGCGAGGGCCGGCGCGGTGTCGCCGGGCCGGGGTTGCGGGTCGAGGCGGGTGGAAGCGTCGCGCATATCCGGGAAACAGTCTCGCGTTCGGGTCGGGGCCGGGCACGCCCCCACCCCCCGCGCCGGATATGGCTCCCTTTCGCGCGAGAACCAGCTGCGAGCCCCCGCTTGCGCCGGCCGGCGCGCGCTCCTACTCACGCCTCTCGGGCCGGCGCTGCTGCCGGCGGGTGCGATCGGGTGCGATGGTCCGTTTCCTCAGCCGCTTCCTCGGCCTCGTCTTCCTCGCGGGCGGCTTCGTCTGCCTCGTCTATGACGGCGCCCGCTCCATCGCGAATAACGGCCTGCGCGTCACCAGCGTCAGCGACCTCGCCTTCACGCTGTTCAAGGACAAGGCGAGCGCCCTCCAGGGCAGCGTCGAGGGCGTGGCCCCCTGGCTGTGGAAGATCCTCGTCCTGCCCCTGACCCTGGCGCCCGCCGCCCTCGTCGCCCTGGTCATCGGCGCCATGCTGCTCTGGATCGGCCAGCCGGGCCGCGAGCGCATCGGTTTCCTCAGCAACTCCTGAGGCGGGAGCGGAGACAGCCTCCGGCCGCGTGCCGTTTGGCACCCGACCCAGCGGTCTCCCATCCGTACAATGGCCGAGGCGCCATATTTTTCACCACGGCCCGTCATAGGGTTGCGTGAAACGGGGCGCCGCGACAGCATCGCCTCGCCGCATCGTCGAACCCTGTCGGGGATTGTCCGCCTCATGTCCCGCATCGTTGCCGCCTCCGCCCTGGCCCTCCTCCTCGGCACCGCGCCGGTCCTGGCGCAGCCGAGCCCCGGTACGCCGGGCGCGCCCGTTCCGCGCAGCATCACCGCCACGGGCGTCACGAAGCCGCCGGGCGGCGGCGACCGGGGCAAGGCGCCCTACACGCGGGCCTCGACCGAGGTCGACATGGCCAAGGCCCAGCGCGCGGCGGCGGCCCGCGACAAGGCCTGGGACAACAAGATGCGCACCACCATGGGCTCGATCTGCAAAGGCTGCTGAGGCACCGCGAAAGGCCCCGGCCCGAGCCGCTCCCGTGATCCGCCTCGAGGGCGTCGCCAAGCGCTTTCCCGGCGCGGACGGCCCCGCCGTCGACGGCCTCGACCTCCGGGTGGCCGAGGGCAGCATCTGCGCCCTGATCGGCCCGTCGGGCTGCGGCAAGTCCACCACCCTGCGCATGGTCAACCGGCTGGTGGAGCCGGATTCGGGCCGGGTCCTGGTGGCCGGCGCGGACGTGAGCCGGGGCGATCCCGTGGCCTTGCGCCGGCGCATCGGCTACGTGCTCCAGGGCGTCGGCCTGTTTCCCCACCGCACCGTCGCGGAGAATGTCGGCACCGTGCCGGGGCTCCTCGGCTGGAAGCGGACGCGGATCGCCGAGCGCGTCGATGCCATGCTGGACCTCGTCGGGCTCGATCCCACCCAGTACCGCCGGCGGCGCCCGCACGAACTTTCCGGCGGCCAGCGCCAGCGCGTCGGCGTCGCCCGGGCGCTCGCCGCCGACCCGCCGGTCCTCCTCATGGACGAGCCCTTCGGCGCGGTGGACCCGCTCGCCCGCGACCGCCTGCAGGGGGAGATCGGCGCCATCCTGCGGCGCCTTTCCAAGACCGTGCTGATCGTCACCCACGACATCGACGAGGCGATGCGGATGGGCAACCGCGTCGTGCTCATGCGCGCGGGCCGCATCGTCCAGGCCGACACGCCGGAGCGCCTCCTCGCCGACCCGGCGGATGCCTTCGTGGCCGGCTTCGTCGGCCAGGACCGGGCGCTGCGGCGCCTCGCCCTCATCGCCGCCGGAACGCTGGCGGTTCCGGGCGCCGCCGGAGATGCGCCCGCGATCCGCGCCGAGGCGTCGTTGCGCGAGGCGCTGGCCCTGCTGCTGGCCACCGGCACGGACCGGCTCGCACTCACGGGCGAGGGCCCGCCGGCCCACCTCACCCTGGCGGCGATCCGCAGGGAAGCGGCGCGGGCTGAGCGAAGCCCAGATCCGCCCTCCGGCGTGACGTCTCGGCCCGCACCGGACGTCCGGCACGAGGTCCGAACCTCAGATCGCCTCCCTATTCCAGCCCCGCGACCTTGATCGCATCCCCCTCGAGCCGGACCTGGGCCGGCAGCCCGCGCTGCACGGGTCCGAGGTCGTCGGCGGTGCGATAGAGACCGTCGATGGCGATGAGTTCCGGCTCGAACCGGCGGCAGGTGATGCGCGCCTCCGGGTTGCCGGCCGCCCCCGCGATGGCCCGGCCGCGCAGGGCGCCGTAGACGTGGAGCGAGCCGCCCGCGATCACCTCGGCGCCGGAGGCGACCGAGCCCATCACGGTGATGTCGCCCTCGAGATGCAGGATGGTCTGGCCCGAGCGCACCGGCGCGTCGACGATCAGGGAGCGGAACGGGGCCGGGGCTGGCGGCACTACGGGCGCGTCCACCGCCGGGTCCGGGATGGTGACCTCGTCCACCGGGCGCCCGCCGGCCGGGGGCGGCGGCAGGCCGCGCCCGAGCTGTCCGGCGCTCGCCCCCTCGATGCCCATCACGGTGACGTCGCGGGCGGCGAGTTCGGCCACGAGGTTCACGAGCCCGTCCCGGTCGAGGCCGAGGCCCGCCACGTCGAGGATGACGGGACGGCCGACGAAGAAGGCCGGTGAGCGCCGCGCCAGCGCGTCGAGGTCGTCGAGCCAGTCGGAGACGGGCAGAACCGGGGCGAGCACCAGGGCCATGAACGAGCGGCCGCGAAAGCGGATCGGGGGACGGGAGGAGCTTGCGGTCACGATGGGATGTCTTCCACGATGGGCGGTGTTCGCGGCTTGCGGGCGGCTGTGCGGGGCGCGGGTGCTGCCGGTCACCTTATCCGAACCCGCGCCCCTGGGGCACAGGGCAAGGTGGAGCACGAGGGAAGTTTCGGGGGACGGGGCGAGCCCGATGTCCCGTCGACACGATGTCCCGTCGACACGACGTGCCCGGATGCGCCAGGGCGTCGCAGGCCATGCGGCGGCAATCCACCGGCCTCGCCAAGAGGCGAAAGGCAACGTCGGACACCGCCGCCATCCCGCCGCGCCCTTCGCAGAGCGCCCTTGGCGGAGCGCCCGTTCCCGGCCATGCCCGGACCGCGGGCACGGAGCACGGCTCGGACCTGGGCGCATGAACCTGGAATGATTCCACAACATAGCGTTTGCGGCGCCAAGACCACGCTCGCTATAGCGATGTCGTCCGGCTCCGGCAGGATGGTGTTCGGTTCGTGCCGGTTCGATCCTTCGGGATCTGCTCCGCGCTGATCCTGCCAGGTTGCTGCCGGTACCTGTCTGTTCGGCTCTTGGATCGAGGGTGTTGCCCGTGGCGGACGTTTCCGGCCTCATCGAGAGAGACCGCATCAGGCGCGGCTGGCGCTATCGTTCGGCGGTGGCGGGACGCGTCCTGCTCGCGGCCTTCGGCGGCTATGGCGTGGCCGCGCTCGCCACCGCCTTCCTGTCGCTGACCCTGCCGATGGTGCGCTCCGAGGCGGTCGCGACCGCGACCCTGCTGAGCTTCGCGATCCTCGCGGGTGCGGTGATCTGGGTCTTTGCCGCGCGCACGCTGACCCGCGCCGCGATCGGCCTCGCCCTGCCCCTCGCGCTGCTCGGGCTCGGCCTCTGGATCGCCCTGGCGCTCAGCCCGGCGGGGGCGCCGGCATGAGGCAGGGGTTCCGCCAGTCCATGGCCTGGCTTCACACCTGGGCCGGGCTGGTCACCGGCTGGGTGATGTTCGCGGTCTTCGTCACCGGCACCGCCACCTATTACCGCACCGACATCTCGCTCTGGATGCGCCCGGAACTCCGCGCCGGGGCGAGCGAGCCGGCGCCGGCCGCCGAGCACGGGATCGCCTATCTGAAGACGCATGCGCCGAAGGCCATGTCGTGGTTCGTCTCGGTGCCCCAGCCGGACCGGCCGATGATCGGGGTCTACTGGCTGGACACCCTGGAATCGCCGATCCGGCAGGCGATGCTGGATGTCGAGACGGGCCGGCCCACCACGGCGCGGGACACCCAGGGCGGCGATTTCCTGTACCGCTTCCATTACGAGCTTCAGATGATGCCGGTGCTCGGCCGCTGGATCGTGGGCCTCTGCGCCATGATCATGCTGGTGGCGCTGATCTCGGGCGTGATCACGCATCGGCGCATCTTCGCGGACTTCTTCACCTTCCGGCGGGACAAGGCGGCCCAGCGCGGCTGGCTCGACGCCCACAACGTCACCGGCGTGCTCGCCCTGCCCTTCCACCTCATGATCACCTACACGGGCATCGTCACCCTCGCGCTG
>NZ_JAKSXY010000062.1 GCF_022829445.1 Methylobacterium sp. J-068 | reverse complement strand
CGAAGGGCAGCTTGCGGTAGCCGGAGGACGGCGGGGTTCCGTAGGTGGTCTCGAACGCCGCCGCCATGATGGCGTTGGCACCTCTGGCGCGGGCCATGGTGTTCTCCTGGGGTGGGATCAGTTCAAGGGATCGGTCGTGCCGTAGACGGCGACGATGTTGACGAGAGCGTAGCGCGAGACGGCGGCGCCTTCGGTGGTCAGGCCTTCGGTCTGCGCAGCCTGCACCATGAGGTAATCGCAGAGGCCGCCGAGGGTCCGGTCTGCCGCCACGGCGGCGCCGACGGCCTGCATCATCGTGTCGAGGCGGATCTCGGCGCTGA
The DNA here is from genome assembly GCF_022829445.1 of Methylobacterium sp. J-068. Lineage (GTDB taxonomy): Bacteria > Pseudomonadota > Alphaproteobacteria > Rhizobiales > Beijerinckiaceae > Methylobacterium. The sequence continues at coordinate 8,445 of NZ_JAKSXY010000062.1, read as the reverse complement.
TGGTGCGTGAGGCGTTCGCCGCGATCTCGAGTGGGATCTGGTGCTCGTAAATCCAGGTGGTGGGGTTCAGCGTGACCTCGGGCTCGCCCGGGTCGCCGTCGTCCACATTGACGTAGCCGCCGGCCGGGATAGTCCTCTGCTTCTCCTCGTTCCGGTGGTGCCCTGCCTTGGGCAGGGCACCCTTCACGAGAGCGGCGACGGCCTGGATCACGCGCTCACGAGTGCTCGGCATCAGTCCATCCGTTCAGTTGCGGATCATGCGGAGAGCGGCGGCGGACGGGTGCTCCGGCGTTGCGAGCGCGATGGCGGCAGCGGTCATTGGGTCGGATCGGCGGCCCAGAGATTGACCTTCACGCCGGACGCCGAGCCTCCGAAGACGTTGAAGTTCAGGAGCGCGGCCAGCGACACGAGCATGGCCGGCAGGAACTGTGAGCGCTGCGCGCGGATCGTGACCGCCGTGTGCGTGTCGGTGCCGGCGGTCGCATCCGAGGTGAAGGCACGGCCCGTGACCTGCACGACGACAGGGCTGCCCGTGTCCTCGACCATGTTGCTGATCGGCGGAAGCTTGCCCGCCGCGCAGACTATCGGCCGAGCGAACGTCCAGGTCACCGTGCCGTCGGCCGCGGTGGTCATGACGGTTCGCTGGACGCGCGCCGCGTGGGTGTGGTCGGCACGAGCGTAGGCCACCGCGCCGCCCGTGGCGCCATCCAGCGCGGTCGCGGGTGGCATCACGGTTGCCGGCGCAGGCATGGCCGCCCGCACGGCGGCGTTGAGCTGACTGGCCGAAACGCCGGGCGGCGGGTAGCTCTGCGCCAACGCCGAACCCGACAGGCAGAGCAGCAGAGCAAGGGCTTGGCGCATGGGAGCCTCAGCCGAGAGCACGGACCGCATCAGCAGGCCGTGACGATGCCGCCAACGGTACGGAAATTGGTGGTTGGCGCGCCGGTACAGGTCACGCCGGCTGTTCCGGAGGCGTTGAACGCGGTGCCTCGGACGATTCCTGTCGCAACCATATTGCCCGCGGCATCGATACTCAGGATCTGTCCAACGTTCGCCGCCCCTGCCGCGCGCGCATAGATTTGGAACAGCGGACCGCCCCGCGTCTCGAAGCGGATGAAGCCACCCGGTGCCGTGTTGTCCTGGGTGCCGTCGATGCTCGTATCGTTGATGCCGAACTGAGCGAGGCGGTTGTCAACCTGGGCGGCAAACCCGACGCCATAGACCGGCGTCGAGCTATCCTGGATCGTGAAGCCGCGACCCATCTTGATCCGCGTGCCGTCGGACCAGACCCCGACGTTGCCCGCCGTGTCGAGCCTGATGACCTGCCCGGTGGACAAGCGGATGACGTTGCCGCTGCCCGTCGCCGCCAGGATCGGCAGGGTGACGGTGCCGGTGAGGGTCGGGTTGTCGATCGGGGCCTTCGTGGCGACCTGGGCCGCGATCGGCGGCAGGGTCAGGGACTGCGCCAGGGCGAGCGCCGGGACGAGGAGGGCGGAGACCGCCAAGAGGAGCCTGCGCATGGTCACTGCCCCTGAATGAACACGAGTGTCGCCGCGGCGGGCGAGGCAGCGTAGTAGGCGCCGACATGGGCGGGGGATTCGACCGTCGAACCGCCCTGTGCGCCGGCCGCCGCCGGGCCGTCGATCCCGTAGCTGTTGCCCGGTGCGACGCTCGCCGAATACCCGATGTCGATCGTGGTGTTGGCCGTCCGGTTCATGAAGAACGCGGTCTTCCGGTTGGCGTTGGCGGCGTTCACGAGGCACGCCGTGCTGGCCGCGCAGGCCGTGGTGGTCTGCGCACCCGTCGCGTCCGTGCAGACGATGTTGCCGCCGGCCGCGTAGGCCGGGAGCGTGCAGGTCAGGCGGGTGCGCGTGACGCCAGCGATGGTCGTCGAGCCGCCCCCGAAGCTGCCGACGACGTTGCCGGCGGCATCGTAGACGGCGACGGGCTGCAGCGTGATGCTGCTTGGCACTCCCGGGGCCTTGCTCGGCGGCACCTCGGCATGAATGCCGGCGCACAGCGCCAGATAGACCAGTAGGCCTGCGATGATGCGAAAGACCATGTCGGAAATCCCGGTAGGGAGGCTGTTAAAGCTTCCAGTTGGCGGCGATGGCGCCCGGCACGCGCTCGGCCCACTGCTTGGCCGTCGCCTCGACATCCAGGCGCTTGCGCAGCTTGGCCTGCCGGACCAGGACGAAGATGACGACGAACTTCCGGCCCGATGCCGGCCCCGCCTCTTTGATGGCCCGGAACGACTTGCGTCCCTGGTAGCGGGCCGCTTGGCGCCGGTAGAATGCGTCCGCGACCAGAACGCCGCCCGATTTCGTTGGCACGAAGCGCAGTTTCACGCCGGTCTCGCGCTGCCAAGCCTCCGGAGTGAGGCCGTTGCCGGTCTACCCCTTGGCCCGGCGCTTCGAGACCTGCCGGACACCCGCATCCGGGGTCGGGATCGCGAGGAACTTGCCGTTCTTCGCCGTGATGGTGACGCCGCGGTCGAAGGCGTCGATCAGCTTCGCCGCGTTCGAGTAGAGGTAGGCCGAGGCCTCGATGCTCTCGCCCGTCTTCGGGAAGGTGAGGCCGCGCCAGGTGTTTGCGAGGCGCTGCCCGAGCCCGGCGGCCACCACATCGGCGCGCAGATCCTGTTTCAGGCCGCCCGTCACGTCCCGCATGCCGGCGGTGACGGACTTCGCGACCTGTACCTCCGTGCCGGAGAGCAGCGCGGGCACGTCCGGGACCTGTGCGGAGAATTTCACGGGTCGTCCGGATCGTCTTCGGTGATAGGGGCGACCTCGCAGGTGCGCACAAGGCCGGAACCGTCCAACTTTGACAACCCGGTCACCGTGACGGTCTCTGCGGGAGCACCGTCTTCCTCATCAAGAATCTGCACCGTGTCGCCTTCGGCGGGGCTGGCGACCTCCGACGTTCTCACGTCGAGCAGCATCGCATTCAGATCGAACTGATTGCCTTGCAGGCCGACGATCCCGTCAGGGGATTTCCGGATAATGCGAACAGGAATGCCCTCACCGGCTCCCCCGACCCGCCACAGCGCATCGTCCGCCATGTTCGGGTCGTTGAAGATAGCGTCGATCGCAAGGCCGAACACGCTCATAGGTCAGGATCGCTTGGGAAGGCGCTTGTCGTCTTCGGCGACCGGCTCCGAATCGGGCTTGGGGGATTGTGCTGCCGGAACGTCGGGGCCTCGATCGCCATCACCACCCTCAGCCTCAGCCGACACGTGAGTGCCAGCCAGGAGGGCGGCCTGCGCCGCATCCCAGTCGAGGTTGATGATCTCGCCGTCCTTCTTGCCCTTCTCGCGAAGCCGCATGTCGTCCTCCGTGTGCCGATGGTGCCGTGCCGCGACGAGCCGGATAGCATCGCCGGGAGGGCCGGATGGGTAGGGGTCGACCTCGTCGGAGAGCATCCGACGAGGGGTTCCGACGATCACCGTCAGTTGCTGGAGAAGCCGCGAACCAGCGTCGCGGGACGCTTCACGAGCGGGAGCGGGTTCGACTCCGTGTGGATGTCGATGCCCTTGCCGAACTTGGCCCGCTCCAGGGGAGCGACGAAGACCTGATCGTCCAGGTTGGGGGCGATGTTGGTCTCGTCGATATGGTCCGGCGGCGCCCAGTAGTTCGTGAAGGTGTCGCCGGTGCCGATCGGGAAGAAGCGCACATCACCGTCCGGGATGAAGCGCTGGACGGTCGTGGTGCCGTCCTCGTTGAGCTTCGTCGCCTGCCCCCGATACTCCTCGAACGTGATGTTCTGGAAGGTGAAGCCCTTACGCAGATCGTTGCGCAGCGGGTTCTGGGTGGCGACGAAGTACTTGTAGGCCTCCTTCACGCTGGCATGCGTGACGAAGCGGTCGAACCAGGACGGCGACGCAAGAGCGCCGACGCTGGTCATGGTGTCACCGAAGAGGTTGTCCTCGATGTAGCCGGAGACCTCACGGCACTTGCTGCCGACGTCCGTGCCCGGGGTGCCGAGGGCGAAGTCCACGGCCTTCTGGGTGATGCCGAACTCGGTGAAGAGGTTGATCAGCGGCGAACCGTCGTAGTCACGGATCACACCCGCGATGGCACTGACGCGCAGGCTCTCAAGGGTGATCGCGTGCTTGCGCCGCATGGTGATCAGCTTGCGGTTGACCATGCCGAGCACTGTCTCCAGGCCGGCGGCCGTGGCGACGCCACCGCCACCCGCACGCATCAGCATGTTCTGCACGTCAAGCGCGAGAACGCTGTCGTCATGCGGGATATGCGGCACGGCAAACGCCTTGAGCCGGGCGCGCTCGGGGGTGCCGAGAGTGGCCGGCGCCCCGCGCTGGCGCGTCGGAAGCAGGTTCAGCACGCCGTTGTGGATATCGATGGTCACCGAAGTGGTGGCGATCGGCTCGTCGTTGAACAAGCCGAGCTCGTTCAGCCGCCCGTAGCTGTTCGGGACGACGTTGACGCTGTCCGTCAACGAACTGGCGGAGAACGCAGCGTTGTTGATGATGTCGAGGATGATATCGGGCATCGTTCAGGCTCCTTCACGGACCTTGATGCCCACGGTGCGCAGCTGGCCGATGGCCGCCGCACGCTTCGTCGCATCGTTGATGGTGGACCCCCAGGTCAGGCCGGCATGGCTGACCAGGGCATGGCTCTCGACGACGACGCAGGGGACGTCGGCGGACGTGGCGTCGACCGGGGCGACAAGGATGGCATTCGCGGTTTGCGAGCCATCGGCGCCCGTGGCGGCGGCGGGGACGTACTTGCCGGTGGCCGTCACGCGGGCGAGGACGGTGCCGGACACGAGGACGCCAGAACCGCTGGCGACCGTGCCGGTGCCTCGCGAGTAGTAGGACCCCGCTTCGTACTTGAGCCAGTCGCTCACGTAGACGGGGCTGTTCAAAGTCGCAGCCATGATCAGGCTCCCTTCTTCATGTGGCCGGAGCGCTCAAGCTGAGCGCGCATGTTGGATTTTGCGGCTTCCGGTCCGGCGACGGCCGGGGGCTTCTCCGCGACGTGGTGGGACGAGACGGAGGTCGCCTCGTCCTTGGCGACAAGCTTGTCGAAGAGGGCTGCCCGCGCCTGCTCGACGGACTTGCCCGCATTGATCAGTTCGGCCGTCATCGTCTCCGGAATGGCCGGGTCGGCGCGACGGGCGAGCGCGACGAGGTTCTTGATCTCGCCGGCGGCGCCGATACGATCCTTGGCCTGGGCGACAGTCGCACCCTCGGCGATGAGGTTCGCCGCCATGGCCGGAACGCCGCCTGCGACGCAGAGGGTGACGATCTCGGAGGCGTCGGCGCGCGACATGCTCGCCGGGGTGGTGGCTGCGGGCTTGGCGCCCTCCACGGCGGCGGCGAGCGCGGCCGCCGGGTTCTCGGGGATAGCGGGTTCGTTGCCCGCCGGTGCGTTCGCCATGGGTTTTTCCTTTAGGCGTGGGGGGACGGCCGGCGAGGCCGCGGTGGGGCGAGCGCGGTTGGTCCACGCGCGCCGGTCAGCCAAAGCGACGAGGCGCTCGGGCGGATGCTGGTAGAGGCGGAAATCGAATGCCGTGGGCTCGGGGCCGACGATCTCGACGCCTTCGTCGATCTCGATGCGATCGGTCTGGACATCGACGCCGCCAACGATCCCGCGAAGCTGCACGCGGTCGGCATAGCCGGCGGTCACCGCCTCCTCGGGCGACATCCATAGCTCGCCCTGCATATCGGCGCGGGCCTCATCCACGGTGCGCCCGGAGCGATCGGCGTAGATGCCGGCCATGGCGGTCGCGAGCGCGGTGAGCGCCTTGATCTGCAGCTGATGCTCGGCGATCGTCCCGAAGGTGAAGCCGGACGGGTCGTGGATCATCATGATGGCACCCATGGCCATCACGATCTCGTCGCCCGCCATGGCGATGACCGAGGCTGCCGAAGCGGCGATGCCCTCGACGACGATCGTCTTGCGCCCGGTATGCGCGGTCAGCGCCGCGTGGATTGCGGCCCCCTCCGTCGCGATACCCCCGCCGCTATTGATGCGGATGGTGACGTCCTGCCCGCGGCCGACCTGCGCGAGCGCGAGGATGACTTCGGCAGAACAGAAGCTGTCATCCCAATAGAGGTCGCCGACCGTCCCGGTGAGGACGATCTCGTTCCCCGTGACCAGTACGGCCATGGCGGTTCCTTCGGTTGTCGTCGGTGGATAGGTCGCCGGTCAGTCCGCTGAAGCGGCGCCTGCCGCTGCTGGGGCTTCAGCCGCATCGGCTGCGATGCCTGCAGACCCGGCCTTCTGCCGCCCGTCGCTGGCGTAGGTCAGCCCAAGCGCATCGGCACGGGCATTGTCCTGGGCGTTCTCGGCGTCGATCGCCTCGGAGTCGTAGCCGCCCTCAGAGACCTTCTGCGACCGGGTCGAGAAGCCAGCGCGGATTTCCATCTGCTTGCTTTCGACGTCCTGCACCGGGTGGATGTACGGCCACGCCTGGGGCGTCCACTTTACCGCGTAGGCGTCCTGGCGCCGCATGCCGGCCGGGAGTACGAGGGCGCCGGACAGCAGTGCGAAGTCGATCCAGCGCATCCAGACCGGGCGGCACACTTGGAAGACGACGTGATGATGCTGCCATCCCTCGATGGCGCGCCGGAAGTCGTTAAGGGCCGCACGCAGCGTGCGGTCGTTCAACTGGCTATAATCGCCGCTCAGCAACTCGTAGAGCGTGCCAGCCGCCGTCGCGATGCCACGCAAAGATTGCCGCACGAAGGCCTCGAAGTTCGGGCCGACATCCTTCGGGTCGCTGAAGGTGACGTCTTCGTCGTCGTCGAGGACCTGAAGCGTACCGGGCTCAAAGGCCAAGCCGGCCGATCCCGCTCCATCTGCATCGTCTGCACCGAGCGGCGACTCGCTGTCGGCGACCCGCTTGATGAAGCCGACGAACATCGCCGAGTTCTTTTTGCGCACCAGCTCGGCGTCGAGGTAGCCGCTGAGGTCGTAGAGGGTCTGAAGCGCCGGAGCTAACCAGGGCTCGCCGCGATCCTGGCCGGGCCGCATCGCTCGATAGAGGTGGCAGATGTCGGCGGCCTGAACGAGGGTTTGGTTCAGCCCTCCGGTGCCGCCGAGAATGCCATCGCCGGGGTGCTCGCGGTAGAGCCAGTATCCGGTCCGCGCGCCAATCTCGTTGTACTGGATACCCTGCCGAATGCGCTCGGAAGGGCTATTCTTGAAGACATCGCAGTGGTCGCCTTCCAGGACCTGCAGCTGGAGCGGCACGGAAAGGCCGTCCGTGAGGCGGCGCGGTCGCATCCGCACGAAGCACTCGCCGCCCTCGATCATGCCGCGTACGGCGATGGCCTGGAGGCCGTAGAAGTCGTGGGCACCGATCGAGTCGGCTTGGTCGGTCCAATCCCACCAGAGCCGCGTCACCGCTTGCCGGAATTCCTCACTAGCCTTGTTCGCGGCCTTGGTATGGGTCTTGTTCATCCCCACGGTTGAGATCGCCGCGGTGCTCTGGGGCTTGATCCCAGTGCCGATGATATTGGTGACGAGGCGGTCGACGGCGGCCCGGGCGTAGGGGTTCTTCCGAGCCTGATCGCGGGACTTCCGGCGCAACTCGTCGAGCGAGTAGGTGATGGCCGTGTTCGGCCCGTATCCGCCCACCCGCCACGCGCGGGAACGTCGGCCGAAGCCGCCAGCCGCATCGTACGGCGCGGCCTCACGCCCAACGTCCGTTCCGATCGGGGCACCGGACAGGTCGGCCGAGGCCGTAGCGGGAGCGGAGGCTTTCGCCGCTCCCTTGCTGGTCCTGGTGCGGGCAGGCTTGCGCACGCTCAGAACCCGCCCGAGGACGTCATGACGATGCGCCGCGTCCGCACGCGGCCGACATTAGCAGCGGCGCCTACCTCCTTCTCCATGTCGACTAGGATCTGCCGCATCTCGCTGAGAGAGCGGTAGGTGATCCGGCCCCGTTCCGGGTAGTCGACGGTGAGAGCGCCCGATCCGATGGCCTGCTTGAGGCTGTCGACCTGCTTCTGTGTATATCCGGCCATGTCGCCTACCTCATGAACCGACTTCGAACGACGCTGCGTCGCCCACGTTTCTGCTGAGTCGCCGAGACGGTGGCGACAACCTCGGAGGTGGCCGCGTCCTCTGGAATGATGGCTGTCCGGATCCGCTCAATACCCAGTGCCCCTTCGAGGTCGCGCCAGTGGACCTCACGCCAGCGGTCCCAGCCGCGCATGGCGGCGAGCCCGCGGGCGTAGTTCGCGCAGTCCAGCACCTCGTTGCGCCGGCCGCCGATCGGCACCCACTCGCGCCGGGTTCGGCCCCGCTTCACGGCGGTGACCAGTTCCTCGGCGGTCAGCTGCTTGACCTGATCCTCGGTGACGTCGTCCGGGAGGTGGACGAAGCCGGCCGGAAAGGGCTTGCCCTCGGGCGGGCGGTGGAGCGCCAGGCACCCCATGAGTTCCTGCTTGGCGAACGAGGCGCCGATCCGGAT
>NZ_JAKSXY010000059.1 GCF_022829445.1 Methylobacterium sp. J-068 | reverse complement strand
AGCTCCAGGCGACGATCTCGTACTTCCGGATCGAAGACGCGGGCACGGCCTTCCGGGGCGTGGACGCGGCGGTGACGCAGCTTCGCGAGACGGCGGTGCGGATGAAGGCGCCGTCGGCGGTGGTCCGCTCGCCCGCGCGGGCGCCGGCCCCGCGGCGGGCGGCCCGCGCCCAATCCGCGGGGGGCGGCTTTGCCCTCGACATGGGCGGCGAGGACGAGCGCGACGCCGAGTTCAAGCGCAGCGCCTGACCGGACGACGCGGATCGCGGGGCGCGCCCCGCGGTCCGCACCGGCCGGCGCGCCCGGGTGGGCCGGCGGCACAATCGATCACGCTTTGCCGGGCTCGCCCCGGAACGATCCATCGGAGGGACCACATGTCGAGCGTCTGGCAGTACCTTACCCTCGGTCTCGACCGCGAGACCTTCGGAATCGATATCGAGCACGTTCACGAGATCCTCGATTACCGCGAGGTCTCGGCGCTGCCCCAGGCGCCGGACTTCCTCATCGGGATGATCGACGTACGGGGTCAGAGCTACCCCGTCGTCGACCTGCGCACCAAGCTCGGACTGCCCCGGGTTCCGGCGACGCCGGCCACGCGGATCATCCTGCTGAACATTCCGATGGAGGGGCGCGCCATGCGGGTCGGGTTCGTCGCCGACCGCGTGTTCGAGGTGACCGAACTGGACAGCGGCGAGCTCGAAGCGGCCCCCGAGGTCGGCGGGCGCTGGCGCTCCAGCTACATCGCCGGCATCGGCCGCAAGGGGGACGCCTTCGTGGTGGTCTTCGATCTGGCCGCGCTGATGGCGGGCGAGAGCCCGGCCCTGCTCGTGCCCGCACGCGCGGCCTGACGCCGCCATGCCATCCCTCACCCAAGGCCTGAGCGAACGTCACTTCCGCTCGATCGTGAACCTGATCGAGACCGAGGTCGGTATCCAGCTCCCGGCGGCCAAGCGCACCATGCTGGAGGGGCGCCTGCGCAAGCGCGTCCGTGCCCTCGATCTCGACGGCCTGGAGGCCTACGGGCGCCACCTCTTCGACGAGGGACATCTCGACGAGGAATACATCCACCTCGTCGATTGCGTCACGACGAACAAGACCGACTTCTTCCGCGAGCCGGCGCATTTCGAGCTGCTGCGCGACGCCCTGGTGCCGCGCCTCGCCGCCCGCAAGGCCGGCACGGTCCGGTTGAAGCTGTGGAGTGCCGCCGCCTCCATCGGGGCGGAGGCCTATACCCTCGCGATGATCCTGCAGGACATGGTCGCGGGCGGGCACAGCCTCGACTACGCCATCCTGGGGACGGACGTCTCGACGGAGGTGCTGAAGGTCGGCAGGACCGGGATCTACACCAACGAGATGCTCTCGACGGTCCCGCCGGAGATGCGCCGCCGCTACGTGATGGCGGCCCGTGACCCGACCCGCCAGGAGGGCCGCATCGTGCCGGAGCTGCGCGCCCGCGTGCGCTTCCAGCACCTCAACCTGATGGCGGACGGCTACGACGTCGACCGCGACATCGACATCATCTTCTGCCGCAACGTCCTGATCTACTTCGACAAGGCGACGCAGCAGGCCGTGCTGGAGCGGCTCGCCACCCATCTCCGCCCAGGCGGCTATCTCATCGTCGGCCACTCCGAGTCCATGGCCGGAAGCGGTCTGACGCGGCTGACCCAGGTCTCCTCGACCGTCTTCCGGAAGTGAAGGTAACCCCACCCATGCCCTTGCGTGTCGCGAAGCCCATCCGCGTCCTCATCGTCGACGACTCGGCCTCCGTGCGGCAGACCCTCGGCAGCATCCTGAGTGCGGCGCCCGACATCGAGGTCCTGGCTACGGCCGCCGATCCCTTCGTCGCAGCGCGGCGCATCCAGGACGACCTGCCCGACGTCATCATCCTCGACCTCGAGATGCCGCGCATGGACGGGCTCACCTTCCTGCGCAAGATCATGGCCCAGAAGCCGCTGCCGGTGATCATCTGCTCCACCCTGACGGAGCAGGGGTCGCGCATGCTGTTCGATGTGCTCGAAGCGGGCGCCATCGACGTGCTGCCCAAGCCCCGGGTCGATACCCGCCAGTTCCTGATGGAATCCTCCGTGCGGGTCTGCGACGCCGTCCGTGCGGCGGCGCGCGCGCGGCTGCGTGGCCCGCGACCCGCCGCCCGCGCGGTCGAGGCCAAGCTCTCGGCCGACGCGATGATCCCGCCCCCGCGTACCGGCCGCCCCGTGACCGGGACCGATCCGGTCGTCTGCATCGGCGCCTCCACGGGCGGCACCGAATCGTTGCGCGACGTGCTCGAGGCGCTGCCGACGGATGCGCCCGGCCTCCTCATCGTGCAGCACATGCCCGAGCACTTCACGGCCGCCTTCGCCCGACGCCTCGACGGCATCTGCGCCATCGACGTGAAGGAGGCACAGGACGGCGACGTCGTGCGTCCCGGCCTCGCCCTGATCGCGCCGGGTGGCCGCCACATGCTGCTCCAGCGCAACGGCGGCCGCTACAGCGTGGCGATCAAGGACGGACCGCTGATCTCGCGCCACCGGCCGTCCGTCGACGTGCTGTTCCGCTCGGCCGCCCAATGCGCGGGCGGCAACGCGCTCGGCATCATCATGACCGGGATGGGGGACGACGGCGCCACGGGCCTGCTCGAGATGCGCCGGGCCGGCGCTCACACGATCGCCCAGGACGAGGAGAGCTGCGTCGTCTTCGGCATGCCCAAGGAAGCCATCGAGCGCGGCGCGGCGGCGCGGATCGCGCCGCTCCATCACCTTCACCTGGAGATCGTGCGCTTCGGGGCCTCGGCCCACGTGAAACATCGGGACGTGACCGCGAACGCCGGATAGGCGAACGTCCCGGGAGGGACGAGCGCGGTTTTGTCCGACGAAGATCTCCGTCGTCGATCCCTCGGATCGGGCGGAATGCCGTAGCGTCCGTCCCGAGATCGAACGTTGCCCGGTCGAGGCAGGGGCGCGACCGGCGCCGATCGTGACCCCTGCCTTCAGACCAGATCCGGTTGACCCCTTCGGGATGGCGGATCGGGGCTTCGCTCGGGCGCGGCGCGGGCTGAGCGAGACCGTCTCCCGCTTCGATCAGGCGGAAGACGGTCTCAATCCCGGTTTCGTACGCGATCAGGATGTGCGTCGGGGCGTCGTTCGAGCCCGCTTCTCGACCGATCGATCGCCGGGCCGCTCAGGCTGCACGGACGGTCTGCAGGAAGCGGGTGACCTCGGCGGACAGGTGCCGGGACTGGAGCGACAGCTCGGACGCCGATGCGAGAACCTGGGACGCGGCGCTTCCCGTCTCCTCCGACGCTCGGGCCACGCCGGCGATGTTGCTCGTCACCTCGGCCGTGCCGGTCGACGCCCGCGAGACGTTCCGCACGATCTCCTGCGTCGCCGCGCCCTGCTCCTCGACCGCCGCCGCAATGGCGGCCGCCACCGCGTTGATCTCCCGGATGCGGCCCCCGATCCCGCCGATCGCACCGACCGCCCGACCCGTGACCCCCTGCACCTGCCCGATGTGCTGCCCGATCTCCTCGGTGACGCGCGCCGTCTGAGAGGCGAGCTCCTTCACCTCGGCCGCCACCACCGCGAAGCCCCGCCCGGCCTCGCCCGCGCGCGCCGCCTCGATGGTCGCGTTCAGCGCGAGCAGGTTCGTCTGCGAGGCGATGCTGGATATCATCCCCACCATGGTTCCGATCTGGTCGGCGGCTTCGCTGAGGGCCTGCACCAGGGCGGCCGTCTGATTGGCCTCCGTGACCGCCGCCTGCGCCAGGTCGGACGAATTCGCGACCTGACGGCCGATCTCGACGACCGAGGATCCAAGCTCCTCGGCGGCGACCGCCACCGTGTTGACGTTGACCGAAGCCTCCTCGGCCGCCGCAGCGACGGCGGTGGACTGGCTGGCGGCCCCGTTGGCGGTGGCGGTCATCTTCTGCGCGGTGCCCTGGAGCCCGGTGGCCGCGTGCGAGACCATGTGGACGATGCCGCCCACCGCCTGCTCGAACCTGTCGGCCATGTCGCGCATCGCCGCCTTGCGCTGTTCGTCCGCGCTGGCGCGGGCCCGCACCGTCTCCTCTTCCAGCTGGCGCGAGCGGAGCAGACTGTCCTTGAAGGCCACGAGGGAGACGACGATGGCACTGATCTCGGTGCGTCCGTGAGGGGCCGGGATCGTCACCGCCAGATTTCCCGACGCCATGTCCCGCATCCAGACCGAGATCGGGCGGAGCATCCGGATCGCGGCGATGCTCCAGGCCGCGACGCCTCCGCCGATGACAAGCGCCAATCCACAGAGGCCGAGCATCAGAAGCTGGAACTCCTCGGCCAGTTTGCGGGTCTCGGCCGTCTGAGCCTGGCTTTTCGCTTCCTGAAAATCGATGAAGCGGTTGATGCGTGCCAGCCACTCGATGAAAGCCGGGCGCGCGTCGCCGATGAGAATCGCGGTCGCCGTCGCCAGGTCGCCGGCCTGCTTCCTGGCGACAACGGCGGCCACCAGCGGCATGGTGCGGGCCTCGGTCGCCTTGATGCTGTCGAGGATTGCCTTCTCCTCCGCGGTCGCGTCGCCCCGCGCGAGCATGGCGTCCAGCTTGACGGCCGACGCGGCGTATCGCTCCTCCAGCCGGGCGATGTCGCCGAGATTGGCCTTCACGCTGTCGGCGCCATCCATCAGGACGACGTCACGCAGGCTGATCGCCCGGTCGTGCACGCTGCCGCGGAAGTTGATGGCGTAGCGCTGCTTCACGCTGTTGACGTCGCTGACCGTCGTCAGGCCGGCGGAAATCTGGTGCATCTCCAGAATGCTGAAGGTGACCAGGGCCAGCAGGATAATGCCTGTCGCGCCGAAGCCCGCGATCAACCTCCCGCTGACCCCCGACATATACTTCATCACGATAAAGTCCCCTCCTGAGTGCTGTTTTATTTATATAGATCCACTTATAATTTTTGTTTAATTGGAGATGGGAATTTTCCATGCAACAGTTGTCAGGACTTGTCGCGCATTTCAGATCGTTAGACGAATAAATGAATTGCATTCGCCGAGTCTCTTCGTGCTTGCTTCCGTCGATTTACCAGCCGTCCATCATGCGTGATGACGTAATTCGTTCTGGCTTTGTCTGAATGTTGGTCGCGCCTCGGCGCGTAGCCTTTGCATGAAGCAAAGGTTTCGGGCGGGTCGAGACTTGATGACATGGAGCGTCATGTCTCGCGAACGCTTTCCGAGCGAATGGATGGCTCAGCGCTCTGCGGCGGTCTCCGGATGCGAGACGGTCGAACGAGGCTTGCGATCGCCGGCGGACGTCGGCGTCGGTCGCGGCCTGCCGGAGATCCGACGGCCGAAGCGATCGTCGGAGCGGGAGCGAGCGGATCGTCTCGCCGTGCGAAGGCGGCGCGGGCGCAGTGACCGGACAAGAAAGAACCCGCCGCGGCCAGGGGACCGGGCGGGCAAGAGCTTCGAGACTGCGATGGGGCGTCAGCGGCTGCTGCCACCCGCGCTGCTGTTCGGAACAGCTTGCTCGGGGCGGCTCGCATTGCCGCCCGCCGCGGAGTCGGTCGTCACCGTATCCGCGCCGGTCGCGCCCCGTGAGATGACCACGTCGCGATCGTTGCCGGTGCTGTTCGGTTCCGGCACGACCACCGTCCCGGTGGTGCCGGGCTGGCGCGGAGCCAGGCCGCTTTGCGCGAGAGCCGGGGAGAGTGCCGGAACAATGGCCAGGACGGCGATACTCGCCAGGATGAGCTTCCGCATGGGGTGAACACCTATCGATGGGCCTGCGCCGGAAGGGATCCCGGAAGGGACCGCGTCCGCAGGCGATGGAGGTTGAACGCCGCGGGCTCCCGTTGGTGCGATCCGCCGAGATCACAACCACGACACCCTCACGGGAAACCCGCCTCGGCCGGACGGGCGGGACGTCGGGGCCGGTCGCGAGGTCCTGGCCCTGGGGCTGACGCCCGATCGTCGCGCCGCCGGGCCCGACACGGGTCGTCCGATCCTGTCGCCGCTCGATCGAAGTGGAGACGGTCTCGCTCGGCCCGCGCGGCGCCCGAGCGAAGCCCAGATCCGCCATCCCCAAATCCGCCATCCCGAAGGGATCAACAGGATTTGCTATGACAGCACGGAGACCACGATGAACCGGGTCGAGGTCGGCATGGCGGTGCAGGGGCCGTCGAACGGCGCGGTGGCCGCCGGCACGCCCGTCGCCTCCGTCGATCTGGCGAATGGGTGGGTCAACCTGTCGAAGCCGCTCACCGCCGGCGTGACGGCCGCCACCGCCATGCGCAGCGGCATCACGCCCCGGGCCTACCCGACGCCGATCACCTTCAGCCGTCGCTACACCGATGCCGAGGCGAGGGCCCTGGAGAGGGACCGGCTCGGCGTGCAGGCCGCGGTCGAGGCCGCGCGGGCCTTCACGGGGTCGCTCGGTGCCTCCGTCCTGATCCCCACGGGCCGGTACCGCTTCGATGGGCCGGTCATCCTGCCGACCTTCGTCAACTACACCGATGGCCGCCAGTCCGTTTCGATCCTCGGCACGCCGGGCAGTTTCGCGGGAACGCGCATCACCCCGACCAAGGATTTCGGCCCCGGCAGCGCGGTGTTCTCCTGCGGCGATCCCGGTGCGCACGCGACGAACGGCCGCGACCTCTATCGCCCGGAGGGCCTGTTCTGCACGGGCGATTTCGGGGGGCTGGACATCGCGCAGACGCTCCTTCCCGTGGTCCTGAACCACGGGAACCGCCCGACGTGGGGCGGCACGCCCGTGGCGATGGATGGTCTCAAGCTCGGGCCGCGCCGGACGATGCGGACCGACACGGTCTACGTGTCCCATTTCGACAAGGGTATCCGGGCGGTGATGGACCATACGCATTGGATCCACCCGCACCTGCGGAACAACTTCGTCGGCCTCTACATGGATGACCTCCAGCCGAATATTCACAGCGACAATCTCTGGGAGCAGCCCTATTTCGACGGGAACATGTGGGCCGGCGTCAGTATCTCGCCGAAAGCGTTCCTGAACGTCACGGCCATCAAGCCCTATATTTCGAGCAATCCCTACGCCATAGAATGCGAGCCCGGTCCGAACCCGCTCGGCTGCATCCAGCGCACGACGATCGTCGAGCCGAACTTCGAGAACCCCGCCTGCGGCATCATCAAGGACAACGGCATCCGCGACGGCTTCGCGGCGACCGGAGGCTCGCGAACGATCAGCGACCTCGATTACGTCGGCGGGTTCACGGGCGGCTATGGCGCCTTCGGGCCCGGCGCGGTCCCGATGCCGCGAGGCGGCTGCCGCTGGGCGGCGTATTTCGACGTCCTCGCCGCCAACGGATTCAACATCACGCGCCAGCAGCGCGCGGGAGCGTTCGAACTCATCCCGCGGACGATGGACGCGTCACTCCTGCGCGTGAGCCGGCTGGATGCCTATGCGGGCTTTGGGCAGGGAGGCTTCAGATTGGAGGGGTCGGGCGTCCTTCGCCTGATCCAGGCGGCCGCCGCCGTGAGCCGGAACCTCGTCACGGGCCCGGGCGGCATCACGGGCGACTTCTGGGCCAGCGGCTCGAACCAGAACATCGTCCTGCAGGGGCCTGGCTTCAAGGCTCGCCCGATGCCGTTCCAGACCGGGCCCACGCTTCCGCTCGGCACCGCCGTCGAATACGGGGCGGTGCCGGGACCGGGCGGCGCTGTGGTTCAACCAGCCGGTCAGGGGACCTCTCGGCCCGTCGCAGGGGTCGCCTGCCAGGACTTCAGGACGACCAACCCCACGCAGTCCGGTCTCGTCCCGATCATCTGTTACGGGGGCTCGCGTCTTCCGGTCGCCACCACGACGTCGCAGGGCGTCGGCACCATCCTGAAATCGGGATCGGGCCGTCACGCCGGGCAGGCGGTCGCCGCGACCGGGATGAACGAGGGCCAAACCCTCGGCATCGTCCAGGGCACCGATTCCGCCAGCCTCGCGTACATCAAGCCGCTCTGGCCCGGTCAGGACTGAGGTTCGCCGCGCGCCGCCGGGATCGTCCTCCCCGAGATCGCGAGGCCCCCCAGCGAGCCACGCCCGGGCGCGGGCCGCCGCCGCAGGGCGCCCCCGCCGACCGAGCGCGTCCACTGTCGTCCGACACCGTGCGCTTCGTGTCGCCGCGGCGGGGGTGGCCGTCCGTGAGGACACCACGATCCGAGCGCTGCCCATCAAGGGCGCGCGAATGGTCGGCTGCCGCGCAATGCTGAGGCCCGACAAGGAGGAGAAATGGATTCAGAAGGTGACGCCGTGGATCAGGTACCATCCGGTCACACCGCAGCCCGCAGATCAATCGCTGTCGAGGCTGGATAACTTGGTGGGTGCACAAGGGTTCGAACCTTGGACCCGCTGATTAAGAGTCAGCTGCTCTACCAACTGAGCTATGCACCCATCGCCTTGCGGCGGTCGCTGCGGCCACCAAGTCCGCCGCGACGAGGGGGCTGATAGCAAAGGCCTCCGGGGGTGTCCACCCCCGGGGCGTTATTTTCTCGGCTAAACCGAGGCCGGGCTCTGGGCGTGCAGGCGCACGGCCGAGGCCGAGAGCTTGTTGAGGGCCGAGAGGTAGGCGCGGGCCGAGGCCACCAGGGTGTCGGGGTCGGCGCCGCGCGCCGTGACGCTGCGCTCGCCGCTCTTCAGGCGCACCGAGACCTCGGCCTGGGCGTCCGTGCCCTCGGTGACCGCGTGCACCTGATAGAGTTCGAGGTCGGCCTCGTGCGGCACCAGCGCCTGGATGGCGTTGAACACCGCGTCCACGGGGCCGTTGCCGTCGGCCTCCTCGGTGACGGTGCGGCCCTCGATGTCGAGCTTGAGCGTCGCCCGCTGCGGCCCGCAAGTGCCGGCGATGACCGAGAGCGAGACGAGGCGGATGCGGTCGTGCGCGGTCGCGAGGTTCTGGTCCACCAGCGCCTCGATGTCCTCGTCGTAGACGTGCTTCTTGCGGTCGGCCAAGGCCTTGAAGCGCTCGAACACGTCCTGCAGCTGGTTGTCGCTGAGCACGATGCCGAGTTCCTCCAGCTTGGAGCGAAAGGCGGCGCGGCCCGAGTGCTTGCCCATGACCAGGGAGGTCTTGGCGACGCCCACCGAGGCCGGCGTCATGATCTCGTAGGTCTCGGTGTGCTTGAGCATGCCGTCCTGGTGGATGCCGCTCTCGTGTGCGAAGGCGTTCCGGCCGACGATCGCCTTGTTGTACTGCACGGGGAAGTTCGTGGCGTGGCTGACGAGCTTGGAAGCCCGCGTCAGCATCGTGGTCTCGATGCCGGTCTCGTAGGGCATCACGTCGCCCCGGGTGCGGATCGCCATGACGATCTCCTCCAGGGCGGCGTTGCCGGCGCGCTCGCCGATGCCGTTGACGGTGCATTCCACCTGGCGGGCCCCGCCCTCGACGCCCGCCAGCGAGTTGGCGATGGCGAGGCCGAGATCGTTGTGGCAATGCACCGAGAAGACCGCCCTGTCGGCGTTCGGCACGCGCGCGCGCACGGCGCGGAACATCGCGCGGTACTCGTCGGGCGTGGCGTAGCCCACGGTGTCGGGCAGGTTGATGGTGGTGGCGCCCGAGCGGATCGCGGCCTCGACGCAGCGGCAGAGATAGTCGATCGGCGTGCGGGTCGCGTCCATGGCCGACCATTCCACGTCCTCCACGAGGTCGCGGGCCTGGGCCACGGTCTTCAGGATGATCTCGATCACCTCGTCCTCGGACTTGCGCATCTGGTGCGCGAGGTGGATCGGCGAGGTCGAGACGAAGGTGTGGATGCGCCCCCGCCTAGCGTGGCGAACGGCTTCACCCGCCCGCGCGATGTCGGCGGGGATCGCGCGGGCCAGACCCGCGATGGTGGCCCGCTTGGACCGGCGCGCGATCTCCGCCACGGCCTCGAAATCGCCGATCGAGGCGATGGGGAAGCCCGCCTCGATGATGTCGACCCCCATCGTGTCGAGGAGTTCGGCCACCGCCAGCTTCTCGTCGAGGGTCATGGTGGCGCCGGGGCACTGCTCGCCGTCGCGCAGGGTGGTGTCGAAGATGAGGACGCGGTCCTTGGCGGGGGTCTCGGGCGCCGAAGTCGGGAAAGCCGTCATGGGGATATTCCTGTCGCGGCGCGGTCCCTCGCGGGGAAGCGGCGCCCTTGTCGTCGGGGGAGCCCGGCGGCGCGGAGCGGCCGTCGCGGGTCTCGCGGAGAGGCAAACCCCTGAGAGCCCAGGCGCACGCGCCCGGACGGCCCTCAGGGGCGGCTAAGGAGAAGCAGCGGGCGAAGAGACGCGCGCGACCGAGCGGCCGCGAAAGCGGCGTCGGCGGTGCTGCGCGTGGAGCCGGCGCTGGCCAAGGCTCGTCTCTCCCGGAAGGGCAACGGCGCGTCGATGCGACGCGCGAGCGGTTGCGGAGGCGGCTTTGGTAGACCCTGGATGCCGGCTTGACAAGGCAGACCATCTTGGGCCGCCGCCGCGCATTCCGAGGACCGGGGCCGTGTCACGGATTGTTTATGGTCTCGCGCGCCGCCGGTTCACGCGGCGCGCATTGCCCTGCGCGGTTCCCCGCCTAGCTTCGCATGCGGACCGAACGCGGTCCGGCGGTGATCGTCCGCCAGAAATAATCGGCACAAGCCAAGAAAAACAGGAAGGAATCCCCGCCATGCTGCAGATCTTCACGCGCGTCCTCGCGCTTCCCGCCCTCGCTCTCGTCGCCGGTACGGTGCCGGGCCTCGCCATCGACGTCGCCAAATCCATCGACGTCGCGGCGCCCCCGGCCAAGGTCTGGTCGACGATCGGCGATTTCTGCGGGATCGGCCAGTGGCATCCGGCCATCGAGAAGTGCGCGCTCTCCCAGGATGGCGGCAAGACCCTGCGCACCCTGAGCCTCAAGGGCGGCGGCACCATCGTCGAATCGCAGACCGCCCGCGACGACAAGGCCATGAGCTACACCTACGGCATCGTCTCCGGTCCGCTGCCGGTGAGCGATTACAGCTCGACGCTCTCGGTGATGCCGAAGGGCGCGGGCTCGACGGTGAAGTGGACCGGCAGCTTCAAGGCCAAGGGCGCGCCGGACGCGGTGGCGACGGACGCGATCTCGGGCATCTACGAATCCGGTCTCAAGGCGATCGCCGACAAGTCCAAGTAGTCGGCAAGCGCGGCTCGGTTCCGCTGTCGGCAGGAGGGCGACGCGTCCGCCGTCGCCCTCCCGGATTCAGGGTGACATCCCGGTTGATCCCTTCGGGATGGCGGATCTGAGCTTCGCTCGGGCGTCGCGCGGTCTCAGGGCTGACGCGCCCGGCGCCCGATTGACCGGCCGTGCGGCGCGGGCCAGAAACGGCCCGAATCAAGCTGTGCCGTTGCCGCGGCACCCCCTTGTTGTCAGGAGCCGCCGTGTCCCGCGTCAGCCTCGCCGTCGCCGCCCTTCTCACCGCCGCGCTGCTCGGTGCATGCAAGCCGACCGCGTCGGCGCCGCCCGCCGTGGCGGCCCTGCCCGCCGCGCCCGCGCCCGGCCCCCTGCCGCAGGGCAGCGGCTGCGGCCCCGCCATCGCCCGCACCCAGGCCGTGGTGGACAGCGATGTCGCCACCGGCAACCTCAATGCGCCGGTGGGCGAGCGCTTCAGCGCCGATCTGCGCCATGCCGCGCAGGCCTGCCAGGGCGGCCGCGACCGCGAGGCGCTCGGCCTGCTGGCGGCGGCGAAGTCGCGCTACGGCTATCCGTAGGCCGCAGCGAATTCCCGCGCCAGATAGGCGCGGGCGAAGCCGGCGATCCGGGCGGCGTCGAGGTCGCCCGCGCCCCGCACGGTCAGGAAGCCGGCGAGTTCCGGGGCGTCCTCCCCCCGGCAATGCGCCTCCATGCGGGCGAGCAGGGTCGCGGCGTCCTCTGCGAACCGGACGGGGCGCAGGAAGGCGCGCTGACCCTGGCCGCTGACGAGGACCCAATCCTCCGGCGCGTCCGGCGCCAGCCCGATGCCGGTCTCCTCGCGGAACTCGCGGGCGGCGCTGCCGGCGAGATCGACCCGCCCGCCCGGGCGCACGTCGTCGCGGTCGGGCGTGCCGCAGGGAAAGTAGGCCTGGCCCGCATTGGCCGTCTGCCCGCCCATGAGGCCGAGCAGCGCGGCGCCGTCCGCCGTCCAGGGCGCCACCGCCGCGAAGGCGTTGGTGACCTCCGGGTCGGGCGAACCGGCATCCCGGAAGGCGAGGAAGCTCGCATAGGCCGTCTCGAACAGCTCGACCGCGCAGACGCCTTCCGTGACGCGGCAGGCGCGGGCGAGGAGCACGCGCCCGTCGAACATCGCGGGCGCTGCCGCGCGGCGTCGCTCCCAGTTCCGCGCGATGGCGGCGGCGTTCGCCTCGGCCCAGGCCCAGTCATGCGTGACGAGCCGCGCGGTGAGCGCGCGCAGGGGCGTCAGCGTGAAGGCGTCAGACAAGCAGGGTTCCCTCGCTGACCAGCACGGCGCCGCCGCTGATCTCCACGGCGCGCAGGGCCCCCGCCTCGATGCAGAGTTGCACCCCGATGCTGCTCGGCCGGCCCATCCGGACGCCCTGGCGCAGGACGATGGCGTGCTCGCCGTCGCCGAGCGGCTCGAACTGCATCATCACGCCCGCGAAGGCGGCCGCCGCCGAGCCCGTCGCCGGATCTTCCGGCACGCCGAGATGGGGCGCGAACATCCGCGCCTGATAGCGATGCCCGAGCCCGTCCGGGTCGGGCGTGTAGCAGTAGAGGGCCGCCGGGGGGCCGAGGTCGTCGAGGGCGGCTGGCACGACGCGCGCCCGGTCCAGGGCCGCGCGCGTGGCCACGGGCACGAACAGGAAGGGGGGGCCCGCCCGGTGCCGGCTCGGGGCGTGGCGGGCAAAGCCGATCTCGGCGGGCTCCAGGCCGAGCGCCGCGGCGACCGGCCCGGTCTCCGGCCCGTCGCCGAGATATTCGGGCAGCACCGGCATCCGGAAGCGGCCGGTGCCGCGTCCCTCGCCCGGCTCGACCACGCAGGCCAGGGTTCCGAGCGTCGCCTCGAGCCCGAAGGCCATGGCGTCGGTGAGGCCCGCCCGCTGATCGCGCAAGGCCAGGAGCACGGCGGTGCCGAGGGTCGGATGACCGGCGAAGGGCAACTCGGCGGTGGGCGTGAAGATGCGCATCTGCGCCCGGTGGCGCGCCTCCGTGGGCGGCAGCACGAACACCGTCTCGGAGAGGTTGAACTCGGCGGCGAGCGCCTGCATCGCGGGCGTGTCGAGCCCCTCCGCGTCCAGCACCACCGCGAGCGGGTTGCCGGTGAGCGCGGTGTCGGTGAACACGTCGAGGGTCACGAAGCGGCGCGGCATGGGGGGCTCTCCCGGCTTGTCTGTGCGCCGAGCTTAGACCGTCTCCACCGGGAACGTCTCGCTCGGCGCGACGAACTCGTCCTGCGCCGCCACGGTCAGGATCTCGCGCGAGCCGGCCTCCGCCGTGCGCCGCAGGAGGCCGTAGACCGAGGCGCCCGCCATGCCGAGCGCCAGCGCCGCCGAGCCGGTGCGGGCGTAATGCACCAGGAACAGGGCGGCGATGGCGTCCCCGGCGCCGTTGACGTCGAGGTGCAGGCGCGGGGTGCGCAGGCGCCAGAACCGGCCGCCCTCGCCGGCCATCAGGTCGATGGCGTCGGCGGGCGTGTCGTCGGTGATCAGCGAGGTGACAAGGACGACACGCGGTCCGAGCGCCTGCACCGAGGCCACCGCGCGCTTGGCCTGCGCCAGGGTGCCGGTGGGCAGCCCCGAGAGGTGGTTCAGCTCGAACTGGTTCGGCGTCACGATGTCGGCGGCCGGCACCGCCCGCGCGCGCAGGAATTCCGGGATGCCGGGCCGGACGTAGATGCCCCGGCCGGTGTCGCCCATCACGGGGTCGCAGGCATAGAGCGCCCGCGGGTTCACGGCGCGCACGGCCGCGACCGCCGCCACGATGGCGGTGCCGATATCGGCCGAGCCCATGTAGCCCGACAGCACGCCGTCGCAGGTGCCGAGCACGCCGCGCTCGGAGATGCCGGCGACGAGGTCCTCGATGGCCGGGCCGTCGAAGACCCGGCCGCGCCAGGCGCCGTAGCCGGTGTGGTTGGAGAACTGCACCGTGTGGATCGCCCAGACCTCGACGCCGAGGCGCTGCATCGGAAACACCGCCGAGGCGTTGCCCACATGGCCGTAGGCGACGTGCGATTGGATCGAGAGGATGTTCACGCCGGATGCTCCGAAGAACGCGGGTCTAAGAGTGCCTCACAAAACTCCCCCCCATCCTCGGTTCTCGCTCCGGGCACCACGGTGCAGCGGGAGTCCAAGGATCGGTGGCCCGAACCCATAGCCCGGTTCGCTCGCCCTTCGCATCCTCCAAGACCTGGTCCGCCAAGACCTGGTCCGCCAAGACCCGGGCCGCTTGCCCCGAGGCGCGGGCTCGGCCACAGCGGAGCGGCCGATCCGACGGACACGTGTCACGGAATGTTCGAGCCTCATGGATTTCGAAGCCCTTCGCGCCAGCACCCTCGCCTTCGTGGAGGCGAACCAGGGCTGGACGCCGCTGATCGTCGGCGTGCTCGCCTTCTGCGAGTCGCTGGCCTTCCTGTCGCTGCTGGTGCCGGCGACCTTCCTGCTCCTCGCCATCGGCGCGATGATGGGGGCGGTCGGCATCCCGTTCTGGCCGGTGATGCTGGCCGGCGCCCTCGGGGCGGTGCTCGGCGACTGGGTCTCCTATGAGTTCGGGCACTATTACAAGGAGGGCGCTAAGCGGATGTGGCCGATGCGGCGCTACCCCAAGCTCGTGGACCGCGCGGAGGCCTTCTGCCGCAAGTGGGGGGCCGGCGGCATCGTGATCGGCCGCTTCATCGGCCCGGCCCGCGCCGTGGTGCCGCTGATCGCCGGGGTGTTCGGGGTCCGGCGCCTGCCCTTCCAGATCGCCAACGTGACCTCGGCCCTGGCCTGGGCCTTCCTCATGCTGGCGCCGGGCGCCGGCATCCTCGGCTATTTCAAGGGCTAGCCTTCCGGCCGCCGCCCAAGCGCAGGAGGCTCGGTGCCGGCCCCGACGGGGCGGCGAGCCAGGCCCGGCGCTCGGCGATCCGCTGCTTGAGCCGCGCGCCCCGCTTCTCCCGCCCGTCGCAGCCCCAGTCACAGGCGGCCTCGGGGCAGGAGATGTTCTCGCCCGAGAACAGGGCAACGATCGTCACGACGAGTCCGAACAGGACGACCAGCGCCAAGGCGACGAAGGGCCAGGCCAGCCCGAGACCCACCAGGGCGGCGATTCCGAGCTTCAGCGCGAGCGAACCCGCGAGCTTCAGCTTGACCAGGGTCGCCAGGGTGGCGCCCGCGCCGAGGGTTCCGCGCAAGGCCCGCAGCACGCGCACCCGGAGCCGCCGCCGCGCCGCGAGCGCTTCCAGCCGCCGGATCTCGCGCGCCACGCGGCCGGTCTCCCGCGTGCGGTCCCCGATCGTCTCCTCCGGCAGGCCGGCCTCCCTGGATGAATGGGCGCAAATCGGCGGGTTCGGAAAGGTGACACGATCCGGCGCGGGTCTCCAGGCCCGCAACCGGAGCGTAGGGCCCGCGACGGGATCGAAGGGCCTACGACGGGACAGAAGGACCCGCGACGGGATCGACGGGCCCGCGCAATGGGGTCGCAGGTGACAAGCCGGGCGGCGGCTGATTTCCTGGGGGCGGTCCCGATTCGGGACGCATTGTCCGCGCCATCAGAGCCTTATGTCAGCAGCCCTCGCGACCGCCATCCTTCCGCCCGACCGGCGCCAGTCGGCCACCGCGCTCCAGGTCCAGCGCGGGGTCCGGCGGCTCTTTTCCGAACTCGGGCACGTCACCATCCCGGAATTTTCCCTGGCGAACGGCCGGCGGGCCGACGTCATCGCCCTGTGCCCGGCCGGGCGCCTGACCATCGTGGAGATCAAGTCGAGCGTGGCGGATTTTCGGGCCGACCGGAAATGGCCGGATTACCGCGATTACTGCGACCGCTTCTACTTCGCGATTCCGGAGACGCTCTCCACCACCCTGACCCCGGAGGATGCCGGCCTCATCGTGGCGGATGCCTTCGGAGCCGCGATCCTGCGCGACCCCGCCGACCACGCCCTGAGCGGCCCCCGGCGCAAGGCCGTGACCCTGCGCTTCGCCCACAGCGCCGCGCGCCTGCTGCACGCCCTGGCCGATCCGGGGGCCATCCGCGAGGGGGCTCTCTGAGAATCGCGTGAGCAGGGGGGCCAGGGGCCATCGCGCGCAAGACGTGATAGGGAGCCGGCTCCCGCCACAACGATCCGCGCGTCCATGCGTCTGCCCGTCCGCCGCACGTCCCAGGGGGGCGACCCCGACATCCTGCGCCGGCTCCAGGCCGCGTCCGGGCGCCGGTCCCTGGTGCTGCACCTGCTCATCGTACTGGTGCTGCTCGCCACCGCGCAGGGCTATGACGGCTCGAACCACTCGGCCCACCACTGGATCGGCCTCGGCCTCTACGCGCTGATCTCCCTTGGCCTCGGCATCGCCGACTGGCGCGCCATGCATCGCGCGGGCGACGCGGACCGCACGACGGCGTGGCTGACCTGGACCGCGACCCTGCTCAATGCCGGCATCGCCCTGTTCCTCCTCGTCGAGCACATGCTGCTGGGCGCGGCCGACACCCAGGAAACCGCGACGGCGGTGAGCCGCCTGCCGGCCTTCCTGCTCCTGCTCCAGACCGGGCTGAGCATGCGAGTCTGGCACACGGTCGCGTTCGCCGCGCTGGTGTCGCTCGGCTGGGGCGGCACCATCCTGCTGGCCTTCCTGGCGCCCGAGAGCGCGCTCCTCGGCCCGCACGTCACCCTGGAAGAGGAGGTGCCGGGCCTCCTGACCTTCCTGGCCGCGAGCCTCGTGGTGATCGACGGCGTGCGCCGCCTGCGAGCGGCGGTGACCACGGCCCTGCGCATGGAATGGGAGCGCACCAGCCTCGCGCGCTTCGTGCCGCGCCGGGTGGCGGGGGCGCTCGCCGAGAGCGGCGGCGGCCTCGGCACCGTGCAATCCCGCCACGCCTGCCTGTTCGGCCTCGACCTGCGGGGGTTCTCGGCCTTCTCGCGCGACCACGCGCAGGAGGAGGTGGTGCGGGCGCTCCTCGACGTGCGGGCCCTGACCCACGTGGCCGTGACCGAGCACGGCGGCATCGTCGACAAGTATGTGGGCGACGGCATCCTGGCGCAGTTCATCGTCGGGCGTCCGCAGGCGCAGGCGCAGGCCGCCCTCGCCTGCGCCCGGACCATCCTGGCGCGCCTCGACGCGCTCAACGCCGAGCGCGCCGGCGAGGGCCGCCCGCTCCTGCGCACCACCATGGCGCTGCATGCGGGTGAGGTCCTCGTGGGCGTGTTCGACGACGGGCACCGGGCCGAGTTCACGGTGCTGGGAACACCGATGAACCGCCTCGCTCGGATCGAGGCCCGCGCCAAGGCGGCGGACCTGACCCTGGCGGCCTCCGACGACGTGCTCCGCCTGCTGAGCCCGGCCGTCCGCGCGCCGCTTCATCTCGCCGGACTGCCGCCCTCGGAGTGTCGCGACACCCGCGACATGCGCCTGTTCGCGCTTTCCTGGGTCGGTGAAGCGGCGGGGGAGCCTCGGGCCGTTCCGCCCGCCGCCTGAGGCGGCGGGTTTCCGGGCCCACCGCCGAAGGCGGTCAGCCGACGAGGCCGGGCGCGGAGACGCGGCGGGACGAGGCGAGCGCCACGGGCAGCTCCTCGCCGTCCTCCAGGGAGATGAAACGGGACCCCTCCCCGTCATAGGCCAGGACCTCGCCGCTCTCGATCTCGAAGAACCAGCCGTGCAGGCGAAGCTCCCCCTTGGCGAGGCCGGCCGCGACGCTCGGATGCGTACGTAAGTGGTTGAGCTGAACTACGACGTTCTCGAGGCCGAGTGCCCGCGCATGGGTCTTCGGGTCCATGTCCGCCGGATAGGCCTCGCAGACGATCTTGTGCGCGGCCTGGCTGTGGCGCAGCCACGCGGCGACGCTCGGCATCGCCTCCAGGGCCTTGGCGTCCGACATGCCCTTCATCGCCCCGCAATCGGAATGGCCGCAGATCACGATGTCGTTCACGCCGAGGGCCACCACCGCGTACTCGATGGCCGATGAGACGCCGCCATTCACCTGCGAGAACGGGGGCACGATGTTGCCGGCATTGCGGCAGACGAACAGTTCGCCGGGGCCGGACTGCGTGATGTGTTCGGGCGAGACGCGGGAATCCGCGCAGGCGATGAACAGGGCCTTGGGCTGCTGCCCGTCCCGGACCAGCCGATTGTACATCGCCTTCTGGCCGGGGAAGACGTTGCCGCGAAACTCCGAGATGCCTTGGATGAGCGTGTCCATGCGTGATCCTTCTGTGATGGGGGCCTCGCGCCGACCGGGCGGACGAGGGCCGTGATTGCGGAAACCGGCGGGGCGACGCGAGGGAAGCCGTTCCGTTCCCGCGCGCCGTTGACGATCCCGTGTGCGAACCATCCGTACCGGGACCGGCCGTGAATGCGGATGCGGGTGGCCACCCGATGGGGCGTTCCGGAGAGTCCGGGGATGCGCGGCGCGATCCGCGCGTGTCGCAGGATCGGCGTTGTCCAAGCTCCGTATCCTTCCGCCGTCTCGATGATCTCAAGTTAGGCCAAGACGATGCGCTGGAAAGTGCTCAACGACACAAGTATAGAGATTTATTTTAATCCCGACCGTTCGTGCATCCCGTGCGCAGCGGCACGTCGGCACGGCTCCGGGGTTTTGCTATGAGGAGGTCTGGGACGTGCTGTTCGCCGAACCGGCTCGATGCCGAGCATCGTGCTTCATCGGGCGGGCCAGGACATCATGAGATCTCATGAATCGGGATGCCAAGATCGAGATGCCAAGATCGAGAGGCCATGACAGACGCTGATCCCCGCGCGGTCACCGCGCCGAACAGGTCCGTCGATCTCAACGCCGATCTCGGCGAGGGCTTCGGAAGCTATCGCTGCGGCGACGACGCGGCCATGCTGGCCGCGGTCACCTCCGCCAACGTCGCCTGCGGCCTGCACGCCGGCGATCCCGACATCATGGCGCAGACCTTCGCGCTCGCCCGCGCGCGCGGGGTCGCGGTGGGAGCGCATCCGGGCTACGCGGACCTCGCGGGCTTCGGCCGCCGGCAGATCCCCCTGGCGCCGGCCGAGATCGAGCGGCTCGTCGCCTATCAGGTCGGGGCGGCTCAGGCGCTCGCGACCTATGCCGGGCACCGCGTCAGCTACGTCAAGGCGCATGGCGCCCTGGCCAATCTCGCCGCCCGCGAGCGCGCCGTCGCCGAGGCGATCGCGCGGGCCGTGCGGGCAGTCGACCCGACCCTTGCCCTGCTGGCGATCGCCCGGACCGAGCAGGTGCAGGTGGGGGAGGCGGCCGGCCTCAGGGTGTTCCAGGAGATCTTCGCCGATCGGGGCTACGACCCGGCGGGCCAGCTGATCCCGCGCGGCCGACCGGGCGCCCTGATCGAGGATGCGGGCGCGGCGGCCCGGCGGACCCGCGAGATGGTCGAGGCGGGAGCGATCATCACGGAGGACGGCGCGCATCTCGGGACGCCGATCGACTCGATCTGCGTCCACGGCGACTCGGCGCAGGCGGTCGCGACCGCGCGGGCGGTGCGGCGGGCCCTGGAGGAGGCCGGCATCCGGCTGAAGGCCTTCACGTGAGCGCCCCGCGCCCGCGCTTCCTCGATTCCGGCGAGGCGGCCCTGGTGGTCGAGTTCGGCCGCATCGTCGACCCCGTCCTGAACGAGCGGGTCCTCGCCCTCGACGCCGCCCTGCGGGAAGCGGCCCCCGTGGGCCTGTGCGAGTGCGTGCCGACCTACCGCTCCCTGATGATCCACTACGATCCCCTGCGGATCGACCGCGACGCCCTCGTCGCCGCGGTCGAGGCGGCGCTGGAGCGCGGGCAGACCGAAGCGCGCGCGGCCAGCGTCTGGACGTTGCCCTGCTGCTACGATCCCGGCTTCGGTGAGGACCTGGACGAGGCCGCCGCGCGGCTCGGTCTGTCGTCCCAAGCCCTGGCGCGGGCGCACGCGCAGGGCGACTATCGCGTCTACATGTACGGCTTCGCGCCGGGCTTCGCCTATCTCGGCGGCTTGCCGGAGGCCCTCGCGGTTCCGCGCCGGGCCGCGCCGCGCCCGCCGCACCCGGCGGGCGCGATCCTCATCGGCGGTGGCCTGTGCGCCGTCGGCACCTTTCCGATGCCGACCGGCTGGTACGTCGTCGGGCGCACGCCCGAGCGCTTCTATGCTCCGGAGCGCCCGGAGCCCTTCCCGATCCAGCCCGGCGACGGGCTGTCCTTCGAGGCGGTGGATGCCGACGCGTTCCGGTCCCTCGAACGGCGCGCGGCCGGCGGCGAGGTCGTGGCGCGCCGGAGAGGCACGTGACGGAGGAAAGCACGGCTTTGCGCGTGCTCTCGGCCGGTCCCGGCACGACGCTTCAGGACGGCGGCCGGCACGGATACCTGCGCTACGGCATCACCGCGGCGGGGCCGATGGACCGGCTGGCGCATGCCACGGCGAATCTCAGTCTCGGATGTCCGGCGCAGGCCACCGCCATCGAGGTCTCGCTGGGCGGGATCGCGCTCACGGCCGAGGGGGCCGCGTTGACCGTCGCGGTCGCGGGCGGCGCGTTCGCGGTCAGCCTGGATGGCCAGGAACTCGGACCAGATGTGGCGCTGACGCTGGAGCCGGGCGCCGTGCTCGGGATCCGGGCCGGCGCGGGCGGTTCCTGGTGCTACCTCGCCGTGGCGGGCGACCTCGACGTCGCGCCGGTCCTGGGGTCTACGGCGACCCATATCCGCTCGGGGATGGGCGGGCTGGAGGGTCGCGGCCTGCGGGCGGGGGACCGGATCCGGGTGCTTGCCCGCCACCTGCCGCTGGCGCCGAGCCGGATCGATGCGCCCTGGCTGGAGCGCGCGCCCGACACGATCCGCGTCCTCCCGGGGCCGCAGGCGGATGCCTTCGATCCGGATCAGATCGACGCCTTCCTGGCGGCGGATTGGACCATCTCGAACCGCAGCGACCGGATGGCGAGCTACCTCGACGGTCCCCGGCTTCGGCACGCGGCGGGCCACGACATCGTCTCCGACGGGATCGTCATGGGCGCGATCCAGGTTCCCGGCGACGGGCGCCCGGTCGTGCTGATGGCGGACCGCCAGCCCACGGGGGGCTACCCGAAGATCGCGACGGTGATCGGACCGGATCTCGGCCGGTTCGCGCAAGGCCGGCCCGGTACGCGCCTGCGGTTCCGGGCCGTCACGCGCGAGGAGGCCGTCGCGGCCCGCCGCGACGAGGCCGCGTGCCTGCGCGGACGCCCGTCCCTGGAGCCCCTGGTGCGCACCCGGTTCACGTCCGAGTTCCTCCTCGGGCTCAATCTCGTCGATGGAATCTGCGGCCCGGACGACGGTCTCTGATGGGACGGATTCGGTTCCCGCGTGTGGAAGGCCGCGCCCATCGTGTGGAAAAGCGGGAAAGTTCGCATTTGAGTTGCTAAATTCGCCTAATCTCAACAAGGTCCGTGCGGGATGGGTATCCGCGATGTCTCGTTCGCACGCAGGCCGGGAGGTGGCAGTATGGCAACAAGAGCATGGGACCATATCGAGACGAACACCGAGCAGCTCTTCGGGTTCATCGCCATCGACGAGCACACCCACAAGGGTTGCGTGATCCAGGATTCCACCGATCTCGGAGCCCGCCTGGTCATGATCGGCGCCGACGCCGTCCCCGGTGACTTCGTCCTGTACTCGTTCGCCTTCGACAAGGCGCTGCCCTGCAAGGCGGTTTCGCGCAGCGACGAGGTCATCACGGCCTGGTTCAATTGCGACCGGACGGACATCGGCTGCGAGCCCCTGACGGGAGCGCACGATGCGAACCGGCATAGCTGACCGATCGCGTCCGCTCCCAAGCGGCGACTGGTCGGAGCGCTGCATCGACGCCATGGCGGCGCGGGCCGATCCCGGCGTGACGTTCGAGGATCGGAGGGCGACGCGCCGCTATGCGGCCTCCGACCCGGCCCTGATCAGGACCACGTTCGGTAGCCCGGTCTCCTGCACCCTGGTCGACCGGTCGGAGGGCGGCGCGCGCCTGAAGGTCCTGAGCGTGCTCGGCATTCCGGACGCGTTCGTGCTGAGCGTGGGCGCCGAGGACCTGCGCGTCCGCGTGGCGTGGCGAAGTCCCAGCGAGATCGGCGTCGCATTCCTGTCCGAGTAGGCGCCCGTCGAGGCGACGGGCCAAGCGTCATCGCCGGCTCTCACCCGGCGCCGTATCCGCCCTTACTGTTGGTCGGATGCCGGCTGGGCGAGTGATCGTCGTAGCCGCCCGTCTCGGGGCCGGGATCGGTGTTCGGTCCGGCGCTGGCGGGGGAATGGGGCCCGAGGTCTCCAGGGCCCGTCTCGTCCGCTCCGCGTTCCTCGGTCTTGTCGTGATGCCCGCCGGTGGCGGGTCGCCGATCCGAGGGGCTGGGTGGCTCGTGGCTCCGGTCCGTGCTCAAGGCGCCCTCCCGTGATGTGTCGCTGACGAAGGAAGCGCGCGCGGCACCGCTTGTTCCCGCAGGCCGGCATGCACCGCGCGGAGACGTCAGCGCCGGGGTAGGCAGGTCGCCTGATCGGTGGTGAGCACGATGTCGCCCTGCTTCGGATTGTTCAGGGTGAAGGGTTGCGTGCCGTCATAGGGCAAGAAGCCGCGCCCGAGCTCGCGGTCGAAGAAGTCGTGACCGAACTCGAAGAAGCAACGATCCAGGACCGCCTGATAGCCGAAGGAACTCTGCACGGCGGGCGCTCCGAGGGAAGCGAGGTCGTCGCCCCGGCCCAGTGGCGCGCAGTAGCCGGCAAGATCCAGCTTTCCCGGACCCGAGAGCCGGATCGTGCGCGACGAGCCGGGCCGGACGACGAAGGAGGGGCCGCCATCCTGCGTGGCGACCAGCACCAGCGGCGAGCGGTTGTAGACGTGACGCAGGCAATCGGCCGCCGCGCCGCCGGACGACAGGACGAGGAAGGACAGGGTCAGGGACGACAGGATCTTGGACGACAGGATCTTGGATGACAGGGTCTTGGACGCTCCGTCCAGGGCGCCTCCGGTAAGCATCCATCTCGAACCGCGCATGATGGTCTCCAAAGCCTCGCTTGAGCGTATTCACGTCCGGCGGATGCGGGCGACGCGAAGGAACGCGGCCACGCGAAAACCGGAAGCCGGTCCCGTGTCCACGGAAACGACTCCCGGGAGAAAGGGTAGGGCGGCGAGCGGTGGGCGGCCAGTCGAGCGGGCTAATCTCGCTCCAGCGTGACCCGCGTCCCCGCGAGGCTGCGTTCACGGTGCCGGTCCTCGAGGCGCGGTCGGTCCTCGAGGCGGGGTCGGTCTTCGAAGGAAGAGAGACTTGTCAGACCACCGAGGGAATAGGCAACAGCGGCGTGGGGTGGTCGAGCGGGTCGGGGCCATAACGGTTCGGCCCCGGAGTGCCGCGCAGGCAGCAGACCTCGATGAGGTACCAGATGCCGCCGATGAGCGGGATCAACTGCACCAGCATGAACCAGCCCGAGCGGCCCCGATCATGGCAGCGCTTGGCACTGACGCAGATGCCGGCCCAGATGTTGAACACCATGTAGCCGAGCGAGAGCGCGAGGTAGGGGATGGCGGCGAGTCCGGTGACGGACATGGTGCCATCCGGGCTCACGGTTCCGGGGATCAGCGCGCCGAGCAGGTAGCCGACGCCGCCGACGGCGGCGGAAACCCCGACGAAGATCAGCATCGCGAGCCAGAACTGACTGCGCGGAATACGGCCCTCGATGGAAAACAGGAGTTGCTTCATTGTCTTATCCGGTACTCTTCAGGGCGTCGGTCGTCGCTGCGGCCGATCTTTATAGAAAGCGGAGAGCATGCGTCCGTTACTGACCGTTGGGCCAGACATCAAGGCGGCGCCGTCGCCGAACCCGCTGAACGGTCCGGATCGGGTTCGCGCTTGCCGTCCTTCGACGGACAGGAGCCGTTCCCGAAACCGGGTC
The DNA here is from genome assembly GCF_022829445.1 of Methylobacterium sp. J-068. Taxonomy (GTDB): domain Bacteria; phylum Pseudomonadota; class Alphaproteobacteria; order Rhizobiales; family Beijerinckiaceae; genus Methylobacterium. The sequence goes on along the minus strand of NZ_JAKSXY010000059.1, from coordinate 230,994 downwards.
TGTGGCAAGTCCCCGAGGATCGATCGTCAAAAGATCGGGACGCCGAGACAAGACGAAGCGAAAAATGCGCCCGGCCTGTCCCGTGAGCCGCGTCCGGAAGCGGTGTGGTGCGCCGTCCGCGCGAGCCTGCGGCATCGACCGGGCGGCGCCGAGGGCACCGAGCGGCCCGGACCGACGTTGACGGGGGAGCCGGATCGCGTTCGCGGGAGACCGGAGGCGGAGGAGATATCCCGGATGGCCGGACCGACCGATTCCCTGAGCGACAAGGCTCTCTCGATCTTCGCTTTCGCGGCCTATCACAGCCTCATCAGCGGCGAGCGCGTCGCCTCGGTCATCCGCCGGGACGGGCACGGCCATGAGGCCGACCCGGAGGGCGTCGCCGAGATCACGGACAAGGGCCTGGCGACCTGCACGGACGAGCAGATCGCCTTCACCGCCGAGGGCGAGGCCTTCGTCGGGACGGTGATCGCGAGCCTTCGGGCCGCCCGCGGTCGGTAGGATCGGAAGGCCGACCCGCCTGGGAGCGCGGCGGAACGGCCGAGGTCACGCTGTCCGTGAGTCGGGCACGTCGTTGGGACAGACGGGAGTTTCGAGACGGACATGGCATTCAAGGCGAAATCGGCCTCCGAGACGAAAGCGGCCGAGCTGGCATCCGCGCTCATCCGCATCGCGGATCGCGAGCAGGCGCCCCTCACGATCGGAATCGACCAGCTGCGGCAGGGCAATCCGCGCCTGACGCCGCTGGCCATCGGCCAGACGTTCCGCAAGCACAGAGATGTGTTGGAGGACGCCCTGGCGGCGCGCGGCTACAGCCTCGTCGACTATGCCGACCAGGGACCGGGGCGCGGGATGGCGTTCGAGATCGGGGCCGGCTGAGACGCGCCCGAAGCCTCTCGATTTGGTTGGGCGAACTCAATCGAAGTCTGCCCGCGCGACTGCGCGGTGGGGGGCTTCCGCCGAACCCCAGTGAGACCGAGTCTCAGCCGTCGTCGCGCAGCACGATATCCACGGCCTGCGCCACCACGGCCGGATCGTAGGCGTGCGGGCCGTCATATTCGATCGCCGTGACGTCGTAGCCGGCATCCCGCAGCTGCGCGACGTGGGTGCGGGCGCTGCGGTCGATGGGGATCTGCTCGTCGCGCGTGCCGTGAGTGAGGACGATGCGCGGCGCGCCGGATTGCAGGTGGACGGACAGGAAGCCTGCCGACGAGACGAGGAGGTGGGTCACCACGTGGCCGTTGGCGAGCCCGAGGGAGAGCGTGTAGCTGCCGCCGTCGGAGTGCCCCGCGAAGACGAGGTGGAACGGATCGAGCAGGAAGCGGGCGCCGACCTCCGCGAGCGCGAGGTCGACGCGCTCGCGGTCGGGCCCGTGGCCGCCGATCACGAGGTCCCAGGTCGGGAACACCGATTGCGGTACGAGGAGCAGGAAGCCGCGCGCCTCCGCATGCGCGCGCAGCATCGGCAGGATCTTCTCCGCGCTGCCGCCGCCGCCGTGGAAGAGCACCACCAGCGGTGTCGGCCGGCGCGGGTCGACGCCCTCCGGCACCACCAGCAGGGCGTCGCGTTCGGGGAACAGCCCGAGGGCGTGGGAGCCCGGCGGCAGCGGCGCCTTCGTGGGCAGCCGATGCGCGAAGGCGAGCCGCCCGGCGAGGTGGGGATCGATCATGCGGGCAACCCGGCGCTGGAGGGAAGGCGATGGCTTTCGAGGGGGGGCGGGTCAGCCAGGGCTCAGCGGCTTGATCTTGAGCTGGTCGATCAGCCAGCGCCATCCGCCATCCGCCTGGAGACGGGCGGTCTCGGCCGAGATCGTGCCGTTGGGCAGGCGCGCGAAGGTCATGGCGATGTCGCCGTTCCGAAGCGCCGGCAGGGTCTCGGCCGCCGGGAATTCCGAGCGGCGGGACAGGAGGTCGGCGTAGAACCGGCGGATCTCCGCCTCGCCCGTCGCCACCACCTTGCCGGCGGCCAGCACCGCGCCGGGCTCGTAGAGCGCCACCAATCCCTCGACGTCGCCCTCGTTGGCGCGTTCGTTGAACAGGCGGGCGAGGTCCTCCGGCGTCTCGGCCGGAGCGTGGTTCCGTGCGGATGTCGTCATGGGATGTCCTCCTGTGGGTGGGAAGCTCAGGTCAGCAGCGTGCCGGCGCCGTCGCGGACGGCCACCGTCACGGGGATGCCGGCCTGGACGCTCTCGGAGACGGTGCAGAAGCGCTGGAACTGCTCCAGCACCCGGTCGATGCGCGGCACCGCCTCGGCCCGCGCCCCGAGGCTGATGCTGACGGCGATGCCGGTGATCCGCAGGCGGTTCTCGGCGTTGCGGGTGACCTCGCAGCGGGCCTCCGCCCGAATGCCCTCCGCCTCCTGCTTGAACTTGGCCAGGGCGAAGACGAGGCTGGCGCACAGGCAGTTGGTCACCGCGCTCACCAGAATCTGCTCGGGGAACGGCCCCTCGCCGTTGCCGATCGGCACCGCCTCGTCGACGATGAGAAGCGGCAGGACGCTGCCGAAATCGACCGCAAACTTGTAGCCTTCGATCTGCGTGATCGTGATGCTCGGGCCCGGGCCCATGGCGTCTCTCCCCCTTCCGGTCTTCTTGTTTGCGCCCGCGATCCGCGGCGTCCCGGCGGAAACGTTCGCGCGGGATGCCCGCTCCACCGCGACCGTTGACAATCCGCGCGCGCCGTCACCGGAGCGGCGGGAATCCCCCGATTGACACCGGGGGCCTCTGTTGACACCCTCGGATCGTTGGCATACCAAATACCAACGACGGAAGCAGGCAAAAAGCAAGTCTTCGTCACAGCAAGTCCTCGCAACGCCACCGTCCGGGCCTCGGCTCGACGGAGAACAGAGGAGCGTCTCATGCCGCTGAACCCCAACGTCCCGCCCCGACACTGGAACGCGCGGAGCCGGTCGCGGGCGGCCTGACCATGCCACCGGAAATCGACTTCGCGGCGCTGGTCGCGGCGGCCGGTGACGCGGTGGTGGTGTCCGATCCGCAAGGGGCGATCACCGTCTGGAACCCGGCCGCGACGCGCATCTTCGGCTACGCGGCGGAGGAGGCGATCGGCCAGTCCCTCGATCTGATCACCCCGGAGCGCCAGCGCAAGCGCCACTGGGACGGTTACGCCCAGACCATGCGGACGGGGGTGACCAAGTACGGCGCCGACGTCCTCCGGGTGCCGGCCATCCACAAGGACGGCCACGCCCTCTCCATCGCCTTCACGGTCGGGCTGATCCACGGCCCCGACGACCAGGTCACGGGCATCGCCGCGATCATCCGCGACGAGACCCAGCGCTGGACCGACGAGCGCGACCTGCGCCGGCGCCTGGCCGACCTCGAATCCCGCGTCGCCTGAGGGCGGCGCGCCGGACCCAAGCCGCCTCGCGGCCAACGCAAGAACCCGGATCGACCGGGCGACCGTCAGACCAAGTCAACGTCTCAACCGACAGGGAGAACGCCACGATGAGCAAGCCGCTCGAGGGTACCAAGATCATCGATTTCACCCACGTCCAGGCGGGTCCGGCCTGCACGCAGCTGCTGGCCTGGTTCGGCGCCGACGTGATCAAGGTCGAGCGGCCCGGCGCCGGCGACGTGACGCGCACGCAGCTTCGCCACGTGGAGGATGCCGACGCGCTCTACTTCACGATGCTCAACTCCAACAAGCGTTCGCTGACGCTGGACACCAAGACCCCCGAGGGCAAGGAAGTCCTGGAGACCCTCATCAAGCAGTCCGACGTGATGGTCGAGAATTTCGGACCCGGCGCCCTCGACCGCATGGGCTTCTCCTGGGCCCGCATCCAGGAGCTCAACCCGGGCATGATCCTCGCCTCGGTGAAGGGCTTCTCGGACGGCCACCACTACGAGGACCTGAAGGTCTACGAGAACGTCGCGCAGTGCGCCGGCGGCGCGGCCTCCACGACCGGCTTCTGGGATGGCCCGCCCACCGTCAGCGCCGCCGCGCTCGGTGACTCCAACACCGGCATGCACCTCGCCATCGGCATCCTCACGGCGCTGCACCAGAAGAACAAGACCGGCAAGGGCCAGAAGGTCGCCGTCTCGATGCAGGATTCGGTGCTCAACCTCTGCCGCGTCAAGCTGCGTGACCAGCAGCGCCTCGATGCCCTCGGTTACCTCGAGGAATACCCCCAGTACCCGCACGGCGAGTTCACGGACGTGGTGCCGCGCGGCGGCAACGCGGGCGGCGGCGGCCAGCCGGGCTGGGTGCTGAAGTGCAAGGGCTGGGAGACCGACCCGAACGCCTACATCTACTTCACGATCCAGGGCCATGCCTGGGCCCCGATCTGCAAGGCCATCGGCAAGCCCGAATGGGAAAACGACCCGGCCTACAGCACCGCCCGGGCTCGCCAGGACAAGATCATGGACATCTTCGGCACGATCGAGGCGTGGCTGGCCGACAAGACCAAGTTCGAGGCCGTCGACATCCTGCGCAAGTTCGACATCCCGTGCTCGCCGGTGCTGTCGATGAAGGAGCTCTCGGTCGACCCGTCCCTGCGCGCCAGCGGCACCATCGTCGAGGTCCCGCACCCGAAGCTCGGCTCGTACCTGACGGTCGGAAGCCCGATCAAGTTCTCGGACATGCCGGTCGAGGTGAAGTCTTCGCCGCTGCTCGGCGAGCACACCGACGAGGTCCTGCTCGACCTCGGCTACACCCAACAGCAGATCGAGCGCCTGCACCAGGCCCGCGCCGTCTGAGGTGCGGATGACGCGGCGGGTCATCGATCCGACCGCGCGATGAACACCACGGCGCGCCGCGAGGCGCGCCGTCTTCGTTTGACGCGTCCCGCGCCCGTCCTCTACGCGGCTCGGGCCTGTCCGCGATACCGCGGATGCGGCATGCGCATCGTGTCCGTGCGCGGCTCCCCGGTCTCGAACGCGAGGTCGATCCTCCCGATGCGAAGCTCCCTCCGCACTCTGATTCCCGAAGCGGCGCCTTTGAGCCTGCGCGAGCGCCTGCGCTCGGCCGGCGGCGCCCTGCTCGGCATCCTCGTCACCGGGCTCATCAGCCAGGCCGCCGTGGGTTCGGGCTCGGCCCTGCCGATCCTGATCGCCCCGATGGGCGCCTCGGCGGTCCTGCTCTTCGCGGTGCCGGCAAGCCCCCTGGCACAGCCCTGGTCGATCCTCGGCGGCAATGTGATCGCGGCCCTCGTCGGAGTCAGCGCCGCCCTCCTGGTGGGCAATCCCTATATCGCCGCCGCGCTCGCGATCGGCGTCGCGATCGCGCTCATGATGGCGTTGCGCTGCCTGCATCCGCCGAGCGGCGCTGTGGCGCTGACGGCGGTGCTCGGCGGCGCGCCGATCCATGGTCTCGGCTACGGCTTCGTCCTCTGGCCCGTGGGCGCCAACTCACTGCTGCTGCTGGCCGTGGCGCTGCTGTTCAACAATCTCACGGGCCGAACCTATCCGCATACCTTCTCGAAGGTTTCGTCGCCGAAGGCACCCGCCGGCCATGGCACGAAGGACCCGCTGCCCTCGGCCCGCGCCGGGATCACGGCCTCCGATCTCGACGCTGTGCTGAAGGACTACGACCAGGTCCTCGACGTGCGCCGGACCGACCTCGAGGCGATCCTGCTCCAGGCGCAGCTGCATTCCTACCGGCGCCGCTCGGGTCAGGCCACCTGCGGCGAGATCATGTCCCGCGACGTCGTCGCCATCGGTCCCGAGGCGCCCCTGCACGAGGCCCTGGACCTGCTGCGCCGGCACCACATCAAGGCCCTCCCGGTGACCGACGAGGGCGCCCGGGTGCTGGGCATCGTCACTCAGACCGACCTCCTCGACAAGACGCGGTGGGACCAAACCGGGCCGCGCCTCGGCCCGAAGCGGCGCCTGCGCCTGACGCTTGCCCGGGGCCGCGCGCCCCATGGCTGCGTCGAGGACATCATGACGGCGCCCGTGACCTGCGCACGGCCCGAGACGCCGATCGCCGACCTCGTGCTCTGGATGTCGGATGCCGGCCTGCACCACCTGCCCGTGGTCGGCCCGGACGACCGCCTCGTCGGGATCGTCTCGCAGACCGACCTCGTGTCGGAGCTGCTGGCCGATGCCGCCGAGCGGCACACCCTGCCGCCCTCCGGCCATGCCGGCCCGGAATCGGGCATCCATCCGGTGGGCGGACGCCGCGCGCCGGCCGTGCCGGCGGTCTGACATTCGGTCTCATCGCGGTTCGGCGGATGCCCGCCGACCTGCCGACCGATGCTGGCCCGAGGCTCCATGTCCGGTCGGCCCATGTCCGGCAGGCTTTACAGGCCGGGACCGGGATCGCTACGATGAGCGTCGCCACGCGTGACTGACGCTTGTGATGGGCCACCATCGGGGAGCGCGACGGCGTTTCCGCCGCGCGTCTGGGCATCCTCCCGAGAAGCAGGGATGCACGATGCCAGACGCCAGCCACCTGATCGCCTTCGCCGCCGTCGCGCTCGGAATGGTCCTCACGCCGGGACCCAACATGGTCTACCTGATCTCGCGGTCGATCTGCCAGGGGCGGATGGCCGGCCTGATCTCCCTTGGCGGCGTCGCCCTCGGCTTCGTGTTCTACATGGCCTGCGCCGCCTTCGGCCTGACGGCACTCGTTCTCGCCGTGCCCTATGCCTACGACACGATCCGTATCGGAGGCGCGCTCTACCTGCTCTGGCTGGCCTGGCAGGCCGTGCGGCCCGGCGGCCGTTCGCCCTTCCAGGTCCGGGACCTGCCGAAGGACGGGCCGGGAAAGCTGTTCCTCATGGGATTCCTGACCAATCTCCTGAACCCGAAGATCGCGGTCCTGTACCTGTCGCTGCTGCCGCAATTCATCGAACCGGCCCAGGGCGGCGTGCTGGGTCAGGCCCTCGTCCTGGGGATGACGCAGATCGTCATCAGCGTCCTCGTCAATGCCGCCATCGCGATCTCGGCGGGCTCGATCGCGCTGTTCCTCACTAGGCGCCCGTCCTTCGCCGTCGTGCAGCGCTGGATCATGGGAACGGCGCTGGCGGCGCTCGCCGTCCGGATGGCGACGGACGCGCGCCGCTGAGGCCGCCGAACGGATCGGTTTCGGCCGGCGCTTCCTCGCCGGCCTGCTCCACGGCCAGGGCCTCGAACGGAAGCCAGCCGCTGAAGGGTTCCAGCGCCTCCGCCCCCGCCGGCCGGTACCAGCGCCAGACCTGACGCGCCGCGCTCGGAGCGTACCAGCGACCGGGCCGGCCTTCCGCCAGGATCGGGCCGAGGGTGAGGTGGTTGAGCCAGACCCGGTCGGCGACCGAAGGGGCCGTGTGCATCGGGCTCCAGGGAAGCGGTGGCATCGGGCACTCCTGCGGGACGATGAGGGATCGTGTCGGTCCTGGAAACGGCGCGGGGGCCTGGACGTGGCGTCCGGCCCCCGCGCTTCGCGATGACGATCGTGGTTCGAGCCGTCAGGCCACCACGACGCGGGGCGCGGGCTTGGCGTCGTCGGAGACCGCGAGCGCCTGGGCCACCACCCGCTTGCGCCAGGGCTTCAGCACCGCGATGGCGAGGAGCGAGGCCAGGACGTTGGCGCCGGCCGCCACCAGGAACACGCCGTCCCAGCTGTTGGTCGCCTGCTGGAGGTAGTTCGCCACCGGCACGAGGAGGGCCGCCGTACCCTTGGCCGTGTAGAGCAGGCCGGCGTTGGTGGCGGCGAACTTGGTGCCGAAGGTGTCCGTGCAGGTCGAGGGGAAGAGGGAGTAGATCTCGCCCCAGGCGAAGAACACGAAGCCCGAGAGCAGCACGAACCACAGCGGGTCATGGCCCCAGAGGTAGAGCATGTAGATGCCGAAGCCTTCCATGGCGAAGGCGATGAACATCGTGTTCTCGCGGCCGATCTTGTCCGAGACCCAGCCGAAGAAGGGGCGGGTCAGGCCGTTGAGCACCCGGTCGATGGTGGCCGCGAAGGTGATCGCCACCATGGTGATGCCCATGATCGTCACCGGCACCTTGTCGACGCCGATGTCGGAGGCGATGGGCTTGAGGTTGGCGGTGATCATCAGGCCGCCGGCGCCCACGATGACGAACATGAAGTACATCAGCCAGAAGATCGGCTGGCGGGCCACTTCACCGGGGGTGTAGTTGCGCCGGGTCTGGATGATGTTGGCGTTGGCGACGACCTCCGGAACCTGGCCCTTCTTCGGCGAGGTGAAGAAGAAGGCGAGCGCGCAGACGACGAGGCCCTGGCCGATGCCGAAGTTGAAGAACGCGGCCTGGAAGCCGTGGTCGGCGATCATCCACTGGATGGGGGCGACGGTCAGCGCCGAGCCGGCGCCGAAGCCGGCGGCGATGATGCCGGCGGCGAGACCTCGCTTGTCCGGGAACCACTTCAGGGCCGAGCCCACGCAGGTGCCGTAGACCGCGCCCGCGCCGATGCCGGCGACGACCTGGCCGAGATAGAACATGTTCAGCGAGGTGGCGTAGGAATTGATCACCCAGCCGATGCCGCAGAGGAGGCCGCCGAACAGCACCACGACGCGCGGGCCGTACTTGTCCACGAACCAGCCCTCGACCGGAACCAGCCAGGTCTCGAAGAGCACGAACAGGGTGAAGGCCCACTGGATCGCGGCGCGATCGAAGCCGAACTTCTTCTGGATGTCGGGGACGAAGAACGTCCAGCCGTATTGCAGGTTGGCGATCATCACCATGCAGATGACGCCGATGACGAGCTGTCCCCATCGATAGCCGTCGGATACGCGCTCGGTCGTGGTTTCCGTCCTGGACATGCTTTCCTCCGATAGTTCCGTTGGAACGAAGGACGCGTGCGGTTCTTCGACCGTCATTCGCGTCAAGGCCGCTGGCGCCGAGCTTGATGCCGGCTTGGTATGTGGAATACCAGCCTCCCTCGCGACGTCGCGGTCGTCAAGAGTTTCATCCCGAAAATTTGATCCCGCAATGCAACAGAAGGGGCCGCGAACCCGCTTTTTCTTGCTGCGTGAAGCTTCCCTGAAGCGTCGGGAAGTAGATCGCGGCTCGGTTTCAGGGGCTGTTTCGCGTCGTGAATCGAGCCGGTCGATGGGTTCGAAGCCCGCCGACCGGATCGATTCCGGTCCCGTCGGCAACGCCGCGCCGCATGCGAGGCCCAGGGGTGGAATGAAAGATCGTGCAAGGTCTTGCGCCCATCGCCCGGGTTCTCGGTGCGGCGCCTCGCGCCCGGGTCCATCACCGGCGATCGGAGCGCTTCAGGTCGGCGCGCAATCGCAAGGACCCGTTTATGCTGCGTCGCAGCGTAAAATTTCCGCTCGAAAGTGGAAAAATCTGTCACCGGACCGCACGGCGGATGAGGAACGTCCCGGGGGACCGCACGACAGAACGAGGTTTCTGTCTCACGTTCGATGCAGGATAGTTCCCCTCGTCCGTTGACAGCTGAAATTCTGTATACCAGCGTGGAGGCAACAAGAATTCGTTGCGTTCGGAGGAGCCGCGCCGTGACGGCAAGCCAGCAGACCGGCAGCAGGACCGACGGCGTGCGCTATCTCCGCATGAACCGCTCGGTGCGGGATGCCGTGCGCGTCCTGTCCGATCCGGAGGTGGATGCCGTGATCGTCGTCGACGGTGACCGCGAGGATTGCGACGGCGCCTTCATCGGCATCCTGACCGAGCGCGAGATCTTCCGCGCGATGGCCGAACAGGGCCTCGATGTTCTCGACCGTCTCGTCTGGATGCTGACGACGAACGACTTCGTCTCTGTCGACGTCCGGACCACGCCGGCCGACCGGCTGCAAGCCTTCTGCGCCCACAAGACCAACCACATCGCGATCATGGACGGGCTGTGCCTGCACTCGGTTCAGAGCATCTGGGATTGTGTCGCCGAGGATCCGGGCCGGACGGGGGCGCCTGAGGACTGGAGATCCCGTGGTCTGCGAGCGTGACGCATGGATCGCGAACTGACGGCCGCTGAAGGGCACGCTCGAAAGATCATGCGCTGCAATAACGTTATTGTGCCACGCAATACTTTTGGCGATGGCACGATCTTGACCCTGTAGACGTTTGAATACAGGTTTTGACGCTTGCCCGTCGGCGCCGCGTGGCCTTCGGGTTGTGAGAGAAGGAAACGGCACTATGCGTTATCTGGCGATCCTCGACTGCCCCGTGATCTTCAGCGGCGAGAACAGCTACGGGATGACCAGCATCGACATGTGCCCCTCCACCGGGATCACCGGCGGCCTCATCAGCCGACACGTCAAGGTGGTCGACGGCCGGCTGATCGCGGTCTGCATCTGGACCAGCGAGTTCTGCTGCCGGGTGTTCTACGATACCGCCTGGTATCAGAAGGCCGGCGAACTCTGGGGCGACCAGTACCAGCTCCGCCTAGAGGTCATCGACGAGACCCAGGCCGCCTGAGCGCCCGATCCGCATCGGAGACCGGTAAGGCCGACCGGTTCGGGCTCATGTTCTAAACGGATGGAGCGGTGAGCGATGGACGCCCGCGCGCTTCCTGCACGGCCCTGTCGGGATTCCGCCTATGGGCCCTGGAATCCCGGCCTCGAATCGAGCCTGCCGCGCGCCATCCTGCCCCTGGCGACGGTGTTCCGGCCCGAGCATGTCGAGACCTCCCTCGGCCAAGCCTTCGAGATGGGCGACGTCAGCGGCCTGTCACCGACGCAGCTCGTCCGCTTCCGGGCCGGGCGTCTCGTCGTCCACGAGGTGCTGATCCGCGTGATGGCGGATTTCTCGGTTCCGGTCGGGCAGACCTACGGCGATCTCGGGGTGAATTTCCGGGCGATCGTCGCGGCGATCCTGCGCGGCGGGATCGCCGCGCATGCCGCGTCGCTCGATGCGCACCTCGCGGCCATTCGCGCGCGGTCCGATGCCTTGCTCGCGGTCGAGATCGCCGCGATGCTGGGCGAGCCGCAATCCTCCGTGGGGACCGCGCCGTCGCGTCCCCGGGGCTGGGCCAGCCTGTTTCGGCGGCGGCGGCCCGATTCGCCACGGCGCCTTCCCGCCGATCCCGAGACCCGCGCCGAGCGGCACCTCGCGGATTGGCAGCAGCGGGCCACGGCATCCGGCGACCCCCTCGACCTCGCGGCCTGCGCGGCGCTGCGAAGCGTGGTCGCGAGCCTGATCGGGCGACGCGGATTCCTCATCCGTGACAAGGACCTGCTGACCGTACTCGCGGGCACCCTGGTCTCGAACGGCTACGGCAGTCAGGCGCTCGGCGAGATGATCGAGCCCTGGGTGCAGGAGGTGGTCGACCGCGAGGGCTTCGTTCGGCTCAACCCGCAGGCTTCCCCCGTCATCATGAACGTGAAGGGCTCGTCGGCCTCGGGCAAGAGCACGATCCGGCCCTATCAACGGGCGCTGACGCAGGCTCTGGGACTCGACTGGTCGGATTTCGCGCTGATCACGCCGGATGTCTGGCGCAAGTTCCTGCTGGATTACGACAGCCTCGGGGAGGCTCGTCGCTATGCCGGGCCGCTGACGGGGCACGAGGTCGAGATCGTCGATCGCAAGCTCGATGGATACATGGCGCGCAAGGCCGATGCCTGCCGCATCTCGCACCTGCTCATCGACCGCTTCCGCTTCGACAGCTTCACGGTCAATCCCGGCACCGAGATGGGCGGCCAGCTCCTCACCCGCTTCGGACACCAGGTCTATATGCAATTCATGATCACGCCGCCGGATGCCACCGTGGAGCGGGCCTGGAAACGCGGCGAGCAGTTCGGCCGCTACAAGGCCGTGGAGGACCTCCTCGCCCACAATGTCGAGGCCTATACGGGCATGCCGCGCCTGTTTTTCACCTGGGTGCTGCGTCCGGACAAGGAGGTCTACTTCGAGTTCCTGGACAACAGCGTGCCGGAGGGCGAGCGGCCACGCACGATCGCCTACGGCGCGAACGGCGTCATGAACATCCTTGATGTCGGGTTCCTGTTCGACATCGACCGCTACCGGGCCATCAACATCCAGGCGCAATGCCCGGACGACGTCTATCTCGGCGTGCCGGCGCGGGATGCCCCCGGCGACATGCGCTTCCTGCGCGACTGCGTTCGGCGAATGACCACGATCCGATTCGCCGACCACGCCACCGGACGCGTCCTCGCCCGGCTGGACCAGGGTCGCCTGACCAGCCTCGCCCTTGAGGGGATCGATGGCGGCGTGATCGGCGGCGTCCTCACGGCCCTGGGACTGCGACCGACGGCGCCGGTCGCCGATGCCGGCGAGGTGTTGCGACGGCGGGACGCCCGCACGCTCGGCGCCTGGGGGCAGGCGGTATCATCGTGACAACGGGCGGCTTTCACGACCCGGCGCGCGACCAGTCATGCTCCCAAGGCAAAGCTGGTGTATGGGATGTGGTATACCTCCTTGCGACGCAGCATGTCACAACGGCGGTGCAATATGCATCGAGGGGGTTCACCGTGCTCGCATCCATCGTCGTCACGACCGTCAGCCTGATCGCGCTTCAGGTCGTTCTCGTCATGAAGGTCGCCGATTGGATGTCGCAGGATTCCGGCACGGCCGAGGGCCGCAACGACGTCGTGGTCGGCAGCGTCAACGGGCGTTTCGCCGGCATCGCCTGAGCCGCCGACGAATCGGTGAAGGGAAGGCTCCTGAAAAAAGACGCGCGATATCGAGGGGATCGATACCGCGCGAGTCAGGAGAGGAGTTCGGAACGAGGCCGAGGGTCTATTCCGCCGCGATCCTCGCGACAGAGCCGATCGCGCCGGATTCGGCGATTCCGAGACAATCGGCGTCCGAGTAACCGAGCACCGTGCGCAGGATCTCGTCGGTGTGCTCGCCGAGAAGGGGCGAGCGCGTGATCTCGGTCTCGCTCGCCGAGAGCCGGATGGGATTGCCCACGGTGAGATACTTGCCCCGCGTCGGATGATCGACCTCGACGACGGTGCCCGACTTTCGCAGGGACTCGTCCTCGGCGATCTCCTTCATCGACAGGATGGGGCCGCAGGGCACGTGGAGAGCGTTGAGGATCTCCATCGCCTCGAACTTGGTCTTCGACATCGTCCAGGATTCGATGCGGGTGAAGATCTCGTTGAGATGGGGCAGGCGGGCCTTCGGCGTGGCGTAGTCCGGATGCGTCGCCCAGGCGGGCTCACCGATGACGTCGCAGATCTGCGGCCACACCGCCCCTTGCGTGATGAAATAGATGTAGGCGTTGGGGTCCGTCTCCCAGCCCTTGCACTTCAGGATGCGGCCGGGCTGACCGCCGCCGGAATCGTTGCCGGCGCGCGGCACCGAATCCCCGAAGGAGATCCCTTCGCCGAACTGGCTGTATTCCGGCAGGGGGCCGCGCTCGAGGCGCTGCTGATCGCGGAGCTTCACCCGACAGAGGTTGAGCACGCCGTCCTGCATGGCGCAGTCGACCCGCTGGCCGAGGCCGCTCTGGGTCCGGTGGTAGAGGGCCGTGACGATCCCGAGCGCGAGGTGGAGCCCCGTGCCGGAATCGCCGATCTGCGCGCCGGTCACCATCGGGATGTCGGTGCGGAAACCGGTGGTCGAGGCGGCGCCCCCGACGCATTGGGCGACGTTCTCGTAGACCTTGCAGTTCTCGTAGGCGCCCGGGCCGAACCCCTTCACCGAGGCCAGGATCATGCGCGGGTTGGCCGCGTGGATCGCCTCCCAGGTCAGACCCATCCGGGCCAGCGCGCCGGGGGCGAAATTCTCCACGAGAACATCGCATTCCCCGATCAAGCGCCAGAGCACCTCGATGCCCTTCGGGTTCTTGGTGTCGAGGGTGATGGAGCGCTTGTTGTGGTTCAGCATCGTGAAATAGAGGCTGTCCACGTCGGGAATGTCTTGCAATTGCTGGCGGGTGGCATCCCCCACGCCGGGCCGCTCGACCTTGATCACGTCGGCTCCGAACCAGGCCAGCAACTGCGTGCAGGTCGGCCCGGACTGGACATGGGTGAAGTCGAGGATCTTGACGCCTTCCAGGGCTTTCATGGGTCCCACCCGATTCCGGGGCCAAAGGGGACGCCTCGCCCGAGTCCGGGCGAGGCGTGCTCCCTCCCCCTTGTGGGGAGGGGTCGGGGGTGTGGGTGGTTCCGCCCAGCGGTCGCACCCGGAAGGGCCGCCCGACCCGCCCCGCCTCAAACTCCTCCCCACGACGGGGAGGAGGGCCGGCGCGTCGCGGGTCGGTGAGCGGAGTCGGGGGCGGAGAGCCGCGTCCGGGTCAGGCCGGCTTCTTGCGCACCGTGCTGGTCGGGTTGAGGCTGCCGATATTGCCGCTCTCGGTGCCGGCGGCCGGGTCGATCACCGCGTTGATGAGCGTCGGCTTGCCCGAATCCATCGCCGCGTTGACGGCCTGGGAGAGTTCGTCCGGCGTCGTCACGTTGACGCCGACGCCGCCGAAGGCCTCCATCATCTTGTCGTAGCGCGAGTCCTTCACGAAGACCGTGGTGCCGGGATCGCGACCGGTCGGGTCGGTGTCGGTGCCGCGATAGATGCCGTTGTTGTTGAAGACGACGATGCAGACCGGCAGGTCGTAGCGGCAGATCGTCTCCACCTCCATGCCGGAGAAGCCGAAGGCGCTGTCGCCCTCGACCGCCAGCACCGGCTTGCCGGTCTCGATGGCGGCCGCGACGGCGAAGCCCATGCCGATGCCCATCACGCCCCAGGTGCCCACGTCGAGGCGCTTGCGCGGCTGGTACATGTCGATGATGCCGCGCGCCAGGTCGAGGGTGTTGGCGCCCTCGTTGACCAGGATCGCGTCGGGCCGCTCCTTGATGATGGTGCGCAGCGCCCCGAGAGCGCCGTGGAAGTCCATCGGAGCCGAGTTCTTCTTCAGCTTCGAGGCCATCTTGGAGAGGTTCTCCTCCTTCTTGGACTGGATCGCATCGGTCCAGGCAGCGGGGGGCGCCTGCCAGTTCTGGCCCATGCCGTCGAGGAGGGCGGACACGCAGGAGCCGATGTCGCCGACCACGGGGGCCACGATCTCGACGTTGGAATCCATCTCCTTGGGCTCGATGTCGATCTGGATGAACTTCTTCGAGCCGGGCGCGCCCCAGGTCTTGCCCTTGCCGTGCGAGAGCAGCCAGTTCAGGCGCGCGCCGACCAGCAGGACGACGTCGGCCTCCTTAAGTACCAGGGAGCGCGCCGCGCCGGCGGACTGGGCGTGGGTGTCGGGCAGGAGGCCCTTGGCCATGCTCATGGGCACGTAGGGAATGCCGCTGCGCTCGACGAGATTGCGGATCTCCTCGTCGGCCTGGGCGTAGGCGGCACCCTTGCCGAGCACGATCAGGGGGCGCTTGGCACCCTTCAGCACGTCGAGGGCGCGTGCGATGGCGCTGGGCGCGGGAAGCTGCGCGGGCGCGGCATCGATCACCTTGACCAGGGACTTCTCGCCGGCCTCGGCGTCCATCACCTGGGAGAACAGCTTGGCGGGCAGGTCGAGATAGACGCCGCCCGGACGACCCGACACGGCGGCCCGGATGGCGCGCGCGACGGCGATGCCGATATCGGCGGCGTGCAGCACGCGGAAGGCGGCCTTGCAGAGGGGCTTGGCGATGGCGAGCTGGTCCATCTCCTCGTAGTCGCCCTGCTGCAGGTCGACGATCTCGCGCTCGGAGGAGCCCGAGATCAGGATCATCGGGAAGCAGTTGGTGGTGGCGTTGGCGAGCGCCGTCAGGCCGTTGAGGAAGCCGGGCGCCGAGACCGTGAGGCAGATGCCGGGCTTCTTCGTCAGGAAGCCCGCGATGGCGGCGGCGTTGCCGGCATGCTGCTCGTGACGGAAGGAGATGACGCGCATGCCGGCGGCCTGCGCGAGGCGGCCGAGATCGGTGATCGGGATGCCGGGCACGCCGTAGATGTTGGTGATGCCGTTGAGCTTCAGGGCGTCGATGACGAGATGGAAGCCATCGGTCTGTTCGCGCTCATGGGTCGATTCGGCGTGCGCGCCGGAATTCGCCCCGGCGACGGCGTGCGACTGCTCGGAGACAGCGGTTCTATCCATGATGATTTCCTCCGGTTGAGGCGCTTGTTATTGATTTGTGCGCCGTTCTTGAAGCGTATCGTCTGCGTTGGAATGTCGTGGCGAGACAAAAGTCTTGCTGTCACGATGAAGTATTCGTCTTGGATGCGACTGCGCGATCCGTTCATCCGCAATCGGAAGGCCGCTCTCGACGGGTGGCCGCACGCCGAAACCTTGGCGGCGTGCCGCGCAGATCGAGGTCGGACGCCTCTGGGATTGAGTTCGGAGTCTCGCTGCCGGTCCTGACTCTTCGATTGCCAGTTCAAGAATGGTGGCATACCAAATACCAAGTGTCAAACCGGATCGCGATCCGACCTGGAGCGAGGCTGGACGTGGCCTCGCGCGCGCAACGGTGCGGAGGCCGATCACGCATTCGCGTGTTCAAACAGCCATGTCTCCGTTGCAGGGGGCCTATTCAAATCTTGTCCCGGATCAAAGGCGTCGGTTTCCTTGTGTTCCGTGATCGGGTTCGGCATCCTCCGACCCAAATGTGCGCGGCGTCAGCGTTCTTGTGATTGTTTCGGGTGTAACGATGGTTGAGTCGACGACCTTTCAGATCAAGCCGCTCGCCGCGACGTCGAGTCTGCGTGCCCTGGCTTACGATGCGCTGAAAGAAGCCATCACGAACATGAACATCTACAGCCAGCGCGAAGAGGTGAGACTCGACGAGCGCAAGCTCTCGCAGGATCTCGGTGTCAGCCGCACGCCGGTGCGCGAAGCCTTGACGGTGCTGGAGCAGGAGGGCTTCGTTCGCTTCGAGGCGCGGCGTGGCGTCTTCGTGATCAAGAAGTCCAAGAAGGAGATCGTCGCCATGATCCAGGCCTGGTCGGCGCTGGAGAGCATGGCGGCGCGTCTCGCCTGCGAATACGCGACCGACGACCAGCTTCGCTGCCTGCGGGAGCACTTTCCGGAATTCTACGAGGGCCGCCCGTCCGATCACATGGACGAGTACTCGGATGCCAACATCCGCTTCCACCAGAAGATCATCTCGCTGGGCGGCTGCGACGTGATCAAGGACATCACCAGCAACCTGCTGATGCATGTCCGCGGCATCCGCAACACCGCCCTACGGCAGGGCGACCGCGCCGCGAACTCGATCAAGGAGCATGTCGAGATCATTCAGGCGCTCGAGGCGCGGGATTCAGAGCGGGCCGAGCGCCTGGTCCGCGATCACGGGCTCGGTCTTGCGCGTCACGTCGAGAAATACGGCGACTATCTCGACTGATCGTGTCTCCGCTCGATCGAAGCGGAGACAGGATCGCTCAGCCCGCGCGGCGCTTGAGCGAGGCCCAAATCCGCCATCCCGCAGGGATCGACCGGATTTGGGATGACGGCGCCGATTCGGCCCGTCAGTAGCTCGGGACCAACCGTTCCTCGGGGAGCGGCGCATCCATGTGGAAGCGCAGGCCCGCCGCCGCGTAGTCGATCGTGACGGTGGCGTTGCATTGCTGCGCCAGCACCCGCTGCAGCAGCGTCGAGCCGAAGCCCTTGCGTTGCGGCGGTTTGACGGACGGGCCTCCCGATTCCGTCCAATCCAGCGTGAGACGTCGGCCGGCCTCTCCCGCCGTCACGCTCCAGGCCACGGTGATGCGCCCCTCCGGCAGGGAGAGGGCCCCGTGCTTGGCGGCATTCGTGGTCAATTCGTGGAAGGCCATCCCGGTGGGCACCGCGAGGTCGGCGGCGAGTTCGATCGGCGGTCCGTCGAGGCGAATGCGCTGGGTCTCCGCGTCGTTGTACGGGCTGAGTTCGTTCTCGAGCAGTTCGTGCAAGGGGGCCGTCTGCCAGTAATCCTCGGTGAGCAGGGTGTGGGTCTTGCCCAGGGAGACGATGCGGTTCGAGAAGGACTGATAGAACGTCTCGACGTCCTTGGTGGAGCGCGCCGTCGCGCCGAGCAGCCCCTGCACCGTCGCGAGCGTGTTCTTCACGCGGTGATGGAGTTCGCGGATCAACAGCGCCTGACGCTCGTGCGTCTTCTGCCGCTCGTCCAGATGGGCCGCGACCTCCCACTGCCGGCGCCGGGCGCGCAGGGCCGAGCGCACCGCGTTGGCGAGCACGGCCGGGTGGAACGGCCGCTCCAGCAAGGTCACGTTTCCGAGCAGCCCGGTCAGGCGCTCGTCCGGTGAGGCGCCGCGATGGTTGAGCAGGATGAAGGGGAAGTCCGACCAGGGCGGCTGACGCTCGGACCATTCGGCGATCGCCCGGCGATCGGAGCGCAGCAGGGCCTCCTCGGTGATCACCGCGCAGGCCGCGGCGTCGAGATCCGCCACGAGGTCCGCCAAGCTTTCCTTGATCCGCGAGGCGATGCCGACCTCCGCCAGGATCGCGGCGGCGATCCCGGCATCCCGGCCGCCGGGCGCGAGGATCAGCGCGATGGGGTCAGGCTGCGCCATGAGGTCCGGCTACGCCATGAGGTCCGGCGGTCGTGTCCGTGATCGGCGTGGCGGGAGACGGCCGGTCGCTGAGGAGAGCCTCGCGATCGCCGTCGTAGGTGGGCACGCCGGTGAGGACGCCGCGGAAATCCTCGAGCACGCGCCCCACCCGCAGGCCCTGTGCGTCGATCCGGAACTCGCGGATGCTGTCCTCGTGCGCGCCCGTGCGCTTCTTGAGCACCGAGAGGGCGCGCCGCACCCGGCCGCCAGCCTCGAAGAAGCGCAGCATCACCACCGTATCGCTGACGTAGGTCAGGTCGACGGGGGCTTCCATGCGCCCGACCATGCCGTGCTGGGCGAGCACCAGGATCGTCGTCACGCCCTGCTGGTTCAGGTAGGTCGTCATCTCGTGCATCTGGAGCACGAGATGCGGTTGATCGCTCATCGCGCTCATGTAGCCGGTGAGGCTGTCGATCACGACGACGCGTGCCCCGTCCGTCTCCACCGCGTCGCGGATGCGCCCGGCGAAGTCGCCCGCCGAGACGTCGGCCGGGTCCATCTGCTCGATCCGCAGCAGGCCCGATTCGAGGTGGCGGCGGATGTCGAGGCCGACTCCGGCGGCGCGGCGCATCAGGATGCCGAGGGTCTCGTCGAAGCTGATGACGAGGCCGTGCTCGCCCCGATCGAGGGCGGCCATGAGGTAGCCGAGCGCCAGGGTGGACTTGCCCACGCCCGAGGGCCCGATGATGAGGCTCGTGGTGCCTCGATCGAGGCCGCCACCCAGGACCGCGTCGAGTTCCGGCACGCCGCAGGCGATCGTGCCGGGCTCGAAGGTGGTGTGGTGGTCCGCCGCCACGAGGCGCGGGAAGACGCGCACGCCGCCGCGCCTGAGCACGAAATCGTGGTAGCCGCTCTCGTAGGGCGTGCCGCGCATCTTGATGACGTGGAGGCGCCGCCGTCCGGCGCCGTAGGCCGGAATCACCTGCTCCAGCCGCAGCACCGCGTGGCTGATCGAGTGCAGGTTCAGGTCGTCATCCTCGGCGCTGAGGTCGTCGAGCATCAGCACGGTGGCGTTGTTCAGGAGGAAATAACTCTTGAGCGCCAGCACCTGACGGCGGTAGCGCAGCGAGCCCTGGGACAGCAGCCGGATCTCCGACAGGCTGTCGAACACCACCCGCACCGGATTCACGCGCTCGATCTCGGCGAGTGCCATCCGCACGGTCTCGCCGAGTTCGAGGTCGGACGCGTGGATGAGGCTCTGCTGCTGCTCGGAATCGAGGCTGAGTTCGGGCGGCACCAGCTCGTAGATCTCGAGGCCTTCCAGCGACCAGCCATGGCGCTCGGCCACCGAGAGGAGTTCGCGCCGGCTCTCGGACAAGGTGATGTAGAGCCCGCGCTCGCCGCGATTCAGGCCCTCGAGCAGGAATTGCAGGCCGAGCGTGGTCTTGCCGCTGCCCGGACGCCCCTCGATGAGATGGGCGCGCTGCGCCGCGTAACCCCCGTGGAGAATCTCATCAAGCCCGGCCACTCCGGTCGGGATTGGCGCGGCATCGCCTGCGACGGGACTCTGCATGAAGGGTTCCGGGTCCTGAACAACGATGTCGACCATAAGCGCGCCACCCCCAGGCGTCCTCGATATTTATGCCACAGGCGGCAGGGGATGAGCCCCCGAGACCGTCTCCGCTCGATCGAATCGGAGCCGGTTTCGCTCAGCCCGCGCGGCGCCTGAGCGAAGCCCGAATCCGCCATCCCGAGGGGATCGACCGGATCTGGTCCGAGGCGTCGGTCTGGCTCGGCCGGCCCGCGCGCCGACGCGCCCCAGGCATGCCTCCATCCGAAGCCGCGAGCCGGGGCGCGGGTTCCCAAATCGCCGCTTGCGCGCGGCCTGCCCTTTGCAGATCGCCGGGGGCACCGTATCAGGGCCGGGCCTCGCCGCGCGGCCTGCATGTCCAGCCCGTTGAGCCCCTGTCCCGTCGAAGTGCCGGAGTGCGGATTACCGATGCGCGAACCGAACGCGGTCGATTTCTGGCGAGGGCTCGCCCTCGTCACGATCTTCGTGAACCACATTCCCGGCAACACGTTCGAGCGTTACACCTACTCCCAGTACGGCATCTCGGATGCCGCCGAACTGTTCGTGTTCCTGGCCGGCTGGTCGATCGGCATCGCCACGCGCAATCGCGACGGCACCCCCGAGCCACGGCTGAAGACGGTGCTGCGACTCCTGTCCCGCACCATTGAGGTCTATCGCGCCCAGATCACCACGATGGCGCTGGCGCTAGCCATGATCGCCGGCACCGCATTGCTGCTCGACAACCCCCTGCTGCTCGAATGGCACAATGCCGGCGGGTTCTTCGCCGATCCGATCCAGACCATGGTCGGGTTCGTGCTGCTCACGCACCAGCTCGGCTTCTTCAACATCCTTCCGCTCTACGTGGTGCTCCTCGGCATCGCGCCGGTCTTCGTGCTGATCGGGCGCCGGAGCCGGCTTGCCGCCCTGGCCCTCTCCTTCGGGCTCTATGCCGCGAGCCTGGTCTTCGAGTGGAACCTGCCCTCCTGGCCGGGGGAGGGCGACTGGTTCTTCGATCCCCTGTGCTGGCAGCTTCTCCTGGTCCTCGGTTTCACCGCGCAGGACTGGAGCCGCACCTCGCCCTGGCTGAAGCGCTGGGCGCACCGCCTCGTGCCCGTCGGCGTGCTGATCGTGCTCACCGGCATCGTCCTGTCGGTGCTCGAATTGCGGCCCGATCCCCTGCTCGTGCCGGATCCGCGCCTCGTCTTCACCTTCGACAAGACCTACCTGTCGCCGGCCCGCCTGATCCACTTCCTCGGCGTGCTCCTCGCCTTTCAGACGCTCTATGCCGTCCTCGCGCCGCGCCTCGGATGGGTGACGACCTTCCTCGCCAGTCTCGGGCGAAACTCCCTGGCGGTCTTCTCCATCGGCTCGCTGCTCAGCCTCGCCGCGCAACTTGTCAGGTTCTGGACGGGTGGCGGTGTCGTCGTCGATGTTTTCGTCGTAGGGTTCGGCCTATTCGCACTGGGTTTCACCGCATGGTTCGTCGAATGGCGCTCCCGCAAGCCGCGTCTGTCCTCGCCCTGAGCCTGACGCTCGCCTGCCTCGGGGGCGGGAGGGTGGCGCTCGGACAGGAACCCTCGGCGCATCAGCAGCCGTCGGTTTCCGGGGAAGGAGAGACGAAGCCGGCCCCGGCCCCGGCTGCGCCGACGGTCGTCTCGCCGCCGAGCGTCTCCCCTCTCGCCGCCGATGCGGAGGCCGTCGACGTCACCCTGTCGCCGGAGTGCCGCGTTCCGGGCTCGAAGCTCTACACCCTGGCCCGTCTCGTGGCGGTGAAGGCCGCCCTCAAGGAGAAGCGCCCGGTCCGGGTCCTCGCCATCGGTTCCTCGACGATGGGGCTCGGGGCTTCCGCCACCTATCCGGTGAAACTGGAAACGGCCCTCGAACGGTCGCTGCCCGATGTCGACGTGGTCGTCGAGAGCCGTGGCTTGCAGGGCGAGATCGCGTCCGGTGCCGGCGAGCGCCTGCGCGGCATGGTGGCCGAGTTGGAACCCGACCTGGTGATCTGGCAGGTCGGCTCGCACGATGCCCTGGCGCGCGTCGACCTCGAGGCGTTCGGGAGCGCCCTCGATGAAACCGTGCAGTGGATCAAGGGGCACGAGATCGACGTGGTGCTGGTCAGCCCGGTCTACACGGCGAGCTTGGCGAAGGACACATATTACACCAACCTCGTGCGCAAGGTGCAGGACGTGGCGTTGCGGGAGGGGGTGCCCCTGGTGCAGCGCTACGAGGCGATGCGCTACCTCGCCCATCGCAACGACAAGGGCGAGGGACACCTGCTCGGCACGCAGTTTCGCCTGAACGATCTTGGCCTGCGCTGCATGGCCGAGCACGTCACCCGCGCCATCACCCTCTCGCTGCTCCAGCCGGACCCGGCCGCCACGGGCAGCGCCGGGCGTCCCGCCCTGACCCTCGCCCCCCCGAAGGACGCGGCCAGCGTCAAGGGACCGCCGGCGCCGACGGGCCCCTAACGGCGAAGCCTTAACCTCATCGCTTAACCGGCCGGCAACACGGGGCTTGCTAGGCTGGAGGCGCGAGTGGGGGCATTGCGTTGAGCATCGCGACGGACAGGATCGGGACATCCGGCCTCCGGGGGGGTGTCGCCCGCTTGGCGCGCCTGCGCACTGGAGCGGCGGGTGCGGCCATCGACGTCTTCGCCATCCGCATCGCGGCCGCCGGTTTCGCCTATGGGGCGCAGGTCCTGATGGCCCGCCTGATGGGGGGCACGGAGTACGGCATCTACGCCGCGATCTGGGTCTGGATCGCAATCCTCGGACATTCCGCGACCCTGGGCCTCTCGCAAGGGGCCTGCCGGTTCCTGCCCGCCGATCAGGCGCGCGGCGATGACGCCGCCATGCGGGCTTATCTCCTCGGCGGCCTGAGCGTGACCCTGGCCTGTGCGACCGCCGTCGCGCTCGGCGGTCTGGGCCTGGTCTGGGTGGAGGGCTCCCTGCTGGCCGGCCTCTACGCCGCCCCGCTCCTCGTCGCGGCGCTCGTCCTGCCGCTCTTCGCCCTGCAGGATTACTGCGAGGGGATCGCCCGCAGCCAGAACTGGCCGGTCCTCGCCATCGCACCGCCCTACCTGCTGCGCCAGGGCCTGATCATGGCGGCCATGCTGATCGCCATCGGTCTGGGCGCACCGGCGGAGGCGCGCATCGCCGTCCTGTGCACGTTGGTCGCCACCGGCCTGGCCGTGGCGGTCCAGGCGGGACTCCTGGTGATGCGCCTGCGGGCGAGCATTGCCGCCGGCCCGCGCCACTATGCGTGGCGGCGCTGGTTTCGGGCCTGCCTGCCGATCGCCGCGAGTGATCTGGCGAGTGCCGGCTTCAATTTCGTGGACGTGGTGGTGCTGAGCCTGCTCGCCTCGCCCGCGACGGTCGGGCTCTACTTCGCCGCGACCCGCATCCAGCAATTCGTGGTCTTCGTCCATTTCGCCGCCACGGCCGCCACGGCCCAGCGCTTCACCGCCGCCCACGCGGCCGGCGACCGGCGCGGGCTCGCAACGCTGGTTCGGATGCAGGCGCGCCTGACGTTGGCGGCCACGATCCTCATCGGTGCGGCGGTGCTCGCGGCCGCGCCGCTCCTGCTGAGGCTGTTCGGCCCGGAGTTTCACGACAGCCTGCCGATCCTCGCGGTCCTGGTGGCGGGCAGCATCGTCGCGAGTGCCTTCGGACCGGGTGAGGACCTTCTCAACATGCTGGGCGGTGAGCGGCTCGCCGCCTTCATCACCGTGGGCATGCTCGTGTTGGCGGCCGGCCTGTGCTTCGCGCTGATCCCGATCCTCGGAGTTCTGGGCGCCGCGCTCGCGATGGCGCTCGCCACCGTGGCCCGGGCCATCGCCATGGCGCTGGCGGCCAAGTCCGTCCACGGGCTGACGACGCCCGTCCAGCTGTCCGATTTCGGCCGGAGCACCCGATGATCGCCGCCCGGAGCGCCAGGGCCACGTCCAGCCCCGGATACGCGATCACGACGCTCTCTGCCCTGGGCGCGGAGGCGCGGGCCTGGGACGCCCTCTCCGCGCGAGCAGGCGACGCGCATCCTTTCTACGGCCGCCACGTGATGCAGGCGCATGCGGAGAGCGGTCTCGCCAGCCCCGATCTTTCGATCCTCGTCGTTCGTGGTCCGGGGCGGATCGAGGCCTTGCTGCCGTTCCGGATCTCCTACGACATCTGCGGCCTCGGCCGGCCGGTCGCACTCCCCTTCGTGTCCCCCTTCATCACCGCGACGGCGCCCCTCGTGGCCGCCGGTCCGGAGCGACCCGCCATCCTCGCCACCCTCGTCGAGGGCCTGCGCGAGGCTTCGGGCGGACGACCCTGGCGCTGGCCGCTGCTCGCGTCGGACGCGCTGGGCCGGGACCTCATGGCCGCTATGGCCGCGGCCGGATGGGCTCAGGGCGAGGTGGCGCGCTTCGCGCGGCCCGTCCTCGACAGGCGCGTCGATCACGAGGCCTTTCTCGAAGGACATCCGCATCGCGCCCGCCTCAAGGACCTGCGTCGCCGCCGGCGGCGCCTCGCGGAGGGCGGCACCGTGACCCATGCGGTGGCCACCGGTGGGCCGGCGCTCGCGGAGGCGCGCGAAGCCTTCCTCGCGCTCGAAGCGGCGGGCTGGAAGGGCGAGGCCGGCAGTGCCATGGCGTGCCGGCCCGCCCACGCGACCTTCGCGCGCGCGCTCTTCGCGGAAACGGCGGGGCCGGTCCGGGTCCGCGCGGATACGTTGCGCCTGGATGGGCGGGTGCTCGCGGTCAGCCTGGCGCTGCTCTCGGGCGGCACCGCCTACCTGCTGAAGACGGCCTACGACGAGGCGGCGCGCGCGCAGGCGCCGGGCCTGATCCTGGAGGCCGAGATCGTGCGGGCCCTGCACGACGACGCCTTCGCGGAGCGCCTCGATTCCGCGACGACGGGCGACTGCGTCCTGGAGAGCCTCTACCGGGAGCGCGAAACCGTCGTCGAGGTCGTGGCCGTCCCGGGCGGGGGGCGCCACGTCGTCAGCCTGGACCAGCGCCTGCGCCTCGCGCGGCTGGAGGGCGAGGCGCGGGGCGAGGTCAAGCGCCTGCTGAGGCGCCGCTGAAGCGCGTCTCGGGCCAAGGCGCTTCTCGGGAAGGCGTGTCTCGTGCGGCGCGTCTCGTGCGGCGCGTCTCGGGCAAAGCCGCTGACGCATCGTCCCGTCCGTGCTACTGCCCGGTCTCGGCACGCCAGACAGGACCTCAGCCCCCATGCGCCGTCCGCTCTACGCCCTCACCGGAGCCTTGATCCTCGCCATGACCGCATCCGCATCCGCCGAGACCATCACCACGCCCTCCGGCCTCCAGTACCGCGACGAGGTCGTGGGCACCGGTCCCGAGCCGAAGGCCGGTCAGAAGGTCAGCGTGCATTACACCGGATGGCTCGACGACGGCGGGAAGCCGGGCAAGAAGTTCGACTCGTCGCGCGATCGCGGCACGCCCTTCACCTTCACCCTCGGCGCCGGCCAGGTCATCGCCGGCTGGGACACGGGCGTCGCCACCATGAAGGTCGGCGGCAAGCGCACGCTGATCATTCCGCCCGATCAGGGATACGGACCGCGCGGTGCCGGCGGCGTGATCCCGCCGAACGCCACCCTGATCTTCGACGTGGAACTGCTGGGCGCCCGTTGAGCGTCGCGCCGTGAACGATCCGGCCGGCGCTCAGGATGTCCGGCCGGACGACAGGAGCCCGTCTCCGGCGGTTCGCGCCCCTGCCGGACCCAATCCGGTCGATCCCTTCGGGATGGCGGATCTGGGCTTGCCTCAGGCGCCGCGCGAGACCGGCTCCGATTCGATCGAGCGGAGACGGGATCAGTCTTGAGCCGACGCCGGTGGGCGCGCCCGGTACCGAAGGCCGACCTCGCCGGGGGACGGGACGGTGAAGCAGATGCCGGCCGCTTCCAGGGCGGAGCGGATCGCGGCCCTGGTTCGTGGCCGCAGGACGTTTCCACTGCTCTCCTCGAACCGCTTGACGCTCGAATCCGAGACCTTGGCCGCCGCGGCGAGTTCCGGGATTGACCAGTTGAGCATCGCGCGTGCGGCGCGCACGAGAGGGCCGGTCAGGTTCTCCAGGCGGGCACAGGATGGCTGCGTGATCGTGTGGGCGGAACTCGTCATGTCGAGGATCAGGCCGATCCACTCGCGGACGGTCTGATCGGCATTGAGCAACGGTACGGCGCGGCTGTTCACCCAGCGATATTGCCCGTCCTTGCAGCGCAGCCGGTAGTTGGCCGCGTAGGGTTCCCGTCTTTCGAGGGCGGTGGCCCAGGCTTGTTTCGCGCGCGCTCGATCCTCCTCATGAATGGCGAGGGCCCAGCCGCCTCGGCGCCACTCCGCTTCGGATTGTCCCGTCAACTCACACCAGCTCGGGCACGGCCAGTAGACCCCGTCGACATTCATGATCCAGACGACGGCGGCGATCGCCTGCACCAGACCCTGATAGCGCGTCTGGCTGCGATCGACCGACTGCGCAGCTTCCCGTCGGCTCGTGATGTCGATGACGATTCCATCCAGCCGCATCGGCTGGCCGTCGGGGCCGAGCACGACATCCGCCTTGATCTCGATCCAGCGGACGGTCCGATCCGGCCGAACGATGCGCAATTCACGATGCGCGCATAGGCCGGACATCAAGGCGGCCCAGATTTCCTCTCGAATTCTCCAATCCGCCGGATGGATGAGGTCGATCAGGGCATCGGTGTTGTTGCTCGGATGGGGCAATCCGGCGATGCGCAGGAGGCCGTCCGACATGATTGTCGTGGAATCATGCAGGTTGACGCACCAGACTCCGATCTGAGCCTGATCCTCGATCAGTCGCAGCATGTGGGTCGCCGAGGCGGCGAACGGCAATTGTAAAATATTGTCCAATAACGAAGTCTCTGAGACGACTGGGTTTGCGGATAAACGCTCTTGCGCGTGCTAGGCAGGATTCAGGAACGGATACGATCCGAGATCTCGACCTAGCTCTCGGCAAGTGTGGTAAGTGAGTTCATATAGCAGAGCAAGGTTTAAAATAAAATTCATCCTGTATGTCAAATTTATTTCTGGGCAGTATAAATCGAATTGAAGCAAACTTTTCCCTTGTATTGAATTCTATATACAAAACGGCATGGGAGATTTTCCATTGTTTTTCGTCCGATGCTGGCATGGGCGGCGAATATTCGATTCTCGAATTATGGTCCTCGAATGGCGCAATTGTTCAGATAAAAAGGACGGCCTGACGTGCCAAATTCAATTTCGCAAGTATTAAAATATAATCTGTAAAAATATTGGCACGAGAATATAAATTGATCCGATCAAATTTTATATCGACGTTGCTGTGAATGTATATATCGATAGAATGCGACAATCTCGTAAATTTCAGGGTCGTTCGTCGGCTTCTATGACCAATTATAACATGCGATAAGGATTTATAAAAGGCACGAAAATTTGAATTTTCAATCTCTGATTGAATTCGTTTTCTGTTCGTTGGTATCGATTCTCAATTCTGCCTTCAACGTAAGCGTTTAAACTCTCAGATTTCCCTGTTGATCATGAAATCGTCGCTGTCAGGCAGTTGTTCGCAAGGTTTGGTGGCGTGCCGCCTCACGGCAACGCAGGCGTCACGGCATTCCCCGGCACCTGCGGTTCATTACCGAGATGCGAGGAGCGATGCCGGCACGTGGCATGGCTCCGCCGTTTGACGCGCGGCGCGGGCGACGTTCGCGGGCTGTCTCGCGATGGATGCGGTGACCGACGCTCCGAAAAGCCTGACACACACGCCCGGTCGTAGCATCCCGCACCCGAATTTCCGCGCGACCGATGGAAACCTTGGAAGGCCGGTGCTCAAGTGCGGCCGAGTTCGGTGGAACGGCGGCCGAGTCGGCTGTCCGTCGCACGGGCAACGGGAGCGGGCTCGTACGCTCGAGATGGTCCGGCGTGCCGGTTCCGGTCGGAGAGGATCGGTCGCGTCGAGGCTGATCGCACAAGGACAGCATCGCATGGCTCTTGAACGAAACGCCGCCCTCTCCACTCCCGAAGCTCGGGGCGCGCGCAGCGACCTCCTGAGCGCCGCCGCCGAACGGGTCGAGGCGGGAGGCGGGCCCGGTGGCTTCGTCACCGACCTATTCGGGCGCGTTCCCCCCGAGGATCTCGCGCCCTACACCGCACCGGCGCTCGCCGAACTCGCCTTGGCCGCGCGCGCGCATCTGGCCGAGCCCCGGGACGTCGGGGCCGCGTCCAGCCTGTCCGTGAGCGACCGCGTCGTCGAGCGCGAAGGCCGCGCCCGTGACCTGACCATCATCGACGTGGTCAACGACAACCGGCCCTTCCTGCTCGATTCCGCCCTGGCCGAGTTGACCGAGCAGGGTCTCACGCCGCACCTCGTCGCCCACCCGATCCTCGGCGTCGAGCGCGACGCCGCGGGCGCGTTGATCCGCGTCGTCGGCGAGACGACGGCCGAAACCAACGCGGTCTTCGCCCGCGAGAGCTTCATTCACATCCACCTCGACCGTCTCGATGCGGGCGCGGCACGCCTGCGCCTCGTCGAGGGATTGAACCGGGTCTTCCAGGACGTGGCGTTGGCCACCGACGATCAGGCCGCGATGATGGCCCGCCTCGCGGGCATCGCGGAGAGCTACGCGAGTGCGCCGCCGCCGCTCCCGCCCAGAGAGGTCGCGGAGGCGCGTGCCTTCCTGAGCTGGCTCCGCGATGGACATTTCACCGTGCTCGGCCTGCGCGAGCACGGCCTAACCGGTGCCGAGCACGCGCTGGTCGAAGGGTCGGGCCTGGGCTTGCTGCGGGATGCCACGGTGGCGGTGCTGCGGCGTGGCGGCGCCCTCGTCGACATGACGCCCGAGATCCGGGCTTTCCTGGACGGGCCGCAGGCGCTCATCGTCACCAAGGCCAGCGTGAAGTCGCGGGTGCATCGCTCGGGCTACCTCGACTACATCGCCTGCAAGCTGTTCTCCGCCGAGGGCGCGCTCACCGGTGAGATCGTCATCGTCGGCCTGTTCACGGCCAGTGCCTACACCCTGCCGACGAAGGAGATCCCCTACCTCCGCGAGAAGGTCGCGCAGGTGGCGGCCCGTGCGGGCCTCGACCCGACGAGCCATGCGGGACGCGGTCTCCTCGACGTTCTCGAGACCTATCCGCGCGACGACCTGTTCCAGATCGACATCGACCGGCTCTACCGCTTCAGCCTCGCCATCGCGCATCTCGCCGACCGCCCGCGCCTGCGCGTGCTCTCGCGCCCCGACCGCTTCGGCCGCTTCGTCTCGCTCCTCGTCTACGTGCCGAAGGAGCGCTACGATTCGAGCGTCCGGGCGCGGATCGGCGCCTATCTCGCCGCCGAATATGGCGGCCGGGTCTCGGCCGCCTACCCGTACTTCCCCGAGGGGCCGCTCGCCCGGACGCACTTCATCATCGGCCTGCCGGAGGCCGGCGCGCCGGAGCGCGATCCGGCCGCCCTCGAGGCGGGCATCGCCGCCCTGGTGCGGACCTGGGGCGACGAACTGCGCGTGGCCCTTGCCGAGACGATGGACGGCGCCCAGGCCCGAGCCCTGGCGGGGCGCTACGGGGAGGCCTTCTCGGCCGCCTATCGCGAGAGCTTCACGCCGCGCGTCGCGATCGCCGACATCGCCACCCTGGAGCGTTTGAACCCGGACCGTCCGCGCGCCGCCGATATCGGCCGGCGCGTCACCGACCCGGATTCGCAGATCCGCCTCAAGGTGTTTTCGCGCGGCGCTTCGCTCTCCCTGTCCGAGCGGGTGCCGGTGCTGGAGAATCTCGGCTTCCGGGTCATCAACGAGCGGACCTACCGGGTCATGCCGGCCGGCTCCGAGGAAGCCGCGCGGGTCTGGCTGCACGACATGCTGCTGGAGCGGGCCACGGGGGCGGCCATCGACCTCGCCCGCCTGGAACTCCCCCTGGAGGACGCGCTCCTCGCGCTCGGCAGGGGCCAGGCGGAATCGGACGGCTACAACCGCCTCGTGCTGGAAGCCGAACTGCCCTGGCGCGACGTGGCCCTGCTGCGCGCCTTCGGCCGCTACCTGCGCCAATTGCGCATCCGCTACGGCCAGGACTACCTCGCCGCCACGCTGGCGGCCCATGCGGGCATCGCCCGGTCGCTCGTCGCCCTGTTCCAGGCCCGCTTCGATCCCGCGCTCGACGGCGACCGCGCCGCGCGTCAGGCCGAGATCCGCGCCGAGATCGAGACCGCGCTCGCTTCCGTCACCAGCCTCGACGAGGACCGGATCCTGCGCCGCTTCGTCAATCTGATCGAGGCGGCCGTGCGCACCAACTTCTTCCAGCGGGCCGAGGGCGGAGGCGCGCGCGAGACCATCGCCTTCAAGTTCGCCTGCGCCCGGGTCAGCGGCATGCCGCTGCCGCGCCCGTTCTTCGAGATCTTCGTCTATTCCCCCCGGGTCGAGGGCGTGCACCTGCGCTTCGGCTACGTGGCGCGCGGCGGCCTGCGCTGGTCCGACCGGCCGGAGGACTTCCGCACCGAGATCCTCGGCCTCGTGAAGGCCCAGCAGGTCAAGAACGCCGTCATCGTGCCGGTGGGCGCCAAGGGCGGCTTCTTCCCCAAGCGCCTGCCGCCGGCCTCGGATCGGCAGGCCTGGATGGAGGAGGGCACCGAGAGCTATCGGATCTTCATCCGCACCCTGCTCGAACTCACCGACAACATCGTGGACGACACGCTCCGGCCGCCGGCCGACACGGTGCGGCACGACCCCGACGACGCCTACCTCGTGGTCGCGGCCGACAAGGGCACCGCCACCTTCTCGGACATCGCCAACGCGCTCTCGGCCGAGCGCGGCCATTGGCTCGGGGACGCCTTCGCCTCGGGTGGCAGCCAGGGCTACGACCACAAGGGCATGGGCATCACCGCGCGCGGCGCCTGGGAGGCGGTCAAGCGCCACTTCCTGGAGATGGACATCGACACGCAGAGCGATCCGATCACGGTGGCGGGCGTCGGCGACATGTCCGGCGACGTCTTCGGCAACGGCATGCTGCTCTCGCGCTCCTTACGCCTCGTGGCCGCCTTCGACCATCGCGACATCTTCCTGGACCCGAACCCGGACGCGGCCGCGAGCTTCGCCGAGCGCCGGCGCCTGTTCGACCTCGGCCGCTCCTCCTGGCGCGACTACGATGCGTCCCTGATCTCGACCGGGGGCGGCGTGTTCGCCCGCGGCCTCAAGACCATCCCGCTCTCGGCCGAAATCCGGGCCGTGCTCGGCGTCGATCTGGCCGAGGCGACGCCGACCGAGGTGATGCAGGCGATCCTCGGGGCGCCGGTGGACCTGCTCTGGTTCGGCGGCATCGGCACCTATATCCGCGCGACCACGGAATCCGACGAGGAGGCCGGTGACCGGGCCAACGACGCGGTGCGCATCACCGGCGCGATGCTGCGCGCCCGGGTCATCGGCGAGGGCGCCAATCTGGGGGCCACCCAGCGCGGGCGCATCGAGGCGGCGCGCGCCGGAATTCGCCTCAACAGCGACGCCATCGACAACTCGGCCGGCGTGAACACCTCGGACGTGGAGGTGAACATCAAGATCGCCCTCATGGGGCCCGAGCGCGACGGCCGCCTCGACGCGCCCGCCCGCAACACGCTCCTCGTGGCGATGACCGACGAGGTCGCCGCCCTGGTCCTGCGCAACAACCAGCTCCAGACCCTCGCCCTGTCCCTGGCCCGGCATCGCGGCCTCACCGAGACGGGCTTTGCCATGCGGACCATGCAGGCGCTGGAAGCCGAGGGCCGCCTCGACCGGGTGGTCGAGCTCCTTCCGGACGACGCGGCCATCACGGAGCGGATGCGCAAGGGCGAGGGGCTGACGCGGCCGGAATACGCGGTGATCCTGGCCTACGCCAAGCTCTCGCTCTACGACGCGCTCCTGGCGAGCACGGCCCCGAACGACCCGTATTTCGACCGCGAACTGCAGCGCTACTTCCCGGAGGCCCTGCGGCAGCAATTCCCGGACGCGGTGAAGGGGCACCGCCTGCGGCGCGAGATCATCAGCACCGCGCTCTCGAACATCATCGTCAATCGCGGCGGCCCCTCCCTCGTCACGCGCCTCATCGACGAGACCGGCGCGGATGCCGCCACGATCGCCAAGGCCTATGCGGCCACCCGCGACGCCTACGGGCTGATGGAACTGAACCAGGCCATCGACGGCCTGGCGGGGGCCATCGGCGGTCAGGCGCAGATCGCCCTCTATGCCGAGGTGCAGGATCTGCTCGTCGGCCGCATCGTCTGGTTCATCCGCAATCTCGACCTGACGGGAAGCGTCGCGCCCATCGTCGCCCGCTACCGCGAGGGCATCGCGGCGCTCCAGGCGGTTCTGCCGGAGGTGATGGGCGAGGCGGTGAGCTGCCAGCAGGCCGCCCGCGAGGCCGAACTCGTCGGCCTCGGCATGGCCGCCGCGCAGGCCGGCCGCCTCGCCGCGCTCAACGCCCTGACCTCGGCCCCCGACATCGTCCGGGTCGCCGAGACGGGGGGCGGTGCGATCCCCGACATCGCCGCGACGCACTTCGCCCTCGACCGCGCGTTCCATCTCTCCGATCTCGCGGCCGCCGCCCGGGAGGTCGCCACCGGCGACACCTTCGACCGGATCGCCCTGGAGCGCGCGGTGTCCAACATCGCCACCGCGCACCGGCAGCTGACCGCGGAGATCGTCGGCACGGTCGGCGCCGGCGCCGAAGCGGTGGCGGCCTGGAGCCGCAGCCGGGGCTCCGCCCTCGACCACACCCGCGCGACCCTGGAGGCCGTCACCGCCTCGGGGCTCACGGTCTCCAAGGCGACGGTGGCGGCGAGCCTGCTGGCCGATCTGGCGCGGCCCCGGGGCTGAGGCCCCGCGCTCAACGGGCGAGGACGCGGGCCGCGTCCTTGGTGGTTTCGACCGCGCGCGACACGCTGCCGATGGAGTGCGAGATCGCCTGGATGTTGTGCGAGATCGCCGCCACCGCGCTCGCCGCGTGCTGCATGTTGCCCGACATGTCCTGGGTGACGACGCTCTGCTCCTCCACGGCCGCGGCCGTGCTGGTCACGTAATCCCGCATCTGCTCGACCGAGCCCTGGATGGTGTGGAGCGCGTCCCCGACCCGCATCGAGACCGCCTGGACGTTGTCGATCTCGCTCGCGATCTGTTCGGTGGCGCGCGCGGCCTGGTTGGCGAGGTTCTTCACCTCCTGCGCCACCACCGCGAAGCCCCGACCCGCCTCGCCGGCCCGCGCCGATTCGATCGTCGCATTGAGCGCCAGCAGGTTGATCTGGCCCGCGATGCTCTGGATCAGGCCGACGATCCCGCTCATGGCGGTCGCCGCCTGGGTCAGCTTCTCCGTCAGTTCGGCGGCCGATGTGACCTGCCCCTGGGCGGCGTCGGTCGCCGCCCGCGAATGCGCCATGCTCTGCGAGATCTCCGCGACGGAGGCCGCCAGTTCCTCGGAGGCGGCCGCCATGGTCTGCACGTTGTCCGCCGTGCTGCCCGCCGCCTCGCTGGCCGCCCGCGTCTGCGTGTTGGAGAGCAGGACGGCCCCGTCGATCTCGCCGAAGTTCTGCGCGATGAGCTGCCGCAATTCGTTCAGGAGCGTCACCTGCGCGGTGATGTCGGTGGCGAACTTGACGACCTTGTACGGGCGTCCGTTGGCATCCAGGATGGGATTGTAGGAGGCCTCGATCCAGATGTTCCGGCCGCCCTTGGCGATGCGCTTGTACTGGGCCGCCTGATACTCGCCCCGGCGCAGACGGGACCAGAAGGCCGCATAGTCCGCGCCGTCGCGCTCATCCGGGTCGACGAACATGCGGTGGTGCTGGCCGACGATCTCGGACAGCGAATAGCCGATCGCCTTCAGGAAGTTCGGGTTGGCGTCGAGCACGACGCCCTCCAGGCTGAAGGAGATCACGGCCTGCGCCTTGTGGAGCGCCGCGATCTGGCCCTGGTCGTCCGCGTTCGCCATCTTCTGCCGCGTGATGTCGGTGGCGAACTTGACGATCTTGTAGGGCTTGCCGGACCGGTCGAGGACTGGATTGTACGAGGCCTCGATCCAGATCTCGCGACCGCCCTTGGCCAGTCGCATGAACTGGGCGGCCTGATGCTCGCCGTGACGCAGCCTCTCCCAGAACGCGGTGTATTCCGAACTGGCCCGATAGGCGGCTTCGACGAAGAGGCCATGATGCCGTCCGCGGATCTCGGCCAGCGGATAGCCGATGACGCCGAGGAAGTTCTCGTTGGCGGTGATCACCGTTCCATCGAGATTGAACTCGATGATGCCCTGGGACTTGTCCAGCGCGGCCAGCTTGGCCCTGGTTTCCGTACCCGCCTTCGTCAGTGCGCCGAACATCAACCACCCCTGGCCGGAGCCCCGGAGGGCTCATGTTGCGAACCTGCGAACCCCTGGTCCCGGAGGCCGTCCGGTTCGCTTGCGGAGGATCGGGCCACACGTGTTAATTTTTCGAAAATTTCATGTTGTTTGAGGCGAACTTTTCAACTCAGCGTAGGGTAATCGAGGTCATCGCTGGAGACCGATCCGAGGGACCGAGATGACGTCCCGAACCTCGGTGTTCGGACGAACGTTCCGGCTCGTATCCGCTGCGGCAGGGTGTGCCTGTCATTGAGCGGGTCGTGCCTTTCATTTGGTATGATCAGGTGTTCGGTCCGAATTTACGTCGGACATGTTTCGCGTGACGCAGTCCAAGATTCGCCGTGACTGGTGCGGGGTTCGGCGGCCCCCCGCCGCCGCGCCGTCGCGCGGGCCGACCTCGCTTGAGGCATGTTCATCGAGGTCCGGTGTGAGATCGTCGGAGATCAGGGGAGGCGCCCGGTCGATCGCTTGCCCGTTGCGTCGTCCCGGAGCGGCGGGGCGGGTTCGGAACACGGGTGGGCGCGTCGATCCGGCGGCCCCGGTCGATCCGTCCGCGCCTCGGCATCCGCGTGACGATGGTGCGGCGCATGTTTCGCGAGGCGTGTTGGAACTCGCGGGCGGTTGGTGTATGAGCCTGCCCCAAGTGCAGTTTCTGCGCCGATTCGAGGCCGTCTGACGGACGTCCCGCCCGGGTGAGATCCCGGGTCCGGGACGTTTTGCAGTTCGCATCGCGGGGCTCCGTGGGGGTCTCAGGGTCGGCGCCACCCAACAAACACCGTTTCAGAGGATTGAAACCGTTGCAGGTACTCGTTCGCGACAACAACGTCGACCAAGCCCTCCGCGTGCTGAAGAAGAAGATGCAGCGCGAAGGCATCTTCCGCGAGATGAAGCAGCGCAAGGCTTACGAGAAGCCCTCCGTCCGCAAGGCGCGTGAGAAGGCCGAGGCCGTGCGCCGCGCGCGCAAGCAGGCCCGCAAGACCGCGATCCGCGAGGGCCTGATCGCCGCTCCGAAGCCGAAGCCCCGTTTCGGCGCCGGCGCCCCGCGTCGTCCGGGCGGTTCGCCCTTCGCGCCGACGGCTCCCTCCGTGCCGCCCGCCGCCAGCGCCTGAAGCGTCCGCTTCGGGGACGCCGTCGGCGTCCTCGGCCGCTGACCACGATTCGCGAAAACAGCCCGGTCGGCATCCGACCGGGCTGTTTCGTCATGTCCGGGCGGCTGCGCCCGGACCGGAGGGATCATGTCGTTTCGGTCGATCCCTTCGGGACGATCAGACGCGACGGTCTCCTTCTCCCGGAAGGAGAGGGGACCCGCGCGAGTCACCACATCACCGACCTGATCGGCCGGCGACCCGTATCAGGCGGCGCGTGCGGCCACCGTCGCGTGCTCCGCCTGGACCAGCACATCGAGGGCCCGCCACGGCTTCTGCATGTAGACGGCCTCGGCCGGGAGACCGCCGACGCCGCGGGCGTCTCCGCCGGAGGTGAGGACCACCCGCACGTCCGGCCAGCGCCGCCCGACGGCGGTGGCGAGCGCGATGCCGTCCATCCCTGCGCCGAGGCGCACATCGGCGAAGAGCAGCGCCACGTTCTCACCCGAGCGCTCCAGAACCGAGATGGCGGCTTCCGCGCTGTCGCAGGCGATCACGTCCAGGTCGGTCTCCTCGAGGACGGCTGTGGCCAGGTTGCGAACCTCGGCATCGTCCTCGACCACGAGGGCGATCGGACAATCGGCGTGTGAGCGATCCATGAAGTCTCCTTTGCGAGCGCGGTTCGTGTGCGGGTCCCGTGCGGGCCCCATCGGTTTGCGAGTGCGGGTCCCGTGCGGGACCCGTGGGTTTGCGTGTGCGAAACCCGAGGCAGGGCGGCTTTCCGCCGTCGATGCTGATTCTCTGGACGTGATGCTGCGCCGCCACGGTGCGGCCGGCAAGAGTCCGAATCGTTGATCCGGCTATGCGGTTCCCGCATCCTCGGGGCCGCGCCGCGCCCCATTCCCGCCGGGGTCGCATGCTCAATGCGCGTTCGGGCATCACGAACCCGGTCGGCGGGCTCCGCGTCGCGGTGCGTCTCTTGCATCGCGCGGCGTGAATCCCGTCCTCGGCGAGGTTCGGCCGGGGCGTCGCGTTAACGATCCGTTCACCGCGATGACCCGAACTTAACCCTCGACGACGTCGAGGACAGCCTATGAGGCGGCCGTCGCGCTTCAGCGGTGAACGCGGATCGAGGCTTCGTTGGGACCAGGGGGTGTTTGCCAGTCATGTGCCGCTTTCTCGCGTATTCCGGTGAGCCGGTCTTCCTGACCGACCTCGTCTGCGCACCGACGCACTCGCTGGTGCATCAGTCGCTCCACGCGGCCGAGGCGAAGACGGAGACCAACGGCGACGGTTTCGGCATCGGCTGGTATGGCGAGCGGGTCGATCCGGGCCTGTACCGCGACGTCTGCCCCGCCTGGTCGGACGAGAATCTCGTCAATCTCTGCCAGCAGGTCCGGGCGCGGATGTTCTTCGCCCACGTGCGGGCCTCCACCGGCACCGCCACCACGCGCGCGAACTGCCACCCCTTCGCCCATGGCCGGCACCTGTTCATGCACAACGGCCAGATCGGCGGCTATCACCGCATCAAGCGCCGGATCGAGGCGCTGATCCCCGATGCGCTCTACGACGACCGGCGCGGCAGCACGGATTCCGAGGCGATCTTCCTCCTGGCCCTGGCCAACGGCCTCGCGGAGGACCCGATCGGCGCCATGACCCGGACCCTGGCCACGGTGCGGGAACTGATGCGCAACGCCGATGCGGTCGAACCCCTGCGCTTCACCGCCGTGGTCACCGATGGCGAGACCCTGACGGCCTTCCGCTGGGCCTGCGACGGCTCGCCGCCGAGCCTCTATTACCGTCAGACCGAGACCGGCGTCGTCGTGGTCTCCGAGCCGATCGACGGCTGCCGCGACGGCTGGAAGGTGGTGCCCAAGGGCGGCACGCTCCAGGCCCGGCGCGGCGGCGACGTGGTCGTCACCGGACCGGACGCGGTCGTCGAGCGAATCGCCGCCTGAGAGGGTTGCGGCACGCGTTCGAAGGGTGGACAACCCGGCTCCACTGCCATGCGGGAGCCGCCGATGACGTATCCGAACGTGACGCTGCACATCGCCGGGGTCTGGACCGATGGGTCCGCCTCCGAGACCCTGCCGGTGCTCAACCCCGCCACCGGGGAGACCCTCGGCACCCTGGCCGTCGCGACGCGCGACGATCTCGACCGGGCGCTCGCCGCCGCCGCGCGCGGCTTTACCGCCTGGCGCGGGGTCTCGGCCTTCGAGCGCTCGAAGGTGCTGCGCCGCGCGGCCGACCTCCTGCGGTCCCGTGTCGAGGACATCGCCCGCATCATGACCCTGGAGCAGGGCAAGCCCCTCGCCGAGGCGCGCGTCGAGATCCTGGCCGGAGCCGACGTCACCGACTGGTTCGCGGAGGAGGGCCGGCGCGCGTACGGGCGGATCGTTCCGGCGCGTGCCGACGGCGTGGTCCAGATGGTCCTGCGCGAGCCCGTCGGGCCCGTCGCCGCCTTCACGCCCTGGAATTTTCCCATCAATCAGGCCGTGCGCAAGGTCGCCGCCGCCCTCTGCGCCGGCTGCTCGGTGATCCTGAAGGGCCCCGAGGACACG
The DNA here is from genome assembly GCF_022829445.1 of Methylobacterium sp. J-068. Classification (GTDB taxonomy): domain Bacteria; phylum Pseudomonadota; class Alphaproteobacteria; order Rhizobiales; family Beijerinckiaceae; genus Methylobacterium. The sequence goes on along the minus strand of NZ_JAKSXY010000059.1, from coordinate 193,157 downwards.
CCCGCGAGCTGCGCCGCGATGATCCGGGCCTTCCTCGATGCCGGCGTGCCGGGGGACGTGCTCTCCCTGGTGTTCGGCGACCCGGCGAGCATCTCGGGCTACCTCATCCCGCATCCGGTCATCGCCAAGATGTCGTTCACGGGCTCGACCCCGGTGGGCAAGGAACTCGCGGCCCTGGCTGGGCGCCACATGAAGCGGGCGACGATGGAACTCGGCGGCCACGCCCCCGCGATCGTGTTCGAGGACGCGGATGTCGACGCGGCCGTGGCCGTGCTCGGCGCCAACAAGTTCCGCAATGCCGGGCAGGTCTGCGTCGCGCCGACCCGGATGCTCGTGCACGAGGCCGTCTACGACCGGTTCCGCGATGGCTTCGTGTCGTTCGCGGAAGGGCTGACGGTCGGGGACGGACTCGATCCCGCCACCCGGATGGGACCTCTGATCCATGCCCGCCGGCTGGAGGCGATGGAGACCCTGTGCGCCGACGCGGTGGCGCGGGGCGCGGACCTGCGCACCGGCGGCAAGCGCATCGGCAATCGCGGCAACTTCTTCGAGCCGACCGTCCTCTGCGACGTGCCCCAGAGCGCCCGGATCATGAACGAGGAGCCCTTCGGCCCGGTGGCGCTGATCCAGCGCTTCTCGGACGACGAGGCGGCCTATGCGGAGGCGAACCGGCTGCCCTACGGCCTCGCGGCCTACGCCTATACGCGCTCGGCCACGCGCGCCGCCCGGGTCGCCGCGCGGGTGGAGAGCGGCATGGTCGGCATCAACCATCACGGCCTCGCCTTCCCCGAGACGCCCTTCGGCGGCGTCAAGGAATCCGGTTACGGCAGCGAGGGCGGCTCGGAGGCGATCGAGGCGTATCTCACGACGAAGTTCGTCAGTCAGGCGAGCGCCGGGCCGTAGCGGCCGTCAGTAATGCGGTGGCGGAGGCTCCGGCGCGCCCGTGCCCGGGCGGTTGGCGGCCTCCTCCACCTCCTCGACGAGCTTGGCCACCGTTCGCGACAGGGCGTCGATCTGGCGCCACTGCGCCGTGATCGTGGCGTTGAGGTCGTCGATGGTGACGTCCTGCTCGGTCAGCCGCATCTCCAGGGCGTCGATGCGGGCGGCGAGGTCGTTCGGGTCTGTCATCGCCAAGTCTGTCATCGCAAGGTCTCCGGAGCGTGGTCCGGACGCTCCACGAGGGCGGGTCCGAGGGCGATGCGGCCGTCGAAGACGAAGCAGTCGCCGCGCCAGCGGTTCTCGGCATCCGGCACGGTCTCGAGGTAGCGCAGGATGCCGCCCGCGAGGTGGCGCACGTCGGAAAACCCCTTCGCGCGCATGTAGGCGCCCGCCTTCTCGCAGCGGATGCCGCCGGTGCAGAACATCGCGACCTTCGGGTGCGCGGCCGGATCCAGCGCATCGACGTAGTCGCGAAAGGCGCTGAACCGGGTGATGCCCGGATCGACGGCGCCCGGGAAGCTGCCGAGCGCCACCTCGAAGGCGTTGCGCGTGTCGATGAGGAGGAGGCCGGGCGTGTCGAGGAGGGCGTTCCAGTCCTCCGGCGCGACGGGCGAGCCGGCGCCGGAGGCCGCGTCGGTGGCTCCGTCGTCGAAGGTGACGATCTCGCGCTTCACCCGGATCTTGAGCTGCCGGAACGGCGGCGTCTCGGCCCGCGACAGCTTGCAGTCGATGTCCCGCAGGCGGTCGCCGAAGAGCGTCCCGGTGCGCAGGTCCGCCAGGAGGGCCTCGATCGCGTCGGGCGTGCCCGCCACCGTGCCGTTGATGCCCTCGCGGGCCAGCAGCAGCGTGCCGGTGATGCCGAGCCCTTCGCACAGGGCCCGCAAACCCGATTGCAGCGCCTCGGCGTCCGGCAGGGCGACGAACTTGTACAGGGCGGCGACGGTCAGCGGCATCGGGCAAATTGATCGGGGGGCGGGGGTGCTCAAGGTGTCGCCGCATCCACCTTGCGCAGCACGAAGGTGGTGCCGACTTCCGGGTCGCGGCGCCAGCGGCCATCCCCCGTGGGAACCAGGGTGACCACGTGCCCGCGCCGGGCGGTCAGCGTCATCCGTCCCTTGTCGAAGCGCCATGAGACGGGATCGAAGACCGACAGCCCGCTGTCCCGGCAATTGTCCAGGATGCGCACCGGCGCCGGAGGGGCGGTGTCCGTCAGCTCGATGCGGCAGACGTCCTGCTCGCGGTAGCGGTCGAGGGCGTAGATCCCGGGAGCCGGCGCGTCACGGGCCGGGCCGGGCTCCGTCCGGCCGGTGCCGATCCGCGCGTCCGGAGCGGCGCTGCCCGCGCCGGGACTCGTCGGGACCGCGTCGGTCGGCGGCATCATCGCGACGATCTGGAGCGGCACGAGGCTGAAGGTCTCCCCGGTGGCGCCCGGTGCCAGGAGGCTGCGGGCATCGGCCCGCCGCGTGAATTGCAGCACCGGCCGGACGTCCTTGTCGACGAGCCGGATGTTCCCGTCCGAGAACAGCCAGCCCGCCACGCCGTTGAGGATCGGGAGCGCCCGGCGGCATCCGGCGGGAAAGGACAGGCGCCGGCCCGAAGGCCCGCTCTCGCCCGACAGGGTCATGACGCAGCGGCGGGTGCTGCCATCCCGCGACAGGTCCCAGGTGCCGGGCACGCCGGCAATGTCGCGTGGCAGGCTCTCGATGAATGGCGCCTTGGCCGCGTCCGGCGCGGTGTCCGGGCCGGGATTCTGGCCGGGCTCCTGGCCGAGGGCGGACATCTGGAGCGCCAGGACGGCGCCGCCGGTCAGCAGCCCGAGACGGAGCCGCGTCATGCCCCTGCGGTCCACGGCGTCTCGGGCACCGGGGTGAGGGGGCCACGGCCGTCGAAGAACGCGACGAGGTTGTCGACCACGAGCTGACCCATCGCCGCGCGGGTCTGAACGGAGGCGGAGCCCACGTGGGGCAGCAGCACGACGTGGTCCATCGCGATCAATTCGGGCGGCACGTGCGGCTCGCGCGCGAACACGTCGAGCCCGGCGCCCAGGATGGCGCCGGATCGCAGCGCCTGGATCAGGGCGGCCTCGTCGATGACGCTGCCGCGCGCCACGTTGACCACGATGCCCTCGGGGCCGAGGGCCTCCAGGACCGCCGCATCCACGAGGCCGGTCGTCTCGGGGCCGCCCGGCGCCACCACGAGGAGCACGTCGGCGGCCTCGGCCAGCCCGAGCAGGGTCGGATGATAGGCGTAGGGCACGTCGGTCTGCGGCCGGCGCCCGTGATAGGCGATGGCGACACCGAACCCTTCGAGCCGGCGCGCGATGGCGCGCCCGATCCGGCCGAGGCCGAGGATGCCGACGGTCCGGCCCCGCAGGGTCGGGGTCAGCGGATACGTCTGGCGCGGCCAGTGGCCGCCGCGCAGGTAGCGATCGGCCTGCGGGATCTGCCGCACCGTCGCCAGGAGCAGGCCCAGGGCGAGGTCGGCCACCTCGTCCGTGAGGACGTCCGGCGTATGCGTCACGATGATGCCGCGCTCGGCGGCGGCCGCCGTGTCGATGGTGTCGTAGCCGACGCCGAGGCTCGCGATGACGGCGAGGTTCGGCAGGCGCTGGATCAGCGTCCGGTCGACGGGAGCCTGGGCGCCCGTCGCCAGGCCCCGGATGCGGGGCCCGACCTCGCGGAAGAACGCCTCGGCATCCGGCGCCGTGTCGAGGCGGTGGAGGGTGAAGCGCCGCTCGACCCCCGAAATCACGTCGGGATGCATCGCCTTGAGCATCAGGATGTCGACGGGCTGCATGGGGTCGAGGTCTCGCGAACGGAGCGGAAGCATCGGCACGACGGGGCGCGGACCGACCTCGGCAGCTTTAATCCGCGCACCCGACCCGGTCCAGAGAGGCGTGGCCAGAGAACCTTGGCCAGAAAACCTTGGCCAGAGAGGCGCGGGATAGGAGGGCCGCGCGCATGCGACGGGTTCCGGGCTGCCATCCGCCGCGCGCGACCGCGGCCCCACTTTCGCGAAGCGCCCTGGAACACTACTAAAGGGGGACCCGAACCCGTTTCCCGACTCCCGAAGCCAGAACAGCCACGCCATGACCGCGCCGCGCACCCTCTACGACAAGATCTGGGACGACCACGTCGTCGATGTCGAGCCGGACGGCTCCACCCTGCTCTACATCGACCGTCACCTCGTCCACGAGGTCACCAGCCCCCAGGCCTTCGAGGGCCTGCGCGTGGCCGGACGCCGGGTGCGCCACCCCGAGAAGACCCTCGCGGTGGTCGATCACAACGTCCAGACCTCGGATCGCCGCTTCGGCATCGAGGACCCCGAGAGCCGCATCCAGCTGGAGGCGCTCGCCGAGAACGTGCGCGACTTCGGGATCGAGTTCTACGACGCGCTGGATCGCCGCCAGGGCATCGTCCACGTGATCGGGCCGGAGCAGGGCTTCACCCTGCCGGGCCAGACCATCGTCTGCGGCGACAGCCACACCTCGACCCACGGCGCCTTCGGGGCGCTCGCCCACGGCATCGGCACCTCGGAGGTGGAGCACGTGCTCGCCACCCAGACGCTGCTGCAGAAGAAGGCGAAGAACATGCGCGTCAGCGTCGACGGCACCCTGCCGGCCGGCGTGACCGCCAAGGACATCATCCTGGCGATCATCGGCGAGATCGGCACCGCCGGCGGGACCGGCTACGTCATCGAATATGCCGGCTCGGCGATCCGCGCCCTCTCGATGGAGGGCCGCATGACGATCTGCAACATGTCGATCGAGGGCGGCGCCCGCGCCGGCCTGGTGGCGCCGGACGCCACCACCTACGCCTATGTCGAGGGCCGGCCGAAGGCGCCGGCCGGCGAGGCCTTCGCCCGCGCCAGGGCCTATTGGGAGAGCCTCGTCACCGACGAAGGGGCTTACTTCGATCGCGAGGTGCGCCTCGATGCGGCCAACCTGCCCCCGATCGTCAGCTGGGGCACCAGCCCCGAGGACGTCGTCTCGATCCTGGGGACCGTGCCGGATCCGTCCCGCATCCTCGACGAGAACAAGCGCCAGTCGAAGGAGAAGGCCCTCGACTACATGGGCCTGACCCCCGGCACGAAGATCACCGACATCACCCTCGACCGCGTCTTCATCGGCTCCTGCACCAACGGCCGCATCGAGGATCTGCGCGCCGTGGCCAAGATGGTGGAGGGCCGCAAGGTCCACGCGAACGTCTCCGCCATGGTGGTGCCGGGCTCCGGCCTCGTGAAGAGCCAGGCCGAGGCCGAGGGCATCGACCGGATCCTCAAGGCGGCCGGGTTCGACTGGCGCGAGCCGGGCTGCTCCATGTGCCTCGGCATGAACGCCGACCGCCTGAGCCCGAACGAGCGCTGCGCGTCGACCTCGAACCGCAACTTCGAGGGCCGTCAGGGCCATCGCGGCCGCACCCACCTCGTCTCGCCCGCCATGGCGGCGGCGGCGGCCGTGGCCGGCCGCTTCGTCGACATCCGCGAGTGGCGCAGCGAGGCCTGATCACAGAATCGCCGGGGCCGACCGAAAAATCCCGCACAATCCGGATTGACGGCCGACCCCACCCCGCCTAAACGAAACCCGCGTCGGCGCCGCGAAGCGGCCCCGGCGAGCCCAGGTGGCGGAATTGGTAGACGCGCTGGTTTCAGGTACCAGTCTTGCAAGAGGTGAAGGTTCGAGTCCTTTCCTGGGCACCAATGTTCTGAGAAGCGTCTACGCCTCAGAAACTTAAGCCGGATTAGGTGGTTGAGACAGGCAGACCGTGCCACAACGGTGTGCCACATGCTCATCAGGATCCCTCGTCCGATGAAGCGGTCAGACTCCTCTCTCCCGCAACTTAAGCAACGCATTCCCGCTGACGTTCAGCCCCTCGCGGTAGGCCGTACCCTTCCGGTGCCGCTCGACCCCGAGACCACGCACATCACCATCACCCCCCGTATGGCGATGCTGCGCTTCTCCCTGAAGACGCGCGATCCGAGTGAGGCGAAGGTTCGCCACGGAGTGGCCGCCGCCACCGTCGAGCGCTTCTACGCGACGGCTCCGTAACTCCCGCCCCGCCACAAGCAGGCCACGGCCCTCGCCGGAGACCTCTATCGGGCCTGGGCGGACGGCGACGGGGATCGCACCATCGCCGTCACCCATTGAGCTGGGCTTCGGCCGGTTCGTTGCACGGGCCAAGAGCGGTCACCTGTTCCTGAGGCCTGCGCTTGATGGTGACGTGCTAGGCCCGCTCCAGGGCTTGAAGAACCGGCTGGCGGAGTTCGCGCGGGAGGTGGTGCCTGACCCGAGGGTGGCTCCGAACCACGCTTGGCGCCACCGCTTCAAGACGGAGGGGATTGAGGCCGGCATGGGCGACCGGGTGCTTCATGCGATCCAAGGGCACGCCGCGCGAACAGCCGATGATGTCTACGGCGAGGTGACTGTGAAGGCGATGGCGGAGGCTGTGGATAAATTGCCGCGGATAAACATCGAAGTCTTTGGATCGGAAAAAGGCGTTGCGCAGAGGTAAATTACCACCTCTTTTCCTGAGGGCACGGCAGCCGTGGCCATTCGCCCAGACGGAGATATTGAGTGAAGCGCTTCGATCTCGTGCAGTACTTCGAACTCGCAGAAAGCCTATCTCGGGCGTCTGCGGTTTACAGCGCATCCACCGCAAAAGGATATGATCTGTTCTTCTCAGCATCAGATCTGCCGGAGAAGCTAAATCGTATGATCGCTGAAGACAATGGCTTACAAGCATCGAAGCACATTGCCTCAGAGCTGTCCGCGGCTGTCCGGGCTTTCATCAATACTCACTTGATGACAGACGTAAAATTCGATCCAACCAATTTAGATAGCGAATTCCCGAGCTGGAAATATATCAATGTGAGCAACTCGATTACGGCGCTAAGGACGGTGTATCTCGCCGAGTGTCGAGACATTGAGGTCTACTCGGTCGGACAAATTTCGATCTATAAACTTTCTCACTTGGTATCCTCTGCGTCCACTAGGATTGCTTCAGAGCTTCGGAAAGACGTGCCTCAAGAAGCATTAGATGAGTTCGATGAGGCAGGGCGATGCCTTGCATTCCAGCTCCCAACAGCCTGCGGCTTCCATGCGCTCCGCGGCCTTGAACTTATGATGGGAGCCTACTTGCGGAAGTTTGAGCCCGATGCCTCCCCGAAATCGTGGTTTGACTATATCAAAGCTTTTCAGAAGCTATCTGAGGGGACAAAAGGTGGCTTAAAGCCCTCGCCAAAAGTCGCTGCTATGCTCGATAGAATGCGTGTCTTGGATCGTAACCCTTTGATGCATCCTCAGGATAGGTTGGATACATCAGCGGCCGACATGCTATTTAATCTGGCTGCTATAACGGTTTCAGAGATGGCTCGGGATATCGGCACACGTGATGCACAAGCGGAGTTGCCGCTGGAGCCCGCGGACGAGGTCTTGGCGCTGCCGGTTGCTAAAGCGGCTGAATAAGCTTGGTGAGATAGAGAGCTGCAAGTGAGCCGACAGGCCGCAGCTCCAGGCCTCCATTGAGCGCTGCCGCAGGACAGGCGCCACGCTCCTCATCGCGAAGCTGGACCGATTGGCCCACCGCTTTCGCACAATGGCTCGCTGGATCGAGCCGCGAATCCGTGGTCGACAGCATGTGACACTTGACACGTCGTGTGACGTTACAGGGACGGGCCGCGACGCCCGATCTGCGCCGTTCGAGCGGTGAATCCGAGCCACCGGGTGCCGCGTTTCGTCGGGAATGATTTTTTATCTCTTTGAAAAAATTCAAGAAATCGTCGATGAGGGCTGCTGCCCGCCATCGCGCTGGCTCGACTGGCACACATTCTGCGCTAAGCAACTCCTGTAGATACTTCGCGTGTAATCGCGAAAGACTTTGAGGGGTGGTCGAAGGATAAATTTCAATCTGGCAAGTCGTATGACGGAGTGCTTCCTTGCGGATGTAGGACGTTGTCATGTGATTTGTGTAAAAATGATTTTTGCCAAACAAATATCGAGTTTTTCTACCTTAGGCTGGATCAAGAAATCCAAAGATCTAATCAGTAAAATCACCACCTGACGCCACAGGTGTTGCTTTTTATTCGCGACTACGTCCGGCGCGATAGTTAAAAAACTATGTGTCGGTCGTGGTTTGTCGGTTCGCTGTCGTAGAAGCTCACATGCGGCTTCTGCTTGTCAAAAATCAAAAAAGTACGGAGGGCTCAGTGACAAAGAGAACATTCGCTGTGTGCGGTACGCAGACCGGATTCGACGGTCTCGATCGAGCGCGGTCGAGACGTCGCGACCGGGGCGCTCATGGCCTCGCCGCTTGGGCGAGCATGGCCGTCGCCCTCACGGCCGCGCCGTTCGGCTCCTTCGCGCTGGCGCAGACGGCCCCGTCGCAGATCGGAAAAGCGGTTGCCACCCTCGACGAGAACTTCATTCGTGCCAACGCCAAGACATCGAAGGACTGGCCTGCTGTCGGCCAGGATCTCGGCGAGACGCGCTTCAGCAAGCTCGATCAGATCAATACCACCAGCATCAAGAAGCTCGGCCTCGCCTGGTCCTATGATCTGGAATCCACCAGGGGCGTCGAGGCCACGCCGCTCGTCGTCGATGGCGTCATGTACGTTTCCGCCTCTTGGAGCATCGTCCATGCGATCGACGCCCGTACGGGCAAGCGGCTCTGGACCTTCGATCCCGAGGTTCCTCGCGACATCGGTTACAAGGGCTGCTGCGACGTCGTGAACCGCGGCGTGGCGCTCTACAAGGGCAAGCTCTTCGTCGGCGCCTTCGACGGCCGGCTGATCGCGCTCGATGCCGCGACGGGCAGGAAGCTCTGGGAAACCGATACGATCATCGACCACAGCCATTCCTACACGAGCACGGGCGCGCCGCGCGTGGTCAACGGCAAGGTCGTCATCGGCAACGGCGGCGCCGAATACGGTGTGCGCGGCTACGTGACGGCCTACGACGCCGAGACCGGCAACCAGGCCTGGCGCTGGTTCGTCGTGCCGGGCGATCCGTCGAAGCCTTTCGAAGATGCGTCGATGGAAGCGGCCGCCAAGACCTGGGATCCGGCTGGCAAGTACTGGGTGAATGGCGGCGGCGGTTCCGCGTGGGATACCATCACCTACGATCCGGATCTCAAGACGGTCTATATCGGTACCGGCAACGGCTCGCCGTGGAACCAGAACGTGCGCAGCCCGGCCGGCGGCGACAACCTCTATCTCGGTTCCGTTGTCGCGCTCGATGCCGATACCGGCCAGTACAAATGGCATTACCAAGAGACGCCCGGCGACAACTGGGATTACACGTCGACCCAGCCGATGATCCTCACCGACATCAAAATCGACGGCGCAATGCGCAAGGTGATCCTTCACGCTCCCAAGAACGGATTCTTCTTCGTCATCGATCGGACCAATGGAAAGCTCATCTCGGCGAAGAACTTCGTCGATGTGAACTGGGCGACCGGCTACGACGCCAACGGCAGGCCGATCGAGATCCCCGGAGCGCGCTCGGTGACCAAGCCCGTCGACGCGGTACCGGGGCCTTACGGGGCCCATAGCTGGCATCCGATGTCGTACAATCCGATGACCGGACTGGTCTATCTACCGGCCCAGCACGTTCCGCTGAACCTGATGAACCAGCCGACCTGGTATCAGAACGATCGCAAGCCCGGCGAGTTCGGCACCAATACCGGCTGGAACATCGGCTTCTCGCTCAACGTGGTCCCCCCGAAGAGCCAGCCGTTCGGCCGGCTGATCGCCTGGGATCCCGTGGCCCAGAAGGAGGTCTGGCATCAGGAGCATGTTTCGCCCTGGAACGGCGGGACGCTGACGACGGCGGGAAACCTGGTGTTCCAGGGAACGGCCGATGCGCGTTTCGTCGCCTACAACGCGACGACGGGCGAGAAGCTCTGGGAGTCGCCGACGGGCACCGGCGTCATGGCTGCGGCGTCGACCTACATGCTCGACGGCGTGCAATACGTTTCCGTGGCGGTCGGCTGGGGCGGAGCCTACGGCATCAGCTCGCGGGTCGCCGACCGCAACGCGCAGGGAACCGTCTACACCTTCGCGATCGACGGAAAGGCGAAGCTGCCCGCTTTCGCCGAGTATCGCATGGAGAGTCTGCTCTCCGGCGTGAAGTACGACCCGGCCGAGGTCGAGCCCGGCAGACAGATCTACTTCTCGAGCTGCCTGGCCTGTCATGGCGTTCCAGGACTGGGCAAGGGCGGAAACGTGCCGAACCTCGGCTTCATTGGTTCCCATAACATCGAGAACCTGAAGAGCATCATCTACGACGGTCCGTACAAGCAACTCGGGATGCCGGACTTCACGGGCAAGATCGCCGAATCCGACGTCTCCAAGCTGATCGCGTACATCCAGGGCACGGCCGACAGCGTTCGGCCGAAGAAGTAGCCCCGCGCCGGGGCGGAGCCCGCCGGCTCCGCCCCGATGGCCCAGCGGATCTTCTCGACGCGCACGGAAAGCAGACATCTGCAGCAAAACAAAAATAACAAAACCATCAGGGGTCAACACAATGAGACATCTATACAAGGCCGTCTTTGCGGCAACGCTCTCGGCCTGCGCCGTCTCGGCCCACGCCGCCTCGGTATCGCAACCCGGCGAAACCGTCGGCATCGCCGCCGGCGCGCCGGCTCCGGACGGTGTGTACTTCATCGACACCTTCAATTTCGGCAGACGCAGCGCAACAGGCGGGGCCACCGACGTCGGCGTCAACATTCCGGTCCTGTTCTGGGCGACCCCCGCGCGTCTGTTCGGCGCCCATGTCGGCCTGCTCGTGGCCATACCGGAACTCTGGGTGTCGCCGACGGGCGGTCGGACCCAGAGCGGCTTCACGGATCCCTGGCTCGCCAGCGTGTTCGCCTGGGATATCGGCAACGGTCTTGGCTTCAGCTACATGCCGGCCGTCTATATCCCGTCGGGAACGAACCTCGACCGACAGACGACGACCTTCAATCAGCGTTTCGGCCTCAGCTACACGGCCAACGGCTACAATCTGACCGCCAACCTGCTGCACGGCATCATCGCCGGCCCTCAATTCGCGAACGGAACCCATTATACCGACTATCTGAACCTCGATCTGACGGCGACCAAGAAGTTCGGCAAGTGGGAGTTCGGTCCTGTCGCATACGCGTCGACCGACCTGCCGACGAACTTCGCCGGGTACAAGTCGCAGCGCCAGATCGCCGTGGGCGGCCTGGTCGGATACGCCTTCGACAAGTTCACGCTCCAGGCCTACGTGACGCGGGACGTGGCCCAGCAGAATTACGGCGGCGCCGACACGCGCGGCTGGATGCGCATCATCGCCCCGCTCTACTCGGACGCCCCGGCGGTCGCCCCGGCCCCGTTGCTCACCAAGCGCTGACGACAGAGGCTTTGGCCTCACCCGGGATCGGCGCGGCCCCGCCCACGCCCTCGGAAGGGCCTCGGGCTCCAATCGCATCACGGAAGCCGGTCGCACGATCCGGGGATTCGTTCGCGGGACCCTCGCCGTGGCCGATGGGTCTCGGACAGCGGCGTCGCCATGGCTCCGGGCCGGACGCCGGCCCGATCGACGGCAAACCAGAACCAATCGACAGGGAGAGATCATGACCCAGACGAAGACGCCGGCTGCGCCCGGCGACAGGAAAGACCTGTCCGGCAGGCCGTTCAGGCAGCTGATCGATGGCCAGCTCGTTGCGGGCGCATCGGAAGTCCCGGTCGTGGACCCCGCGACCGAGGAGATCATCGCCAAGGCGCCCGTCGCCGACAGGAACCAACTGGAACAGGCCGTGGCCGCCGCCAAATCCGCCTTCCAGACGTGGCGGAACGTCGGGCACGAGCGGCGTGTCGAAGCGATCCGGAAGATCGCCGACGCGGTCGCGGCAAGACGCGAGGAGATCGCGCGCGCCACGACGCTCGAGGTCGGCAAACCCATCACGGCCGCGCGGATGGACGTCGACCTGGCTCTGCTCTGGGCGCGCCAGGTCGCGGAGGTCTCGCTGGAGCCCGAGATCCTGCAGGATGACGAGCAGGCCTACATCACCATGCACCGGCGGCCGATCGGAGTGGTGGCCGCGATCATTCCCTGGAACTTCCCGTTCTTTCAGACCGTGTACAAGGTCATTCCGGCCATCCTGACCGGCAATACGGTCGTCGTGAAGCCCTCGCCGACGACGCCGCTCAACGCCATGATCCTCGGCGAGATCCTCCAGGATGTCCTGCCCGCCGGCGTGGTGAACATCATCGGCGATAACGGCCATATCGGGCCGCTGCTGGCCGAACATCCGGATATCGGCAAGGTGTCGTTCACCGGCTCCACGGTGGCCGGGCGCAAGGTGATGGCGAGCGCTGCGCCCACGTTGAAGCGCGTCGTGCTGGAACTCGGCGGCAACGATGCGGCCATCGTGCTCGAAGACGCGGACGTCGCGAAGGCGGCGCGCGACATCTTCACCTGGGCTTTCATGAATTCGGGCCAAGTTTGCATCAACATCAAGCGGATCTTCGTTCACGAATCCATCTACGACGCGTTCTGCGATGCGTTCGCCGGGCTTGCCGATGCGGCCGTGGTCGGCCACGGCCTCGACGAGACGACGCAGTACGGGCCGGTCCAGAACCGGCGCCAATACGAAACAGCACTGCGCTGTCTTGAAATCGCCCAGCGCGACGGCAAGGTGATCGCCGGCGGCGCCCGGCAAGATGGCAAGGGCTACTTCGTGCGGCCGACGGTCGTGCGCGATATCCCGGATACGAGCGATCTCGTCCGAGAAGAAACCTTCGGTCCGATCCGCCCGATCATGAAGTATTCCAGCATCGATGACGTAGTGCGACGTGTGAACGACACGGATTATGGTCTGGGCGGCTCCGTCTGGGGCCGCGACATCGATCTGGCTGCCAAGGTCGCCGCGCGGATCGACAGCGGGACGACGTGGGTGAACTCTCACTTCGCGCTCTCACCGGGCGTTCCCTTCGGCGGACGCAAGCAATCCGGCCTCGGCACGGAGTTCGGGCTGGACGGCATTCACGAATACACGGACCGCCACGTCATCAACGTGTCCCGCGCGTAGGACCCTGTCCGACAGGGCGGATGCGAGGCTCTCACGAGGCTCGCTCCGTCCGCGGGCGGCTGGACTGCTCAGGCCGGTCGTTGCCAAGCGGCATCCGCTCGAGACGAAGCGGATCGGCCGAGTAGCGCTGCGCTTGCCGATGCTTTGATGCCACCGCCCGCCGAACGTCTCGGTATGGCGATGGAGGCCGCCGAATAATGCCGATCGCGGGCGGTGCGGCGGCTCGTTTTGAAGCGTGACCGTCGAGGGGTTACATTGGGTCGGGCTGTCCAGTCGGGTCGCGGTTCGTGACAGCGGGAGCGGCGGGTGTTAGCGAATCCAAGGCAGATCGTGCCGTCGCGTCATACGCGAACGATCATGGAGACCGTGACGGGGGGAGGGGGCGCTCTCGCGTCGCCGCTGTCGACCTTCGTCGTCTCGTCGTGGCGGCGTTGCCTCAACGACTACAAGCTCGACCTGTCGAGCAACCGGCGGATGGAGTTCGTCTCGCCGCAAGAGCTCAAATCCGCGGCCGATGGGCTCGACCTGCTGCAGCATGTGGCAAGACCCGAGATCGCGTCGCTGCTGTCCGCCCTGTCCGTCGCGAATTACTCCGTCGTCCTGTCCGACGCCAATGGCGTCCTCCTGGATGTCAGCGCCGCCGATGCGATCGATTCGGGCGTTCGACGCGCGGGCGTGTCGCCGGGAGCCATGTGGCAGGAGGCGATGGCCGGCACCAACGGCGTCGGCACCGCCATCGCGGCGAAGGCGGCCGTCACCATTCACCGCGAGGAGCATTACTTCTCCGGCTATGCTGGTCTGACCTGCACGGCCGCGCCGATCCTCGACTGGAAGGGCGAGACCATGGCGGCGATCGACGCTTCGGCACTCATCGATCTGCCGGAGGATTTCCGGTCTTACGTCTTGGAGGCGGTGAAGCGCGCGGCGCGCCGCATCGAGCAGAAATTCTTCATCGCTTGCCATCGCCAGCGCCCGATCATGCGGATCAAGCGCAGATTGGGGGAAGCGGACGACGACGGCCTTTTGATCGCGCTCGCCGACGACGGCACGGCATTGGAGATCCTTCGCGCCGCGTCGGACGATCTGCACGACTTTGCCAACCGAAAGGCCATCGGCCTGCCGATTGGCGACATCATGGACGTCGTCTGGCAGGATGCGGCGCCGGACAGATCGGATGCGCGCGTCTCTGAACGGATCGGCATCGCGCGGATGAAGGGCGTTGCCGGTCCCTGGTTCGCCAGCCTGCGCGAACCGATGGGGCGACCGGTCCAATCGAGGAGCCCGGATGCTCCCAGGAGTGCGCGGCCCACCGGCCAGGATGCCGGCTCCTTGACGCTCGAAACGCTGGCTGGCGGCGACACCAGCCTCAAATCCCAGCTCAAGAACCTGCATCGACTGGTCGACCGCCGCCTGCCGGTCCTGCTGCATGGCGAAACCGGGACGGGTAAGGAGGAGTTCGCCCGCGCCATTCATGGCGCCTGTGCGCTCGGGGGCGGCCCCTTCGTCGCGATCGACTGTTCCTCGATCCCGGAGAGTCTGATCGAGAGCGAATTGTTTGGATACGAGACCGGGACTTTCACGGGCGGCCGTCGAGAAGGCCGCCGGGGTCGGATCGCGCAGGCCAACGGTGGAACGTTGTTCCTTGACGAGATCGGGGACATGCCGCTTGCCCTGCAGACGCGACTGCTCCGTGTGCTCGCCCAGCGCGAGGTCGTGCCGTTGGGAGGCGGAAAGCCGGTCAAGCTCGATTTCAACTTGGTCTGCGCGAGCCACCAGAATTTCGAGACCCTGATCGCTGCGGGTCGTTTCCGGCAGGATCTCTACTTTCGCATCGCGGGCGTTCGTATCGAGATTCCGGCCCTGCGTCATCGCGACGACAAGGAACGGGTCATCGCCCTCGCGCTGTCGATCGAGGCGGAGGATGCGAAACTGTCGGCGGTTCCGGCGATATCGGGCTCGGCTCTCGATGTGCTTCTCGCCTACCGTTGGACCGGAAACATTCGCGAACTGCGCATGGCGCTGCGGTTCGCACTCGCGCACATGGACGGCGACGAGATCGAACCGGACGACCTGCCGGACTGGCTTCCGCGATCGATCGAAGACCGTTTCGTGGAAGCCAAAGCGGAGGGAGTTCCGCCGTCATCCGTGGAGCTCGAAGCGGTGCTTGCGCAGACCGACTGGTGCGTCAGCGATGCAGCCGCCGCGCTTCGGGTTAGCCGACAGACGCTCTACCGGTGGATGAAGCTGCATGCGCTTCACCGTCCGCCGAAAGTATCCAAAGGCCTGCCCGTCTCGTGACCGCCCGCTATGTGGTCGTGACGGGCGGGGGCGCCGAACTTTCAAGCGGTGGTGAATTTCGAAGTGCCTGCCATAGCCCGCACCGCGTGGCGGAGGACGATGCAGGCCCCAGAGGGGCGGGCGCTCTCGCGCGAAGACGGAATTCCGGGGTCGCCAGGATGATCATCGCCGCACTGGCGCCCGTTCGGATTCGATCACTCTCATCCGTGATGCTGGTGATCGCCCTCGGCTCAGCCTCCGGCGCCGCTCCGGCGGATCGCGGTCGCGCGGCCTTCATCGAGGCTCATCGCTGCGCCGTCGTCGAGCGGCTGCGCAGCATCCACCTGCGCGGCCCGCGCTCGACCTCCAGGGATCGTTTCATCGCCGTGCGCATCACGGCTGCGGAGCAGAGCTACGTGCAGTGCATCTTCTTCGATGAGGACACGAAGATGCACTGCGAAGCCGCCTCCGGCGCTTATGGGCCGAGGACGGAGGCCCTTCGCCTCGAGCGATCGCCGTCCTCGATCCCAGCCCTGCATCGCCTGGGATTCACGCAAGGCGATCCGAACGGCAACTATGCACGCGAGATCGCTCTCGGCACGCCACCCGCCCTCGATGTCGCGGCCGATCTCATGCTCGGCGCGCTCCATGACGCCTACGGCGCACGGCTCGACACGCGTCTCGAATTTACCGCGCCGAGGGCGGCTCTTCCCCGGCATGCCTGCCCCGGGCCGGTCAGCTGAGACCGACCCGGAATGCCCGGCCCGACAGTCTCGTTGACGCCTACTCCGCCGCGTCGACGTAGAGCTTGCCGCCCTCGGCCTGGAACTCGGCGGATTTGGCCGCCATCCCGGCCTCGCGCTCGGCCTGGCTCATGGGGGTGGCCTCGCCCAGTACCTGCCCGGCCGCTTCCATGGCCAGCACCTCGGCGCGCAGATCCTGCGTGATCTTCATCGAGCAGAATTTCGGGCCGCACATCGAGCAGAAATGGGCGACCTTGTGGGCATCCTTCGGCAGGGTCTCGTCGTGGTAGGCGCGGGCCGTGTCGGGATCGAGCGACAGGTTGAACTGGTCCTCCCAGCGGAAATCGAACCGGGCGCGGGAGAGGGCGTCGTCGCGCAGCTGCGCCGCCGGATGGCCCTTGGCGAGGTCGGCGGCGTGGGCCGCGATCTTGTAGGTGATCACGCCCTCCTTCACGTCGTCGCGGTTGGGCAGGCCGAGATGCTCCTTCGGCGTGACGTAGCAGAGCATGGCGCAGCCGAACCAGCCGATCATGGCGGCGCCGATGCCGGAGGTGATGTGGTCGTAGCCCGGTGCGATGTCGGTGGTCAGCGGACCGAGGGTGTAGAACGGCGCCTCGCCGCACTCTTCGAGCTGCTTTTCCATGTTGACCTTGATCTTGTGCATCGGCACGTGGCCGGGGCCCTCGATCATGGTCTGGCAGCCCTTGTCCCAGGCGATCTTGGTGAGTTCGCCGAGCGTCTCGAGTTCGGCGAACTGGGCTGCGTCGTTGGCGTCGGCAATGGAGCCGGGACGCAGGCCGTCGCCGAGCGAGAACGACACGTCGTAGGCCCGCATGATGTCGCAAATCTCGTCGAAGCGCTCGTAGAGGAACGATTCGCGGTGCCCGGCCAGACACCAGCGCGCCATGATCGAGCCGCCGCGCGAGACGATGCCGGTGACGCGCCGGGCAGTGAGCGGCACGTGGGCCAGCCGCACGCCCGCATGGATGGTGAAGTAGTCGATGCCCTGCTCGGCCTGCTCGATGAGGGTGTCCTTGAACACCTCCCAGTCGAGTTTGAGCGGATCGCCGCCGACCTTTTCCAGCGCCTGGTAGATCGGCACCGTGCCGATGGGCACGGGCGAGTTGCGCACGATCCACGAGCGGATGTTGTGGATGTTGCGGCCCGTGGACAGATCCATCACCGTGTCGGCGCCCCAGCGGGTCGCCCAGACCAGCTTCTCGACCTCTTCCGCCGCCGACGAGGTGACGGCCGAGTTGCCGATATTGGCGTTGATCTTGACGAGGAAGTTGCGGCCGATCGCCATCGGCTCCACCTCGGGGTGGTTGATGTTGGCCGGGATGATGGCCCGGCCCCGCGCCACCTCATCGCGCACGAATTCGGGGGTGATGAAGGCCGGCAGCGCCGCGCCGAAGCTGTTGCCGTCAGCCAGCGCCGCCTGGGCGCCCTCCAGCATGGTCTCGCGGGCGAGGTTTTCGCGGTTGGCGACGTAGATCATCTCCTCGGTGATGATGCCCGCGCGGGCGAACTCGTACTGCGTCACCATCTGGCCGGGGCCGGCCTTGCGGATCAGGCGCGTCGCCGGACACGGGGCCACGAGCTTGTCCTCGGGCACGAAGCCGTTGTCCTCGGGCTTGACCGCGCGCGGCGTCACCGTGGCGTAGCCGCGCTTGGCGATCCAGGGATCGCGCACCAGCGGCAGGCCGGCATTGAGGTCGATCCGCGCATCCGTCTCGGTGTAGGGCCCCGACGGGTCGTAGACCCGCACCGGGGCCTCCTTCGGGTCGCTCAACGTGATCTCGCGGAACGGCACACGGATGTCGTCGTGCCCGGGAACGCCCGCATAGACCTTGCGCGATCCCATGATCGGGCCGGTGGTCACCGCCTGCGGCGAGCCCTTCGGCGGCTCGCCCGAGGGAAGGTCTTTCGGAAGGACGGGTGCGTTCATAGGGTTCGCTCCTGGCGTTGGAGGCGATCCGCTTCGCGTGGGACGGTCGTGGATGGGATGACGCTGGGTCTTCGCGTCGTATCTTCGATTCCCGTCCCTCCGCCGGTACGAACCGGATCAGGTTCAAGGGTCAGGGCGACGCGCCCAATCTCAGCTCCCGTGCTCGGAGCCCCCCTCGGAATTGTTCCAGACTCACGGCCCGCGCGCGGTTTGTCAATCGCCGGCCGACAAACCGGTATGGAATTCGGGGTCGGACGAACCGGACGCCCCCTCTCTGCGTTGAGGCAGCAATGGTTCGGCCGTCAGGGCCGGCATTCGAACGACAGGTTCATCCCATGAAGCGCATCCTTATGGCCTCGGCCGCCCTGGTCGGGGCCCTTTCACTGATTCCCGCCACCGCGGACGCGCGTCCGGGCGGTGGCGGCTTCCGGGGCGGCGGCGGCGGGTTCCACGGCGGCCTCGGCGGCGGCTTCCGTGGCGGGGCCGGCGGTTTCCGGGGCGGCTTCGGTGGCGGCGGCTTCAACCGCGGCGGCATCTCCCAGGGCGGCTTCAACGGCGGCGGCGTGGTCTCGGGCGGCTTCAACCGGGGTGGGTTCAACCGGGGCGCCGCCGGCATCGGCGGCGGCGCGTTGGCCGCCAACGGCTTCCGGAACGGCGGCGGCTTCAACCGGGGCGGATTCGATCGCGGCGGCTTCAATCGGGCCGGCTACGGCGGACGGGGTTACGGCTACCGCCGGGGCTATGGCGGCCTGGGCCTTGGTATCGGCCTCGGCCTGGCGGGTGCCGGCATCGGCTACGGCCTCGGCAGTGGCTATTACGGCGACGATTACTACGCGGGCGGCTACGCCCCGGCCTATTACGGCGGGGGCTATGCGCCCTACGGCGACGGTTACGCTCAGGCCGGTTACGCCGAGACCACCGAAGTCGCGCCGGGCGGCAACGACGTCGCGTACTGCGTCCAGCGCTTCCGGTCCTACGACCGTCGCAGCGGCACCTATCTGGGCAATGACGGCCAGCGCCACGCCTGCCCGTAACGGCTGACGCACGGGAGCTCTGAAGGCTCCGTATTCAAGGCCCCGCCTGCCCCGCGCAGGCGGGGCTTTCTTGTAACGGGATCGATCAGCCGCCCTGAAGGCTCTCGGCGAAATCCTCCGGGACCTCGCCGAAATGTGCCAGGATCGTCGCGCTCTCCAATTCCCCCGTCTCGTCGTCGGCCACCACCTTCATGGCCGCCGTTCCGGGAAAGCGGGCGGCCATGGCCTCCGCCTTCTTGAGGGCGCCGCTCTCGGTCACCGCCACCTCGCGGTCGCCGGGCGTCAACCGCTTGCGCTTGAGCACGAAGGTCTGAACCAGGAAGGTCGTCTTGAGGGCCATGGTGGTGTCTCCACCGGCTCGGGCCCATCCTGGCCCATTCCGGATACGGAGCGCACCTAGCATGAAACCGGGGGATGGCGGCGATGGCGCCCCGTTGTCGCGGGGCGCCGCGAGACCCTTACACCATCGACGTGTCGGAGGCCTCGATGCGCACCACCAGGCGGTCGCCCTCCCGGAGTTCCACCGGGCGTCCGTCCATGAAGGCGCGCGCCCGCTCGATGGCCTCGGACTCGTCGCGGGCGGGAATGACCTTGGTGCGCAGTACGCGGCCCACGGCATCCAGCAACAGCGCGCGGTAGGGCCTCTCTGATGATGCGTTGTCCGTCATGACCCACCCTCGCGCGAAAACCACCCCGGCGCTGCCGGCCGCGCGGGTCTCGCGCCCGCCCGATTTCTTAACGTAGAGTCATACAGCCACCAGACACGTTCCCGCGAGATCTCATCACTTTTCCGACCTCACGTTGCGCGAAGCAGGATTGCGGGAGATGCCGCGCGGGGGCGGAGCGTCACCACAGCCGGATGAGCCGGTAACCGGTGATGACGTCGGCGAGGTCGATGCCGAGACCGGCGGTCAGGCGCAGGCTGACGCGGAACACCGGGCGGGTGAAGGCGCCCGAGAGCAGGAACAGCCCGAGCAGCACGAGGGCGGAGTGCCGGGCCACCCGGTCCGTCCAGGACCAGTCGCCGGGAAGCCAGGGCCGCAGGATCGCGTAGCCGTCGAGGCCGGGCACCGGCATCAGGCCGAGGACGAGGGCGGTGCCCTGGAACAGCACCGAGACCGCGAGCACGGCCCGCAGCGTCCCGGATTCGTCGCTCGTCAGGGCGTAGAGGCCGACGAGCAGGATCAGGAACAGCAGGCTCATGGCGGGTCCGGCGGCGGCCACCGCCGATCGACGCCCGCGACTCGGACCCGCGGCCTCCGCCTCGGAAACACCGCCCGGAAAGCCGAGCCCCACCAGGATCGTGAAGACCACCGGCAGAAGCATCGTGGCGACCGGATTGGGCGCGCGCGCGGGATCGATCGCCAGGACCCCGGTCGCCAAGCCCCCGGTCGCCAAGCCCCCGGTGCCGGGCAGGCCCGGGTTCCCTGAGACGAGGAGGGGCCCGAAGGCGTGCAGGCAGAGGCCGAGCACCCAGCCCGCCATCACGAACACGAAGGCCGCGCCCGCCCCGTCGAGCAGGTCGCCGCCGATCGCGAAGCCGAGCCCGTTGAAGATGAGGCCGACGAGCAGGAGATTGGCGCTGAGGGTGATCCGCCCCGCGCCACCCGCCGAACCGGATGTCCGCGTCATGCTGAGTGCGACCGGCCCGCCCCGGTGGGGCGGCCGGGCCACGGCTGGGCGGCCTCGTGGCCGCTCGGCACGAGACGGAGGGCCGAGTCCGGGATCGGGTGTGGGATGCGGGCTTTCACGCGACGCAACATCGCTGGTGACACGGCAAAGTCCAGTCCCTACCTTCGCGGGATCATCCGGCTCGGCATCCGGTCTCCCCGCCCCGATCCCGTCCCTCGCGATCGGACGCATGCGCCTTCTCCTCGCCTTCCTCGTCGCAGGCCCGCTCGCGCTCTACGCGGTCGCGCTCGTCGTCCTGGCCGCGTTCCAGCGCCACCTCATCTATCCGGGCGCCTATCGCGGCCCGCTTCCCTCGGCCGCCCGAGACGCGCCGCCCGGCACCCGCGCGATCAGCCTGGAGACCGACGACGGCGAGCGCCTGTTCGGGTTCTGGCGGCCCCCAACGCCGGGCTGCGCCGTCGTCCTGAGCTTTCACGGCAACGGCTCGCGACCCGAGCCGGCGGCGGCGCGCTTCTCCGCCGACCCCTGGCGCGCCGAGGGCTGGGGCGTCCTGGCCATCGCCTATCGGGGTTATCCGGGCTCGACCGGCAGCCCGAGCGAGGATGGCCTGATCGCCGATGCGGGGGCCGCCTACCGGGAGGTCGCCGCGCGCGCGCCGGGCGCGCCGGTGCTGCTGCACGGCCATTCCCTCGGCGCCGCCGTGGCGGTGGCGGCGACGCGGACGATGCCGCATCTCGGCCTCTACCTGGAGGCGCCCTTCGATTCCCTGACCGCCGTGGCGGCGGAGCGCTTTCCCTACCTGCCCGTCCGCCTGCTCCTGCGCGATAGCTTCCGCTCGGACGCGCGCATCGCCGAGACCGGCGGCCCCGTTCTGATCGTCCATGGCCGCTCGGACCCGGTGGTGCCTCTCCCCCACGCGCAGCGCCTCGCCGAGCGGGCGGGACCGCGCGCCCGCCTGACGATCCTGCCGGGCGACCACGTTTCGATCCTGGGCGAACAGGACCGCGCGGCGGAGGCGCTGTTTCGGCCGTTGACGACGGACCCGGTCTGCCGGAAGCCCCTCGCGACCGAGACGCCTTAGAGCGCCTCACAAAACTCCCGACCACCGTCGGTCCTCACTCCGGGCACGGCAGAGCAGGGGGAACTTTGTGAGAGACACATAAAGCCGGTCCCGATCGAGCCGCACCGCCCGCGAATCCAATCCGGATCCGTCCGCCCGGTGAGATCGAGGGCGCATCGTGCGCGTTAAGCTTGATATCAGGTCGGTGCCTGCACATCCCAGGGACGGGGCCCCTAAGCATTGGCCGCCCTGGACTCTGTTCAGGCCGACCCGTAAATTTCCGATGCTGGGTATTTCAGTCTAAAGTATTGATCTGTTTTGGAACTGCGGAATGCGCATCGCCAACAGTCTTTCTCTGGCCGATCCCGCCGATGACAGATCGATTGTTTCCACAAGGGCAGATCCCGGCTCCCGGATGGAGGCTCTGACAGGCGTTCGATACATCGCCGCCGCCCTGGTCGTGCTGCATCATTTCGTGCCGGTCTCCGAGGCGACCGATCCGATCGTCAGGAATTTCCTGAAAGTCGTGGGCGACGGCTCGGTGTCCGTCTTCTTCGTCCTCTCGGGAATCGTCCTGTTTCACAGCAACGTCACCCTTCAGGGTCGTCTCAAAAAGACGAAGCGGCACTTCTGGATCGCACGCTTCGCGCGAATCTATCCCGTCTATGCGCTCGGCATTCTCCTGATCGCGCCCCTGAGCGTGCATCAGATCCTATCGAGCCACCCCAACGCGACGAACTATCTTCCGAGGCTGATCGTCTATCCCCTCAGCGCGATATCCCTGCTGCAATCCTGGACGCCCTGGACGGCCGTCGCGTGGAACGGCCCGGCCTGGTCGCTCTCCGTCGAGGCCTTCTTCTACGCGTTGTTTCCCCTGCTCATCGGCATCGCATCCCTGAGCCGGAGAACCTGTCTCGCGATCGCCCTCTCCTCGTGGGCCCTGGCCTCGGCCATCGGGATGGCCCCCTTCGTCCTGTGGGGCGACGCGGGCTCGGTCTTCGGCGGGATCTTCTTCCAGGCGTTCCCACCGCTACGGCTGCCGGAATTCATCGTGGGACTCATCCTCGGCATCCTCATCCGCGACACGGCCCTGCCAGACGCCGCCCGATCTGCCCTGTCGCTGGTCGCCGTGGCCTCTTTGACGGCAGCGACCCTGTTCGCTCCGTGGTGGGCCTATCGCTTCTTCAGCCTGCCGTGCATCGGCCTGCTGTTGTTCGGCCTCACGTCCTCGGGCGGAATCCTGACTTGGGTGCTGAAAACGCGCGTGCTCGTGTCCTTGGGGGCCGCGAGCTACAGCCTCTACATCCTTCACGTTCCGGTCTTCGGATATCTCGGCCTGATCCAGGATTCCCTATCGTTCAGACCCCTCGGCCCGGTCGCGAACGTCTTTTTCGGCCTGGCACTCCTGACGGCCCTGTCGGTCGCCTGTCATCGCTATCTCGAAATGCCGATGGCCGGCTGGATCAACGGACGGCTGGCGTCCCGACCCGGTCAGCGCCGGGACGCGCCGGCCGTCGACGGAGCGACGGCCGAGGCGTCGCTCCGGGCGCGTATGTCGTAGCCCTGTGCCGCACCGGATGCGGATCGTGGCCTCTGCTGAGGCTGGACGTCCGGGGCGCGCGGGCGCGTCGACGGGAGACGCCATGCCCCGTGTGGCTCGCAATCGGCCGCACGAGACGTGCCGCGTCGGCACCCCATATCCATCGTCCCGCGAAGAGGAGCCCCAGGAGACCCCGATGGGACGACGAGCCCGGATGTGGCGCGAGGACGATCCGACGACCCATGGACCGGTGAAGGCCCCGGTGATCTGTCCGCTCTGCGAGCGTCCGATCCCGCCGCGCGCCAAGTCGAGCCTGCACCACCTCACCCCGAAGCTGAAGGGCGGCGCGCGGGGCGGCACCGTGCGGCTGCACCAGATCTGCCACTCGGCGATCCATGCCCGCTTCAGCGAGGCCGAGATCGCCCGGCGCCTCGCCGACACCGAGGCCCTGCGCGCCGACCCCGAGATGGCCCGGTTCCTGGCCTGGGTCCGGACGAAGCCCGACGACTTCCACGCCGCGACGCGGATGACCCGCGACCGCAGGGGCGCCAAGCGCGATCCTTCCTGAGACCTTGGTTTCATCGAGGTTCGGCGGACGCCCGCCGGCGCGCGGTCGCGCGAGTTCGCGCGAACTGAGCCCGATGAGGCGACCGCAGCGCGGTCCGGTCCGGGGTGGCTCCCGCCGAAGCCGGGCATTCGCCGGGTCGCCTTTACCCGCTGTTCGGCATGATCCGCACGGAGCGCGCCCGCGTATCGGCCTCCTTAAGGTTCCGCGCGGGAGGATGCCCGCGACGCGAGGGGAGCGGGATCATGGAGAGCAGGATCACGGCGGTCGAGACACGGGCGGGCGGGCAGGATGCGAACCGCCTCGCCTGGGTCGACGTCGCCAAGGGGGTCTGCATCATCCTGGTGGTGATGATGCATTCCACCCTCGGCACCGGCATCGCCATGGAGGGCGAAGGCTTCCTCCACACCCTCGTGGCCTTCGCGCGCCCGTTCCGGATTCCCGACTTCTTCCTCCTGTCCGGCCTGTTCCTCGGCCGGGTGATCGACCGCGACTGGCGCCTCTTCCTCGACCGCCGCCTCGTGCACTTCGCCTATTTCTACGTCCTCTGGGTCCTCATCCAGTCGGCGGCCAAGTACGGCCAGATCGTCGAGGGCGCGGGCCCCGGCGCCTTCCTGGCCCATCTGGCGACGGCCCTGGTCGAACCCTACTCGACCCTGTGGTTCATCTACCTGCTGGCGGTGTTCTCGGTGCTCACCAAGGTTTTGCGCCGAGTGCCCGCACCCGTGATCCTCGGGCTCGCGGCGCTGCTCGAGTTCCTCACGGTCCGGACCGGCATCGAGCTCGTGGACGAATTCTGCGCCCGCTACGTCTGGTTCCTCGTGGGCTACCTCTTCGCCGGGCGCATCTTCGACTTCGCCGACGGGGTCCAGCGCCACGTCCGCGCGGCGCTCCTCGGCCTCGCGCTCTGGGCCGTGACCAACGCCGCCCTGGTGTTCCTTCCCAGCGGCCTCGCCTCGGTGCCGAGCCTCGCCCACCTGCCCGTCCTGGGTTTCCTGCTCAGCGGGGCCGGAGCGCTCGCCATCGTGGCCATCGGTGCCCTGATGAGCCGGGCGGGCGGCCCGGTGACGGAGGCCTTGCGCGCCTGCGGCCAGCGCTCGATCGTGATCTACCTCGCCTTCTTCCTGCCGATGGCCTTCACCCGAACGCTGATCGTCAAGACCGGCGCCATCGCGGATATCGGGCTGGCGAGCCTCGTCGTCACGGTGGTGGCGCTCCTGGTGCCGCTGGCCTTCGAGCGGATGATCCGCCACACCCCGGCCGCCTTCCTGTTCCGGCGCCCGAAGGCCTTCCACATCGTCGGCGAGCGGCCGAGACCGGCCGCCCCCGGCCTGCGGACGGCGTGACGCCTCAGGCCGCGGCCTCGACCCGCGGTCGGACGCAATGCGCGAGGAAATTGGCGATCTCGGTGCGCCGGCGCGCCGGATCGAGCAGATCGGCCCCGAGCCGGTGGCGGGCGATGCGGTCGGCCTGCGCCTCCGGATCCACGTGGATCCGGCACAGGTCCGCCGCGTAGGCCTCCACCGCCGCGTGGTCGGGCCGTGCGCCCGCCTCCACCACGTCGTCGGCGCTCAGGCGCAGCATGGCGGCGAGCGCGTCGAGGTCGAGTTCCGGGTGGTATTGCGTGCCCCAGAACACGCCCGGCCCGTGCACGATCTCGATCGCCTGGACCGAGAGCACCTGGTTGCCCGCCAGCACCGTGGCGTGGGCGGGCGGCACGATGACGGCGTCGAGGTGCATGGCCGGCGCGTCGAAGCGCGCTCCGCGGCCCGCGAGCAGCGGGTGCGTCGCTCCCGCGGCCGTTCGCGTGAGGTCGCGCGAGAACCCGTATTCCGGCCCCTTCGGGTTGCGGGCCGCCTCGCCCCCCGCCACCACGGCCGCGACCTGGACGCCCCAGCACGAGCCGAAGACCGGAAGCCCGTCCCCGAGCGCCTGGCGCATCAGCGCGATCTGGCGCCGCACCGCCGCGCCGCCCTCGCGGATGTGCAGGGCCGAACCGGTGACGAAGAGGGCGTCGAAATCGCCGAGCCGCGTGCCGGCGGGCAGCGCCGCGTCCGCATCGGCCGGATCGATCAGGGTGCAGACCGCGCCGGGCGCGAGTTGGCGCAGGATCGCCGCGTAGGCCTCTGCCGAGGTGACGCCCGCCGCCTCGACATGGGCGGCGCGCCCCGCCCGGTCGTTCCCGTCGGCCACGAGGAGTCGGAGCATGTTGTGGTCCCGTCCGGCCCGATCATCGGGCAAAAGGGACGGGGAACGATCCGCGCTCCCCCTCGTTCCCGCCAGGACGGGCACCGTATCGCCGCACGGCGTCCGCCCCGCGGCCGACAGCCCAGGCACGCGACCGGAGGCGCCGATGGCCACGCGACGTCCTGCTTCACTCGGCCCTGCTTCACTCAGCCCAGCTTCACTCGGCCCGACCGCGCCCCGAGCCCGGCGGTTCTGCTGGCTGTTCCTGGGCCTCGCCCTGGCGCCCGCGCCCGCCTCGGCGCAGTACATGGCGCTGACGGCCCCGCCGAAGCCCTACGCCCCGACGCACGAGGCCTCATCGCCCCCCAAGCCCAAGCCGTCCACGGCGCGCAGCGCCGATCACGCCCTCAACGGCACGCTGCCCAACCAACGCACCGGTCCCTCGCGCCTGCGCGCGGTGCGCGACATCTGCATCGGCTGCGACCGCTGACGCCGCTCATCCCAAATCCGGTCGATCCCTTCGGGATGGCGGATCAGGGCTTCGCTCAGGCGCCGCGCGGGCTGAGCGATCCTGTCTCCGCTTCGATCAAGCGAAGACAGGATCAGACACCACCCTTCACCCCCCGGGTGATGGCCTCGACCATCCCCTGCGACAGGCGCACGAACTGGCCGGTGCCGTGCCCGCGCGCGTCGAGCAGTTCTGCGAAGACGGGCTTGGCCGGCGCGTAGGCGAGCGCCTCGCGGGGCCGGGGCTTGCGGCGCTTCTCGCGCAGGCGGTCGGCGAGGGCGGCGGGAACGAACGGATCGCGCAATGCCCGGCAAGCTCCTGTTGCGGCGCCCCGCAGGCCCGGCCCGCGCGGACGCCGCCGGGCTTACGGCGGGCCGGTTTCCGGGAGCTTAAGACGCTACGCCCGCCAGAGTCCGGGCCATCGTGCGGAACCACCCCGGCGGGCGGGCGGTTTGATCTGCCGAACAGGGAGAAAAAATCAATGTCTGACAGCGTGTTGGCGTCCGTGACCGTCTCGTCTCTCAGCGCCGCGCGCGGCGCGCGCGATCGCCTCTCGCGGGCGGGCTTCGCGCGCAACAGCATCGAGATCGACCGCCTGGACGACGACACCTTCGCGGTCTCGATCGCGACCCGGCCCGAGAACCACGCCCGCGCCGAGCGCATTCTCACCGGATCGCCTCTCCGAGACGACCTGCGCGAGGGCGCCCGGACCGCCGCCAGCCACTTCCACGACAATCGCGGTCTGGCCCTCGGCCTCGCGGCGCTGGCGGGCTTTGCCCTGTTCGGATTGCTGCGCCGGGATTAGACCCACGCTTTCCTGACTGTCGGATCGGAGCACGGTGTGGCGAGCCGTTACGGGCTGGAGATCCGGGCGGCGGGCCCCGCCGATGCCGCTGGCCTCTCCGAACTCCTGGGCGCATCCGGCCATCCCACCCCGCCCGGAGTGCTGGCCGAGCGGCTCGACGCCCTGCGCCAGGGACACGGCGCCGCCCTCATCGCCCTGGAGTGGGGGCCGCCGAGCGGCCTCGTGGTGCTGCACTGGTATCGCACCCTGGAGGCCACCCTGCCGGTCGCGCAGATCAGCACCCTGCTGGTCGGCCCCGACGAGCGCCGGCGCAGCATCGGCCGCCTCCTCCTCAAGGCGGCCTCCCAGGCGGCCCGCTCCGCCGGCTGCGGCGACATCGAATTGCGGACGGATCAGCCCGAACTCCGGGCCTTCGCCGATGCCACGGGGTTTTTGAAACCCGGCACGCTCTCGGTCCGACCCCTGCGCAAGAAGGTCTGAACGGGCCGGGCCCGTCCCGCGACCGGACACGAATGGACCGGGCCGCGACGACGGGCCTCCGCAGTGCCCCTACGCGGCGTGCCGCGCCCACAACGCCACGCCCCCGCCGACCGCTAAGGCGAGGAGCGGAGGGCACCACGAAGGCGACGAACTGGATCTCGGACACGGCTCGAGGCCTTTCAGGACCATACGCGCCAGGGCGTTCAGCGTCAGGGATCAGCCTATCGCGGGCACTGTTCGTGTATCTTACCCCCCTTCACACGACCCAGCGCATCCGGCGAACGCGATCCGACAGCCTCGGAATTTCCTCTGATTTTTCAAGGTGTTGAAAAATCGGCCGGTTAACACCCCTTAAACCCGCCGCAATTACCGTGCGCAAGCAGGGTCGCTCGAATCGCGAACGAACCTTGGGGCAGACGGGACGCATGGCGAAGGGACGCGAAGGCGGAGGCAGGGGTGAGCCGAACTTCGACGTGCCCGAGGGGCGCGCCGTAGACCCGGCCGACCTCGATCTGCGGCTGTCGCGGGCCGATCGCGCGGGGGGCGGCGTGGCACGAGGCGGAACGGGTTCGAAGGGCGGCCGGCAAGGAGCGGGGCAAGGGGCATCCAGGGCGGCGGTGTCGAAGGCTCCGGCCTCTCGGGCGTCGCGCAAGGCGCCGCGCCGCGTGCGCCGCTCCATCCTGGGCCGGCTCGTCTATGCCGGGCTCATCCTCGGCCTCTGGGGCGTCATCGGCGTCGCGGGCCTCGTGGCCTATCACGCCTCGCAATTGCCGCCGATCGACCAGCTCGCGGTGCCGAAGCGCCCGCCCAACATCGCCATCCTGGCGAGCGACGGCTCCCTGCTCGCCAATCGCGGCGAGACCGGCGGCCGGGTGGTCGGCATCAAGGAACTCCCGCCCTACCTGCCGCGCGCCTTCGTGGCGATCGAGGACCGGCGCTTCTACAGCCATCTCGGCGTCGACCCCGTGGGCATCGCCCGCGCCATCGCCCAGAACGTGACGCGCCGGGGCGTGTCCCAGGGTGGCTCGACCCTGACGCAGCAGCTCGCCAAGAACCTGTTCCTCACCCCCGAGCGCTCGGCCTCGCGAAAGATCCAGGAGGCGATCCTGGCCCTGTGGCTGGAGCATAAGTACACCAAGGACGAGATCCTCGAACTCTACCTGAACCGGGTCTATTTCGGCGCCGGCGCCTACGGCGTGGAGGCGGCGGCGCAGCGCTATTTCGGCAAGCCGGCCAAGGCCGTGACCCTGGCGGAGGCGGCGATGCTCGGCGGCCTCGTGCAGGCGCCCTCGCGGCTGGCCCCGAACCGCAACCTGCCGGCCGCGCAGGCCCGCGCCGCCCAGGTGCTCGCCGCGATGCAGGAGCTCGGCTTCGCCAAGCCGGCGGACGTCAAGCTGGCGCTGGCGACCCCGGCCCGGCCCGCCGGGGTGCGCGGCGGCGGCTCGGCCAACTACGTCGCCGACCTCGTGATGGACGTGCTCGACGACTTCCTGCCGAAATTCGAGACCGACATCGTCATCAGCACCACCGTCGACACCGCCCTGCAGGCGGCGGGCGAGAAGGCGCTGGTGGACGAGCTGAACCAGAAGGGGGCCCGCTACAACGTCGCCCAGGGCGCCCTCGTCTCGCTGAAGCCCGATGGCGCCATCCGCGCCCTGGTGGGCGGGCGCGACTACGCCCAGAGCCAGTTCAACCGCGCCACGACGGCCAAGCGCCAGCCCGGCTCGTCCTTCAAGCCCTTCGTCTATCTCGCGGCGGTCGAGCACGGCCTGACCCCCGACACGGTCCGGGACGACGCGCCGATCAGCATCAAGGGCTGGAACCCGGAGAACTACTCGCGCGACTATCGCGGGCCCGTGACCTTGCGCGACGCGCTCGCCCTCTCGCTCAACACCGTGGCGGTGCGTCTCGGTCAGGAGGTCGGGCCGAAGACCGTGGTGCAGACGGCCCAGCGCCTCGGCATCGCCTCACCCCTCCAGGCCAACGGCTCCATCGCGCTCGGCACCTCGGAGGTGACGCCGCTCGAGATGGTGGGCGCCTACGCGGCCTTCGCCAACGGCGGCACCGGCGTGATCCCCTACATCATCGCCAGCGTGAAGGGCGCCGACGGCAGCGTGCTCTACAAGCGCAAGGAGGGCGGCATGGGCCGGGTCATCGACCCCAACGCCGTCTCGATGATGAACGCGATGATGCACGAGACCTTCGTCACCGGCACCGCCAAGAAGGCGGAGGTGCCGGGCTGGGACCTCGCCGGCAAGACCGGCACCAGCCAGGATTTCCGCGATGCCTGGTTCATCGGCTATTCCTCGACCCTGGTGACGGGTGTCTGGCTCGGCAACGACGACGGCGAGCCGACGAAGAAGGTCTCGGGCGGCAACCTGCCGGGCGAGATCTGGAAGGCCTACATGACCGTCGCCCTGAAGGGACAGACCCCGACGATGCTGGCGGGCGCCAAGAGCTGGCGCAACCGCGCCCCCGCCGAGCCGGCCGTCACCAACAGCACGCCCGGCGGACTGATCGGCGCGCTGCTCGGCGAGCCGCAGGCCGCCGCGCCCGCGCCCCGCGCGGCGAGCCCCGCCACGCGCCACGCCGAGGCCGGCGCCGGCCCGAGCCGGGACGACCGCAACTTCCTGGAGAAGCTGTTCGGCGTCGGCGAGTAGGCCCCCGCGAACCACCCGCGAGGACTTGTCACCTGCGGGGCACACCGCGTCGAAAATCCCGCATCGGGCGATTGACGATGGGCGTCCCGATCGGGCCTCCTGTCCCGGACGGTTCCTCTCCGGAGGATCAAAAGGGAACGCGGTGCGGGGCTCTGGCCCCAATGCCGCGGCTGCCCCCGCAACTGTGAGCGGCGAGCCCTTCACCACCGACGTCACTGGGCTCCTCGGCTCGGGAAGACGGTGAAGGGCGGCGACCCGCGAGCCAGGAGACCTGCCGTCAGTCGTGGTCACACGCGAAACGCGCTGGGCGGGGTGCCCCGGCGGGTGTCGGGGCGTTCGCGTGTCGCGAACGGGTCGGCCTCGTTCGCGGTGACGTGCCACCGCCGTCGCCCGAGGTTTCTCGTCCGTGTCCCGATCCCGCTTCAAGACGCGCCGCATCGCCCTCCTGACCTGTGCCGGCTCCCTCTGGGGGGCGCCCGCCCTCGCGCAATCCGCGAGCCGCGCGGAGGCCTCGCTCGCGGAATTGTCGGTGACGGCCGAGGCGCCGGCCGCCCGCGGCACGGAGCCCGCGGCGAGCGCCGCTTACGTCGGCGGCGTCACGGGCATCGGCGGCGGGCTTCGTCCCGTGGACGCGGCGAGCGCCGGCGTGATCTCGGGCGCGGCCCTCAACAGCCGCCCCATCACCCGGCCCGGCGAGGTGCTGGAGAGCGTGCCGGGCCTCATCGTGACCCAGCATTCCGGCGAGGGCAAAGCCAACCAGTTCTTCCTGCGCGGCTTCAACCTCGACCACGGCACCGACATCGCCATTTCGGTGGACGGCATGCCGGTGAACATGCGCACCCATGCCCACGGCCAGGGCTATGCCGACCTCAACTTCCTCATCCCCGAGCTTGTCGGCGCGGTGGAATTCCACAAGGGTCCGTACTTCGTGCGCGACGGCGACTTCGCCTCGGCCGGCTCGGTGCGGATCGACTACCTCGACCGGGTCGAGCGCAACCTCGCGCTGACCGCCTTCGGCAGCTTCGGCTACAAGCGCGCGCTCGCCATCGCCTCGGCGCCGCTGGCCCAAGGCCACCTGCTCGTGGCCGGCGAGGCGCAGACCTATGACGGCCCCTGGGACGTGCCGGACCGTCTGCGCAAACTCAACGGCGTCCTGCGCTACAGCCAGGGCACCGCCCTCGACGGCTTCGCCGTGACGGGCATGGCCTACTGGGCCAAGTGGAACGCCACCAACCAGATTCCGGAGCGCGCGGTCGCGGACGGGATCATCGGCCGCTTCGGCACCCTGAACCCCACCGATGGCGGCGACACCAGCCGCTTCTCGCTCTCCGGCCGCTGGAGCCAGACGAGCGAGGCCGGGATCACGCGGGCCAACGCCTACGTGATCCGCTACGGCATGAACCTGTTCAACGATTTCACCTACTTCCTCAACGACCCCGTCAACGGCGACCAGTTCCGCCAGCGCGACAGTCGCGTGCTCGGCGGCGGGGAGGCCTCCCACACCTTCCAGGGCAGCCTGTTCGGCCTGCCGATGGAGAACGAGGTCGGCGTCCAGACCCGCACGGATTCGATCCGGGTCGGGCTCGCCAACACGACCAACCGGCAGGTCCGCTCGACGGTGCTCGACGACCGCGTGCTGGAGGCGAGCGCGGCGTTCTATTACGAGAACCGGGTGCGCTGGACCGACTGGCTGCGCACCAGCGTGGGTTTTCGCGCCGACGGCTATTACGCCGACGTCCGCTCGGACACGGCGGCCAATTCCGGCACGGCGCGGGACGGCATCGTCAACCCGAAGCTCGGCCTCGTGCTCGGCCCCTGGTTCGACACCGAACTCTTCGTGAATTACGGCGGCGGTTTCCACTCGAACGACGTGCGCGGCGTCACCGCCACGGTCGATCCGACGAGCTCGCTGTTCACCATCTCCCGCTCGCCCTTCCTCGTGCCCTCGACGGGCTCGGAGATCGGCATCCGCAACCGCAGCATCGCGGGGTTGGAGACGGCCGTGACGCTGTTCCAGCTCGATTTCGCCTCCGAGAACCTGTTCCAGGGCGACACCGGCACCACCGAGCCGAGCCGGCCCACCCGCCGCTTCGGCGTGGAATGGACCAACCGCTACGCGGTGACGCCTTGGCTCTCGCTGGAGGGCGACCTCACCATCACCAACGCGCGCTTTTCCGACCGCGACCCCGTCGGCAACCGGGTGCCCGAGGCGCCCACCACCATCGCCTCGGCGGGCTTCACCTTCGGCGAGGGCCCGGGCTGGTTCGGCGCGATGCGCCTGCGCTATTTCGGCCCGCGTCCCCTGATCGAGGACAATTCCGTGCGCTCGAAGCAGACCGCGCTGCTCAACGGCCGCGTCGGCTACAACTTCGACAACGGGATCAGCCTCTCCCTCGACGTTCTGAACCTCACCAACGCCAAGGCCGACCAGATCACCTACTTCTACATCTCCCGCCTGCCCGGCGAGGCGGCGGACGGGGTGGCCGACCGGCACTTCCACCCGGTCGAGCCCACCGCCGTGCGGCTCACCCTGGCGGGGCGGTTCTGAGCGGCTGCGCTCGGGTCACCGCGACACCTCCATCACGAGGCGGGTCGCGAGGTAGAGCCGCGGCGTGATGCTGGCGAGCACCGCGAACTCGTCGGCGCTGTGATAGTGGCCGCCGACGATGCCGAGGGATTCGAGGATGGCGGGTTTGGCCGGACTGTCGGGCTGGAAGGCGTAGCCCGCATCGGTGCCGCCGCCGATCTCGGCGAGCGCGAGGGGGGTGCCCAACTCGGCGTAGATCGCCCGCGCGCGTTCGCCGAGCGCCTTCGTGGCGGGATTGCGCGGCAGCGGCGGACGGCCCTTGGCGAGATCGAAGGTCACCTGCGTGTCGGGAACGCGGTGCGCGCCGATGATCCGGCGCGCCTGCGTCAGCACCCGGTCGTACTCGTCCGGCACGAAGTAGCGCATGTCGCCCTCCGCCCTGGCGTCCTCCGGGATGATGTTCGGCTTGGTGCCGCCGTGGATCACGGTCCAGTGCAGGCTGGTCCCCTTGGCGGAATCACCGAGGTCCTGAAGCTGGAGGATCTGGTGGGCGAGTTCGACCACCGCGTTGCGGCCGGCCTCCGGCGCGCCGCCGGCATGGGAGGCGCGGCCCTTCACCGTCAGGCTCGCGTAGTTGATGCCCTTGGTCGCCACCGTGACGGCGTCGATGCCGGCCTCGGCGAAGGACGGCTCGAAGGACAGGACCACGTCCTGGTCGCGGGCGATCTCCGCGATCGCGTCGCGGGAACCGCGCGAGCCGCGCTCCTCGTCCGGGTTGAACATCACCGTGAGGGCGCCGTAACCGTCGAACCGCAGCGCCTCCAGGGCGGCGAGAACGTGCAGGATCATCGCGACGCCGCCCTTCGCGTCGGCGACTCCCGGCCCGTAGGCCCGGCCGTCGCGCTCGGTATAGGGGCGCTTGGCCGCGTCGCCCGTGCCGAAGACGGTGTCGTAATGCACCAGCAGCATGATCTTGCGCGTGCCCGTGCCGGATCGCGTGCCGACCAGGGTGTTGCCGCCGAAGGCGGGCGCGGCCCGGGTGCTCACCGCGAGCCCCGCCGCCTCGAGGCGCGCCTTCAGGACCGCCTCGACCTTGGAGAGGCCCGCCACGTCGCCGGTGCCGGTATCGACGTCGACCAACCCCTTCAGGGTCTCGCGATACGGGCCATCCTGAGCCTTGGCCGCCGCGAGCACGGCCTCGTCCGGCGCGGCCAGGGCGGGACGGGGCGCCAGGGCCACGAACAAGGCCAGAGCGAGGGAGGCGAGCGAGCGCATGGCGATCCTGATCATCGGTGGCCGACGCGGCGAGGCGGGTCGCGCCGGGTCCGCATGGCCGGACATCGTGCCGAAAGGGGCATCGTGCATCAATGCTCCGAAGGACGCGACGTCTCATTTCGGCGCCGATGCGCAGCGTGGCGACGTCCTCCGGGACGGTCGGGGGGATGCCCTCGTCGTCGATCGTCAGGGGCTCGCCGACGGGCTGGCCGGCGCCTGGGCCACCACGCACCCAAACAGGCCTGCCGGCC
This sequence comes from Methylobacterium sp. J-068, assembly GCF_022829445.1. Lineage (GTDB taxonomy): Bacteria > Pseudomonadota > Alphaproteobacteria > Rhizobiales > Beijerinckiaceae > Methylobacterium. Next base: position 158,676 of record NZ_JAKSXY010000059.1, on the reverse strand, counting down.
CCACCCGTCGTCCCATTGCCCGCACGCCTCCGGCGCTCGACGCGCCGCGCCCCGGCCTCGCGGGACCTCGGGGCCGGGGTTCCCGAGGGCCGCGCTACAACATGGGCAGCGTGCGCGGCTTCGGGCCACGCGGAAAGGCCGCGTCGAGCGCGTCGATCGCCTCCGCCGCGAGGGTGATCGCGCCCGCCGCCGCATTCGCCCGCGCCCGCTCCGGACGCGCCGTCTTCGGGATCGTGAAGGTCCCCTCCGCCCGTGTCAGGAACGCGAGGGCGATGGCGCGCGGGGTCGTGCCCTGCGCCTCGGCGAGGCGGGCGAGCACCCGGCCGCCCGCGCTCCCGGCGTTCGGGAAATCGCCGCTGCCGAAGGGCGAGTAGCCGACGAGCGCCACGCCGTTGGCCCGGCACCAGGGGAGCACCGCGTGCTCGATGGCGCGCTCTCCCAGGTGGTAGAGCACCTGGTTGCAGGCGATCTGCCCCGGCCCCGCGATGGCCAGCGCCCGGTCGAGGTCGGCGACGTCGAAATTGCTGACGCCCCAGGACCGGATCTTGCCGGAGGCCTTGAGCGCGCCGAACCCCGCGATGGTCTCCTCCAGCCGATGGTGGCCGGGCCAGTGCAGCAGGTAGGCATCGAGATGATCGGTGCCGAGGCGCTTCAGGGAGCGCTTGCAGGCCGCGATCACGCCCGCCCGGCTGGCATTGCCCGGCACCACCTTCGAGACGAGGAACACCGCCTCCCGCCGCCCGGCGATCGCCTCGCCCACCAGGGGCTCGGCCTCGCCGTACATCTCGGCCGTGTCGACATGCATCATCCCGGCATCCAGTCCGGCCCGCAGGGTCGCCAGCGCCGCGGCGTGGTCCGCCCGGTCGAGGTGCCACGTTCCCTGCCCGACCACCGGGACCTCGCGCGCCGCCGCGCCGAACATTCCGCTCCGCCTTCATCCGCCCTCTCGCGACGCCTCCCCTCGACAACGCGTGACGGCCACACCGGTCCCCGATCGCGCGGCGTGCGTCACCTTGGCCATACTCGCGCCATCATGCGACGGTGTTCAGGGCGGGGTTCGAAGCGTGACGCGTCGGATGTCGCGTGACGTGGCGGCACGACGCGCAGCGGATCGCATCACGCCGAGGACCATCCGGTCAGGGGAATCGTCCGTTGCGCAGCGCTGGTCCCATGCCCCGCCTTGCCGGATCGCCGAGCCCGTCGCGCAACCGTTCGCGCCGCCGGGGGCCACGCTGATGCTGCCGCAGCACCGCTGGTTCTGGCTCCTCATCCTCGTCGCCTGCGGCGGCGCGGGCCTCCTCTACAACGTGCTGTTCGCCGGCGGCGCGACGCCGCTCGCGGGCTTCACCTACGGGATCGCGGCGGGCGCGACGACGCTGGCCTTCGATCGGGGCACGATCCTCGGCGGCCTCCAGGCCCGGATGCGGCGGATGCCGGCCAAGCTCTACGTCCCGGCGGCCGAGTTCGCCTACGTGCTGATGATCACGGCCGGGATCGCGCTCGGCGGGTTTCTGGTCTGGCTGTTCGGCTTCACGGACGACGACTTGAGCCACGCGGTTCGGATCACGCCGCGGGTCCTCGCCTATTCTCTGGCCGTGTCGGCGATGCTGGTCTTCGTCATCCGCATGCGCGATCTCATCGGTGGCGAGGTGTTCATCAACTTCCTCGTCGGTCGCTACCACCAGCCCGTGCGCGAGGAGCGGATCTTCCTGTTCCTCGACGTCGTCGGCTCGACGGCCTTCGCCGAGACCCATGGCGACCTCAAGGCCCAGGCCTATCTCGGCGCGGTCTTCGCCGCGCTGGCCGAGCCGGTCCGGCGCAACGCCGGCTCCATCGACGACTATATCGGCGACATGGCGATGATCACCTGGCCCATGGCGCGCGGCCTCAAGGATGCGCGCTGCGTCACCTGCGTCTTCGAGGTCATGGAGCGCCTGGAAGCGGAGTCCGAGGCCTGGATCGCCCGGTTCGGCACGGTCCCGCGCCTGCGCGCCGCCCTGCATGGCGGCTCGATCGTCACGGCCGAAGTCGGCGTCGACCGGCACAAGATCGCGTATTTCGGGGATGCCGTGAACGTCACGGCCCGCATCGAATCCCTGTGCCGTCCGCTCGCCGCCGAGATCCTGGTCTCCGACGATCTCCTCGCGCGCCTGGACGGCCTGCCCGCAGGCATCCGCGCCCGCTCCCTCGGGGCGCACGCCCTGCGCGGACGCGGCCAGCCGCTCAGCGTCTCGACCCTGGAGCGGGGGGCCGCGCTCACGCACGATGCGGCCGGGCTCTCCGGCGCATCCGCGATCGCCGCGCAATGAGCGCAGCCGGCGCCTCGACCGCCATCGTCGTCTACATCGACGCCGATGCCTGTCCGGTCAAGGACGAGACCTACCGCGTGGCCGCCCGCTACGGGCTGCACGTCTACGTCGTCGCCAACAGCGTCATGGCGCTGCACCGCGAACCGTGGATCGAACGCGTGGTGGTGAGCGACGGCTTCGATGCCGCCGACGACTGGATCGCCGAGCGCGCCCGCCCCGGCGCCATCGTCGTCACGGCGGACGTGCCCCTCGCCAGCCGTTGCGTGAAGGCGGGCGCGGAGGTGCTCGGTCCCAACGGCAAGCCGTTCAGCGAGAGCGGGATCGGCCTGGCGCTGGCCACCCGCAACCTGATGCAGGACCTGCGCGAGGCCGGCGCCATCACGGGAGGCCCGAAGCCCTTCTCGGCCCGCGACCGCTCGGCGTATCTCGGCGCCCTCGACCGGATCGTGGTCCGCCTGAAGCGGGCCGGATTCGGCTAGAGGCCGGCGGCCGCCTTGAGCGCGGCGTTGACGCGGTCCTGCCAGCCGGGACCGTCCTTCTGAAAATGCTCCAGCACGGCGCGGTCGATGCGCAGGGTCACCATCTCGCGCGCGCCCGGAACGGCCGAAGGCGCGGCGGCCGGCGAGGCGGCCTTCGCCACCTCGGCCGGTTTCGTGGTCGCGGCCTTGAAGGCGGCTTCGGCCGCCTGTCGCGGATCGCTGGGACGACGGGAGCGATCAAATGCCATGGCTGTCTCCTCCGCGCCGTGGTGTCAGGAGCGCTTGCGCTTGGGAGCCGGCGGTGCGGCGGCCTTCGCCTCGGCATCGGCCGCTTCCTTGGCGAGGCGCAGGGCGCGCAGCTTCACCGTCCGTTCGTCCACCGCCTTCACCGAGGCGAGGTGCTCGGCCATGGCCTGGGCGCCTTCCTTGGCCATCCGCTCGGCCCGCTCGGCACGCTCCTCGGATCGGGTCCGGGCGTCGGTCTCGTCGCTCATTGCATTCCTATCCTTGAACCCTCCCGTGCGCACGGGGCGCGGCGTCCTGGATGGCCGAAGGCGCGGCCGCGCGGACGGCCGGGCACCCAAGGGCCCGATGACCGATGAGGTCGTGACGCGCACCGGATCCTGCCGCGTGACGGCGATCGAGCGACGCGAGAGGCAGTCCACACACCCTTGACGTGGATCGGCTCCGGGCGGGATCGGTCAAGCCTTAGCACGCCGGGCGCCGAAAAGGCGAACGTTTCCCGGCGGCTGCAACCGCTTGTCCTCAAGCTTCCCGCCCTGGAGTACGCAGGCGCGGCTCAGAACACCGAGATCAGCACGATGCCGGCGGCCATCAGGGCCGCGCCGCCCAGGCGCTGCGGTCCCGCCTTGACCTGGCGCATTCCGAGCCAGCCGAAATGGTCGAGGGCGATGGAGGTCAGGAGGTTCGCGGTGATGAGCAGGCCGTTGAAGGCCCCCGCGCCCACCGTGTCGACGAAGAGCAGCCCTCCGAACACCGCCACGGCGCCGGTGATGCCGGCCAGCGGCATCCACCAGCGGACGCCGGAGACGTCCTGGCGCGTCGGCAGCGGGGTGGGACGGACGATGAAGACGAGGGCGAACACGAAGACGACCGGAATGAACGAGACGGTCGCGGCGAGCCACGGATTGACGAGGGCGCCGCGCAGCTGCGCGTTCCAGACCACGCCGATGGCCTGCAGCGCACCGGCCCCGAGGATGAACGGGTAGAGCAGCTTCCCGCTCATCCCGTGGCTCTCCTCCTCGCCACCCTCCGCCTTGCCGCTGGCACGGGCGATCAGCACGATGCCTCCGACCATGAGGAGACCGCCGAGCCAGGGCAGGGGCTTGAAGCCGCTTCCCTGCAGGCCGAACAATCCGAACGCATCGAGCGCCAGGGAGGTCAGGATGTTGCCGGTGATGGTGAGGCCGTTGAAGGGGCCTGCGCCGACCTTGTCCACGAAGGCGAGGCCGCCGAACACCGCGACCGCGCCGGCCACGCCGCCGAGCGGCGCGTACCAGGGCATCTTGCCGACGGTCTCCAGCGAGGGAAGCGGCGTCGGCATGAGGAGGAACAGCGTCGTGAACACGAACACGATGGGCAGGAACGAGACCGTGGCGGCCAGCCACGGATTGACCAGCCGCCCACGCAGCTGAGCGTTCATGGAGTTGCCGAGCGCCTGAAGCGCGCCGGCGACGAGGATGAACGGGTAGAGGAGCGCTGGATTCACGAGGGTTCGCCTCTCACGGCACGAGGAGGAGGCCGGCAAGGGCCAGCAGGAGGGCGGGCGGCATGACCAGCAGCCCGAGCTTGAGAAAGCGCCAGAAGCCGACATCCTGGCCTTCCCGGCGGATGGCCGTGAGCCACAGGATGGTCGCGAGCGAGCCCGTCACGGACAGGTTCGGGCCGATATCGATGCCGATCAGCACGGCTCCGGCGACCTTGTCGGGGACGTGCGCCGTCTGCACCGCGGCCCCCGCGATGAGACCGGCGGGCAGGTTGTTGACGAGGTTGCAGAGCACCGCCACCAACGCGCCGGCACCCCAGGCCGTCTCGGTCGGCGACGTCGCCGCCGCCTGCTTGAGGGTGTCGGCGATCATCGCGAGGACGCCGGTCTTCTCCAGCGCCTCCACCAGGACGAACAGGCCGGCCACCAGGGGCAGCACGCTCCAGGACACGTCCTTGGCGACCTCCACGAGGCCACCGCGCTTCATCAGGAGGACGGCCACCGTGGTGAGGCCGCCCGCCACGAAGGTCGGCAGGCCGAGATCGAGACCGAGCGCGGAGGCGCCGATGAGGATTCCGCCCGTCGCGACGATCCCGAGGCCGGCGACGAGGCCGGTCCGGGACAGGCGAACCGGCTCGACATCCGTGGCGACCGTCTGGGTCCGAAGGACCGACCCCTGCGACAGGCGAAGGGTGGCGTAGGTCGCCACGATCGCGAGCGCCGAAGGCAGCGCGAACATCGCCAGCCATCGCGTCAAGGGAGGCATGTGCTCGGCGAACACGACGAGATTGGCCGGGTTCGAGATCGGCAGCACGAAGCTGGCCGCGTTCGCGATGAAGGCGCAGATGAGGAGATAAGGCAGCGGGTTCTCGACTTTCGCGGCCTTGGTGGCGGCATACACGGCCGGCGTCAGCACCACCGCGCAGGCATCGTTCGACAGGAAGACCGTGACGACCGTGCCGACGACGTAGATCAGGGTGAACAGGCGGGTGGCCGACCCCCTGGCCGCCCGCACCGCGATGCCGGCGAGCCAATCGAACAGTCCCTCCTTCCGGGCGACCTCGGACATCAGCATCATGCCGACGAGGAACAGGTAGACGTCCGTCCCTTTGAGGACGCCGTCCCAAGCGGTCCCGGCGGGCAGCAGGCCGAACACCACCAGGGCCGCCGCGCCGAGCACGGCCCAGATCGCCTCCGGCCACGAGAAGGGCCGGGTGATCACGCCGAGGGTCGCCAGCGCGGCGATGCCCCAGGTCGCGAGGTTCGGTGTCAGTCCCAGTCCAGCGATCACGTCTCGGTCTCCCCCGGCGCCCGTCGAGCGCGCGTCGTCTCATCCCAAATCCGGTCGATCCCTTCGGGATGGCGGCTTTGGCCTTCGCCCAGGCGCCGCGCGGGCTGAGCGATCTTGTGCCCGGCCCGGTCGGGTCGGATCACGCCTGCGATGCCCTGCTGTCTCGTGCGCTCTCGCGCCGATTCCGCAGCCCCACCATCGGATGACAGGTCGAGGGTGGATCGGCCGCTCACCACTTGCGGCCGTGGCGGTTGGGCCCGAGCTGGTCGCCGCGCACGCCCTTCTGGATCCATGCGCCGATATTCGGCACGTCGCTGCCGGGCTTTTCCGGGATCGGGGGGCCGCTCTCGGGGTCGTCGAAGACGATCACCGGCTCGATCACGTCGGTATCGACGAGGTCCGGACCGTGCCCGCGCCAATCCGGATGAACGGCTTCGACCTGGATGCGGCGGGCCTCCTTCGGCCAGGGAAGCCACGCCTCGTAGACCCGCCCGGTCACGCGCTCCATCGGGTGCCACGCGCCCGTCCCGGCGCGGCAATGGACGTATTGCGGCGGCACGTCCGAGAGCACCACGGCGCGGACCCTGATCCGGCCGCGTCCGTCTCCGACCATGCCGGCATTCTCCGTGGTGGCGGGACGCGTCGCCACGCGCCGATCGGCCGGGCTGGTGATCAGCACGAACGGCCAGGCCCGGTCGAGGGCCTTGAAGCGCCAGCTCGTCACAGGCCCGTCGATGGCCGAGACCGCGTAGCCGACCGAGCCGTCCTCGTTCTGGCCCACCGAGCGCGCGGCGGCATAGAGGGTGTGCCCGTCATGGGCGAGTTCGTTGTAATGGGTGTGCCCCATCTCCACGAGGCGTATGCCCGCTTCCCAGAACAGGCCGCCGATGTCGAGCCGGTCGTCCGGCTCGCGCAGGTCGTCGGGATAGGCGTGCATGAAGACCGCGACGGGGATGTTCTTGTCCGCCGCCGTCCGGATCTGGTCGTTCAGCCAGAGGGTCTGCTCGCGGCCGAGCCGGAAATCGAGGCCGATGCCCTTCTGACCGTAGCCGGGGCTGACGATGTCGAGGAACAGGCAACGAATGCCCCGGATATCCTCGGACGCACAATAATGGAGGATCGTCCGGGGCGGCCAGATCTCCGGGGCCGGCGGGAGGGGGCAGACGAGCGGCGGCTGATCCAGCACCCATTCCATCGGGGGCGTCAGCTTTCGGGACGCCACGAGATGATCGTAAAACGCCTGAAAGTCGTCCATCCGCCCGAGCTGGCGGTCGTGGTCGCCGGGTATCAGGCGGATCGGAAGATCGCGATGCGCGTCGAGGGCGGCGGCCAGCTCGGTGTATTCCGAGGCGCAGCCGTTCTCCGCGAGGTCGCCGGGCAGGTAGACGAAGTCGAACAGGCTCTTCGACCCGATCCCGTCGATCTGCGCGAGGATCGCGCGGAAGTCCCGGGCGTTCTGCGCGGTCGGCGTCGTCAGGTGCAGATCGCCGACATGCAGGAACACCAGGGGCTCGACGAGCGCCTCGGCGCGTTCGACGGTTGGGGCGCGTTCGACGTCGGACATGCGGGGGATTCCGTCGCGATTCGGCTCAGACCGCCGGGACCGGCACCGAGGGGAGACCGCCGCCATCGGCGTCGGACCGGCCCGGCTCGAAGCCCCGCGTCTCCGGCATCGCGAAGAGGTAGATGGCGAAGCCCGCCGCCGCGATGGCGGCCAGCGCCAGGAAGGCGGTGGAATAGCCGGCCGAGACGATGATCACGCCGGCGAGCGTCGCGCTGAGCGCCGCGCCCAGGCTCTGGGCCGTGGCGACGGCGCCTTGCGAGACGTTGAAGCGTCCTGTTCCCCGCGTCAGGTCAGCCACGATCACGGGAAACAGGGCGCCGTAGATGCCGGCGCCGATGCCGTCGAGGAGCTGCACGCCGACGAGGTAGAACGGATTGTCCGACAGGGTGTAGAGCACGCCACGGATCGCCAGGACACCGAAGGCCGCGAGGAAGATCGGCTTGCGCCCGATCGCATCGGCCCTCGCCCCGACGAACACCGCGACCGGCACCATCACGCACTGCGCCGCCACGATGCAGATCGCGATGAGGGAGGTCGCGTTGTCCTTCCCCGCCAGCTTCGTCAGCAGCTGGCCGACGGAGGTCAGCATCGCGGCGTTCGAGAGGTGGAACAGGGCCGCCAGCACCGCGAACAGCATCAGATACTTGTTCTTGAGCAGCGTCGTGAAGCCCGACGGCTCCTCCTGCCCATCGGTCCTGGCCTCGGTTTCGGTCTGGTCGAGGCCGCGCGCGAGATCGTCGTCGATGGCGTTCGCCGGCACCATCAGCATGGCGCCGATGCTGCAGAACGCCAGCAGGCCCATCAGCCAGAACACCACGATCGGCCCGAAGAAATAGGCCGTTCCGCCCGCGATCGCCGCCGAGACGGCGTTGCCGGCGTGGTTGAAGCCCTCGTTCCGGCCGATGCGCTTGGCGAACATCTTCGGCCCCACCACACCGAGCGTGATGGCCGCGAGCGCGGGCGGGAAGATCGCCCCGGCGATGCCGGCCACCGACTGCGTGGCGGCCACCAGGTAGAAGTTCGCGATGAAGGGCAGCACGAGGCAGCTCAGCGTCACCGCGACCGCCGCCGTGATCACGACGGCACGCTTGGCGTTGGTCCGGTCGATGAGCGCGCCGGCGGGAGTCTGCGCGATTAGACCCGCGAGGCCCGCGATGGTCATGATCAGGCCGGTCGTAGCCTCGTTCCAGCCCTGGTCGGGCCCCCGAACCGCGATGAGATAGATGGCGAGGTAGGGCCCGAGCCCGTCACGGACATCCGCGAGGAAGAAATTGAGGGCATCCAGACCGCGCAGAACCTGCGTGGAGGGCGTGCGCATCACCGCGGCGCCACTGGAGATCGGCTCGGCCATGGGACCTTCCGGATATGCTTGCATGACAAGGGACGAGCCGGAGAAGGACAGCGTGGCGCCTCCTTCCCGTCGAGCGCTGGCTTAAGCGAAGGCGCGACATTTTGTTCCGCGAACGGGATGAAATACGGCGCGATCACGTAGTGTTGTAGATTCGCTCGGCCGCGATCGCTCAGGTCCAGGTTTCGAAGCGCCGACGCACCCGGCCCGCCCCGTCGATGAATTCGAGGTCCCGCGCGCGGTTGAGGGTGTGGAGGCCATGGCCCGGAAACCGGGGTCCGGGCCGCAGGACGGTCTCCACCCGCTGCACGTAGCCGGCCTCGTCCAGGCGCTCGATCCGCGCGAGCCCGAGCGCCCCGCCATAACGGGTGCGGCAATCCTGAACCGGTCGGATGAGGGCTCCCGCGCGCGCGATGATCCGGCCGCCCGAGCGCGCGGACGCGATATCGATCAGGACCGGGTTCCTCGCGTGCGCCGTCCAGGGTCCGCGAAAATCCGGGGCGGACCAGAGATGCAGGCTGTCCGAGTAGGACCCCCAGGCCTCGAAGGGTCCGTCCCGCTCGCCATCATCCCGCACCGAGGCGAACAGCCACCAGCGCTCGCCCTGCTTGAGCAGAGTCGGATCACTGGCGTTCAGCCCCGCGATCAGGGTCGAGTCCTTGATCCATCCTCCGGGAAACGCCGTGGAGCGGTAGAGGTCGAGGGTTCCGGTGGTGCCGCTCTCGGGAACCATCCAATACGCACCGTCCTGCGCGAAGACGAAGGGGTAGGACAGGTGATGCGCGGCTTCGAGAACCGGGACCGGCGTGCCGACCGGTCCATCGGGACCGAAGCGGACGGCCGAGATCAGGCCCTTTTCCTGGCCGTAGACATAGTCCTCCACGAACAGCACCGTGCCATCGGCATCCGCGATGGGGAACGGGTCGGCGTAGAAGCGCAAGCCATCGTCCCGCAGGGCGTGCCAGCCGGATTCCGGATGCGCGCGCAGATCGACGAGATCGGGTCCGGAGAGCCTGCGCCAGCCGACGCGCCAATGCTGATCCCGGATGCAGAGAGCCCGAAGCCGGCGCGCCACCATCCGGGAGCCCAGGCGCGCCGCACGGGCGCCGAGGTCCCATGCCGAGAAGCCCTCCGCCTGCCCGGCCCTCGCCCGCATCCCGCCCACGAGGATCGTGTCCTGCGCGAGGCGCGGCCCCGGACCGGCGAGAGCGGCCAGGATCAGGCTCATGGTGCGAACGAGGGAATCCTCGAAGGCCGTGAGCATGATGCCGCGCGCCTCCGTCCCGATGCGGCCCGACGCCAGGCTCCGGCCGTTCTCGGTGAGCGTGACGATCGGCATCCGCCCGGCGAGCAGGGCGGCGAGCAGGGCCGCCTCTCCGGGAACGCCGTCATAGGCCACGCGCCAGACGCGCGCGTTCGGCCCGCCCTCGACGTCACCGCAGAGGTCGAGGATGAGATCGGGCAGCGCGCCGTCCCGGACCGTCACGGCATCGAGTTCCGTGCGGGCGATCGGCGCGGAGGGGCCGTTCGCGGGGAGGCGACGCAGCATCGCCTCGAGCCGGAACAGCAACGCCGCATTGCTCGGCAGGGCGCCGGGTCCCGGCGTCGCCTCGACGGACACCGGCATGCCGGACTGGCGCACGATGCGTTCGATCAGCCGGAGGTGCCAGCGGCGGGGCACGCGCCCGTCGAGGCGAACGCTCAGGCGCATGGTGTGCTGTGTCCTCGCGCGACGGGATCGGAAAGGCGTCCGGCCCACGAGGCCGATGATCCCCGCATGGGGTCTCGCGCAGGGGCCGTCAATCCGCCTCGCACGCCGATCTGTGGGCGGCGACGGGCGCCGTCATCCGACCCGCTGGACGGGGGGCGCCGCCCGCGCCCGCCGCAGCCGCGTGACCGGCCGATGCTCCAGCCAGACCGCAACGATGCGTGGCCTGATCCCACTCCAGACCGCGTCGGGGAGGTCTATGTCGGGGAGGTTTTCGGGACTTGGGTTCGGCGGCTCCGCTCGAGTCCCGCCAGGACGGGAACGAAGCGTGAGCGCGCGCGATCGATTTCGAAGGACCATCGGAATTTCACGCGGCCTCAGGGGGTTGGCCTGTGGAGGGATGTGGACGCGTGTGGATGGCATCGCCGGACAAGGGCTTTCCCCTCTCCGGAGCGACCGGGTCCAGCGCGCTTGACCCTGTGCCATGGGCAGGGCAGCACTTCTCACCTGCCGCGCGCCAGACGCGGATCAGCCGGGAGAACTCCATGCGTCTCGCTCGTGCCCTCGCGGTCCTGTCGGGCCTGATCACCGTCGCGGGCGCGCTCCCCGCCACCGCCCAGACGAATCAGGGCCAGCCCAGGAGCGAGGCCGCCAAGGCCCGCAAGCCCCAGGCCGTGTCGCAGCCGATTCAGGTCTACGATGCCCGCTTCGAGAACGGCGACCTGCGCATCTCCGGCAGCGTGCGCAAGGGCGGCACCGTCGTGGTGCTCGACGAGGACATCTCGATCATCGCCGACAGCCGGGGCCGCTTCGTGTTCCGCCTGCCCTACGTGCCCACCAACTGCATCGCGACCCTGAAGGCGGGCGAGGACGAGCGCGAGGCGGTGATCGCCAATTGCGGTCCCGCCGGCCAGCCCGGTCCGAAGGGTGAGACGGGCGGGAAAGGCGAGACGGGGCCCGCCGGTCCGCAGGGCGTCGCCGGTCCGCCCGGCCCCCAGGGGCCGAAAGGCGAGCCCGGTGCCAAGGGAGAGCCTGGTGACAAGGGAGAGCCTGGTGCCAAGGGCGAGACGGGTCCGAAGGGGGAGGCCGGGCCCAAGGGCGAGGTGGGTGCCAAGGGTGATTCGGGCGCGAAGGGAGCGGCCGGCGAGCGCGGCCCGGCGGGCGCCCCGGGTCCGAAGGGCGAGGCCGGCCTCGCGGTCGCCGCATCCGCATCTCCGTTCCGGGTGGTGCGCCAGGAGACCTGCCCGGCCGCGGGCTGCAGCCTGAGCTGCGAGGGCACCGAGATCCTGGCTTCGGCGCTCTGCCTCAAGGGCGGCAGCGCCGTGGTCACGGCCGGCGCCGACGGCAGCCTGAGTGCCGCCTGCCCGCCCGAGAGCCAGGGCCTCGTGGGGCTCTGCGCCAAGCGCTGATCCCCACCGCTGATCCCGATCCTCGAAACGGCGTTGGCCGAAACGGAGCCGTCCGGTGTAAGGACGCGCTTCGTTTCGCCCCGACACCGAATCGCTCCAGAATCCCCCATGCACCGCCACGTTCTCACGACCGATCCCAGTGCCCGCGGGGCGTCCCGATGAGCGTGGGGATCTGGGGCAAGCTCGGGGGCGCCGGCCTCGGGCTGGCGATCGGCGGCCCCCTGGGCGGCCTCGTCGGCGGGGTCGCGGGCCACTTCCTGGTGGACCGCGAGGGGGCGCTGTTCGGCGCCACCCCGCGCGATGTGGTCTTCACCACCGGCCTCGTGGCGCTGGCGGCCAAGATGGCGAAGTCCGACGGCGTGGTGACGCCGGCCGAGGTCGAGGCCTTCGCCAAGGTGGTGCAGGTGGACGAGCGCGCCCGGCCCGGCGTTCAGCGCCTGTTCGACCTCGCCAAGGGCACCGCGAGCGGCTTCGAGGCCTATGCCCGGCAATTGGCCCACACCTTCCACGACGAGCCGGCCCTCCTGGAGGACGTGCTCGACGGCCTGTTCCACATCGCCAAGGCGGACGGGGCCATCCACGAGGCGGAGGAGCGCTACCTGCGCGCCGTCGCCGAGACCTTCGGCTACGACGAGGCCGCCTTCCGGCGCATCGCCGCCCGCCACGTCCGGCTCTCCGACGACCCCTACCTCGTGCTCGGCCTCGACCACGATGTCGACGACGCCGCCCTCAAGGCGGCCCACCGCGCCTTGGTGATGGAGAACCATCCGGACCGGGCCATCGCCCGGGGCCTGCCGCCGGAAGCGGTCGCCATCGCCACGCGCCGGCTCGCCGCCATCAACGCCGCCTATGACCGGATCGGCGCCGAGCGGAGCATCCGATGAAGCCCGACGCCGAGAGCCCCGTCGCCACCAGCGTCCACCCCTCGCCGAACCACGGCGAGCGCCGCGCCGGCCCGGTCGACCTGCTGATCCTGCACTACACGGGCATGGAGAGCGCGGCCGCCGCGCTCCAGCGCCTCGCCAACCCGGTGGCGGAGGTCTCGGCCCATTACGTGGTGCTGGAGGACGGGCGCGTGGTGCAGATGGTGCCCGAGGGGCGCCGGGCCTGGCATGCGGGCCAAGCCTCCTGGGCCGGGATCACGGACGTGAATTCGCGCTCGCTCGGGGTCGAGATCGTCAATGGGGGCCACGTGGGCGGGCTGCCCCCTTACCCGCAGGCCCAGGTCGAGGCCGTGATCGCCCTCTGCGCCGATCTCGCGCAGCGCTGGCGCATCGCCCCGCACCGGGTGCTGGCTCATTCCGACATCGCGCCCGAGCGCAAGGAGGACCCCGGTGAGCATTTCCCCTGGGACAGGCTCGCGCGCGCGGGGCTCGGCCACTGGGTGCCCCCCGCCCCGATCCGGGACGGGCGGTTCTTCGCGCGCGGGGATGCCGGGCCGCCGATCGAGGCACTCCAGGCGATGTTCGCGCTGTATGGCTACGATGTTCCGGTGACGGGCCGCTTCGACGACCGCACGGGCGCGGTGGTGACGGCGTTCCAGCGCCACTTCCGCCCCGCCCGCGTCGACGGCGTCGCCGATGCCTCGACGATCACCACCCTGCGGGACCTGATCGCGGCCCTGCCGAGGCCGTGACGACGCGGGAGGTCCGCCCCCGATCAGGCCCGGTGCTGGACCGCCTCGTGCCCTCGCGTGTGCGTGTGTCCTTGCGCGGGCGCCTCCTCCGCCACCGCGCCCCGCGTGCGCCACAGGCTGTAGCTGACACCGGCGACCAGGAAGATCACGGTGACGGCGAGCGAGACCCACGGCGGCACGTGGACGAGGCCGAAGGTGTCGGCCACCACGATCTTGCCGCCGATGAAGATCAGGATGAGGGCGAGCGCCGTCTTGAGGTAGGCGAACCGGTCCACCATCGCGGCCAGCGCGAAGTAGAGCGCGCGCAGGCCCAGGATCGCGAAGATGTTCGAGGTGTAGACCACGAAGGTGTCGGTGGTGATGGCGAAGATCGCCGGCACGCTGTCGACGGCGAAGATCACGTCGGCGCCGTTGACGAGGATCAGGGCCAGGGCGAGCGGGGTCAGCCAGATCGCGGACTTGCCCGTCTTGGGGTCGGGCTTGCGCACGACGAAGCGCTGCCCGTGCAGGGTGGGCGTGATGCGCAGGGCCCGCTGCAGGAAGCGCACGGCCCGGTTCTCGCGGATGTCGCCCGGCTCCTCCTCCTTCGAGACCAGCATCTTCAGGCCGGCGAAGATGAGGAAGGCGGCGAAGATCGAGAGCACCCAGGCGGCCTGATGCACCAGGGCCGCGCCGAGGCCGATCATCAGCCCGCGCAGCAGCACGGCGGCGAGGATGCCCCAGACCAGCACCCGGTGCTGCGCGGCGCGCGGGATGTTGAGCGCGGTGAGGATGACCGCGATGACGAAGACGTTGTCCATCGACAGCGACTTCTCGACCACGAGGCCGGCCACGTATTCCTGGCCCGCCTGGGGCCCGAGCACCCACCAGACCCAGCCGCCGAAAATCATGCCGAGGGTGAAGTAGAAGGCGGTGAGGAGAAGGCTCTCCTTCACCCCGATCTCGTGCTCCTTGTCCCGGTGCAGCAGCCCGAGATCGAAGGCCAGCAGCCCCGCGACCAGGGCGTGGAACCCGAGCCACATCCAGACCGGCTTGCCGAGCCACTCGTAATACAAAAGATCAACCATGACGCAGGACCGTCGATGCTTCTTGAGGAGAGAAAGCATCGGCTCCGACATCACGGAATGCATCACGCAGCATCCCGCCAGAGGGGCCCGCAGCCGATGAGCGGCACTTGGCACCGACACTCCGGCGAATCAAGGGCAGGGGCCGGACGCGCTTGACAGGGATGCCGCGCGGCGGCTTCCCAGGACGCATGACTCACAACGAACGGAACGGCCCGGCCGTGATCGGGGGCGGCCCCGCCGGCCTCGCGGCGGCGGAGGTGCTGGCCCGGGCGGGCCACGCCGTGACGCTCTACGAGCGCATGCCGAGCGTGGGGCGCAAGTTCCTCATCGCCGGGCGCGGCGGCCTCAACCTGACCCATTCCGAGCCCCTGCCCGCCTTCCTGGCCCGCTATCACCCGCGGGGCGGCGTGCTCGCGGACGCCATCGGGGCCTTCCCGCCGGACGCCCTGCGAGGCTGGTGCGACGAGCTCGGCGAGCCGACCTTCGTCGGGTCGAGCGGCCGGGTCTTCCCCGAGAGTTTCAAGGCCTCGCCGCTCCTGCGCGCCTGGCTCCGGCGCCTCGACGGCCTCGGCGTCCGCATCCGCACCCGGCATCGCTTCACCGGATGGTCGGCGCGAGGGGGGGCGATGTTCGAGGCGCCGGAGGGCCGGATCGAGACCGCGCACGGCCCGGTGCTGCTGGCGCTCGGCGGCGCGAGCTGGCCCCGGCTCGGCTCGGACGGGGCCTGGGTGCCGCTTCTCGCGCGCGAGGGCGTCGCGGTGGCGCCGCTCGAAGCCGCCAATGTGGGCTTCACGCTGGCGTGGTCACCGGTCTTCGCGGAGCGGTTCGCCGGCACGCCCCTCAAGCGCATCGCGCTCGCGATCGACGGCACGGCCGTGCGCGGCGAGGCGGTGATCAGCGCCGACGGGATCGAGGGGGGCGCCGTCTACGCCCTCTCGCGCCACATCCGCGCGGCGACGGAGCGGGGCGGTGCGGTGCTGCACCTCGACCTGCGGCCGGACCTGAGCGAGGCCGCGCTCGCGCGGGCCCTGAGCCGTCCGAAGCCGGGCCTGTCCCTGGCCAATCGCCTGCGCAAGGACGCGGCCCTGCCGCCCGTGGGGATCGGCCTGCTGCGCGAGGCCGCCCATCCGCTTCCCGTCGCGGCGGAGGCGCTGGCCGCGCTGATCAAGGCCGTGCCGCTCCGCCCCGAGGCGCCGCGTTCCATCGAGCGGGCGATCTCCACGGCGGGGGGCGTGGCGTTCGCGGAACTCGACGGGCGCTTCATGCTGCGGCGGCGGCCCGGCACCTTCGTGGCCGGCGAGATGCTGGACTGGGAAGCGCCGACCGGCGGCTACCTGCTGCAGGGCGCCTTCGCCTCCGGCCGCGCGGCGGCGGCGGGCATGCTGGACTGGATGGCCTCGAGCGCGCCCGCCTCATGAAAAAGGCTCCCTCTCGGGGGAGAGGAAGCCTCGCGTTCCGGCGCGCCCCGAGGGCGCGCGCGGAGGGTCGGTCTCAGCGGCAGTACACGTCGCCGTAGGCGTCGCGGTAGGTGCCGTAGGGGCAGCGCGGGGCGGTGGAGGCGCCCACGATGGCGCCGCTGGCGCCACCGATGGCGGCACCCGCGAGCGCGCCGCCGGCGCGGCCGGTGGCGGCACCGCCGATGGCGGCACCCGCGAGCGCGCCGAGGCCGGCGCCGCCGAGGGCGCGGTCCTGCGGCGTGTTGCAGGCGCCGAGCGAGAGGGCGAGGGCACCCGCGAGGGTGGCGGCAATGAGCTTCTTCATGGTTCCGAGACTCCCTTGTGCGTCGTGACCCGGCCTTCGGCCGTTGTCGTTCTACCGCCCCAGCTTAAGCATTCCCCTCGGAAATGCACAGCATATGGCTAAGGTTCCGCCGCGCCTTTCCGTTCGGGCGAAAAAAGCTCTAGGGATGCGCCCACCACGGCTCTTTCGGCGGAGGCTCGACCCCGCCCGCTCCGACGCGAGGAATTCATGCTGCGCGCCACCACCATCGTCCGCAAGGTCGCCGTCCGCGCCGACGCGGTCGTCGACACCGTCGTGCTCGACCACGCCGCCCGCCAGACCCCACCGGAGCGCCTGACGGCGGAGGGGGGGCTGGGCCTCGTCCTGGCGCTCGCCAAGGCCGCGACCCTCGAGGACGGCGACGCCCTGCGGCTGGAGGACGGCCGCCTCGTCGCCATCCGCGCCGCCGGGGAGCCGCTCCTCGAAGTCCGCGCCGAGAACCCGGCCCGGCTCCTGCGGCTCGCCTGGCAGCTCGGCGGCAGCCACGTGCCCGCCGAGATCGCCGCCGACGTGCTCTACGTGCCCCGCGCCGCCGCCGAACTCGTGCGCGGCCAGGGCTGCGCCGCCACCCCGGTGACCCGCGCCTTCAAGCCCGAGCGCGCCGCCCACGACCACAGCCAGTGCGGCCACGACCATCACGCGCATGACCATCACACCCATGATCATCACGACCACGCGCATGATCACGGGAGCCACGATCACAAGGGGCATCACCACGCGGAGCATGATCACGGCCACAGTCATGATCACGGCCACGACCATGGTCATTCCCATGCGCACCAGCACGATGACGGGCATGTCCACGGTCCGGATTGCAAGCACGACCACTGAAGGCCAGCTGCCGACAGACCAAGTGTCGACAGGCCAGGTCTCGACGCGTCCGATCCATGGGCCGGGCTCGTCGAAGTCCGTATGAGCCGTCCCGCCCCGCGTTGAAGCCCGCCCGCCGTACCGCTATGTCCGTCCGATGATCGCCCGCGACCTCCGCTTCTCCATCGCCCCCATGATGGATTGGACCGACCGCCACTGCCGGGCCTTCCACAGGACCCTGTCGCGGCGGGCCCGGCTCTATACCGAGATGGTCACCACCGGCGCCGTCATCCACGGCCCGCGCGAGCGGCTGCTCGGCTTCGACGCGGCGGAGCATCCGGTGGCGGTGCAACTCGGGGGCTCGAACCCGGCGGACCTCGCCGAGGCCGCGCGCATCGCGGAAGACTTCGGTTACGACGAGGTCAACCTCAATGTCGGCTGCCCCTCCGACCGGGTGCAGGACGGGCGCTTCGGCGCCTGCCTGATGCGCGAGCCGGCCGTGGTCGCCGAATGCGTGGCCGCTCTGAAGGCGGCGGT
Organism: Methylobacterium sp. J-068; assembly: GCF_022829445.1. Lineage (GTDB taxonomy): Bacteria > Pseudomonadota > Alphaproteobacteria > Rhizobiales > Beijerinckiaceae > Methylobacterium. The sequence goes on along the minus strand of NZ_JAKSXY010000059.1, from coordinate 141,013 downwards.
GTCGGTGCCCGTCACGGTGAAGTGCCGCATCGGCGTCGACGACCAGGACACCGAGCAGGCCCTCGACGCCCTCACCGGGGCGGTGGTCGCGGCGGGCGTCGACGGCCTCGTGGTGCATGCCCGCAAGGCCTGGCTCCAAGGCCTGTCGCCCAAGGAGAACCGCGACGTGCCGCCCCTCGATTACGGGCGCGTGGCCCGGTTGAAGCGGGCGAATCCGACCCTGCCCATCGCCATCAACGGCGGCATCGCCACGATCGCGGACGCGCGGGCGCATCTCGCCGCGGTGGACGGGGTGATGATCGGCCGGGCGGCCTACAGCGACCCGGCGATCCTCCTCGACGTCGACCCGATGCTGTTCGGGGAGGCCGCGCCCGTGGCCGACCCGTTCGCGGCGGTGGCGGCCTTCGAGCCCGTGCTCGCCCGCATCCTGGAGGAGGGCACGCGCCTGCACGCGGTCACCCGCCACATGCTCGGGCTCTTCAACGGCCGCCCGGGTGCCCGCGCCTATCGCCGCCACCTCTCCACCTTCGGGACCCAGGCCGAGGCCGACCTCGCCACCCTGCGGGCCGCCGTCGCGCAGGTGTCCCGTCTCGAGCAGGTTTCCGATGCGGAGGTCGCGGCCTAGCGCGCGTCACCCGACGAGGCGTTGCTTCGGTGGCAAAGTAAAGGTCCGATCTACCGCCTGTTGTTGCCAAGAAAACACGAATCGAAATCTCGTAAAATGTGACGAGATTATGAACGGGCGCAAATCGTGCGCGTCGCTATTCCTGCCGCCAGCCCCGGGGACGAGGGCAGGGGGGCGGATCATGCGGTTACGATACGGCGTTTCGACAGTAGCGATCATCGTCGCGGCGAGCGGTCTGGCCTCGGCGCAGGCGCAGACGGCGAACATCACGCCGGCCAATGCCAACGTGCTGAACCTGCTCGGCCCGTTCCTCGGCCTGAACGCCAGTGCGGTCGGCCAGTCGACGCTGCAGCTCAACCTCTCGCAGGCCATCGCCACCAACAACCAGTCGACGGCCCAGCAGCGGGCCATGGCCATCAGCGACAAGGCGCTGCCCGGCAGCACGCCGTTCCTCGGCTCGATCACCCTGATCAACGGGTCTGTGGTCAATCTCGGGCCGGGCGACAACCTCGCGGGCGGCTTGCCTCTCCAGGCCATCCAGAGCAATCCCGGCACGCCGGGCACCATCAACCCGGTCCAGCCCGTGGGCGGCTACGGCAGCGTGCTCGGCCCCGTCTACCAGACCGGCATCCGCGCCAGCACGGCGACGAGCGGGCCGCTCGCCAGAACCTTCGACCTGCTCAACCGGGCCTATACCTTCACGAGTTCCGACCTCGGCGTGGCCAAGAACTACTTCGCCAACGGCGCGGCCACGAACCCGAGCGTGACCCCGGCCGGCTACGTCCCGGTCCCGGCCGTGGCGCCGGCCGGCTTCACGCTGCCGCGCTTCGGCAACCTGCCCAACACCACCACCAGCGTCCTCGACATCGCCGCCGGGGTGACGAACACGCAAGCCGGCCAGGACGTCTACGGCAGTTCGCGCCCGGTCCAGGCCCGGCCCAACGAGATCAACTCGTTCGATCCGACCTCGATCAACGGCCTGACCACGAACCCCTCGTTCCCGAGCGGGCACACCAACTACGCGATCACCGATTCGATCCTGCTCGCCATGCTGACGCCGTCTCTCTACCAGAGCATGGTCCTGCGCGGCTCGGAATATGCCGACAGCCGCATCGTGCTCGGCGTCCACTACCCGCTCGACATCATCGCGAGCCGCGCCTTCGCGGCCTACGACCTGGCGCAAGCCTTCACCAACCCGGCCTACATCAACAACGCGACGACCACCGGCACGGCGATCAACCTGCCCGCCCTCTACACCCAGGCGCAGGGTGAATTGCAGGGCTACCTCTCGGCCGGCTGCGGCGCGGCCGTCGCCACCTGCGCCACGAGCGCGGCCAACACCGCCAACGATCCCTACGTCCCCTCGGCCGCCAACCAGGCGCTCTACCAGTATCGCCTGACCTACGGCCTGCCGACCCTGACCTTCGCCCAAGCGCCCCGCGAGGCCGCGCCCGCCGGAGGCCCCGACGCGTCGATCCTGCTCGCCTCCCTCTACGGCGGAAGCAGCGACGCGGCCGCGCAGATCGCGCCGAGGGGCGGCCTCTACGGCTCGCTCCAGACCAGCACGATCAACCAGATCCTCGTCAACACCGAGACCAACGCGCTGAGCGCCTTCTACGGCACGCCGCTGAGCTACTGGTCGCGCATCGACCTCTACAGCGCCGCCGGCTACTTCCAGAACGTCATCGGCACGCTGTCGATGGCGGCGAGCGACCGGGTTAACACCGATGTCACCATCGGCCAGACCGGCGCCCTCTACGCCAACGGCACCATCGCGGGCACCGTCACGGTGGGCGCGGGCGGCCTTCTCGGCGGCACCGGCACGGTGGGCGGCATCATTGCGCAGTCCGGCGGCACCGTCGCGCCGGGCAATTCCATCGGCACCCTGAACGTGGCCGGCAATGCCGCCTTCGCGGCCGGCTCCACCTTCCAGGTCGAGGCCAACGCCGCCGGCCAGTCCGACCGCCTCGCGGCCACCGGCACCGCCACCCTGTCGGGCGGCACCGTGCAGGTGCTGGCGTCGGCCGGCGCTTACGATCCGCGCACCCAGTACGTCATCCTCAGCGCGGCCGGCGGCGTCACGGGGCAGTTCGCCGGCGTCACCTCGAACCTCGCCTTCCTCACCCCGACCCTGCGCTACGGCACGGGCGAGGTCGACCTGACGCTGACCCGCAACGACATCGCCTTCTCCACCATCGCCCAGACCCGCAACCAGGGCAGCGTCGCCGACGCCATCCAGGGCGCGGGCCAGAGTTCGGGGGCTGGCAGCGCCCTCTACGGCCGCACCGTCGGGCTGACCACGCCCGAGGCGCGCGCCGCCTTCGGGGCGTTGACCGGGGACATCCACGCGAGCGCCGCCGGCGCCCAGTTCGAGACCGCGTTCTTCGTGCGCGAGGCCATCCTCGACCGTCTGCGCTGGGGCGCCACCCCCGGCGCGGCCGAGGTCACGGATTACGGCACCCTGCCGGCGACCTACACCGCCGACCTGCCGGGCCGGGCCGCCCCCGTGCCGGTGCGGGTGCTCGATCCGCGCGTGTTCGGGCTCTGGGGCCAGGGCTTCGGCAGCTTCGGGCAGGCGCGCAGCGACGGCAACGCCGCCGGCCTGTCGCGCCAGACCTCCGGCTTCGTGCTCGGCGCGGATGTCCGCCTGGAGACGGGCTTCCGCCTCGGCGTCGCGGGCGGCTACACCGCCACGGCCCTCGACAGCGCGGGGCGCCTGTCCTCCGGCACCATCGAGAGCGGCTTCGGCGGCGTCTATGGCGGCTACGAGCGCGGGCCCTTCGCCCTGCGCCTCGGCGCGGTCTATGCCGACCAGTCGAGCCGCCTGCGGCGCGCGGTGAGCTTCGCCGGATTCTCCGACAGCGACACGGCCCGCACCGGCGGCTCCACCGTGCAGGGCTTCGGCGAGGTCGGCTACCGCTTCTTCCTCGCCGCGCCCCAGGCGAGCCCGACCACCCGGGGCGAGGGGCCGGCCCTCTCGATCCAGCCGACCTATCTCGAGCCCTTCGTGGGCGGCGCCTACGTGTCGATCGGGCGGGACCGCTTCAGCGAGACCGGGGGCCTCGCCGCGCTGACGGGCGCGGCGCAGACCACCGAGGTCGCGACCTCGACGGTCGGCGTGCGCGGCCAGACCAGCCTCGATCTCGGCCTCGGCGCGCCGGTCTCGCTGCACGGGCTGGCGGGCTATCGCCGGGCCTACGGCGACGTTGTGCCGAAGGCCCTCCTGAGCTTCGGAACGGGTCCGAGCTTCCTCACCGCCGGCACGCCGATCAGCCGCGACGCCCTGGTGGCGGAGGCCGGGCTCGACGTGCGGGTGGGGCGCGACGCCACCCTCGGCGTGGCCTATACCGGACAGGTCGGCGAGCGCGCCCAGGACCATGCGGTCAAGGGCAACTTCACCTACCGGTTCTGACGCGAACTCCGGATCGCGCCTTGCCGGACGCCGCCCTCCGGGGCGGCGTCTCGCGGTTAGCGGTCGCGCAGGATCAGGCGGTCGCCGCGGACCTCGAAGGAGGCCAGCCGGTCGAGGAAGCTCATGCCGAGGAGGTTTTCGCGCAACGCGCCCGGGCGGCTCACCAGGGCGGGCACGCGCCGCTCGACGATGCTGCCGACCCGCAGGGTGTCGAGAAAGGCGGGGGCCGCCAGGGTGGTGCCGTTGGCGGTCGAGACACGGATGCTGAACTCGGATTCGGCCGGGCGGATGCCGAGGCCGGCCGCGTTCTCGGCCGTGAGGACGACGGAACTCGCACCGGTGTCGAACTGGAAGCCCTGCGATTGCCCGTTCACCTCCGCGCGCACGTGGAAGTCACCGTCCGAGCGCCGGGTGATCGTCACGCTGCCGTCCGAGCCCATGACGGCGCTGCCCGGCCGCACCGCCCCGAGCATTCTGTCGCCGAGGCTCCGGGCCTCGTCGCGGTAGGCGTAGCCCGCCACCAGCGCGGCCGCGAGGACGCCCCAGATCAGCAGCGCGGTGAGGTTCGCGCCCATCCGGTCCCGGAACTGGTGCCAGAATCCCGCCGCCAGGAGGGTGAGCAGCCCGGTGGTCATGGCGAGTTGCGCGAACTGGTCAGGCTCCATCCCGACGATGCGCTGCTCGCCGCCCGAGAGCAGCAGGACGAGGAGCGCGCCGCCCAGGATCAGGATCCCGGCGAGCCTCATGATTCGGCCGGCGCAGGCGCGCGCCTCGGGTAGGCGGCGCGCAGCCGGCCCTCCAGACCCCCCATCACCGCCCGGCGCTGGGCCTCCGACATCGAGCCCCACAGGGCGATCTCGTCGCGCGTGCGACCGCAGCCCTCGCACAGGCTCGTGACGGCGTCGAGGATGCAGAGCTTGGTGCAAGGGCTCGAGGGACTTGGGCTCGAGGGACTTGGGCTGGAGGGTTTGGGGCGAAGCTGGCTCATCGCCCCGATCCATGCCAGGGCGGCGGCGTCGGGATCAAGCCCGGCCGGCGTCGCGGAGTCGGATCAGGCCGGGATCGCCGCCACCAGGGCGAGCAGGGCGGCGATCTCCGCGCATTGCTGGGCGGCCCCCACCACGTCCCCGGTCTGGCCCCCGATGGCGCGGCGCGCCAGCGCGGTGACGCCCCAGGCGGCCAGCACGCTCATGGCGAGCATCAGCGCACCGCCGAGTGGCGCAAGCCCGAAGGCGAGGCCGAGCAGCGTCAGCATCAGCGCCAGCGCCCCGGCCGTGACCAGGGTCCGCCGGCCCGGTCGGCCGACGGCGGCGCCGGCCCCGTCGGCGCGGGCGGGCGCCAGCAGGGCCAACGGGGCCAGGGCGGCGCTGCGCGAGAGGGTGGCGGCGAGCACCAGCGCGATGGCGGCCAGGCCCCCGACGCGATCGAGGAGAGTCGCCAGGGCGCCGATCCGCAGGGCGAGCGACAGCACGAGCGCGACCCCGCCATAGGCGCCGATGCGGCTGTCGCGCATGATCTCCAGGCGCCGGGCCGGCGTCGCGCCGCCGCCGAACCCGTCCGCCACGTCGGCGAGCCCGTCCTCGTGCAGGGCGCCGGTGATCAGGATTCCGGCGGTCAGCGCCAGGGTCGCGGCGAGGAAGGGTCCGAGGCCGAGGCCCCAGGCGCCGAGCAGCGTGACCGCGCCCGGCAAGCCGAGGATCAGGCCGGCCAGCGGCAGCATCCGGGGCAGGGTGCGAAAGTCCGGCACGGCGTGCGGGTCGCCCTCGCCGGGCAGTCGCGGCACCGGCAGCCGCGAGTAGAAGCGCAGGCACCCGGCGAGATCGTAGGCGAGGGCCGCGCCCGGAAAGGCCGGATCGGCCTCCTCGTGCTCGGGGGTCTCCTGTTGCTTAGGGGTCTCCCGCATCGCGAACCCGCCCGCCTTCACCACCCGTGCCCGGCCCGTTATAGCTCCGGCGACGGGCGGCCCGCCATCCTGGCGACGGGGCCGGCCACCGGAATGACCGCATGACCGACTCGATCCAGCCCGACGCGGCCTCGCCCTTCGACGACATCCGCCGCCTGATCGCCTCCCTGCCGGGTCCGGACCGGGACGCGGTGGCGATGGTGGCCGAGCGCGACGCCACCCTGACCAAGCCCGCCGGTTCGCTGGGGCGCCTGGAGCACCTCGTCTCCTGGCTCGCCGCCTGGCAGGGCAAGGGCCAACCCTCCCTCGACCGCCCGCTGGTCTGCGTCTTCGCCGGCAGCCACGGCGTCACCGCGCGCGGCGTCTCGGCCTTTCCGGCGGCGGTGAACCGCCAGATGCTCGACAATTTCGCGGCCGGCGGCGGGGCGATCAACCAGATCTGCGCCGCCTACGGCCTCGGCTTCAAGGTGTTCGACCTCGCCATCGACATGCCCACCGGCGACATCACGGTCGGGCCCGCCTTCGACGAGAAGGCCTGCGTCGCCACCATGGCGTTCGGCATGGAGGCGGTGGCCGCCGGCACCGATTGCCTCGCGCTCGGCGAGATGGGCATCGGCAACACCACCGTGGCGGCGGCGATCTACGCCGCGCTCTATGGGGGCGAGGCCGCGCACTGGGTCGGGCGCGGCACGGGCGTCGACGAGGCCGGGCTCGCCCGCAAGGTCGCGGCGGTGGAGGCGGCCCTGTCCCGCCATGCCGGGCACCTCGATGATCCCCTGGAGGTGCTGGCCCGCCTCGGCGGCCGCGAGATCGCCGCCATCGCGGGCGCGATCCTGGCCGCCCGGCTGCAGCGGGTGCCGGTGGTGCTCGACGGCTACGTCGCCACCGCCGCCGCCGCGATCCTGCACGCCCTCGACCCTTCGCTGCTGGATCATTGCCTCGCCGGCCACGTCTCTGCGGAGGGGGCCCACGCGGACGTGCTGGAGCGCCTCGGCCTCGTGCCGCTACTGGCGCTCGGCATGCGCCTCGGCGAGGCCTCGGGCGCCGCGCTGGCGCTGGGCCTCCTCAAGGGCGCCCTGGCCTGCCACCGCGACATGGCGACCTTCGCGCAGGCGGGAGTTTCGGGGAAAAGCTCGGAGTAGGCCGCCTCAGGCCAAATCCGGTTGCTCCCTTCGGGATGGCGGATCTGGGCTTCGCTCAGGCCGCGCGGGCGCGACGCTCCTGGACCGGGGCGGCGCCCTCGCCCGGCACCTCGATGGCCGGCAGGGTCTCCATCACCCGGCTCGCGGGGAAGATCACCACGACCTCGGTGCCCTCGCGCGGCTTCGACTTGAGCTGGAAGTTGCCGCCGTGCAGGTCCACGAGGCCCTTCACGATGGGCAGGCCGAGCCCCGAGCCCTGCTCGGCCGTCTTGATCGCCAGGGAGCCGCGCCCGAAGGACGACATCACCGTGCCGATCTCGTCCTCGGGAATGCCGGGGCCGCTGTCCTTGACGCTGACATATTGCCCGCCCGACGAGGTCCAGCCGACCTTGATGGTGATCTCGCCGCCCGGCGGCGTGAACTTCACGGCGTTCGACAGGAGGTTCAGCACGATCTGGCGCAAGGCCCGCTCGTCGGCCCAGAGCCGGGGCAGGGTCGCGTCCACGAATTCGTGGATCGTCTGGTTCTTGCCCCGCGCCCGAAGGCCCATCATGTGGCGGCACTCCTCCACGGCGTGGCCGAGCTGGACCGCCTCCTCGTTGAGTTCGTAGCGCCCGGCCTCGATCCGCGAGAGGTCGAGGATCTCGTTGATGAGGTTGAGGAGGTGCAGGCCGCTGTCGTGGATGTCGGCCGCGTATTCCTTGTACGAGGCCGCCACGTGGGCGCCGAACACCTCGTTCTTCATCACCTCGGAGAAGCCCAGGATCGCGTTGAGCGGCGTGCGCAGCTCGTGGCTCATGGTGGCGAGGAAGCGGGACTTGGCGAGGTTCGCCTCCTCGGCCCGGCGCCGGGCCTCGTCGGAATTGGCCTTGGCCTGCTCCAGTTCGCCGAAGATCGCGTCCTTCTCCGCCTGCGATTGCAGCGCCTCGACGGTGGCGGCGTAGACGCGGCGCGCCAGCCCCATGAAGAACACCTGCGCGCCGACCACCATGATCACCAGCATCATGGTGTGCATGTCCTGCGACACGGCGAGCAGCGACAGGGCGGCGATGCAGAGGGGCACCAGGGCCGCCACGGCGGCGGCAGGCAGGGTGGCGGCGAGCATGGTTGCCACGGCCGCCACGATGACGAGGCCGAACAGCACGAAGGTGCGCGCGCTCGAAGCGCCGACGAGCACCATCATGGCCCAGGCGGTGCTTTGGAGGAATTCGGCGGCCATGAAGGTGCGGCGCCAGCTCCGCACCGAGACCGCGGCCGGGTCCTGGGCCAGGAAGCGCCGCGTCAGCAGCTTGGCCAGCGTCACCGTGGACAGCAGGCAGAGGCCCCAGATCATCGCGATGACGGGCGGGACCCAGAGGGCGGCGATGCCCGCGATCGCGAGGCCGAGCAGGCCAAGCGGGATCACCGCGCCGGCGCGATACTGCGCGTAGGCCCGGATCAGCTCGTAGTCGAAGGCGCGTTCGAGCCCGCTGGTCGAGGTGAGCTTCTCGCGGGCCGAGCGCATGTCGCGCGCGACTTCGCGACGGCGCACCGACTCCTGCGCGGAGGGGCCACGGCCACGTTGGATCATCTCCGCAGTCAGGTCGGTCATCACCGTCTTGAGGATTCGGGGAGGCGTCGCGATCCTGAACGAACGGACCGCCGAGAGGCCGGGATACGACCCGCCCGAGAGTGATGCGGATATGTTAAGAACCGCCTGCCGAGATCCCGCGCATTGTCGGGGTTTCCGCAAGATTCGGGGGCCGTGAGCCTCCCCGGCGGACGTCGAATCCCGCGCGGGGATCGAAGACGTCCCGCATCGGTGTGCTGGCGCACATGGTTACGGATCGGCAACGATTAGCTTCGTTCCAAACTGCGCGTCTGGAGGCCGGGATGCTGAAACTCACCGTCAACGGAGTCGCCCACACGGTCGACGCCGATCCGGAGATGCCGCTGCTCTGGGCCCTGCGCGACCATCTCAACCAGACCGGCACGAAGTATGGCTGCGGCATCGCCCAGTGCGGCGCCTGCACCGTGCATCTCGACGGGCAGCCGGTGCGCGCTTGCCAGACCCGCATCGGCGATATCGGCGCGGCCAAGATCACCACGATCGAGGGGGTCTCCGGCAAGGTCGCGGACGCGGTGCGGAGCGCCTGGCGCGGTCTCGACGTGGTCCAGTGCGGCTATTGCCAGTCCGGTCAGATCATGTCGGCGATCGGTCTCCTGTCCGAGAACGCGAAGCCGACGGATGCCGACATCGACGGCGCCATGGACGGCAATGTCTGCCGGTGCGGCACCTATCAGCGCATCCGCGCCGCGATCCACGAGGCGGCGCGCAGCCTCGCTTGAGCGTTCGCCGCGTCCCTCGATCCTCCCCCGATTTCGCGTCTGAACTGGAGCCCCCCATGCTGAAGGTCCGTCAGGCCACGCCGCCCGTGCCCTCCCGCCGCGCTTTCCTCGGCGGCGCCACCGTGGCCGCCGGAGCCCTCGTGGTCGGCTTCACCCTCGATCCGGCGAAGTTCGCCCGCGCCGCCGCCGGGCCCGACCTGTCCGCCCTGCCGGCCGCGCCCAACGCCTTCGTGCGCATCGCCGCCGACGACACCGTGACGGTGGTGATCAAGCATCTGGACATGGGCCAGGGCAACACGACGGGCCTCGCCACCATCCTGGCCGACGAGCTCGACGCGGACTGGGCCACGGTGCGCACCACCTTCGCGCCGGCCGACGCCACCCTCTACAACAACTTCGCCTTCGGCCCCGTGCAGGGCACCGGCGGCTCCACGGCCATCGCCAATTCCTGGGTCCAGCTGCGCAAGGCGGGGGCCGCCGCCCGTGCCATGCTGGTCGCGGCGGCCGCCGAAAGCTGGGCGGTGCCGGCCTCCGAGATCACGGTCGAATCCGGCACCGTGCGGCACGCCGCCTCGAACCGGCAGGCCCGGTTCGGCGAACTCGCCGAGGCCGCCGCCGCGCAGCCCGTCCCGCAGGAGCCGCGCCTCAAGGACCCGAGCCAGTTCAAGCTGATCGGCGGCAAGGTCCCGCGCGTGGATTCGGTGGCCAAGACCGACGGCACGGCGATCTATTCCCTCGATATCCGCCGTCCCGGCCAGGTGACGGCGGTGGTCGCCCATTCGCCGCGCTTCGGCGGCACCGTGAAGAGCGTGGACGACAAGGCGGCCCGCGCGGTCGCGGGCGTCGTCGACGTGGTGACGATCCCGACCGGCGTCGCCGTGCTCGCCCGGGACACCTGGTCGGCGATGAAGGGCCGCGAGGCCCTGCGCGTGACCTGGGACGACAGCGCGGCCGAGACCCGCTCGTCCGACGCGATCCTGGCCGATCATCGCAAGCGCCTCGACACGCCCGGCCTCGTTGCCGCGAAGAAGGGTGACGCCGCCGGCGCCATCGCGGGGTCGGCCAAGGTGCTGGAGGCCGAGTTCACCTTCCCCTACCTCGCCCACGCGGCGATGGAGCCCCTGAACGCCACCATCGAGCGGGCGGCGGACGGGAGCTACGACGTCTTCGCCGGGTGCCAGCTGCACACCATCGAGCAGGCGGTCGTGGCCGCCAATCTCGGCGTCACCACGGACAAGGTCCGCCTGCACACCCAATGGGCCGGCGGCTCCTTCGGCCGGCGCGCGACGCCCGGCGCCGACTACTTCGCCGAGACCGCCTCGATCGTGCGCGCCACGGGCGGCAAGGCGCCGGTCCACCTCGTCTGGACCCGCGAGGACGACATGGCCGGCGGCTTCTACCGGCCGATGGTGGTGCATCGTCTCCGCGCCGGCCTCGACGCCAAGGGCGCGATCACGGGCTGGGAGCACCGGACCATCGGCAAGTCGATCATGATCGGCACCGCCTTCGAGACCATGATCGTGAAGGACGGCGTCGACGCGACCACCGTCGAGGGCGCCTCGGACACGCCCTACGCGCTGCCGGCCTACCGCTTCGAGGTCCACAATGCCCGCGAGGGCGTGCCGGTCCTGTGGTGGCGCTCGGTCGGCCACACCCACACCGCCCAGGCGATGGAGGTGTTCGTCGACGAACTCGCCCACGCGGCCGGCGCCGATCCGGTGGCCTACCGCCTCGGCCTGCTCGGGGGCGCGCCGCGCCTCTCCGCCACCCTGAGGCTCGCCGCCGAGAAGGCGGGCTGGGACCCGAAGAAGGCCGCCGAGAAGGGGCGCGGCCTCGGCGTCGCGGCCCACGAATCCTTCGGCTCCTACGTCGCCATGGTGGCCGACGTGACGGCCGAGGACGGCAAGGTGAAGGTCAACCGCGTCGTGGCGGCGGTGGATGTGGGCGTCGCCGTCAACCCGGACGTGATCCGCGCCCAGGTCGAGGGCGCGGTCGGCTTCGCCCTGTCCTCGGTCCTGCGCAACCGGATCACGCTGAGGGACGGCGTGGTGCAGGAGCGCAACTTCGATGCCTACGAGCCTACCCGCATGAGCGAGATGCCGGTGGTCGAGGTCCACATCGTCCCCTCCACCGCCGCCCCCACCGGCATCGGCGAGCCCGGTGTCCCGGTGCTGGCGCCGTCGATCTCCAACGCGATCTTCGCCGCAACGGGACAGCGCCTGCGCTCGCTGCCCCTCGATCTCGCCGGTCTCAAGGGGGCCTGAGCCGGAGCGACGACGCGGCCTCTCGTCGTCGCACGCGGGGGCGCCTAGATCGGAGGGCATCATGCTCTTCGAGACAGACCCCGCCGAGGCGCCTTCCGCCCAAACCCCCTTCGACGCCACCGTGGCGCGCCTGCGCGCCTGTCGGATCTGCCGTGACGCGCCCCTCTACGGCGCGCCGCTGCCGCAGGAGCCGCGCCCCATCGTCCAGGGGCTCGCCTCCGCCCGGCTCTGCGTGGCGAGCCAGGCCCCCGGCAACCGGGCCGACAAGAGCGGCATCCCGTTCATGGACCCCTCCGGCACCCGCCTGCGGGACTGGCTCGGCCTCGACGAGGCCGCGTTCTATGATGCGAGCCGGCTCGCCATTGTGCCCATGGGGGCGTGCTTTCCCGGCTACGACGCCAAGGGCGGCGACAAGCCTCCGCGGCGCGAATGCGCCGAACGCTGGCGGGTGGAGCTGTTCGCCGGATTGCCGAACCTCGACCTCATCCTGGTGATCGGCCAGTACGCGCAAGCCTGGCATCTCGGCCGCTCGAAGGCCGGGCTCACCGACACCGTCCGGCGCTGGCGCGAGGTCCTCGGGGCTCCGGGGCGCCCGCGCGTGTTGCCGCTGCCCCATCCCTCCTGGCGCAACAGCGGCTGGCTCAAGGCCAATCCCTGGTTCGAGGCCGAACTCCTGCCCGTGCTGAGGGCGGAGGTCGCGCGCGCGATGGCACCCCGTTGACAGGTCGCTCCTCACGCGTGATCGCTCGCGGCCGAACACGGAGAGTCCCATGACCGAGATGTCCGACCCGCGCGACCGCCTGATCGTCGCCCTCGACGTGGCGAGCGTGGACGAGGCGGAACGCCTCGTCGACCGGATCGGAGACGCGGCGACCTTCTACAAGATCGGCTACCGGCTCGCCTATGCGGGCGGACTGGCGCTGGTGCCGCGTCTGGCCGCCACCGGCCGCAAGGTGTTCCTCGACCTCAAGCTGCACGACATCGGCAACACCGTGGAGGAGGGCGTGCGCGCGCTGACCGACCTCGGCGCCACCTTCCTCACCGTCCACGCCTATCCGCAGACCATGCGGGCGGCGGTTCGGGGCCGTGGCGCGGACGGACCGAGGATCCTCGCCGTGACGGTGCTGACCTCCTACGACGATTCCGACGCGGCGGAGGCCGGCTACGCCCTGCCGGTGGCGGAGCTCGTGGCGCGCCGCGCCGCCCAGGCGGCGGAGATCGGCATCGACGGAATCGTCTGCAGCGCCGCCGAGGCGCAGAGCGTGCGGGGCCGGATCGGCCCGGACCGCGCCATCGTCACACCGGGCATCCGGCCCTCCGGCGCGGCGGCCGGCGACCAGAAGCGCGTGATGACGCCGGGCGAGGCGCGCCGGATCGGCATCGACCACGTGGTGGTCGGACGCCCGATCACGCAGGCGGCGGACCCGCGCGCGGTGGCGGCTGAGATCGTGCGGGAGATGGAAAACGTGGCGGAGGGGCGCTGAGCGCGGGCCGGATCAGGCCCGGCGGCGCAGGCTCCCGAGGAGGAACGCGATCATCGCCTCCAGGGGCGGCGCGGCGGCATCGGGGTAGTGACTCACCAGCCCGGGGTGGCAGTAGCGGATCACCGCCGTGTGGATGCAGGACGCCGCGAGGGGCGGGTCGGGGGCATCGAAATCGCCCGCCTCGACACCCTCGCGCACCAGGCGCTCGAACACCGAGCCGATCTGGTCGACATGGGCGCGGCAGACATCCCAGCTCTCCGTGATCGCCGCTTCCACCATCTCGTGCAGGCGGGGATTGGCGTTGCACCGCTCGACGCAGGCGTGATGCATCACCGTGATCACGTTGGCGATGCGCTCGGAGACGCCGAGGCCCGGCGCCCGCGCGGCCAGGGCCACGCGCCGCTCGGTATCGTCCATCAGCCGCTGGATCACCGCCTCGTGGATCGCCTTCTTCGACTCGAAGAAGCGGTACACGTTGGCGGGGCTCATCCGCAGGATCCTGGCGATGTCGGCGACGGTGGTCTTCTGGTAGCCGACGCTCCGGAACGCCTCCTCGGCCGTGGCGAGGATGCGGCAGCGGGTCGTCGGGGCCGCCTCGTCGGGGATGTCGCGGACAATGGCCGCCATATGGGTCATGGGCGCAAACTAGGCTGTCGCCCCGCCGAGGTCAAAAGCACGTCCGGGTCGGGGTGGGCGGACGGGCCTCAGGAGCCGAACTGCGATCCGAGTTGTTCCAGGTACTCGGCGAGATCGACGCCGCCGATGCGCTTGCCGTAATCGAAGCGCATGCCCTGCCGGATGTCGACGCTGCTGCTCTTCGTCGTCAGCGTGAACGGCTTGACGCAGATCCAGGCGCCGTCCCGGCGATGTTCGAAGAAGTTCAGGATCTCGTGCTTGGCCATGGTCGCCTCCCCGCTGTCTCGCTAGACAACGAGGCAAGGGCTCAACGGTTCACGAACAGTCGCGCTTTCGTTGCGGCAAGTGCAAGCGTGGCCGTAAGCCTTCGCCAATAGTGCGACGCGGCGATCCTATGTTGCGCCGCATTTGAGGTCCCGGTGTCGAGGCCGAGACGCCGAAGGGCCGTGGCCCTCCGGCGGGCCGCGCCCGGTCAGGCCGCGCTCTTCAGCGCGCCCGTGTTGTCGTGGAAGTCCGGGCCGTTGATCGTCCGGGTCACGTAGCCGTCACGGATCAGGTAGTCGCCGAAGCGCTCGCCGGGCTGCTTGTTCCGGGCATAGGCGGCGAAGAGCGGGTCGAGGATCGTCTTGATCTCGGTAGCGGTCACGTCCTCGGCGTAGAGCTTGCCGAGGCGCGAGCCGTCGAAGGCCGCGCCGAGATAGAGGTGGTAGCGCTCGGGCCCGCGCCCGACGAAGCCGATCTCGGCGATGAAGGGCCGGGCGCATCCGTTGGGGCAGCCGGTCATCCGGATGGTGATCTCGTCGTCCTGGAGCCCGTGGGACGCGAGGCTCGCCTCCAGCTCGTCCATCAGGCTCGGCAGGTAGCGCTCGCTCTCGGCGAGCGCCAGACCGCAGGTCGGCAGGGCGACGCAGGCCATGGAGTTGCGGCGCAGCGCACTGGCGCCCTTCGTCAGACCGTACTGGTCGACCAGCGCCTCGATCTCGGCCCGCTTCCCGGACGGCACGTTGGCGATGATGACGTTCTGGTTGCCGGTCAGGCGGAAGTCGCCCTCGTGGATCTCGGCGATCCGGCGCAGCCCGGTGAGCAGCTGCGCGCCGTTCTCGTAATCCTTGATCCGGCCGGAGGCCACGTAGAGGGTCAGGTGGTGGCGCCCGTCATCCCCCTCGGTCCAGCCGTAGCGGTCGCCGTTGCCCGTGAAAGCGAAGGGCTTCGGGTCGGCCAGCGGCTTGCCGACGCGCTTCTCGACCTCGGCCCGGAAGGCGGCCAAGCCGTAGCGCTCGATGGTATATTTCAGGCGCGCGTTCTTGCGGACCTTGCGGTTGCCCCAGTCGCGCTGGACCGTCATCACGGCCTCGGCCGCCTTCAGGGCGTCCTCGGGCTTGACGAAGCACATCACGTCGGCGGTGCGCGGGAAGGTGTCGGTCTCGCCGTGGGTCATGCCCATGCCGCCGCCGACCGTGACGTTCCAGCCCGTGACCTTCCCCTTCTTGTCGAGGATGGCGATGAAGCCGAGGTCGTGGGCGAAGATGTCGACCTCGTTCGAGGGGGGCACCGCCACCACGGTCTTGAATTTCCGCGGCAGGTAGGTTTTGCCGTAGACGGGCTCGACCTCGGCCGCGTCCTCGCCGCCGACCACGCGCTCGCCGTCGAGCCAGATCTCGCGCCAGGCGCTGGTCTTGGGCAGGAGCGAATCCGAGATGTCCTTGGCGAGCTGGTAGGCGGCCTTGTGCGCGCCGGTCTGGGCCGGGTTCGTCGCCGCCATCACGTTGCGGTTCACGTCGCCGCAGGCCGCGATGGTGTCGAGCAGCGTCGCGTCGATGGCCGCCATCGTGCGCTTGAGGTTCGACTTGATCACGCCGTGATACTGGAAGGTCTGGCGCGTGGTCGCGCGCAGCGCCCCTCCCGCATAGGTGGTGGCGATCTCGTCCAGCGCCAGCCACTGCTTCGGCGTGACGACGCCGCCGGCGATGCGCAGGCGGATCATGAAGCTGAAGGCCTTCTCGAGCTTCTTCTTGGTGCGCTCGGCCCGGATGTCGCGGTCGTCCTGCAGGTACATCCCGTGGAACTTCACCAATTGCCCGTCATCCTCCGAGATCGCGCCGGTGGCGTGCTTCAGGAGGCCGTCGGCCAGCGTGCCGCGCAGGTAGCCGCTGGCGATCTTGATGTGCTCGTTGGCGGCGAGCCCGGCCGCGCGCGCGGCTTCCGCCTCGGAGATCGGGCGGTCGGTGGGTGGGGTCTCGTAGGTGCGGGGCGGGGTCTGCTCGGCCATGGCGGGATTCCGGTCTTCTCGAGTTTGTCTGGTGCCTTGGGTGCGCGTCCCTCTCCCCTCTGCGGGAGAGGGTGGCCCGCGTAGCGGGTCGGGTGAGGGGAGCGCCGGGTCCGGAGAGGTCGTCCCCTCTCCCGCCTGCTCCGCAGGCACCCTCCCCCGCATAGGGGGGAGGGTTCAGTTCGCCCCTAATACACGTCCTGCTGATAGCGATGGGCGCGCTCCAGTGCCGCGACCGCCGCCTCGGCGTCGGAATCGCTCAAGGATTTCACGGTGGCGTAGGCGCGCACGACGGCGTTGCGCACGTCCTTGGCCATCCGGGTGGCGTCGCCGCAGACGTAGAAGCTGGCGCCGCCGTCGAGCCAGGCCACCACTTCCTTGGCGTGATGCGCGATCCGGTCCTGGACGTAGATCTTCTCGGGCTGGTCGCGCGAGAAGGCGACGTCGATCTGCGTCAGCGAGCCGTCCTCCAGGGCCTCCTGCCATTCGAGCTGGTAGAGGAAGTCGTGGGTGAAGTGGCGGTCGCCGAAGAACAGCCAGGAGCGGCCGGGGGCCTCGAGCGCGCGGCGCTCCTGCACGAAGGCGCGGAACGGGGCAACGCCGGTGCCGGGGCCGACCATGATGATATCGGTGGCCGCATCCTGCGGCAGGCGGAAGTGGCGGTTCGGCTTCAGCTTCACCCGCAGCTTGGCGCCGTTCCGGATCCGGTCGGCGACATGCGTGGAGGCGACGCCGGTGCGGGCCCGGCCGTGGGTCTCGTAGCGCACCGCCGCGATCACGAGGTGGACCTCGTCGCCGACCTCTTTTCGCGATGAGGCGATCGAGTAGGCCCTGGGGGGAAGGGGCCGGGTGATGGTGTTGAGGTGCTCGGCCGTGACCGTGGCCGGGAAGCTCTGGATGAGGTCGATGAGGTGTCGGCCCTCGATCCAGGCCTTGGCCTCGCCGCTGTCGATGAGTTTCTGTGCGTCCGTGTGGCCCGTCGCCTTGGCGAAGCGCTCCACGGTGGTGGCCGACAGGGTCGTGATGTCGCGCTCGGAGAGCAGGGCTCGGCGCAGGGCCGCGTCGCCGGCGAGGCCGGTGGCGGCCAGGATCTCGTCGACCAGGGACGGGTCGTTCTCCGGGTAGATCTCCAGCGAATCGCCGGGCTCGTAGGCGGGCGCCCCGTCCTCGAATTCCAGCGCGAGGTGAATGGTCTCCTTGTCGGAGCGTGAGGAGTTCAGGTTCACGTGATCGATGACCTCGACCACCCGGGGCTCGCGGCTCGGCTCGGCCTCGTCGTCCTCGTCGCCGGCGGCGCGGGCGGCGAAATCCACCGCCACCACGTTGTCGGCGCTCGGCGGGGGGCTGAGGGCCTTCAGGGTGTCCTTGATCCAGGCGGCGGCCGGCGTCTCGAAGTCGAGGTCGAGGTCGGCGCGCGCGTGGGCGCGGGTGCCGCCCAATGCCTCGAGGCGCGCATCGATCGCCTTACCGATGGCGCAGAACTCGGCGTAGGAGGTGTCGCCGAGGGACAGGACGCCGAACGTCACGCCGTCGAGGCGCGGGGCGGCCTCGCTCATCAACTCGTTGTAGGCGCGCACCGCGCGGGCCGGCGGTTCGCCCTCGCCCCAGGTCGCCGCGATGACGACGACGCGCTTCTCTTTGGCGAGGCTGGCGATCTCCAGTTCGGCGAAATCCACCACCTTCGGCTTGAAGCCGTTCTTGCGGGCGAGCTTGGCCATGTTGCCGGCCAGCGTCTCGCAGTTTCCGGATTCGCTGGCGAACAGGATGGTCAGCGGCTCGGCGGCCTTCGGGGGAGCTGCCGGAACGGCGGCCGCCTGGGGGGCGCCGCCGGCGTCAAGGCCCGCGAGGAAGCCCGCGAGCCAGGCGCGCTGGATCGGGGTCGCGGCGCCGAGGACGGCGTCGAGGCTCGCGCGTTCGGTGTCGCCGAAGGGAGCCGTGCGGGGGAGAATCGCGTGTCGTGCCATGTGGGAAGCCATGTCGTCCTGAGAGGTCGGCTGTCAACGGGGTTGTCCGTTTTACAGAACGACGTCACGGTAGAAGGAGGTGACTGCGTGTGCAGTGCAAAAGAGAATTCTATTCTCCGGCGACCACCGACAGCGTCGGCGTGAAGCGTCCGTTGGCGGGCGGGGCCGGAAGGGGCAGGGCAGTGGTGGACTTGACCTTTTCCATCGCGAAACGGGAGGTCACGTTCTTGAGCGGCAGGGTCGCGATGAGGTGCTTATAGAACGTATCGTAGGCGCGCATATCGGCGACGACGACGCGGAGCATGTAATCCACGTCTCCGGCCATGCGGTAGAATTCCAGCACCTCCGGCATCGCCGAGACGGTCTCGGCGAAGCGTTCCAGCCATTCGCGGGAGTGATCGGCCGTCTCGATGGAGACGAACACCGTGAGGCCGAGGCCGAGCTTCACCGGATCGAGGACGGCCACGCGCCGGTCGATGACGCCGTCGGCCTCGAGCCGCTGGATGCGCTTCCAGCACGGTGTCTGCGACAGGCCGACCTTCTCGCCGATCGTGGCGATGGACAGGGTGGCGTCGTGCTGCAGCAGCGCCAGGATCTTCAGGTCGATCGAATCCAAAGCGGGCCTCGCGTCGTTCGTGAGCCGTTGCGGCCGTGCGGAGCGGCACGGGGCGTTGGCCCGATGGAAAAGGAATTTTCTTCGCTCGGCAACGGATTCGCGGCCGAGGCCGTTGCCGGGACGTCGTGCCTGTGGCTGGGGGTTGCCCCTCGGGGATGACCGCCATGCCTTGACAGCGTTCGTTATAGCGAACATTTCAGGTTTCAGACAAGCCACATCGGCCAGCCTCCTTCGCAAAGTCCCCATCGCAAAGCTTCTCATGACCTCTCACCTGGAAAACGCGGCGCTGGAGAACGCGGCGCATGCCCTGGCGTCGGCGATGGCCGGCCTGGACCTCAAGGGCCGGATCGGGCTCATCGAGGCCACGGTCCCGGGTCGCCTCGTCTTCACCACGAGCCTCGGCATCGAGGATCAGGCGCTCACCCACGCGCTGGCCATGCACAAGGGCCGGACCGAGATCGTCACCCTCGACACGGGCCGTCTCTACCCCGAGACCTACGACACCTGGACCGAGACCGAATCCGCCTACGGCATCCGCATCCGCGCCTACGCCCCGGAGCGCGAGGCCGAGGAGCGATTCGTCGCCGAGGAGGGCATCAACGGCTTTCGCCACTCGGTCGCCGCGCGGCAGGCCTGCTGCGGCTTCCGCAAGGTCGAGCCCCTCGGCCGCGCGCTCGCTGGCGCCGCCGGCTGGCTCACGGGCCTGCGGGCCGGGCAATCGGCCAACCGGGCCGACACGCCGCTGGCGGAGGCCGACGAGGCGCGCGGACTGATCAAGATCAACCCGCTGGCGGACTGGACCCGCGCCGACGTCGACCGCTTCGTCGCCGAGAACTACGTCCCCTACAACGTGCTGCACGATCGCGGCTTTCCCTCGATCGGCTGCGCCCCCTGCACCCGCGCGGTCCGGGTCGGCGAGGACGAGCGCGCCGGCCGCTGGTGGTGGGAGCAGGCCTCCAAGAAGGAGTGCGGCCTGCACGTCCATGCGCCCGAGGAGACCGTCGCGCCCGGACAGGAAGCGGCCGCCTTCGAGACCACGAAACACGCGAAATCCCTGGAGATGGCCCGATGAGCGCCGCACCCCTCACCACCCACGCGGCGAGCCGGTCCGAACGGCTCACCCACCTGCAACGCCTGGAGGCCGAGAGCATCCACATCATGCGGGAGACGGTCGCCGAGACCGAGAACCCGGTGATGCTCTACTCGATCGGCAAGGATTCCTCCGTGCTGCTGCACCTGGCGCTCAAGGCGTTCGCGCCGGGCCGCCTGCCGTTCCCCCTGATGCACATCGACACGACCTGGAAGTTCCGGGAGATGATCGCCTTCCGCGATCAGCGGGCGAAGGAACTCGGGCTCGACCTCATCGTCCACACCAACCAGGAAGGGCTGGCGCGCGGCATCGGTCCGATCAGCCACGGCTCGGAAGTCCACACCGACGTGATGAAGACGCAGGCGCTGCGTCAGGCGCTGGACAAGCACAAGTTCGACGCGGCCTTCGGCGGCGCCCGCCGCGACGAGGAGGCGTCCCGCGCCAAGGAGCGCATCGTCTCCCTGCGCACGGCCCAGCACCGCTGGGACCCCAAGCGCCAGCGGGCCGAGCCCTGGCACGTCTACAACATGCGCAAGAAGCGCGGCGAGTCGCTGCGGGTGTTCCCGCTCTCGAACTGGACCGAACTCGACGTCTGGCTCTACATCGAGCAGGAGCGGATTCCGATCGTGCCGCTCTACTTCGCCAAGCCCCGCCCGGTGGTCGAGCGCGAGGGCCAGCTCATCATGGTCGACGACGAGCGCCTGCCGCTCGAGCCCGGCGAGGCGCCGAAGGAGCTGTCGGTCCGCTTCCGCACGCTCGGCGACTACCCCCTCACCGGAGCCGTCGAGAGCGGCGCCGCCACCCTGCCGGAGATCATCGGCGAGACCCTGGCCGCCCGGACCTCGGAGCGCCAGGGCCGCGTGATCGACAAGGACGGGGCCGGCGCCATGGAGCGCAAGAAGCAGGAGGGCTATTTCTAAGATGACGATCCATCAGGCACCCCAGTCCTTCGGCTACGACGACTTCCTGACCGCGCACCAGAACAAGGAAGTCCTGCGCTTCATCACCTGCGGCTCCGTCGACGACGGCAAGTCGACGCTGATCGGCCGTCTCCTGCACGACACCAAGCAGATCTTCGACGATCAGGTGACGGCGCTCCAGCGCGATTCGCGCAAGCACGGCACGCAAGGGGCCGAGATCGACCTCGCCCTCCTCGTGGACGGCCTCCAGGCCGAGCGCGAGCAGGGCATCACCATCGACGTCGCCTACCGCTTCTTCTCCACGGACAAGCGCTCCTTCATCGTGGCCGACACCCCCGGCCACGAGCAGTACACCCGCAACATGGCCACCGGCGCCTCCACGGCCGACGTGGCGGTGATCCTGGTCGATGCGCGCCAGGGCCTGACCCGCCAGACCCGGCGCCACGCCTTGCTGGTCTCGCTGCTGGGCATCCGGCGCATCGCCCTCGCGGTGAATAAGATGGACCTCGTCGGCTGGTCCGAGACCCGCTTCGAGGAGTTGCTCGCCGCCTTCGACGCCTTCGCGGCGCCGCTCGGCTTCACCGAGGTGCGGGCGATCCCGCTCTCGGCCAAGAACGGCGACAACGTCGTGCTGCCGGGCGCCGCCGCGCCCTGGTACACGGGCACGCCCCTGCTGCAGTACCTCGAAGAGGTGCCGGTGCGCGTCGAGGAGCAGGCCGCGCCGTTCCGCATGGCGGTGCAGTGGGTCAACCGCCCGAATTCCGAGTTCCGGGGTTTCGCCGGCCTCATCGCCAGCGGCCGCGTGGCGCCGGGCGACGCCGTGATCGTCGAGCCCTCGGGCCGCACCTCGAAGATCGCCCGCATCTTCACCGCGGATGGCGACCTGCCCCACGCGGTCGAGGGCCAGTCGGTCACGCTGGTCCTCGCCGACGAGATCGACGCCTCGCGCGGTTCGGTGATCGTCACGGCGGAGGCGCCGATGCGCGTCACCGACAGCATCGACGCCCGCCTGTTCTGGGCCGCCGAGACCGATCTGATGCCCGGCGCCACGCTGCTGGCCAAGATCGGCACCGTCACGGTCAACGCCGTGGTGTCGTCGATCCGCACCCGCATCGATCCCGAGACGGGCAAGGCCGAACCGGCCGCCCGCCTCACCGCCAACGACATCGCCGACGTCACCCTGACCCTCGACCGCGCCGTGGCGGTGGACGCCTACACCGCCAACCGCGACACGGGCGGCTTCATCCTGATCGACCGCGAGACCACCGACACGGCGGCCCTCGGCCTGATCCATGCCGACGCTTCGGCGACCCCGGCCAGGGACGAGCCGGCGGAGGTGCGCGAGAAGCGCTCGGGCGGCGGCTTCCTGTCGAAGCTGCGCTGGGTCTTCGGCGGCATCTGACGAGCCGGCCCGGTCTCGCCCCGAACCGGGGCGGGCCGGATCGGGGATCGAAGCGAGAACGCCGGCCCGATTTCCTTCGGGCCGGCGTTCTTCGCGTTCCTCACGGGGCCGGCATCGGCGCTCGGCCCTACGCCTCGACCCCGAGTTCGGCGCCGAAGCGCTCGGCCACGTAGGCGGCGAGGTCGAAGGTGTCGTCCGGCACCTGGAACATGAAGCGCTCGGCGATCTGCGTGACCAGGATGTCCGGCATGGTGCGCTCGACGTAGCGCCAGTCGATCGAGGTCGACCAGATGAAATGCACCTCGCGGAACGTCTCCGCGAGCATGATCGTCCACATCGACGGCGCGAAGTGCGAGTAGGAATCGCCGAACAGGACGAGGCGGCGCGGGTCGGCCTCCGGTGAGGCGTTCCGGTAGATCACGTGCGCGCCGACATGCAGGGTCTCGATCGCATGCATCGCCTCCCGCTTCTCGACGATGGGGCTCGCGTAGTGCCGCACCGCGTCGCGCCGAAGATCGTAGAAGCGCGCGGATTCCGATTGCGGCGGCACCATCTGGCCGCCGAGGTCGCCCTGGAACGCCTGCTCCACGAAGGGGCGCTCGGGCATGTCCTCCCGCGCCACGGCGCCGAGGGACTGGCACAGGGTCCGGTAGGCCAGCATGCGCCCCGCGAAGGACCAGTGGCTGTCGGTGCGGAAGTAAAGATCCTCGCTCCGGCTCCTGCGGCGGAAGGCGTCCACCAGATCGACGCAGGCGCGGCGGACGAGCGGATGCCAGATCAGGCTCTGGCGCAGGCGGAGCGCGGGCGACAGGCGCTGGTCGATCTCCAGTCCCTTCAGCCGATGGTCGTAGACCGTCAGCTTCTCGGGCACGATCACGTGCTGGTAGGTGGTGCCGAGGCTGTCGCAGCGCCGGGCGCGGGCGATGAGCAGGGCTTTCCAGTCCAGGAGCCGCTGCTTCATGGCCGGGCTGTCACTGAACTGTCCGATAACGTTGTTGCTGCCCGCCGTCAGAAACAGCCAGCCGTCGCGCCCCTCGTGAATGAAGGCCGCCAACTCATCGGGCATCCATGATCCTCTCCCAACCTGAAATCGTGCGCGGCAGCGCTTAACGCGACGTCGGTCCACCAGCAACCGAGCGCAAGCCCCCCGTGCGAATCGGGGCGCGCCGCCCACGGAGCCTGTATCTTGCCCCGAGACACGCGCATCACTAGGGTCCGCGCGCCTCGCGGGCAGAATGATCGCCAAGAATGATCACTCCGTTTCCGCCCGTGCCCTCGTTTCCCGTTCGTGCCTACGTTTCCGTCCGTGCCGTCGCGGACCGATCATCAGGAGCATCCCACCATGGGCTTTCTGGCCGACGCCTTGTCCCGCGTGAAGCCGTCCGCGACCATCGCGATGACGCAGAAGGCGCGCGAGCTGAAAGCGCAGGGCATGGACGTGATCAGCCTCTCGGTCGGGGAGCCTGATTTCGACACGCCCCAGCACATCAAGGATGCCGCCATCGAGGCCATCCGCCGGGGCGAGACCAAGTACCCGCCGGTCTCCGGCATCGTGCCCCTGCGCGAGGCGATCGCAAGGAAGTTCAAGCGCGAGAACGGGCTCGACTACAAGCCCTCGCAGACCATCGTCGGCACCGGCGGCAAGCACGTCATCTACAATGCCCTGCTCGCCACCCTGAACCCCGGCGACGAGGTGGTGATCCCGCGTCCCTACTGGGTCTCCTACCCCGAGATGGTGGTGCTGTGCGGCGGCACCCCGGTCTTCGCCGAGACCGACATGGCGCACGACTTCAAGCTCCAGCCGGAGGAGCTGGAGCGGGTGATCACGCCCAAGACCAAGTGGATCATCCTCAACTCGCCCTCGAACCCCTCGGGCGCGGCCTACGCGCATGCCGAATTGAAGAAGATCACCGACGTGCTGATGCGCCACCCCCACGTCTGGGTGCTCACCGACGACATGTACGAGCACCTGACCTACGGCGACTTCGCCTTCGTGACGCCGGCCCAGATCGAGCCCGGCCTCTACGAGCGCACGCTGACGATGAACGGCGTCTCCAAGGCCTACGCGATGACGGGCTGGCGCATCGGCTACGCGGCCGGTCCGGAGCACCTGATCAAGGCCATGGACTTCGTCCAGGGCCAGCAGACCTCGGGCGCCTCGACGATCTCGCAATGGGCGGCGGTGGCCGCCCTCGAGGGGACGCAGGCGCATCTGGCCGAGTTCCGCGCGGCCTTCCAGACCCGGCGCGACCTCGTGGTCTCGATGCTGAACCAGACCAACGGCCTGAAGTGCCCGACGCCGGAGGGGGCCTTCTACGTCTACCCGTCCTGCGCCGAGACCATCGGGCGCAAGGCGCCCAGCGGCAAGGTCATCCAGACCGACGAGGATTTCGTGGTCGAGCTGCTCCAGGCCGAAGGGGTCGCTGCCGTCCATGGCTCGGCCTTCGGTCTGGGCCCGAACCTGCGCATCTCCTACGCGACCTCGAACGCCGCGCTGGAGGAAGCCTGCACCCGCATCCAGCGCTTCTGCGGCTCGCTGAGCTGAGGCGCCGGCCGGAACCGAAGACGCCCGGCCCGCTTCACAACGACCGCCCCCGAGTCTCGGGCGCGGTCGTTTCCCGTTTGGGAGGGACATGCGCCATGACGACGATCGCCATCCTGGCCGCCGGTGCCATGGGCAGCGCCATCGCGGCCCGCCTCACGCAGAACGGTGCCGAGGTCCTCACCGTCCTCGAGGGGCGCAGCCCCGCCACCCGCGCGCGGGCGGCGGCCGCCGGCATGGTCGAGACCGACCTCGCGGGCCTGATGCGGGCCGATCTCCTTCTCTCCATCGTGCCGCCGGCGGACGCGGCATCCCTCGCGGAGCGTCTGGCGCCGGCGCTCGCGGCGGCGGAGCGCAAGCCCGCCTATGCCGATTGCAACGCGGTCGACGTCGAGACCGTGCGGGCAATCGCGGACCGCATCGCGCCGACCGGCGCGGTCTTCCTCGATGCCGCGATCATCGGCCTGCCGCCGCAGCCCGGTACGAAGGGACCCCGTCTCCACGTCGCCGGCGCGGAGGCGGAGGCGATGCTGGACCTCACCCGGTACGGCCTCGACATCCGCCCGATGGCGGCCGGCATCGGCGCCGCCTCCGCGCTGAAGATGTCCTATTCGGGCATCAACAAGGGCCTCACGGCGCTGGCGGCCCTGATGGTGCTCGCCGCCGAACGGGCGGGGGCCGGCGAGGCCCTGCGGGCGGAACTGGCCGAGAACGAGCCCCACCTGTTCGCCCGCTTCGGCTCCCGGCTGCCCGACATGCTCCCGAAGGCCCGGCGCTGGGTCGCCGAGATGGGCGAGATCGGCGCCTTCCTGGGGGACGACGCGGCGGGACGGCAGGTCTTTTCCGGAATCGCGGACCTCTATGCGCGCCTCTCGGCCGAGGAGGGAGCGGACGAGGCCGCGATCCTGCGGGCCTTCGCCGAGGCGTGCGGATCGTCGCAGCCGGGGTGAGGCGGCCGATGTCGGTTGCCGGCGAGAGGCCCGCCGCCTACATCGAGCGTCCCTGACGCCGAGGCGTCCGATGGTTTCGCGAACCCTCTCGGACTTGGCATGGCGGCGGGGCTTGTCGTGACGGGGCGGTGCGGACCAGTTCTCTGCGCGGTTTCCTGTGAGGCCTAGTGGGCCGGGTCGCGGCAGGTGCGTCACGGGCGCGGGGAACAGGAACCGCCGCCGTGGCGCATGGCCCACCTCGAAAGTGTCCCGGCCAATCGTCGCCGCCGATCACGTTCCCGTGTCGAACCGGGACGAAGCGCGGCCGTGGCGCTGGGCCGATCATTAACGCTCGTGGGCAAGTGTAGGCGGTGACCGGGGAACCGGTCGCGTGCCACCGCGTAGTTTCGGGCCTGAATACGATGAGACGCCTCCTCACCGGTGGCATCAAGGCGATCCTCGCGGTCGCCGCGCTTTCCACCGCCGCCCATTGGGTCATGCGCGTCCAGCGCGAGCCCACCGCCTCGTCCCGCGTCCTGGCGGACCTCGCCGACCCCGTGACCACGGGATCGATCACCCCGCGAAAGCTGGACGCGATCCCGGCCGTCCTGACCGAGCCCGACGTCACGAAGGGCCTCGATCAGCGCCGCCTCTCGGAACTCTTCGCCGGTACCGCGTCCGACAAGGCGAAGGTGCAGAAGGCGGTCGCCAGGCGCTGAGTTCGGCCCGTTTTCGGCGGCGGGCGCATGCGGCGGAGCGGCCCCCGCGCCAGGGTGCGTTCTCGCCCGGCCCCGGAACCGCTCCGGCTCCGGGGGGTTGGTGGGCATACCCCGCAACGCGACAGGAGGCGCCGCATGGCCGCTCTCGATATGGCCAATCCAGGTCTGCCGATCCCCGAGCCGCTTCCGGGTGGCATTCCGGGCGATCTTCCGACCCCGCCCACACCCGACGAGCAACCGGATATCGGCCCCACAGGGCCGCGCACGCCCTACCCGGTCAACGATCCGGGCATCGACGAGCCGACCGGTCCCGGTTCGGAACCCGATTATCTGCCCGGGGGCCCAACCGATCCGGGCGTCCGCATGTAGGGGATCAATGGTCGCCGTGCGACGCGCGCACGTCGCGCGGCGCGCTGAGGATCTCGGAGAGGCTCGTCACCACGTGGCGGGCCTCTTCGTCCGTCAAGCGCAGCTGGAACGGCGGCAGCGCGCCCGCCTGCAGCGCCACCACGGGTTGGCCCTGCTCGTCGGTCCCGACCTCGATCGCCGAGGAGGTCACGTCCAGCATCGCGATCTCCTCGTCGCTCAGGTCGTCCGGCAGGTCCCCGTCGTCCGGCTCGTCGATGGCGGTGAGGAGCTGACCGACGGCGCGCACGAGGGCGCGCGCCGCGCGCGCGTCCATCACCACCGCCGTCGCCTGATCGTCCTTCTGGAACGACAGCTGAATGTTCGCGCCTTCGAGGGAAACCGAGATGCCCGCCATGGATCGCCTAAATGCCTGCTCAGGAACCCTTATATGCGGTCGGGGCGTTAAAGAACACAGGGGCGGGCGGCCTCGGCGCGCCGCCTCGCGCCCGTTCGATCGGATCGGACGCCTTGTTGCGGCCGCATGATCGGACTACATGTCTTATCAGCGGGCATCGGTGAACGGAGCGCTTGTATCGTCAAGCTTCTCACGTCCTGCTGATTCCGTCAGGCCAACCGAAGAGGATCCGCAGCTGTTCGCGAGTCATCGCTGGCTGTTGGTCGACGAACGATACGAGGATCTATTTCGTGAATACCGGCACTGTTAAGTGGTTCAACGAGACCAAGGGCTACGGCTTCATTCAGCCTGACGACGGCGGCAAGGATGTGTTCGTTCACATCTCCGCTGTCGAGCGCGCTGGCATGCGCAACCTCATCGAAGGTCAGAAGGTCTCCTA
This sequence comes from Methylobacterium sp. J-068, assembly GCF_022829445.1. GTDB lineage: Bacteria > Pseudomonadota > Alphaproteobacteria > Rhizobiales > Beijerinckiaceae > Methylobacterium. The sequence continues at coordinate 113,569 of NZ_JAKSXY010000059.1, read as the reverse complement.
CGAGATCCAGACCGACAAGCGCAGCGGCAAGGACTCGGCTGGTAACCTCCAGGCGGCCTGACGCTTCCGGCGCCAGCCTTCGGGCTGGCGTCCCCCGACAGGCCTTTCGCGAGGCCGATCCGCCGCTGGCGACCGATACCCGTTCGGGGAGAACGGGCCGACGAAACCGGCAATCCTTTCACACCAACGATTCGAGCCCGCAGGGGCCTGCACATCCAAGTCTTTGAAAGTACATAAGAAAAATATGTTGTTTGAATATACCCGGCGCCGCGGCGCCCGCTCGCCCATCACGGATGCGGCGACATTCAAGGTCGGCCGTCTGAAGCGCACGATGTCTCAAGAGGCCAAATCTCACGAGGCCATGGGCCGTGAGATCGATACCATCGACCTCAGCCACCTGATCGACACCTCCTACAACTATCACTCACCGCGCGAACTGCGCTGGCATCTGGCCGAGCGTTTCGGCATGGCCCCCGAGGCCGTCGCCCTGCGCGAGCACGCGTGAGCCCCTGGTGCCGGAGTGCCTGAGCGCGACGGCACCGCATCCCCCGTAAATTTCGCTGGACCCGGCACGCAGGTGCCGGGTTTTCGCATGTCTGCGACGCCGGCGGAGACACGCCCCGCGACGGGTCAGCGAGGCGCGATGGCGTCCACCACGGCGTCACGCAGCCCGTGCGACATGGCGACGAGTTCGCCGTGCACGGGGTCCGGGCGGTTATACGTGGTCGGCCGTCCCTGGAGATCGCTGACCGAGCCGCCGGCCTCCCGCAGGATCAGGTCGGCGCCGGCCAGATCCCAATCGCGCGCGTTCGGCGAGACCAAGCCCACATCGATGGAGCCCTCGGCCACGCGCACCACCCGAAGGGCCAGGGAGGGCACGCGCTCGACCGTAACGAGTTCGGGCGGCACGCCGTCGCGGGCGGCTCCGCGCGCGAGGCGGTCCATCATCGGCTTTGGCCCGGTCACGCGGGCACCCTCGATGGCCACCTGATCCGAGACCGCGATGGGCTCTCCGTTGCGGGTGGCGCCGGCGCCCGCCACGGCCTCGTAGAACGTGTCCGTCACCGGGGCGTGGACGAAGCCGAGCACGGGCTGGCCCGCCGAGAGCAGCGCCACCGCGATCGACCAGTCGGGATGCCCCGACATGAACGCGCGGGTCCCGTCGATGGGATCGACGATCCAGACGAGGTCCGCCCTCAGGCGCACCGCGTCGTCGCTGGTTTCCTCGGAGAGCCAGGCCGCGCGCGGAAGCAGGGCGCTGAGCCGCACCTTCAGGAACGTGTCCACCGCCACGTCGGCTTCCGTCACCGGCGAGCCCCCGGCCTTGGACCAGACCCGCGCGCCGGTCTGCCGGCCGGCCTTGTAGAAGGGCAGGGCGAGGGCGGCCGCTTCGCGGATCGTTTCGCGGAGCGCCGGAACGAGGGCGTGCGTGGCCTCCGGTGACATCGGGTCGGACATGCGTCTCCGTCGGGTTCTGGCGGGCGATCGCTGCGCTCGAGGTGCCGTCCGTCCCGCAGGCATCGGCGGGGAGGCGTCAGCGGGAAGAGATCGGCGTGGAGCGCGGCGGCCCACCCGTTGTAGGGTGCCCTTGGACTTGTCACAAGCTGAGCCGCGCAGATGTCGATACGGGCCAATGTCTACGATCGCGGCAAGGAAACGTTGAGCATTCCGAGTGCTTCAGCCTCGTCCACACTCGCTTAACGCTCACTCTTAAGGTGCTTGGAGGAGGTTAGATGCAAATCTGCTTGTCATAGACGGGCGGTCCATAGAGATTGCCGACGCCAACAGGGTGTACGAGCCATGAACACTTTCGCGAACATGAATGGCCCTTCGGCGGGTGCCGCTCCGGTCCTCGACATCGCTTCGTCCGCCACCATCTCGACCCTGCCGGTGTTCGGCCGCACGGGCGCCTGGCGCCCGGTCGGCATCGCGCTCGCCTTCGCGGAGGACGATTCGGACGCCTGCGGCGAGGATCGCTTCGACCTCCTGCTCGTCGATGCCGCCGATGCGGTGGTCTCCCGGCTCGGGCCGTTCTGCGAGGAGGAGGTGGTCGCCCTGTGGCGGGATTGCGCGGCCAAGTCCGGGCTGCCCCGGATGATCGTCAAGGAGGACGGGGCTTTGGCGGTGGTCTCGGCGCAGCTCGGCCCGGTGGCCCTCGGCCGCACCCGCATGCGCCGCCGGGTTGGCCTGCTCAACGGCCGTCGTCCGCGCTTCCTCGTGCGCCGCAAGACCGGCGCGCTGCCGGTGCGCCCACTGATCCACCGCGAGAGCGAGATCATCTCCGGCGCCCGCTGCTGAGGGCGAGGCCTCAGCCGGAGACGAGGTGGCGGATCAGCGCGTCCGCCGCGAGACCCAGGAACAGGATCAGGCCCGCATCCCGGTTGGAGCGGAACAGGCCGAGCGCTCCGCGCCCGTCGCGCGTGTCGAGCCGCAGCACCTGTCTCGCGAGATGTCCGGCGAACAGCCCCACCCCGACGAGTCCGGCGAGGCCGGTGCCGGCCAGGATCGCGGCCGCTCCGATCAGCGCGGCACTGGCCCCGTAGCAGAGACCGATCGCCCCCCGCATCCGGCGCCCGAAGAAGCGGGCCGAGGAGCGGATGCCCGCGATCTCGTCGTCCTCGATGTCCTGCACCGCGTAGATCGTGTCGTAACCGACCACCCACGCGATGGTGCCGCCGTAGAGCAGCAGGGCCGGCGCATCGAGGCGCCCGAACACCGCGACCCAGCCCATCAGCGCGCCCCACGCGAAGGCGAGGCCGAGAACCGCCTGTGGCACCGGCATCACCCGCTTCATGAAGGGGTAGATCGCCACCGGCACCAGCGACGCGATGCCGACCAGGATGGCGGTGCGGTTGAACTGCAGCAGCACCGCGAGGCCGACCAGCGCCTGCGCCACCAGGAACAGCGCGGCCTGTCGCGTCCGCACCTGTCCCGAGGGCAGGGGACGCGAGCGGGTGCGCTCCACCTGCGCGTCGAGGTCGCGGTCGGCGATGTCGTTGTAGGTCGAGCCCGCACCCCGCATGGCCACCGCGCCGATGAAGAACAGCGCGAGGTGGGCCGGGTCGGGATAGGCCGCGCCGGAGGCGATGGCGGCGAGGGCCGCGGACCACCAGCACGGCAGCAGCAACAGCCACCAGCCGATCGGCCGGTCGATCCGCGCCAGCCGCAGGTAGGGACGCACGGCGCGCGGGGCGCGGCGATCGACCCAGTGTCCCCGCACCGCATCGGCGACGCGGTGCTCGGCGTCCGGCGCAGTCACGCCGTCCACGAGCGGGATGCCGGGCGCGGTCTTGTCACGAGCTGGAGCGTCGGGTGACGAGTTCGCACCGGATCAGAGTGCGCCCTGGGGCATCTTCAGGCTGCCGGTGAGGCCCGGACCGCCGAGCAGGCCGCCGCCGCCGCCATTCTGCGCCTGGGCCTTGGCCTGCGCCTCCATCTTCGAGGCCTGGGCGGCGATGCCGCAGATCTTGGTGCGGATGCCCGAGACCTTGTTGTGATCGGCCTTGAAGCCCTCGGCGAAGGAATCCGGGATCGAGCACCATTCCTTGTTGGCGGCGATCCACTTCATGCCGGAGGTGCCGTTGGCCTGCAGCTTGCCGAACAGGGCGCAGGCCTCGGCCGGCGTCATCTTCTTCTTCGAGCCCGAGGCGGCGTTCGCCTTGGCGACGAGATCCTTGCGCTCCTGGAGCGTCTGCTGGATGGCGCCGCACTCGGCGTTCTGCGCGAAGGCCTGGCCGCTGAAGAGGCCCGCGCCGACGACGGCCAGGGCCGCGATGGTCTTGAACGACATGCCTTGAGATCCTTTCTCCCCCAATCCACGCCCCCGGCGGGTTCGAGCCCGGACCGGTTGCGGAATTGCCTGATTCGCGTCGGGATGCGCTCGAAGATCCCGCGCGACCCGTCCCTGTTGCCGTTTCGGCATAGGAATGTGGCGTCTTTCGAGCCGCAAACCCCGTGGCGCGATCGGGCGTGGATTCCCGGCGCAATGTTGCGGCGTGTTGCGCTTTCGCATCAGCCCGCCGCCAGGGCCGCATCCGCGTTGACAGGGCCCGAGCGGCACGCGACCACGCGCAGCATGGCCGCCTACGATTTCACCGCTCCCCGCCTCCACGTGGAGGCCGACCTCGTCGCGGGCGCGACGCTCCCCCTCGATCGAGCCCAGGCGAATTACCTCCTCAACGTGTTGCGGCGCGGCCCGGACGATCCCGTGCTGCTGTTCAACGGCCGCGACGGCGAGTGGCGGGCGGAGATCGCGCCGACCGGCCGCAAGAGCGCCGACCTGATCGTGCGGGAGCGCACACGCCGGCAGCCGCCCCGGCCCGACCTCCACTACCTGTTCGCTCCTCTCAAGACCGCGCGGCTGGATTACATGGCGCAGAAGGCCGTGGAGATGGGCGCGGGCACCCTGGTGCCCGTCTTCACCCGATACACGCAAGGCGAGCGGCTCAACGCCGACCGGATCCGGGCCAACGCCGTCGAGGCGGCCGAGCAATGCGGCATCCTCAGCCTGCCCGAACTGGCCGAGGCGGTGAAGCTCCCGGCGGCGCTGGCGGCGCTCAACCCGTTGCGCCTGCTGGTGTTCTGCGACGAGGACGCGGCCGTCTCCGACCCCGTCCTGGCCCTGCGGCAGGCGGCTGACCCGGCCTCGCCGCCCCCGCTCGCCGTGCTGGTCGGACCGGAGGGCGGCTTCGCGCCGGAGGAGCGCGCGCTGATCCTGGCGCGTCCCAACACCGTGGCCCTGTCGCTGGGCCCGCGCATCCTGCGGGCCGACACGGCGGCCGTTTCCGTGCTCGCCCTGGTCCAGGCGGTGCTGGGCGACGCACGCTGAGGCTGCGGGACGCCGCGTTGTTCGCGCCCGTCCGCTGGCCTATGGAGCAGGGTATCCCGACAGGGGCCACGCCGCTGCGGTCCGGTGCGCCTCTCCTCTGAACGACCTTCGATACGAGGCAGCGCATGGCGCGCGATACGTCCGACACGACGCCCCTGACCACGCGGGACGAACTCATCGCGTGGTTCGCCGAGGGCGAGAAGCCGCGCGAACGCTTCGCGATCGGCACCGAGCACGAGAAGGTGCCGTTCTACCGCGACGGGAACCGGCCGGTGCCCTATGCCGGCGAGACCGGCATCCGGGCGCTGCTCGAGGGCCTGGGGCGCGAGACCGGCTGGGAGGCCATCGAGGATGCGGGCCACCTCATCGGCCTCGCGGGTGCCGAGGGTGGGGCGATCTCCCTGGAGCCCGGCGGGCAGTTCGAGCTCTCGGGCGCGCCGCTGCCCGACGTGCACGCCACGGCGGCGGAGCTGCGCGCGCATCTCGAGGCCACGGCGCGGGTCGCCGATCCCCTCGGCATCGGTTTCCTCGATCTCGGCATGAGCCCGAAATGGACTCAGGGTGAAACGCCCGTGATGCCGAAGAGCCGCTACCGGATCATGGCGGGCTACATGCCCAAGGTCGGCAACCTCGGCCTCGACATGATGCTGCGCACCGCCACCGTCCAGGTGAATCTCGACTTCGCCTCGGAGGCCGACATGGTCGCCAAGATGCGCGTCGCCCTGGCGCTGCAGCCGGTGGCGACCGCCCTCTTCGCCAACTCGCCCTTCACCGACGGCCGCCCGAACGGCTTCCTCTCCCGACGCTCCGAGATCTGGCGGGATACGGACGCGCAGCGCACCGGCATGCTGCCCCGCGCCTTCGAGCCCGGCTTCGGTTACGAATCCTACGTCGACTGGTTGCTCGACATGCCGATGTATTTCGTGAAGCGCGGCGAGACCTATCACGACGTCTCCGGCGCCTCGTTCCGCGACCTGATGGCCGGGCGCCTCGCCGCCCTGCCGGGCGAGCGTGCCACGGTCTCGGACTGGGCCAACCACGCCTCGACCGCCTTCCCCGAAGTCCGGCTCAAGCGCTTCATCGAGATGCGCGGCGCCGATGTCGGCGGTCCGGCCATGATCGCCGCGCAGGCCGCCTTCTGGGTCGGGCTCCTCTACGACGAGACCGCCCTCGCCGCCGCCTGGGACATCGCCAAGGGCTGGAACGCCTGCGACCGCGAGAGCCTGCGCGCCACCGTGCCGCGCCTCGGCCTCGCCGCGCGCATCGCGGGGCGTCCCCTCGGCGCCGTCGCGGCCGAAGTGCTCGCCATCGCCCGCGCGGGGCTCTCAGCCCGCGCGCGCCGGGATGCGCAGGGGCGGGACGAGACCCGGTACCTTCAGCCCCTGGAGGCCATCGTGGCCGCCGGCCGCTCCCTCGCCGAGGAGCGCCTCGCCGATTACGAGGGCCCCTGGCAGCGCTCCGTGGAACCGGCTTTCACCGCCTGCGTGTTCTGAGGAGGCGACGCGGTCGCCGCATCGCCGTCCGGATGGCGCGGGAGGATAGCGTCGCGCGCGGCATCGTCGTCCCGGGCGGGGAGAACGCGCGGCCGCCCCGCGAATGTGCTTGAACGCACCCGGTTTCGAAGCTTGACTGTGGCGATTCTGGAACGGATCGCCAACTTTGCCGTTTCCAGGCTAACTTCACCCTGAGACGGAGAACGCTCGCATGTCGCGAATTTTGTCCCTCGCCCTCGCCGGCACCACCGCCATCGGTCTGTCGGCCGGCTCCTTCACCGCGGCGCAGGCCGCGCCGCTGCCGGCCCTGAATGCCGGACAGGTCGCCGGCGGTAACGCGAGCGTCGAGAACGTCCGTTATCGCGGCTACGGCGGTTACGGTCGCTACGGCGGCGGTTACGGCCGTGGCTATTACGGCGGCTATCGTCGCGGCCCCGGCGTCGGCGGCGCCCTCGCGGCCGGTGCGGCCCTCGGCATCATCGGCGGCGCCATCGCCGCCAGCCAGGCGCCCCGCTACGGCTACTACGACGGTGGCTACGCCGGTGTCGGCTACGGCGGCGGCTACGGCTACCGTGCCCCCGCCTACGGCTATTACAGCGCCCCCGCCTACGGATACGGTGCGCCGGCCTATGGCTATGGCTACCCGGCCTACGGTTACGGTTACTGAGTGCTCGACCTTCCGGGTGCCCTGGCACCCGGGCGGCCCTCGCGTGAATCCCGTTTCCGGCTGCCGCCGGGGGCGGGATTTTTCTGTCGAAGCCGGTCGTGTCCTGCTCTAGGTCTCCCGCGTGAGGGGCTGCGGGGCGAGGCGGGTGCATGAATACGGACGAGGCCGGCGGACCGACGCACCTCGATCTCAGCGGCCTGAAATGCCCGCTGCCGACCCTGCGCACCCGCAAGGCGCTGCGCCTCCTTCCGCCCGGCGGCGTGCTCACCGTGATCTGCACCGATCCCATGGCGGCCATCGACATTCCGAACCTCGTGCGCGAGGCCGGCGATGCGTTGCTGAGCCAGGAGCGGAGCGCGACGCACCTGTCCTTCACAATCCGCAAGGCCGTGGCCGAAATCCCGCAGGTCCCGCCTCATTGATGCGACAACCCGCTGCTAGGTCCCCCTCGTCTTGGCCGCTTCTCGGAAGGCGGTTCGCTGAGGGGAGAACAGCATGGCGCCGATCATCCGCGGCACCCGGATCGTGCACGATGGCTGGAGCCGGTTCCTCGTCGCCGAGGTGACGATGCCGGACGGGACCCGCCTCGCGCGCGAGATCGAGGATCACGGACGCGCCGTCGCGGTCCTTCCCTACGATCCGACCCGCAGGGTGGCGCTCCTCGTCGAGCAGTTCCGCACGCCGGCCTTCTATGCCGCCGGCATCGCCAGCATCCTCGAAGCACCGGCCGGCCTGCTCGACGAATCGGAGCCGGAGGAGGGCGCCCGCCGCGAGGCCTACGAGGAGACCGGGGTGCGCCTCGGCGCGCTCGAACCGGTCACCTGCGGCTGGAGCATGCCGGGAATCTCCACCGAGCAGATGGACCTGTACCTGGCCGCCTACGAAGCGTCCGACCGGACGGGCCGCGGCGGCGGCGTCGCCGGCGAGCACGAGGACATCACCGTCCACGAGATCCCGCTGGCCGAACTCGCCGCGCGCAGCGACCGGGGCGAACTGACGGACCTGAAGACCCTGGCGCTCGTGCTCACCCTGCGGCTGAGGCGGCCGGAGCTGTTCGCGGTCGGGTGAGGGACCGGCGCGTCATGCCGAATCCGGTCGCTCCCCTCGGGACGGCGGATTCGGGCTTCGCTCAGGCGCCGCGCGGGCTGAGCGAGACCGTCTCGGCTTCGAACGGGCGGAGCCGGTCTCAATAGGATTTCGGCGTGCGGTGCGCCGATGCGGCGGCCGGTTCGAGCTCCTTGCGCCGGCCGTTGCGAAGCGTCCGGATCCCGATCCCGAGCAGGCGCCACGAGCGCACGAAGTAGCGCCGGAACAGGCGTCGCGGCGCGTGCAGGAAGCGGAAGAACCATTCCAGCCCCGCCCGCTGCATGAAGACGGGCGCGCGTGGCACCAGGCCGGCCGCGACGTTGAGGGCCTCGCCGACGGCGAGCACCACGGGCGTCCCCAGGGCCATCCCCTGGCGGGTGACCCAGATCTCGGAATGCGGGGCCCCGACGCCGAGGACGAGCAGGGTGGTCCGGTGCGCGCGGATGGCCCCGGTGAGCCGCCGGCCATAGGCCTCGTCGTTCTCGAAGCCGTAGGGCGGCACGGTGACGGCGATGCCCGTGCGCTCGGCGCCCGCCGCCACGAGGCGCTCGGTCAGGTGCTCGCCGACGGCCGCCGTGGCGCAGATGAGATAGATCCGCCGACCGGCGGGCCAGGGCTCGGCGAAGGCGGCCGCCACGAGGTCGTGGCCGGTGACCCGCCGCGCGCCGCGCGCCCCGCGCAGGCGCGCGAGCCAGACCAGGGGCATTCCGTCGAGGGTGCGGGCGACCGCGCCCTCGTAGGCGTCCCGGAACGCCGCGTTCTCCGCCAGCGTCACGACGTGGTCTAGGTTGGCGGTGACGACGAGGCGCGGCCGCGTCGCGGGCTGGGCGGCGGCCACGCCGAGGATGTCGGCGGCGTTGCCCGGCGTGAAGGTGATGTCGAACAGGCGAACGGTCATGCTGTCCTCGCTCGCGGGTCGCCCACGGCCGTGATCGTCATCCGATGCCATTCCGATCTCATGACGATCCTGGTGCGAAGCGGTTTCGGTGCGGGTCGATCCTGTCGCCGGGAGCGGCTCGCACGATGGGGCGGGGCCTCGTCCACCTCGGGACGCGGCCGGGAGGCGGCCGCGATCCGAGGAGAATCGTGGCGATGCCGGCTACGCATCGACGGCGCGGAAGCTTCGCGCGCCCTTGACGGGAGCAGGCGGGGGGCGCCGGTCGTGGTGCCGGTCGCGGCGGGAGCCGCGCAGCAGGGCGAACCCGGCGCCGAGGCCGAGCCCGGCCAGAAGCGCGACGGGCAGGACGACCTTGGGCGAGGGCGGCCAGGTCCGCAGGCGCGGGGGGGTCGCCGACGAGATAACCCGCACGTTGGAGCTGTTCAGGCGCTCCTGCTCGTTGGTCTCGCGCGAGCGGCGCAGGAAGGGCTCGTAGACCGCGCGGCGGGATTCGAGCTCACGCTCGAGCTCGCGCAGGCCCACATTGGCGCGGTCGTTTCCGGCGGTCTCGGCCTTGGCCCGGTCGAGGCTGCGGCGAACCGCGGCCTCGCTCGCCACCGCGCGGTCGTAGTCCTTCTGCGAGGTGTCGATGATGCGCTCCTTCTCGCGCTGGATCAGGCGCTGGAGGTCGCGCTGCTGGGCATATTGCTCGGCCATGGCGGGGTGGCGGTCGCCGAGCCGCGTGGCGAGTTCGGCGGTGTTGCGCGAGAGCGTGGCGTATTGCTGACGCAGGTTCTGCATCTCCAGGGATTGCAGCATCTCGGGCAGGGCGGTGCCGGCCTCGCCGGTCCGCATGTGCCGGGCCTGGTCGAGGCGGGCCTTGGCCTCGGAGGTGCGCAGGTTGGCACCGACGAGCTGCTGGTTCAGGTCGCTCAGCTGCTGGTCGCTGAGAAGCCGGCCGCTCGTCGTCACGAGCTTGTTCGCCTCGCGGTACTGAAGGACCTTGCGCTCCGCCTCCTCGACGCCCTGGCGGAGGCTGGCGAGGCGGCCCGTGAGGGCGTCCGAGGCGCGCCGGGCCGCCTCGGTCCGGGCCCCCGCCTCCTCGGCGAAGTAGGCGTCGGCGATCGCGTTGGCGATCCGGGCGGATTTCTCGGGGTCCCAGGTCTGGACGTAGACGTCGATGACGAAGGTGCGCTCCGCCCGCCGCACGCCGAGCTTGAGCCGCAGGGTATCGAGGGCGATGTTGACGGGATCGCGGCTGCCCTGCGGCGTCTCCATGCCCAGCAGCGCCTTGAGGCGGACGACCAGCGGATTGGTCGAGGGGGGCAGGACGAATTCCTCGTCCCGCGTCAGGTCGAGGCGCTCGACCACCCGGCGCAGGACGTTGTCGGACTGGATCACCCGCGCCTGGCTCTCGGCGATCGACACGCCGCTATCGGCCTGCGGCTGGCGGTTGCTGAGGTCGTTGGCGATCACCGGAAGGTCCGCCGGATCGACCAGGATCTGCGTGTTGGCCGTGTAGGTCGGGCGGGCGAGGTTCAGCACCGCCACGGCGAGGATGACCGCGCCGAGGCCGCCGAGCACGATGTACCAGCCGCCGCGCCAGAGGCGCCGCAGGATCTCGCGCGCGTCGGGGCCGGTTGCGCGCGGCGTCTCCATGGTCACCGGCTCGCCACTGATCGGGCTTCCGAAGTCGAACATCTGTCCCGTCTCCTGACGTGTCCTTCGCCTTCAGCGATGGCCAAGCGCCCTCCTGAATGCACCTGTCCCATCCCGCCCGCATTCCGTGTCAGATCGGGACACGAAGTCATTGGAATGTTACCGGTTTCTTAATTGTCGCAGTCCTCGTGCCAAGGCGTCGTGCGGTTCTAAAGCTGCCGTGGGTGCGTGCCCCGGCCTCGGGATGATGCCGCCGGATCGCGGGGCGGCGCCACGCGGCGAATGGCGCAGGCCGATCTCGCGGCGGGGATGGGTCGGGGCGGCGTCCATCCCGTCAGCCCACGACCGCGTCCGGCGCATCCGCGTAGGCCGATGCACCCACACGCAGATACCGCGCGAAGCGCGCGGCATCGGCCGCCGCCAGTTCGTTCCAGCGCCGGACATTCGCCCGCGAGGCATCGGGCACGAGCGCGAAGGACGGGGCGAAGACCCAATCCCGGATCGCCGCCGCCGCGACCTCGGGCTCGCCCGGATCGATGAACAGGCCGGACGCGCCGAGCACTTCCGAGAAGACCGGTCCGTGGGGCGCGACGATCGGCAGGCCGCCGTGCTGGACCTCGAGCAGGGGCAGGCCGAGCCCTTCCGCCTTCGAGGTGGAGAGAAGGAGGTGGCAGCTTTCGGCGAGCCGGCGCAGGGCCGCGTCGTCGCGGTAGCCGTGCAGGGTCAGGAACGGGGGCGGGGCCGCGAGGAAATCGTGGCGTCCCCAGCCGACCCGGCCGACGACGTGCAATTCCGTGTTCACCCCGGCGGCGTTGAGGGCCGCCGCGATGGCGATGGCGGCCGGGTAGTCCTTGCGCGGCTCGATGGTGCCGATCGCCAGGAGGCGGAGCGGTTCGCCCGCCCTCGGCCCCGGGGCGGGGACCATGCCGGCCAAGCCGAACACGTCGCGGACCGCCGGGCGGAGCAGGGCGACCAGGGCCTCTGCCCGGCAGAAGGCGCGCACGGCGATCCCGGTGGTCCGGGAATTGACGAGGAAGCAGCGCCCGAACCGCAGCGCGACGGCAAAGCTCGGGGCCATGTAGAGCCGGCTCTTCCAGCTCAGGTCCTGCGGGCGGGTGAGCAGGAAGGTGTCGTGGATGTAGGCGATGCCGCGCCGGCCCAGCAGCAGCGTCGCGAGGGGGCCGGGCGGAAATCCGGGAAAGATCACGCGCGCGTGCCGATCGCGGAGCGCCCGCAGGGGGAGGCCGATCTGCTGGGCCAGGATCATCCGCGCGACGCCCGTCGCGCGGACCGGCACCACCGGGTGCGGCCGCAGCGTCCCGGCGCCGAACAGGTCGATCGCGATCCGCTCGATGCCGGTGACATGGCTGCGCAGGTGGGTGTGGTCGACGTAGATCCGATCCGGGGCCGTCGCCCGTGCGGGCGCGCTCGAGATCCGTTCCGCCGCGCCTCTCCCCGCGCCGAGGCCCGACCGCGCCCAGGCCCTCACGCGGACCCCCGCATAGAGTCCCCGGCGCAGCCAGAGCGGCAGGCCGCGCCCGAGCACGGCCTGCTTCAGCCGTCGCGCGGCGCGGATGGCCGGGCCGGAGGCGGCCGGCACGGTGCCGCTGCGGCCGGGGGCCCGATCCCGCGCCATGGCGAAGTGCGCGAGCATCGCGGGCGCGAAGCGGATGCGCCCGTGGCCGGCGTCGGCGGGCAGGATGCCCCGCGCCACCAGGACCGCTTCGAACCGCATCGCGGCCGCCGCGTGGCTGTTGCGGCCCTCGACGGCGAGGCGGCCGAGGGCGCCGAGGCGCCCGCGCGCGGGCGCGTCGGCGATCAGGGCCCGCAGGGCGGCTTCGAGGGCCTCGGGCTCCGGCTCGGTGAGGTGGCCGGACACGCCGTCGATCACCGCCGTGGTCAGGCCCGTCGACCGGTAGGCCACGGTCGGCGTGCCGCAGAGGGCCGCCTCCACGGGCGTCTGGCCCAGCGTCTCGTTGCGGCTCGCGGTGATGTAGATGTCGCAGGCGCCGTACCAGCGCGCCAGGCTGTCCTCGTCGCCGATCGGCCCCGCCGCCACGAGGTTCGGCAACCCGAACGCGGCCGGATCGTCGAGCCGTCCCACCGCGACGAAGCCGATGCCCGGCCCGGCGACCCGGCGCAGGATCGCGGCGAGTTCGGCCGCGCCCTTGCCCGGCGCGTCGGCGATGACGGCGGCGAACATCACCAGGACGTCGCCGGCCGGCAGGCCGAGTTCGCGGCGCAGGGCCGCACGGTCGCCCGGCCTGAACACCCCGGTGGGGAAGCCGAGGCCGATGCGATCGATGCGCGTGCCGGCCGGCGCGAGCCGGCGCGCGATGGTCTCGGTCCAGTCGGAATTGGCGAGCAGGAGCGGCGCCCGGGGGCCGGTGAGCCGCAAGCGCTTGTCCGCGAAGGCGGCCGCGATCCGGTTCGGTGCCAGTTGCGGGTAGGCGGTGGGGGAGGGGCAGCGCGCGTCGCAGCCCTCCGCGATGACCGTGCAATCGCCCGGAAAGGCACAGCGCCCGGTCAGCGGGAACAGGTCGTGCAGGATGGCGGCGACGGGGACGTGGCCTGCGAGCCGCTCCAGGATTCCGAGGCTCCGGGTGGCGCCATGGAGGTTTCCGGCCAGAACCAGATCGAACCCCCCCTCCCCGATGCGTGCCTCGGCCCGCGGGAAGCGCTCCGTCCATTCCGCCGCCGCCGGGGGCGACTCGTCCGCCAGCACGACGTCCGTGATGCGGTGGCCCGCCAGGGTCAGGGCCTCGGCCAACCGCCGGTGGCCGATGCCGGCACCCCCACCGTAGCCGCGGTCGGTCAGGACCGCGATGGACAGGCCGGGCGGCAGCGGCGCGATGCGATCCGCCAGGGCGCGCTGGAGGAGCACGGGCCGGCCGATGCGCGCGAGCCGGGCGCCGGTTCCGGCGAGGCGCGGCCACAACGCGGCGACCGGATGGATCGCGTCGCGGTCGAAACCACCGGCCCGCGCCACCAGGGCGCGCGACAGCAGCATCTCGCCGCCGGTGAAGGGCGCCAGCGGGCCCTCGGGGGCGGCCCCGTCGCTGAGCGGACCCTCCATCGCGGGGGCGTCGAGGCCCAGCGGCCGCGAGCCGAAGACCAGCCGCAGGCCGGCGACGATCTCGGCGCCGTCGAGGGCGGCCGCGAGGCACAGGGCCGCGATCGCATCCGGCGCCAGCATGTCGCCCGGCCGCAGCAGCAGCAGAGCATCGAAGGCCGGGTCGGACACCGCCTCGGCGAGGCGTGCCGCCGCCGCGCCGTCCCTCGGGACGACGTCGTGCCGCAGACCCGTATAGGCCTGACCCCGAACGGAGGCGCGGGTCGCGTCGAGCCCGGGCGTCTCCGGTTCGGCGAGGGTCAGGATGCGGACGCGGGGCCAGGGTCGGCCATCCGGCAAGGCATGGGCCTGCCAAGGCTGCGCCGGTCCGGCGCCGAAGGGCCAGTCGGCGATGCCGTGGGCGTCCGGGCCGAAGGCCGCGGCCTCCGGGGCCGGGTCCCTTCTCCCTGAGGCTGGCTCGAGCCGGTTCGTCACGCTGCGCCGATCATCTGCCGTTCCCGACCCTGCGCGGCACTTTCCGTGTCCGGGCGGGGCCAGCATGCCGCGCCAGGACTGAATCTTCCGTGAGTCGGTTGACGCGAATGCGCACCGCGCGGGCTCAACCGGAGCGCGAAGGCCGGAGGCTCGGCCTGTGCCTTCTCAATAGCCGAGGGCGAGACCGTCCTTGCGCGGGTCGGAACCGGCCGCGCGCATTCCGGTGGCGGGGTCGATCCAGATGATCTGCCCGCCGCCGATCGGGACGGGGGCCGGCACCGTGACGTGGCCGCGCGCGGCCAGGTCCTCGGCGAGGCCCGGCTGGAAGCCGCCCTCCAGCTCGATGCCGCCGCCATAGGCGAAGCTGCGCGGCGCATCCAGCGCCTCCTGCACGTCGAGGCCCCGGTCGATGATGCCGGTGAGGAGTTCCACGTGGCCCATGGCCTGGTAGTGCCCGCCCATGACGCCGAAGGGGGCGACCGCGGCGCCGTCGCGCATCAGCATGCCGGGGATGATGGTGTGCATCGGGCGCTTGCGCGGCCCGATGGTGTTGGGATGCCCCGGCTCGACCCGGAAGGAGAAGCCGCGATTGTGCAGGAGCACGCCGCTCTCCGGCGCGGTGATGCCGCTGCCGAACCCCTGGAAGATCGAGTTGATCAGCGAGATCGCGTTGCCGTCCCGGTCGACCACGCAGAGATAGACCGTGTCGGTGTGGCGGATCTCCGGCCACAGCACGGGCTCCTGCGCGCGCGCCATGTCGATGGCCCCGTGCGCCCGCGCCTGCCAGGCCTGCGAGAGCAGGTGTTCCACCGGCACCGCGTTCACGACCGGATCGGCGAAGAGGGCGTCCCGGTGGTGATAGGCCTGCTTGCAGGCCTCCGCGAAGAGGTGGACCCGGTCACGCTCCGAGAGCGCGCCGACATCGTATTGCGAGAGCACGTTCAGCATCATCAGGGCGGCGAGGCCCTGGCCGCTGGGCGGGCATTCGTAGACGTCGTAGCCGCGATAGCGCGTCGAGATCGGCGTCACGTATTCGGGCGCGGCCCCCGCGAAATCCTCCAGCGTGTGCAGGCCGCCGAGTTGCGCCAACCGGGAGACCATGTCCTCGGCCACCGGGCCCTCGTAGAAGCCCGGCGCGCCGCGCTCGGCGATGCGCCGCAGGGTGGCGGCGAGCTTGGGGTGGCGCATCGTCGTGCCGACCCGGGGTGCCTCGCCGTCGACGAGGTAGGCGGCGGCCGAGCCCGGATCGGCGCGCAGCTTGTCGCGGTTGCGGGCCCAGTCGTAGGCCACGCGCGGCTGCACCGGGTAGCCCTCCTCCGCGTAGCGGATGGCGGGTTGCAACAGGTCGCCGAGGCTGCGGGTGCCGTGGTCGGCGAGCAGCCGCGCCCAGGCCGCGACGGCGCCCGGCACGGTCACCGCATGCGGCGAGGTCGCCTCGATGGCAACACCGTTCTCCAGGTACCAGGCGTCCCGCGCGGCGGCCGGGCTGCGGCCCGAGCCGTTCAGGGTGACGGGCACCGCCGCGCCCTTCGGGGCGTAGAGCGCGAAGCAGTCGCCGCCGATGCCCGTCATGGCGGGCTCGACCACGCCCTGCACCGCCACCGCCGCGATGGCGGCATCGACCGCGTTGCCGCCGGAGCGCAGCACCTCGATGCCCGCGAGGGTCGCCAGGGGATGCGAGGTCGCGATGGCGGCGTTGGCGGCGTAGACGGGCGAGCGCCCCGGCTTCGAGAAGTCTCTCACGGCAGCGTGTCCTCGGAGGTTCAGGAGTGGTGGCCGCCCGCGACCCAGTGGCCGGGGGCGACCTCGACCAGGGCGCCCCAGGCATCCGGGTCGGCGGGGGGCATCAGGGCGGCGCCCGCGAGCCGGGCGCGCTCCGCGACGGGGTTCGGCACCGGCACGGCGGCGAGCAGGCGACGGGTATAGGGGTGGCGCGGATCGTCGTAGAGGGCGTCGGCCTCGGCCATCTCGACGATGCGGCCGTGCCAGAGCACGGCGACGCGCTGGCACAGGTAGCGCACCATGCGCAGGTCGTGGGAGATGAACAGGTACGAGATCCCGAGTTCGTCCTGCAGGTCCTGCAGCAGGTTCACGACCTGGGCCTGGATCGAGACGTCGAGGGCGGCGATCGGTTCGTCGGCGACGATGAAGCTGGGCTTCAGCGCGATCGCGCGGGCGATGCAGATGCGCTGGCGCTGGCCGCCCGAGAACTGGTGCGGGTAGCGCCGGGCGAAGCGCGGATCGAGCCCGACCCGGGCGAGCAGACCCTCGACCTCGTCGCGGCGCTCGAACCGCGCCATGCCGGGGCGATGCAGCCGGAACGGCTCGGCCACGTAGTCGCCGATGCTCATGCGCGGGTTCAGGGCGGCGTAGGGGTCCTGGAACACCATCTGGATGCGGGCGCGCATCCGGCGCATCTCCGGGCCGGTGAGCTTGGCCAGATCGGCGCCCTCGAAGGCGACGGTGCCGGCGCTCGGCGGATTCAGCATCGTCACCGCCCGGCCGATGGTGGATTTGCCGGACCCCGATTCGCCGACGAGGCCCAGGGTCTCGCCGGGCCGGATGTCGAAGCTGACATCCCGCACCGCCTTGAACACCGCGCCCTTCCCGCCCCACCACGTGCGCAGCGGGTAATGCTTGCTGAGGTTGCGCACCGAGAGCAGCGGATAGCGGTCGGCGGGTTCCGGTCTCATCGCGAAACACCCTCGGCCGCGAGCCGCGCCGGCAGGTCGTACCAGGCGGCGACGAGGTGGCCCGGCGCGGCCCCCGGCGCCTGGGCGAGGGGCGGCCGCTCGGCGAGGCAGCGCGGGGTGGCGTAGGCGTTGCGCACCGCGAAGGGGTCGCCCGGAGGCGGATGGCGCATGTCGGGCGGGGCGCCCTCGATCTGGTGCAGGCGCCGGCGCCCGGCCCGGCCCCGGCTGAGATCGGGCAGCGAGCGCAGAAGGCCGAGCGTGTAGGCGCTGCGCGGATCGCGGAAGACGTCGTCCACCGGGCCGCGTTCCAGGATGCGCCCGGCATACATCACCTGCACGGTGTCGGCGATGCCCGCCACCACCCCGAGGTCGTGGGTGATCCAGATGATCGCCATGCCGATCTCGCGCTTCAACTCCTGCACCAGACCGATGATCTCGGCCTGCACCGTGACGTCGAGGGCGGTGGTCGCCTCGTCCGCGATGAGGAGCTTCGGGCGGCAGGACAGGCCGATGGCGATCATCACGCGCTGGCGCTGCCCGCCGGAGAACTCGTGCGGGTACTGGTCGAGGCGCGCGGCCGCGTTCGGGATGCGCACGAGGTCGAGGAGGTCCTTGGCGCGGGCGCGGGCCGCGCGTCCGTCGAGGCCGAGATGGATGCGCAAGGGTTCGATGATCTGCGCAGCCACCGTCATGCCGGGGTTGAGCGAACTCATCGGGTCCTGGAACACGAAACCGATCTGCCCGCCCCGCACCTTCCGCAATGCGCGTTCCGGCAGGGCCAGGAGGTCGCGGCCCGCGAACAGGACCTCGCCGCCGGTGACGCGGCCGGGCGGGCGCGGGATCAGGCCGAGCATCGCCAGCACGTGCACGCTCTTGCCGGAGCCGGATTCGCCGACGATGCCGAGGGTCTCGCCTTCGCGGAGCGCGTAGGACACGCCGTTGACCGCGTGGACCGCGCCGACCTCGCTGTCGAAGGCGACGCCGAGGTCGCGCACGTCGAGCAGCGTCTTCGGAGAAGACTCCGTCATGGTCAGGTCCTCTGCCGGGGGTCGAGGGCGTCGCGCAGGCCGTCGCCGAGGAGGTTGAAGGCCAGGACCGCGAGGAAGATCGAGGCGCCGGGCCAGATCGCCATCCAGGGCGCCTGTTCGAGGAAGTTCTTGGCGACGTTCAGCATCGAGCCCCAGGACGGCTCGGGCGGCTGCTGCCCCAGGCCGAGGAAGGACAGGCTGGCCTCCGCGATGATCGCGGCCGCGATGGTCAGCGTCGCCTGGACCAGGATCGCCGGCACGATGTTGGGCAGGATGTGGCGCAGCGCGATCCGCCAGGGCGGGTTGCCGACGGCGCGGGCGGCCTCGATGAATTCCTCCGCCGCCACCGCCTGCACCTGCGCGCGGGTGAGGCGCACGAAGGTCGAGGTCGCCGAGAGGCCGATCGCCACCATGGCGTTGGTCAGGCTCGGGCCGAGGAAGGCCGCGAGCGCGATGGCGAGGATGAGGAACGGGATCGCCAGCAGCGCGTCGGTGAGGCGCATGATCAGCATGTCGAGGATGCCGCCGGCATAGCCCGCGATCAGCCCGAACGGCAGGCCGAGCGCCACCGCCAGCGCCACCGAGGTCAGGCCCGCCCCCAGCGAGGCGCGCGCCCCGAAGACGATGCGCGAGAGCACGTCGTGCCCGACCTCGTCGGTGCCGAAGGGATGCGCCCAGTCCGGGCTCGAGCGGATCGCGCCCCAGTCGGTGGCGATGGGGTCGTAGGGCGCGATCCAGTCGGCGAAGACCGCCATCAGGATCAGCGCCACCACGATGACGAGGCCGACTATGGCCGAGCGGCGCGCGGTGAGGCGGTTCCAGAACGCGCGGAACGGGCCGGGCTCGGCGCGCGGCGGCGTGGCGGGGGCGAGCCCCGTCGCGGGTGGAAGCCCGGTGCCGGCCCCGATGACGCCCGGCCGGGGGCTGCCGACGTGACTCACGCGCGCCTCAGTTTCGGGTTGACGAAGGCGGCGAGGAGATCGGCCGCGAGGTTGAGAAGGACGTAGGTGGTGGCCGTGCAGATCACGACGCCCTGCACCGTGGCGTAGTCGCGGTTGAACACCGCATCGACCATCAGCTTGCCGAAGCCCGGCACCGAGAACACCTGCTCGGTGAGCACGGCGCCCGAGAGCAACTGCCCGAATTCGAGGGCGCCGAGGGTGATGATGGGGATCGCGGCGTTGGGCAGCGCGTGGCGCAGGACGAGCCGCAACGGCGAGACGCCCTTGGCCCGCGCGGTGCGGACGTAGTCCGAGCCCAGCACGCCGAGCATCGCCGCGCGGGTGTGGCGCATCATCACCGCCGCGATGGCGTTGCCGAGCACGAAGGCCGGCATTGCCATGGAGCGCAGGTTCTCGGACAGGCTCTCGAAGGGCGAGACGTAGCCGGAGGCCGGCAGCCAGCCGAGATGCACCGAGAACAGCAGGATCATCAGGATGCCGAGCCAGAAATTCGGCACCGACAGGCCCCAGAGCGCGATCCCGTTGGCGAGGGTGTCAGCGGCGGTGCCGCGCTTGACCGCCGAGAGGATGCCCATCGGCACGCCGATGACGAGCGCCACCAGCATGGCGAGGCAGGCGAGTTCGAGGGTGACGGGCAGCTTCTCGACCACGAGGTCGAGGACCGGCTTCTGCAGGCGGATCGACTCGCCGAGATCGCCCCGCAGCACGCCGCCGGCCCAGAGGGCGTAGCGCACGGGCAGGGGCTGATCGAGGTGGTACTTCTGCCGGATGAAGGCGATGACCTCGGGGTCGCGCTCCTCCCCCGACAGGGCTGTGGCGGTGTCGCCTGGCAGCAATTGCTGCAGGGTGAAGATGATCATCGAGGCGATCACCAGGGTGGGGACCGCGAGCGCGAGGCGCTGGACGAGGAAGCGCAGCATCGGCCGGCCTCCCCCTTCAGTTCAGCTTGAGACCGTTGAAGCGCACGAGACCGTCGGGATAGGGCGTGAAGCCGGTGAGCTTCGTGGTGTAGGCCCAGAACAGCTTGCGGTGGAACAGGTAGATCAGCGGCCTGTCGGCCATCACCCGGTCGGCGAGGCGCTTCCAGGCCTGGGCGCGCTGGTTGGGGTCGACCGTGGCGCGCTCGGCGCCGAGCGCCGCGTCGGCCTCCGGGTCGCAGTAGCGGGCGTAGTTCAGCGGCGTCTTGCAGGCGAGGAAGCTGAAGGTGTTGCCGTCCGGGTCGGGCCGCCCGCTCCAGGAATAGAGGTAGGCCTCGAAGGTGCCCTTGTCGGCGGCATCCAGTGCCGTGGTGAAGTCGGTGGCCTGGAGCTTCACGTCGAAGCCGGCCTCGCGGGTCATCGCCTGGATCACCTGCCCCACCTGCGGCGCCTCGTTGTTGGCATAGACCGTGAGGTTGATCA
This sequence comes from Methylobacterium sp. J-068, assembly GCF_022829445.1. Lineage (GTDB taxonomy): Bacteria > Pseudomonadota > Alphaproteobacteria > Rhizobiales > Beijerinckiaceae > Methylobacterium. The sequence continues at coordinate 93,329 of NZ_JAKSXY010000059.1, read as the reverse complement.
CCGGTTTCGTCACCCCGGCCTCCGCCAGCAGAGCCTTCGCCTTGGCCACGTCTCGCTTTCCGATCGGATACTCCTTCACGTAGGCCGGATGTTTGGGCGAGACCCACTGGTTGCCGGGCAGGAACTCGCCGCTGAAGACGACCTGGTTCAGGGCGTTGCGGTCGATGGCCAGATCGAAGGCGGCGCGCACGCGCGGGTCGGCGACCGCCGAGCCCGCCTTGTTGGGGTTGAAGACGATGGACTGGAAGCCGAGCTCGATGGTCGAGCCGACCTTCAGCTTCGGGTCGCGCGTCACCTGCGGCAGGTCGGTGGGGGTCAGCCGCTCCAGCAGGTCGAGCTGGCCGGCGCGCAGGTTGGTCAGCCGCACGGTGCCGTCGGGGATGGGCCGGAACTCGATGCGCTTGAGGTGGATCGCATCCTTGTTCCAGTAATCGTCGAAGCGCTCGAGCACGATCCGGTCCTGGGGCACCCGCTCGACGAACTTGAACGGGCCGGCGCAGACGGGCGCCGTGGAGAACTTGTCGCCCAGGCGCTCGGCGGCCTTCGGCGACACCATCATCCCGGCCCGGTCGGTGAACTGCGCCATCAGCGGCGCGAACGGCGTCTTGAGGACGATCTTGAAGGTCAGGTCGTCGACGACCTCGACCCGGTCGATCGGCGCGATCTCGCCGCGCCGCTGCGAGCCGGGAAGCTTCAGGTGCCGCTCGATGCTGTACTTGGCCGCAGCCGCGTCGAGCTTCTCGCCGTCGTGGAACAGCACGCCCGGCCGCAGGGTCATGGTGAGCGTCTTCTCATCCTCCGAGAGGCTCCAACTGGTGGCGAGCTGCGGCACCGGCTTCAGGTCGGGGCCGATATCCACGAGCTTGTCGCACATCGCGGCGAAGACCATGCGGCTGGTGAAGGTGCGCGCCAGGGTCGGGTCGAGGGCGTCCGGGTCCTCCATCAGGCCGAAGCGCAGGGTCTGGGCTTGCGCGGTCTGGGCGCGAACGGGCGACAGCGAGACGGCGCCGGCAACGAGGCCGGCAGCGAACAGACGCAGCATCGAGTGTCCTTCGGGTCGGGGACCTGTCCGGATCGGCGTCGCCGCGTGAGACGGGCGGCGGGTTCGATCCGGTCGGCACGTCCAAAAGTGCATACATTATCCGTGCCAGGGTGGGGCTTGGCAATGGCCGGGGTTGTCGGCAGATTTTCCTTGTGGTGGAGGTTGATGCTTGGTGCTGTCGGCCCACGACCCGTTGCCGAATTCGCGAGCGTCTGCTTCAGGGCTACTTCATTGATGTAGCCTCACGGCCGGGGCAGGTGGTTTGAAGACCGTTTGCTTCCCAGGGTGTTGCGGTCAGCGGGCACACCTGCGTATTCGCGCGGGATGTCTACAGTCGGGAGGAGAAAACTCGGCGCATGATCGGTTGTAGAATCTTCAGGCTGTCAGGATTTTCATATAATCGCTACCGACGCAATTGCGGTGCCTCGTCGCGAATTTGGTCGATGAGGAACAACTCGGCTCGCCGCCATGCCTCATCCGTATCGCCACGGAAGTTGAGGTCGCGGGAGTAGATGTCCTGGCCGGTGCGGGCATCCACTAGGCGCGCCCAGAGCTGCATGATTAGGGTGCTGCTCTTGTGGACAACGCCCACGAAGATCAAATCTGCCCCATGCGCTTGCGCAGACCTCAGCAGACAGGGGACTTCTTCGGAGGGACAATCCCGTCGCAGCCGATCGGCCGATAGAGCCGATGCCCGATACAGACCGAGCCGGGTCAGATCGGTCGCGAGATCCTGTGCTAAGCTCGACAGCCGCTTGGCATGTTGAGACGCTTGATCGGTCGGCTCACCCGATGTGTCGAGCAACTTGATCGGTAGCACCGCCAGCGGGGTCAGGGGAGTTTCCGCTCTGAAGATCCGTGTGCTGGCGAGCGCGGCAAGTAGAAGTCCGGCACCGACACTGGCGAGGCGCTTGCTCCACGGGAGGTGTCTTAACATAGCCATCTGCTTCATCGGGCTCCAGCGTTTTCGCATGCGGTGATGGCCTCTGGCGTCACAGGGAGGCCGCTACCTGCGCCTCGTAAAGCGCCTTAAACTCGGGGATGCCGAAGGTCGCGACGACAGTTTGGCTCTCATCGAGAAGCTCGTAGACTGCCCCGTCGATGTCGCGGTTGGTGAAGTAGACGATCACGTCCTGATCGCCGCCGCCCTCGGTATGGGACTCGCCGCCAGCCTGTCCCGCGACGTAGCTGCCGACCGCGCGGACCTCCTTCAGCGTCCCGTCGGGCCGGTAAATCCGCAACTCACCCTGCAGAACGAGCGTCCGATAGGCTGCGCCGTGCCGATGCAGGGCGATCCGCTCATTCGCCGCGAACTTGAAGAGGAGGTCGACGATCCGTGCTTCCTCGTCGATGTTCAGGATGTGATAGGCGGCGTGTTCGAAGCCTTCGACGGTTCGCCACGTGATGTTGCGGTCGTCGAATGGGAGCGTTGCCATGGCGTCCTCCTGTGGCGTTCCAGCCGTTCGCAGCGTCGGCGCTGCGCGTGAGCCGCACTCACGAAGATCGCCAGCGCCTGTCGGCAGCGCTTGACCTACGCCGGTGCCACCCCGCGCACTTGCCATTTGGTGCCAACGCCTCGACCCTTGTGGCGGGAGACACGCATGCTGGGACACGGTCTGACACGAGCACGGACGATGGGGCCGATAGCGGACGCGGTGTCGGCTGCCGGTGGTTCGCTGACCCGGGTGTTCGGCCGCGCCGAGATACCACTCACGCTCCTCGATGCGCCGGACCGGCTGATCCTGTTGCGCGACCAACTCCGGCTGATCGAGGCCGCGGTTCGCGAGATCGCCGACCCTTCACTGCCGGCACGGCTTTCGACCCGTACCAGCATCGCCAGCCTCGGGCCGATCGGCGTGCAGGTCCGTTCCGCCGCGACGCTCGGGGAAGCCCTCGCCCGAGTCGAAATCGTGACCCCGCTTCTGCTTCAGACCGCGACCTGGACGGGTGTGCGTCGGCAAGGAACCGATGCCTTCTACGGCTACGCCGTTGCTGAGCGGATCGCGAGCGGTCGTCAGGCGAACGAGATCCTGGCGCTCGGCTACCTGCTCGGCACGGTCCGTCATTTCCTTGGACCGACATGGCGTCCGAGCCGGGCAGTCGTGACCGGCGCACACCTGCCCGGACGCGCCGAAACCGAAGGGTTGTTAGGCTCGGATCTCGTCTTGGACTCGCGGGCCGGCCTGATTTTTCCGGCCTATTACCTCGATGCTCTGAACCCGAACCGCCACGACCCGATCGACGCGGGTGCGACTGAAAAAGACCCGATCGGCGACGACCTGCCAGCCTGCGTTGCACACCTCATCGAGCTTGGTTTGGACGAAGCCCGTCCCTCGATCGACGGGATCGCCCGCCGTCTTGGCATCTCCCGCCGAACCTTGCAGCGTCGGTTGGACGATGCCGGGACACGCTACGTCGACATTCAGCATCGCGTCCTGACTCGTCGCGCCAAGACTCTGCTCGCAGGAAACAAGCTCCCCATCGGACAGATCGCATTCGAGCTCGGCTATGCGGATGCCTCGCACTTCACCCGAGCGTTTCTGGAATGGACCGGCATCACCCCTAGCCGCTGGAGGCGAAACGTCTGCTCTGAAGTTAAGAGTTAGAGTTCGCTCCCCCACCCGACGCTGACCTCACGAGCACGTGCCGACCGTCAGATTTCCATCACCCGTAAATCCCACCCGCACATCTCACCACACCGACACCTGACCGTCGCGCCGAGGATCGCTGGCGCCGACATAGCCCTCGATGCCGGGGTCGCCCATGCGCCAGATGAACTGGCCGGCGCCGAAATCCTGGTAGCTGTCCTGGATCACGTCGACCCGGTGGCCGCGCGCGACGAGGCCCTGGAGCGTCGCCGCCGGCATCGCGGATTCGGCGTTGATCGCGAGCCCCTCGTTGAAGCGCCAGCGCGGCGCGTCGCAGGCCGCCTGCGGGTTCTGGCCGTGGTCGAGCATGCGCACCAGCGTCTGCACGTGGCCCTGCGGCTGCATGTTGCCGCCCATCACCCCGAAGCTCATCACCGGCGCGCCGTCCTTCGTCAGGAAGCCCGGGATGATGGTGTGGAACGGGCGCTTGCCGGGCGCCACCACGTTGGGGCTCTCCGCGTCGAGCACGAAGCCGTAGCCCCGGTTCTGGAGCGACAGGCCCCATTCGGGCACGACCACGCCGGAGCCGAAGCCCATGAAGTTCGACTGGATGAAACTCACCATCATGCCGGATTCGTCCGCCGTGGTGAGGTAGACCGTGCCGCCGCGCACGGGGTTGCCCGCGCCGAAGACCTGGGCGCGTCGCCGGTCGATCAGCTTGGCGCGGCCCGCGAGATAGGCCGGATCGAGCATCGCCTCCGGCGTCACCGCCATGCCGCGCGGATCGGCGACGTAGGCGTAGGTGTCGGCGAAGGCGAGCTTCATCGCCTCGATCTGCAGGTGCTGCGCCTCCGGGCCGTCGACGGGCAGCCCGGCGAGGTCGAAATGCTCCAGGATGCCGAGCGCGACCTGCGCCGCGATGCCCTGGCCGTTGGGCGGGATCTCGTGCAGCGTGTGGCCGCGGTAATCCTTGGCCGTCGGCGTCACCCATTCGGGGCGGAAGGCGGCCAGATCGGCCACCGTCATCGCGCCGCCATGGGCGGCGGCGTGCCGTGCCATGCTGTGCGCGATCTCGCCCTCGTAGAAGGCCCGGCCCCCGGTCTCGCCGATGGCCCGCAACGCCCGCGCGATCCCCGGCAGGGTGACGCGCTCGCCCACATGCGGCGCGCGGCCATGGGGCAGAAAGGTCTCGGCGAAGCCGGGCTGGCGGGTGAGCGCCTCCACCTGCGCGGCGGCAGCCCATTTCTGCTGGACCACCACCGGGGCGAGGTAGCCGCGCTCGGCGATCTCGATCGCGGGTTCGAGGAGGTCCGCGAAGGGCAGCCGGCCGAAGCGCTCGCTCAGGGCGACCCAGGCCGCGACCGCGCCGGGCACGGTCACCGAATCCCAGCCGCGCATGGGCGGGCGCTCGGCCTCCCCATACTTGCGGCGGAAGTAGTCTGGGTTCCAGGCCGCCGGCGCGCCGCCCGAGGCGTTGAGCCCGTGCAGTTGCCGGCCGTCCCAGAGGATGCAGAAGGCGTCCGAGCCGAGGCCGTTGCTGCAGGGTTCGGTGATGGTCTTGGCGGCCGCCGTGGCGATGGCCGCATCCACCGCGTTGCCGCCCCGCCAGATCATGCGGATGCCGGCCTGCGCGGCGAGCGCGTGCGAGGTGGAGACCATGTTGCGCCCGAAGATCGGCATCCGCACCATGGGATAGCCGGCGGTCCAGTCGAACGGCGTCATCGGATCGGGGCCTCGTGCGGCAGGGTTCGGCGATGATGCAGAAGAACGGCCGGGCCGCCAACCCGATGGGTGTCCGTGGCGCTCAGGGGATCACCCGCTCGGCCCGCAGGCGCGCGAACAGGTCGAAGAACGCCGCGTCGGTGGCCTGGTAGTCGAGGAAGCCGAGGCGCCGGCTCTTGCTCATGTCGGTGATGACCTCGATGGGCCGGCCGAGATCCGCGTCCGTGTGCCAGGCCGAGGCGAGGCGCCCGAGATCGGATTCCTGGAGCCCGTGCCGGGCGGCGAGTTCGGCCCAGAGCGGCTCGGCCCCCTCCAGCTGCCGCTCCAGGGGCAGGATGGTCCCGTCGAACGGGGCCGGCTCCAGGCCGAACCATTCGGCGATCCGGCCCCACATCCAGCTCCAGCGGAAGACGTCGCCGTTGACGATGTTGAAGGCCTCGTCGCGGGCCGCCGGCGTGGTGGCGGCCCAGGCGAGCTGACGCGCCAGGATGCGCGCGTCGGTCATGTCGGTGAGCCCGTTCCACTGCACGGCCGAGCCGGGGAAGCGGAAGGGCCGCCCGGTCTCGCGGCAGAGGCTGGCGTAGACGGCCAGCGTCACGCCCATGTTCATGGCGTTGCCGAGGGCGTAGCCGATGATGGTGTGGGGCCGGTGCACGCTCCAACCGAGGCCGTCCCGCGCGGCCGCCGCGAAGACCGCGTCCTCCTGGGCGTAGTAGAAGTTCTCGACGTCGAGGCGCCCTTGCGTCTCGCGGAACGGCGTCGCCGGCAGGGTGCCTTGTCCATAGGCTTCGAACGGACCGAGATAGTGCTTGAGCCCGGTGACCAGGGCGACGTGCTCCACGCCGCCGTTTGCCCGGAGCGCGTCGAGCAGGTTGCGTACCATCGCGCCGTTGACGCGGATGTTCTCGGCCTCCGTCGCCTGGCGCAGCCAGGTGGTGATGAAGACGTGGGTGGGGCGGATGTCCGCCAGGGCGTCCGCCAAGCCGTCCGGGTCGAGGAGATCGGCCGATACCGGCGTGACGCCGGGCAGGTCGGCGGGCGGCCGCCGGGCGAGGCCGGCGACCGACCAGCCCTCCGCGACGAGGTGCTGCGCCAGGGTGTTGCCGACGATGCCGCTGACGCCGGCGACGAGTGCGGTCCTGCTCATGATTGTCTCCATCTGGATCGGATCGGACCTATGAAGAGCGTGCCCGCCCGACCAGACGGCACCGTTTGGGTCATAGGTACGGACAGGTAACCGGCATGGAGCGGATTGGTGCGGAAGCGGATCGACGGGCGGATTGCGCGCCCGCGCCGGCCTGCTCCGACGCAGCCTGCCCGGCCTCTCGAAGACGACACCCGGCACGTGGCCGCCGGCGGTCGCGTATCGCCTGACCCCGCCGGGCGAGCGCTTCGTCGAGCTCGTGGAACGGCTCTCCGGCTGCGGTCGCGCCAACGCGGACGCCCTCGAACGCCGCCCGACCTTCCGGCGCCGAGCGCGGCTCGGCTAGTAGCCGCGGCCCCGGTCGACGCCGGTCGGAATCCGCCCCGTCCCGCGAAAGGACCGCACGGCTTCGGCGACGATCCCGGCCGCCGAGGCCCGGCTCGTCGGCGCGGCGATATGGGGCAGGATGGTGATGCCCGGATGGGACCAGAGGCGGTGCCCGGGCGGCAGTGGCTCGGTCTCGAACACGTCGAGGATGGCGTGCCCGAGCGCGCCGGCATCCAGCGCCTCGATCAGGTCGTCCTCGGCCAGGTGCGCGCCGCGCCCGAAATTGACCACGCCCGCGCCGCGCGGCAGGCGCGCGAAGGCGTCCCGGTTAAGGAGGCCGCGCGTCTCGGGCGTGAGGGGCAGCAGGTTGACGAGGATGTCGGTCCCGGCCAGCGCCCGCGCCAGGCCATCCGCGCCCGAGAACACCCGGATGCCGTCGACCGCCCCGCCGGTGCGGCTCCAGCCCTGAACCGTGAACCCGATCGCCCTGAGCAGGAGCGCCGCGGCGCGGCCCATCTCGCCCAATCCCAGGAGGGTGACGGTGCGCGCATGCGCCGGCCGCGTGTCGTGCGGCCGCCAGTCGCTCCGGCGCTGCTGGTCCGCATAGAGGTGCAGGTCGCGGTGCAGGTGGAGGGCCGCCGCGGCCACGGCCTCCGCCATGGCGCGGGCCAGGGCCGGATCGACCAGGCGAACCACGGGAACCGGCGGCAGCGTCCCGTCGAGGAGCAGGCGGTCCACGCCCGCCCAGAGGCTGTGGACCCAGAGCAGCCTCGGCATGCGCGCCAGGACACCGGGCGGCGGATTGGCGACGATGGCGATCTCGGCTCGCGCGAGGGCCTCGGGGTCGGCCGAGGTCGCGATCGCTTCCTCGGGCATGGCCCGGGCGAGGGCGTCGCGCCAGGCGACGTCCTCGGCGGGCTCCAGGCTCGTCACGAGCACGAGGGGCGCGGGCATCCGGGTCGACTCCGTGGGGATCGTCGTGGGGCGCGGCGCGATCACGGCGCGCGGGGCCGCATCCTTCGCACGAATGCCGGCCCCGGGCGACCGGGGGCCTCGTGATGGCCAGGCCGTACCTCAGGCGCCGAGGCGAAAGGCGGGCTCCAGCAGGCCGCGAAGGTCGAGATCGATCAGGACGGTGCGGCCATGCATCGGGTCGGCGGCGCGCTCCTCCCGCGTCATGCCCTCGTAGGCGCTGGTGACGAGGAGACGGTCGAGGCGGGGGCCGGCGAAGGTGGGGCAGGAGGGGCGCGTCATCGGCACGGGCACGGTGTGCAGGCGCGCACCCTCCGGGCTGTAGGCGTCGATGCAGGCGGCCCCCCAGCGCGCGCACCAGATCCGGCCCTCGGCATCGACGGCGGCCCCATCGAGACCGCCCGCGCCACCCCGGTGATCATAGAGCGTCGCGGGTTCCCCCGTCGGCAGCCCGGTGGCCGGATCGAGGGGTACGCGCTTGAGGAGGCCCGCATCCGTGTCGGCGAAATATCCGGTGCCGCCCTCGGGCGAGAAGCAGATCGCGTTCGGAATGGTCAGGCCGGCATAGAGGCGCGTCACGCGCGTTCCGGCGACGTGGTAGATCGCGCCCCGGCCGGCCTCGGCCTGCCGCCCCATGGTGCTGATCCAGAGGGCGCCGCAGGGATGGACCCGGCCATCGTTGGAACGGGTGCCGCCATCCTCGGCCTCCAACGGACAGAGGCGCGCGAGACCACCCTCCGCGATGCCGCGCAGGTAGAGGCCGTCCTCCGCGGCCAGCACCTGCCGGCTCTCGTCCACGGCGAACACGGCGCTCGCCAGGAACGGCAGATCGTGGCTCCGGACCCGGTTTGCCGTCAGCTCCGCCGTGAACAGCCGGCGCTCCAGGATGTCGACCCACCAGGCGGTCCCGGTGCGCGGATCGTAGCAGGGGCCCTCGCCGAGGTGGCAGCGCGGTGCGTCCAGGATCTGAACGGCCTTCGGCGGGGTCATGCGAGGCAAGGTCATGCAAGGTAAGATCATGCAGGATCGGTCCGGTGATCGTCCAGGGTGGTCTGCGCGTCGCCCGAGGTCTAGCGGCTCATGTTCCGGAACCGGCAGTAGCGGCCCGCATCCCGGTACCCGGCGGGACACCGCCGGACGCAGGCGCCGGCGGCGAACTTCAGCGGCGGCTGGCACGAATACCGATAGGCCTTGGCCACGCGCTGATGGGCGTGTGCCCCCTGCGCGGCCGAGGCCGGCTCGGGCAGGCCCAGCACGAGGCCACCGAGGATCGAGGCGGACAGGAGAGCGGTACGAAACGTCATGGCGATCATTGCGGAGTTCCTCGGAGGAAAGGAGCGGGCTCCCGTGAGCGTCGTCCCGTTCGACGAAGGGACCGACGGGGGATCATGCGGACAGCACGCGCGGACCCGTGTTCCACCCCGCGATTTGGAGTGCGTGATCGAAACGGGGTCCCAAGATGATTTCGAGATAAATCACCGATCCGCAGAGTAAAGAGATACGAACATCCGCGTATAGTTTTATTTTAATCCCGCTTTGGAGACAGAAGGTGATGCTTTGTGCGCGCCGGCACATGCGAGGCCGATCGATGCGCGAGCGTCGGGGGGCCAGGGTAGCCTCGGCACCGAGGGCCGATCGCCCGTTTCCTGCCTGATCCATGGCATAATCGAATAAAATTGAATACAGTGCAGATGAAACAGAGTGACAAGGACGACTTCTGTTTTAATCCATGACAAAGAGTTTATTTTGTCGACGGAACTTCGCATGCGGCAATGATTTACGAGAGCGCTGCGCCGCTCGAGAGCGCAAGATTGAAGGTCGACGATGACAAAGATTGCGCTCATCCTGGCATCGAGTGTGATGCTGGCAGGCTTCACGGTCGGTTCTGCGTCGTCCGCACCGCGGATGTCCCATCACGAGATGCATCGGGCCGATTCGTCCATCGGCTATTCGGGCAGCCACCGGGCCCGGAAATACCACACGCGCCACCATGCGCGTGATCATCACCGTGCCTGGCGGCGCCATCACATCCGCAACCGGGTGATGCACGGCGATCCGAACGCCCGCAATCCGTCCCTGCCGGGCTATGGCCAGCAGCGCGGCAGCACCTCGGGCGGCCCGCGCTACTGAGATCGCCTCCGCTCGATCGAAGCGGAGACCGTCTCGCTCAGCCCGCGTGGCGCCCGTGGCGTGCCTCCGCTTCCCGGCCGACACCTCCCGGCTTGGCCGTGCGGACTGAACACCCGCTCTCAACCGTCGATCCAGGCAGGGCTTGTTTGCCGGGGCGCCTCCCGCGTCCCGGACAGCCCGGGAGACCGGAATGATCCGCGGCCTGATCGATGCCCTCCGTCCGAACCTGCGCCGCCTCGCGGGCAGCCTCTCGCTCCTGACGCTCGGCGCCACCTCGGCGATGGCCGGGTCCGCCGCCCAGCCGGGGCAGACCATCGGCCTGCCGGCGGGGGCGCAGCTTCCCGTGGGGCTCTACTTCGTCAACACGTCGAGCTTCGGTGTCCGAGACACGCGCCCGCTGGATTCGGAATCGAACATCAACCTGCCGGCCTTCGTCTGGTCTACGCCCTGGGAGCTGTTCGGCGCACGCCTCAACCTCATCGCGATCCAGCCCGTGGTGGCGTCGAGCCCGCGCGGCACGCCCTATCAGAGCGGCATCGGCCAACCCCTGCTCGCGGGCCAGCTCGCCTGGGACCTCGGCAACAATGTCGGCGTGAGCTACCTGTTCGGTGGCTACCTGCCCATCGAGACGCGCTTCCTGACCCAGAACGCGTCCTTCAGCCACCGCTTCGCGGCGAGCTACACGGGGCAGGGCCTCAACCTCACCGCCAACCTGCTCTACGGGATCTTTATCGATCCGGTCTCGCCCCAGGGCGGCGTCTATCCGGACTACCTCAACCTCGACGTCACGGCGACGAAGAAGTTCGGCGCGTGGGAGATCGGGCCGGTGGCCTTCGCCTCGACCGACCTGCCGACCCGCTTCCCCGGATACCAGCGCCAGGGACAGATCGCCGTCGGCGGCCTGATCGGTTACAATTTCGGGCCCGTGAATTTGCAGGCCTACGTCACCCGGGACGTCGCGGAGCGCAATTACGGTGGCCGCGAGACGCGCGGGTGGCTCCGGGTGATCGTGCCGCTCTACAAGGAGAGCCGGAACGCCGCGGCCCCCTCCGTTCCGGTCGCCGGCCCCGCCCGGATCGCGCGCCGGTAGGCGTCGGCGCCCCGTCTCGGCGCACCCACGAGGGCGGACGGGTGCGGCCTCAGCCGCCGATCAGCACGGTCGGCATCCCGGTGACGATGACGCCGCCATGGGCGGTCATGTCGCCGATCCGTGCGGCGGGCTGGCCTCCGATCAGCACGGTCGCCGAGCCCTTCACGATGGAATCGATGGGCCCGACGCAGGTCGCGGTGTCGCCCACGCGCGCCGCCGGCATCTGCCCGATCAGCACCGTGGGGCAGCCGACGATGATCGGCCCGCCCACATGGGGCACCACGCCCGTCACCATCGGACAGGTGTGCATGTCGCTGATCCGCGCCGCCGGTGTGCCCATTCGATGATCCTCGCGGTGATCCGAGCCGGACGGCGCGACGCGCCGTCGATTCGCACTCAATCAGCTTTTCGCAAGCGATCCAAGCCGAGAGATCCAAGCCAAAGAAATCCAAGGCATTGTGATCCGCGCCGCGCGGTTCGGTGCCGCCCCGTTCGATCAGATCGACGAGGCGACGGCATCGAGACCCATGGACTTGGCGAGCACGCGGATCCGCGCCTTCTGGTCCTCCCGCAGCACGCCGAGCAGGGGGCGGGCCGCCCAGTAGATCCGCATCGAGAGGCCGCTGCCGAACGCGTCCTCCGCCTTCTGGCCGGCTTTCACGAGGGCCATCTGCTGGGCGCCGATCTCCTGGAGCAGGGCCTCCACCGGCGGCCAGTGCGGCGCCTGCTCCGGCGTCAGCCGCAGGGTGTTTCGGATGCGCCGGATCTCCTCCGGCGTCAGGACGCCCGCGAGGCGCGGGTCGGGCCGGGGTCGCAGGATGGGCGCGTGGGTGATGCGGGCCGGCGGCGGCGCGGCGAGGGCCGCCGGGGGCGGGTTCGCTTCCGGTTCGGCGCGAACCCGGACCTTGCGCGGCGGCTCCGGCAGCGGGGCCGGCAGGCTCGCGGCGGGTTCCGGCACGGGCGCCGGCGGGGGCGGGACGGGGTCCGGGAGCGCCGCCACGCGCGTCTTCGGATTCGACAGGGTGGGAACCGGCGGAGTCGGGACGGGGTCGGGGAGGCGGGCGCCCCCGGTCGAGGGCCGCGCGCTTTCGATCAGCAGCGCTTCCCTCGGGGCCACCGGTGCGGTGGGGGCAGGGGCCAGTCCGGCGACGATGGCCAGCGCGCCGAGCCCCACGGCCGCCGCGAAGGCCGCGACCAGCCCGACCGATGTGGCGATGCCTTTCCAGGAAATGGGACGCCCCATGTCAAACCTCCCGCCGACATCTCCGCATCGTCACCGAACCGGCTGGGCTCCCGCTCGCGCCGGGGCGTTGGAATCGTTCACGCCCGCCCCCATGCCCTTGACGGCACGGTAGCGGTCCAGCCTGAGCGAGATCATGGTCTCGAACTTGCCGTGGACCTGGGCGACCGACAAGCTCTTCGAGGCCCCCTCGCCGCCGGCGCCGTAGAAGATCGTCTTGTTGGCGGCGGCGGGCTTGGGCAGCAGTTCCGCCGCCACGGTCTCGGGCTTGCGCGCCATCTGGCCGATGAAGCGCTCGGCGCCGTCGGGGCCGAGGAAGTGGACGAGGTAGACTTCGCCCCCCGTGAGATTCCGGCCGATCCGCTGGGCGATCCGCAGGCTGTCGCGCTTCAGCATCTCTGCCGCCATCACCGCCGAGAGGTAGGCGTCGCGGCGCAGGTCGAGGATGGCGGTGCGCTCGGCGGCCGTGAGGTCGCGCTCGCGCATCATCCGGGCCTGCGCGTCGAGGCCGTGCTGCGGCCCGAACTCGCGCACGACCCCGAGCCAGGTCTTCTCGATGAACTGGAACAGGCCGGAGGCCGAGGAGGTCTGGGCCTGGACCTCGGTCTTGAAGCTCGATTCCTTGTCGGCGATCGCCATCAGGAGCACCGGGTCCATCGTGACCACGCGCGCCGCCCGCATGATCTTCTCGACGAGGTGCCGGCGGATCTGCATCGGCCCGAAGCTCAGGAGCTCGTCGGGGTTGCGCGGCCCCTTCGCCTCCAGCTCCCGCGCCAGGGAGGTGTAGGCCGCGAGTTCCGGCCGGTCGCGCCCGCTCGCCCGGGCTGCCGCCGCATTGCCGTCGAGCAGGGACTTGCCGAGGCCGCCCGACAGCCTGACGGCCGGAATCGAGACGGGCGCGGAGCCGGCGAGCCCGGAATCCGGCGCCCCGCCCGCGCGGGCGGGTGCGATCCGGATGGTCGAGGCCAGGGACGAGGACGGGTCCGCGTCGACGTCGGTGACGTCGTAGAGCTGGGCCGCCACGTCGGGCGTCACCAGGATGACCGGCCGGTCCTCGCCGAGCGAGAGGATCACCGTGGCCTGGGCCAGTTCCGCGTCCGGTTCGGGTGGCGCGGGCGCCATCAGCCAGCCGACGCCCGCCCCGACCAGCATGAAGCCGCCGATGGCCGCCACGGCCAGGATCGGGGTCCGCTCGATCTCGGGCAGGACGAACATCGACCGCAGGGTCTGCCACAGGGTCTCGCGATCCGCCGGCCGGGCCGGCAGGCGCTGCGTCCGCTCGGGAAGCGCCGTCGATCGCTCCGCCACGAAGGCCGCGATGCCGGCGGCCAGGGCCGCGTCCGCCGGGGCGGCGTCCGGCCCGGTCAGGCGCGCGGCGCCTTCCCGCAATCCGGCGGCGCCCGCGCCGTCGACGCCGAGCCTGCGCCGCAGGCGCCGCGCGCTCAAGGTCGGGTCGCGGTGCAGGGCATCGACGGCCTGGAACCAGAGGTCCAGCGGCGGTTGCGGCTTGGCGAAGGGGGTTCCCTGGCAGGGGAAGACCTTCAGTCCGCAACTCCGGCACGAGAAGGCCCGGTTGCGCGTCTCACGCCGGTATCCGGCCGCCTCGCCGCAGGCGCGGCAGGGCGCGTCCCCGAACCTAAGCCGCGCCAGGGCGTCGAGGCATTCCTCCTCCGAGAGCGGATTGGCCGGCAGCGGCGTCGCCATCGCTCACCCTCCCACCTTGAGGAAACGAACGGCGAGGCCGATCGACGAGCCCGGTTTCGCCGCCTCGTCGGCGATCTGTCGGGCGATCCCGTCCGTGCGCAGGCCGCGCTTGTCGTTCAGGAAGGCGAGGGCCGCCGGGCTCGTCACCGCGAGGAGGAGTTGCGCCCGGGGCGGCTTGCCCTCGGGAATCTGCAGGCGCAGGGCGAAGGTCGCCGCGCGTCCCTTGCGGGTGACGTGCGCCGCGAGGTTGTGCGCGCGCCCCTCGTCGTCCAGGAGCAACAGGGCGATCTCGGCATCCGCGGGCAGGTCGATCGTCCCCTTCAGTTCGTCGCCGCTGCGCAGCAGGTCGCGCTCGAGGGCGAGTTTCGGCGCGCGCGGCTGCTTCTGGAGCGCGAGGCCGGCGAGCAGATCGATCATGGGACATTGGGACGGGTTGATCTGGCGCAGCTGGATCTTGGCGTCGAAGCCGAACCGCGCGCGGAACGCCGCGTCGAAGGCCGCGAAGGGCGTCGGGGCCGACCCGTAGGCCTCGACGACGGCCTCCCGCCCGCCGACCGCGAGCGGGTTGAGATAGAAGCACGCGCCGCCCCGATAGCCACGGATGTAGCTGGCCACCTGCTCCATGCCGCCGGACTCCTTGCCGCCCGACCCGTCCGGCGGCGCGGTCGCCGGGCCCTGCGGCGGAACGGCGACGTCGTTGCTCCCCGGTGGCGTCGTGGGGATCGTGGTCGGCGGGACGGGCGGCGGAGCCGTGGTCTGCGGACCCGGGACCGGCGTCGCGACGGGTGGCATGGCCACGGGCGGCGGCACCGGCGGCGCGACCGGCGGCGCCGATTCGGGCGGGATCGGTGGCGGCGTGATGGAGGGCGGGGCCGGTCGCGAGGGCGGTCGCTGGAGCGGCGCAGGCTCGGTCGAGACCGGAGGCGGCTTGACCGTCGCGGGGGCCGGCTTCTCGTCGAGGACGACGTCGGGTGCGAAGACCGGTTTGCTGCCGGTGCCGAGGCTGGAAAAACCGTCGGTGAGCCAGGCGGCGAGCGCGGCCAGGGCGACGAGCAGACCCAGCACCGCGAGGATGATCGGCAGGGAGATCCGCCGGCGCCCGGCCGTTCTCGGCGCGACCCTGCGGGGGGCGGTCTGCGTCCGCGCCGTCGCGACGGGCGGCACCCACGCGGCGACGTCAGCCATGCTCTCCGGGCGCCGCGCGGGATCGGGATCGAGCATCGATTCGAGGAGGGGACGCAGGCGCGGATCGACCCCGGACAGGTCCGGGACCTTCGAGCGCTTCGCGATCACCTCCGCCGGCCCGCCGCCCATGTCGATCGCGCGGCCGAGGCTCGCCTGGGCCAGGACGAGGCCGAGGCTGTAGATGTCGGAGCGCGGCGTGATGGCGCCGCCCTGGAGCCCGAGCTGCTCGGGCGAGACGTGGCTGTATTTGCCCGCGAATCCGTCGCCGATCACGGTCTGGCCGCCCAGCGAGGAGCGCGCGATCCCGAAATCGATGATCTTGGCGCGGGCCGGGTCGCCGGCCGGCAGGATGACGTTGTCGGGCGAGACGTCGCGGTGGATGATGCCGGCGCAATGCGCCACGTGCAGGCCCGAGGCCAGGCGCCGCCGCAGGGTGTCGAGGGCGTCGAACGGCAACGGCCCGTGCCGGAACAGCTCCGGCAGCGCGATCCCCTCCACGAACTCCATCGCGAGGTAGGGCAGGTTGAGGGTCCGGTCGATGGAGAACACGAAGTACCGGACGATGGCTTCGTGGTGCAGGTTGTGGAGGGCGGAGGCCTCCTTCCGGAACAGGGCCAGGGCCGGGCCGCTGCCGGCGAATTCCGGGCGGATCGTCTTGATCGCGACCACGTCCCCCGTCTCGATCGCGTGCCCGCGATAGATCTCGCCCATGCCGCCGACCGCGATGAGGCTGTCGATCTCGTAGAGTTCGTTGAGGCGGGTGCCGGCGCCGATGCGCGGGCGCGGATCGACGACCGTGCTCTCGGTCATGGCTCGCCCCCGTCACGGATCGCCGCGGGAAGCACCACGGTCTCGCCGGAGGTCGTGACGACCCGGCCGGAGCGCATCACCACCACGGTGACGTTGTCGGTGGCGCCGCGCTCCAGGGTCAGGGCGATGAGCGCGTCGCAGGCGCCCTGCGGCGCCAGCCGCTCGCCGAGCGCCAGGATCTCCGCGTCCGTCACGTGCGCGGTGAGGCCGTCGCTGCAGATCACGAAGGTGTCCCCGCTGGCGAGAATGCCGTGCTCCAGTTCCAGCTCCGGTTCGGGCCGCGCCCCGAGCGCCCGCGTGATCACGTTGCGGCGGGGCCAGACCCGCGCCTCCTCGACCGTGAGGATGCCCTTCTCCACGAGGTCGCGCGCCTCCGTGTGGTCTCGGGAGAGCTGGGTCAGCGCGCCGTCCCGCAGGAGGTAGATGCGGCTGTCGCCGGACCAGACGCAGGCGAAGCGGTCGTCGAAGGTCAGCAGCACCGCGAGCGTCGAGCCGACGACGCCGCCGCGGGCGCGGCCGGCCGCGCAGAGCTTCGTATTGGCTCGGAGCACGCGATCCTCCAGGCGCGCCAGCAGGTCGGGCGCCGAGACCGCCGCGCCGATCGAGCCCAGGGCCTCGACCACGATGGCGCTGGCCAGCGCCCCCTCCTCGTGGCCGCCCATCCCGTCGGCGACCGCGAAGACGCCGAATTCCGGGGCGACGAAGTAGCGGTCCTCGTTCTCGCGCCGGACCTTGCCCATGTGGGTGGCGAAGCCGAACTCGACCTTGGCGGTGTTGCGCTTGCCGGCGTCGACGGGCAGCATCACGGCGTCTCCCCATCGAACCGGCCGGTGAGCATTCCGGCGAACATCTCCGCCGACGGCATTCCGAGGGTCGCCGCCACGTGCGGCGCGAAGCCCTCGCCCCCGGTCGTCCACCAGTAGGACATGCCGGAATGGACCCGGCCGCGATCGCCGGCGCGCAGCTGCGTCAGGATACGGGGGAAGGCCCCGGCATCGGCCGGCGCCACCAGCGTCCCGTCGCGCAGCCGCGTGGCCCCGGCCTGGGCGGGGTCGGGCTCCGCCGCGTCCGGCGCGGGAAGCCGGTCGGCCGCCTCCGCCACGTCCTCGAAGCGGGCGCCCTGCGCCAGGGCCGACAGCAGCACGGCCTCGGCCCGATCGAACCAGTCCGCGAAATCGTCGTATTCGGGCGGGGGCAGCGGGTCGCCGGCCTCGGTCCGGTGGAACAGGGTCAGGGGGAAGTACCGGCCGATGCCGTCGACCGAGGGCATGAAAGCGCCGAGCACCGGCTCGCCGCAGATCCGCGCGCCGAGCCAGAACCGCCAGATCGGCGCGCGCAGGAACGCGTCCTGCCACGCCTGGCCGAGGGCCATCCGGCTCGACGAGAGGCCCGCCTGCATCCAGTACTCCCAGGTCTTCAGGAACCCGCGCGAGGTGCCGACCGCGATGAAATCGCGCTTGGCCGGCAGCTTGCCGTAGAGGCCTGAAGGCACGGGGTCAGTTCCCATTCGGACAGCGGAACTCGCGCAGGGCCGCCAGTGCGAGCGGGTTCTGGGCGGTTGCGGCGGTGAAGCGGTAGGAGAGTTCGCGGCCGCCGGGCGTGAGCGTGACGACGACGGCGTCGCCCTGCTTCAGCACGGAGCCGGAATCGACGAGGCGGAACAGCGACCAGGTGCCGGTCTTCTCGGCCAGCACTGTGGCGGGTGTGGCGCCGCCGAAGAAGCCGCCGGGAGATCCCTCGATCACCAGCGCGGTGCGGGCCGGGCTGGCGGGGCCCGGCCATTGCACCGTCGAGGGCGTGTTCACCCCCTGCTGCGTGACCACGACGCTTCCGTTGGCATCGAGGCGGGCCTTCGCCGCATCGCCCGACAGCGTCAGGGGGGTCACCGCGAAGGTCACCTGGGGCATGTTCCCGCCGGTCGAGAAGAAGGCGTCGCGGATCTCGGCGGCCCGCTGGAATTCGCGCAGGACCGAGACGGACAGCGTCCGGGCGACCTGATCCTCCGGCCGCCAGGCCCATTGCGGACGCGACCGGTCGGTCCGCGCGGCGAGGTTCTGCGCGAAGAACTGGTCGAAGACGCCGTTCGGCGCGAAGAGCCTGGCGAAGTCCGCCGCCGGGATCTCGCGTTCGCTCGTGCGGACGAACGGGTAGCGGTTCGCCGCGATCTGCTGGCACTCGCGCACGACCTGGTCGGTGAGCGCCTGGTTGATCTGTGCGACGGCCGCACTCGTGGCGCTGCCCTCGAACTCGTTGGCCACCTGCCGCACCATGGGCTCGAACGGCGCCGGGAAGCGCGCCGCGAGGGCGCGCAGGGCGCGCGTCTGCGCCACGAGGCTGGCATTGGCCTGATCGGCCTGGTTCGGGTTCGTCGCCTCGATGGCGGCGTTCTTGATCTCGTTCAGGATCTGGATGAGGCTGTCGATCGTGCGCCGGCCCGGTTCGCCCTCCAGCAGGAGGTGGAACGGGCGGAACGCCGCCTCGATGTTGGCGCCCGGCGCCTCGTTCGCCGGCCCCGCGAACCGGTCGCCCGCGCCGGCCGCGCCCGGCATCGCCAGGGTGCCGAGGGTCGAGGCCGCCGCGCCCGCGCGGTTCTGCACCTCCTGCACCACCGCGCCCAGTGCCGCGGCCTTCAGCTTGGCGATGCGCGGATCGCCCCCGTCCGCGCCGGCGGCCTTTCCGGGCCGCTCGCGGGTGAGGCGCGTCTCGTCTCGCAGGGATTCGAGGAGCTGGCGCATCGGCGAGGTCGGCGCGGCGATGGCTTGGAGCGCCACGTAGCGCGGCTTGTCGGCGGCGAGTGAGCGCAGCTTCAACCGGGACAGGGCCTGGTTCCAGGCCGGCTGGAAATCGCGCGCGTAGAGTTTCAGGAGGTCCGCGAACAGCGAGCCGTACTGGGCGGTGTAGGATTGCTGACGCCCCGATTCCCCGAGCACCCAGCGGTCGCGCTCCGCCACCTCGGCGACATCGCCGAAGCGGTCGATGAAGGCCTGGAAGAAGCCGTCATAGGTGAAGAAGAACGGCACCCGCAGGGTGTCGAGGCCGGCGCCCCCCGCCGCCTCGAAGACGAGGTTCGCGTCCGGGCCGGCCGCGCGCAGCACGGTCCAGTCCCGCGCGGTCGCCGCGCGCGACTGGGACTTCAGGAGTTCGTAGGCCCGCTCGGCGACCGAGAGGCGCGCCAGCGCCCGCTGGCTGTCCTCCACCAGGGCCTGGTTGATCGAGACGAGCGGCGGGGTGCCGTCGTCGAGGTCGAGCATGGCGGTGAGGTGGTCTTCCAGAAGCTGGCGCCCGCGCGCGAAGCCCGCGCCCGGGTAGAGGTTCTCGGCCCAGTCCCGGCGCATCCAGGCGACGACGAGGTCGCGGTCGAGGGGCGCGTCGGGGCGCCCGCCGAGCATCAGGTAGACCTTCAGCCCTTCGTAGATGAAGCTGGTATTGGCCCGGTTGGCCTCCAGCTGCTCCTCCAGCCGGAAGATCAGGCGCGGGCGGAACAGACGTTCCAGCCCGGCCCGGTAGCTGGTCTCGGCCGCCGAGCCGAGGCGCGGCCGCTGGCTCAGGCCGAAGGTCGCCAGGATCGGCTCGCCCTCGTCCCGGCTGGAATACCCCGCCGGCATGTAGCGCAGGGTGTTGAGGAGCGGCAGGACCTTGGAGAAGTTGCGGTCCGAGACGGTGGGCTCGCGCAGGATCTCGGTGGCCTCGCCGCGATACTTGGCCAGCAGCGTGTTGCTCAAGGTCACGAGCTGCTCGTTGCGCAGGTAGCTCGTCCACCACAGCCCGACCATCACCGCCGAAGCCAGGGCGAGGCCCCCGAAGGCGGCGAGCCGCAGGAGGTTGGCGCGTCGCATCGCCGCGTGGTTGGTGGTGACCCAGCCCGCCTCGCCGATCACCACCTTGCGCAGCAGGTCGCCGAGGAAGAAGCTCCGGCCGCGCCCCGAATAGGCCGCCGCCTCGACCTCCTGCGCGCCGAAGCTGCGCGACATCGCGCCGATGAGCTGGTCGATCGGGGTGCCTTCCTGCGTCCCCGAGGTGAAGTAGAACCCCCGCAGGGTGGCGTTGAGGTGGAAGCGGCTCGGCTCGAACACGCGGTTCAGGAAGTCGACCACCTTCGTGCGCGCCGCCGACATCTGGCTCGGAAAACCGAACAGCACCACCCGCGAGGTCGGTGCCTGCTCGTCTTGAAGGCGGTCCGGCAGCCAGGTGTTCAGGCGCTCCACCAGGGCGTCGAACTCGGCCGGCACCTCCCCGATCATGTTCCGGGTCTTGTCGTCGGTCTGGAAGGTGTGGCCCCAGACCATCTGCCGGTCGGTGTCGGAGAGATGCCCGAAGAACTCCATGAAGCCGGCCACGAGGTCGGCCTTGGTGAAGAGCGCGTAGACCGGAAAATCCACCTTCAGCCGGTCGTGAAGCTCGATCAGGCGCTTGCGGATCGCGTCGGCATGGGCCTCGATCATCTCGGGCGTGCCCGTCAGCAGGTCCTCCAGGCTGATCGCCACGATCACGCCGTTGATCGGTTGCTTGGGCCGGTTCACCCGCAGCAGGTCGAGGAACGAGAGCCAGCTCGCCTTGTCGCCCTTCGGATCGGAATCCTGCGTGGTGTAGCGCCCGGCCGTGTCGATGAGCACGGCCTCCTCGGTGAACCACCAGTCGCAGTACCGGGTGCCGCCGAGCCCCGCCACCGCCGCCGGCGTGCGGCCCCGGCTGAGGGGGAACTTCAGCCCCGAATTGACCAGGGCGGTGGTCTTGCCCGCCCCCGGCGGTCCGATGATGATGTACCAGGGCAGGTCGTAGAGCGCGTTGCCCTTGGCGCCGTGCGCCTTGCGCAGGGTCGCCAGCGCGTCCGCCATGCCCTCCTTCAGGGTCTCGCTGTCGTCGGCCGTCTCGTCCGCCTCGCTCAACCCCTCGCGGAGCGCGCGCACGGCGCGTCTCCGGCGATACAGGTCCCAGCCGACCGCTCCGCAGGCCGCCAGCAGAACGAGCGTGCAGAGCGCGACCCGAACCCAGACGGCCTCCAGCGGACGGATGTCCCCGACCGCGATCAGGGGGCCCGCCCAGCAGATCAGGGCCATCAGCGCGAGGGCGCCGAGGATCGTCACGCCGATGCGGAGCCAGATCCAGCGGCTCATCGGGCGGTCCCCTTCGTGCGATCTCCCTTCACGGAGAGCGGGATGCCGGTCGGAGACCCGTGTCCATGCCTTCGCATCATGGCCTAGCGGCTCCGCGTCACGATGATCTCGACGCGCCGGTTCCGGGCGCGCCCCTCGACGGTCTGGTTCGGGGCGATCGGCACGTCCGCCCCCTTGCCCTCGACCTCGACCCGGTCGGGCTTCGACAGGCCGGCCTTGACGAGGCGCGACACGGCCTTGGCCCGCTCCAGCGAGAGCTGGAAGTTCGAGGGGAAGCGCACGGTGCGGATCGGCGCGCTGTCGGTATGGCCGACGATGCGCACGGTGCCGGGCTCCTTCTCCAGCAATCCGGCGACGCGCTGGAGCATGGCCTGGAAGGCGGGCTTCACCGTGGCGTCGCCGGGCGCGAACAGCGCGGAGGCGAGGCGGATCACCACCTGGCCGCCGTTCTCGACCACGGTGAGGGACTGGTCGGCGATGTCGGCGCGGAGCGCGGTCTGGAGCTGGCCCGCCTGGCTCGCGGGCGGGGGCGGCGGGGGAGGCGGCGGCGGGGGCGCGTGGATCCGGCGCTGGATTCCGATCTCGGTGGCGGGATGGACGGTGACCAGCGCGGTCGCGGCGGCATCGGCGCTTCCCGCGAGCAGCATCCGCAGCAGGAGGTAGAAGCCGAGCAGCAGGGCGCCGACGACGGCGCCCACGACCCAGAGCGGCAGGCGGTAATGGAAGACTTCCGTGGCGATGGCCTGCCCCTGCCAGCGGGGCGAGACCTCGCGCTCCGTCGGCCGGGTGCGGCGCAGGAGCTCGTAAAGGTTGCGCTGGATCTGCTGGAGCGTGGCGGCGCCGCCCGCCGAGGTCCGGTGCATGCCCTGGAAGCCGATGGCGAGGCAGGCATGCAGCAATTCGAGCAGGTCGTAATTGCCGACCGGATCGACCTTGGCCTGGTCGAGTTCCGTGAAGAAGCGGACGCCGCCGGTGCGCTCGCCGAAGAAGCGGCTCAGCATGCTGTGCTGCGTCCAGACGTGGCGCTCCTCCGCGGGGATGTTCTGGACGATGTCGTCGGCGGTGGCGCAGACGATGTACTTGGCCGAGCGCGCCCGCTCGGGCGACACGCCGGCCAGGCGGGTCTCGGCCTCGAAGGATTCGATGCTCGCGGCGACCTGCTCCATCAGGTTGGCGAAGGAGGCCCGCGAGAGCTGCACCCGCAGGCGCCCGAGCAGCAGCAGCAGCGGCCCGGCCGCCTTGAGGTAGGGGTTGGAATTGGGCGCGACGACCACGTCGCGCTTCATCACCAGGGCCCGCTCGCGCTCGCCCGGGGGCGGCCCGAGGGGCGGCGGGGACGCCTGCCGGGCGTGGTCGAAATCCGAGGTCGCCCAGTCGTCGGAGTCCGCCGTCCGGGGATCGGGCGCCCGGGGATTGGACGCCTGTGGGGCCGGACGGGGGCGTGGCGGATAGGCGTCCGGCTCGGGCTGGGGCCGCAGCCGGCCGCCGGGATCCGGCAGGATGATCGTGCGGTCGTTGCGGCCGAACGGATCGCTCATCGGGCGGCCTCCGTCTCAGGAGCGCTCATCGGCGACCCTCCTGCACGGCCCAGAGTTCCAGTTCGAGCTGCGGCCAGTCCCCGGCGAAGTGCATGCCGATGGAGCTCGCCACGCTGAACTCGGGCCAGAGCGGCGACTGGCGATCCAGCAGGAAGTAGACGTGGTCGGTGATCGCCCGGATCTGCGGGGGCGGGGTCGGCAGGTGCACGAGGGTCACGCCCGGCAGGTGGGCATGGACGATCTCGTTCATCTTGGTGTTGGGCCCGATCTTGAACAGGTTCGGGAACTGCGCCTGGATCTCGCCCAGCGGCCGCAGGGCGGCGACCTCCAGCACCAGGCTGGCGTTCCGGAACAGGTTGCGGTCGCGGATCATCGACACGAAGGCGTTGGGCGCCCGCTCGATGATCTCCAGCCGGATCGCGCGCCGCCCGGTCTGCGCGCTCAGGAAATCCTGGATGTCGCGCACCACGGGCGTGAACACGGCCTCCAGGTCGTCGTGGTCGTAGGCCGGGTAGGTCCGTGCGCGCCGATCGGCGGTGGTGAAGGTGGCGAGTTCCCCCGCGATCCGCAGGAATTCCTCGTAGAGCCGCTCGGGATGGACGAAGCGGGACTGCCGGAAGTGCTGAAGCACCGGGATGTGCCGGTTCAGGAGCTGCAGGATGAAGTAATCCGCGCTCTGCAGGCCGCCGCCCGCGGTCGGATCGGCGGCGTAGCGGGCGAGTTCCTCCAGCTTGTTCTCGACCCAACCGATGACCCGGTCGATCCAGCCCTGGACCACCGGATGCGTCGCGCAGGTGAGCACCGGCGGCGCGAACTTCTCGTCGAAGACGATGTTGCGGTCGCGCACCTCGACGATGCGTCCGATGGGGAGGCTGACATAGCCGGGCTTGGCGGTCTTGCGCAGCTCGAAGGCGAGGCGCGGAAAGGCGACGTCGATCTCCTCCTCGATCCGCAGCGCCGAGGTGGCGTCGATGAGGCGCTCCGTGCCGGGGACGTAGCGGCTGGCGTTCTCGGCGTCGGCGGGCTCGACTTCCCGGGTGTTCGGCGCGCCGATCGGCATCGAGAGCCAGACCAGCATCTTGCCGGCGCTCTCCGGCACGTCGATCGGCGCCGGTAGCGGCGAGTCGCCGGGGATGTCGAAGGGGGTCCCGTCCGGCATCACGCCGGTGGCGCGGCGCACCGAGAACTTGCTCTGCTGCGCGAGGTCGCGATCGATCTCCAGGCTGGAGAAGCCCCACGGATAGGGGGTGACGTGCCGGACGCGGGCCTCGATCAATCCTTCGACATAACGGTCACTCTGCTGGAGATGATGCGGCCGCAGGAACAAGCCTTCGGACCAGACGACCTTGCTCTTCCAGGACATCCCTGACCGCTCTCCCGCCCGTGTCGTCCCGGAGTCGATGCCGCGTCCGGAAGCTGTCCAGGACGGTCGCGGCGCGGCCGCGCGCCCGCCCCGAATTCATATCGGCTTTTTTTGGTATGGCCAACGGTCTACCAGGGGCGATCCACGACTCCGACGCCGGATTTGCGCCCCGCCCGCCCCGCCCCGCCGGATCGCTCAGCGCCCCCGGTCGTAGCAATCGGCGAAGAAGATCAGGAACGCGTCGACCATCCCGTCCTCGTGCTGGGACGCGAGGGCATCCCAGCGCGTCGCGTAGAGGTCCCACAGGCGCGCCTTGCGCGAGCCGAGCAGGCCCGCGAGGCCCCGGTCGCCCTCGTCCGATTCCGCGATCGTATCCGGGTCGAGATCGTCGAGCAGCAGCCGCAATGCATTCTGCATGGCCGAGTAGGTCTTGATCTGGTGGGTCTTCAGATCGCGAAACCCGGTTTCCAGCGCGCGGCGCGCGTCGAGGTAGCCCGAGGTCGGGCGCCCCAGCATGATCCGGAGGGCGTCCTCGACCGTCGGCGCGAATTTCAGCGGATTGTTGTCGAGCGCCTGGATCGAGGTCTGGCTCGTGGCCCGCGCGGCGCGCTTGGTCTCCGCCCGCGCGGCGAGCAACTGCTTCAGGTTCTCGGCCGCGAGGCGGACGAGGATGCCGGCCTCCTCGGCCAGATCGCCCGGATCGCGCCAGCCCACGAGTTCGGGCGCGATCCCGGCGCCCTTCGCGAAGCGCGCCACCCATTCCTCGTTCCCCGATGCGCCGCGTGGCGGCTGGGGGGCGGGTGGAGGAGGAGAGACGTCCTCGGTGATCGGCGGCCGGACGGACGCGGCCGGCGCGGCCGCCGGTGCGCCCCACGCCTCGGCACCGGCCTGCCAGGCATTCGCGACGGGCGGCGAAGACGCCTGTCCCTGTCCCCAGGGCGTCTCGTCGGGCGGGGGTCGGCGCGGGTTCGGCATCGGCGGCGGCGCCGGAGGCGCGACGGGGGGCGGACTCGGCGCCCAGTCCATGTCCTGAGCGTGCCTGTCCTGGGCGGGCCTGTCCTGAGCGGGCATGCCTTGAGCACGAAAGACGTCCTGAGCCGGAACGCCATCTTGGGGCGGAGCCCGGTCGTGCCCCGGATCGAGCGCCCGGCGCGGGCTCGGCGCCCCGATCGGCGGCAGCGCCTGGGCGACGTCCACGGCCCAGTCCACGAAGTCCGGCTGGACCGGGCGCCCGGTTCCGCGCGGCCTGAGATCCCGGCTCGGGATCGGCGGCGGCGCCTCCGACGAGCCGCCCCAGTAATCGCCACTCGCCGCGCCGGGACCGGGATCGGGGCGCTCGGCGACCGCGTCCTGCGCGCCGTCGATCTCGGCGACGATGAGGTATTGGCCGATCTGGATGCGGTCCCCGTCCTTGAGGCGGTGCGGGCCCTGGATGCGCTGCGGATTGCGGTTCAGGTAGACCCCGTTGCGCGAGACGTCGTGCAACCAGTAGGCCCCGTCCTGATGCCGGACCTCCGCATGCTTGCCCGAGATCACGCGCTCGGTGTCCGGCAGCGTCCAGTCGAGGTACTGGTCGCGCCCGATGTCGATGCCGCGCCGGCCCGTGACGGAGACCGAGAGCGGACCGCCATCGGGGAGGAAGGTGTGGTTCTCGATGGTCAGGCGCAGCGCCATGGTCAGGCCTCCGCCTTCATCAGGCGCAGGCCGGCATCGACGCAGAGCTGCAGCCGGCTGGCCCGCTCCCGCGCCGTCACGGTGGCGAGGGCGACGAGGATGCCGGTGCGCACGGCCTTCGGCGTCATCTCCGGCGTCGCCATCACGGCGCCCTGGCCCGGGGCCACGTTGCCGCCGGACCAGGCCGCCGCGAGGGCGACCCAGGTGGTGGCGAGCCGCCGGTCCGAGCCCATGCCCAGGCGCAACGCCTCGCGTCGGCGTTGATCCTCCGGATCACGGACCCAATCCTCGGCGGCGAGCAGCATCGCGTCCTCCTGCCCGGCGCCGATCCGGCCCAGGAGACGCACGCTCTGTGCCGCCCACCAGACCGCCTCGCGCCGTCCGAGCGCGTAGGCGAGGAAGGTCACGGCATCCTCGGGCGTGCCGCTGTTGCGCAGCGCCTCCAGGAAGGTCATCGGAGCTTCGGCGGTCGGCGCGGCACGGATGTCGTCGCAGGCGCTCGGGAAGGTGTCGAACACCTCCTGGGCAGTCGAGAAGCGCTGGCGGGCCATCGTGCGCTCAGTTGATCTTGATGAGGGGCGCTTGCTGCTCGATGAGGGCCGTGCCCTGCACCTTGATCTCACCCGCCTCGATCTTGATCGATGATGGGCTCATGGTGATCTTGCTCGCACCCACTTCGATCACGATCTGCGTCCCGGCCTTGATGTGGATCTTCTCGGCGATGTCGACGTTCCAGTCGCCGCTCTCGACCTTCAGCTTCTCGTCGCCGTTCTTCAGCGTCGTGGAGCGCGACGGCTTGCCCTGCGGCGTCTCGAAGGTGACGCCGATCTCGCGCGTCTCCGCGTGCCGCACCACCGCCTCGAGGTCCTTCTCGGCCCGCAGCGCGATGGTCTCCGAGGATTTCTTGTCGTCGAAGGTCAGCTTGTTGTAGCCGCCGTGCCCCTTGGTCGAATCGGTCTTCACGCCCGAGACGGTCTTCTCGTCCGGAAGCTTGAAGGGATAGGGGTAATCCTTGTTGTAGACCGTGCCGACCACCAGCGGCTGGTCGGGGTCGCCCTCCAGGAACTCGACGACGACCTCCTGCCCCACGCGCGGGATGACCTGCCAGCCCCAGGACTTGCCGGACCATTGCTGGGCGACGCGGACGGGGCGGGAGATCCGGTCCTTGTCCCGGTTCCAGTGGAACTGCACGAAGATCCGGCCCTCCTCGTCGACGTCGATCTCCTCGCTTTCCTTGCCCTTGCGCGTGACCACGAGCGCGGTCTGCGGCCCGTGGACGAGGGGGCGCGGGGTCACGATCGGAGCGCGGAACGGGCGATCCACGGGCTGGAACTCGTAGGTTCCGGAATAGACGTCCCCGCCGCCGCTGCCGCCGGAGCGGTAGGCCTCGGTCTCGATCCGGTGGGTGGCCCGCACCACGAGGTACTCGCCGTTGTCCGAGGGGTGGTTCTGCAGGGTCGCCAGGGCGCCGGGAAAGAGGCTGGCGGCGTCGCCCGAGGCGTATTTGCGCTTGTCCTGGGCCTGCTCCGCCTCCAGGCGGACCTTGGTCCGACGCTGGCCTAGGTCCCGCTCGGTGTAGCGGCCCGGGTAATCGTAGGATTCGAGCGTGCCCTTCTCGTAGCGCGCGCTGCCCTGCTGCTCCGCCTTCAGGTTGGCGGTCGGCTTCATGTAGTCGAAGTCGTTGGTCCCGAACTTTCCCGTGCGGAACCGGCGCTCGGCGCGCCAGCCCGAGACGTGCTCGCGGTCGTGGCGATCGGCGCCCGACAGCGGCACGAAGGGCAGCATGCCACCCCCCGCCTTCATCGGCTTGTGGCAGGATCGGGAATCGCAGAGCATCAACTGGTGGCGCTGCGCGTCGTGCTCGAAATGCGTGTAGACGCCCCATTCCTCCAGGAGACGCGAGACGAAGGCGAGATCGGACTCGCGGTACTGCACGCAATACGCGATCTTCTCGTAGTCGCCGCGGCTGGCCTTGATCTGGAAGTCCTTGAAGCCGCTCTCCTGGAACACCTCCTCGACGATGTCGAAGACGGACTTCTCCTTGAAGATCCGGCAGGTGGCCTTGCGCCCGAGGAGCCAGAACCAGGGCCGGAGCACGAGGCGGTAGGCGTTGAGGTTCTGCTGGACGCCGGACCAGTCGGCATCCACCAGGATGCCATTGAAGTAACGCGTCACGTTCCCGTAGGATTTGAGCTTCACGTGGCAATTCTTGCCGATCAGCTTGTCGAAATCGATGTCTTGGCGCTTGGAGATGGCTTCGACGTGGTATTCGAAAAGTTCGCTGAGACCTTCGGAGCCATCGAATCGTGTCAAGACGAGGACGTTGCTGCCGAGCGGTGTCACCAGCTCGGCCGTGCGGTCCTTCTGATCGAACTCAATTCCGCCTCCGACATTCGGGCCGTCGCTCAAAACGAAATCCTTTATACAAGTCTGTTTTCAAGGATTGACGGCATCACGCGAGAATGGCAACTCTCGCGCGACGCGGGAGGGCGGGTTATGACATCGTTCCGGTTATTACTGAAGACTGTGTCAGCACTCTTTCTCATGAGTAGTGTCGCGGTGGCCGACCCCGCTTATCGAGCATCAGACATCGTCAACCATTTCTCGCGAAAGCCGGGATTGGGCGCGACCCGCTCCCTCTGCATCGGGACCGAGAGCGAGTGCTCCAAAGAAATACCAGATCGGACCAAGGCTGTCGACAGCTTCGATCTACGGGTCCAGTTCGAGTACAACTCGGCCACCCTGACGAGCCTCGCCCGCGCCAACCTGGATGAGTTCGCCAAGGCGCTCAGCGATCCCGGGTTGCCCACCGGCTCGTTCCTGGTCGAGGGCCACACCGACGGCACCGGCAGCGACGCCTACAATCTCGACCTCTCGATGCGGCGCGCGGCCGCCGTCGTCGAATACCTCACCGCCAAGGGGGTCTCGACCGACCGTCTGCTCGCCAAGGGCTACGGCAAGCAGCGCCCCATCGACAAGGACCCGATGTCGAGCGCGAACCGGCGCGTCGAGACGCGCCTCAGGACCGAGTAGGCGGGCGGCGTTCGCGGCGGCAGATTCGATCCGGGAAACAGGATCGATCCGGGACAGGATGGGCGCGCGATGGCGGCACTCGACGTGGCGCGGATGAGTGAGCCGGTTTCGGCCGACGCGCCCTGTGGCCCGGACCTCGATCTCGAGGAGAACCCGGAATACCTCCAATGCGTCGCCTTCGTCGAAGGCCTGCTGCCGCTCGCCTACCTGACGCGCGACGAGGAGGGGCGCCCGCAGATCTTCGACCGGACGTCGATCGACATCCCGGCGGCGCTGAAACGCCTGTCCGACCTCCTCGCGGAGACGCGGGACCTCCGGCTCCTCACCCTCTACGGGCGGCTCTGCGCCCTGAACCGCGATCTCGGCGGCCTGTCGGACACCCTGACCCTGTGCGCGAACCTGCTGCAGGGCGCCTGGGCCGAGGTGCATCCGCGTGGGGACGGGGCGGATTACAGCTTCCGCAGCGCCGTCCTCCAGGCCTTCGACGACATGCCGACGGTGGTCCTGCCGGTTCAGTACACGCCGCTCTGCGAGAGCCGGCGCTACGGGCCGATCAGCTTCCGGACCGTCATGGTCGCCCAGGGCGAGGTCCCGGCGCGCGAAGGCGAGACGGCCGTGGATCGCGGTGCGATCGAGCGGACGCTCGGCGACGCCGACATCGACGCGGTCCGCACGGTGGCCGACCAGTTCGCCGCGATCGAGCGCGCCGCGCAGGCGATCCGGGAGGTGTGCGTGGCCCAGGCGGGCTACGATCAGGCCGTCTCCCTCGCCCGGCTGAGCGCCCTCGCGGGGCGGGCGCTCGCCCTCCTCAATCCGATCATCCAGGCCCGCACCGGCGCGGTCGCGACTCCCCCGGACTTGGGCGCCAACGCGCCGGCGGCGGACGTCCACGCCCCCGCGGCGGCGCTGCCGGGGACCGGACGCGTGGCGGGCGTGCGGGACGCCTCGGCCGCCCTGGAGGTCGCCTCCGCCTACCTGCGCCGCTCGGAGCCCTCGAGTCCCGCCGAGGTGCTCACGCGCCAGGCCCAGATGCTGGTGGGCAAGTCCTTCCTCGAAGTGATGACCATCCTGGTCCCGGAGCATGCGGGCGCGGCGGTCATCGCGATCGGTGCCGGCGGGCCGCTGCGCCTGTCGTTCGAGCAGCTCGACGCGGTTCCGCGCGCCGACACCCCTGATTCGGGCGCGGAATCCGAGGGGGATGCGCCGGCCGATTCGGCGCCCGAGCCGCCGCTTTTCCGGGCCGAGACGCGGGCCGAGGCCCTGGCGCTCCTGACGGAGGTCGGTCAATTCTATCGCCGGGCCGAGCCGTCGAGCCCGATCCCGCTCCTGCTGGACCGCGCCTCTGGGCTGATCGAGCGCGATTTCCTGAGTATCCTCAAGGACGTATTGCCGGACTTGGTGGCCAGCCGGGCCGAAACATGAGGCGTGGATTTTCCAGCCGATCTTCTCTCTGGGTCTTGCTTTGAAAACTGAAATCTGTTGGACTGGTTTTGGTTCTATCGATGTGTTCGTTTGAATTCCGATGGCGCTGATATCTCCGAATGCTGGTCGGGGTGTGGTCAGCCTGTCATTTTACTGTAGCGGGGCGAGATGTCGGATTCTGGCCAGAAGTTCATCAAGCGCAACCGGGCTCCGCGGGTCCACATCACCTACGAAGACCCCTATGACGCCGAGAAGAACATCGAGCTTCCCTTCGTCATGGGCGTGCTGGCGGACCTGTCCGGAAATGCCTCGGCGGTCGAGAAGGTCGATGTCGCGGATCGGAAGCTGACCGAATTCGATATGGACAATTTCGATCAGCGCATGGGCGCGATCGCGCCCGGAGCCGCCTTCACCGTAAGGGACAAGCTCTCGGGCGGGGACAACGAGAAGCTGCCGGTGCATCTGTCCTTCAAGAAAATGGACGATTTCAGCCCGGCGGCGATCGCCCGGCAGGTTCCGCCCCTGGCCAAGTTGCTGGAGGCGCGCGAGCAGCTCGCGAACCTGCTTCGCTACATGGACGGCAAGGTGGCGGCGAGCGACCAGATCAAGGCGCTTCTGAAGGACCCCGCCCTGATGGCGGCGCTCCAGGAGAAGCTCGCCGCCCCGGGCAAGGACGGCGAGACGCCCGGCACGCCCGCCTGATCCGCGCGCTCGGGTCTGGGGCCCGGGCGGGCGACTGAGCCCGCAACGTCACGAACCGCGCCGCCCGCGCGCCATCCGGATCAGGCGACCGGATCGGCCGGGGGGCGACGCAGCATCAGGGACCAACCTCGATCCCGACCTTACCGGCGGTGTTGTGAGAGACGACGATGGCATCTGGAACGAACGAGTTGGGTGGTCAGGCCGCGTCGCCGCAGGGCGGAACGGTCGAGGCGGATGAATTCTCGAGCCTCCTCAAGCAGAGCTTCAAGCCGCGCACCGAACGGGCCGCGACCGAGGTCGAGAACGCCGTCGGAACGCTCGTCCGGCAGGCGCTGTCCGACACCAGCCTGATCAAGGACGACGTCCTCGACACGATCGAGGAGATGATCGCCCGGATCGACGAGAAGCTGACCTTGCAGGTCAACGAGATCCTGCACGCGCCGGAATTCCAGAAGATCGAGAGCGCGTGGCGTGGGCTCAACTACCTCGTCTTCAACTCGGAAACCGATTCGAGCTTGAAGATCAAGGTGATGAACATCTCCAAGAACGAGCTCTCCCGGAACCTGAAGATGTACCCGGGCGCCCGCTGGGATCAGAGCCCGCTCTTCAAGAAGGTCTACGAGTCCGAGTTCGGGCAGCTCGGCGGCGAACCGTTCGGTTGCCTGGTGGCGGATTACCACTTCAGCCACCTCCCGACCGACGTGCAGCTTCTGCGCGATCTGAGCAAGATCGCGGGCGCCGCCCACGCGCCGTTCTTCGCCGGGGCCGACCCGACGCTGCTCGGAATGGACAGCTACACCGAACTCGCCAATCCGCGCGATCTCGGCAAGATCTTCGACACGCCGGATTACGGACCCTGGAAGTCCCTGCGCGACTCGCCCGATTCCCGCTATCTCGGCCTGTGCATGCCCCGCGTCCTGTCGCGCCTGCCCTACGGCGCCAAGACCGAGCCCGTCGAGGAGTTCGCCTTCGAGGAGACGACGGACGGCCATGCTGGCGAGAGCTACGCCTGGATGAACGCCGCCTACGCGATGGCGGTGAACATCAACCGCGCCTACAAGGAATGCGGCTGGACGGTTCGGATCCGCGGCGTCCAATCCGGCGGTGAGGTCGTCAACCTGCCGAACCACACCTTCCCGACCGACGATGGCGGCGTCGACCTCAAGTGTCCGACCGAGATCGCCATCAGCGACCGGCGCGAGGCGGAACTGGCCAAGGCCGGCCTGATCCCGCTGATCCACCGCAAGAATTCCGACAAGGCCGCCTTCATCGGCGCGCAGTCGGTCTACAAGCCGAAGACGTTCTTCGGCGAGAAGGGCGTCGAGGCCACGGCGTCGGACAACCTGTCCTCCCGTCTGCCCTACATGTTCGCGGTCTCGCGCTTCGCGCACTACCTGAAGTGCATGGTTCGCGACAAGATCGGGTCGACGAAAGAGAAAGACCAGCTCACGAAGTGGCTCCAGGAGTGGATCAACCAGTACGTCGACGGTGATCCCGTGAACTCGAGCGAGCAGACCAAGGCGCGCAAGCCGCTGGCCGACGCGCGGGTCGACATCTTCGAGAACGAGGAGAATCCCGGATACTACTCCGCGCGCTTCTACCTTCGTCCGCATTACCAACTCGAAGGCATGGATATCGGCATGAGCCTCGTCTCGCGCCTGCCCGCGCCGGCCCAATAATCCGGGTCGCCCGATCGATCCCTGTCAGGATTCACCCATGCGGAGACATCCCGTGCTCCGCATCGTCTTGAGCGTGTGACCACGAAGCGGCCAACAAACGGAGGGGACGGTTATGGCAGTCGACATGTTTCTGAAGCTGGACGGGATCAAGGGCGAATCCCAGGACGGCAAGCACAAGGAGGAGATCGACGTCCTCGCCTGGTCCTGGGGCATGTCGCAATCCGGCAGCGGTCACGTCGGCTCCGGCTCCGGCGCCGGCAAGGTCTCGGTCCAGGACGTCAGCGTCACGAAGTACATCGACAAGGCGAGCCCGCCGCTCGCCTCGCATTGCTGCAGCGGCAAGCATATTCCCAAGGGAACGCTCTACGTCCGCAAGGCCGGCGACAAGCCGGTGGAGTACGTCAAGATCGAGATGGAAGATCTCATCGTGACGCACGTCTCGGTGGGCGGTTCGGGCGGCGAGGACCGGCTGACCGAGAACGTCACCCTGAACTTCGCCAAGTTCAAGTACGTCTACACGACCCAGGCGAAGGACGGCAGCGCCGGTCCGGAAGTCGAGGCGACCTGGAACATCGCCAAGAACGAGAAGTAGTCGGCCGCGCCGCGGATCGCCTCGGCGATCGGGCCGGCGATGGCAGCCTAACCAGCGGCGGGTTCGCGCCGGCCTCGGGCCGGACCGCCCGCCGCATCCTGCCGTTGCCGACCTGCGCGGCCCTCGTACACCTTGCGTTCGGGACCTTCGAGGCCGCGTGATGACTCGCAAAGGCAGCGCAAAGCGCGTCCGGATTCCCTTCGTCGAGGCCTTCCGCAGCGCCCACGGACAGCGCGACGCCCGCGAGGCGATCAACGAGCGCGACGAGGCGGGGGAGCGCATCATTCCCGGCCGGCGCGCCGTCGCGCGCTCGGCCATGAGCGCCGCCGACCTGCAGCGGGCCGTGGCCCGCGATCTGGAAGACCTCATGAACACTGTGAACTTCGCGGCCTCCACCGACATCTCGGATTTTCCGGCCGTGGCGACGTCGATCCTCAATTACGGCTTCACCGACATCTCGCGCCGCTCGATCGACGAGCAGACGGTCAGCGAGATCGGCGCCGAGATCGAGACGGCGCTCACCCTCTTCGAGCCGCGCCTCGCCGCCGGCTCCGTCGCCGCTTGGCGGGACCGCGACGTCGATCCGGCCGAGCTCAAGCTGCGCTTCGTGGTCCGCGCCGAGATCGATTGCGATCCCCTGAACCTGCCGGTCGAGTTCATCGCCGACCTCGAGCAGGACACCGGCAAGATCTCGATCCGCTACCGGTGAGCGCCGCATGACCAGCCCCGCGCCCGCCGCGCAGCGATCGACCCGGGACGATGCGGCGCCATGAATCGCGAGTTCCTCGACCTGTACAATCGCGAGCTCGGCGTGCTCCAGGAGCAGGCGCGGGAGTTCTCGGAGGAATATCCCGGCATCGCGGACCGCCTGGGTGGCCTGGTGGACGACCGGGCCGATCCGATGATCGCGGGCCTGCTCGAAGGGGCCGCCTTCCTGGCCGCGCGCGTGCAGCTGAAGATCAAGCACGAGTTTCCCGAGTTCTCGCAGAACCTGCTCGAACAGCTCGTGCCGAACTACCTCGCGCCGACGCCCTCCGTGATGCTCGCGCGCGTGAAGCCGACCTTCGGGGACCCGGCCCTGCGCGACGGACCGCGGATCGCGCGCGGCGCGAACCTGGACGCGACCTATCGCGAGCGTGAGCGCAGGGTGGCCTGTCGCTTCAGGCTCTGCGCCGACCTGCGGCTCTGGCCCTTCGAGATCACGGCGGCGGAGTATCTCGCCCATGCGGGGCCGATCCAGGCGCTGGGGGTCGGGGGCGCGGCGGTCGCCGGCCTGCGGCTGACGCTGACCCATCGCACGACCGCGCGTCCGGAGGACGAGCCCCCGGCGCAGAAGGGGGGCGAGGCGCCGGAAACCTGGTTCGCGGGTTGCGCCGTCGACGAATTGCCGATCCATCTCATCGGACCGGAGGCCGACGCGGCGGCGCTCTACGAGCAGCTCTTCGCCAATTGCACCGGCGTCTATCTCCGTTACCTCGATGCCTTCGGCGATCCCGTGCTCGTCTCACTCGGCCGGGAGACCCTGCTGCCGGTGGGGTTCGAGGCCGAGGAGCGGCTGTTCCCGAAGGACAACCGCCTCTTCGACGGGTTCGACCTCCTGCGCGAATACTTCACCTTCCCGCGCAAGTTCCTGGGCTTTCGGCTGACCCGGCTCGCCCGGGTGCTGGCGCGCGTCCAGGCACGCTCGCTCGATCTCATCGTCACCTTCGACGAGGCCAACGGACGCCTCGCGGCGACCGTGACGCCCGAGGCCTTCGCGCTCTATGCCGCCCCGGCCATCAACCTGTTCGAGATGACGCTGGACCGGGTCCCGGTCCAGGCGCGCCAGCACGAGTACCACCTCGTGCCGGATCGCAGCCGGCCCCTGGATTTCGAGCCGCATCGGGTGCTCCAGGTCTACGCGCACCATCCGGGCCGGCCGGAAAAGGCCCTGGTGCGGCCGCTCTACGCCGCCGAGGGCGAGGCGGCTCCGACCGGTCTGGCCTACACCCTGCGCCGGCTCCCGCGCCGCCGGACGAGCCGGGAGCGCAGCGATTACGGCGCGGCCTCCGACTATACGGGCACCGACGTCTTCCTCTCGCTGATCGAGCCGGCGGGCATCGACGCGGAGAGCGACGTCGCCGAGGTCAGCGTGCGCGCCCTCTGCTCGAACCGCCACCTGCCCGAACACCTGCCGGTGGGTGAGACCGGCGCCGATTTCCGTTTCACCGAGGACGGCGCCCTCGCGGTCGTCTGCGTCGCCGGGCCGACGCGCCCGCGCGAGCCCGTGGTGGCGCAACTGCGCAGCCGGACGCAGAGCACCCACACGGGCGCCGTCGCCTGGCGCCTGATCAGCCTGCTGCGGCTCAACCCCCTCGGCCTCGTGGAGCGCGGCAGCGGGCGGGGCGGCGAGGCCCTGCGCGAGGTCCTGACCCTGTTCGCCGACCTCTCGGACAGCGCCATCGAGCGGCGCATCCGGGGCCTGCGCGGCGTCGACAGCCGGCCCGTGATCCGCCGCCTGCGCCAGCGCACCGGGACGGGCGCGGCCCGCGGCACCGAGGTCACGGTCGTCCTCGACGACAAGGCCTTCGAGGGCACCGGCACCTTCCTGCTCGGGGCCATCCTCGAACGCTTCCTGGCCGATTACGCCTCGCTCAACCACTTCACCCAGACGGTGATCCGAACCACCGAGCGCGGCGAGATCATGCGCTGGCCGCCCCGCGTCGGCGCGCGGAGGCTGATGTGACCGATCGGCCGGACATCCGCGCGATGACCCTTCGCCAGGGGATCAGGCAAGCCCCCTGGGCCTTCGACCTGCTCGCGGCCCTGCGGCGGATCGAGCGCAGCCACCCCGACAAGCCCAGGATCGGCGACAGCGCCGCCCGGCGCGACGATTACGTGGCCCTGGGCGAGGATCCCTACCTCGCCTTTCCGGCGGCCACCATCGCCCGCGCCGACGAGGACCGGCAGGGGCGTCTGCGCCTCTTCGTGCAGTTCCTCGGCCTGCTCGGGCCGCAGGGGCCGCTGCCGCTCTCGACCACGGACGAGGCCTATGGCTGGACCCTGGCCCGCGACGACGCCTTCCCGCGCTTCCTCGACATCCTGAACCACCGGTTCCTGCAGCTCTTCTACCGGGCCTGGGCCGATGCGCGGCCGATCGCCCAGAACGAGATCCCAGAGGCGGACCGCTTCGCCGCCTATATCGGCTCGGCCATCGGCCTCGGCTCGCCCGCTCTGACGGCGCGCGATTCGGTTCCGGACGCGGCCAAGCTCGCCTATGCGGGGCTCCTGGCGCCGGCGGCCCGCTCCGCGTCGCGCCTGTGCAACGTGCTCTCCGGGCTCCTCGGGGTCGAGGTCGAGGTCGAGGAATTCGTCGGCAGCCACCTCGAATTCGAGGCCGCCGACCGCAGCCGGCTCGGCCTCGCCAACGCCCGCCTCGGCGCGGACCTGCTCCTCGGATCGAGCGTGTTCAGCGTCGACGACAAGATCCGCCTGCGGATCGTCGCCGCCGACCTCACCGGCTACGAGCGGCTGCTGCCCGGGGGCGAACAGTGCCGGCCGCTGGCGGACCTGATCTTCCTCTATCTCGGCGACGAACTCGACTGCGACGTCGAGCTGGCGCTGCCCGTGACCGCCGTCGAACCCTTGAGCCTCGGGCGCTTCGGCCGCCTCGGCTACACGAGCTGGATGGGGGCCTGCGTGCCGGACAGCGCCGACCTCGTCCGCCGCGACGCCCGCTTCCATCCCGCCGAGCGCGCCGCCCGGCCGCCGGCCCCGCACGCTGGATATCCACAGGCATGAGCGAGATCAGTCTCGAGACCGTCACGGGCAAGCTCAACCGGGTCGGCTACGACGCCTTCATCCAGGCCCTGCGCCAGGCCAAGGGGGCGGGCAACCGCAATGTCGAGCCGGCCCATTGGCTGCTCCACCTGCTCAGGCGGGAGGGCACCGACCTCGCCCTGACGGTGGACCGCTACGGGCTCGACGCGGCCCGGCTCTCGGCCGACCTCGCCCGCTCCGTCGACGGCCTGCGGCGGAATGAGACGGAGATGCCGGGCATCTCGAACGTCATCATCGACCTCCTCGACCGGGGCTGGCACTACGCGACCCTGTTCTTCGGCGAGACCCAGATCCGCTCCGGACACGTCCTCGTCGGCGCCCTGAAATCGAGCGAGTTGCGGCGCGCCCTCGTGGCGCTCTCGGGCGAGTTCGGCAAGATCCCGATCGATGCCCTGGCGGGCGAGCACCGCACGGTCTGGGCCAAGTCCGAGGAGGAGAACCTCCGGCCGATGGACGGGTCCGGCGCGATCGCGGCCGGGACGCCGGGGGCCGCCGCGGCCGCCACCGGCCAGACGGCTCTGGGCCGCTTCTCGCAGGACCTGACCGCGAAGGCGGCCTCGGGCGAGATGGACCCGATCCGGGGCCGCGACGAGGAGATCCGCCAGCTCATCGACGTGCTGATGCGCCGGCGGCAGAACAATCCCATCCTCACCGGCGAGGCGGGCGTCGGCAAGACGGCGGTGGTGGAGGGCTTCGCCCAGGCCATCGCGGCCGGGGCCGTGCCGCCGGCGCTCCAAGGTGTCCGGCTCTGCGCCCTCGATATCGGGCTGATGCAGGCGGGCGCCTCCATGAAGGGCGAGTTCGAGCAGCGCCTGCGCTCGGTGATCGACGAGGTCCAGTCCTCGCCGACCCCCGTGATCCTGTTCATCGACGAGGCCCATACGCTGATCGGCGCCGGCGGGCAGGCGGGCACCGGGGATGCGGCCAACCTGCTCAAGCCGGCGCTGGCGCGCGGGACGCTGAAGACCATCGCGGCGACGACCTGGGCCGAGTACCGCCAGCACATCGAGAAGGACCCGGCCCTGACCCGCCGGTTCCAGCCGATCCAGGTCGGCGAACCCGGCGTGGCGCAGTGCTGCGACATGCTGCGCGGGCTGCTCGGGCCCATGGAGGCGCATCACGGCGTGCGCATCTCGGACGCGGCGATCGTGGCCGCCGTCCAGCTCTCGCACCGCTACATCCCGGCCCGCCAGCTCCC
Source organism: Methylobacterium sp. J-068 (assembly GCF_022829445.1). Classification (GTDB taxonomy): domain Bacteria; phylum Pseudomonadota; class Alphaproteobacteria; order Rhizobiales; family Beijerinckiaceae; genus Methylobacterium. Next base: position 55,241 of record NZ_JAKSXY010000059.1, on the reverse strand, counting down.
CGACAAGGCGGTGAGCCTGCTCGACACCGCCAGCGCCCGGGTCTCGATCAGCCAGACGGCGATTCCCGCCGCGATCGCCGACGCCCGGGTGGCGATCCGCGCCCTGGAGGGGGAGCGCGCCGCCCTGGTCGCCGACCGCGACCTCGGGGCCGGCAACGAGGAGCGCATCGGCGCCATCGACGGCGAGAGCGCGGCGCTGACCGAGCGCCTGGCCGGGCTCGAAGCGGCGTGGCGCGACGAGACGGCCCTGGTTCAGGAGATCCGCGACCTGCGCGCCGCTCTCTCCAAGGAGGAGCCCGCGGCCGCGCCGCCGATCGGTGCCGCGCTGGAGCCCGGTTCGGGTTCGGCCCCGCCCAGCCTGCCCGCCGACCCCGAGGCCCGGCGCGCCGCGCTCAAGGCCTGCGCCGACCGGCTCGAGGCGATCGAGCCCGAGGCGCGGATGATCTACGCCCATGTCGACGAGCAGGCCGTGGCCTCCGTGGTCTCCGACTGGACCGGCATCCCGGTCGGCCGGATGGTCAAGGACGAGATCGAGACCGTGCTGCGCCTGCCCGAGATCCTCAACCGGCGGGTCGTCGGCCAGAGCCACGGGCTCGCGGGCATCGCCAAGCGGATCGAGACCAACCGGGCCAAGCTCGACAATCCGAACAAGCCGATCGGCGTGTTCATGCTCTGTGGCCCCTCCGGCGTCGGCAAGACCGAGACCGCGCTGGCGCTCGCCGAGGCCCTCTACGGAGGCGAGCAGAACATGATCACCATCAACATGAGCGAGTTCCAGGAGGCGCACACCGTCTCCACGCTCAAGGGCGCGCCCCCCGGCTATGTCGGCTACGGCGAGGGCGGGCGCCTCACCGAGGCGGTCCGGCGCAAGCCCTACAGCGTGATCCTCCTCGACGAGGTCGAGAAGGCCCATCCGGACGTCCACGAGATCTTCTTCCAGGTCTTCGACAAGGGCGTGATGGAGGACGGCACCGGCCGGCGCATCGACTTCAAGAACACCCTGATCATCCTGACCTCGAATGTCGGCACCGAGGTCATCATGCAGCTCGCGCGCGACCCGAGCTACGCCTCCGATGCCGAGGCGCTGGCCCAGGCGCTGCGCCCGAGCCTCCTCAAGGTTTTCCCGCCCGCCCTGCTCGGGCGGATCGTCACCATCCCCTACCTGCCGCTCTCACCGGACATGCTCGCCGGCATCGTGCGCCTGCAACTCGACCGGATCGGCCGCCGCGTCACCGAGAACCACGGCGCTGCCTTCGGCTACGACGACGCGGTGGTAGAATACATCGTCTCCCTCTGCAACGACCCGGATTCCGGCGGCCGGATGATCGACAACATCATCACCAACACGCTGCTCCCGGCGCTCTCGCGCGAGTTCCTGAACCGCACCCTGGCCAAGGAAGCGGTGACCGACGTGCGCGTGACGATGGGCGACGGGACCTTCGCCTATGCGTGGAACGGGACGGGCGCCGATGCGGCGCCACACGGTGACGAGGCCGCGCCGCGCGACGCGGAGGCGACACCACGCGACGCCGGGGCGCCGGTCACGGAACCCGACGCCGCCTGATCGCCCGGCATCCCACGAGGCTTTCGAGGAGGGGAGTGCGAAGACGATGATCCGCAACCGTTTCGAGCAGGTCGACGAACCGCCCGGCGATGCCACGACGCTGGCGCTCGCCCGCCGAGGCGAGGAAGCCTTCGGGGTGGTCAACTGCCCCGCCTCGGCCACCCAAGGCCGGCTCCCGAAGGATTTCTCCTCGGGCGCGCTGCCGGCCAAGGACGCGTTCCGCGCCGCAATCCGCTTCGCCAACGACTTCAAGGTTCCCCTGGTCGTGCTGGACCCGGACGGCCTCTGGCAGGCGGAATGGGGTGACCTCTATCGCGATGCGGACGATCCGACCCTCGAATGAGGGATGGCGCGGCGGGCGGCGTCGGGCTCTCCCGAGCGACAGATTCGTCCGATGCGAACACCTCGTCCCGATCCGGCCTCCGGCGGCGGATCGGCGACGCGTTCGAAGGCCGGGCCAACGACGGGAGTGCACCCATGATGCAGATCAATGTCGGTGATCACACCAGTTCCAACGTCGACAGCGGTTGGATCGCGGTTCCGCCCAAGCATCGCGAGATGATGCGCTGGGCCCGTTCGAAGGCGATCTGGATCGCGGCGAACAAGCCGGCCGCGAACGTCTACTTCCGATCGCTGAAGCACGGGCGCTCGTTGTCCCAGATCGTCGCCGACCGGAACGTCTGGATCAACTTCATCGTCGATGCCAGCAATTACGGTTGGGGTGAGACGCCCGGCCTCGAGGTCGCGATGTCGACGCGCTCGTTCCGCGAGGGGCGCTGGCAACTCCTGGCGAGCCTGTGCCACGAATTGGCCCACACGAACGGCGCCGACGAGGACGATCCCAACGGGAGTCAGGCCGAGGAAGCGGTCCTGCATTGCGGCATGGGCTACGCCTCCGAGAAATCCTCCGGCGCCGACGACCGGTTCAGCCCCTACGATCCGCATATCAGCGGCTAGAGCATCGTCTTTTTCCGAAAGCCGGCGGCGACCTTTCGGGACGAGGCTCCGGGCGGTCCGCCATCCGAAGGTCGATCCCGCATCGTGGCGCGTGAGGTCGACCCTCTGCGCCCTGGAAGTTCGGGAGGCTCAGCGCTCATGTGCCCTGTCCAGGTCATCGCCCGTTCCGGCGCGCGCCTGCTGGTCGTCCTCGCCATCGTGGCGCTCCCGGCCCGCGCCGGGGCGTCGCGCCAGGACGACGCGGCCTCTCGGCATGAGATGGACCGCCGGCCCCTGGTCAAGCGGCCCCCGAGGGGCGGGTGTATCGAGCCGGGGAAGCGCATCCTCTGCAAGCGGGCCTGCGCCGACGCGCTCGCGGCCTGCGGCGGGGAGCGCACGGCCTGTGCGGCCGAGCAGGCGGCCTGCGTGACGCGGTGCCCCCCGAAGCTCTGCTCACGGGGACGCGCGGGAGATTGACCCGCCCTCAATCGGAGGCATCCGCCGGGGCATCCGATTGCGGATCGGCGTGAGACGCCGACACCCCGTCGGCCGCCGTAGCCGTGGCCCCGAACAGCGTTCGTCCCGCGCCGATGAAGCGGGCCGGATCGACGGGCCCGGCGGCGAGCCGCGTCTCGTAATGCAGGTGCGGCCCGGTCGAGCGCCCGGTGGAACCGACGAGGCCGATGGGGGCCCCGGCCGCGACGGTCTGGTCGACGGTGACGCCGATGCTCGACAGGTGTCCATACCGGGTGACGACGTCCCGGCCGTGTTCGATCTCGACGAGATTGCCGTAGCCCCCGCTCGGTCCGGCCGTGACCACCCGGCCGCTCGCCGCCGCGCGCACGGGCGTGCCCACCGGCGACCGGAAATCCATGCCGGCATGCATGCGCGCGCCGCCCGTGAACGGGTCGGAGCGCATGCCGAAATTGCTGGTCAGGCCGGCTCCGCCCTCGATCGGCGCCAGGAGCGGCAGGCTGTCCACCGCCATCCGCCAGCGGTTCGATTCGGCGAGCGCGCCCTCGGCCTGGGCGACCGCCGCCACGAAGGAATCCCGCGGGCCGGGTGAGGGGGGCAGCGGTGCGGCGGGAAGGGACACGCTCAGCGGAAGTTCGGCCAGGACCGCGCGGATGCGCTCGACGGCGGCCCGGCCGGCGGTCGCGAGGGTGGTGAGGATGCGAAGCTGCCCGGCCTCGACCCGGCCCAGCGAGGCCTCGATCCGGCCGAACTGGTCCCGCGCGCCGAGCGCCGTCAGTTGGGCCACATTGAGGGCAGGGTCGTTGCGCAAGCCGCCGCTGCGTCCCGGGCGGCCGGACGGCGCGCCCTCGGCGGGTGGCGCGGCGTCACGTCCCTCCGGCCTGCGTCGCGCACGCTCGCCCGGCGCCGGCTCGGCGGCGGCCGCCGGCGGGACGGGGGCCGCGCGCTCGTTCGCGGGTTTGTCGAGCGGGGGTTTCTCGCCGGGGAATTTGTCCGCCAGCGTCCGCTCCGCCATCGCGGCGAGGAGCGCCTGCCGGCTCTCGAGGTCGACCTGCCGCGTGATGATGTCGGCGAGGCGACCCGACAGGCCCTCCTCCTCGAGGACCTGATGGCTGGCGACGCCGACGAGGCGCCGGGTCAGGGCCCGCACCTTGTCGTCATGCGCGGCCTGCCGGAGCCCGGCCTCCTCGGTCAGCCGCTGAACCGTCCGGTAATTGGCGATCGCGAACCCGGTGGCCGCCGCCCCCCAGACGAAGGCCGCCGCGAGCAGCCAGAGCGTGCCCGCGCCGCCGCGCCGCCCCGCGCCCCGCGTGCCGCGCCGCGCCGCCGGGGCGGGGAGGGGGCGCCGCTGCTTGGCCGGCCTCACCGCGCGGCGTCCCGGCCAAGGCTGCGCACCGGCACGGCCCGCGACGCGGCGGCGGAGCGAGGCCCGCGCGGGTGCGGGACGAGAGGGATGGGATCGAGCCGGATCAAGGTCTGGAACACCGTGCGCGGGCGGTGACGGAAAAGCGTGGCGGATGGCGATGCCGGACACTCCGGAACCGACATCCCGGAAGTGCCTGGATTCTGGACCGGTTTTGGTTATACCCAGAGGAGGGATTTCTCAACCGGCGGGGCGCCATGGATACCGGGTCCCAGATCGATTCGCCTGCGGGCGAGGACGCCGCGACGTCGCACACGATGAGCGTCCCGAGTGCCCTCGCGCTCGCCATGCGCCTCCATCGGTCCGGCGAGACGACCATCGCCGAGCGGATCTACGGCCGCATCCTGGAGGCCGTCCCGGATCATCCGGACGCCACGCATTTCCTCGGCGTCCTGCATCACGGGACCGACCGGTCGGAGGAGGGAATCCGGCTGATCCGGCACGCGATCACCCTGCAGCCCCAGGATGCCGGGATGCGCAACAACCTCGGCAACATCCTGAACGATCGCGGCCGGTTCGAGGAGGCGGTGGAGGCCTATCTCGGCGCGGTGGAGATCGAGCCCCGGAACGTCGATATCCTCAACAATCTCGGCGTCGCCCTGCGGACGCTCAACCGCTTCAACGATTCCGAGGCCGCCTACCGGCGCGTCATCGCGATCGATCCGGCGCATCGCGAGGCCCACGACAATCTCGGCCGGCTCCTCGCGAGCCGGGGCCGCTTCGAGGAGGCCGTGGCCTGCCACCAGACCGCCCTGACGCTGGAACCCCGCAACGCGGAGACCCGGCGGCTCCTGGCCGACATGCACGTCCTGCGCGGCGACCGGCAGACGGCGGTGGCGATCCTCGACGATTGGCTGGAGGACGAGCCCGGCAGCGTGACCGCGCGCCACCTGCGCGCGGCGATCTCGGGCCAGGACGTGCCGTCACGGGCGAGCGACGCCTACGTGGCCAAGCTCTTCGACGCCTATGCCACGAGCTTCGACCGCAGTCTCTCCGGCCTCGAATACCGCGCGCCCGACCTCGTGGCGGCGGCCCTGGGGGGCCTGGCCGGCCAGCCGGAGAAGGGCCTCGCCATCCTGGATGCGGGCTGCGGCACGGGCCTGTGCGGCCCGCTGGTCTCGGCCTGGGCACGGGACCTCGTCGGCGTGGACCTCTCCGAAGGAATGCTGGCCCAGGCGGTGGAGCGCGGCTGCTACGACACCCTGGTGCATGCGGAACTCACGGGCTTCCTCGCGGCGCATGACTGCGCCTACGACCTCGTGCTTTCGGCCGACACGCTCTGTTATTTCGGCGACCTCGCCGAGGTGCTGGTGGCCGCGCGCACCGCCCTGAAACCGGGCGGCGGCGTGATCTTCACCCTGGAGGCCGATGACGGCGCGCAGCCGTTCGTCCTCAACCCGCATGGGCGCTACGGCCACCGGGAGGACTACGTGCGCCGGGCGCTCGACGCGGCGGGCTTCGGGGAGGTCGGCATCGACCACCAGATCCTGCGGATGCAGCGCGGCGAACCGGTCCGGGGCCTCGTCGTCACGGCCCGTCGCCCCTGAGGACGCGCCTCGCCGCGCGCGTGCCCCGGCCGTTCAGCCGCTGAGCTTCAGCCGGTAGCTGTACATGTCGCCGCGAAACAGGCCCTCGACATATTCGATCATCTGACCGTCGGCGGCGAAGCTGTGCCGCTTGATGAGCAGGCACGGCAGCGGCTCGTCGAACGCGAACAACTCGCATTCCAGCCGCGTCGGCGTCGTCGCCTCGATGGTCTGCTCGCAATTGACGAGGCGCGCGCCGCACTTGTCGGCGAGGCAGGCATAGACCGACCCGGACAGGTCGGCCTCCTCCAGGGCCGGCGCGGCGGCGAGGTTGTACCAGGCGATCTCGCGCGACATCGGGACGTCGTCGCCGCAGCGGACCCGGGTGAGGCGCAGGAACGGCGCCGTCGAGGGCAGGCCGAAGATCGAGGAGATCGAGCGGTCCTGAACCACGCTGCGTTCGAGGATTCGGGAGGAGGGAACCTTGCCGAGTTCCCGCATCTCCTCAGTAAATCCCTTCAGGCGATCCATGCCCGGGCGGATCTGATCCTTGAATCCGCGAACAACGAACCCCTTGCGTCCCTGTGACGTCAGGAGTTGGCGTTGCCGGAGTGCTATATAGGCGCGCTGGATCGTGACCCTGCTGACACCGAGACTCTCGGCGAGTTGTCGTTCGGCCGGTAAGATGGTACCAACTGGCAGAACACCGGATTCAATGAGTGCGTAAAGTTGTTCCTCCAATTGTTGATACAATGGCATCGCAGTATCGTCGCGAAGCCGTAAGTAGCTCATGACTGATGGCCGATCGTCGGCAAGCCCGGAAAGCTTGTCCCTCGCATCGAATTTAGCTTGTGAGAGGAGTCGTAAGGTCGGTTTGCCCAAGGGACTTATCTGAGGTTCGAGAGCCGGAATGAACGAGACGGAACCAGCGCGAATCTTCGTGGTTGGGAGCTTCGTTGTTGCGTGTTGCGTGATGGTAGCACGGCTTCCGCGTCCTGGAGAGTCACTCAGCGCGGCGGACCTCAGCGTGGAGCCCGGCGGGAAAGGCTTCAACCTGGCCGTGACGTCGCACCGCCTCGGTTCGGCCGTCGACGGCGTGTTCGCCGTGGGCGACGATGCGTTCTCCGAGCTGGCCGCCACCTCGTTTCGCCTGGCCGGCCTCTCGACGGCAATGATCCGTTCCTACGCGGGTACGACGGGGGCCGGTGTCGGCTTCATCGATGGAACGGGGGAGAACTGCCTCGCGGTCCACATGGGTGCGAACGATCTCCTGTCCGCGGCCGAGATCGACCGGTGCGCTCCCGCGATCGCCCGTGCAAACCTGACCCTGGCCACCTTCGAATCACCGGACGGACCGATCCTGGCCGGGTTCTCGATCGCGCGGCGTGCCGGAAAGCGGACGCTCCTCAACCCGTCGCCCTATCGTCCCGTGGATCCCGGCCTCCTCGCTCAGACGTCCATCGTCGTCGTCAACGAGGTCGAAGCCGGGCAATGGGCGGACGCGTCCGGAACGCCGGTCTCGCCCGGCGCTCCCGCGCGGGCCTATGCCGATCTGGCCGACGCGATCCTGCGGGGCGGGCCCGACCTCGTGGTGGTCACGCTCGGGGCGCGCGGGGCGGTGGTCTTCCGCCCCGGTCAGGCACCGTGCCACCAGCCCGCGATCCCGGGCGAGACGGTCGATACGATCGGCGCCGGCGACGCGTTCACGGGCGGCCTCGCCGCGAGCCTGATCCGGGACCTGCCGCTGGAGGAGAGCCTCCTGCGCGCCACGGCCTGCGGTGCCATCGCGACGCGGCGCTTCGGTGCATTCCACGCCTTTCCGACGACGCAGGACCTCGACGATTTCCTGGACGCCTTGCCGGGTGACCAAGGCGCCGGCCGGACATCGTCGGCGCTGGTCGCCTGAGAACGCTTCGGCATGCCGGTGGTGGGCTTTCGGTAGCGGATGCGTTGACAGCCGCGCGTGTCGTCAGGTTAGGCTCCTGTTGTCGCGCAGGACTTTCTTTCGCGCAGGATTTTCCATGGAAAACTGCGGATCGGCGTTTCGGAAACGTCTCGGGAGCCGGTCGCGGCTCGCGGGTCTTCTAACCCTCGGCCTCGGTCTCTGGGCGGGAACGGCCTCTGCCGAGACCCGGGTCGCCCTCGTCATTGGCAACACCAGCTACCGCAACCTCAAGGCGCTCACGAATCCGGCCAACGACGCCAAGGATGTCGCGGCGGCCCTGAAGGCGCGCGGGTTCACCGTCCTGGAAGGGGTCGACCTCGAGCGCAGCGCCATGACCGGCGTGATCGCGCGGTTCCAGGCGCAGGCCCGCACCGCCGACGTCTCGCTGGTCTATTATGCCGGGCACGGCTTCCAGGTCGACGGGCAGAACTACCTCGTTCCGGTCGATGCGAGCATCAGGAGCCGGGGGGATGTCGAGACCGGCACGCTCAATCTGCGCGCGATCACCGACGGGCTCGAAGGCAGCCGGGGCATCCACCTCGTCTTCCTCGATGCCTGCCGCAACAACCCCCTGCGCGGGGCGGCCGGCGCGTCCGATCCCGGATTGCCGAACGGGCTCGCCCGGATGGGCAACGCCGCCGGCTTCCTGTTCGCCTACGCGACGCAGCCCGACAACGTCGCGTTCGACGGGGGCGGCCGCAACAGCCCCTTCGCGCAGGCCTTCCTCAGCCACGTCGCGACCCGGGGTCAGGACGTTGCCTCGATGATGATCGCGGTGCGCAAGGACGTGATCGCGGCGACGGGCGGGTTCCAGGTGCCGTGGGAGAACTCGTCGCTCACGAGCCAGTTCTACTTCACGCCCGGCCAGGCCGCGGTGGCCTCGCCCGAGACGCAGCTCTGGCAGATCGCCGCCTCCAGCCGGGACGCCGCCCTGCTGCGGATCTACCTGTCGCGCTATCCGGACGGGCCGCACGCCACCGAGGTCAAGTCCATGATCACGGTCGCGTCGGCCGATCCCGCCGCCACCGTGGGCGCGGTGCGGAGCACGCCCGATGCCGACCGCGTCTCCGACGACCGCCTGTGGGACTTCGCGCAGCGCTCCCGGCTGCGCCAGCTCGTCGAGTTCTACGTCACCCGTCACCCGGACGGGCGCCACGTCGGCGAAGCGCAGGAACTGCTCCAGTCGCTCCCGACGGCGGAGGATGCCGAGGCCCGTCCGGAAAGCCTGTGCGAGCGCTCGGCGACCCACCCCCGCGACGCGACTGCGAACACGGCGGGCGTGATCCTCTCCGATCTCGCCCGCAACGCGGATGCGGCGATCGCCGCCTGCCGGGCGGCCCGTCAGAACCACCCCGAGATGCCGCATTACACGGCGCTGCTGGCCCGCGCGCTCGCCGCCGCGGGCCAGCGCACCGAGGCCGTCACGCTCTACCGGGAGGCCGCCGAGCGCGGGAACCTGCGGGCGATGGTCAGCCTCGGCCTCCAGTTCGAGACCGGTGACGGGTTGCCCCGCGACCCGAAGGAAGCGGCGACCTGGTACGAGAAGGCCGCCGATGGCGGCAGTCCGGACGGCGCGATCAACCTCGCCGTCTCGCTGATGGAAGGCAGCGGGCGACGCAAGGACCCCGCGCGGGCCCTGGCGCTCCTGAAGACGGCGTCCGAGGCCGGGTCCGCCATCGCGACGTACAATCTCGGCGTGCTCGCCCAGCAGGGCGTGCTGAAGGAGAACGGCGCGGCGCTGACCTATTTCCGCAAGGCGACCGAACTCGGCGATCCGCGCGGCTTCGTCTCGGCCGCGATCCTGCTGGACGAAGGCCGCGGGGTCCGAAAGGACCCCGACAACGCCTCCGACATGCTCCTGATGGGCGTCGCCTCCGATTCGGGCGATGCCGCGAGCCAGATCATCCACCGGTCGTCCGCCTGGTCGACGGACACGATCCGCAGGCTCCAGGAACGGCTCAGGCAGGCCGGCTACTATCGCGGTCCGATCGACGGCAAGGGCGGCGCCAAGATGGAAGTCGCTTTGCGGAAGTGGCGAAGCGTCGGCATCCTCGACATGAAGTAGGAGCCGCGCGCGCACCGGCTGGTCCGGGGCACGCTGCGTCCCGACGGACCGCCGTCATGCGGCGCGGGACCCGCTTCATCGGATGGCCGGACCCCTCGATCTCCGGACGCGCGATCGGACTCGCCGACTCCGTTCCTCGGAGCGCGGATCGCCGGCGACCCGATCCCAGGCCGCCGGCGATCCCACAACTCCGTTTCGCGATGCGCCGCCGGGCTAGAGCCCGACCGCCTTCGACAGGCGCGCATCGACGGTCTGGAGCGCCGACGCGATGGCCCGTCCCTGGCGGGCCTGGATCCGGGCGACCGCCGGCTCGTCGGCGCGCAGCAGCGAGATCGCCTTGCGGATGGCCGTGACGGCTACGCGCACGGCCGCTCGCGCCTCGCTGACCGTAGCCGCCGTGCGGACCCGCTGGGCGGCCTGGCGGATGATGGCGGGAAGGCCACGGAAGGCGGGGGGCAATTGCTGGACCCGAAGGTCCAGCGTGGCCGCGAAGGTCTCCAACGAATCGCCGACGCAGGAGGTGTAGCCGCCGAGCGCCCGGTTGTTGGACTTCTCGCAGGCATTCAGCTTGGCATTGAGGGCCGTCGAAGCCGTGTTGATCGCCGCCAGGGTCTTGGTGCCGGAGGCGACCGTGCTGCTGCCGTCGCCCGCTGCCGTTCCGGAGCCGACGCCCAGGGTCGGGCCGCCGCCGCCGAGCGTGGTGCTCTCGGAGGCGACCGCGAGGTTGATGCTGCTGGTCAGGGGCAGGGGCGGCGCCGTGAGGTTGACCAGGCCGATGGCGATGTTGGGCGTGACGGACGCGTTCGCGATCTCGCTGGCCCGCTCTGCCGGCGTTTGCTGCGGAACCGGGACCGGGTTCACGGTGAGCGTGCCGTCCGTGTAGGTGATGGCGTAATTCGACCGGCCGTTGGCGGTGTTCACGAGGCCTGTCCCCTGCGCCGCGCTGGCGACGATCGGGTAGGTGGTGACCGGGGCGGTGGCGGGCTCGCCCTGGCTCGTAAGCGTCACGCGCGTGACCCGATCCCCGTTCACGAGTTCGGTCGCGCTGAACTCGGTTCCCGCGAAGGTGAACGTTTCGCCGAACGTCTTGGTCTGATCGTTCGCCCGGATCGTCAGTGGCGCGGGGGTAACGGCGAGGGTGCTCCCCGTGCCGGTGACGCGGTAGCGCGTGTTTCCGGCGCTGACGAAGGACGCGGTGATCGGGCTGATCGCATAATCGCCGACGCCGCTGGCCTGCGTGGCCGACGTCGCGAGCAGGCTCGCGGCGCTCGGCCGGACGGTCGCCGCATCGAATACGTAGGTGCCCGGTCCGCCGGAGACGGTGCCCGTGAGGAGCGGGTTCGCCTGGCCGTAGGTTTTCGACTGCGCGTCGGCGGTGACCGAGACGACGGGCGCGATGCTGTAGAGTTCGGGGTAGAACCCGGCGCTCGGCGGGGCCCAGGTGGTCTGGAAGTTCCAGCCCTGGCCCGTGGCCAGCGGCACGAAGGTGGCGGCGTTCTGGAACTGCGCCGTGGTGAGGCCGGTCGCGCCCGCGAGCGTCGGCGCGTTGCCGGCGGCGGCCCCCTGACCGGTGGTCGTCGTATCCCAGAACGAGGCGGAGACCGTGCCGGACGGGGTGTTCGTTCCCGCCGGCTGGTTCGAGCCCAACAACCCTCCGGTCAGAACGGCCGTGGCGGCGGTGCCGGACGTGACCGCGCCGCGCGCATAGCTCTCGACCACGGAGCCACTGTTGCTGCCGACGAGGCCACCCGTGGCGCTGACGGTCGTGCCTGAGACGCTGGTCGCGGATCCACCCGTCACCGAGCCCGACGCGTACGTGCGCCGAACCGTGCCGAGATTCGCACCGATCAGGCCGCCTGTCGCCGATTGCGCGCTGATCGCGTCTCCAGAATTCGCGGTTCCACCCGAGACGGAACCGGATGAGAACGCTTCGGTGACACTCCCTGAATTGCGGCCGATCAGTCCGCCGACGAGGACCGCGAAGGGAGCGGTATTTCTTATCGTCGAATAGATGCTGGAAGTCGTGGCCGACCCGGTCGCATAGACTTGGGTCACGTTCCCGTTGTTCACTCCGATGAGTCCACCCACCTCGCTACCCAGAGACACGGCTCCCGTGGCGTAGGATCGCGAGACGTTCGCGCTGTTGAATCCGATCAATCCGCCGGCCGCGCCATCGAAGTTGAAGAGACTGCCATCGACACTGAAGCCTCCACCGACGACGTTGCCAGTCGCTGAGGATTGAACGACTTCACCAACCGTGTTGGTCTCGCCGATGACGTTCGTGCTGCCGATCAGACCACCGGTCGCCGCGGCCGCGGTCGAGATGTTGCGGCCCGTGCTGCCGTTGGCAAAGGCATTTCCGCCATTCACGTTTCCGCTGGCGACGGATCGCGTGATGGAGCTTCCCGTGCTCGTTCCGATCAGTCCGCCGGCGGTCGTTGCGGCAACGCTCGAGGTGCCGCCGCCGCTGCTTGAGGTTGCCGAACCACCGGTCACGGCCCCCGAGGTCGAGGCGTCGGAGATCGTCGCGCGGAAAGCCGTACCGACGAGACCGCCCGTGGATGTCCCGGCCGTGAGCGTTTCCGTCTCCGTCAATCCGCTTACGGCACTGGTGCCGCCCGTGACGGCGCCCGTCGCCGAAGATTGTAGGATCGCGCCGCCATTCGTCGCGCCGACGAGACCGCCGGTCGAGGTCGTGGCGGTCCCATTGGTGGACGTGGCGTAGCCGCCCGTCACGATGGCCGACGAGGACGAGCGTGCGATGGTTCCGCCGACGGCGGCCGTTCCGGGAACTCCATTCGCACCCACCAGACCGCCCGTGTAAGTGGCTGACGTGGCCGTCGAGTTCGTGTTTCCGCTGACGGTGCCGCTGACGTTGACGCCGAAGATGCTTGTGTTGACGGCCGTACCCGCTAATCCGCCAACAAAACTCGGGCCTGTACCCGTGTAAGTGCTGCGAACGTTAAAATTATTGAGGTTCAGACTTTCGATAGTTGCGTTCGCGACTTGCCCGAACAGGCCGACATATTGGATGGGTGACGTAATATTTAGATTGCTGATACTGTGTCCGAGGCCGTTGAGCTTACCCATGAAGGTAGCAGTCGCGCCAGCTGGGGAGACGTTGATCGGCGCACCAAGCGTCTGACCGCCCGCATCGAGATTGTCCGCCAGCGCGAACCGGTTGTTCGCGGCGGTGGCGGTCAGAAGATCGCGCGGGAAAGTTGTCGCGAACTCCTGCGCCCGCACCAGCCGATAGTCCTCGCCGTTGATCAACAGATTTTGAGTCGGCGTGGCCGTGCCGCTTGCCACGAACGACGCGCTCGCGCCCGTGCCGAAGCTCAGCGTGCCGCCCGTGCCGCCCTGGTTGGTGTTGAGCGTGAGGTTGCCGTCCCCGCTCACCGTCAGATTCGCGTTGACCACGATCGAGCGGTAGGCGTTCAGCGTCAGCGTGGTCGCGGTCGCCGCACCCGTCCCGGTGCCCCAGGTCACCGGGGCCGCCACCGTGATGTCGCCCGCCTGCGTGCCGGGGCTGCCCGCCCCGCCGGTCGTCACCGTGACGTTCGCGCTGCGCAGGGCGGTCTGCAGGGTCGTCGCATTGATCACCGAATCGTTGCCGGTCGCGGCAAAGCCGGTCTGGTTCGCGTCCGCGCCGTTCGAGATCGTGACGTTGTAGGGGTCGAGCAGCAGGGTGCCGAAGGTACCCTTGGCCGCCGTCAGGATCGCCGTGCCGGTGTAGTCGAGCACGCCGTGGCTCGACACCTCCGCCTGACCGCCGTTGCCGCCCTGCTCGCCGCCCGTGGCGCTGATCCGTCCGGCGAAGCGGGTGATCTGGTCCGACCAGATCACCACGTCGCCGCCCTGGCCCTGCCGGCCCGCATCGGCGCTGATCGTGGTGGCCGCGTCCACCGTCGTGGTGCTCGCGCGCTGCAGCGGGCCGTTGCCCTGCTCATCGCCGCCGACCCGGATGCGACCGCCGCCGGCCGTGCCGTTGGCCATCAGCGTCGCGCCGCTGAGCCGGATGTCGTTGCCCGTCACCGTGATGTCGCCGCCACGCGCCGGGGCGCGCTTCCCCGTCGAGGCCTGCTTGGTGGCAGAACCTGGGCGCGCCTGCGTCCGTGCCGAGGTGTCGAGCCGGCCCGACACCGTCACCGTTCCGCCCTCGCCGCCGCCGAGCACGATCGCGCCCGAGCGGCCGCTGACGCTGCGGGCTTCCACCAGGCCCGAGAGGTTGATGGCGTGGCGCGCTGCATCGCGGGCCGTCGCCGCCTGCATCACCACCGTGCCGCCCGGTGCCCGGATCTGGCCGCTGTGCTGGATCAGCGCCGCGTCCGATCCATCCTTGCGCGAGGGCACCGCCACCTGGAGGAACCCGTCGCCGGAGAAGTCCAGGGTGGCCTGCTCGCCTGCCCCGAGCCCGACCTTGCCCATCGGCACGCTGATCAGGCCCGCATTCTCGACCCGCCCGCCCAGCAGCGCGACGTAGCCGCCCTTCTGGACCGTGATGCTGCCCTGGTTCGACACCGTCGCGGACTGGCCCGTGCCGCGGAAGAGGCGCTTGCCCGCCTTGAAGTTTTCGTCCGTGGTGTCGAGGGTCGAGGCCACGAAGGCGCCCGCCTGGACCGTGCCGGTCGGGGTGATCGCGACCCCGTTCGGGTTCACGAGATAGACCTGCCCGTTGGCGTTGAGCTGGCCCGCGATCGTCGAGGGGGCCGAACCGGTGACCCGGTTCAGGATCGCCGAGGAGGCCGAGGGCTGGCTGATGTCCACCCGCGCCCCCTGGCCGATGGAGAACCCCTGCCAGTTCACGATCGCGCTCGACGTCGTCTGCTGGATGGTCATCTGGTTGGCCGAGGGCGTGCTGATGCTGACGCCGCCGTGGACGGTCGAGGCCCCGGTGGGCAGCTCGCCCGCGCCGGCCGCGAACGAACCCGTCAGAGCCGTGCCCGTCAGGAGCAGTTGGAGCAGGGGGCGAACGTTACGGTTCATGGACGATCTCTGAGGCGCAGGCTGGCCAAGTCGTGGCGACGGTGTCTTCGTATCGGCGTCTTCGTATCGGCGTCTTGGCGACGGTCGGATCAGAAGCGGACGGCGCCCACCACGGTGAAACGGTTGCCGTCGGGCAGGGCGTCGTTGCGGAAGCGCCGCCCGAATTCCAGGGTGAGCGAGGTCAGCGTGCCGTTGGGCTCCGTCTGGGACAGCATGCGCACGCCGACGCCCACCGCCGAGACGCCGAGCCGCGCCTTCTCCAGAGCAGTCGGCTGCTCGAGATAGAGCGCGCCCGTCGCCCCGAAGACGTAGGGTGCGATCGAGAGGGGCAGGCCTTCCGGTGTCACCGAGAACGGGGTCGACAGCTCGCCGCGCACCACCCACCCGCTGTCGCCGCCGAGGCTGCCGGCGTCGAAGGTGGACAATTCCTGGAACGACGCGAAGCCGATCTGCTCGCTGCGCGCGAGCGCCTGGCCGAACGAGGTCTGACCGCGCGCGTACAGGCCCAGCACCACGGGATCGAAGAGAGGCTGGGTGTAGCTGACCAGCGCGTCGAGCTTCTGGAACTCGGCATCCGCGCCGAGACGGGACAGCGGCAGCACGGGCGTCGCGTCCGCTGCGCTGCGCGCGCCGAGCCCGTTCACGCCGAGCGAGAGCGTGCCGGTGGCGGCCAGCAGCCCCCCGTTCTCGAAGCGCATGTCGCCCGCGCCGCTGAGACGCAGGACACGCAACTCGTCGAGGCTCAGCGGCGCGATCGTCGCCGGCAGGACGAGGCCGAGCTGCTCGCGGGTGGCATCGAAGGCGACTTCCGTGAAGAAGTTGGCCGTGCGGCTGCGCAGCCAGGGGTAGCGCAGGCGGAACGAGAGGCGCTCGAAGTCGCTGCTGGTCTGGATGCCGTTGTTCAGGCGCGGCGCCGTCCGGCTGTTGGTCGCCTCGAAGTTGAAGGTCAGCCCGTCCGTGCCGAGAGGGAGGATGAAGCCGCCCGCGAGGGTGCGCAGGCGCGGGTTGTCGCCGAAGGGACTGCCGATGCCGCGGGAGTCGTTCTCGCCAGGATGGCCGAAGCCGCGGAAATAGATGGTCTCGCCCTGGCCGAAGGCGGTGTTGATGTCGATGCCGCCGCCGAGGGAGAACCCCCCGAGCTGGCGGCCGACGGTGTTGTCGCCGCTGAAGAAGCCGGTGACGGGCTTGTAGAGCGACTCGATGATCAGGGCCGTTCCACCCTGCGCCGTGCTGGGCGCCAAGGTCGAGCGGAGGGCGACGCCGGGCGTGTCGCCGGCCAGGAGCAGGCGCCGCTCGATCTCGCCGATCTGCAGGTCGCGGCGCCCGATCAGCGGTTCGAGCAGGGCCGAGACGCGGCTCCGCACCGGGTCGGGCACGTTGCGATAATCGATGCGCTCGATGAAGCCGCTGACGACGACGAGGCGCAGGCGGCCGCCGTTCCTGAGTTGTTGGGCGGGCAGGACGACGCGGGTGAGGACGGCGCCGGAGGCGATCAGGGCGGCTTCGAGGTCGCGGGCGGCGGCGAAGATCTCGGCGGCGAGGATCTGGCGCCCGACGAGGCGGCCCTCCAGGCGCTGCACGTCCGCCGCGAATCCGGGCGGGGCATTCTCGATGCTGACGCCGGAGAGACGCACGCTCAGGCGATCCGCCCCGGCGGGCGTACCGAGGCCGGGCTGGCCCGAGAAGACGAGGCCGTTGCCGCCGCCGGTCTGGGGCGGACGAAAGCTCGGCGGCGTGATCTGGCTGGCCGTCTGCGCCGAGACGTTCGACGCGGCGCAGAGCATCGAAACGGCCGCCAGCACGGCACCGCAAGTGGTTCTATAAGTTGCGTTCGTCTTGGCGCGAGCCGGAAGATGGCAAGATTGCATAGTCGCTCGCTGGAACACTCTCGCGCAGCGCGAACCCTTCGCCGCGCCTCCCAAATCACTTTCCGTATTTAGCGCCGGAGGGTCAACGAAGTGCGAACGGGTTTCGTCAGGTACAGATGTGACAGTCCAGCGGTGTCATATTTGTGCATCATCCGGGCCTCGATGCTTCGACTGTCCTCGCGCGGGCGATCGGTGCGGCCCTCCTCGGCAAGATTTGCCGAGTATTCGGATTTCCACGCCTCCAACGTCGATCGCGCCGCGTGTGCGGATCTGTTCCGACGGACCCTGAGGTTGTGATTTTCCGATGGGCGGGAGGATCGCCTCAATGGGTCCGCTGCCGGTGGCCGATCGGAGCGACCGGACGGACGGGTCTTGTCGCGTGCGCCATGACGGGGCACCGCGGGGCGCTGTCGATCAGCTTGGGCCCCTTGAGCCTGTCCATCATCGCCGGCCGCGCGTAGCAGGCCGGTTGCAGCCGCTTGGCCTCGTCGCGGTGGAGATGCGCGCCGGGCAACGCCTTCTCGTTGACGATGAGGCCGGCCTCGGAGATCTGGTCGACGGCCCGGCAGACGCGCCCGAGTTCTTTCCCTGGCTCGCGGGGCCGGTCGTAGTGGAGCGCCGGCGTCGCGACGATGCGTTCCGATCAACGAGCCTTGGTATCAGGTGTGGTCATGGAGAACTCCCGGCCTGATGAGGCCCGCGTCGATGGCCAGCCAGACCAGATGAGCATCGTTGCGAGCACCCAGTTTCGCCTTGATGCCATAGTGATAGTTCTGGATGGTTTTCGGGCTGAGGTTGAGCGCTGTGGCAATGGCCTCCGTCGTCATGCCGGAGGCCACGAGCTGAAGCACCTCCACCTCTCGGGGAGCGAGTTCGTCCAGCAGCGAGCATTTGCCGCCAAGTCGTTCCGCGGCAAGCTCCTGCGCGATGTCGGCGCTGACGGATTGTCCGCCCCGTGCCACGAGGGCGACCGATCGAACCAGTTCCTCGGGTGCGCTGCTCTTGGTGACGTAGCCTGCGGCTCCTGCCTCGAAGGCCTTCAGGGCGAAGGCCGCCCCTTGGTGCATGGTGAACACCAGGATGCGGGCGCGCGGATCCCATTGCCGGATGTGCCGTACCGCCTCGAGGCCGCTCGGCCCCGGCAGGGTCAGGTCCATGATGACCAGCGTCGGGGTGCTCGCCTTATAGGCCCGGTAGGCTTCGGCGGCCGTCTCCGCCTCGGCCACGACGCGGTATCCCGGCTGACGCTCCAGCAGGCGGCGGTAGCCCTCCCGTACGACCGGATGGTCATCCACGAGCAGGATCGTGATCTCACTCACGCGGCAAGGTCCCGCCAAGCCACGTCCGAACCGGTGGTCCCGTCGCTCCGAATGGGTGGTTGGTCCGCCTCGAACTCGCAGGGGATCGTCGCTTCGATGCGGACGCCGCCGGGGGCCGGGCCGATGCTCAGATCCCCACCCAAAGCCCCGATTCGCTCCCGGATGCCGAGGACGCCCTGGCCGCGTCCGGTCTCCACGAGCACGGCGTCGCCCCCGCCATCGTCCACGACGCCTAGCATCACCCGATCCGGCATCCGAACGATCGTGACGTCTACCCGGGTCGGCCGTCCGTGGCGAACGGCATTGGTGAGGCATTCCTGCACGATGCGGTAGAGGCTGAGGGAAATCGGTCCGCTCAATGTGGAGAGGTCACCGGCGACGCTCAGGTTGAAGGCGACGGGGTTCACGCTGCGCCCCGGCCAGATGGAGACGAGGCGGCGCAGTCCGTGCTCCAGGCCGAACTCGTCGAGGTCCGGCGGGCGCAGACGCGCGAGCGCGCCCTTCAGCGTTCCCATCATGTCACGGGTGATCCGGCCGATCGCACGGGCGTCGTCCCGCAACGCCGGACGATCGCCGGTCTCGGCCTCGATGGCGCCCGCCAAGGCGCCCGTGGCGGTGAGGCATTGTCCGAACTCGTCGTGGAGATCCCGGGCGAGGGCGCGGCGCTCCTCTTCCTGAACCGCGAAGAGGCGCCGGGTCAGGGCGGTCCGCTCGGCGGTGGTCTGCCGAAGGCGCTCGCTCAGGGCATTGACGGCTTGCGCGATGCCATCGAACTCCTGCGCCCGGAAGCGGGGCAGCCGCGTGGCGTGATCGCCCCGCTCCATGCGTCCGAGACCTCGGGTGATGACCCGTGCCGGCCGCAGGGCCACACCGATCACCAGCGTGGCCAGGAGGGCGATGCCGCCGGCCATGGCGGCGGCGGCCGCCATCAGCACCCGCACCTGCCGCCACACCTGGCGAACGGCCGCGCCCCGGTCGGGCGTCGTGACCACGATGCCGGCTTCCCTGCGGTTCAGAGTCACCAACCGGCGGATCGGTTCGATCTCGCCGAAGGCCGCGCGATAGAGCCCCTCGAACCAGGCCGGGGCTGGCCGGCCGGCCGTCTCCAGCCCGCTGCATTGCTGAAGTGTCGCCTCGCCGGCCCAGGTGAGAGCGACACAGTTCCCCGGGCTGATGAAGCGCAGGGTGTGCGAGCTGCGCCAATCCGGAAAGGCATACTTGGCGAAACGCCCGGTGCTGCCGCGCCATGTCAGTTCGCGCCAGGCGAGTTCCTGCGCTTCGCGCACCACTCGGTCGGCCGACGCCGCCGTCTCCTCGCGTATGCCCTGATGGACCTCGCTGACGACCCAGGCCGTGGCAAGGCCCAGACAGAGCAGCACCACGGCGGTCACCCGGAGGATCAATCCGATGAAGAGACCCATACCCTCGACGTTCCTTGAACCCCGCATGGAAGAGGCACGCAACCGCCGGATGCTGGCAAGGGGCCCCGACCACGATCAGGCAAAATGCCCAATTCGCGACGGGGATCTTGCCCTACCGGGGGGACGGGTGGGTCCGTAGCGTCCAATCCGTCGGGCTGCTCCGCGAGACCATCGAAGAAGGCAGCCGGCGACGGGAGGAAATCCATGAAACATGCTTGCCTGCTCGGCTTGAGCCTCGTGACTGCGGGTGCCACCGCCGCAATGGCCAACGACGACGTGCTGAAGCGCAGCCAGGACCCCAACCAGCAGGTGTTGCAGACGCTCGACTACGCCAACACGCGCTATTCGAAGCTCGACCAGATCAATGCTGGCAACGTGAAGAACCTGCAGGTCGCCTGGAACTTCTCCACCGGGGTCCTGCGCGGCCACGAGGGTTCGCCCCTTGTCATCGGTGACGTGATGTTCGTTCACACGCCCTTCCCCAACATCGTCTATGCCCTCGACCTGAACAACGAAGGCAAGATCCTCTGGAAGTACGAGCCGAAGCAGGATTCGTCGGTCATCCCGGTGATGTGCTGCGATACGGTCTATCGCGGGCTGGCCTATGCGGATGGCGCCATCATCCTGCACCAGGCCGATACCACCCTGGTCTCGCTGGACGCCAAGTCCGGCAAGGTGAACTGGTCGGTGAAGAACGGCGACCCGAAGGTCGGCGAGACCAACACCGCCACGGTGCTGCCGGTGAAGGACAAGATCATCGTCGGCATTTCCGGTGCCGAGTACGGCATCCGGGGCCACATCACCGCCTACGACGCCAAGACCGGCAACCGCCTCTGGCGCGGCTACAGCGTCGGATCGGACGAAGACATGATCGTCGATCCGGTGAAGACCACCTCGCTGGGCAAGCCGATCGGCAAGGATTCCTCTCTGAAGAGCTGGGAAGGCGACCAGTGGAAGACCGGCGGCGGCGCGACCTGGGGCTGGTACTCCTACGACCCGAAACTCGACCTCGTCTATTACGGCACCGCCAATCCCTCGACCTGGAACCCGAAGCAGCGTCCGGGCGACAACAAGTGGACCATGGCGATCTTCGCCCGCAATCCCGACACCGGCATGACGAAGTGGGTCTACCAGATGACCCCGCATGACGAGTGGGACTACGACGGCATCAACGAGATGATCCTCACGGATCAGAAGATCGACGGCAAGGAGCGTCCGCTCCTCACGCACTTCGACCGCAACGGTTTCGCCTACACCCTGGACCGTGCCACCGGCGAGGTGCTGGTGGCGGAGAAGTTCGATCCGGTGGTGAACTGGGCCTCCAAGGTCGACCTCGACAAGGCGTCGCCCACCTACGGCCGTCCGCTCGTCCAGGCCAAGTACTCCACCGATCAGAACGGGGAGGACACCAACACCAAGGGTGTGTGCCCCGCCGCCCTCGGCACCAAGGATCAGCAGCCCGCGGCGTTCTCGCCGAAGACCCAGCTGTTCTACGTGCCCACCAACCACGTCTGCATGGATTACGAGCCGTTCCGCGTGAGCTACACGCCGGGTCAGCCCTATGTCGGCGCGACCGTCTCGATGTACCCGGCTCCCAACAGCCACGGCGGCATGGGCAACTTCATCGCCTGGGACAATCTGAAGGGCCAGATCAAGTGGTCGAACCAGGAGCAGTTCTCGGTGTGGTCGGGCGCTCTCGCCACGGCCGGTGACGTGGTGTTCTACGGAACCCTCGAAGGTTACCTGAAGGCTGTCGATGCCAAGACCGGTAAGGAACTCTACAAGTTCAAGACGGCCTCGGGCATCATCGGCAATGTGATGACCTATACCCACAAGGGTAAGCAACACCTCGCCATCCTGTCGGGCGTCGGCGGCTGGGCGGGCATCGGCCTGGCTGCCGGCCTGACCGACCCGAATGCCGGCCTCGGCGCGGTCGGTGGCTACGCCGCCTTGTCGAGCTACACCAACCTCGGGGGGCAGCTCACCGTCTTCACGCTGCCGAACTGACGGACTTCGCCAGAGGCATCGGCTCTATCGGAGCCGATGCAGACAGTTTCCCCGGCGCAACATCCGCGTCCCGGAGAAATGGCGTGTCGCCCTCGCGCCAAGGATGAAGAGGGCTGTTTGCGACAGTGACTGATCCGAACCTCCGCGTGGCGTACGTCCTCCACATTGCTGTCGTGCGGGAATGGATCGGCGGGCTTTCGAGCCCGCCTTTTTTGTGGGTCAAAGCCTGATGGCCGGAATCCGATTGTGATCAGCTGTGTGCAAGGCAGGACGAAGCGTTTTGGCTCCTATGCGGCGCGGACATCGCGAGCATGAAGTTCGGATTCGACCGCCGTAAGCGGGACCACCTCGTCAGCCTCGGAGGTCTTCTCGCGGACATCGGGCATCGTCCCGTCTCTGCGCTGAGGGGAAACCATCAGAAGGCATGGCTGGACGACCTGATGCATCGACTCGCGATGGGCCTGCTGTAAGGTCCCCACATCCCGCCGACTACGTCAGCCGTCCTATGATCCCGACCGCACGCCCCAGAATTCCCTCGCATCTGGCGGGAGGCCATTCAGAGCCAGGTCGAACCGGACCGGATCGGTGTGTTCGCGGAGGGTCCGAGCCACGACGTCGATGGCGTCGTCCGGCGTGAAGGAATGCTCTCGTCGGAAGGCCTGGGCCTCGCGCGTCAGCTCCGCACGGCTCGCGAAGGCCAGCACCGGTCCGCGCGTATCCCATTCCGATACGAACATGGCTCGGAGCACGGCCGGGAGCGCGTCTGCGAAGCGGATCGCGTGATGAACGCTGACGCGCCGTCGGAAGACGAACAGGACAGCCAGTACGCTGTAATAGGCCTGGTGCGTCGTGGCATGACCCAGAGCGTCGCGGACCGCGATCATGAAGCCGTCGAAGTCGCGAGACGCCTGGGTGTATTCCCGAGGGACAGGCATGGCGCACCCATCTCGATTTCAAGCTGTCGCAGCCTGCCACGGTAGAGCCGTGGTCGGAAGTCGATCCGGAGATCCACGGAACGGCGTCCCGGACAACCCCCGCCATCGCGGACTCTCCGGCGACTTTCGGGGGCAGCGCCAGCGGTGAGCGGTGGGTCGACACTCACATGCCTCTACGGGGCGCGGGTCCTGCCAGTCCCGGCCGTCGCAGCCGCGATGGCGAAGCGCATGTAGGCAAGCCCCTCCCGGACCGTCTCGACCGGCACGCGCCCCATCACGCCGGCATGGGCAGCCAGGGCCTCGCGGATCACGGGATGCCAACGCGCCGGGTGGGCGACGAGGGCGTGACGGCCCCCGCCGTCCTTGGAGACGACGCCTCCGGTTTCCAACGCACAGGCGATGCGCGCGACGCCGAGGACGCCCCAGGCCAGGGCCCCGGCATTGGCATCCTCGCCGGGCGCCTTCCAGGCCAGCCCCGCCTCGGCCTGCGTGATCCATGACAGCCAGTATTCCCGCAGGTTCCCGACCTGGTAGGTCCGCAGCGCATCGCCGTCGTCGGCGATGCCGAGTTCGCTCGGCGGCGGGCCGAACGCGGTCCGCCCATGGCGGGCAAGGCAGCGCCAGACGACCGGGTTGACCTCACGGCAGACCTCACCGGTCCGGAACCGTCCGTCCAGGCTGAACGGCAGGACCACATACTGCGTCGGCACCCGTCCGAGCGCCTCGGCGGTCAGATAGAAGCCGTCGAAACAGGCGCCGCCGGCCTCCGCCAGTCCGGCGTGGACGCGTTCGAGGGCGGCGCAGTCTCGCGTGGCCGGCTCACGGTCCAGCACCGCGACGAAGTCGATGTCGCTCGCCCCGGGCCGGAAGTCGTCGAGCGCGACCGATCCGACGAGGTACAGGCCCTGGAGGACCGGCATCCCCTCGGCGTCCAGGCGCCGCCTGTAGTCGGCGACGACCGAGGCGACGGGGTTCGGAAGCGGGACCGCTTGGCTCACGGCGTGCACTCCTGGGATGGCGGGCGACGTGATCGGCCAGCGACCTCAGCCTGCCGGGCGCACCGGTTCAAGCCGGCAAGTCCGGGGGAGCCGGCTGCGCGGGGTCACATCCGCGCGAGCACCGAAGGTCGAGGATGCCTGCCGGGTGGCGCGACCCAATGCGACGGGCCAGATCCCTCTCGCACCGGGTTCGAACGCGGTCTGGAGCCGCAAGGAGGCTGCATGAGGTCCGTCGTACTCGCGCTCATCCTCGGTGCCGCGGCCGTGGCCCTGATCCATTTCGCCTACCCGGCGGCCGCCGCGGCAGGGTGCCCGTCCTGCTACGGCTTCACCGAAGTCGAGGACGGCCTCTATGTCGAGCGCGGCATGCCGCCGGATCGTCGGGAGGCGGCGAAGGCCACGGTCGAGGCCGCCCGGGCGCGGGTCCGAGCCTTCTACGGGGATTTGCGATCCGGCCCGCGCATCCTGATCTGCGGCACCGACGCCTGCTACCGTCCCCTCGGCGGCGGCTCGCGCGGCATCGCGCTCCTCGACCAGGCGCTGATCCTGTCGCCGCGCGGCGCCGATGTCGTCATCGCGGCTCACGAACTCGCCCATGCCGAGCTCCACCGGCGCATCGGCCTGATCGCCACGCTGTCACGCTCGGTGCCCCAATGGTTCGACGAGGGGCTGGCGGTGGTGGTCTCGGACGACCCGCGCTACCTCAGCCCCGGTCCCGAACGCTGCCGGGCGGAACCCGATGGCGACATGCCGGCTTCCCGCGCCGCCTGGATCGAGACCGCGGACAGCGCCGGGCTCTATGCCAAAGCTGCCTGCAAGGTCAGCCGGTGGCTCGACGCCCATGGCGGGTCGGCCGGCCTCCTGCGCCTCGTGGCGGGCGGATCCTTTCGAGACATCGCCTCCGACACGGGATCTTGAGGGGCCGAGACGCACGGCTGGCTTGGCATCCGGGTCCAGGTCAGGATAGCCTGCCGCCAGGCCGATGCTGCCTGCCGCTCGCCCTGGGAACGGGATGGTGAAAGCATGACGGACGACCACCCCCACCCGTACCCCTGACCGGCGTCGGGTCGGCAATGCGGGCACCGACGATCCGACACCGGCATGGGAGAGCACCATGACGACCGTCGACCAAGCCAAGGCCATGGCCAAGCGGCTGCGCGCCTCGCTGGCCGCGCGCGACCTTTCCGTCCCGCACGCGACCGCCCTCGAACTCGTCGCCGCCAGCCTCGGCCACGAGGATTGGAACACCGCCTGCGCCGCCCTCGAACGAAATGCGGATGACGGCATCCGCTTCCTGGAGGCGGTGCCGATCCTGCGCATCTTCGACGAGGCCAAGGCGCGCGAGTTCTATTGCGGCTTCCTCGGCTTCGCGCCCGGCTTCGAGCACCGCTTCGAGCCGGGCCTGCCGCTTTACATGGAGGTCGCCCGTGCCGGCCTGCGGCTGCACCTGTCCGAGCACCACGGCGACGCCAGCCCCGGCTCGACCGTGTTCGTGCGGATGCGGGGCGTCCACGCCTTCCACCGGGAGCTGACGGACAAGCGCTACGGCTATGCCCGCCCCGGCATCGAGCAGGCCCCCTGGGGCGACGTGCTGGAGGTCGCCGACCCCTTCGGCAACCGCCTGCGGTTCTGCCAGCCTCGCGACGAGGGGGGCGGGCAGAGGCCGGCCCGATCCGCTGTCGATTGAGAGGATGAAGGGGGGGCGATGGGCGTCGAGATCGCACGCGTGAAGGCGCTCATCGCCACCCTGGCGTCCGTGACGTCGGCTCCGCATTTCCATCGGACGGCCTTCCGGACGCCGCGCAAGACCTTCGCGACGCTGGACGAGGCCGGCCGCGACCTCAACCTGATGTTCGACCCGGACCATCGCGAATTCTTCTGCGAACAGGTTCCCGAGGCGTTCAGCCCCGTCCCAGGCGGCTGGGGCAGGATGGGCGCAACGCGGTGCGATCTGAGGGTCGTCGACGAGGCGACCCTTCTGTCGGCTCTGGCGGCAGCCCATCGTCTCGCCGCCCCGAAGCCACGGGCGCGACGCGGCAGGGATGGAGAGGCATGACGCCGATTCATCCTCTCGCACCCGCACGGGGAGCGCGTGCCGGGCCATGTCGATCCGCGACGCCACTGCTTTGCGGGATCGGAGCCCCGTCCTCGCAGGCGCGTAGACGACATCGTCCGCCGGGCAGGCGGAGACATTCGGTCAGGAGATGTGCCGATGACGAACGGCTGGGAGGAGTCCGCATCGGCCTGGATCGCGACTCAGGCCGATGGTGGCGATCTCGCGCGGCGCCTCATCCTCGACGCGCCGATGCTCGAACGGGCGCGGCTTCATGGGACGGGCGACGTCCTGGACGTCGGATGCGGGGAGGGCCGGTTCTGCCGCCTGCTCGCGAGCGAGGGGGCGAGCGTCGTCGGCATCGATCCGGCGGGATCGCTCATCCGCGAGGCGCGCAGGCTGCATCCCGACGGCGACTATCGCGTCGTCGGGGCCGAGGCGCTGCCGTTCGCGGATGCCACGTTCGATCTCGTCGTGGCCTACCTCAGCCTCATCGACATCGCGGATCTGAAGGCGGCGGTGGCCGAGATGCACCGGGTTCTCCGTCCCGGCGGACACCTCCTGATCGCGAACCACAACGGCTTCTTCAGCGCCAGCAACCCGTCCGGCTGGCGAAGCACACCCGAGGGTACGCGCGCGTTCGTCATCGACCATTACATGGACGAGCGTTCGGATTGGGTCGGTTGGAGCGGCATCCGCGTACTGAACTGGCATCGCCCCCTCAGCACGTACATGTCGCTGTTGCTCGCCACCGGATTGCAGTTGCGGCACTTCGAGGAGCCCTTGGCGCGAGGAGGACATCCCGAGATGGCCGCCCTCCAGCGGCGCGTTCCGGCCTTCCTCGTCATGGAATGGGAGAAGCCATCGCCGGCCGGTATGGTTTGAGGCACGGGGGCATGTCCCCCCGCCATCCGCCCGGATCGAGACCAGCCAAACTCGACTTCAACCGATCCGGTCCGTGACGCCGAGGTCGACCTCAGTCGGCGGTGAAGCTGTCGGGAACAATCGGTGTCAGAATCGCCCGATGGCTGTAGAGGACGACGCGGAGATCGGGACTGAACTGCAGCCGAAAGAGTCTCGGCTCTGGCACCTGGTCGCTCATGATACCGCGCATGCCCTCGGCGACGATCTTCTCGATCACGACAGTCGAATAGCTGCAGTCACCGATCCGGACGGTGTCGCGCCCGACGACCTTCAGGTTGGTCGTGTCGGTGCTCTCGACCCCGAAGAACCAGCCCCCAGTCCAGTAGACGGTGTCGTAGGTGAAGCTCTGGCCCGGCTCGGGGCGGAAGGTGCGGTAGTCCGTCGGGTAGACGAACCTGCGGGTCGTGTCGCCGTCCGCCAGCACCTGCCCGGAACCGATGGGGACGAGGCCGTCGTAGGTCGTGTCCACAAAGGTGCCGACGCCTTTCGTGGTGGTCTCGGTCCTGATCTCGTGCTCGCCGGTCGCTTTGATATGAATGGTGGAATTCCCCTGGCGCAGGGTGACGCCCTTGGGCATGTCGGCGGCCGTCGGGCACCGCTCCGCCGAGGCGGGCTGGCGCGCGAATGCGGCAACCATGACAAGTGCTGCGACCGACCGATGATGCATGAGGTCAACTCCGCGCGGGCGGGGCCGGTGACCCGTTCCGGAAGAAACGTCGCCCTTTCGCACTCCGCCGATCCTCAGGGCCGGTAGGTGCCGGCGTATACGGTCCCGGAGGGCAGATCGCAGGTCCCGCGCTGATCGACCTGCCACGCGTCGCGGCCCTCGGGATGGACCGAGACGATGCAGCCACGATCCGTGAACTCGGCCTTTCCCCGGCGCAGATCGAGAAAGCCCCCGGTACCGATGGTGTTGACGTCGCCGTTCTCCACCCCACCGGGCCCGACATAGGTCGAGACCAGCGAGACGTAGGCGAAGCCATGGATCGGACCGACCACGTCCAGCGTGCCGCTGTTTCCCTTGGGTTCCTCGGTGAAGAAATGGGTGGCCGCGCCGTTGCCGCCCTTGGTGCGCAGGAGCCTTTCGATCCGTTCGTCATACGCGTCGCCGAGGCATGCGGCGGTCCCACATGTGTCTGCCTTTACGAGCCATTCCCGTTGATTGGCCTTGATCGGTCCGCTCGGTTCCTCGCGCAGGGCCGCCCCGTAGAGCTTCGACAGGATCTCGTCGCGGGCGCCGAGGGCGGGGTTGGAGCAGATCAGGCGCTCCGTCCTCGACGCGGCCTTGGCGCAATCGAAGCTCGCCGCTGGCGCCGGCGTCGCGACGACGGTGGCGGCGACGAGCGCAGCGGCGGCGAAGGCTTCGCAACCGTGATCCCCCATGACCGACTCCAAAATTCCGTTCGGTGGCGGCTTGAGATTGCATCGCGTCGACCGGTTTCGGAAGACACGATGCCTCGATAGTCTCCGCGACATGGCGATGGGGACGTTCCTGCTGGCGATGATCCCGGCGCGGCACTGGATGGCGGCCAACCTCGTCCGCCTGAGGCTGCCCCACCTCGCCGCCGCCGGGGCCGTCATCGGGTTCCTCACCGGAAGCGTCGCCGCCACGGGTTCGGCCGACGTGCCGTTCTTCCTGGGCTACGGCCTGACCGGGGGCGCGTTCATCGGCACGGAGGCCGCCGCCTCGCTCGCCGTCTATGCCACGAAGTCGGTGACCGTCGGCGGCTCCGGGGCACTGCCGGTCGAGGTCGTCACCAGGGCGCTCGTCGTTGGCGCCTCGCTGATGGTCGGCGCGTTCGTGGCCAAGCCGTTCGTGCTGCGCCTTGCCCCGGAGACGTTCCGATACGTGGTGGACGGGCTGCCGCTGATCTCCGGGCTGAGCCTGCTGTGGCGGGCTTCGTAACTCGAACGCCCGGCAATGCGTCCCCAACACTCTTATGGCGAGACCGGGCTGGCAGGGAGGCGGACCTCGAACGCGCGCATGCCCGGTCCCGCGCCCCGGACCTCAAGGGCGCCCGCCTGCCCGAGGGCGAGGACGCGGGTGAACAGCAATTCGTCGCCGGTGCCCTGCCCAGGCGGGTCGACCTCGGAGTTCAGGTGGTTGATGGCGCGGCCGATCAGCTTGATGACCAACTCCCAGCCCGGCGTGGCCAGCCCCGTCAGGACGGGGTCGAAGTGCGTCAGGGGGGCCGACATCAGGCGACCGTCGCGGACGACGCGGAGCGGCGCGTTCTCCCGGCGCAACCGCGACCAGGCCGCCGAGGCCGCCTCGCCCTCCGCGGTCGAGACCGTGCGCCGTTTCGCCTGGAGGCCGGACGCGACGATGTCTTCGGGCCGCAGCAGGCCGAGGGACCAGACCGGCGAGACGCCGCCGACCGTCGTGACGTCGAGCCCGGTCGCGTCGACGATGTCGAAGGGCCGGCCGGCCATGCGAGAGGCGAACGCGAGGTAGCTCGCGTGCTCGCCCGCGTCGGACAGGCAGACCCAGTAGACCGGGTAAACGGCAGGCGACGTGGCCTCCGTCCAGGGCGCCTCCGGTTCGTGCCAGTCCCAGTCAGGGTCGTCGTCGCGAAGGTTCGCATGGGCCCACGCTCGGCGCGCGCCGGAATGCAGGTGGTCGATGGGACCGACGTGCAGGGCACTGGACAGCGCGATCACGCGCTCCGTGCAGCCCTCCGACCGCAGCGCGTCCCGGACGCTCTCCGCCCGGCTCACGCCCCATGCGACGTGGACGACCTCGGAAGTCTCGGTCATGCGTCTCCTCCGCTTTGGGTGCCGAATGCCACGCACGTCCCCCGCCGGAAACGGGTGGACATAAGCCGCCTCAGCCGCCGAACCAACGTTTCATGGCCTGGCTGAGGGCTCCCTCGTCGAGCCCGCCGTCGCTAGCCCAGGCGACGGTCCCGTCGGGCCGCACGAGCACGGCGTGCAAGCCCAGCCGGTCCGGCACGCGGCCCGCCACATAGTCGATCCGCTCGGCATGACGGTTCGCGAGCGCCCGGAGCGACGGCTCCTGATCGAAATCCAGGAGCAAGCCCCTGCCGTCGCGCATCAGGGTGCCGATCCGCCGCCCGTCACTCAGCGCGAAATCGGGAACGCTGCGTCCGACCAACGGGTGATCCTCGCCGAGATCGTGGCGGAGCGAAACGCCCCACACGCGCTCGGCGAAGTAGGTGGCACCATCGCGCGTCTCGACGAGGTCCCGGACGATGGCTTCGAGCGCGCGCGAACTCCGGCTCGGCCGCATCAGCGCGACCTGGGCCCGCGACCAGTCGAGGACGCGCGCGCCGACCGGGTGCCGTTCTCGCTCGTAGCTATCGAGCAGGCCGGCCGGTGCGTCGCCGCGGATCGTGGCCGCGAGCTTCCAGCCGAGGTTCATCGCATCGCCGATTCCGAGGTTGAGACCCTGGCCGCCCAGCGGCGAATGGATGTGCGCGGCGTCGCCGGCCAACAGGACACGGCCCTCGCGATACGCGCTCGCCTGATGGGCGCGGTCGGTCCAGGTGGTCGCGAGGTCGAGCGCCGTCACCGTGACGTCGGTCCCGGAGATCCGGCGCAGCACCGCCTCGACATGGTCGCGGGTGACCGAGGCGGAGCGATGGAAGGCGCCGCCGTCAAAGTCGGCCATCGCGAGGGTGCCGGGCGGTGTGAACATGTACATGCCCTCCGCCGTGTGCTGCCGACCGGGCTTGAGCATGGCAGGGTCGGCCAGCTCGGCCACCATCGAGTAGCCGGTGAACTCGGGATCGGTGCCGCTGAAGCCGATTCCCGCCACCTTGCGGACCACGCTGCGCGCACCGTCGCAGCCGACGAGCCAGCGGCCCCGGAACGCCTCGCCGCCGGCCCGCACGACGACGTCTTCATCCGATTGCTCGAAGCCCTCGACGCCATGGCCCCACAGGATCCTGACGCCCGAGGCGTCCGCACGGACCCTCAGGACGGCTTCGATGCTCGCCATCTCCGTCGCCATGGTGTCGACGGGTCCGGACAGGCGGTGCGGCCAGCGCGCGGTGTCGATCCGGTCGTGGTGGAACTGGATGCCGGCGAAGTGACCGCCCGGTCGACGCCGCTGCCCCATCCAGTGCGCCGTTCCCGGCGCACCGGGGGCGGATGCGCGATCCTTGATGGCATCCAGGAGACCGCGGCGGTCGAGGCTCTCGATGGTGGGGACGGACAGGCCCCGAATTCCGAACGGGGCATGCTTCAACGGCGAGGACGGGTCGCTTGCCCGTTCGAGGACCACGACCGAGCAGCCGGCCAGTGACAGCTCGCAGGCGAGGAACAGGCCGACGGGACCTGCGCCGGCGATGACGACATCGTGGGGCGTTGTTGCGGTAGGCATGGTCAGGCTCCTGCGTCGATGTTCGACCGGAGCGTTTCCCGAAACCTGAGACCCGCGCGGACGAACGGCCGGACGCGCGAGGGCGTCCTTCGTTCGTCGCGGGGATCCGCGGCACGGGGCCGAAGACCAGAGCTCCCGTCACCGAGAGGACTTGGGCTTACCAAACCAAGTCTGCCTTTTCCGACATCGCCACGATACCGCGATGCTGAAATGACCGCAACGGCCACGCCATGGCCGGTGCGATGCCCCCGATTCTGGAAATTCCACACCAGGCGGAAGAGTTTCGGTGATCGTGTTCCCTCATCCCGAGGCGCCACGGTCACTCAACCGCACGAGCGACAGCTTGGGGACCCGTACACGGGCGTCCGTTGGCGACGTGACCGGGTGTGACGGCGATGGCCCGTTCGGAAACTGGCCCTTCGGAGGCCGACCGTCGCAACCTACTCTTCCGAGCCACACCCTTGAGCCCGGCGGCGCCTGGAACGCGGACCTGCAGACCATCGCCGTCCATGCCGGCACGATGACGGTCGGCGATCTCGTGCTCGTCAACGCCTACCTCGTTCGGCTCTACCTTCCGCTCATGGTTCGTCTCCAGCTCGCGGCGACCGGTTCTCTCCGGTCCGCCAGGGCTTGCGGCTCGTGAAACTCGCCAGGATGCCGAGCCGATGCAGGGTCGGCAGCGGCGGCAGTCGGAACTTCTTACGGGAGGGCGTATGCTCGGCCGCGTTCGTCGCGCACGGGAGAACGCCGATGACCAGCCTCGCCGACCACATGCGCACCATGGCCGCTTACAATGCCTGGGCCAACGACCGCCTCTACGCCGCCGCAGCCAAACTGCCCGACGACGCCTACCGCCAGGAGGCAGGAGCGTTCTTCGGCAGCCTACATGGGACGCTGAACCACCTGCTCGTGGTCGACCGGCTCTGGCTGCGTCGTCTGACCGGCGAGGGCGGGGCGCCGAACCGCCTGGACGTGATCCTGTTCGAGGATCTCGAAGACCTGCGGCGGGCACGGGTGGCGGAGGACGCACGCCTGGAAGCCTACGTCGCCGGGCTCTCGGCGGGGGGACTCGCGGCAATCTTCGACTACGCGACGACGAGCGGCGTGCCGCAGCGCCAGCCGCGCTCCGAGGCGCTGGCCCACCTGTTCAATCACCAGACACATCACCGTGGCCAGGCGCACGCCATCCTGACCCGGCTGGGCGTGGCCGAGCCGCCCTCGCTGGACCTGCTGCTCATGCAACGCGAACGGGCGAGCCCTGTGATGCCGGCGGCGAGATAACGGTCGGGGGATGCCTCGCGGCAATCGCTCGCCGACTGATCCTCCGCCACAGAGTTGCGCGCGATTAGAACGCCTTCTCCGACAGGGGGAACAGCCCGGCGAAAACCTGCACGACGTTCCGGTCCCCGTCTAGCGACAACTGTCCCGATGCCTCCGCATCCATCGGATCGGCGCGGGCCGCGCGGAGTTTGCCATCGCTCACCGAGGAAACAGTCCATGACCTACGTGAGCGGGTTTGTCGTACCGGTTCCCGACGACAAGCGAGACGCCTACGTCGCGTCGGCTGAAGTGGGCTGGGACCTCTTCCGGGAATACGGCGCGCTTCAACAGATGGAGTCCTGGGGCGATAACGTGCCGGAGGGCAAGCAGACCGATTTCCGCCGGTCCGTTGCCCTTCGCGATGGCGAGAGCGTCGTGCTCGGGTGGATCCTCTGGCCCGACCGGGAAACGGCGGACCGGTGCGAGGCCGCCATGCGGAGCGATCCACGCTTTCGCGACTTGGCGATGCCGTTCGACGGATCGCGGATGATTTTCGGCGGCTTCGCTACGGTCTTCGAAGCATCGAGCGAAGCGACTGTCTAGTTGGCGAAAATAGAAGGAAAGGACGTCATCATCGATCGAACGGACCTCGAGTAGATGAATCCGCTGTGGCGAGCATTATGCTATTCATTCGATGCTCGGGCTCCGCGATCTTGAGCGGGACGCCGCCGCTCGTCTGCGCGAAGCAGGGCATGATGTTATTCTGCCAGACCTTTTTGATGGAGCTTCAACCGACGATATGGTCGAGGGCGACGCGATAACGGCGAACATCGGCTGGGACAGAATTCGGGAAAGAGCGGCGGGCGCATTGGACGGCATATTGGCAGGCATCTCCATGGGTGCGGGCGCGGTGGGAGAGTTCTGGCCCACACGTCCAAACGCTGTGGGCATCCTGCTCTTGCATGGTTTGTGCGCAATCCCGGATCGATGCCATTTTCGCGCGCGGGTGCAGGTCAATCTGTCCGCGAGCGATCCGTTTTTCTCCCTCAGCGACGTTTTATGCTTGGCAAGCGGCGGCCATGGATGCGGATCTTGCCGCTGACGTAGCCATATACCCCCAGCCTGGGCATCTTCTTATGGTAGAAAGTCTACGGACTATACCAGGGCGGGAACAGCAATAATTTGGTGGAACTTGCTCGATTGTATCGGTCATGTTTCGACTGCGTCGTGACGAATCCAGCTAAATTTCCAGCGGACCGCTGCTGGAGGAATGAATAAAAATAACACAATAAGTTGTAGGCCTGGGATAATTATTATTGCACTTGGATTTTCGTTCGCCAGCTTTGCAAATTCGCTTTTGGAGAGGAACGGCGGGAAAACACCCTAACCGGTCCTTCGGCTTCCGACCCAACTCGTCGCTTGTTGGATCACCGGGGTTTATCGAAAGCGGACGCATGAAGGTGCGATCATGCCGTGCTCCCGGTCGGCCCCTATGTCGGGGCTTGCACGGGAGGATAGTATTGCGAGCTCTCGCGCCGGTCGAACATCCCGTAGTCGCGGATGATCCTGACGGCTCGGACACGCAGGCCGCCCGCGTGCGATGACGGGGCGATCACTGCGCAGACATCTCGCCACGACAGGAGGACCAGCACCTTTCCCGGTGTCGTGATGGAGTCGAACACGTCCCACGCCACGAGCCCCTCTGTTCGAGGGTCCAGCCCGAGCATGGCCATCGGGTCGGCCCCGGCGGGAGCAGCCTGCCCCTCCGTCGTCATCTCCACCAACGTGCAGACCTTGGCCGCGCCGACCTCGGTCGCGTCGAGGCGCTGCTCCCGTACCGGGTGTCCGGCGGGCGGATGGCTGTCGGCCGACACCTCGCCGACCCTGAGATGGTAATCCGCGAAAACCTCGGACCGGCCCTTCTCCTGGATCAAATGGTGGCCGGCATGGGTGCGCCAGCGGATTACGGACTTCTCGTCCCGCCAAGTCGAGTGCGACAACACCCAGCCCGGCCGGGTGCGGCTCGCGAAGCGCTCGTTGTCGATGAACCCGTCGATGCCCTTCAGCTCGGGCTTCAGCATCCTGGCGTGCCCCAGGTAGGCGTCCTTCCGGCCTTCGCCGGGATGGACCTCGAAGATGACCGAGAACATGGCTCTCTCCCTCGTCGTCAGGCCGGCTCACGCAGGAAGGCGGCCGAGGCTTGCCAGAGCGCCCCGCGCCCGGCCTCCAGATGCATCAGGTGCGTGCCGCGCCCGAGCTTGACGTCGCGCCGGTCCGGCGAACCGGAGAACGCATCGAACAGCCGCCGGGCGTCGGCGTCGGTCGCGAGGCCGTCCCACTCCCCACGGACGATGCACAGGGGCGACCGGACGAGGGCGGGATCATACGGCAACTCGCCATGCCACGCCTGCAGGATCTCGACGAAGGGGCCGGACGGGACCTTGACGCCATGCGGATCGCGCGCTCGGCTGTCCGGGTCGGTGTCGAGGTATCGCCCCGCCCAGTCCTCGAACTCGCTCCGCGACAGCACCGACGGCTCACGCGCTGGTACGTCCTCGACGAAGCGGTCCCACTGCGCCTGCGCGGTGATGATCCGCCAAGCGGGTCCATCCGGACGTGGCAGGTAGCGGGGAGGATCGCGGCGGGCGATGGGGCCGAACAGGACGAGCCGGTCAATCAGGTCGGGGTGCCGCCCCGCCAGCAGGCAAGCAGGCATGGAGCCCCACGAGTGAGTCAGAAGGCTGACGCGCGCCCCATCGGTGGCCGCGTGAACATGGCGCACGGCGGCTTCGAGCTGTCCGGCGGCATCCGCGGCCAGAAGCAGCGGCCCGTTGTCCTCGGCGGGCTCGGCCATGGCCGCCTCCCGGTTCGAGTGGCCGAAGCCCAGGAAGTCGAGGGCCCAGACGTCGAGGCCGGACCGGCATAGCGCGTCGCGCCAAGAGCCCTCCGGGAAGCGGTGGGCGACGGACAACGCGGACGGGAAGGTCGCCCCGTGCACATACAGGACGGGTCGCCGGACTCCCGACGAGGGCGGCAGCCGGCGCAGGAACAACGAGAGCCCGGTCTTCGGGTCCTCGACCCGATGATGCTCCTCCCGGTCGTCCATCTTAAGGGGCTGCATGGGCGGCCTCCTCCCGCGTGGCCGCCGACCCTTCCGCGTAGCCGTGGCGCCGGATGATGGACCGCTCGATGGCGATTAGGACGCCACTTTCGGTGAGGGCAGCCGCGTTGCGCCGATGGGTCGGGTCCGCCGCGAGGGTTTCCCGGTAGCGCTCGTAGCGGTCGAGGCTCGCAAACTCGATCAGCCCGTAGGCGATGTTCGTCGGTCCCGCGAAGTCGGTCGGCAGGTAGTAGCCTACGACGCGGCCGCCGCAGTCGCGGATGACCGGCGTCTCGTCCTCGACATAGGTCCGGAAGGCGTCGATCCGGTTCGGGTCGAGGGTGTAGCGGAGGCAGAGCGTGTGCATGGGCGTGCTCCCAGGTTGCGCCCCCAATCTGATCCCGGGAGTCCGGCTCTGTCAGCCGCGAACGCTTCGGTCCCGACCGAAGCGTTGTGGGGTGCGGCGAGCTGCGAGCGGGTGTAGGCTCCGCCCATGTCGTCAGGTCCTGCACTCTCCGAGGTCGGTGCCCTCATCGGCGATCCCGGCCGCGCCAACATCCTGTCGGCCCTGATCGACGGGCGGGCGCTGACCCCGACCGAACTGGCCTGGACGGCGGGCGTAGCGCCTGCGACCGCGAGCGAGCACCTCACGAAGCTCGTGGCCGGCGGCCTGCTTGCGGTGTCACGCCAGGGTCGGCACCGCTACTTCCGCCTCGCCTCTGTCGAGGTCGCCCGCATGCTGGAGGCGATGATGGTGATCGCAAATCGGAGCGAGCCAAAGGACGCGCCGAGGCGCGCGACTCCGCGGATCGATCCGGCCCTGCGCGAGGCCCGCACCTGTTACGACCACTTGGCCGGGCGGCTCGGGGTCGGGATCGCCGACGCCATGGTCTCCAAGGGCCTGATCGTACTGAGCGAGGAGGCCGGCGAGGTGACCGAGTCCGGTATACAGTGGCTGGCCGCGTTCGGCGTGGAGATCGAACCGGCCGGGCGAAGCCGCCGCCTGCTCTGCCGCCCCTGCCTGGACTGGAGCGAGCGGCGGCCTCACCTCGCAGGGCGGTTGGGAGCTGCCTTGTGTGCGCGTTGCGAGGCGTTGGGCTGGATCGAGCGTCAGCGCGACGGACGCGCGGTCCGGGTGACTGACACGGGCCGACGTGGCTTTACGAGCGAGTTCGGCTTGCCAAAGAGCGACGGACTGACGTTCGTGGCCGAAGAGCCGTCAATGCCGCCGCGTGTACAGGATTAAACGCGGATACACTCAAGGATCGTGTCCGCTTCCTGCAAATCTTGCTTGGAAGCGGACAGGTAGCAATCCACCCAACCTAGCCATTCAGAGGGGCCCGGCGCAGGGCCGATGATGGCCGGAGACAGAACCTCTGCTTCGGGCCGAGGGGGGCAGGGTCCGCCCCCGCCCGGCGGCTCTCCGGGCCAGAGCCGAAGGGACGCGGTACCGGCGACGGCTCGGCCTGCCGCGAGCACGGCGGCGGCGAGCACCAGCGAACGTGGGTCGATGATCAGGGCCGCGCCGGCCCGGATGTCTGCATGGCCTCGGACGATGCGGCTCGCGGGCTGCCGAACAGTCGGTTCAGGAAGCGGAAATAGACCGGCTGCTTCTGCCGGAGCTCGTCGCGGGTGAAGGGCTCGCGCGCCAACCTGCCGTGCAGGTAGACGCTGGCGGTCATCGCGAAGAATTCGCCCGGGTTCTTCAGGACGTAGGCTCCGGCTGGGTAGAACCCGCCCTCCCTGGCCCGCTCGTAGAAGGTCTGGATGTCCGGGTTCCGATTGCCGCCGGGCAGCATCCGGACGTGATACACGTGCATGTACTCGTGCAGCAGGATCGGGCGGTCGTCGCTCGGGTCCGCGACCGCGATGGTGACGCTGTCGCCCCCGCTATAGTGGCTGCCCGCGCTCGCGCCGGTCTGCACGACCACGGGAAAGCGTCGCAGGAAAGCTTTGGTGGAAGCGTCGAGGACGGTGGCCTCGACAAGGTCGACCTGATGCTCGGCCGCCCGCCGCCGTTGGGCGAGCTCGGCGTTCGGGACATCTCCGGCCATCTCGATCCGGTAGCCACGATACGTCTCGCTCCCGTCACCGGATCGGGACGTCGCGGCCGCGACCGCTCGCGGGGCGGCGTCGACCGTCCCGCCATGGACGGCCATCGTCCCCGCCACGGCGAGCGCGGTCACGGCATGCCAGAGCGGGGATGCCAGTTGGGCTGGGGCCATGGGTCCGATGCCTCTGTTCGCCGGGACCCGTCCGAGGGCCTGCGCTGCGATGCGGATGACCGTCGCGCCCGGACCGTTCCCGGATGTGACGGGACGCCCGCGCCTTGTAACGTTTTGTGACAGCGGGCGCTTTCGCGTTGCGGCCCGGTCACCGGCGCCTATCCTCGCGTCATGTGCGACACCATCACCATCGCCATCGTCGAGGACGACGACGACATCCGTACCCAGCTCACCGGCTATCTCGGGGACGAGGGGTTCCGCGTGGTCGGCCTCGACGGAGGCGCGGGACTCGACCGGTGTCTCGCGGCCGGACCCGCTCCGGACCTGATCGTCCTCGACTGGATGCTGCCGGGCGAGGACGGGCTGTCGATCTGCCGGCGGCTGCGCGAGGCGGGCGGTCCGCCCATCGTGATGCTGACCGCGAAGGATGAGGACATCGACCGGGTGCTCGGCCTGGAGATGGGGGCCGACGACTACGTCTCGAAGCCCTTCAATCCCCGCGTCCTGCTCGCCCGCATCCGCGCGGTCCTGCGCCGTGCACAGGGGAACGGTGCCCATCCGGCCAATGACGAGCCGGAGACGCTCGCCGTGGCGGACCTCGTCGTCGACCTCGCCGCGCGGCGGGTCACGGTCGGAGACCCGAGGACGGACATCCCGCTGACCAGCGCCGAGTACGACCTGCTGCACTGCTTCGTCACCCGCCCGCAGCGGGTGCTCTCGCGCGACCGGCTCCTCGACTGGACCCGGGGCCGCACGGCCGACGCCTTCGACCGGACCATCGACGTGCAGGTGAGCCGGCTGCGGCACAAGCTCGACGCCACGGGCAGCGAGGCGGCCGCGCTCCTCAAGACCGTCCGCAATGCCGGCTACATCCTCGCCGCACCGGTGAGGCAGGCTCCGTGATGGCCCGCGTCGGCCTGCTCGGGCGGATCATGCTGCTCATGCTCGGGGCGCTCTCCCTGCTCGTCCTCGCCACCGTCGCCGTGGACACCTGGCAGCGTCGGCAGGAGCGCTCCCCCTACGGCACGCGCTTTCCGCGCGTCGACCAGGCCGCGAACATCGTGATCCTGCTGCGGGATGCGGACCCGGCCCTGAGACCGGCCATCCTGAAAGCCGTGAGTGGCGAGGCCCTCAGGGCCGAGATCACCGACGGGCCGGCCGACCATCACGACCTGATCCCCGAACCGCGCCTCGAACGGCGCCTGCGCCGGATGACGGGTGATCCGGACGGGCCGCTGCGGGCCTTCACCGACACCGCCATGCTGCACCGGGGCGTCGATCCCGACGCGGTCGATGACAGGGATCGCAACGGTCCCATCGGTCGCCTCGCGACGGCGACCTATCGACTGCCGGACGGCCGGACCCTCGTCATCTCGGCCGTCGAGAGGCACCGGTCGATCATGCCATGGCTGCTCGGCCTGCCGCTGAGCCTGTGGGTGGCCGTCCTCGGCGCGGCGGTGGCCGGGCTCGTCCTCGTCGGTGCACGCCACGAGCTCGCCCCCCTGCGGCGCCTCACCGACGCGGTCAGCCGCTTCGACGGGCGTTCCCACCAGCCGGTGGAGACGCCCCGGGGCGCCCCGGAGATCCGTCGGCTCTCGCGGGCGGTCCGGGACATGCAGGAGCGCATCGTCGGGCTCCTGGGGGAACGCTCGATGCTGATCGGCGCGATCTCGCACGATCTCAAGACCTACCTGACCCGCCTGCGACTACGGGCGGAGGGCGTTACGGAACCGGAGCGACGGGACAGGCTGGTCGAGGACCTCGACGCGATGACCGCGCTGATCGAGACTTCCCTGGGCTTCGCCCGGGGCACGGCCGTCGAGGTGGGCCGGACGGCGGTCGACTTGGCCGACCTCGTCGCCGTCGAGGTGGCCGAGCACGCCGCGCAGGGTATCGACGTCCGCCTGACCGGCGAGGACGTGCAGGATGCGGTCGCCGCCGGGGATGCGGTCGCCCTGCGCCGGGTGGTCGCCAACCTGATCGGGAACGCCGTCAAGTTCGGCCGCTCCACGGTGGCCGTCACCGTGAGCCGGACCGGAGCGCTGTGCCGGGTCACGGTGGAGGACGACGGCCCGGGCATACCGGAGGCTGAGCGGTCCGCCGTGTTCAGTCCGTTCTACCGGATCGAACGATCCCGCAACCGCCGCACCGGCGGCACCGGTCTCGGCCTCGCCATCGCCCGCCAGATCGCGGAGGCGCATGGCGGTACCGTCGTGGCCGAGGCGTCACCGCTCGGCGGCGCACGCCTCGTCGCGACCCTGCCGGCCATCGCCTGACGATCGGTCCGGCCCGCAGGGCGGCCCGTTACAAAGCGTTACGTCGGCGCATCGGTCGGTCACATCCGGGAAGGAGGCAGGGACGATCTTGGCCCTCATCGGTCGCGATGCCGGCTCGGGCATCGCGGCGCACCGGAGCACAGAGAAGGATCCGATGATGTTGAAGATGCTCGCCCCCGTCGCGCTCATGGCCGGTCTGGCATTCCCGGCCTCGGCGTCGCCCCTGATCCAGGACGCCGTGTCGACCGGATCGGACGGCGCGCGGATCATCCAGGTCTATGGCGGCTGCGGTCCCTACGGCCATCGCGGCCCCTACGGCGGTTGCCGGA
This sequence comes from Methylobacterium sp. J-068, assembly GCF_022829445.1. GTDB lineage: Bacteria > Pseudomonadota > Alphaproteobacteria > Rhizobiales > Beijerinckiaceae > Methylobacterium. Next base: position 15,262 of record NZ_JAKSXY010000059.1, on the reverse strand, counting down.
CCGGCGGCCAATGGGGCGGCTACGTCCGCGGCGCCTCCTGCCCGGCGGGCTTCCATATCGGACCCTACGGCCGCCGCTGCTGGCCGAACTGAGCCTTCCCACCCCTCTCCCGAAACCCGTGTCCGGTCGCGTGCCGGACGACCATGGAGGCGAACATGATCCGCAAGATCATCCTACCCCTTGCCCTTGCCGCGGGGCTTCTCACGGCCGGCTCGGCCGCCGAGGCCCGTGACGGCTGCGGCCTCGGATTCCACCGCGGCTTCTACGGCTGGTGCCGTCCGAATCTCGGCTACCGTCCGTACGCCTACGGCCCCGTGTATCGCGGCTTCGGCTATCGTGGATGGGGCGGACCCCGCTGGCACTACGGCTACCGGTACGGCTGGCATCGCCGCTTCGGATGGCATGGCGGCTGGCATCGCCGTTTCGGTTGGCACGGCGGCGGGCACCGCTGGGGCGGCTTCCGACATGCGGGCTGGCACCACCGCTTGTGACGGGCCCGACGCCTCGCCAGGGTGACCAAGCCTCCGATGCGCCGCCCTCGAGCGCGTCCGTCCCGGGCAGCCACGTCTCAGGCCCGGTGCGAAGCTCGACCGGCTGCGGGGATTTATCACGCGGGCCCTGACGGGTCAGCCTGGCTGCGGATATTGGCCGTCCATCATCGCCCCAAACGTTCGCCGCCACGTCGACGTCCCGGAAGCCCGGTCCGAAGACTTACGCGACCGATCCTTGCGCGACCGATCCTTGATCGAATGTTTGGTCGGAAAATTCCTCTGCGCCCCGGGAAGGCCATTTGCAGAGGGAAAGACTGGTCGGAGTGGCAGGATTTGAACCTGCGACCCCCACGTCCCGAACGTGGTGCGCTACCAGACTGCGCTACACTCCGACAGAGCCGGCTGCTTGGGCCGGCGAGCGGACGTATAGCGAGCCCTATCCGGGGCCGCAAGCGCCTCGACGCGAGAAATCGCAACCGAAGTCCGCATGTCATCGGGAGGCGGCCCAACCGGGGGGCAGACGATATCGGGCGCAGGGCTCGCCGGCGCGGGTGATCGCCACCGCTCCGACCGCGTCCGGTCCGAGATCGAGATGATGCATCGACCAATCGAGACGGGCGGCGGTCTCGTCCTCCCAGCGAAGCACGGCGGCCGCGGCCGGGGGGAGGGTGACGCGGAACCGGTCGAGAGGCTGCGCAAGGCCGAGGCCTAGGGCCTTCACCACGGCTTCCTTGCGGGTCCAGCAGGCGAAGAACGCCGAAGTCAGGTCCGGGTCCGGCAGGCTCGCCAGTTCGGCGGTCTCGGCGGGATGGAAATGGGCGCGTGCGATGGTCAGCGCGTCGCCGATCGGGCGGACGGCCTCCACATCCACGCCGATCGTTGCGGTCGAGGCGACGCCGACCAGCGCGTGCCGCCCCGAATGCGAGAGGTTGAACCGCAGGCCTTCCGGGTCCGGATGGGCCAGCCGGGGCTTGCCCCCCGGCTCCGATCCAAAACGAAGTTCGTCGGGGTGTCGGCCGAGATAGCCGGCCAGGATATGCCTGAGGGCGAGGTGGCTTCCGATGAACCGCTCGCGGTCCTCGCGGCGCACGAACCGCGCCGCGCGCGCGCGCTCGTCCGGCGAGAGCCCGGTCGGATCATCCGCGCGGGCTGTGGCGAGATCGACGTGCCAGACCGCACTGCCCGGTTGTCCGGCCGGCGCGGCGATGGGCCAGGACTCCAGGGCCGGCACGCGCGTCGCGCCGTCTCTACATCGCGGCTTTCACGAGACGGAGAGCCGCGGCCGGTCCATGGCCACGAGGATGGTGACGTAGCCGATTTCAGCGAAGGCGAGGGCTCCGTAGAAGACGCTCAGCCCGTGATACCAAGGGATCTGGCTCCCGATCGCCGTCGCGATGCTCGCCGGGATCAAGGCGGCGATCAGAAGACCCAGAACCAGGAGCGCGTTTCGGGGCTCTTCCGTCATCGTGGATCTGTCCGCCTACAGGGTCGTCACCCGTTGGTAGCGCAGTTCGCGCATTCGTGAAAGACAACGGCCAAGCTGACGGCGACCGACGCGTTGCCGTCCATGGAAGTTCCCGTCGTGACTCACGGGAGCGCCCGCCGGAACCGCCTCCGGGTCGCCTCTCTCAGGCGTAGACGTTGCCGCCGGATTGCGGGAAGCGCTCCGCCAGAGCCCGGCGCAGCTTCTCCAGGGCGCGGTTCTCGATCTGGCGCACGCGTTCCTTCGAGATGCCGAGCCGGTGACCCAGGGCTTCCAGCGTGGCCTGATCCTCGGCGAGACGGCGCTCCTTCAAGATACGCAGTTCGCGCTCCGACAGCACGGTCAGCGCCTCGTTGAGCCAGATCAGCCGGCGTTCGCCATCGACCGTGGCGGAGACCGTCTCGTCCGGGAGGGCGGCCCCGTCCACGAGGAAATCCATGCGCTCCGAGGAGGCCTCGCTCTCCTCACCCACCGGCGCGTTCAGGGACATGTCCGGTCCCGAAAGGCGGGCATCCATGAGCGCCACGTCCTCGCGGGAGACGCCGATGGCCGTGGCGATGCGGCGGTGGATCTCGTCACCCACATGCTCCTCGGTGGATTGCATGAGACGGGCCCGCAGGCGGCGCAGGTTGAAGAACAGGGCCTTCTGGGCCGAACTCGTTCCGCCGCGCACGATGGACCAGTTGCGCAGGATGTAGTCCTGGATCGAGGCCCTGATCCACCAGGTCGCATAGGTGGAGAATCGAACTTCCCGCTCCGGCTCGAAGCGGGCGGCGGCCTCCATCAGCCCGACATGGCCTTCTTGCACGAGATCCGCCATGGGCAGGCCGTAATGGCGGAAGCGGCCGGCGATCGCGATGACGAGGCGCATATGCGCCGAGATCAGGCCATGCAGGGCGCGCTCGTCACGCTGATCCTTCCAGCGGACGGCGAGACCACGTTCCTCATCCCGCGCAAGGAAGGGCGCCTCCATCGCCGTGCGTATGAACTGCCGCCGGATCCCTGCGATATCCGCCATCCCCGCCTCCGCTTCGATGAAACGCGTGCTTCTCGTCACAGCCTGCGAGCGCCGATGCAAGATCGGGCGCGAGACCTGTGACTGGCAACGCGACAACACAGGCTTCGCGGAGATGGTTCCCGTCCGGCCGTTGCCTGTCACACGCACGGCAGAGGAAACGAAAAAACCCGGCGCTGGTGCGCCGGGTTCGAAACTGTTCCGAGAGGAAGGCCGTGGATCAGGCTGCCTCTTCCTGCAGGTCGTCTCCCTCGGCTTCGCCTTCCGCCTCGGCTTCGCCCTTGGCGCGGCGCGGGGACTTGGCGAGGCTCTGCTCGATGAGCTTGAGCGCCTCGGTCTCGGTGATGCGATTGACCGAGGAGATCTCGCGCACGACGCGGTCGAGGGCGGATTCGTAGAGCTGGCGCTCGCTGTAGGACTGCTCGGGCTGGGCTTCGGAGCGGAAGAGGTCGCGCACCACCTCGGTGACCGACAGGAGGTCGCCCGAGTTGATCTTGGCCTCGTATTCCTGGGCGCGGCGCGACCACATGGTGCGCTTGATGCGGGCGCGGCCGGTGAGGAGATCGAGCGCCTTCTTCACGAGTTCCGGCTCGGCGAGCTTGCGCATGCCGACGCTGTTGGCCTTCGCGGTCGGCACGCGCAGGACCATCTTGTCCTTCTCGAAGGAGACGACGAACAGCTCGAGCTTGTAGCCGGCGATCTCCTGCTCCTCGATGGCGGTGATGCGGCCGACACCATGCGCCGGATACACGACCGCTTCGCCGGTCTTGAAGCCTTGCCGGCCTGCTGCCGTCGTCTTCTTGGCTGTGGTCATGCGAGAAGCGCCTCCAGAACATTGCGCGGCCTTGCATGCCGCGCCGAACCCTGTAATCCGGGGTGGGTCACCCGGCTTCAGCCCCTTGTCCGAAGGGTTTGCATCTCAGACGCACAACCTGCCGGTTCCCGGGCAAGCCGACGCGTCGCGCGACGAGAGACCGGTCGCCGAAGGCATGGTAGGCCTTCAGCGATCGATCGCATGCGACCCCAATCCTCAACTGAGCGTGAGACCCATCAGGTGATGGCTGGAGGCAGCACGTCGGGCACGAACGACGGCAGGTGATCTTGATATCACAAACCGGCCGCCGAATCAAAGGATTGCCGGCACGGCGGAGCGTCGCGGGGCCGATCTCCCGCGCACTCCACAGCTCCGTGCGATCGAGGGTCCGGCAACGCCGCGGCGCTTCGGCCACGGCGCATGGCGGCCATCAGTCGCCGGTGCCGGGATTGGCCGAGAAGTGGGCCTCGAACTTGCCGGCCACGCCGTCCCAAGCCTTCGCGTCGGACGGGGCGTCCTTCTTCTGGGTGATGTTGGGCCAGGTGCGGGCATAGTCCGCGTTCACCTTGAGCCAGCTCTCGAGGCTCGGCTCGGTGTCGGGCTTGATCGCCTCCGCCGGGCATTCCGGCTCGCAGACGCCGCAATCGATGCACTCGTCCGGGTGGATGACGAGCATGTTCTCGCCTTCGTAGAAGCAGTCCACCGGACAGACCTCGACGCAGTCCATGTACTTGCACTTGATGCAGTTGTCGGTGACGACGTAGGTCATGGGGCCTTCAGTCCTCGATCCGCTCATCGCCGCGATCCGGCCCTCGCCGGGGGTCGCTCGCTCGCGCGATTCGATGCACGGATCCGTTAACGCTTCGTGGCGCGGTCAGCCGGGCCGGAGCCCGATCCTGGGTGGCGCTGGCTCTAGCCCCTGTCCGAGGGGCTGACAAGCGCGGCGGAAACGTAGGCCTCGCGCCCGCAGGCCGGTGTCGCGCCGGGGACACGGGCGGCCGCCCATCAGCCCGGGGCTTCACCCAGTGCTTCGTAGAGCGTCTGGGCCTCGGGCGCCGGCCCCCGACGCTCCCCGAGATCCAGCACCCGCGCGGTCACGGTCGCGTGGGCGGCCGCCACGGTGACGACGTCCCCCAGGGCGATCGCCGTCGCGGCGGCCCCGGCCCGCTTACCGTTGACCCGGACATAGCCGTCCGCGACGAGGCGCGCGGCGAGGGAGCGGGTCCGCGCGAAGCGCGCGAACCACAACCATTTGTCGAGGCGCTGGCGCCCCGGCTTCATCGAGCCTCAGCGCTTGCGGTCATTCCCGGCCTCGAGCTGCGCCTTGAGCGCAGCGAGCTTGGCGAAGGGCGAATCCGGGTCCGGCGCGCGCTCGCGGCGCTGCGGGCGCGGTTCGTCGCGCGGCGCGGCGCGGGGCTCGTCGCGGCGCTCCGGACGGGTCCGGCCCGGCTCGAAGCGCTCGCGGCGCTGCGGCCGTCCGCCCTCGGGCCGTCCCTCGCCGGGACCGCCGCGGCGGCCCCCGTCCGGGCGGTCGCCGCGCGGACGCTCGCGAGACTCGCCACCGGCCGCCGGCTCGCCGCCCTGTCGGCGATGATCCGGACGTCCCTCGCCGGGGGCCCGGTTGGCGGCACCGTCCCGGCCCTGCCCGCGCGGACGCTGGTTCTGGCGCGGATGGGCATGACGCTGCTGGCGTTGCAGGCGCCAGACCTCGACGGGTGCCACTTCGCTGGACGTCACCTCGCCGGACGCCACTTCGCCGGACGCCGATGCGGTCTCCGGTGCGGCCTCGACCGGCTCGGCGGGAGCCTCGGCCTCGTCGGCCGGGCTTACATCCGTGGCGCCGTCCCCGGTGGGGGCGGCTTCGATGTCCCCTGACCCCGTGTTCTCCGCCGGCTGCTCGGCCGTGTCGGCGAGGCGCGCGGCATCGGCCACCGGTTCCGGCGCGACCGTTTCGGCCGCAGCCTCCGACGGCTCAGGGCCAGTCTCGTGTGTCTCGGGAGCGGCGTCCGGCGTCTCGGCGACGGCCTCCTCCGTCCCGGCCTCGCCTTCCGTCGGAAGCGCGGCGGCCACCGAATCCTCGGTCGCGCCGGGCTCGATCTCCGACGTCGCCTCGGCCGGGGCGGCGCCTTCGTCCGAAGCGACGGCGTCGCCCGTCGCGGGCTCCGCTTCCGCCGGTGCGGCCACCGAGGCGACGGGCTGCGTCGGGGCGGCCGCGAGCAGCGGCACGGTGATGGCCGGGCCCGGACGGGTCTCGGGGGCGTAGCCCAGGGATTTCAGGATCGACGCGAAATCCTCGCCGGAGCAGCCGACCAGCGAGGTCATGCCGACCGTCGCCACGAAGGCGTCGCCGTCGGCCGCGCCCACCGGGGCCTCTCCGGGCGTCGTGCCCGGCCGGTAGGCGATGGCGGGACGGATGAGGTCGGCCAACCGCTCCAGGATGTCGACGCGCACGGCGCGCTCGCCGCAGACGCGGAAGCCGGCGGCGCGGTAGAGGCCCTTGGCGATCTCGGGATCGACCTTGATGGAGGTGCGGCCCGAACTCGCGAGATGGGCGATCTCGTCGAGGCCGCGCTGGTCGAGGCCGCCGTTCTTCAGGGCCCAGAGCTGGGCCGCGAGGGTGCGGGGCGCCGGCTTCAGGAGGGCGGGCAGGAAGATGTGATAGGCGCCGAAGCGCACGCCATGGCGGCGCAGCGCCCCGCGTCCCTCCTGGTCGAGGGTGCGCATCTCCTGCATCACCCGCGCGCGCTCCAGCACGCCGAGCGATTCCACCACCTGGAAGCCGATGCCCTTGGCCAGACCCGTGAGGTCGGCGGCGGTCTCGATCTCCATCAGCGGACCGAGGAGGCGCACCACGGTGGCCTTCAGCCAGGCCACGAGCCGGGCCTCGACCTTGTCGCGGGCGGGGCCCGTGAGCTGCTCGTCGGCGAGCAGGCGCACATGAGGCTCGAACAGCTTGTCGCCGGGCGTCAGCTTGGCGACCGGGTCTCCGGTCCAGCGGATGATCCCGTCGTGGCTCAGCACGAGGGAGGCATCGGCGGCCGACGAGAACCGCTCGGCGCGGGCCTCGATCTCGCCGGAGAGCGCCTTCTCGGCCGCGCTGCGCAGGGTCTTGGCCTCATGTCCTTCCGCGCCGGGATCCGGAACGAACTGGAAGCCATGCAGATGGCCGACATGCTGGCCCTCGACGGTAACGTCCCCGCCGGCGGTGATCTCAGCTTCCAACATCGTATTCTCTCTCAGGCGCCGCATCAGGACGCTAGTGCGCCGATCGACGAAACGGCTCGCGAGGCGTTCGTGCAGGGCGTCGGACAGCCTGTCCTCTACCCGACGCGTCTCGCCCTGCCAATGCACCGGATCGATGAGCCAATCCGGACGGTTCGCCACGAAGGTCCAGGTCCGCCCCTGCGCGATGCGCTGGGAGAGCGCGTCGATGTCACCGTCGGTGCGGTCGATCATGGCCACGTGCTTGGCGAACCAGTCGTTCGGGATGCGCCCGGCCATGCCCCGCATCAGGAAGCGATAGAGCTGCGCCACGAGGTCGGCATGGGTCTGGGGATGGACCTTGCGGTAGTCCGGCACGCCGCAGACGTCCCAGAGCCGGCGCACGTTCGCGGAGCCGTGGGCGAGGTCGCGGATGTCGTCCTCGCGCATCAGGATCTCGAGGGCCGACTGGTCCTCGCCCATCGGCGCGCGGGTCAGGCCCTTCTCGCGAGGATGCTCGTCGAGGCTCTCCTGAAGGCTCTTCAGGGAGGCGAAGTCGAGGTCCGGGTTGCGCCATTGCAGCACCCGCAGGGGCTCGAAATCGTGATTCTCCAGCGCCTCGATCATCTCGGGTTCGAAGGGCGCGCAGCGCCCCGTCGAGCCGAAGGTGCCGTCGGAGAGGTGGCGCCCGGCGCGCCCCGCGATCTGCCCCATCTCGGGGGGCGTGAGCTTGCGGAAGCGCGTGCCGTCGTATTTCCAGTTCGCCGCGAAGGCGACGTGGTCGACGTCGAGGTTGAGGCCCATGCCCACCGCGTCCGTGGCGATGAGGTAGTCGACGTCGCCGGACTGGTAGAGCTCCACCTGCGCGTTGCGGGTGCGCGGCGAGAGCGCGCCGAGCACCACGGCCGCGCCGCCGCGCTGACGCCGGATCAACTCGGCGATGGCGTAGACCTCCTCGGCCGAGAAGGCGACGATGGCGGTGCGCCGGGGCAGGCGGCCGAGCTTCTTCTCGCCCGCGAAGGTGAGGTTCGAGAGGCGCGGGCGCGTCGTGGTGTGGATGCCGGGAATCAGCGACTGCACCAGCGGCAGCATGGTGGAGGAGCCGATCAGCAGGGTCTCCTCGCGCCCGCGCTGGTGCAGCAGGCGGTCGGTGAAGACGTGGCCCCGGTCCATGTCGGCGGAAAGCTGGATCTCGTCGATGGCGACGTAGGCCACGTCGAGGTCGCGCGGCATCGCCTCGATGGTGGAGATCCAGTAGCGCGGCCGGTCCGGCTTGATCTTCTCCTCGCCGGTGACGAGGGCGACCTTGTCGGCCCCGACCTTGGCGACCACGCGCAGGTAGACCTCCCGCGCCAGGAGCCGCAGGGGCAGGCCGATCATGCCCGTCGGATGAGCGAGCATCCGTTCGATCGCCAGATGGGTCTTGCCGGTATTGGTCGGCCCGAGCACCGCCGTGACCCCGCGTGCGCGGGCCTGCGGGGAGAGGGAGGGACGAATCATGGGTGAGGGGCGGTCCCTTCGGCGAGGCCGGCAGGCTCGAGGGCTGAGAGAGACCGCCGCGGCGCCGTCAGGGGCGGCGCTGCCGTGGCGGCTGCGCCTCATATGGGTCATCGGAGCCACGCCCGCCATCCCGCCGCGGCATCCCGGAACTGCCCAGACTCGGGTAGATCCCGATCTCCACGGGCGTGCGCGGTCCCTGTGGTGCGACATCGGCGCAGAGCGTGTCCGGCACGGCGGTCAGGGGGCCGCGTCGCGGCGGCCGGTTCTCGACGACCTGGGCCGAGGAATAGGCGTCGCCGCCGCAATCCGGTCCGGTGGACAGGACGGACCCGGCCGTCGCGGGCGGGGCCGCGAGCGCCAGGGCCGCGCCGAGGATCAGGCGCGCGTGTCTCCGCCGTGCGGCGATCCGGGTCACTTGGCGATCCGGGTCACTGGGCGAGGCTGGCTTGCGTCACGGGCGTGCCCGGAGCGGACGCGGTGTCGGGAACCGGCAGGCCGCCGGCGCGGGTCCAGCGCGTCGCCTCGATGATGTTGGTGCCCACCGTGGTGCGCACCGCGATCCGGACGGGCAGCAGCACGCGGGTGCCCTCCACGGGGGCGAGCCAGACCGACATCTCGCGGTTGTCCTCCATGAACTTCACGCCCGGCCGGTCCGGCCGGTGGCCGGCGATCGGGGTGTAGCGCGCGTTGCAGACGAGGACCGGGCCGTTATAGCCGGTCTTGGCCACGGTCCGGGTCTCGCCGTAGCTCAAGCTCACGTCGAATCGGGTCGCGCCGTCGAAGATCGGCAGGATCCGGTTGCAGTTGGCCGGGTCCATGAGGTCGCCGCGACCCTGCACCGGCATCATCAGGGCGCTCGCGGGGTCGATCACGCCGCGCTTGTTGGCGGCGGTGATCGGCACGCGGTCGCCCATGTCGATGAGCGGCGGCGTGATCTCCGCCTGGGTGACGGTGCCGCGCGCGAGCGCCATGCGCACCGCGATGCCGGAATTGGTGGTCTTGGTGGCGATGGCGAAGGTGCTGGGCTGGGGGGCTCCCGCGAAGGAGCCACTGGCGCGGGCCGAGCCCATGCCGCCCGTGACCACGCCGGCGAGGCCGGTGAGCCGCGCCGACACGTCCATGCGGTAGCCCGACCCCTCGAAGGCGCCCGCCACCTGCGCCGTGCCGATCGTCAGGCCCGCGAGGGCGATGTCGTAATCCACCGTGACCGTGGCGGCGGGCGCATGGGCCTTCGGGCGCGCCAGGACCGGGGTGACGCCGGCCGCTGCATGGGCGACGGCGGCGAGACCGAGGGCGGCGAGGGCGGAGGAAACAGGGCGCTTGACGAGAGCGGCGCGCATGGCTTGGTACTCGAGGTTGACGGTCGGTCCCCGGGCGAACGGCCCGGCGACATCATTCCGGCATCGTCCGCGCTCATGGTTAACACATCGTTGGACATGCCACCCCGCGCTCCGGCGATGCGCGCGCTTTCACGGTCCGCCAAGCGTGAAAAATCAGCGCGCGCCTTGACGTCACCGCCCCCTCTCCCCTATAGGCTCGCGCCTTCACTGAGAACGCCGCTCCCCCGGGCCTGGCGTGCGAGAGACCGTGGCCGCGATGCGGCCGGTTGTCCCGCCAGCCTGTCGGACACGCGGAACGAACGGGAATCAGATCAATGTCGCGCCGTTGCGAACTCACGGGCAAAGCCGTGCAGACCGGCCACCTCGTGAGCCACTCGAACCGCAAGACCAAGTGCCGGTTCCTGCCGAACCTGTGCCAGGTCACGCTGCAGTCGGACGCCTTGAAGCGCCGCGTGCGCCTGCGCGTCACGGCTCACGCCCTGCGCTCGGTCGAGCACCGTGGCGGCCTCGACGCCTTCCTGATCAAGGCGCGCGAGATCGAGCTGTCGCAGACGGCCCGCCTCCTCAAGCGCGAGCTGCACAAGAAGCTCGGCGAAGTCGAGACGCCCGTCGCCGCCTGAGGGCTGCCGGGAACGGGCCGCGCCCGATCCCGCCGACACCCGTCTCGATTCCCGAACGGCCGCCGCACGCTGAGCGCGTACGGTGGCCGTTCGCGTTGGAGCCCCGATTCCGCCCCGATGACCGTTCTGTCGCTCGTCGCCCCGATCTTCGGGCTGATCCTGGTCGGGTGGGTCGCGGCCCTGGCGGGCTTCCTGTCCGACAAGGTCAGCGACGGCCTGTCGGAATACGTCTTCTCCATCGCGGTGCCGGCGCTGATCCTCGCGACGCTGACGCGGCCGGGCCTCACCGGCGAGATCACGCCGTCCTACTGGTTCAGCTATTTCGGCGGGGCGGGGCTGTCCTGGCTGATCGGGTCTCTGATCGGCCGGCGCCGCGAGGGCGTCGAGCGGCGGGGCGCGATCCTGCACGGCTTCGCCGCGAGCCAGTCGAACACGGTCTTCATCGGCGTGCCGATGATCCTCCAGGCCTATGGGGAGGAGGGGGCCTTCCCGCTCTTCATGCTGCTGGCCGTTCACCTGCCCCTGATGATGGGCTGCGCCACCTTCCTGATCGAGGCAGATGGCCAGAAATCGATTCGCCAGCGCCTCACGGGCCTCGCCCTCGTGCTGCTGCGCAACCCGATCTTCCTGGCGCTGATCGTCGGTCTCTGCCTGAAGGGATTGGGGCTCGCCCCCGGCGGCGTGGTGAAGTCGCTGGTCGACGCCCTGGCGGGCACCGCCTCCACCTGCGCGCTGATCGCCCTCGGGGCCGGCCTCGTGCGCTACCGCGTCCTCCACGACCTGCCCAGCGCCCTGGTGGTGACGAGCCTGAAGCTCGTGATCCATCCGCTCGCCGTCTGGGTTCTGGCCTTCCACGTCTTCACGATGCCGCCGGCCTATGCGGGCGTCGCCACCCTGTTCGCCGCCATGCCGGTCGGCATCAACGCCTACCTGCTCGCCGCCCGCTACAAGACCGAGACGGGGGTCGTGGCCGCCTCCGTGATGCTCTCGACGCTGCTGGCGATCGTCACGACCATCGCCTGGCTGACGCTCCTCGGGCACGCCTGAGCCGCGTCGGCTTGACCGGGCGGCGTGCCGCTTGTACCGATCGGTACAAGGTGTGGGCCGGCGCGGTCCGACTCTCGAGGAGCCTGGCCCGATGTCCGAATCGCACATGTCCGAGACCCGTCCGCCGCTGCCCCCCTTCACCCGGGAAACCGCCATCCAGAAGGTTCGCGCCGCCGAGAACGGCTGGAACGGCTGCAACCCGGAGAAGGTCGCCCTGGCCTACACGGTCGACAGCCGCTGGCGGAACCGCGCGGAGTTCTTCAGCGGGCGTCCGGCCATCGTCGGCTTCCTGCAACGCAAGTGGGCACGGGAGCACGAGTACCGGCTGATCAAGGAGATCTGGGCCTTCGGCGACGACCGGATCGCCGTCCGGTTCGCCTACGAGTTCCACGACGAATCGGGCCAATGGTTTCGCGCCTACGGCAACGAGAACTGGGCCTTCGACGCCAACGGCCTGATGCGGGAGCGCCATGCCAGCATCAACGACCTCGCCATCGCTGAATCCGAGCGCAAGTTCCACTGGGACCGCGCGGCGCCACGTCCCGAGGACCATCCCGGCCTGACCGAACTCGGCCTGTAGACCGGCCCATGGCGCAGACGGCGCGTGAGGCCGCCATCCCGGCGCTCGCGGAGGTGTTTCGCGAGCACGGCTACGAGGGCGCGAGCCTCGCGCTGCTGGGCGCCCGCGCCGGCCTCGGCAAGGGCAGCCTCTACCATGCCTTTCCGGGCGGAAAGGCCGAGATGGCGCAGGCCGTGCTCGACGCCATCGAGACATGGTTCGAGACGCGGATTTATGCGCCCCTGCGCGACGAGCCCGATCCCCGCGCGGCGATCCGCCGAATGCTCTCCGAGACCGAGACCTATTTCCGCTCGGGTGGCCGGGCCTGCCTCGTCGGCGCCTTCGCGCTGACCGAGGGGCGGGACCGCTTCGCCGAGCGGATCGCCCGTTACTTCGCCGCGTGGTGCGAGGCCCTGGCGCGGGCCCTGCGCCGCGACGGGTGGGCGGAGGCGGAGGCCGCCGACCTGGCGGAGGAGGCCGTCTCCGCCATCCAGGGCGGTCTCGTCCTGGCGCGCGCCCTCGGCGATCCGGCGGCGTTCGGCCGGATGCTGGCTCGCCTGCGCGCACGATTGATCCCGGGCGAGGCGGCGGAGCCGGGCGGATAGACCGTCCGGCCCGGGCCGCTCTGGCATCGGGCAGGCAGGGCGCTCAGGTGCCCGGCGTCAGCTTCAGGATGCGGCCGTCGGCGCCGTCCGTGACGGCGTAGACCGCGCCGTCGCTGCCCACGCGCACGTCCCGGATGCGCGCCTCCAGGGGGATGCGCTCCTCGCTGACCACCTTGTCGCCGTCGAGCTTCACCACCACGAGTCCCTGGCTGACGAGGCCACCGATGAGGAAGGTGTTCTTCCAGGCCGGAAACGCGTCGCCCGTGTAGAGCGCCATGCCCGAGGGGCCGATCACCGGGTCCCAGTAATAGACCGGCTGGGCGGTTCCGCCCGCCTGCGTCTTGCCCTCGCCGATCTTCTCGCCGCTATACTCGATGCCGTAGGTCACCTCCGGCCAGCCGTAATTCACGCCGGGGCGCGGGCGGTTGAGTTCGTCGCCGCCGCGCGGGCCGTGCTCGGCGGTCCAGAGGCGCCCCTGCGGGTCCAGGGCGGCGGCCTGCACGTTGCGGTGGCCGTAGGACCAGATCTCGGGCTTGGCCTTCTCGCCGCCCGTGAACGGGTTGTCCTTGGGGGCATTGCCGTCCGTGTCGATCCGGAAGACCTTGCCAAGACCGCTGGTGAGGTCCTGCGCCTGCACGCGCGGCCCCTTGTCGGAGCGCTCGCCCACGGTGACGAAGAGCTTGCCGTCCGGCGCGAAGACGAGGCGCGAGCCGAAATGCTTGTCGCCATCGTAGCTCGGCATCTGCCGGAAGATGACCTTCGCCTCGTCGAGGCGGGCGGCGCCGTTCTCCTCGATCAGCTTGGCGCGCAGCACGCTGGTGCCGTTGCCCTTCTCGCGCGGCTCCGCATAGCTCAGGTAGATCAGGCGGTCGGAGGGAAAGCTCGGGCTCAGGGCCACGTCGAGGAGGCCACCCTGGCCCTTGGCATCGACCTTGGGAACCCCCGGAATCGCCGGCCCCACCGTGCCGTCCTTGGCCACGATCCGGAGCTTGCCCGCCTTCTCGGTGACGAGCATCCGGCCGTCGGGCAGGAATTCCATCGCCCAGGGGCTGTCCAGGCCCTTGACCACCGTTTCGGTCTTCACCTTCGTGGCGGTCTCGGGCTTCGGGGCCCGGGTCTGGTTCGGCAGCAGCGGCTTGTAGTTGGTGTTGGGGGCCTCGGTCTCGGCGGGGCTGTTTCCGGTCGCGGAACTCGTCGGGGCCGCGAAGGCGTCACCGTCCACACGAGGCTGCCGGGGCTCGACCCCCGCCGGTGCCTGCGCGTGGACGACGGCGCCCAGGCCAAGGAAGGCTGCGGTGGCGAGCAGGCTGTGCGAGATGCGCTTCACGTCGGGTATTCCTCCATGCCGATACGTGCATGCCGGGACATGCATGCCAGTGCTTGAGGCCGGCTTCGGGGCAGGCCCCTCCAGCCCGCAAGCATGGCCCGCGGGGTGGGGACGTCAGGGACATGGGGCAAGCACCGGGCTTTGGCGAGGGTCGAACCCGGAGAGGGGCTTCCGGACGGCGTGCATTTCGTCCGCGATCCACAGCCGTGACGGACGCGCGTCGACCCGCATCACGACCCCGCGCGGCGCGCAGCGATGCCCGTCGCGCACGATGCCTTGACCGCTTCCCCTCGCATCGCCAAGTCTCGCATACAGCGCCCGGTCCCGTAGCACCGGGACGGCGTAACGGGGTTCTGCCGACGCGGAACCGGAAAGGAAGTTTTCCAATGGCGACGGTGAAAGTGACCGACGCGAGCTTCGAGCAGGACGTTCTTCAGTCCGCGGAGCCGGTCGTTGTGGATTTCTGGGCGGAGTGGTGCGGCCCGTGCCGTCAGATCGGTCCGGCCCTCGAGGAGATCTCCGCCGACCTTCAGGGCCGGGTGAAGATCGCCAAGGTCAATGTCGACGAGAATCCCGGAATCGCCGCCCAGTACGGCATCCGCTCGATCCCGACGCTGCTGATCTTCAAGGACGGCCAGCTCGCGAGCCAGAAGGTCGGCGCGGCGCCGAAGGGCGACCTCTCCCGCTGGATCCAGGCCAGCGCCTGAGCCGCTGAGGCCCGAGACGTGAAAACCCGGCCGCGAGGCCGGGTTTTTTCATGTCCGCCGTTCCGTCGGAATGCGGGCCGATGGGAGGATTCGATCCCTGAACGGAAGAAGCCCGGCCTTGCGGCCGGGCTTCTCCGTTTCGAGACCCGAAATGTCGGCTTAGTAGGAGCCGAACTTGTAGTTCAGACCGGCGCGGACGAGGGCGAACTCGTCGGAGCGGCGGCTGGTGTAGCCGCTGGCGGCGGTCGCGTAGGTGGAGTTGACGCGGTAGAGGGTGCCGTTGGAAGCCGAGTAGGCGAACACGCCGTTGTTGGCGTTGTCGCGGTCGAGGTTCACGTACAAGCCTTCGACCTTCAGCGTCACGGCGGACGAGCGGAAGAAGTTCAGGAACGAGTCGGTGGGCAGGGCGTATTCGATGCCGCCGCCGGCGGTCCAGCCGGTGCGGAAGTCGTTGCGGCTGCTGTTGGGCAGGCCGAAATCGGAACCGCCGCCGCCGCCATAGGCGAAGCCGCCGGTGCCGTAGAACAGGACGCGGTCGAAGGCGTAGCCGAGG
>NZ_JAKSXY010000001.1 GCF_022829445.1 Methylobacterium sp. J-068 | reverse complement strand
GCAGGATCAGACGTGCGGTCCATGTCCGGGCCCGATAGGCCCAGGGCCGCGTCGCAGGCGACGAGTTTCGAGATGACGGCCCTGTACTCATCGCGTGCTTGCTCCGTGGCGCGAGCGTCGCGCGCTGCTTGTCTGAGGCGGTCCATCTCGTCGGCACGGATCGACCGGGCTTCGTTGTGCCAGATGCCCCGCACCCGGCGGTCGTTCAGACCGGTCGCCCGCGCCACACGCGACAGGGCCCCCTTCACGTTCTCGCCGAGCCGCAGGGGGCCGGCGATTGCTTCGACGAGGGTGCGCGCTTCGGCTCTTGCGGTCATCACGACGGCCTCACGGCCCTTGGGTGATTTACCCGCGGGCTCGGGTGACTTGCCCAACATCTCGGGTGCCTCCTGTGGTCGATTGGAATCGTCCACGGACAGGAGGCGACAGCGTGCAGAGCATGGGCGGGAACAGCGACATCGATCGGACCGGACGCAACGTCTTGGCGGGCAGCCGCGGAC
>NZ_JAKSXY010000113.1 GCF_022829445.1 Methylobacterium sp. J-068 | reverse complement strand
TTCGTCAGCGTCGGGCCGCCGAACCCGCGCGAACTCGCGGACGTCTTCAGCGACACCGGGCGCCTGAAGGCCCTGGCCGAGGGAACCGGCGGCGCGATCCGCCGCACGGCGGGGGCCGCGGGGGGCACGTCCGGGCCGGGCCTGCAATCGGCGCCCGGCGGCCGCCTCGCCGGTGCCGACTGGATCGGATTCCGCCCGGGCGAGAGCGCCAATGTCCGCGGCGTCGAGGTCTACCCACTGGCCCTCGGCCTGTGGGCCCTGGTGGCCCTGGCCGGTGCGGTGCTGGCGATGTGGCTGGTCGAGGGGCGGCGCGGCCGGGCGACGTAGGGTCTCTAACCCTCCCCCTCTGCGGGGGAGGGTGGTCGCGGAGCG
>NZ_JAKSXY010000112.1 GCF_022829445.1 Methylobacterium sp. J-068 | reverse complement strand
ACCGATAGACCAGCGCCCGGAATTTTCCGGACCCAAGCCCTCAGCAAATCAGGAGATGCAAAAACAAGCCGCTCACAACGTGGCCGCTCGCCGATGAACAGGGGTATAAAAGCCGGCGAAGAAAAGGTCAATGCCGAAAATCGCCGGGACGCTCATTTTGTCGGCTCATGGGTGCGGGTGCGGGCTTATCAGCGGGCCGAGAGTCTCCGCCTGGCCCAGTCCCGCAATAATTCGTCCTCGTAGGCGAAGCTGCCCTGCCGGATCGCGCGGGCGCCAAGGAGGAAGTTGATGTCGCTCACCCTCTCCTCGCCCGAGGCGATCGACCGCTTGCCGCGCCTGAGGTCGTAGCGCAGGCGGAAGGCCGGCGGGGTCACGTCGCTGACCACCCTCAGGCCGGTCGGCGGGTTCAGGCCCGGATGCGCGAATCCGGCCAGATCGACATCGACGACATCGACCGTGAGGGTATCGCCCGACGCCATGACCCGGAGGGCGGCCGCCGTGAGGATATGCCGGATTTCCGCGAGATTGCCGCGCAGGCCGGGGCCCGAGCCGAAGCGATTGTCCGCATCCGTGTAGCGTTCGGGCGCGATGAAGTTCACCGTGACGCGCGCCTCCGCCAGAGGTTCGCGGGATGCGGCCAGGCCGGTACGGATCGAGCCGCCCAGAAGCGTCGCGAGGATCGCGGCATGGAGCAACCTGTGCCGAACCCGCATGCGCTCAGTATCCCCTCTTCACCTGGGCCAGGGCACGGGTGAGCCCGTCGGCGATGACCTCGCGCTCCGGCGGCGACGCGTCGCGGGCGACCACCACGAATTCGCGGCGCGAGACCAGGGTCAGGGTCTGCATCCCGTACTCGTCGTCCTCGACCTTGGTGAGCTTGGTCCAGAGGGGGTTGAAGCGCCATTCCCTGCGCTCGCCGCGATGGGTCACGCGAGCCAGCATCACCTCGACCGGCGAGATCATGACCTCCTCGAAGGAGCCGCCCCGCCGGAAGCTGACCTTCAGGGCCACGTACAGCGCGAGCATGTCGAGGCCGAAGAACCCGGCAACCGGCCAGTATCCCGCGCGCAGGCAGACGAGCGAGGTGACGAGCGAGACCGCGCAGCACAGAACCATGACGATTCGAAAGCCGTCATGGCTCAGCGATTGATGCGGCCGGATGGTCGCCTGGAAGACCGGGCGATCCATGCTGTCGGGATCGAGACCGTCCGGGTGAGGAAGGTGGTGATTGCCGCTCGCCATTAGGGGAATATAACGCGGGGATGCGAAGCCGACAGCCGACCAAACCGCGGAAATCGCCGATCTCCGCGCGCCTCGCCGCGCCGATCGTCGCAGAGGCCGGGACCCAGCCGGAACCGGTCGGCCCCGAGACCGTCGTGGAGATCTTTTCGCGCTTGTCCGCCGCCAATCCCGAGCCGCGCGCGGAGCTGGAGTACCGCAATCCGTTCACGCTGCTGGTCGCCGTGGTCCTGTCGGCCCAGGCCACGGATCGCAGCGTCAACCTCGCCACCGCGCCGCTCTTCGCGATCGCGGATACGCCCGAGGCGATGCTGGCCCTCGGCGAGGAGCGGGTGCGGGATTTCATCCGCACCATCGGGCTGTTCAACACCAAGGCGAAGAACGTCATCGCGCTCTCGCGCATCCTGGTCGAGCGGCACGGCGGCACGGTGCCCAGCGCACGCGAGGACCTGGAGGTGTTGCCGGGCGTCGGCACGAAGACCGCCAGCGTCGTGCGCAACGTCGCCTTCGGGGAGGAGACGATCGCGGTCGACACCCACATCTTCCGGGTCTCCAACCGGATCCCGCTGGTCGTGGCCTCGACCACGGACAAGGTCCAGGCGGGCCTGGAGGCGATCGTCCCGGCCCCCTTCCGGCTCAACGCCCATCATTGGCTGATCCTGTTCGGGCGCTACGTCTGCAAGGCGCGCAAGCCCGAATGCGGTCGCTGTCCGATCGTCGATCTCTGCCGCTTTCCCGCCAAGACCGCGCGGGCCGACACGCCGCCCGCGTGATCGGCGGTCCCGCCGGGCATCCGGCCGACGGACCGTCCCGCCCCGGGGCTAACGCGTTGTGCTGCCAGTCGGCTTCGGGTAGTTTGCGCCACGGTCGCGGAGGCTTTCGGCATACGACGTGTCTCTCGGCCCGGCCTCTCACGACAGGCCGCCACGCCGCGGATTCCGCATCGTCCAGTCCGAAGGAGTC
Organism: Methylobacterium sp. J-068; assembly: GCF_022829445.1. Taxonomy (GTDB): domain Bacteria; phylum Pseudomonadota; class Alphaproteobacteria; order Rhizobiales; family Beijerinckiaceae; genus Methylobacterium. Next base: position 4,571 of record NZ_JAKSXY010000112.1, on the reverse strand, counting down.
ACGGCCCATGGACTTCCTCAAACCACGGTACACGCCTATGAACCGCCGCCGTCGCATCTACGAGGGCAAGGCGAAGGTCCTCTACGAGGGTCCGGAGCCGGGAACGCTCATCCAGCACTTCAAGGATGATGCCACCGCCTTCAACGCGCAGAAGCACGACGTCATCGACGGCAAGGGCGTGCTGAACAACCGGATCTCGGAATTCGTCTTCTCGCACCTGAACGACATCGGCGTGCCGACGCACTTCATCCGTCGCCTCAACATGCGCGAGCAGTTGATCCGCGAAGTCGAGATCATCCCCCTCGAAGTGGTGGTGCGCAACGTCGCCGCCGGCTCGCTGGCGACCCGCCTCGGCCTCGAGGAAGGCACGCAGCTGCCGCGCTCGATCATCGAGTTCTACTACAAGAACGACGCGCTCAACGACCCCATGGTGTCGGAGGAGCACATCACGGCCTTCGGCTGGGCGACGCCGCAGGAGATCGACGACATCATGGCGCTGGCGATCCGCGTCAACGATTTCCTCTCCGGCCTCTTCCTCGGCGTCGGCATCCGCCTCGTCGACTTCAAGATCGAGACCGGCCGCCTCTGGGAAGGCGACATGATGCGCATCGTCGTGGCCGACGAGATTTCCCCGGATTCGTGCCGGCTGTGGGACATCAAGTCGTCGGACAAGCTCGACAAGGACCGCTTCCGCAAGGATCTCGGCGGCCTGATCGAGGCCTATACCGAGGTCGCCAAGCGCCTCGGCATCATGTCCGAGAACGAGAAGGTGCAGACCGGCGGACCGCGCCTCGTCCAGTAGGACGCGTCAGCGCGGGCTGACCGGGCCGGTCTCCGGCCAGCCTAGGCGCAGTCGGGCATGGGTGCCGAGGTCGGGGTCGAAGCCCGGATGATAATGGGGGTCCTGCGCCAGCAGCGGCCCCCATCGCTTTTTGAAGGCCGCGACCTCGCGAAGATGACGTTCCCGGGCCTGTGGGGTCCAGCGCCGGCTCGCCGCTTCGAAATGGTGGAGGACCGCGCCCGGAACGAAAAGGGTGCGGTATCCCGCCCGGTCGAGGCGCAGGCAGAGGTCGACGTCGTTGAAATCGACCGCGAAGGCCTCCCCGTCGAAGCCGTGAACTTCCGCGAACTTGTCGGCCTCCACCACGAGGCAGGCCGCCGTGACGGCCGAGACCGCGCGCGTGGCGCTCAGAGACCCGAGATAGCCCAGGGCGTCGCCGGGGAAGAAGCGGTGCGCATGGGTGACGAGGCCGCCCGGACCGAGCAGCACGCCGCCGTGCTGGATGCGGCCCTGCCCGTCGATGAGCTTGGCGCCCACGGCGCCGACATCCGGGCGCAGGGCCACTCGGACCATCCGCTCCAGCCAGTCCGGATGGATCGCCGCGACGTCGTTGTTGACGAAGGCGAGCACGCGCCCGCGCGCGGCGCGCGCCGCCGCGTTGTTCATGGCGGCGAAATCGAACGGCCCCGGACAGGCGACGATCCGGGCGAGGCCGCGCCCCGCGAGATCTCGGAAATACGCGTGCGTCTCGGGCTCGCGGCTGTCGTTGTCGCAGATCAGGATCTCGCGCGCCGGCCAGTCGGTCCGCTCCGACAGGCTCGCGATGCAGGGGCGCAGCAGGTCGAGGCGGTCCCGCGTCGGCACGATCAGGCTGACCAGCGGGCGTTCCGGCGGCAGCGGATGGCGTAAGGTCAGCACGCCGTCAGGGCCGACCTCGATCGCGACGTCGGAATGGCCGGTGCGATCGAGGGCCCGCCGGATGACCGCGCGGTGCGGGGCGTGCCCCCCCTCCCCTTCCGGGTCCGAAGCCCTGCGGGTCGTGTCGCGGTGCGGATCGTTCGGGCCGGTCGAGGCCATCCCCGATTGTGAGAGCAGGCGCGGCAGGTGGCCGATGGTGCCGGCCCCGAAATGGTCGGCGAGGCGCAGGATCAGGTCGGTCGCGCCCTCAGGGGGCGGGACAGCGGCCCGGGCTGCGAGGGCGGCCAGACCGCTGCGACGCAGGGCGACGACGGGTCCGATATAATCGACCGCCATCAGGTAATCGCGGTCGAAGGCCGGGCGCAGCAGCGGCATCGCGGCGCCGTCCGCGCGCAGGAGGAGCGCGTCGCCGTAGAGCGCCTGCCGGGTCGGATCGTCGGCGAACGCGGCCTGGATCAGCGCGACGGCGCCGGGCAGGAGCGTGTGGCCCGGAGCCGTGAGGATGAGGAGCGGGGCCGACCCGGCCCGTTCGAGCTCCGACGCGAGCCTGATGTCGACGGCCGAGGCTTCCGACGCGGGAACCGGCGCCGGACGTCCGGCCAGCCTGCCGGGTCCGCTCCAGAGCCCGCGATGGTCGAGGCCGACGAGGGCGGCCAGCGCCTGGCGTGCCCTGACGCGCTTGCCGGACAGGCGCGCCCGCAGGATCGCCGCCGCCTCGCGTGGCGCGAGGGCCAAGGCGCGGATCGTGCGCAGCCAGCGATCGCGTGGGTGCTCCTCCGGGATCGCGGCGAAGCGAAGCGCGGGTTCGGTCATGGTCGAGAGGTCGAAGCCCGACCGCGCACCGACCCTGCCCCCGTGTCGCCGAGCCTATTCAAGGTCTTCCCCGAAGGTCGTGAGCGAAAGGCCGGGATGATAGTAGGGATCGTGCCGGATCGTATCGCGCCATCGGGCGACGAAGCGTTCGGCCTCCTGCTCGAAGCGCGCCCGCGCGGCGCCCAACGCCGGACCACGGCTGGTGGATTCGAGATGGGCCATGACGGCGCGCGGCGTCCAGATCGTCCTGTATCCGGCTGCGTCGAGACGCAGGCAAAAATCGACGTCGTTGAAATCGATGCCGAAGGCCTCGGCGTCGAGTCCTCCCACGGCTTCGAACTTGCGGCGCTCCACGGCGAGGCAGGCGGCCGTGACGGCGGAGACCTCGTGGGCGACACCCATGCGCCCGAGATGGCCGGGCGTATCGGCGGGGCGCCGGCGCAGGATGTGGCCCGCCCGCCCGCCGAGACCGACCACCACGCCGGCATGCTGGAGCGTGCCGTCCGCATAGAGGAGCTTGGCGCCGACGGCACCGATCTCCGGCCGGCAGGCCTGCCGGACGAGGGCGTCGAGCCAATCCTCGCGTAGGACCGCGACGTCGTTGTTGAGGAGGACCACGACCGCGCCGCGCGAGACCGCGACGCCGGCATTGATCAGCGACGAAAAATTGAAAGGCCCCGGAGCGTCGAGGATGCGAACGCGCGCGTCGCCCCGCAGGGTGTCGTAATAGGCGAGCACCGCCGGATCGGTGGAGCCGTTGTCGACGATGACGAGTTCGACGGCCGGATAGGCCGTCGCATGGAGAACGTCGTCGCTCGAGCGCCGGATCAGGTCGATCCTGTCGCGCGAGGGAATGATGACGCTGACCAGCGGTGCCGGCTCGGGCAGCGGCCAGAGCAGGTCGAAGCCGGCCGGGTTCGTCACGACGCGGGCTCGCGATCCCCGTTCGGCGAGGTGCCGGCTCAGGATCGCGGCGCGGCGGTGGTCGTCCTCTGGCGCGTTTGGAAGGCGACGGCACAGGATGCGGGGAACGTGCGCGACGCGCGCGGGCGCCACGGCGGCGGTCGCGGCGAGCGAGAGGCGGAGCGGGAACGTCTCGGTCGCGTGAAGCGGCTCGGCGCGCAGCTGTCGAAGGAGCGCACCCGCATGGAGCACCGGCGTCCCCACATAGGCGCTGACGCGGGCGAGGTCGGGACTCCAGTCCGGCTTGAGGCAGGGCACCGGGACCGGCCCGTCGACCACCGAATCGGCGTAGACCAGTTCGGGCCGGGCCGGCTCCGAGAGTGCGCGGACGAGGATCGCGAGGGCATCGGGGTCGAGGCGGTCGCCGGGCGTGAGCAAGGCCGCGACATCCGCCGCGTCACACAGGTCGCCGAACCGTTCAGCCTCCGACCAGATCCGCTGGCCGATCCGGGCGTCCGACGCCGTGAACGCCGCGCCGGGCCGTGACCAGACCACGACCAGCGTCCAGGCCGTGAACTCCTGCGCCACGATGCTCCGCACCGTCTCGGCGACCGAGCCCGCGGCCTCGGGAGCCGCCGGCAGGATCAGGCGCAGGGCGGGCGTTGGCGGAACCGGACCCTCATCGGTCCGGACCCGCGATGCGCTCCAGGTCGCATAGTGCCGGACGGGCGTGACGCCGCCGCTTCCGCGCAGGATATCGCGGAAGCGGCGCTCGTCGCGGCGCACGAGATTGAAGGCGGCGGCGGCGGCGCGGAGCGGACGTCTGCGCAGGCACTCGGCGAACAGGCTGGCCTGCGACCGCAGGCCGACGCGCTCCAGCACGAAGCCGCTCCGGGGATCGAGGCCGAGTTCGATCCCGGCGCAATCGGGGGGGAGGTAGCCGAGCCACCGGGCCGCGCCCAGGATCGGACCGGGGAGCACGAACGTCTCGCGGCGTCCGTCGTCGCGCACGAGGCGGCGTGCGGATCGCGCTCGATGATTTCGGGACCGGGTATTCGAGCCTGAGCTACCTGCGGCGCTTTCCCTTCGACCGGATCAAGATCGACCGCTCGTTCATTCGCGAGATCGCCGATCCGGACACCGCCGCGATCGTGCG
>NZ_JAKSXY010000107.1 GCF_022829445.1 Methylobacterium sp. J-068 | reverse complement strand
ATTCCGTTCCATATCCGCGGACCCCCCGAAGCTCAACCGTAGCGTCTGGGCCCCCGGGCAGCCCAAGTGCGCGGCCGGGCCCGCGCCTGACCCGGACGCCGGTGGGGTAGGGCCCCCCCCCGGCCGGCCCGAACGGGTCGGGCACGAGTCGCTCGGCGGTGAGTCCGGCCCGCCCGTGAGACCCCCGCGCCAGACCGAGCCCGCCGAGGTACCGCACCCCCGCCACACCGATCGGAACGGGGTTCAGGTCCCGATCGAGGACGTGCAGGGCGAGGTTGGCGATGGGGTGGCCGATGGGCACCTCCGTCGCCCCGGTTCCGGTCCCGGGCTCTTCG
>NZ_JAKSXY010000105.1 GCF_022829445.1 Methylobacterium sp. J-068 | reverse complement strand
GCCTACGATGGATTCGAGCGGCTCTACGTTGGTCCCGCCCTGGCGGGGGAGACGGAAAAAAACGGCTGATCGCCCTCGCTGAATGGCACTTCGAGGGCGGGGCCGCCTACTGCGACGCATGCGGGGAGACGTGCCCCGAGTGCCCCTACGTCGTCCAGGCCCCGCAATCCGCTGACGGCCTGACGGCCTGGGCCGTCGTCGAGCGCTGCGGCGGACAGGTCCGCGCCGGCATGGGTGCGCCCTACGGGTTGGACTTCGCCGCCGTCCTGCTGCTGGCAGACGCCATGGGCGCCCGATCGCCCCTCCTCGCCGACGTCCTGCCGCGCATCGAGACCGTCATCGTGCGGTCCATCCAGAAACAGGTGACCGATGGCGACTAACATCGCGATCCGCCTTCAGGCGACCGGCGGCGCCGAGATCCGGCGCGAACTGGATGAGGTGGGGGGCGCCGGCAAGACGGCGTTCGACGGCGTCACGACCGCTTTGGATCGGACGAGCGCCGGCGCGGACAAGGTCATCAACAAGGTCCGTGAAGTCGGCGAAGCGGCGCGCCGCATACCCGACCCTTCCAGTGCGGGATCAGGTACCGGCGCACCCTCTCCATCCTCTCCGAGCCCAGCGACGTCCCGCGAGATCGAGCGTCTGCGCTTCCAGATCGATGAGGAGTATCGGAAGGCCAAGCAACTCGGCACCGCCGAGGATCGGATCGGCCGGGGCGTGTCTGGCGGGTACTTCGATGCCGCCGAGGCCGAGCGCCTGCGGGGCCTCGCTGCGGCGAAGTATGGTGGCGCGACGAGCAACGACAACGCCCCGCAAAGTCGAGGCCTGAACACTTACGACAAGTTGTTCGTGAAGTATCAAGCCACGGATTTTGCTCAGCAAGTTTTCGCCGGGACTTCTCCGGTCACTGCTGCCGTACAGCAAGGTGGCCAGCTTTATCAGCAACTCGCCGATCGCGAGGGCGGCCTTGGGGCCGGTCTCAAGCAGCTCGGCGTGAGCGCGCTTTCCCTGGTCACCCCGTTCACGGTCGGCGCGACGGCTGTCACTGCCATGGGCGCCGCCATGGCGTATGCCGCCGTCCAGGCCGGCAAGGATCAGGAGGTTCTGGAGAAGGCTACCAAGGGCGTCGGCGCGGCGACGGGGGCGACGGCTTCGCAACTCGACGCCATCGCCCGCACCTATGCCGAGTCCGGCAAGGTCAGCGCGTCGGCCTCGCGTGAGATCGTGGCGGGCTATGCCTCCATGGGGACGATCGCGCTCCCGGTCATCGCCGACCTGACACGCGTTACGACCGAGTACGCCAAGGTCACCGGCCAGGATGCCGCCTCCGCGACGGCGGAACTCGGCCGCGCCATCACGGACGGCGCCAGCGGCTTGGATTCCATCGCCGCCAAGATCGGCGGTCTCGACGATCGCACTCGGCAGTTGATCCAGACGCAGATCGAGCAGGGGGATCGCTCGGGCGCGCAGGCGACGGCGGCCGAGTACCTGCGATCGACCGTAGAGGCCAACACCACCGCAACGACCGGGTGGGCAGGCGCTTGGGACCGAGCCGCCGCGGCTGCGAATGGCTATTGGGAGGCGGCCAAGCGCATCGCCGGCATCAAGCTCGGCGTGGCGCCGGAGACCGCAACCGAAGCGGTCGTTCGCCTCCAGGGTGAGGTCGACAAGGCCAACAACATCCGGACCAATCTCCTAGGCATCGACCCGCTGAACGGGAAGGATAGCGAGAAGGTCCGCCAACTCGCCACCGCTCGGGTCATCGCCGATCAGGAGTGGATGATCGCCGAGGGCAAGGCGGCCGAGGAGCGGGCGAACAAGGCCTCTGTGGCCGCCGGTAACGTGGCCCGCGCCGTCGATCCGAACTTCGCCCGGTTGAGCCAGCTTCGTGAGCAGCAGGGCGCTCTCCGGGATGCGCTCGCCGACCCGCTGGCCCGCAGCAAGCTGTCCGACCCCGGGCAGACCGAGGAGGCCTACACCGCCACGTCGCGCGCGATCGCGACCATGACGGACGCGACGGGCAAGATGGTCTCGGCCGAGAAGATGGCCGCCGAGGCGGATCAGCTTCGGATCGACAAGATCAACGCCAAGACCGATGCCGAGAAGCGAGCCGTCGAGGAGCGCCAGAAGGCCGTCGATCTCATCGGCAAGACCGTCACCCCGGAGGATGCACGGGGTCAGGTCGCCCGAGCCGGCATCATCTCGGCCCTGGAAAACGCGAAGGGCGGCGACAAGGAGAAAGCCGAGGCCAAGGACGATTACGACCGGGCGACGCGCTCGCTTGAGGATCGCATCCGACGTCAAGGCGAGGAAGCGCAGACCTACGGCATGGGCGCGGAGGCCGTGGCCCGGTATCGAACCGAGCAGGAGCTTTTGACTGCGGCGAAGCGCGCCGAGCGCGATGTGACCCCGCAGCTTACGGCCCAGATCCAGGATTACGTCGAGCGCTCCGGCGAGGCCGCCAAGCGGCTGGAGGAGTTGCGCGACAGTAGCAAGCGCACCGACGAGTATCGGTCGATCGGCTCGGACGGCGTGCGCACCTTCGTGCGCGGCCTCAGCGATGGCGTCACGCAAGGCAAGCTTCTGGAGAACGTCCTGTCGAGCCTGAAGAATCGCGCTGCCGATCTCGCCTCCAACAGCATCAGCGACATGCTGTTCGGCAAACGGGGCAGTGGGGATTACGGGCTCCTGAGCAGCCTCTTCAGTGGGGGCTCGGCGAATGCGCCGTCGCCCGGGGCGCAAGGCCCAACCGCTCAGGCCGGTGGCCTGTCGGCTCTGCTCGCTTCGGCGAAGTCGTTCTTCGGCTTCTCGGATGGCGGATACACGGGACCCGGCGGGAAGCTCGATGTGCGTGGCGTCGTCCATGCCGGCGAGGTCGTGTTCAGTCAGGACGACGTGACCCGCTTCGGCGGCGTCGGCGCCGTCGAGGCGATGCGGCGTTGTGCACGGGGCTACAGTGGTGGCGGCGCTCCGTACTTCACCATGCCGAGCGCCGTCTCGCGATCTGCGGGAAGCACGGCCATGCCGAGCATCCACTTCATCACCCCGCCCGGAACGAACCTGGAGCCGGAAGGGCCGCCCCCGCCCAGCGCCGACGTGGG
>NZ_JAKSXY010000034.1 GCF_022829445.1 Methylobacterium sp. J-068 | reverse complement strand
TGCTTCGGACAGAATATAGTCGTCGTTCCAGCAGTGTTTCCATTAAACACGAAGATCTGCGTCGGTCCGACATTGCCCGTTGGGCCGACCGTTGTGCCGGTACCTGCCCCTGCCCCTGCCCCTGCCCCTGCCCCTGCCCCTGCCCCGGTGCCTGTCCCGGTGCCTGCCCCTGCTCCTGCTCCTGCCCCTGCCCCTGCCCCTGTCCCGGTGCCTGCCCCTGCCCCTGTCCCGGTGCCTGCCCCTGCGCCGGTGCCTGTCCCGACGCCCGTGCCGGTGCCTGTCCCGACACCCGTGCCGGTGCCTGTCCCGACGCCCGTGCCGGTGGGAGGATCAGGGACCTGTGTGCAGACCGTTCCATTTGGCCCGGCAAACAGAAATGTGCATACAGTGGCGGCGGAGGCGGGACTTGGCTGCGCAAGAAGGGAATATCCCATGAGCACACTGGCGAGCGATGCTCCCCGGATCAGACTAGTCATCCACCCCATCCCCAATGATTTCACCTCGATAAATCAGTTTTCCAACAAAATCTGTTGCTTGAATGCAACGGAAAACTGAATATCGTTCTCTGAGCACGTTCGAATATTTCGATTTACAGCAACATGATAATGCAAAATGGTTAACAATATGTTGAAGCATTTTCTAGATCTCAAAACCGTAATAGCGATCGCTTTGCTCTCATCATTTACTATTTTTACCAAGCTCAATGTGCCTATATCCGACTCGATGATCGTCAGCGCGATCGCCGCCGACAATGATCAATCGATTTGCGAGAGACAAAATTCCGACCTCGGAGAGAGGATATCAGCCTGCACGCGCCTCATATCCGCCAATCAGGCCAATACGCCTTTGCCGGATGTCTTTCTCAATCGTGGTCGGGCTTGGTTCTTGCGCGGCGATTACTCGGCGGCAGCGCGCGATTTCGAAGAAGTCGTGCAGCGGGCGCCCCTGTCCTACCTCGGATTTCAGGGACGTGCCTTGGCTCGGCATCGGCTGGGTCAACTCGACGAGGCCCTCAAGGATCTCAATACCTGTATTAAGCTTGCGGGTTCGACCGCGGCACTGCTGAATGCACGAGGCGCCGTCCTTAACGATCAAGGTGAGTACGACCGGGCGATCCTGGACTTCAACAAGGCGATTGGCCTTGATCCGGCTTTCACGCGTGCGTTCGCGAATCGCGCCTGGGCTCAATATCACCTTCGACGTCTTGACCGGGCTCTCGTCGATTATAATACCGTCATCAAGAATAACTCCGGAGATACACAAGCTCTTATCAATCGGGCCGCAGTCTGGATGGACAAAGCGCGCTATGATCAAGCGATCGAAGATTGCAGTACGGCGATCCAGATCGACGGCAAGTTCCAGCAGGCCTATTCCTGCCGCGGGGAAGCCTATCGCCTCTCGGGAGACGTCGAGCGTGCCATTCTTGACCACGACCGTGCGGTCGAGATCGATCCGGAATCCGCCGAGGCCTACAACAATCGGGGCTTAACTTATCGCGACAGGCAGGAATTCGACAAGGCAATCGGTGATTTCGGCGAAGCAATTCTGAGGAATCCGAACTTCGATATTGCCTATGCCAATCGTGGTGAGATTTTTCGCTTGAAGGGGGATTTACGCCGATCGATCTCTGATCTGAACAAGTCCGTCGGCCTCGGCCGATCGTCCCCTGTCGGTTTGACGTTGCGTGGCGATACTTACCGCGAGGTCGGAGATGCGGACGCGGCGATCGGCGATTACAATCAAGCCCTTCGACGCGTCGGAGATTTCGTCGCCGCATACGTTGGGCGTGGTCTAGCCTACGAAGCGAAGGGTGACACTGCGCGCGCGCGACTCGATTTCGTCAAGGCTCTCTCCCTACCCTCGGATATCGACGCCGAGAAGGCGAAGCCGGCGCAGTCGATCGCGCGGGCGCGCATTGAGGCCATCGCGAAAGCTGAAGCGGAGAGGCTTCAGTCGGATCGCCTTAATGCCGCGCGCCTCGCCGTCGCCGCCGCCGAAACCGCCGAACAGGGGGCCGCGCAGAAAGTTCTGCTCGCCCGGGAAAAGGAAGCGAAAGCGGCGAGCGAAGCGGCGGTGAAGAGAGAGGTCGACCGGGCCGTTGCGCAGGCGCGATTGGAGGCAGAGCGTGCCGCCAACGCGAAGATCGCCGCAGTTCAGGCGGAGAGCAATCTCCGGCAGGCGGCCTTGAAGGCGGAAACCGCGCGGGTCCGCGCAAACCAGGCCCTACTGGCGGCCAACGCGAAACCGGGTTCGGTCTACAATCCCGGTCACCGTGTCGCGCTCGTCATCGGCAATCAGGCGTACGGCGCTTTTGGAACCCTGGCCAATCCGGGACGCGATGCCGATGCGATCGCCGCTTCTCTCAAGGCATCCGGTTTCGACAGCGTCCGACTCGTCAAGGACTTAAAGCGTGAAGAATTTCTTTCTGCCTTGAAAGATTTCGAGGATGAGGCAGAGCGCTCCGATTGGGCAATGATCTACTATGCCGGCCACGGTTTCCAGATCAACGGCGAAAATTATCTCGTTCCCGTCGACGCCAAGATGAAGCTCGATCGTGAGGTGCCGGACGAGACGGTATCCCTTGACCGCGTCCTATCGACGGTGGCACAGGCGCGGAAGTTGCGGATCGTCGTTCTGGATGCCTGCCGGGACAATCCCTTCGCCTCTCAGATGAAGCATACCGGAAGCAACAGGGCGCTTACGCCCGGATTGACCGGCATCGGCGAACCGACGGGCGGCACACTCGTCGCATTCGCAGCGAAAGCGGGTCAGCAGGCCATGGATGGCGGCGGCGGTCACAGCCCTTACGCGGCTGCCTTGATTAAAAGGCTGGCTGAACCGAACCTGGAAATCAGTATGATTTTTCGATATGTTCGAGATGATGTCTTAAAGCTAACCGAAAGTAGTCAGGAGCCATACACATATGGATCTCTGCCCGGCGAAAGTTTCTATTTTCGGAAAAACTTCAATTAATTCTATCTGAAATGTAATATAATATATTTTAATGCGTTGTTAAACTATTAATTTACAAATAAAAATATCTGATTATCAGGCGATAGACTATGATGTGTGTCGGGTGCGTGCGATTAAAACCTAAATCAGAAACGAAAATAACTCGGCGAGCGCATGTTCAGCTAAGGAGACGAGGCGAAGGCGTCAGACTGGCGGGCGCCGCGCCGATGATCGGGCCGCTGTCGCGCTGGCTCACCGACCGCCTGATGCGCTGGCGCCTCCGCGCCGAGGCTCAGTTGAAGGCGCGCGATCTGTCTGCGGCCTATGGCCCCCATGCCTACGCTATCGCCCGAGAGGAAGCCCGGCGTGGGAGGCGTGGGGCCGGGGGCACACGTGATCGCTTCTGGACAGCCGTTGCTATTTCTATCGTGGAGATAGAGGGCCGCAAGATCGGTGTGAGCGGTGCAGATCGTTGGGCTGCGCCGGAAACGAAAAACCCGCCGCGGCTCTCGCCGGGCGGGTGAAGGAATTGCCTCGGGTAAGGACAATGGCCGGACAGATCATTCTGCCGACTCTCCGGGCCGCATGCATGACCCGTGCAAGGTCCCCGTGACGCGTGCGTCGCTGAGACGAAAAAGCCCGCTGTAGCACCAAGCTGGGCGGGCGATGTCGTACCGTGCGGCATAGGAGTCAGGCTGCCGGTAAGTGCGGCCTCAGATTTCCGCGAGCGTCGCCCTGACTCATCCTCTCTGCGGCGGCTCTTCGCGGCCCGACCCAACGCGGCAGTGCGGGGCGCGCCAGTGTGAGACGTAGGAAGAGTATGCTTTGACAGCCCTCCCACAGGGCGGCCGGCAGAACAGCCGAGCCGTCGGTCCAGCGCCAAACGTGGAATCCGTCCTGGTCGAGGGCATGGAAGCCGTCATCAAGACGGGCATCGTCCAGCGCGATCTCGCGTGCACCTGTCAGTCCGTCATCGATGGTGAGGCCGGCCAGCGAGACACCGAGGCGGCGGTCGTCGCTCGTGCCGGGCTCCACGTGGGCCGGCACGCTGGTGTGGGAGACGAGGCGCACGTCCTGCGCCTTCGCCGGCAGGACGAAGCGGGCGGTGAGACCCACGACGTCGGGACGGATCACTCGGCCGTCGGCCACCAAGTGCAGGCCGGCGAGTGGTTCGTCGATCAGCCTCCAGCCGAGCGCCACGGCACGTTCCTCTAGGGTGTGTCATCGCTTGAGCCAGTGGAGGGCGGCGGCGAGGTAGAGGACGCCCATGAAGCTGATGGCGGTCTTCTCGTAGCGGGTGGCGATGGCGCGCCATTCCTTGAGCCTGGCCCAGAGGCGCTCGACCTGGTTG
>NZ_JAKSXY010000101.1 GCF_022829445.1 Methylobacterium sp. J-068 | reverse complement strand
CGCACGATCGCGGCGGTGTCCGGATCGGCGATCTCGCGAATGAACGAGCGGTCGATCTTGATCCGGTCGAAGGGAAAGCGCCGCAGGTAGCTCAGGCTCGAATACCCGGTCCCGAAATCATCGAGCGCGATCCGCACGCCGAGGACGCGCAGCCGATGCAGGCAGGCGATGACCGCCTCCGCGTCCTGCATCAGCACGCTCTCGGTGATCTCGAGTTCGAGCCGCCAGGCCGGAAGGCCGGAAGCGGCCAGGGCCGTCACCACGCCGTGCTCCAGACCGGCCTGGGCGAACTGGACCGCCGAGACGTTGACGGCGATGCACAGGTCGCCGGGCCAGGAAACCGCTTCGATGCAGGCTTTGCGCAAGGCCCAGGTCCCCAGCGGACCGATCAGCCCCGTCTCCTCCGCCAGCGGGATGAACGCGCCCGGGGCGATGGTCCCGCGCGTGGGGTGGTGCCAGCGCAGCAATGCCTCGAAACCCTGGACCGTCCCCGTCGCGAGGTTCAGGATCGGCTGGTAATGCAGGGCGAAGTCGCCGAGCCGCACTGCCTCGCGCATCTCGAGTTCGAGGAGGTTGCGCTGGGTGGCGAGGGCGTCCATCCCCGCCTCGTAGAAGCGATAGGTGTTCCGCCCGTCCGCCTTGGCGCGATAGAGAGCGAGATCGGCATTCCGGAACAGGGTGTCGGCGTCACGTCCGTCCCGCGAACCGATGCCGATCCCGACGCTGACCCCGATGCCGACCCTGTGGCCGTCGAGGTCCACCGGCTGCTCCAGGGCTTCGATGATGCGCCGGGCCGCGCGGCTGGCATCCCCGGGATCGTCGAGCCCGGCCAGGATGACGGCGAACTCGTCGCCCCCGAGGCGCGCGACGGTGTCTCCCTCGCGGACCACCCCGAGCAGCCGCTCGGTGACGACGCGTAGAAGCGCATCGCCCGCCGGATGTCCCAGACTGTCGTTGACGGCCTTGAAGCGATCGAGGTCGCAGGCCAGCACCGCGAAGCGGCAGGGATGCCGCTCCGCGCGCGCGATCTCGTGGTTCAGCCGGTCCTTGAACAGGAGGCGGTTCGGCAGGCCGGTGAGGCCGTCATGCAGCGCCATATGGGCGATCCGCCCCTCCGCCACCTTGCGCTCGGTGACGTCCATGGTGAGGCCGACGATCTTGAGGGGCTCGTTCGTCTCCGGCTCGAACACCACGCGGGCGAAGGATTGCAGCCAGCGCGGGGATTGGCCGGCCGGCGCCAGGAGGCGGAACTCGCCGTTGTAGGTCGCCCCCGTGGCGAGGGCCCGGTAGACGTGGCCATAGAGGGTCGCGAGGTCCGCCGGGTCGATCCGGCTGTCCCATTCCGCCACGCCGACCTCGACCTGCGCGTCGGAGGGCCGGTCGGCCGCGACGGGCAGGCCGTACATCCGGGCGCTGTCGACGGAGTGCCGGACCGTCCCGGCCTTCAGGTCCCACGACCACAGCCCGGCCCCGGCGGATTCCTGTGCGAGCCGGAGGAGGTTGGTCGTCTCCTCCAGGGTCTCGCGCGCCGCGACGAGATCGTCGATGTCGAGGGCGGTCCCCAGCATGCCGACGGCTCTGCCGGCCTCCAGGATCGGCAGCATCACCAGCTTGTGCCAGCGATGGACCCCGTCGTGGCGGCGCAGGCGTCCTTCGATCTCGTAGGGCGCCCCCCGCCGCGCGGCCTCGCTGAAGACGTGCTCCATCCGTTCCGCGTCGTCGGGATGGTTGCGCGCCAGGCGCGCGGCCCGCGACGGGCCGATCGAGCCGTAATAATTCTCGAAGCGCTGGTTGACGTAGGTCGCCTCCCCGTCGCGCAGGGACATCACCCAGACGAGTTGCGGCAGGGAATCGGCGAGGGCGCGGTACCGGGACTCACCCATCCGCAGAGCCTCCTCGGCCGCCATGCGCTCGCCGACATCGCGCACCGCGGTGATCGTCTCGACGGGCTGCCCCGCGGCATCGCGCACGAGGCGGGCACGCGCCTCCACCCAAACCCAGTGACCGTCGCGATGGCGCAGGCGGTGCGTGACCCGATCCTGATCGATGCGCCCGGCCCGCAACGCCTCCATCATGGCCATCGTCGCGGCCCGATCCTCAGGGTGGAGCGAGGCGCCGAGAGGCATCGCCAGCATCTCCTCCGGAGCGTAACCGAGGAGGTCCAGCGAGGCGGGCGAGACGTAGGTGCGCACATCGTCGATGCCGCGCCGCACGATCATGTCCGACACGGAATCCGTCATGAGGCGATACTGGCGTTCGCCGGCCTGGGTCCGGGCCTCGGCCGCCCGGTGTTCGGTCACGTCGGTGAACGTGTGGACAGCTCCCCCATCGGGCAGCGTCACGGCACGAACCTCGAGCGTGGCTCCATCGGGCCGCAACCAGTCGAAGCTCAGGGGCAGCCAGCGACCGGTCCCGTCCCGCAGGCGCGGCGGCACGGACAGGGCCGAGAAATCGCCGCGCCTGGCCTGATAGGCCAGAATTCGCGGAACACGGGCCTCCTCGTGCAGGACGGTGTCCGGAAGGTCGAGGAGTCGGCGGGCCCGCCGATTGAAGAGGCGGACACGCCCCCCGGCGTCGAACATGACCAGACCCTGGTCCATGTTCTCCAGAGTCGCGCGCAGACAACGATCCTTGTCGCGAAGCCGCGTCTCGGAGGCCGTCAGGTCGCTGATGTCGAGGACGAGTCCGTAGAGCGCCAGGAGCCGACCGTCGGCGTCCCGCTCGGCGGCGCCCTGGACGATAACGTGACACAGGCGTCCGTCCGGCCGGACGATCCGGCGGCGTCCCTGATAGGTCGATGCCTCCGGGTCCTGGCCATCCAGGGCCGCCAGGATGCGCGCCTCCACGCGCGCGCGGTCCTCGGGGTGATAATAGCCGAGATGGGTGTCGAGCGGGATCGCTCCACCTGCCGGCATGTCGCGGCCGAAGATGCGCGCGACGCCCTCGGACCAGGTCACGAACCGGGTTTCCGGGTTGATCCGCCAGTAGCCGATCTGCGCCACGGCCTCGCTCATGCGCTGTGCGCTGACCACGAGCTTGAGGTCCGCGGCCTTCGCCACGAGGCGCGCCTCGGCGCGATGGCGCTCCGCGCGCGCGACGTCCCGCGCATGCTGGGCGGCGGCGAGGCGCAGATGCGCCTCGACGACGGTTCCGAGATCGCGCAGGCGTTCCACCGCAGCCGCGTCGAAATCGTCGCGCGGCACCCGGTCGATCAGGCAGAGCGTGCCGAGCGCCACGCCGTCGGACAGGGTCAGCGGCACGCCGGCATAGAACCGGGCGTGAGGCGCACCGCTCACGAGGGGACTCGTGGCGAATTCCGGATCGGACATCAGGTCCGGCACCACCAGGACCGAGCCCGGAGGCCCCAGGATGGTCCGCTCGCAGAAGGCGCCGGCCCGCGGCAGGGTCGCCTCCCCGGTGAGGCCGCACCGGGCCTTGTGCGTGTAGGTCTCGGCGCCCGCCAGGTTGACGAGCGCGATCGGCACGCCGAACAGCGCGCAGGCGGTGCGGCACACCGCGTCGAGATGGGCCTCCGATGTGCCGTCGAGCAGCCGAAGTTCGTCCAGGATCGCCAGACGCCGCGCCTCGACACGGGAACTCCGCACATCACCCTCCGTGACCGCGCACCAAGCCTTGCCGTCTCGCGGATCCATGCCTCGCGGATCAGTGCCGGCGGGATGCATCATCGACGACCGATGACAGGTTCGGACGAAGGCACGTCCGTGGGCGTCCGGTCCTGGGTCGGCGGCGGGTCTTCCCCAAGACGGTTCCTCGCCACAACAGGTCTTCCCCCACGAAGGTCGGGCGCTCCGCCCATCGCGAGATCATGTGGCAAGAGCCTTTCGCGTTCCTTTATCGGCCGCGTAGCCGGCAGCGAATCGTCGAGCCGCCGCCGGGGAATGGAACGTGGGGCGCGGCGAGGGGAGCGGCGAAGGGAGGGGTTGGCCGACCGCGTGGCATGCACCGTCCGTCAGGCCGGCAGCCTCAACCGGGCGCGCAATCCGCCGAGATCCGAGCGATCGAGATCGAGCGCACCGCCGTAGAGTTCGGCGAGTTCGGTGGTGATCGAGAGGCCGAACCCGTGGCCCGGCACGCTCTCGTCGAGACGGCCTCCGCGCCGCATCGCCCGGACCATGGCCTGCGCGTCGAGCCCCGGCCCGTCATCCTCGACCGTGACGACGCTGGTGCCGTCGGACGGATGCGCGACGATGCGGACCCGGCCACGGCCCCACTGGCACGCATTGTCGATGAGGTTGCCGAGCATCTCGTCGACGTCCTGCGCATCGCAGGCCACGGCCAGCCCGGCCGGGACGGCGACGTCGATGGCAAGGGCCTTCCCGGCGTAGAGCCGATCGAAGGTGGCGCGCAGATCGGCGAGGGGCTGGGCGAGCTCGGTCCGCGCGCGGGTCGCCCCGCCGAGGGCGGCGGCGCGGGCCCGGCGCAGGTGGTGGCGCACTCTCCGGTCCATGCCGGAGACGAGGTTCGAGAGGGCGCCATCGGGGTCCCGGTTCCGGTCCGAGAGGGCGAGGGTGAGGGTGGCGAGGGGCGTCTTCAGGCCATGCGCGAGGTTGCCCACGTGCGTGCGCGCCCGCTCGAGATTCGCCGCGTTCTGGTCGAGGAGCGCATTCACCTCCGCCACCAGGGGGCGGATCTCGGCGGGCTGCTTGCCCGGAACGCGCGGGCTTCGGCCGGCCCGCACCTCGGCGAGGTCGCGGCGCAGGCGCTCCAGCGGCCGCAATCCCAGGCGGACCTGCGCGATGGTGCCGGCCACGAGGCAGAGCCCGAGGATGCCCAGGATCGCCGCGAGGGCGAGGCCCGCCTCGCGCAGCGGTCCCTGCAAGGCGCGCGCGGGCGCGGAGGCGACGAGGACGGCCGGTGGGCTGTCCCCGCGCGGCGGCAGGGTGAGGATGCGCAGGATCAGCGCGTCGCCCCAGGGTCCGGTCCCATCGCCGGGTTGCGGCCGCTCCGCGTCCCGATCGCGGGGGGGCGCGTCCGGAAGCGTGAGGCTGCGGCCCTCGAGGGACTCGGATCGCAGGACGCTACGCCCCTGGCTCACCTGCCAGTGCCACCCGCCCCGCTCCCGGTCGAAGGGAGGGCCGTCGAGGTTGCGCTCGAGCCGGAGGCGGTCGCCCGGCCCGCGATCGAGGCTCGCCGCGATGGCGACGAGCTGGCTGTCGAGGCGGCTGTCGAGCTGGGCCCGAACGAAGCGGTGCAGGATCAGCCCGATCGCCAGGCCGGCGACGACGAGCGCCACCGTGATGAAGGCGAGGGCGGCGAACAGCAGGCGGCGCTGGAGGGAGCCGAGATGGAAGAGCTTCGGCGGGGGCGGTGGGGGCGTTGCGCCGGGGCGGTCCGACCCGTGCGGGGAGGGCGGAGGCATCAGGCGGGATCGCCCGGCAGGAGCCGATAGCCGTGGCCGCGCACGCCCTCGATCCGGGCGGGGGCGATCTTGCGGCGCAGGCGCGTGATGATGACCTCGACCGAGTTCGAATCGACCTCGGCATCGCCGTCGTAGACCCGCTCGATCAGCTGGCCGCGCGGCACGATCCCGTCCTTGCGCAGGATCAGACAGGAGAGCACCCGCCATTCGAGCCCCGTGAGCTTCAGGGGCAGGCCGTCGCGCTCGAAGGTGCCGAGGCCGGATTCGTAGGTGAGGGGGCCGCAGGTGACGCGGGAGGCCCCGTGCGCGGTCGCCCGCCGCACCAGGGCGCGCAGGCGGATCACGAGTTCCTCCACCCGGAACGGCTTGACCAGGAAATCGTCGGCGCCGGCCTTGAAACCCGCGACCTTGTCGCTCCAGCCGTCCCGCGCCGTGAGGATGAGGACGGGCAGGGTCAGCCCGGCCGCGCGCCAGGCCTGGAGCACCGAGAGGCCGTCGCGCTTGGGCAGACCGAGATCGAGCACCACGGCGTCGTAGGTCTCGGTCTCGCCGAGGTGCTGGGCGTCCTCGCCGTTCATGGCGTGGTCGAGCGCGAAGTTCTCCGCGCGCAGGGCCTTGGCGATCTCGGCGGCGAGCGCCGCGTCGTCTTCCACCAGGAGGAGTTTCATGAGGCCGAGATCCGTGGGTGGCACGCCGGGCGCGGCCTACGCCGCGTCGTTTAACGGGGGCTGAACCGCGCGGTTCAGATCGGGTTGGAGGCCCTGGCCTAGAACGGCGTCATCCCGGGGCGGCGGACGCCGAACCGGCCACCGACGACCTCGATAGGACGGACCTTCATGACCGATACGACCACCACCTCCCCGACAACGACCAACACCGAGACGCTAGCGAAGCCCCGCCGCTCGCGCCGGGCCCTCGTCGTCGGCGCCATCGCCGCGCCGCTCGCCTTCGGCGCCGTGGGATTGTCGCTGGCCCAGAACAACGCCGCGACCCTGACGCCGGTGGAGCCCACCACGATCTCGGCGCTCAAGCCCTCGGCCGCCATCGCGGCGAAGGGTGAAGTCGCCGAGATCTACGGCAACAAGTTCGTGATCCAGGACGGCACCGGCCGGGCCCTGGTGGAGACCGGTCGCCAGGGCGAGGGCGGGACCCTCGTCAAGGCCGGCGAAGCCGTCACGGTGCAGGGCCGCTTCGAGACGGGCTTCCTCCATGCCGTGCTGATCACCCGCGCCGACGGGAGCAAGCTGGTGGTCGGCCCCGCCGGCGGCCCGCCGGCCGGCACGCTCGACTGGGCCAGGGACAAGGTCGGCCTCGGCCCCAAGCCCGATGTGCCGGCCCTGACCGCCAGGGTCGAGGCCGCCGGCTACACCGACATCCGCGTCGTCGACCAGGGGCCGCGCCACCTCGAGGTCGCGGCACGCGGCGGCGATGGCCGCGAGCGCCAGCTTCATGTCGGCTTCGACGGTCAGGTCCGCGAGAAGAAGATCTTCTGAAACGCCGGGCCGGCCTTCACACGCCCCGTCCCCGTGACGGCAACCAGAGCGAGATTCCCATGACGAAGACCACCGCACTCCTGAGCGCCGCAGCGATCCTCGTCGCCAGCGCCGCCATCGCCCAGCCCGCCCCGCCGCCCGGGGGACCGCGCCCCGGTTCGGAGGCCGGCGCGCCGCCGCCCGGCGGTCCCCGTCGCGGCCCGGATGCGCCGCCGCCGCCGCCCAAGGCCGCGCATTTCCGCCTCGAGCGCGGTGAGACCGCCCTCGACGTCAAGTGCGCCGACGACGAACCGATGAAGGCCTGCGCCGACCTGACGCTCCAACTGCTCGATCGGCTCGCCGCGATGCCGGCCCCGGTCGGGCCCGTTGGACCGAAGCCGGATGCCCCGAAGCCCGAGGCCCGCTGAGGCCATCACCGCTCGAGCCGGCGGGCGGCGGCTTCGGAGCCGCCGCCCGCTCCCGACCAACAGGAATCAGCACCGATGAACACCACGCAGAGCAAACCCGATCTTCACGGCGCACGCGGGACGATCTGGGCCGTCTTCGGTCACCGCCTCGCGATCGAGGGACCGGACGGGCGCATCCTCGTCGACCTCGGTCCGGAGGGCGCGAAGGGGCTGGCCCTGAAGCCCGGCGACACGATCGCGGTCACGGGCGAACGCAGGCCCTCGGAGATCAAGGTCGCGTCGCTGACGCTGCCGGACGGGACGCAGCACGCCATCCCGTGGAAGGCGCCGCATCATCCCGGCAAGCCGGACCACGCCCCCGCCGATCCCGCCATCGCCGTCGCGGCGCTGGAACGCGCCGGCTACCGGTTAGAGGGGGAAGTGAAGCGCAAGCCCAAGCACTTCGAGCTTCGCGCGGTGAAGGACGGCACCGCCTTCGCGATGCACGTCGCGCTCGACGGGACGATCAGACGCGCGAATCCGGTCGCGGAGACCCCGCTCCCGACGCCCTGACGCACCGGGACGGGGCACGCACCACGCGCGGTTCCTTACGTCCCACGCGATACTGCATTGCAATATAAATCTTCCACCCCTGCGGGTATGCGTGATAGATAGGCAATCGTCATTGCCTGAATGGAGTTATCCGCATGTCCAACCTGACCCGTCTCGCCGTCGTCCTCGGAGCCGCCGCCCTCGCCCTTCCGCTGGCGATTCCGGCCTCGGCTAAGGGTCCGGGCGCCTCGAAGGTGATCTCGATGGTCGACACCGACAACGATGGCACCATCGACCTCAAGGAAGTGCAGGCGGTGGCCGGCGCGCTGTTCGACAAGCTCGAATCCGACAAGGACGGCACCCTCGACACCAAGGAACTGAAGGGCCGGGTCAGCAAGAAGGCCCTGAAGATGGCCGATCCGGATTCGGACGGTACCCTCGACAAGGCCGAGTACCTCGCCCTCGTCGAGGCCCGCTTCAAGGCCGCCGATCCGGACAACGACGGCACCCTCGACGCCAAGGAGCTGAAGACCCCCGCCGGCAAGGCCCTGGTCTCGCTGCTCAAGTAACGCCGTTCCGGTGCCCCCGGCACCGGCCGACGACGAACGGACCGACGGCCCGGCGCGACGAGCGCCGGGCCGTTCGCGTTTCAGCGCCCGGGAACGCTCACGCCGCGTGGGCGCGCGAGGATTGACCAAAGCCGACGGATGAGACCATTCCAGGCTGGCACGTCATTCGCGTTACGCCGTACGCGAATGGCCGTGTCCGTCGCATCGAAGGCCGCTTCATGGAATTTTTCGCCCAGCAGTTCATCAACGGCCTGACCCTCGGATCGATCTACGGCCTGATCGCGCTGGGTTACACCATGGTCTTCGGCATCATCGGCATGGTGAACTTCGCCCATGGCGACGTGTTCATGCTCTCGTCCTTCATCGCGCTGATCTTCTTCCTCATCCTCACGACCTGGCTCGGGCTCACCTCGGTCGCCCTGGTGTTCCTCGTCGTGCTGATCGTGGCGATGGTGCTCACGGCGCTCTGGGGCTGGGCGATCGAGCGGGTGGCCTACCGCCCGTTGCGCGGCTCGTTCCGTCTCGCGCCGCTGATCTCGGCCATCGGCGTCTCGATCTTCCTGTCGAACTTCGTCCAGGTGGTGCAGGGCGCCCGCAACAAGCCGGTGCCCCCGCTGGTCCGCGACGTGATCGTGCTCTACCAGAACGAGCAGTACACCGTGACCCTGTCCTACAAGCAGGCGATCATCATGACGACGACGGCGCTGCTCCTCGCCGGCTTCTGGTACCTCGTGCAGCGCACGCCCTTCGGCCGGGCCCAGCGCGCCTGCGAGCAGGACCGGCGCATGGCCGCGCTGCTGGGCATCAACGTCGACCGCACCATCTCGCTGACCTTCGTGCTCGGCGCCGCGCTCGCCGCCGTCGCCGGCACGCTCTACCTGCTGTATTACGGCGTGGTCTCGTTCTCGGACGGGTTCGTGCCCGGCGTGAAGGCCTTCACGGCGGCCGTCCTCGGCGGCATCGGCTCCCTGCCCGGCGCGGTGCTGGGCGGCCTGATCATCGGGCTGATCGAGACCTTCTGGTCGGCCTATTTCTCGATCGAGTACAAGGACGTGGCCGCGTTCCTGATCCTCATCGTGGTGCTCATCTTCAAACCATCCGGCATCCTCGGACGCCCCGAAGTCGAGAAGGTCTGACCATGGCGACAGGATCGACCATCGGCGCGGTGGCCCCCACCGTGGGCCGGCGCTCCGGCGCGGCATTCCCGGAGATGCTCAAGGATTCGGCACTCTTCGCCCTCGTCACCCTCGGCCTCAGCATCCCGGTGGTGGCCTACCGCACGGATCTCGGCCAGGGCACCGGCCTCGAACTCACCGGGCGCTGGGGCGTCGTCGCGGGCCTCTGCCTCGCGGTGTTCGTGCTTCGGCTCGGGCAGCGCCTGCTCCTGGGCGAGGTCGCGCGCCGGCGCGAGGCCCACCGCCTCGCCACCGCCGAGGCGCCGCCCGTGGCCGCCCGTGCCGGCCGGGTGCTCGCGCCGCTGACGCTCGCCGTCGCCCTCACCCTGCCGCTGCTCGCCGCCCTCGGCTCGGGCGGCCTGTCGGAAGGGCGCTACTGGATCGACCTCGGCATCCTCATCCTCACCTACGTCATGCTCGGCTGGGGCCTGAACATCGTGGTGGGTCTGGCCGGGTTGCTCGACCTCGGCTACGTCGCCTTCTACGCGGTGGGGGCCTATTCCTACGCGCTGCTCGCCACCGTGTTCGGGCTCTCCTTCTGGATCTGCCTGCCGCTCGCCGGCCTGTTCGCGGCCGCCTTCGGGGTGCTCCTGGGCTTTCCGGTGCTGCGCCTGCGCGGGGACTACCTCGCCATCGTGACCCTGGCCTTCGGCGAGATCATCCGCCTCGTCCTGATCAACTGGGTGGATTTCTCCGGCGGCGCCGCCGGCCTGTCCTCGATCCCGCGCGCCAGCTTCTTCGGCATCCCGTTCACGGCCGGGGAGGGCGGCTTTGCGAGCACCTTCGGGCTGAGCTTCAGCCCGATGCACCGGATCGTCTTCCTCTACTATCTGATCCTGGTGCTCGCGCTGGTCACCAACCTCGTCACCCTGCGCATGCGCCGCCTGCCCCTCGGGCGCGCCTGGGAGGCCCTGCGCGAGGACGAGATCGCGTGTCGCTCGCTCGGCATCGACACCACCATGACGAAGCTCACCGCCTTCGCGCTGGGCGCCATGTTCGCGGGCTTCGCCGGCTCGTTCTTCGCCGTGCGCCAGGGCTTCGTCTCGCCGGAGAGCTTCAACTTCCTGGAGAGCGCGATCATCCTCGCCATCGTGGTGCTCGGCGGCATGGGCAGCCAGCTCGGCGTCGCCATCGCGGCCATCGTCATGGTCGGCGCGCCCGAATTGCTGCGCAACCTCACCTTCCTCAAGGCGGTGTTCGGCGAGGGCTTCGACCCGAACGAGTACCGCCTGCTGCTGTTCGGCCTCGCGATGGTCTGCATGATGGTCTGGCGCCCGCGCGGGCTGATCTCGGAGCGCACGCCCTCCGTCCGCCTGGGGAGCCGCGCCGCATGACGCTCGCCACCGGAACCACCCGCCTCGCCACCGTTCAGGACGCGCCGCCGGCCGCGGTCGCAGGCGGCCCGGCCGACCCGATCCTGGTGGTCGACCACCTGACCATGCGCTTCGGTGGCCTCACCGCCGTGGGCGACCTCTCGTTCAAGGTCGGGCGCGGCGACATCACGGCCCTGATCGGCCCCAACGGCGCCGGCAAGACCACGGTGTTCAACTGCATCACCGGCTTCTACAAGCCGACCGAGGGCATGATCCGGCTCGCGCAACGGGAGGGCGAGACCTACCTGCTGGAGCGCCTGCCCGGCCACGACGTGAACCGGCTGGCCCGCGTCGCCCGCACCTTCCAGAACATCCGCCTGTTCCCGCAGATGACCGTGCTGGAGAACCTGCTGGTGGCGATGCACAAGCCGCTGATGCGGGCCTCGGCCTTCAGCCTCGCGGGCATCCTCGGCCTGCCGAGCTATCGCAGGGCGCAGAGCGAGGCGATCGCCAAGGCGGCCGCCTGGATCGCGCGCATCGGCCTCACCCACCGCGCCGACGAGCCGGCGGGCGACCTGCCCTACGGCGACCAGCGCCGCCTCGAGATCGCGCGGGCCATGTGCACCGACCCGGTCCTGCTCTGCCTCGACGAGCCAGCCGCCGGCCTCAACCCGCGCGAATCGGCCGATCTCAACACCCTGCTGCGCATGATCCGGGACGAGTACGGCACCTCGGTGCTGCTCATCGAGCACGACATGTCGGTGGTGATGCAGATCTCCGACCGGATCGTGGTGCTCGATTACGGCCGCAAGATCGCCGACGGCACGCCCGACGAGATCCGCAACGACACCCGCGTCATCGCGGCCTATCTCGGTGTGGACGACGAGGAGGTCGCCGCCGTCGAGGCGGAAGTCGGCCTGACGGGAGCCTCGGCATGAGCGTCGCGGGCATCAACGTGCTGGTGGACGAGACCCGCGCCCGGACGGAGGCCGCGAAGGCGCCCCTCCTCAGCGTGCGCGGCGTCTCGGCCTATTACGGCAGCATCCGCGCCCTGAAGGGGGTCGACGTCGACGTGCACGAGGGCGAGATCGTCGCGCTGATCGGCGCCAACGGGGCCGGCAAATCGACCCTGATGATGACGATCTTCGGCCAGCCCCAGGCGCGCGAGGGCACCATCACCTTCGCGGGCCAGGACATCACGCGGCTGCCGACCCACGAGATCGCCCGCCTCAACCTCGCCCAGTCGCCGGAGGGCCGGCGGATATTCTCCCGCATGACGGTGCGCGAGAACCTGCAGATGGGCGCGGCCGTCAATGGCGGCAAGCACTTCGCCGAGGATCTCGAGCGGATGTGCGTCCTGTTCCCGCGGCTGCGTGAGCGCATCGACCAGCGCGGCGGCACCATGTCGGGCGGCGAGCAGCAGATGCTCGCCATCGCCCGCGCGCTGATGAGCCGGCCGCGCCTGCTCATGCTCGACGAGCCCTCGCTCGGCCTCGCGCCGCTCGTGGTCAAGCAGATCTTCTCCGCCGTGCGCGACCTCAACGCGCGCGAGGGCCTGACCGTGTTCATCGTCGAGCAGAACGCCTATCATGCGCTCAAGCTCGCGCATCGCGGCTACGTCATGGTCACGGGAGCGGTCACCATGAGCGGCACGGGCCAGGCGCTCCTCGACGATCCGCAGGTGAAGGCCGCCTACCTCGAAGGGGGATCGCACTGAGCATGGACGGTTTCAGCCTCGACGCCGCCAGCATCGGCATCTTCCTCCTCGTCACCCTGGCGATGGGGGGCGGGGCCGCCTGGATGACCGGCAGCGGCCTCGCGCGAGGCTGGCGCCCGTTCTGGCACTGCGCCCTGGCCCTGCTCCTCATCGCGGCGGTGACGCGCTTCCTGCACTACGCCCTGTTCGAGGGCACCCTGCTGTCGCTGCCGGCCTATCTCGTCGACGCGGCCGCCATCCTCGCCATCGGCGCCGTGGCCTACCGCTACACCCGCACCGGACAGATGACCCGGCAATATGCCTGGCTCTACGAGCGCACCGGCCCGCTGACCTGGCGGGACCGGACGAGCGCGCCGACGCCCTGAGGGCGCGGCGCGTGGACCGCCCCGCAGGGGGCAACTTCGCGTGTCATCGCGCCTGCGTCGCCGGACCATCCGCGCGGCGCGGCGCTTCGAGAGGGGAAACGGGCATGAAATCAGTGTTGTCGGCCGGCGTCGCGCTGGGCCTGATGCTGGCGGCGACGGCCGCCCGGGCGGAGATCAAGATCGGCGTGGTCGTGCCCGTCACGGGCCCGAACGCCGCCTTCGGCGCGCAGATCAAGACGGGGGCCCAGCAGGCCATCGCGGACATCAACAAAGCGGGCGGCGTCAACGGCGAGAAGCTGGTGATGACGGTGGGCGACGACGCCTCGGATCCGAAGCAGGGCGTCTCGGTGGCCAACAAGTTCGCCTCCGAGGGCGTGAAGGCCGTGGTGGGCGCCTTCAATTCCGGCGTCTCGATCCCGGTCTCGGACGTGCTCCAGGAAGCCGGCATCGTCGAGATCAGCCCCGCTTCCACGGCGATCAAGTACACCGAGCGCGGCAACTGGAACACCTTCCGCACCTGCGGCCGCGACGACCAGCAGGGCGCAGTGGCGGGCGCCTACCTCGCCGACAAGTTCAAGGGCAAGAAGATCGCCTTCGTCCATGACAAGACCCCCTACGGCAAGGGGCTGGCCGACGAGACCCTGAAGGCTCTCAAGGCCAAGGGCGGCACCAACGTGCTGTACGAGGGCATCAACCCCGGCGAGAAGGATTTCTCGGCCCTCGTCTCGAAGCTGAAGCAGGCCAATGTCGACGTGGTCTATTTCGGCGGCCTCTACACCGAGGCGGGCCTGCTGATCCGCCAGATGCGCGACCAGAGCCTGAAGGCGCCGCTGATGGGCGGCGACGGCATCGCCGACCGCGAGTTCGCGCAGGTGGCGGGCCCCGGTTCCGACGGCACGCTGATGACCTTCTCGCCGGACGCGCGCAAGAACCCGAAATCGAAGGCCACCGTCGACGCGTTCAAGGCGATGAACTTCGACCCCGAGGGCTACACGCTCTATTCCTACGCGGCGACGCAGATCCTCGCCGATGCGATGAAGGCCACGAAGTCCAGCGACGGCCAGAAGGTCGCCGCCTACCTGCGGGAGGGCAAGCCCTTCAACACCGTGATCGGCGACATCTCCTACGACAAGAAGGGCGACATCACCCGGCCGGATTACGTGATGTACATGTGGAAGAAGGGCGCCGACGGGGCCATCAACTACGCCGGCAACGAGCAGCCGTAAGGCCGCCCGCACCATCCCGCCACGCGGGCCGGGGGAGGAGGCTTCCCCGGCCCCCGTGCGTTCGCGGTGTCCACCGCCGGTCGAACGCCTTGGACCGGCGCGACCCGAGCCCATCGGCCGCCGCATACCAGATCCGACCTGAGCAGGAAGCGGACGGGTTACCGGATCGCCGGGCATCCGTTACCTCAAGCTGTGCCGTATCTGCGGCACGCTGATTGAGGAGCCTGGATGACCAAAGACGTGCAGCACGATCGCTCCGCCTCGCCGCTCGCATCTGTCTCTGACGAGATTCACCCGCCCACCCTCTCGCGAACGCCGGATACGACCGGCGACGATACCGCTTCGGCCGCGGCCGAACCCGAGGCCCCGTCCACCTTCGACATCGACAGCTTCGAGGGCTTCGGCTCCTTCGGCTGAGCCGGACGGAGCCGCCGCGCGCGCACCGGCCTGCACGGCGGCTCTTCGGGTCATCGTTCCCGGCGGCGTCCAGCCTCGCGTCGCGGACGCGACGGGAAGCCGGACGATTGCGGCAAACCCCGAACCGGCTCCGCCTCCGGCGAGCCCCGTTCCCGCCATTTTCGCACGCACATTGCGCGGAGCGTATGAAAGCGGGAATGCCGATGTCGTTTCTTTCCAACCTGCCGGTGTCCGAACTGATCGCCAGTTACGGCTACATCGCGATCTTCGTCGTGATCGCCCTCGAGAGCGCCGGCGTCCCGATGCCGGGGGAGACCATCCTGATTTCGTCGGCGGTCTATGCCGGCAGCACCGGCCACCTGAATCTCGGCCTCATCATCCTGGCCGCCGCGGCGGCCGCGATCCTCGGCGACAATCTCGGCTACTGGGTCGGCCGCCGCTGGGGCATGCCGCTCCTGCTGCGATACGGCCACCTGATCGCCCTCGACCACGGCCGGCTCAAGCTCGGCCAGTACCTGTTCCGCGAGCATGGCGGGAAGATCGTGTTCTTCGGCCGCTTCACCGCGATGCTGCGCGCCTACGCGGCGGTGCTGGCCGGCGTGAACAAGCTCGATGCCCGCCGCTTCCTGATCTTCAACGGTCTCGGCGGCATCGCCTGGGCGACGATCATGGGCGTCGGCTCCTATTATTGCGGCCGCTCGATCGAGCACATCGCCGGTCCCGTGGGCTTGGCGCTGCTCGCCGTGGTGATCTTCGGCGGCCTCGCCCTGTGGCTGTTCGTGCGCAAGCACGAGACCCGGCTCCTCGCGGAAGCCGAGACGGCGATTCCGGGTCCGCTGGCCTGAGGAAGAGCCCGGTCGACGCGAAAAGACCCCGCCGACACCGGTCGGCGGGGTCTTTTCGCGTCCGGAATATCCTGCCGCGCGACATCGCGAACGACGAGATCCGGTATCGGCAGGCGCAGCGGGCGGGTGTCAGGACAATGGGCGCGGACCGGAAAGCCGGATCTCCGCAGGGACGCATCGCCTGAGCACAAGGTCAGGCTGGAGCGTCATGGCTGCCTCATCAAGAGTACAGCACCATCTTGAAGAAGATTTGGCTCCCCGAGCAGGACTCGAACCTGCGACAAAGCGATTAACAGTCGCTTGCTCTACCAACTGAGCTATCGGGGACCACGATCGGGGGTCTACACAGCACTTCGCCGGGACGCAAGGGTGTCCGGACCGGTGATTTGACGAATCCGTCATATTTTTTGGCCCGCCCCTTCGCGGAGCGGCCCGGAATGTCGCGTCCCGCCGCTCGCGCACGAGGCATCCGCTCCGATCGCCCCCCAGGATGCGGGGCGCGCGGGGCCTTCCCGCCGATTCACCGGGCCTCGATCCCGTGCGCATCCTTTTTGCCGAGATCGTCCAAAGGCCGTTGCCCTGACGCCCGGGGCTCTGCTAGAGACCGCTCTCCCCGAGCCGGCCGCCCGGACGGGGGTCGCCTGAAGGGCCCGATTCATCGGCCCTCGCGACAGAGGCCTCGTGGCGGAGTGGTTACGCAGAGGACTGCAAATCCTTGCACCCCGGTTCGATTCCGGGCGAGGCCTCCAACATCTCTTTCGCGCATGTCGCCCGCGAGAGCGGCGACGCCGACAGGGCGCCGAACGCGACTCTCCACAATCCCGCGACCACGGTGGACGGGCCCTCGAAGGGCTCGCCGTACCCCCGCGTCGCTCGGATCGCTCGTCCCATCGCGAGACCGGAACCGCGAGCCGCGAACCTTGCGTTTTGCGAGTCGATCCACGACAACCCGCCACGACAACCCGCAAGCTTCGGCGTGGCCACCCGGTCACCCGAGGGGAGAGAGCGGCGCCATGCGCCGGCCCAGCGTCGAGGGAAGACGGCACCCATGCTCGATTACGCGCAGGCGCGACGCCTCATGGTCGATTGTCAGTTGCGGACCTTCGATGTGAACGACGTCCCGGTGCTCGATGCCTTCGAGGCGGTGGCCCGCGAGCGCTTCGTGCCGCCGGGCCGCGAGGATTTCGCCTATATCGACCAAACCCTGCGCCTCCCCCCCGAAGGCCGCGCGATGCCGGCGCCGATGCTGCTCGCGCGCATGGTCCAGGCCCTCGCGATCCAGCCTGGGGACAAGGCCCTGGATGTCGGCACGGGCTACGGCTACGGCGCGGCGATCCTGAGCCGGGTCGGTGCCGCGGTGGTGGCACTGGAATCGGTCGCCGACCTCGCCGCCGGTGCCCGCGAGCGCCTGGCGGATGCCGGCGGCATCGAGGTCGTCGAGGGGCCGCTCGAGGCCGGGGCTTCCCAGTCCGCGCCCTACGATGCCATCCTGGTGAACGGTCGCGTGGAGACCCGCCCGCTGGCGCTGCTCGAGCAGCTGAAGGATGGCGGCCGCCTGGTCTGCGTGATCGGTCAGGACCGGGCCGCCAAGGCGACCCTGTTCGTGCGGGCCGGCGACGCCTTCGGCGCCCGCCCGCTCTTCGATGCCGCCCTTCCGGCCCTGGGCGCCTTCGCGGCCGAGGCCGGATTCGCCTTCTGACGCAACGGCATCTTCGCGCCCGATCGCCGGTGCCGGATCGTCGCCGGCCCTGACGCCTCCATCGCCCGCGCCGACCTGCGGTGTCGCTTTTTTGCGGCACTCGCTCAGCATTCGCGCGCTGCGGCGGAACCGACCGGTGCCCTGGCGTGCAAGGTCGGCTAGACTTTGCACCGAGGCGGGCAACCCGGATCGCGCTCAGGCGCGATGGCCATCTCTACGGCCGGCCGGTTCATCGAGAAACCGCAAGGGCTGATGAGCGTGAAAGAATCGAGACCCGCGATGCGCCCGAGGCTTCGGCCGGCCGGCCTCGCCGTGCTGGCCTTCGCGTTGGCGAACCCCGCCGGTGCCGAGACGCTGGAGAGCGCGCTCTCGCGGGCGTATGCCGCCAATCCGGCCCTGAACGCCAACCGGGCCGCCGTCCGCTCGCTCGATGAGTACGTGGCGCAGGCCAAGGCCGGCTATCGTCCGACCGTGAGCCTCGACGCGGATATCGGCCTCGCCAGAACCAAGGGGCAGGTGCAGACCATCGGCATCAACAACGTGACCCGGCCCGGTGGCGCCGGCCTGACCGTGAACCAGACCCTGTTCAACGGCTTTCGCACCGACAACGAGACCCGGCGCCGGGAGTCCGACGTGCTGGGGGGGCGAGAATCGCTGCGAGACGCGGAGATGAACACGCTCTACCTCGCGGCGCAGTCCTACATGTCCGTCCTGAGCGACACCGCGAACCTGGAGCTGCGCCGCAACAACGTCGAGGTGCTGGAAGAGCAGCTTCGCCAGACCCGCGACCGCTTCAACGTCGGTGAGGTGACCCGCACCGACGTGGCCCAGGCGGAGGCCCGCCTCGCGGGTGCCCGCTCGGAGGTGAGCGGCGCCGAGGCGACCCTGCGGGCCAGCATCGGCAATTACCGTCGCTACATCGGCGTGGAGCCGCGCCAGCTCGCGCCCGGACGCCCGCTCGACCGATTCGTGCCGCCCAATCTCGACGCCGCGATCAATGTCGGCCTGAAGGAGCATCCGCGCATCCTGTCGGCGCTCCATGCCGTCGATACCGCGGAGGCGCTGGTCAAGCTCGCCGAGGGCGCCCTCTACCCGACGGCCGGTCTCCAGGGGTCGGTGCAGCAGCGCTACGACAACCAGTTTCCCGGTGACAACGCGGTCAGCGCCTCGATCGTCGGCCGTCTCTCGATCCCGCTCTACGAGGGCGGCCAGACCTATTCGCAGATCCGCCAGGCCAAGGAAGTCGTCGGCCAGCGCCGGATCGAGGCCGAGAGCACGCGGGACGAGATCCGCTCCACCATCGTCAACGCCTGGGGCCAGCTCGAGGCCGCCAAGGCGCAGGTCATCGCGTCCCAGGCCCAGGTGCAGGCCAACGAGGTGGCCCTGAACGGTGTGCGCGAGGAAGCCCGCGTCGGCCAGCGCACCACCCTCGACGTCCTCAACGCGCAGCAGGAATTGCTGAACGCCCGCACCAACCTGATCATCGCCCAGCGCAACCGGGTGATCTTCTCCTACCTCGTGGTCCAGTCCGTGGGCCGCCTCACCGTGCGCTACACCGCGCTGCCGGTGGCGGTCTACAGCCCGAAGGAGCACTTCGATCAGGTCAAGGACCTCTGGTACGGCGTGCGCACACCCGACGGGCGATAGGATGCCGAGCCCGGCGCGGGTTTATCCCGTGCCGTGCGACGCGCGGCGCTTGTATCGGGATGGGAGCGTGAAATACTCGCTTCCGTCATCAACCGTTTACCCCAAATCCCGAGCGTCGTCCGGATGAGTGCAGCGAGCCCCAAGGTGCCGGAAAAGGCGCAGGAACCCTCGATGGAGGAGATCCTCGCCTCGATCCGCCGCATCATCGCGGACGATCAGAACGCCAAGTCCGAGATCGCGACGTCGGTGCCCGCCGCGCCGATGCCCGAGAACGACGACGTGCTCGACCTCGCCGAGGTCGCGCGACCCGTGCGCAAGCCCGTCCCCCTCGACGAGCCCGAGATCGCCTTCCGCAAGGAGCCGATCGAGGACGGCCAGATCGACTTCGACGCGATCTCCTTCGAAGACGACGAGGAGCCCGAGCCGCCACCGCCCCCGCCTCGGGTCGCCGCGCCCGTCGAGCCGCCGCGCGCCGCGCCGCAGCCCGCGCCCCGCGCCCCGGAGCCGGAACCGACGCCCACGCAGCGCCTGACCTCGGCCGTGACCGATGCCAGCGTAGCCCAGGCCTTCGACATGCTGTCCCACACGGTGATGAGCAGCCAGGCCCGCACCGTGGAGGACCTCGTGCAGGACATGCTCCGTCCGATGCTCAAGGACTGGCTCGACGAGAACCTGCCCAGCCTCGTCGAGCGCCTCGTGCGCGCCGAGATCGAGCGCGTCGCCCGGGGCCGCTAAGGGCGGATCGCCCGGATCGCGAGTTGACGCAGGGCGCCGGACGGGTTGAAAGCGGGCCAACCCCGCTCTCCGGCAAGTGACCCGACCCCGCCCATGATGGACAAGACCTTCGACCCCGCCGCCGTCGAGGCGCGCGTCAGTGCCGCCTGGGAGACCGGCGGCGCCTTCAAGGCCGGACGGCCGGAGCGGGCGGACGCCCGGCCCTTCACGATGGTGATCCCGCCGCCGAACGTGACGGGCAGCCTCCACATGGGGCACGCCCTCAACAACACCCTGCAGGACATCCTCTGCCGCTTCGAGCGGATGCGCGGGCGCGACGTGCTCTGGCAGCCGGGCACCGATCATGCCGGCATCGCGACGCAGATGGTGGTCGAGCGCCGGCTGGCCGAAGCCGGCGAACCGGGCCGGCGAGACCTCGGCCGCGCGGCCTTCGTCGAGAAGGTCTGGGCCTGGAAGGCGGAATCGGGCGGCGCCATCGTCAACCAGCTGAAGCGCCTCGGCGCCTCCTGCGACTGGTCGCGCGAGCGCTTCACCATGGGGCTCGCGGGCGCGCCCGACGACCAGATGGTCCGCGCCGTGACGAAAACGTTCGTGGATCTCCACGCGCAGGGACTGATCTACCGCGACAAGCGCCTCGTGAACTGGGATCCGAAGTTCCAGACCGCGATCTCCGACCTCGAAGTGCTCCAGGTCGAGGTGAAGGGCCATCTCTGGCACTTCGACTACCCGGTGGTGGACGCGGCCGGGCAGGAGACCGGCGAGGTCATCACGGTCGCGACCACCCGGCCCGAGACCATGCTGGGCGACACGGCGGTGGCGGTGCATCCGGAGGACGAGCGCTACACCCACCTCGTCGGCAAGCGCGTGCGCCTGCCCCTCGTCGGACGCCTGATCCCGATCATCGCCGACACCTATTCGGACCCCGAGAAGGGCACGGGCGCGGTCAAGATCACGCCGGCGCACGACTTCAACGACTTCGAGGTGGGCAAGCGGGCCGGCTGCACGCCGATCAACATCCTGGATTCCGAGGCGCGCATCGCGATCGACGGCAACGCGGCCTTCCTGGCGGACGCGAGCCCCGAGCCCGAGGCCCTCGCCCTGCACGGGCTCGACCGGTTCGCGGCGCGCCAGCGCGTGGTCGCCCTGATGGAGGCGCGCGAGCGTCTGCGGCTCGTCGAGCCCAACACCCATGCGGTCCCGCACGGCGACCGCTCGAACGTGGTCATCGAGCCCTACCTCACCGACCAGTGGTACGTGAACGTGAAGCCGCTGGCCGAGCGCGCGCTCCAGGCGGTGCGCGATGGGCAGACCCGCTTCGTCCCCGAGACCTACGAGAAGACGTTCTTCCAGTGGCTGGAGAACATCGAACCGTGGTGCATCTCGCGCCAGCTCTGGTGGGGCCACCAGATCCCGGTCTGGTATGGACCGAAGAAAAATCCAGCAGGCGGAACACATCTAGAAATCACATCTCCTTCCAATATTCATGGATCCGAACATTTCGAGATAATTGTTGCTGCTTCAGAAGCTGAGGCAATCGCAAAAGCAGAGGGGTTTTATGGCTGTCCTATTGACGTGGTAGGGGATCGCCTTGAAGCTTTCGCGCATCTGCCAAACCTAGGAGCCATCCAGCGGCAGGCCATTT
This sequence comes from Methylobacterium sp. J-068, assembly GCF_022829445.1. GTDB lineage: Bacteria > Pseudomonadota > Alphaproteobacteria > Rhizobiales > Beijerinckiaceae > Methylobacterium. The sequence continues at coordinate 49,252 of NZ_JAKSXY010000101.1, read as the reverse complement.
GGCGCGACCCCGACGTCCTCGACACCTGGTTCTCCTCCGCCCTGTGGCCGTTCTCGACATTGGGCTGGCCGGACGAGACGCCCGAACTCGCGCGCCACTACCCGACCGACACGCTGGTGACCGGCAAGGACATCATCTTCTTCTGGGTCGCCCGCATGATGATGCTCGGGCTCCACGTCACCGACCAAGTGCCGTTCGAGACCGTCTACCTGCACACGCTGGTGCGCGACGCGTCCGGCGCCAAGATGTCGAAGTCGAAGGGCAACGTCGTCGACCCCCTCGGGCTGATCGACCAGTACGGCGCCGACGCCCTGCGCTTCACGCTGGCCGCGATGGCCGCGCAGGGGCGCGACATCAAGCTCGCGGTCAACCGTGTCGAGGGCTACCGCAACTTCGCGACGAAGCTCTGGAACGCCTCGCGCTTCGCCGAGATGAACGGCTGCGGCCTCCGCGCCGATTACCGTCCCGAGGCCGCCGCCGAGCCCCTGAACCGCTGGGCGCTCGGCGAGGCCGCCCGCGCGGTGGCCGAGGTCACGGCGGCGCTGGAGGCCTACCGCTTCAACGACGCGGCGGCGAGCGCCTACCGCTTCGTCTGGAACATCTTCTGCGACTGGTACCTGGAACTGGCCAAGCCCGTGCTCCAGGGCGAGGGCGTCGATGCGGGGTTGAAGGCCGAGACGCAGGCCACCGTCGCGTTCCTGATCGACCAGATCGCCAAGCTGCTGCACCCGTTCATGCCGTTCCTCACGGAGGAACTCTGGGCGATCAAGGGCGCGGACCTGCCGGCGTCGCGCGGCCTCCTCGCCCTGGAATCCTGGCCCGATCTGGCCGCTCTGACCGATTCCGAATCGGAGGCCGAGGTGGGCTGGCTGGTCGATCTCGTCTCGGAGATCCGCTCGGCGCGCTCGGAGACCAACGTGCCGGCCGCCGCCCAGATTCCCCTCGTGGTGGTCGGGGCCGACGATGCCGCGCGCGCCCGCGCCACCCGCTGGAGCGACACCCTGATCCGGCTGGCCCGGCTCTCCGAGATCCGCTTCGCGGCGAGCGCACCGAAGAACTCGGTGCAGTTGCTGGTGCGCGGCTCGGTGGCGGCCCTGCCGCTGGAGGGCATCGTCGACCTCGGCGCCGAGGTCGCGCGCCTGAAGAAGGAGGCGGCCAAGGCCACGTCCGAGATCGCCAAGATCGAGGGCAAGCTCGGCAATGCCGACTTCCTCGCCCGCGCGCCCGACGAGGTGGTGGACGAACAGCGCGAGCGCCGCGACGCCGAGGCCGCCCGGTTGGAGAAGATCACCGAGGCGCTGACGCGGCTCGCCGGTTGAGCGCCCGGCGGCGCGACGGGCGGGCCGGCCCCCACGGAAGCCTCGTGCCGCGAGGGCGCGCGGCGTGAGCGGCCCCCACACGCTCGCCGGCCTCGGCTGGTCCGCCTTCTTCGCGGACCAGTGCCGGCCCGACGAGGCCGAACTCGCACCCCGGCGCGTCGCGACCGTGCACCGGTCGCGCATGGGCGCCCTCTCGGAAGCGGGGCCGGTCAAGCTCGTGCTCCCGGTCCACACCAACACCGGCGACTACGCGGTGGGCGACTGGGTCCTGGTCGATCCGGCGACGCAGTCCCTGCACCGGCGCCTCGACCGGCGCACCGTTCTGGAGCGCCGCCGCGAGGGCAGCCCGACGCCGCAGCTCGCGGCGGCGAACGTCGACGCTTTGTTCATCGTCACCTCGTGCAACGCCGATTTCAACGCGCCCCGCCTCGAGCGTTACCTGGCGCTCGCCAACCAGGGCGGCGCGGAACCCGTGATCGTGCTGACCAAGGCGGATGTGGCGGAGGATGCGGAGCGCTATCGCGGGCAAGCGCTGTCGCTCCAGCGCGGATTGCGCGTCGTGATCGTGAACCCGCGCGAGCCCGAGGCGGCGGCGCACCTCGCCGCGTGGTGCGGCCCGGGCCGGACGGTGGCGGTGGTCGGCTCCTCGGGCGTCGGCAAGTCGACGCTGGTCAACACTCTCGCGGGACCGGACCACGACGCGCCGCAGGCGACCGGCGGCATCCGGGAGCACGATGCCAAGGGCCGGCACACCACCACGGCGCGCTCGCTTCACGCGATCGCGGGGGGCGGCTGGGTGATCGACACGCCGGGCATCCGTTCGCTCCAGCTCGGCGACGCGGCCGAGGGGCTCGACACGCTGTTCGCCGAGATCACCGAACTGGCGCCGGCGTGCCGGTTCCGTGACTGCACCCACGCCCATGAACCCGGCTGCGCCGTGCGGGCCGCCGTGGCGGAGGGTCGGCTCGATCCGGAGCGGGTCTCGCGCTGGCGCACGCTGCGGGCGGAGAACCGGGGCAACACGGTCGTCGCCACCGGCCCGCGCGGCAACAAGCGGCGCTGAGGCGACCGGTCATCCCGAATCCGGCCGATCCTTTCGGGATGGCGGATCTGGGCTCAGATGCCGCCGCCCGCGACCTCGCGGGCGACCGCGCGGCGTCCGATGTCCCGGCGGCAGAAGCCTTCCGGCCAGTCGATCCGTGCGATGGCGGCATAGGCCCGGGCCTGCGCCTCCATCATGCTTTCGCCGAGCGCCGTGACGGCGAGCACGCGCCCGCCATCGGCGAGCAGGCGTCCGCCCTCGGCGCGGGTGCCTGCCTGGAACACGACGACCTCGTCACTGGCGCCCGCCGCCTCGACGCCCCGGATTTCGGATCCGCGCATCACCGTGCCGGGATAGCCGGCCGCCGCCATGACGACGGTGAGGGCCGCGCGGCGCTCGTCGAATTCGAGGCCGATCCCGGAGACGTCGCCCTCGCAGGCGGCGAGCAGGGCGGGCACGAGGTCGGAGGCGAGGCGGGGCATCAGCACCTGCGCCTCGGGGTCGCCGAAGCGGGTGTTGTACTCGATCAGCTTCGGCCCGTCGGCGGTCAGCATCAGCCCGGCATACAGGATGCCGGTGAAGGGCATGCCGCGCGCGCGCATGCCGTCGAGGGTCGGGGCGATGATGGTCTCCATCACCTCCCGCTCCAGGGCCGGGGTCAGGATGGTGGCGGGCGAGTAGGCGCCCATGCCGCCGGTGTTGGGTCCGCGATCCCCGTCGAAGACCCGCTTGTGGTCTTGGGCCGTGCCGACCGGGACCGCGCGGGTGCCGTCGCAGAGGGCGAAGAAGCTCGCCTCCTCGCCGAACAGGCATTCCTCGATGACGATCTCGGCGCCCGGCTCCTCGAACAGGGCGCGCACCGCCGATTCCGCCTGATCCCGCGTCTCGGCCACCACCACGCCCTTGCCGGCCGCCAGCCCGTCGGCCTTCACCACGATGGGCGCGCCGTGCTCGGCGAGGTAGGCCAACGCCGGTTCGAGGGCCCGGAAGCGCGCGAACGCGGCGGTCGGGATGCCGTACGCGGCGCAGAGATCCTTGGTGAAGCCCTTCGAGCCCTCGAGCTGGGCCGCGGCCTTCGTCGGCCCGAAGGCGCGGATGCCCGCCGCCTGGAGGTCATCGACGAGGCCGGCCACGAGCGGGGCTTCGGGACCGACCACCACGAGGCCGATCCGCTCGCCGGAGCAGAAGGCGCGCACCGCGGCATGGTCCGCCACGTCGAGGTCCGGCCGGTTCTCGCCGAAGGCGGCGGTCCCCGGATTGCCCGGCGCGGTGAACAAGCGGTTGCAGAGCGGGCTCTTGGCGATGGCGTAGGCCAGGGCGTGCTCACGCCCGCCCGAACCGATGAGGAGGATGTTCATGGGGGTGATGTTCCCCAAAAGTCGCGCCTTGGAAAGGCCGATTCGCGGACGGTCCTCCGCCTGTGCACGGGAAGTGATGTGCCGATCCACGCTTGCGGGCACGGATCGACCGCGCGACGAAGGACGCGGTCGCGCAGTTTATCGCTGGAACGAACAGGGACGAACGACGTTAATGGGGATCATGCCAGGCTGTCGCAAATCCATTCCGTTTTCGATGGCTCCGCTCCCGGCGCGGCGCGTGCTCCTGTCGCATTACGTGACCCGGGGCCGCCTCCCGGCCAGGGCGGCGAACGACAACCGCCGCCCCGATAGCCTGCCGATCTGGCGAATGGTCCTGGCCGTCAGCGCCGTCCCGGTCGTGTCCGCCCTGGTGATCCTGTCGATCCTGATGTGAGGCGGCGACGGGCAGCCCGTCCACTTTACCTGCGCGATCCCCGGCCCTAGCGTCCGCCGCCATGGCCGTTCCTCCTCCGCCCGCCAAAGCCTCGGCTTCCCCGGACCCCGTTTCCAACGTACCGGAATGGTCCGTCGGCGACCTCGCATCCGCCCTGAAGCGGACGCTGGAGGACGCGTTCGGCCATGTCCGCCTGCGCGGCGAGATTTCCGGATTTCGCGGGCAGCACGGTTCCGGACATGCCTACTTCTCGCTGAAGGACGGCAATGCCCGGATCGACGCGGTGGTCTGGAAGGGCACCTTCAACCGCTTGCGCCAGAGGCCGCAGGAGGGGCTCGAGGTCGTGGCCACGGGGCGCATCACGACGTTCCCCGGCAAGTCCTCGTATCAGATCGTCATCGAGACCCTGGAGCCCGCCGGCATCGGCGCCTGGATGGCGCTCCTGGAGGAGCGTAAGCGCGTACTCGCCGCCGAGGGCCTGTTCGCGGCCGAGCGCAAGCGGCCGATCCCCTACCTGCCAGGCGTGGTCGGCGTCGTGACCTCACCCACGGGCGCCGTCATCCGCGACATCCTGCACCGCCTGGAGGATCGCTTCGCCCGGCCCGTCCTGGTCTGGCCCGTCCGGGTGCAGGGGGAGGGGGCGGCCGAGGAGATCGCCGCCGCGATCCGGGGCTTCAACGCGATGACGCCCGGGGGATCGATCCCGCGCCCCGACGTGCTCATCGTGGCGCGCGGCGGTGGATCGATCGAGGACCTCTGGGCCTTCAACGAGGAATGCGTCGTCCGCGCGGCCTCGGATTCGGCGATCCCGCTGATCTCGGCGGTGGGGCACGAGACCGACACGACGCTGATCGACTTCGTCTCGGATCGCCGGGCCCCCACACCGACGGGGGCGGCCGAGATGGCGGTGCCGGTGCGCGCCGATCTCGTGGCCGAGGTGATCGACCTCGGGCGGCGGCAGCGCGAGGCGGTGCTCCGGCGCCTGGACCGGGAGCGGGGCGACCTGCGCGCGCTCGTGCGGGCGATGCCGGACGCCGACGCCTTCCTGGCGGGCAAGCGCCAACGCCTCGATCTCGCGGAAGCGCGCCTCGGCCCGGCGCTGGCCGGCAATGCCCGTGTCCACCGCCTCCGGGTCTCACGCCTCGTCGAGCGCTTCGCCCGGCATCCCCCGACTCTCGCTCTCGCCCGGGCGCGCGGACGCCTCGCGCGGATCGGCGAGCGCCCGGAAGCCGCCCTGCGCCACGACACTGCGCGGAAGACGGAGGCCCTGACCTATCTCGGGCGCCGCCTCGTCATCGCCCGCGACGGAACCCTGGGGCGGGTTCGCGCCGAGCAGGTGCGCCATCGCGATCGCCTCGGTGCGCTCCAGGCGCGCCTGGTGCAGGCCGGAGCCCGCCTCACCGAGCGCCGCGCCGACCGCCTCGCCGGGCTGGCGGGCCTCCTGGGCTCCCTCGGGTACCGCGCCGTGCTGCGGCGCGGCTATGCCCTGGTCCGCGACGTCGACGGGACTCCGATCCGGGGCGCCGCGCGAGCCACACGGCACATGAACCTCGAATTCGCCGACGGGCACGTCGCGGTGCGCCTGTCGGAGGCCTCGCCCGAGGCGTCACCCGAGCCCACCTCGCCGCAAGCACCCGAACGGCCGCGGGCGGATTCCGCGAAGGCCGCGCCCAAGAAGACAAGCGCGAAGCGGGTCGCGCCCGCGAAGCGCGCCCAGCCGGAAGACGCCGCTCCGGTGCTTCCGGCCAAGCAGGGAACCCTGTTCGACCTCTGAGCGGCGACGCATCGTCGAGGCTGGCCCGACCGTCGCGCGCTCACGCCGGGCGCCCCCAGCGCGACGTGCGTGTTCCTCAGCACGCCGGTCGGGTTGACGAATCCGGCCGCGTTTGCGACCGCACCGGCGGCACGGCTCATGCCTGCCCGGGCCCATGCCTTCCGAGAATGGGCCGCGACGCCGCGAAGGAGATGCGGGATGACCACGACGATCGACAGCGCGCAGAAGCTCCACCTCGTCTTCGGCGGGGAGTTGGAGAGCCTGGACGGCGTGCACTTCCGTGACGTGAAGGGTCTCGACATCGTTGGAATTTTTCCAGATTACGCCTCGGCGCAGACGGCCTGGAAGGCCAAGGCACAGTCCACGGTTGATAGCGCGCAGACGCGCTACTTCATCGTGCATCTGCACCGTCTGCTCGAGCCCTGATCCGGGATCCTCGGATCCGTAACCGACCTGAAACCATTGTGACGCCCCTGTTGCGGCTGTTATGGAGCGCCGCAATGACAGCCCGCCCATCGATGATGCGGCGGGCTTCAAGGACCGCGAGATGAAGACCCCGGCATGAAGTCCTCGATCAAGATCATCGCCGGCAACGCGAGCCGGCCTCTGGCCGAGGCCATCGCGGCCTATCTCGAACTGCCGCTGGCCAAGTGCATGGTCCGGCGGTTCGCCGACATGGAGATCTTCGTCGAGTTGCAGGAGAACGTGCGCGGCGAGGACGTGTTCATCGTCCAGTCGACCTCGTTTCCCGCCAACGACCACCTGATGGAACTGCTCATCATGATCGACGCGGCGCGGCGCTCCTCGGCGCGGCGCATCACGGCGGTGATCCCGTATTTCGGCTACGCGCGGCAGGACCGGCGGACCTCCGGCCGCACCCCGATCTCGGCCAAGCTGGTGGCCAACCTCATCACCGAGGCCGGCGCCGACCGGGTGATGACGCTGGATCTCCATGCGGGCCAGATCCAGGGCTTCTTCGACATCCCGACCGACAACCTGTTCGCCGCCCCCGTGAAGGTGCGCGACATCAAGGAGCGGCTCGACCCCAAGGACTGGATGGTGGTCTCCCCCGACGTCGGCGGCGTGGTGCGTGCCCGCGCCATCGCCAAGCGCATCGACGCGACGCTCGCCATCGTCGACAAGCGCCGCGAGCGCCCCGGCGAATCGGAAGTGATGAACATCATCGGCGAGGTCGAGGGCCGCTCCTGCATCCTCGTCGACGACATCGTGGATTCCGGCGGCACCCTGGTGAACGCGGCCGAGGCCCTGCTCAACGCCGGGGCCAAGGACGTGTCGGCCTACATCACGCACGGGGTGCTCTCGGGCGGCGCCGTCTCGCGCATCGCCGCCTCGCGGATGAAGGAACTGGTGATCACCGACTCGATCCAGCCGACGCAGGCGGTCAAGCTCGCCCGCAACATCCGGGTCGCCACCATCGCGCCGCTGCTCGGCGAGGCCATCGGCCGGACCGCGACGGAGTCGAGCGTGTCGAGCCTCTTCACCTGAGGCGACACCCCGCTCGAAGAGACCGCGGCGATCGTCCGGCCGCGTTCGCGCGCGGGCCGGCGGATCGCAATTGCGCAGACCCCACCGAAACCTGTATAGACGGCGCTTCCCTATTGCAGCGTTGAGACGGGATGCTGCCGGCCAGTCCGAGGCCGGAGCGAGCGACGCCCTGTCGGCGGCGCCCTGAAGACCCGTCCCGCACGAACCTGTTGGAGTAGCCCCGATGTCGCAAGGCCCGCTGATGCCGAAGGCCACCGCCGTGTGGCTGGTGGAGAACACCTCGCTGGCCTTCGAGCAGATCGCCGATTTCTGCAAGCTGCATCCGCTCGAAGTGAAGGGCATCGCCGATGGCGAGGTCGCCGCCGGCATCAAGGGCCTCGACCCGATCACCACGGGCCAGCTCACCCGCGACGAGATCGAGAAGGCCCAGAAGAGCCCGAACTACAAGCTCAAGGTCGCGGTCTCGAAGGTGAAGCTGCCCGAGGTCAAGCGCACGACCAAGGGTCCGCGCTACACGCCCCTGTCGCGCCGGCAGGACCGCCCGAACGCCATCCTCTGGCTGCTGCGCAACCACCCCGAGCTCAAGGACGCCCAGGTCATCCGCCTGGTGGGCACCACCAAGTCGACGATCCAGCAGATCCGTGAGCGCACCCACTGGAATTCGGGCTCGCTGCAGCCGATGGATCCGGTGACCCTGGGCCTCTGCACGCAGATCGACCTCGACTTCGAGGTCCAGCGCTCCGCCAAGGACCGCCCGGCCAACATGCCGGTGGATGGCGGCGCGACGCTCCTGCCGACCGAGGTCTCGACGGCCACCGACTACACCGAGGCCGACGAGCACCACCGCAACGCCCGCGACGAGAAGCTCAACGCCGATTCCGTGTTCGCCAAGCTCAAGGGCATGCGCAGCACCGAGGACGACGACGAGGATTGATCGCCACGTCGCCCGGGCCGGAGCGGCCGGGCCACGGGTGATCGCCAGGGGGAGGGGGCCCATGCTGACGGATACGATGCCGAAGGGCGTTTCGGCCTTCCCGATCACCCCGTGCAGCGCCGGGGGCGAGGTCGACGGCGAGGCCCTGTCCCGCCTGCTCACCCGCCTGCTGACGCCGGCCGTGCGTTCGATCGGCCTCCTCGGCAGCACGGGCAGCTATCCCTACCTGACCCGCGCGGCGCGCCGGCGGGCGCTGGAAGTCGCGGTGGAGACGGTGGCGGGCCGTGCCCCGATCCTCGTCGGCGTCGGAGCCCTGCGCACGGACGAGGCCGTCGGGCTCGCCCGGGACGCCAGGGCCATCGGGGCGGCGGCGGGGCTGCTCGCGCCGGTCTCCTACACGCCGCTCACCGACGACGAGATCGTCGAGCACTTCACGGTGGTGGCGCGGGAGAGCGGCCTGCCGCTCTGCATCTACGACAATCCCACCACCACGCACGTCACGATCCGCCCGGACCTCGCGGCGCGGCTCGCCCGCATTCCGGGCATCGTCGCGATCAAGAGCCCGGCTCCCCCCGCCGCGAACGTCCCCGGGCATCTCGCGGCCCTGCGCGACGCGGTGCCGGACGGTTTCTCGGTGGGCTTCAGCGGCGACTGGCACGCCACCGAGGCGCTCCTGGCCGGCGGCACCGTCTGGTACAGCGTCGCCGCCGGCCTGTTCCCGGAGCCGTGCGGTGCGATCATGCGCGCCGTCGAGGCCGGTGACGCCGCCGAGGCTCGGCGTCTCGACGCGGCCCTGGACCCGCTCTGGGCGCTCTTCAGGACCTATTCCAGCCTGCGGGTGATCTACGCCGCCGCGACGATCCTGGATCTGTGCCGGCCGGAACTGCCGCGCCCCCTGCTGCCGTTGCCGGACGGCGCGCGGCGCGAGGTGGCGGAGGTCTTGGCGCGGCTCGACCTGATCTGACGCCGTCCGGGGCAGCCCGCGAGCGGGATGCGGACCGGCAAGCGGCACAATAGAACGCAGCCCTGCGAACATTTTTCGCAAAGTCTGGCCTTCGAGGTCGGAAAATGCGTACTATCTTGCCCTCTATGCGCATGAGAATGCCTTCGGGGGGCGCCATGACCGGCCAGACCATCGCAACGGAGCCCCCGCCATGGTCGGCGCCGCATGATCATGCGTCCTTCGACGCGAACCCGTCCCGCGCCTCCTGCGAGCCCGTGACGCTCGCCGATTCCCTGATGAGCCGGGCGGGCTGGGGCCCGGCGAATTTCAGCGAGACCGGTCCCAATCCACCCTACCTGCGCATCGGCGGAAAGCTCTGGGTCACGCTCACCGAGTTCGAGCCGTGCTTCTCCTCCTTTCATCGCGACCGGGTGCTGTTCCGCTCCAAGGTCTCGATGACCGATCATCTGTCCCGCTACGACGAGATCATGATCGACCCGCTCGCCTTCGAGGAGTGCTTCGGGCCGGAGGAGGGGACCGACGCGACCTTCCCGTTCGGCGCCTGGCTGACGATCCGCGAGGTCCGCCTCGATGGAATCGAGCTCTGGGGTCGGCGCCACGGCCGCGTCATGCTCCCGCTCGAACCGCTGGCCGTCGCCTCGGCGATCTGGCTGCGCAAAGCCGGGGACGCCCCCGCCGCCTGATCGCGAGCGGGCGCGGGGCCGATATTGCCGGACGCCCGGCAATCGGCTATGGAACCGGCGTTCTCCGATCGGAATCGACGAAGCCTGGGCAGACATCCCGGGCCGCGCCCCCGTTGGAGATCCGCTCTCGACCATCGTTTGAGAATGCGTCGGCCCTCCTCCGGGAGGTTGAGCCCGTCGGGTCAGCGACCCCGGGCGGCGACGTCGAGGGTGCCCCGTCACACGAGCCGCCGATGCCGGCCTCCCGATGAGGCCTGTCAGGAGACAGAATGACCGCTGGTAACGCCCTGCAGCGTAGCCCGAGCCGCGACGATTTCGCAGCTCTTCTCGAGGAGTCGTTCCTCGAACACGAGATCACCGAAGGCTCCGTCGTCAAGGGTCGCGTCGTCGCGATCGAGAAGGACGTGGCCGTCATCGACATCGGCGCCAAGACGGAAGGCCGTGTCGCCCTCAAGGAATTCAACGGCCCCGGCCGCGAAGGCGAACTCGCCGTCGGCGACGAGGTCGAGGTCTATGTCGACCGCATCGAGAATGCGCTCGGCGAGGCCGTGATCTCGCGCGACAAGGCGCGCCGCGAGGAGAGCTGGGTCAAGCTCGAGAAGGCCTTCGAGGCCAACGAGCGCGTCACCGGCGCGATCTTCAACCAGGTCAAGGGCGGCTACACCGTCGACCTCGACGGCGCCGTGGCGTTCCTGCCGCGCTCCCAGGTCGACATCCGCCCCGTGCGCGACGTCACGCCCCTGCTCGGCACGCCCCAGCCGTTCCAGATCCTCAAGATGGATCGTCGCCGTGGCAACATCGTCGTGTCGCGCCGCACCGTCCTCGAGGAGAGCCGCGCCGAGCAGCGCTCCGAGCTCGTGGCCAACCTCGAAGAGGGTCAGGTCATCGACGGCGTCGTCAAGAACATCACCGAGTACGGCGCCTTCGTGGATCTGGGCGGCATCGACGGCCTGCTTCACGTCACCGACATGGCGTGGCGCCGCGTGAACCATCCGTCCGAGGTCGTGACCATCGGCCAGACGGTCAAGGTCAAGATCATCAAGATCAACCACGAGACCCACCGCATCTCGCTCGGCATCAAGCAGCTGCTCGCCGATCCGTGGGAGGGCATCGCCCAGCGCTATCCGGTCGACGCCAAGCTCAAGGGCCGTGTCACCAACATCACCGATTACGGCGCCTTCGTGGAGCTGGAGCCGGGGATCGAGGGCTTGATCCACGTCTCCGAGATGTCCTGGACGAAGAAGAACGTCCATCCGGGCAAGATCGTCTCCACCTCCCAGGAAGTGGAAGTGCAGATCCTCGAGGTCGATCCGGTCAAGCGCCGCATCTCGCTCGGCCTCAAACAGACCCTCCAGAACCCCTGGGAGGCCTTCGCCCAGCAGCATCCGGTGGGCTCCGAGGTCGAGGGCGAGGTCAAGAACAAGACCGAGTTCGGCCTGTTCATCGGCCTCGACGGCGATGTCGACGGCATGGTCCACCTGTCGGATCTCGATTGGAACCGTCCCGGCGAGCAGGTCATCGAGGAGTTCAAGAAGGGCGACATGCTGCGCGCCCAGGTTCTCGACGTCGACGTCGAGAAGGAGCGCATCTCGCTCGGCGTGAAGCAGCTCGGCGGCGACCCCTTCACGGAAGCCGGTGACCTCAAGAAGGGTCAGATCGTGACCTGCGAAGTGGTGGACGTGAAGGATTCGGGCGTCGACGTGAAGATCGTCGATACCGACCTCACCACCTTCATCCGTCGCGCCGAGCTCGCCCGCGACCGTGGCGACCAGCGCCCCGAGCGCTTCGCCGCCGGCGAGAAGTTCGACGCCCGCGTGATCCAGTTCGACCGCAAGGCGCGCCGGGTCCAGCTCTCCATCAAGGCCCTCGAGATGGCCGAGGAGAAGGAGGCGATGGCCCAGTTCGGTTCGACCGATTCGGGCGCTTCCCTCGGCGAGATCCTGGGCGCGGCCTTCAAGAAGGCCCGCACCAGCGACGACAAGGACGAGTCGCAGGACTAAGCGTCCCGCGCGATCGCCCCTCGGCCCGCGCGGCCGAGGCGCCTCGACCGACGCCCGCGCGGGATCGCATCCCGCGCGGGCGTTTTCGCGTGCACACGGCCCCTTGTCGCTCCCGGCCGGGGAGGGCTAGAACACCGGGGCAGGCGATGCCGGTGCGGCATCCGACGTCCCAGGATGCGAGATGCGCCAAAGGCTTGGTGCAAATCAGCGAGGAGTATGGGACAAGGATCGGCACGCTCACGTCGGTGAGCGCAAGCCGGGCCTCGAGTCCGGACAAGAACCAGCCGGCAGAGCCGGCGCGCCAGGGAGCATGACCAGCGCATGGCCGCGGATGCCGAACTTCTGATCGATCGCCGGCGCCTGCGCCGCAAGCTGTCCCTCTGGCGCGTGCTCGGCATCGGCGGCCTCGTGGTCGCGGTCGGCGCGGTGGGCCTGCGCGTGCGCAGCGGCGGCGAGGCCCTGAGCCTCGGCAGCGTGCGGCCCCAGATCGCCCGGATCTCCGTGGGCGGCTTCATCGCCGGCAGCGAATCCACCACCAAGCTGATCGAGCGGGTGCGCGATTCGAGCGCCGTGCAGGGTGTCGTGGTCTCGATCTCGTCGCCGGGCGGCACCACGACGGGCTCCGAGGAACTCTACCGGAACCTGCGGTCGCTGGCCGAGAAGAAGCCCATGGTGGCCTTCGTCGACGGCACCGCGGCTTCCGGCGCCTACATCGCGGCGATCGCGGCCGACCACATCGTGGCGCGCGAGACGGCGCTGGTCGGCTCCATCGGCGTCCTGTTCCAGTATCCGGACCTGTCGGGCCTGCTCGACAAGGTCGGCGTCAAGGTCGAGTCGGTGAAGTCGGCCCCGCTCAAGGCGGAGCCGTCGGGCTTCACCCCGACCTCGCCGGAAGCGCGCGCGGCGCTCGCCGCCGTGGTCGGCGACACCTACGCGTGGTTCAAGGGCCTCGTGGCCGACCGGCGCAAGATGAACGACAAGGAACTCGCCGCCGTCTCAGACGGACGCGTGTTCAGCGGGCGCCAGAGCGTGCCGTTGAAGCTCGTCGACGGGCTCGGCGGCGAGCGGCAGGCCATCGCCTGGCTCGAGGCCGAGAAGGGCGTGGCCAAGGACCTGCCGGTCCTCGACTGGAAGCCCACCACCAAGAGCGATTTCCGCCTGTGGTCGGCCCTCGGGATCGGCGCCGATCTCGTCGGGCTCGACGGCCTCGCCACCCGCCTGCGCCGGGTGAGCGACGAGACGGCGAGCCTCGCCGAGGGCGGGCTCCTCGTCCTGTGGCGCCCCGGATCCGCGGATGCCGCCCGCTGAGACGCGGCCCCGCCGTTCCACTTTCGTGCATGACTTCGTGAAGGCCCTCGCATGATCAAGTCGGAGCTCGTGCTCAAGATCGCCGAGCAGAACCCGCATCTCTACCAGCGCGATGTCGAGACCCTCGTGAACGCGATCCTCGACACCATCGCGGATGCCCTGGCGCGCGGCGACCGGGTCGAACTGCGCGGGTTCGGCGCGTTCTCGGTGAAGCGCCGCGATGCGCGGCGCGGGCGCAACCCGCGCACGGGTGCGGCCGTTGCCGTTTCCGAGAAGGCCATCCCCGTGTTCAAGACCGGCAAGGAGATGCGCCTGCGCCTCAACGAGGCCGGCATCGGCGATGCGGGCGCGTCCGCCTCCTGACCGCCCGCCGCCCCGTTCCCCACGCTCGGAGTTCTACTCGATGATCCGCTTCCTCAAGGGTTTGGTGCTGCTGCCCGTGGCGATCCTGGTGGTGGCCTTCGCGGTCGCCAATCGCGACGCGGTGCGGGTGTCGTTCGATCCGTTCTCGCCCGGCCTGCCCGTCTTCAGCGCAACGCTGCCGCTCTACCTCCTGCTGTTCATCGCCGTGGCCATCGGCGTGCTGCTCGGCGGCTGCGGCGCCTGGCTCGGGCAATCGGGCACCCGCCGCACCAGCGCCGAGCGCCGCCGCGAGATCCGCCGCCTGGAGGGCGAGACCGCCCGCCTGAAGACCTACGCGCCGCCGCCGGCCAACGAGGGCCCGAACGGCATCTATCGCAACGCGCCCGACCGCGTCGCCCTGCCGGCGCCGCGCTGAGGCGGTGCCCGCACCCGTCACCCGAGCCCCATACCCGCCAGGCCCCATGTCCGCCATCGCGATCAAGATCTGCGGGCTCAGCACGCCGGCGACCCTCGACGCGGCCCTGAAGGCCGGTGCCGACCTCGTCGGCTTCGTGCACTTCCCCAGGAGCCCTCGCCATGTCGGCCTGGAGGCCGGGCGCCTGCTCTCGGCGCGCGCGAAGGGCCGGAGCGAGCGCGTCGTGCTGCTCGTCGACCCCGACGACGCCCTGGTGGCCGCCGCCGTCGCGGCGCTGGACCCGGACTGGATCCAGCTCCATGGCCGCGAGACGCCGGAGCGGGTCGCGGCCATCCGGGCGGCGACGGGACGTCCGGTGATGAAGGCGATCGGGATCGCGAGCCGCGCCGACCTCGACGCCGTCGCGGCCCATGCGGCGCGGGCCGACCGCATCCTCCTCGACGCCAAGGCGCCGCCCGGCGCGGATCTTCCCGGCGGCAACGGACACGCCTTCGACTGGGCTCTCCTCGACGATGCGGCCCTGCCGGCGGGCTACATGCTGTCCGGCGGCCTCACCCCCGAAACCGTGGCGGACGCCCTTGCCCAGACGGGCGCGCGTGCGGTGGACGTCTCCTCGGGCGTCGAGACGCGACCGGGCGAGAAATCACCCGACCGGATCGCGGCCTTCATCGCCGCGGCGCGTGGCTGATCGAGAGCGGAACGCGCGGGCACGTCCTTCGCGTTCGAGGCTCGCCGCCACCAAGTGCCCCGAGGTCGGGGTCTTGAGATCGGGGCCTTGAGATCGGGGTCTTGCATTCGCGCCGGAAAACCCTTGTTTTCACGAATCGGCGTGTTGGCCGCATTGTCGCCGGACCCCGCGCGGGTCTAGGCGTTGGCCAAACGCACCCGTCACTCCAAGGACCAAGCCCGTGACCATCGCTCCCCCTCCGAACTCGTTCCGCAACGGCCCGGACGAGCGCGGCCGCTTCGGCATCTTCGGCGGACGCTTCGTGGCCGAGACGCTGATGCCGCTGATCCTCGACCTGGAAGCCGCCTATACGGCCGCCAAGGCCGATCCCGCCTTCCAGGCGGAGATGGACAGCCACCTCACCCATTATGTCGGCCGGCCGAGCCCGCTCTACTACGCCGAGCGCATGACCGAGCACCTGCGGGCGCAGGCGGCCCCCGGACACGGCGCCCGGATCTTCTTCAAGCGGGAGGAACTGAACCACACCGGCTCGCACAAGGTGAACAACGTGCTCGGCCAGATCATGCTGGCCCGCCGCATGGGCAAGCCGCGCATCATCGCGGAGACGGGCGCCGGCCAGCACGGCGTCGCCACCGCCACGCTCTGCGCCCGCTTCGGCCTGAAATGCGTGGTCTACATGGGCGCCGTCGACGTGGCGCGCCAAGCCCCCAACGTGTTCCGCATGAAGATGCTGGGCGCCGAGGTGGTGCCGGTGCAATCCGGCACGAAAACCCTCAAGGACGCCATGAACGAGGCCCTGCGCGACTGGGTCACCAACGTCGCCGACACGTTCTACTGCATCGGCACGGTGGCGGGTCCGCACCCCTATCCGGCGATGGTGCGCGACTTCCAGTCGATCATCGGCCGCGAGACCAGGGAGCAGATGCTGGAGATGGAGGGCCGCCTGCCGGATTCCCTCGTCGCCTGCATCGGTGGCGGCTCGAACGCCATGGGCCTGTTCCATCCCTTCCTCGACGATCCCGAGGTCGAGATCTACGGCGTCGAGGCGGCGGGCCACGGCATCGCCAGCGGCCTGCACGCGGCATCTTTGTCGGGCGGCAAGCCGGGGGTGCTGCACGGCAACCGCACCTACCTGCTGCAGGATGCCGACGGGCAGATCGCCGACGCGCACTCGATCTCGGCGGGCCTCGACTATCCGGGCATCGGCCCCGAGCACGCCTGGCTGCACGAGGCCGGACGGGTGACCTACCTCTCGGCCACCGATTCCGAGACCCTGGAGGCGTTCAAGCTGTGCTCGATGCTGGAGGGCATCATCCCCGCCCTGGAGCCGGCCCACGCCCTCTCCAAGGTCTTCGAACTCGCGCCCCGGAAGCCCGCCGATCACCTCATGGTGCTCAACCTCTCGGGCCGCGGCGACAAGGACATCCCCCAGGTCGCCGAGATCCTCGGCACCCACCTCTGAAGGATGGGGTGACGCGCCATTTTCCCGGCCCAAACCCCGTTGACACGCCGAGGCCGATTTCCCTATACCGCCGATCTCGACGCGGCGGCCGGCCCCGGTAGCCGCGCGATGGCGGGGTAGCTCAGTTGGTTAGAGCAGAGGAATCATAATCCTTGTGTCGGGAGTTCAAATCTCTCCCTCGCTACCAACAATCTCAAACACTTAGTCGAAAAGCCCTGGCCTGGACGCCGGGGCTTTTTCGTTCCGGGGCGGATTTGGGGCGGGACCTCGGGTTTCCCTCGAAGCCCAGGGAAGCCCGCCAGAGGCCCTCGCCGAAATCCCGTGGATGATTACCCATCCCGAAAACCGCCCCTGAACGCCCCGAGGTGATCCCACCCGGTATCACCAGACGGGATCGATACCACCCGGGATCAAGACGCCAGCCGCACGAGTCGCCGCCGCCCCCGTTCCCGCCCCAGCGCCCTCGCCAGGTTCGCAGGCTGCTCGGCCTTCACCAGCCCGGGCCGCCGCGGCGACGTCGCCTCCACCATGTCCTCCGCCAGGGCCCGCAGGAACGCGTCGCGCTCGTCGCCAGCCGATGCCTCCAGGATGTCGCTCAAGTCAGGCATTGCCAACCCTCCACCACAGGAACAGATAGAGAACAAATGCGGCGGAGCAAGGACGGGGTCGGTGATCCTTCGGCTGGTCGACTTCCCCTACCGGCGCGTCCGGGTGGCCTGCCTGTGGTGCCCGCGCCGGCGGGGGGACTACTGCACGGGGAGGCTGATCGCGCGGCTCGGGCCCGGGGCCTCGCTCGACGCGGTGCCGCTCGCCGTGGCGGTCACGTGCCGGTGGCCAAAGGCGTGGGGCAAGCGCGGCCCGAACCAGTACGTGCCCTGGTGCCGGCCCTACCTCCAGGACCTTGGATCGGACCGGCCGCCCGACCGACAAATCTGACGCCGGACCGACATTTCTAACGTTGGAGGTGGGTCCACCGACATTTCTGACGCTGGGGAACTGCGACCGACGCTAAAGCCCTAAGCCGCTTTCGATGCTGTCGAATCATCTTGTTGGGGACGATCACGTTAAAGCCCTCGGGCCAGGGTCTCGTTAACCCGGCCCGTGCTACGAGACCGATTCCACCGGCCGATTAATCCACTTCCTGGATTTGTTCGCCCGCCCCCGGAGAGACTCGTGAAACCGATAGCCACGCTCACCGCCGAGATCCCATTCCCCGGGGCGTGACCGCGTGCGCGGCAGCCCCCTTTGAGGCTGCCCTGATGACGACCTTTTTCACCGCCGACACGCATTTTTTCCATGCGGGCGTCCTTCGGATGAGCTCGCGCCCGTTCGCCGATATCGCCGAGCACAACGAGTTGCTCGTGCAATCGTGGAACGCCGTCGTTGGCCCCAGGGACGAGGTCTGGCACCTCGGCGACTTCGGTATGGGCGGCACGCCGGAGCAGTACGCGGCGCTCTTCAAGCGCCTCCGGGGCCGCAAAATTTTATGCCGTGGAAATCATGATCGTCAGAAGACGACGTCGCTCCCATGGCACGAGGTGCACGAGCTCGTCAGCCGCAAGATCGAGGGGCAAAGGGTGATCCTCTGCCACTACCCGATGAGGGCGTGGGTCGGCGCTTGGCGAGGAAGCATCCAGCTTTTCGGGCACACCCACGGCATGCTGCCGGACACCTCGCAGAGTTGCGACGTCGGGGTCGACCGGTGGAGCTATAGGCCGGTCACCCTCGGGGAGATCCGGGAGCGCCTGGCGGCTACCACGGACCTGCCCGAGGAGCGGGTCCGGGGCGCCGCCCTTGAGGCCGAAGCCGACGACGAGGGCTAGAGCAACGATAGCTGGGTCTGAAGCGCCTTGGCGAAGGAAAGGTCCTCAAGGACGACATGGCACCAACAGGCCGCAAGGCTGTGCCACGTCGTCCTGGTCTCATCGTTCACGACCTCGATGGAGACGAGGTGGCGTTCGCCGGCCGGGATGGTCAAGTCGGAGTCGTGGCACACATGGTCGGTGCGGCTGATGGCGACCCTGCCGCTCTTGGGCTTCATCGACAGCAACTCGCGATCCGTAATGCGCCTGACCGCGTCCTGTCGGATCAGGGTGACGTCGGTGGGCGCCGGGCACCCATAGAACAGCCGGCCTTTGACACGGTCCTGCGCATGCGGGGATTCCTCCATCCGGTCCATGAACGTGTCGGTCATCACGTCTTGGGCGACGGACCAGAAGGGTCCAAAGATCCCGGTGAGGACCTCCCTCTCGTCGGTGCCGTCGACCCGGTAGGCCAGCGCGGTGAGACTGAGCTCGCTCCGGTCGCCCGCCCTGAGTTCCTCGTACGTGGCAACCGCGTCGGGATCGTCTGCGTCGAGCGCCCGGCGCCAGAGGCGGTAGTTGTTCAGCGCCTCGACGGGGAGTTCACCTTCGATGCCGCGCCATCCGAGAGCGGCCGCGGTGACCTTGTCGTCCTCCGCACTCAGGTCCTCGACGCGCTCGTCGTCCAGATCGCACCAGCGCTCGATCAGGGGTTCCCCGAAAACAGCTAGGTCCGAAACGCCGGTTGCCTCCACGAACAGGGAGGCGAGATGCGCCACGTCCCGGCTCCGCTCAATGTTGCGGAGGATGCGGGTGTAGTCCCGAAGTTCGCGCCCGTTCTCACGTCGGATGCCGTTGACCAGATCGAGCATCTGGATCTTCTGCTCTACCGTGGGCTTATGCCCCTCGGCTACCGGGACAAAATGGTTGAGGTTGGCGAGGCCGCAGTAGAGGTCGTCGGACTCGTTACGTCCGTCGGCGCGCTCCATAGCGCGACCGAGGTAAGCCTGCTCCTCGCCTGTCAGCCTGGTGTAGACGAATTTTCCGATTGTCACGGTTCAACTCCGCACAGAGGCCGGCGGCCTCGATGCACGGATGAATCCATAGGTCTCGCCAGTAAGCGAGCCCCATCATAAGACCATCTCATTCGATGGTTAAATTAACTCTAGTACATCCCAAACATAGCCCGGAAGCGATGCCTCGAACAATCCCCCACGGGGAGGAAAACACCCGGGATGAGAGGAAACGACTCGGGATGGTTAAGAACCCGTCTCGCTCAGTCGGGCCCGTGCGCGGCGTGCCAGGAGAGCAGCAGCAGGGCGCGCTCCCACACCCGGCGGTGGGCGCCGGCGACGTCGGGGATGGCCCTGACCGCCTCGGCCTGGGCCCGCCCGTCGCGGGCGAGGAGCCCGTCCACGAGGGCGTCGACCGCATCCGGCTCAATGCGCCAGCGTGCGAGGTCAGCCACGGTCACCACCGCCTCCCGGTCCGTTCGCGCTCATGCTGCCGGAACCAGGGCATGCCCGTGTCGGGGTCTCGCTTGATCTTACCGGGGACGGAGCGTGCGAGTCGCAGAGGGCTCGCCGCGGCGCCGCAGCACACCGGATCATGGCCGCAAAGCAGGGACCTGAGCTCGTCATGGGAACCGACCCACGGAAGGTCGAGGTGCATCCGAACAATGTCGGCCCACCTGTCCTCCTGTTCCGGGGCAAACATCCGACACATGGCCTCAACGAACCCGGACGCCGAACGCATCGTCACGGTGACCATGCTCTCAATGGCCGTCGTCACCACCTCCCGGGAAAGCGGCGAACGCTCGATGCGGACGCGCTCCAGCCGACGCGGCGTGAGGGAAATGTTCCGTTCCGCCCACTCGGTGCAGCCACGGTCCTGCAAGCCCTTCATGGCCAGGGCGAGGACGTCCTTCGCGCTGAGGGTTAGCCCGTCTAGCTTCCGGTGCCTGACAATGTGGGCCCGGGCGCCAGCGGCCCGGAGGGCGTCGGCGAGGGCCCGGGCGATGATAGTGTCCACGAGGCGCGGATCTGGACGGCCCTCCGCTTTGCGCTCGGCCCGTTCGATCCGCTTGCGCTCGGCCTCGTCGCGCTTCGCCTTGGCGGCTGCGGCTACGGCGGACGCAGATTCCGGCGTGGGCGGGGGCGCAGAATCGTCGTCGAGATCGAGGTCGTCGAGGATGTGCTGAAGGGCGGAGTTGTCGAAGAACGTCACGGCCGGTCTCCCTGTTGAGGAGATTGTCCAGGCGGCCATGCTTACGACAAGGGCGGATGGCGTCCGGCCGGACGGCGTCCTAGGCGGCAGGCTCGACGGGAACGAGGCGGATCTCGGCCCGGAGCCCGAGGGAAGCGGCGACGGCCAGGAGGCGGTCGAGCCCCCAGCCCTCGATGTCGCCGGCGCGGATCGGGCCATCGGCAGAAGGACCGCGACGACCACTTTTTGGACCAGTGGCAACGGCGCGGGACACGAACCAGGGTGACGACGTGGAGAGGGAAAGGCCGAAGATCGGTTGGAACGAGGTTTTCCTCCTTTCGCGGCGTGTGGCGACCGGATCAACGTTGGGTGGCGGGATGCTCCCGGAGGTAATGTATCAGCGCCCGGAGGGCCTGGGGGACCTGGCGGCGGCTTGAATAGTAGACGTGGAACGCAGGTCCGAACGAGGCCCATTCGGGCAGGACCTCCCTCAGCGACCCATCCTTTAATCGGCCTGCTACCAAGCTTTCCTGGCAATACGCGATGCCGCCATCCGTCTCGGCCATCGCAATGGCGAGCGCGGTCTCGCTCACCACGACTGACCACTCGACGGTGACGGTCAAGCGCTCCGGACCGCGCTCCACCTCCCAGTGGTAGATGGCGCCGGTGCCCATCCGGAGGCCGATGCATCGGTGCTTCGAAAGATCCGACGGATGCTCCAGGATCGGTGCCGACGCGAGGTACCCCGGCGACGCAACCATGACCCATCGCAGGTTGTCGCCGAGCGGCGCGGCGATCATCTCCTCGGGCACCCGTCCGCCGAAGCGGATGCCGGCGTCAAAGCTGCCACCAACGATGTCGACGAAATCGTCCTGGACCACGACCTCCAGCCTCACCTCGGGATACTCGGCGAGGAAGCCCGACAAGGCGGGCCCGAGGACCAGCCTCGCGGCATCCGTGAGGACGTTGATCTTCAGGCGCCCGGCCGGCTTGCCCCGGTAGCCGTTCAAAGCCTCAAGCCCCTCCTCGATCTCGCCGAACCCAGCGTTCAGCCGGGCAAGGAGCTCGGAGCCGGCCTCGGTGAGGCTCACGCTGCGGTTGGTACGGTGGAACAGCCGCACGCCGAGCCTGGTCTCAAGCCCGCGGAGTGCGTGGCTCAGGCCGGAGGGCGTGATGTCCAGTTCGAGGGCCGCGCGTCGAAACCCTCCCGCCCGCGCGATCACGCGGAAAAGGTTGAGGTCGCCGAGGTCCGCCCGGGTGAGGTTGCCCACGGCTTCCGCTTCCAGTCGTGTTGAGCCCAGGTGAACGCTACGGTGAGTTTTTGGCGGGCACAAGGTCGGGTGGATCGGGTTAGACGTCTGCAGGGCCGGGCACCGGCATCCCTTCTCATTCGAGGTTAAGACATGGCTGGAAACAGCAAGCGCATCGCCGTGACCGGCGGACATGGAAAGGTCGGCAAGACCCTCGTCCCGTATCTGCGCGAGAAGGGCTACGACGTCTTCGTCGTCGACAAGGACAGCCCGAACGATCTCGACGAGCCGATCATGCAGGTCGACCTCGAAGACTTCGGGCAGACCCTCGACGCCCTGTCCTCGGTCGGCAAGGACGTCTACGCGCGGGCCGAGCCCAAAGCGTTCGACGCCATCGTGCACCTCGCCAGCATCCCGCACCCGCGCATGGTCGCCGACAGCGTCGAGTTCCGCCTCAACATGATGGCGACCTACAACGTGTTCGAGGCGGCCCGCCGGCTCGGCATAAAGGACGTCGTCTGGGCGGCCAGCGAGGTCGGCATCGGGGTGCCCTTCGACAAGACCGACGCTCCCTACGTCCCGGTGGACGAGGATTACCCCATGCGCGGCTTCAACGTGTACGCCCTGACCAAGGTGCTGGGCGAGGAGATGGC
Organism: Methylobacterium sp. J-068; assembly: GCF_022829445.1. Classification (GTDB taxonomy): domain Bacteria; phylum Pseudomonadota; class Alphaproteobacteria; order Rhizobiales; family Beijerinckiaceae; genus Methylobacterium. Next base: position 27,132 of record NZ_JAKSXY010000101.1, on the reverse strand, counting down.
CCGCCAGTTCTGCCTCAACGACCCAGAGATGCGGATCACCTGCCTGCGGCTGTCGAACGTGATGGACCCGGAGGAATACGCGAAGTTCGAGGGCTGGCAGGACGACCCGACCCAGCGCCTGTGGAACCTCTGGACCTACATCGACAACCGCGACGCAGCCCAGGCCATCGAGTGCGCGATCCGCTACGACGTGCGCGGCAAGGACGCCTTCCTCATCACCAACGACGAGACGGTGATGCGCACCCCGACGGAGGAGCTTCTCGACCGGTACTATCCGAAGGCGGAGCGGCGGAAGACGTTCTCCGGGAACGAGGTCGTGCTGACCAACGAGAAGGCCAAGCGCGTGCTCGGGTTCAACCCGGTGCATCGCTGGACCGACGAGGTCTGAGGAAGGGGCGGGTCGCTCCTCCGTCGAGGCAGCGATCCCGAGCGGTCGAGATCGGCCGCCGGACCGTTCGATCCGGCAACCCGCTCCGATGAGCGAGGCTCACTGATGATCGCGGAGCCGCCAGGTCCGGGCGGCGTTTCCTGATCGAACCAACCGAACGCACGGATCGACCGGATCGACGGCCTCGCATTGGCGCCGCCGGCCCGTCCGTGCGCCGCCGGTCCGACCTCGAACGAAGGCCAGAAGCCTCCCAATGACGTTTTCGGCTACCCCGCCGCCCGATCCCGCCGATGTCGGCTTCGACGTGTTCGGCACGGTGGTGGACTGGCGGTCGGGCATCGCTCGCGCCGCAGCCCCCTTCCTCGACGGGAATGGCATCGCGGTCGATCCGCTGACCATCGCGGACGAGTGGCGCGCCCTGTACCAGCCGGCGATGGAGGAGGTCCACTCGGGCCGTCGTCCCTGGGTCCGCCTCGACGTCCTGAACGGGGAGAACCTGCGCACGGTGCTGACCCGTCACGGGGTTGACGTCGCGCGGATCGCGGCTGGGGAACTGGACGAGCTCAACTGGGCCTGGGAACGGCTCGATCCCTGGCCGGACAGCGTCGAGGGCCTCACCCGTCTCAAGCGCAGGTTCGCCATCGGCCCGCTCTCGAACGGACACCTCGCCGGCATGATGCGGCTGGCCCGCTTCGGCGGCCTGCCATGGGACGTCATCGTCGTGGCCGAGATCGCTCGAAGCTACAAGCCGAAGCCCGAGACCTACCTGCGCTCGGCCGAGGCTGTCGGCCTGCCGCCCGAACGGATCGCCATGGTCGCGGCCCACAACGACGACCTCAGGGCGGCCCGCGCCTGCGGCCTGCGGACGGTGTTCGTGCGCCGGCCGCACGAGCATGGCCCCGCCCATTCCACCGACCTCGCCCCCGCCGAGCGCTGGGACGTCGAGGTCGAGAGCCTCACCGAAGCCGCCGACGCCCTCGGCTGTCCCTGAACCGGAGACCGACATGACCCACGACCATCGACCCCTCGCGCTCGTCACCGGCGCATCCAGCGGCATCGGCTACGAGCTCGCCCGCCTGTTCGCGGCCGACGGCCACGACGTCATCATCACGGCGAGCGGCCAGAACGACGGCCTGGAGCGGACCGCCGACGCGGTCCGCGCGACCGGCGTCGAGGCCATCGTCGTGAAGGCTGACCTCACCGAGTACGATGGCGTCGAGGCCCTAGCCCAAGCCGTCGCCGATACGGGTCGCCCCCTGGCGGCCGCGGCCCTCAACGCCGGCGTCGACGTCGGTGGCTACTTCGTCGGTGGCACCGACCTCGCGGCCGAGCTCAAGATGATCGCCCTCAACGTGGTCTCCCAGGTCCACCTGACCAAGCGGCTGCTGCCGGACATGGTGGCGCGCGGCGCGGGCCGGCTGCTCTACACGGCCTCCATCTCCGGCACGATGCCGACGCCGTACGAGGCGGTCTACGGCGGCACCAAGGCCTTCCTGATCTCCTTCGTCGAGGCGGTGAAGGAGGAGGTCAAGGACAGCGGCGTCGTGTTCACGCTGCTGCTGCCGGGCGAGGTCGACACGAACTTCTGGCATCGCGCCGGCATGGACACGACCAAGCTCGGGCTCGGGGAGAAGGCCGCGCCGACCAAGGTCGCCCACGAGGGCTACGAGGCGATGAAGGCCGGCAAGGACCGGGTCGTCGCCGGCAAGCCCGGCTCGAAGTTCATCGGCCGGGTGCTGAACAACATCCTGCCCGACACCGCCAAGGCCGCGGCCCATTCCGGCGGGGCCGAGCCCGGTTCCGGCCTTTCCTGAGCCCCTGTCCCCGTCGGGACCCACTTGAATCCCCACGATCCCAAGGGCGGCCGGCATCCCGGCCGCCGCCGCGGATCGCCGACCGAGGATCTCCTATGAGACCACATGTCATCTGCCACATGATGAGCCCCCTCGACGGTCGCCTCGCGGTCGCTGACTGGAGCGGGTCGCCCCAGGGCGGCTTCGACGAACGCGTCGCCGAGTACGAGCGGGTGCACGACAGCCTCGAAGGGGATGCCTGGCTCGCCGGCCGGGTGACCATGGAGGAGTTCGCAACCGGCGAGCCCCACCCGCCCGCGAGCTTCGACAAGCCTGCGAGGCCGCACCATTTCGCAGGGTGCGAGGCCGAAGGATACGCCATCGCCGTCGATCCGCACGGCAAGCTCCATTGGACGGCTCCCGATATCGAGGGAGACCACGTCGTGGTGGCGCTCGGCCCCGACGTCCCCGACGCGCACCTGGCCGAGCTCGCGGCCGATGGCGTCTCCTACGTGGTCGCGACCGGATCGAGCCTCGACCTCGCCGGCATGCTGGACACGCTCGGCCGCGATCTCGGCATCAAGCGCCTGTTGCTTGAGGGCGGGGGCGGCATGAACGGGGCGTTTCTCCGCGCCGGGCTCGTCGACGAGATCAGCCTGGTGGTGTTCCCGGCAATCGATGGCCGTTCCGGGGGGCGGACGATCTTCGAGGGCGGGGACGAGGGACTGGCCGATGCGGTCAGCCTTACCTTGAGCTCGTGCGAGGTCCGTCGCGGCGGCGGCGTCCACCTTCGCTACGCCGTCGCCGGCCGTTGAGCGCCACCGCATTGGGGAGAAAACCATGACGAGCACGATTCTTTCGGCCGGTCGGGTGGCGGTGGTGACCGGTGCCGCCGCTGGCATCGGGGCTGCGGCCGCGCGTCGGTTCGCATCCGAGGGCATGCGCCTCTGCCTGTTCGACCGTGACGGTGACGCCCTGGCCGCCCACGCCGCCACGCTCGATGCCGACGTACGGACCGTGGTCGGCGACGTCGCCGATCCCGACGACCTCCGGCGATTGCACGGGACCGCCTACGAGGCATACGGCGCGGTCGACCTGCTGATGAACAACGCCGGCATCACCGCGGGTGCTGGCCCTTGGGGCGACCCCTCCGCGTGGCGACGGCAGCTCGACGTCAACTTCGGAGGCGTGCTGACCGCCCAGCACCTGTTCGTCCCGACCATGCTGGCGGCCGACCGATCCGCGGCCATCGTGAACCTCGGATCGAAGGAGGGCATCACCACGCCGCCCGGCAACGCGGCCTACGCGGTCGCCAAGGCCGGCATCAGGGTGCTGACGGAACAACTCGCGCACGAACTCAGGCAGGCGTCCGCCGGTCGGGTCACCGCCCACCTGCTGGTCCCGGGCTTCACCTGGACGCCCATGAACGCGGCCGGGCGGCCATTGGAGATGCCGGCGTCGGCCTGGACCGCCGATCAGGTCGTCGAGCGCTTCGTCGAACGTTTCCGGGCCGGCGACTTCTACATCCTCTGCCCGGACAACGAGGTCACCCATGAGGTGGACGCGCTCCGCATCCGTTGGTCTGCGGACGACATGATCGAGAACCGGCCCGCCCTGTCGCGGTGGCATCCGGACTGGAAGGATCGCTTCGAGCGCTGGATGGAGGCCGGATCGGCTCCCTAGGGCCGACCGCGGGACCGTTGCCCACAGTTCATGCGAGGCTGAGGCGGATCGAACGTTGAACCAGACCCCGTTCGGGGGCACGAACGTCGCGCAACCCCGGAGCAGCGCGCGTGGCCTTCACGAAGGCGGACCTCGTCGACCTCAACGTCTTCATGGCCATCGCCAGGAACCGGAGCTTCCGCAAGTCGGCGGCCGAGCTCGGCCTGACCGCGTCGGCCCTGAGCCACACCATGAAGGGCCTTGAGAACCGGCTTGGCGTGCGCCTGCTGAACCGTACGAGCCGGTCGGTCGTGCCCACGGCGGCGGGCCTCGCCCTCTTCGAGGAACTCGACCAGGGCTTCCGGCGCATTGGCGAAGCCCTCGACGGGCTGAACCGGTTCCGCGAGACGCCCGCGGGCCGGGTTCGCCTCAGCGTGCCGCGCGATGCCGCCCGCCTGCTGATCGATCCGGTCCTGCCCCGGCTCCTGCTGGAGTTCCCGGGCCTGGAGGTCGAGGTCGACGTCGACGACCGGGTCATCGACGTCGTGGCCTCGGGCTTCGACGCGGGCATCCGCTATGGCGGCACCGTGCCCGAGGAGATGATCGCGCAGCGGCTCACCCCTGACCTGCGCTGGGTGGTCGTGGGCTCGCCCGGCTACCTGCAGGCCCGCGGACGGCCCGAGGTGCCCGAGGACCTGATGCGGCATTCCTGCGTGCGCATCCGCCTGGGCACCGGCGAGGTCTACCGGTGGGAGTTCGACAGGGACGGTGATTATCGGGCCCTCGACGTGCCCGGCACAATGGTGGCGAACGAGACCAACGTCTCGGTCGAGGCGGCGCTGGCGGGATTCGGTCTGTTCTACTGCCTGGAGGCGCGGGTCGCCGACCACGTCGCGGAGGGGCGGCTTGAGATCGTCCTGCCGGACTGGTGTTCGGACGGTCCCGGCTTCTTCCTGTACTACTCGGGCCGCCAACAGGTCCCGACCGGGCTGAGGCTCCTGGCTGACGCCATCAGGCGGCACTGGGAGGGCCGACCGTCGAACGGCGGCGGGGGCCTATCACATTCTGCTCTTCTGAAACGTTCTAGGTAGGTGGCGAGGAGAGCTAAGCTTTTCGACCGAAGCGGACGTTCCGCATCCGACCCAACACGGCCGCTCATCGCGTTTCAGCGCTTGCCTGTAAGCGGACGTTGTTCTGCAGCCCGTTGTCTGGGTGGGACCAACCTAGCACCGCCCAACTGCTTTTCGATGACTGCAACAAAGGAAAAGCCGTTCCTCTGCTCAGTGAATATCCCCGGGAGAACCTCCGAGCTGCAGGCCGAACATGGGTCGAGGGAAAGCGGAGGAGCACGTGCAGGCCTGGGGCACCCTGCCGATGCCCTCAAGATATCGAGAGTGGCCGTGGGTTCCAGGTAGACGTCGAGCCCGTTGATCGGTCGCCCGGGCAGCGTGGTCGCGGGTCCCTCGGTCCAGGATAGCGAGGATGCTGCGATCCTGGTCGGCAACCATTCGTCTCAACCTGTGTTTCGAGACGATGGCGACGAAGCGTTCCATGGAAGCATCGGCCGTCCTCGTCGTCGAGGATGACGACCTCGTGCGCCTCTGCGCGGTCGAGATGCTGGAGGATGTGGGCTTCACGATTATCGAGGCCCGCCACGCCGACGAGGCGTGGTTCATCCTGCACGAACGGTCGGACATCGGCGCGCTCTTCACCGACGTCGACATGCCTGGCTCCATGTGCGGGGTGACACTGGCCGGACGCGTGCACGAGGCATGGCCCGACATCCGCCTCGTCGTGACCTCGGGACGTCGTCGGTTCTCCCAGCAGGATATCCCGGACCACGGCCTGTTCGTGTCCAAGCCCTACAGCGCCGACCAGGTCGTGGATGCCATCGAGCACGCGGTCTGACCGTCGGCCTCTTCCGATGACCTCATGAGGAGAGTTCGCTCGGTCGCTAGGCTCCGCCGCATCGATCCGTCGTGCGGGGCGTTGCCCTCTGCCTGAACCATCCGACGCGGCGGAAAGCCGTGCGTCGCCCGAGAGCGGCTGGAGGGGGCAACGGAAGATAACGGAATGCCGAAGCCCATGTTCGACGAGAGCAACATCACCTGGCGGAAGCTCGACTGGCTGCCGCACATCGCCTTCTTCGTCTACAAGGTCGACGAGGAGAGCCGCATTGTCGACGTCGTCTTCAAGTTCTCGGCGAACCAGAAGGTGATGCTGCACCGGCACAAGAGTCCCTACGTGACGCTCGTGATGCAGGGCGAGCTTAGGTTCTACCGCGAGGACGGGACCCTGAAGGAAACCCGTCCGACGGGCAGCTACGTCTCGGGCGTCGCGAACGGCGACCCCCACATGGAGGGTGGTGAGGACGAGGACGCCATCGTGTTCTTCAGCAACCGCAACATCGAGGACGCGCTGTACGAGTTCCTCGACGAGGCGGGCAATCCCGTCCAGGTCCTCGGCATCGCGGACTTCAAGGCGCAGCTCGAAAACCAGATCGCGACGGGCACCTTCGAGAAGGTCACCGCCAGGGCCGCGTGTTCCCGCGACGCCGGGGATGCGGAAGACATCCTCGGCATCCGGCCATCACGCTGGTAGGCTTACCTCGGCCTGCAGGCCGCCGCCGGCGCGGTTGGACAGCGTCACGTCGCCCCCATGCGCGCGGATCGCCGACCGTGCGATGGCGAGGCCGAGACCAGTCCCTCCCGTTTCCGCGTTCCGCGAGCCCTCCAGCCGCGCGAAAGGCGCGAACATCTCCTCGATCCTGTCGGGGGGCATACCTGGCCCGTCGTCGTCGACAAGGATGCGGATGCCGTCACCGCCCCGCTCAAGGGTGATCCGCGCCCTGGCGCCGTACCGGACGGCGTTCTCGACGAGGTTGTCGAGGGCCCGACGCAGCGCCACCGGCCGGCCGTGGAACTGCGCATCGGCCGGCGACGCGGCGGTGACGTCCCGCCCCAGGACCGTGTGGTCGTCCACCAGCGCCCGGACCATCTCGGCGAGATCCAGCGGGCCGCTGTCCTGGGCGAGCGCATCGTCCCGGGCGAACGCCAGGGTCGCGTCGACCATTCGCCCCATGTCCGAGATCGTACGCACCATCGAGCTTCGCAATTCGTCGTCCTCGACCATCTCCGCCCGGAGCCAGAGCGAGGCGATGGGGGTGCGCAGATCATGGCTGATGGCGGCCAGCATCCGGGTGCGGTCGGCGACGAAGGCCCCCGAGCGCTCCTGCATCAGGTTGAACGCCGCCGTCATGGTCCGCAACTCGCTCGGGCCTCGCTCCGGCAACGGTTCGAACGCTGCGCCCCGCCCGGCCATTTCCGCAGCCTTGGCGAGGTCCGCCACCGGACCTACGATCCCTCGCCTCGCGATGGCGACGACCGCGAGCACCGCGACTACGCTCGCCAGGACCTGGATGAGTGCGATGCGCATCCACGGCGGCGTCCGCAGCGCAAGCGGGGCCTCGGCGTTGAGCCAGCGTCCGTCGTCGAGCCGGACGGAGACCCGCAATGCCTGGGGCCTGTCGGATAGGCGGCCCCGGGGGGCGTCCTCCCCGATGTCCCGCTCGACGAGCGCGATCCGCGCCTGGCTCGCGTCATCCTTCATGCGACGGTCGATCCGCCGCGCGAGTCGCGCCTCGTCGACGCCCATCGCGCCCTCCGGCACGAGGCTCCCGGCATCGATGGTGAAGCTGTGGCGGGGGGAGCCGTAGGCATTGACGACGCTCGGGACGGCGTCGGGCTGGACCGCGTCGAGCAGGCGTACCAGCGTGGCGATGCGGTCGACCACCTGGGTCCGGGCCGCCGCTCGACCGACCCGCGAGGACTCGTGGGCGAACATCGCGAAGGCCACCGCCTGGGCGCCGACAACGGCGAGCACGAGCAGCAGCGCCAGCCTGCCGCCGAGCGAGTGCGGCACCAGCCTCACGGCACCGTCCTCACCTCGGCCGCCAGGACGTAGCCGCCACCCCACACGGTCTTGAGGAGCCCCGGGTTGGCCGGATCGCGCTCCAGCTTTCGCCGGAGCCGGCTTACCTGGTTGTCGATGCTTCGGTCGAAGGCGTCGACGGTCCGGCCGCTGGTCAGGTCGAGGAGTTGATTGCGGGACAGCACGACCCTCGGATGCCGGGTCAGCGCCGAGAGCAGTCGGAACTCCGCAGTGCTGAGCGTCACCGGGGTGCCAGCGTCATCGACGAGCTCGCGCCGGTCGGTGTCCAGCGTCCAACGGTCGAACGCCAGCCTGCGCCCGTCCGCCCCTTCCCGGGTGCGGGGAAGCGCACGCGTGCGCCGGATGAGGTTCTTAATGCGGGCGAGGAGCTCGCGCGGCTCGAACGGCTTCGTGACGTAGTCGTCCGCCCCAATCTCCAGGCCGACGATCCGGTCGGTCCCCTCAGCCAAGGCGGTCAACAGGATCACGGGCGTGTCGTAGGCCTCCCGGATATGGCGGCACAGCGACAGCCCGTCCTCGCCCGGCATCATCACGTCGAGGAGGACCAGGTCGATGGTGCTTCGCGCCAGGACGATGCGAGCGGCCGCCGCGTCCGCGGCGACGGTCACCCGGAACTCGTGCCGCTTGAGGTAGGCCGCGAGCGGATCGCGGATGTCGCGATGGTCATCGACCACCATGATGTGTGCGTCGTCCATGTCCCGAACCTTTCGTACTGGGCCCTAACGCGCGGCGGCGTCCGCCTCCCCGGGGGATTCTGTCGCGAAATGTATCGGGACCTTCGAACCCGCGACGGCTCGCGACAAAAACGGGGTTTCCCGGCAAATTCCTGCGACAGGCCGGCGGCAAGGTGCGGGCAGTCGAAACACCGCATCGGGAGACGAAGCGATGACGAAGGAAGCGGTACGCGCGCCGACCCTGTTGAGGCGGCTTCTGCCCGCGGCCCTGCTGGCGGCCGGCCTGGCGGCGCCGCTGGCCACCGCCGGCACGGTCGAGGCCCGCGACGGCTGCGGCCTCGGGGGCCACCGCGGGTTCTACGGCTACTGCCGTCCCAACCTCGGACCGCGGGTGTTCTACCGGCCTTACGCCTTCCGGCCCGCATTCTACGGACCGCGGCGGTTCGGCTGGGGCGGTCCGCGCTGGCATCGCTGGGGCGGCTACCGGCATGTCGGCTGGGGCCATCGCGGATGGGGCCACCACGGCTGGCATCACCGTTGGTGACCCTGTCGAGGCTTGGGACCCTGCCATCCAGTGCGGTCGCTGGACGACCCGGTGATGCGAGAGGTGCGATCATGACAAAGGCTATCGCCTACCTGACTCTGTGCACGCTCCTGGCGGTCACGTCCGCATCCGCCCAGGCGCCCGCCGGCACCGACCCGCCGAAGGGTGCGGGAGCCGCGGGCGTCGACCTCGCGACGTTCCATTCGCGGAACCGCGCCCGGATCATGAGGGCCGACGCCGACCATGACGGGCGCGTCAGCAGGGCGGAATGGGCGGCTTGGTGGGACGCCCGTCCCGGCAAGGGGCCCTACGACCCTGCCGGGCGGTTCCGGGCCATCGACGCTGACGGCGACGGCTTCCTCACCGCCGATGAGATCGACGCCACGTCCAGCAAGCGGTTCGCACGGCTCGACGCCGACCACGACGGTCGCGTCGTCCGCGCGGAGCGACCCTGCCGCGCCAAGTGAACCGAACGCCAGGGATCGGGGTTCGGATAGCGATTTCCCCCAGGGCACGGTCCGTATGCCGCGCCTACCAGAACGAAAGAATCAGAATGAAGCTCACAGGTCTTATCGTCGGCGGGTTCGCGACGCTGCTGATGGCAGGCGGGGCCCAGGCCCTTCCCATGCCGGCCGGCGGCATCGGCATCGACGCCCCAATCGTCCAGGTTCGCGCAGGGTGCGGCTTCGGCGCCCATCGCGGCCCGTTCGGGGGCTGCCGCCTGAACCGCGGACCGCGCGGCGCCATGCGGCGGGCCATCACCGGCGCACCACGCGGTTGTCCGCCCGGCCTCTACCGCGGACCAGGCGGTCGCTGCCGCCGCTGACGACGACGGCTCGTTCGATCCCGGACTGAACGCCACTCCTCCAGAGCCTCGCCAGGTCGACCGACTTGGCGAGGCTCTGCCGTAATGAGAGTCGGACGGCTTGGCATCCTCAGGAACAGCGAGACGCATACGCCCCATTCTCACCGAGGTGGCCGAGTATGCCTCCGCAAAATTGATCGTCTCTCGGCCGCACCTATTAGCCCGCGTCACGCGTGAAGGCGTCGAATGCCCGGGCGCTGTAGACAAGCGCCGCGCCGGCATTCAAGGCCACGGCGACACCCAATGCCTCGACCATCTCCTCCTTGCTCGCGCCCGCCTTGCGCGCGGCATCGGTATGGAAGGCGATGCAACCATCGCACCGGGTCGTCACCGCGACGGCAAGGGCGATTAATTCCCGCGTCTTGGCGTCGAGTTTTGGCTCCTTCGGTTTGGCCGATGCCAACTTGTCGTGCGCGCTTAGGAGTTCGGGGCTGATCTCACCTATCTGGCCCAGTGTGGACACCAACTCGCCGCGGTAGCCATTCCAATTTTCCATCTCGGATCTCCTCCAAATGCGGCTCTCTCGGAAGCCGTCCTTGATCGGACGCTGAACGTTGCGCCTACCATCTGGTAGGTAGTTAGGTGTCATAGGCATAGCAACCCGGCCGACATCCTCACGGTAGCCGTACGAGACGACGTCCTCTGGTGCGCTTTCCGACGACTGCTGGCGCGGGCTCCTCTGGCGGATCGGGCGGCGGGGTGGAAATCAGCGCGGCGATCCGTCGAAGCTCGGCTCGCGCCCTCCCACAGATGTCAGTCACGTCGTCGTGCCCGTAGCCCGGAACGATGACCGTGCAAAGGTGCTCGTAACCGCTGGACGCATGGATCGCGAAGGTCACCGACCAGACCGGGGCCTTCCCCGGTCCGTAGGTCGTGAACTCGATTTTTCGCGGTTCGACGCGAAGGGCGATATCCATGTCGATGGCGTCCGAACTCGCTTGGCCGGTCAGGAAGGGTTCAATTTTCCGGCCGCAAGGCTCGCCCGGTCGATGACCTGCACCTGGCCGCGCCGGATCTCGACGAGGCCGTCGTCGGCCCACTCGCCCAGGAGGCGGCTGACGACCTCGCGCACGCTCCCTACGTCGGACGCCAGTTGCTGGTGGGTCTTCCAGACGATCCCCTCGGCATCGGCCTCGACCAGCAGTCGCCGGGCAAGGCGTTGCTCCAGGGGAGCGAAAGCGATCTCCTCGACCAGGTCGAACATCCCCGACAGCAGCTTGGTGTAGTCGTCGAGCACGAAGGTCCGGAAGGCTTCGCTCTCACGCATCAGTTGGCGGAAGGTGTCGGACGGCAGGGCGGCCAGCTCGGTCCGGGCCTCGGCGACGCTCTGCGCCGGAAAGCCCCCGCCCGACAGCAGGCACTGGGTGGTCAGGACGCAGGTGCCGCCTGCGCCGACCTTGTAGATCAGCATCTCCCGGCCCGTCTCGGACATCCTGAACACCCGGGTGCGCCCGTCGATGCACATCAGGTAGTTCGCGCAGGCGTCCTGGAGCTCGTAGGCAATCGCGCCGGCCTCAAGCACGGGGAAATGCACTGTGCCTCTGGCGATCTGGAGATGGCTGGCGCCGAATTCCCGGACCAGCGGAAAGCGCTCGATCCAGCGTTCGATCTGATGGGCGCTCCGCATGCTCGTCCTCCCCGGGCTCGCGGTCATCGAACGCCGCCATGACCCGGACGATGCATCGTCGATCCTGGATCCACAACCTTCGGTGACCTGGGTCACAGACGGTTGCCTTGTCTCCCCATATCACTGTCGAAACTGAACAAAAAACCGTTCCGGCAACACCGTGAGGAAGCGCATGCTTCCGACGGGCCGGGCGAAACCCGGGAGAATCCATGCGCCGTCTCGTCCCCCTTCTGCTCGCCTCCGTCCTTCTTGGCCTGCCGGCCCATGCCGAGCAGGACCTGCTACTCGGAGCCGACATGGGATCGGCCGCGATGACCAAGGCCGAGATGACCCGGGCCGACGTCGAGGCACTGATTGCCAAGGCCGACGGCAAGCCCATCGATCTCTCCGATAAGGCGCTCGCCGGCCTCGACCTGTCGGGCTTGAACCTCAGGGGTGCGAACCTGCGTACCGCCCGTCTCAACAAGGCGTACCTACGCGGCACCGACCTGACCGGGGCCAACCTGGAGCAGGCTTGGTTCATCAAGGCCGACCTCAGCGGCGCCAAGCTTGTCGGCGCCAAGATGTTCGGCATTACCGCCCGCGACGCGAACCTGAGCGGGGCCGACCTCAGCCGGTCGATGCCCATCGGCGACTTCAAGGGCGCCAACATGGCCGGGGCGACGCTCGTCGACCTCAAAGGCGGTGCCGACATCAAGAATCAGTCCATGGGGCTGATGCGGGCGGTGTTCGTTTCAGTGAACCTCCGGGGTGCCAACCTGAAGGGCGCCAACCTTGGTCGCTCCCGCCTGGAATACGCTGACCTCACCGATGCCGACCTCACCGACGTGGTGCTGATGGGCTCCGACCTATCAGGAGCGAACCTCACCGGCGCCACGGTCACGGGCGCCGACTTCAAGAACGTCGACGTGAGCGCCGCCCGCCTCATCGATCTCAAGGGTCAGGACAGCGCCAAGGACTGGTCAGCCCGCGTGAACGTCGACCGCGCGATCACCCAGGCGGCCAACTAGGCCCCGACATTCCCCCACCAATACATCACGGGAAAGCATCCATGACCACTCGCCGCATCCTGCTCGCAGCCTTCACCGTCGCCCCCATTCTGTTCGGCACAGGGGCCTTAGCCGCCGAGACCGCCTACACACCCGCCGCGTTCGAGGCGGCCCAGAAGGCCGGCAAGCCGATCCTCGTCCACATCACCGCCCCGTGGTGCACCACCTGCGCCGCCCAGAAGCCGATCTTGGCGAAGCTTGAGGCCGACCCGAAGTTCAAAGAGCTTCAGGTGTTCGATGTGGACTTCGACAGCCGCAAAGACGTGGTGAAGCGGTTCGGTGCCACGATGCAGAGCACGCTCATCACCTACAAGGGCGACAAGGAGACTGGGCGCTCGGCTGGCGAGACCAAGCCCGAGGCGATCTCGTCGCTCCTCGATAAGGCGATCTAAGCCGTCATGGTCACGAGCCTGGGCCTCGCCTTCCTCGCCGGCATCCTCTCGGTGCTGTCCCCCTGCGTGCTGCCCTTGCTGCCGCTGGTGCCTGGTGCGGCGGCGTCGGAACACAGGCTCGGCCCGGCGGCTCTCGCGGCCGGCCTCGCGCTGTCCTTCGTGGTCATCGGCCTGTTCGTGGCGACCATCGGCTTTGCCATCGGCCTCGATGCCGGCATCTTCCGGACTGGCGCTGCCATCATGCTGATCCTGGTCGGGCTGGTCCTGATGGTCCCGGCAGCCCAGACGCGGTTGGCAGTGGCGGCAGGCCCCGTGAGCAACTGGACGGAAAGCCGGTTCGGCGGCTTCTCGACCTCCGGCCTGTTCGGTCAGTTCGGCGTTGGGGTACTGCTCGGGGCGGTCTGGAGCCCCTGCGTCGGACCGACCCTCGGGGCAGCGTCGCTGCTCGCGTCCCAGGGACGCGACCTCGGCGTCGTGGCGCTGACCATGCTCCTGTTCGGTCTCGGCGCCGCTCTGCCGCTCCTGCTGCTCGGCACCCTCTCGCGCGAGGTCTTGATGCGCTGGCGCGACCGGATGATGGGACTAGGCAAGGGGCTGAAGACGGCGCTGGGCCTGATCCTCGTCACCACCGGCCTGTTGATCGCCTCCGGCTACGACAAGGCGGCGGAGACCGCGCTAGTCAACGCCTCGCCGGATTGGCTCACCGCCCTGACCACTCGCCTGTGAAGCGGCCCTTCCCAAAGCCTGCTATCGGTCGTGAGCGGGCGCGGCGGCGACGTCCGCTTCTTACGATGGCAGTCCAGAAGCGGACCGGCGGGAAGCCACCCAACCCGGTCGTAGAGCAGACCAGCAGGTCTCGACCCAACCTTGCCGTAGCAGCCCCCTCACAAGTGGCCGCGAAAGCGGATACCTTCCAGGCCGTCCTCCCAGCTCCGCGCGATCGTCTGCCTTAGCGATGCGACCCACGCATCGGCGTCTCGACGAAACGTGCAGCCATGATGCCCCTGACATCGTCACCGAGCGGGAGAAGAGCTCGGACACCACCTCGCCGCGAAAGGTAATCGTGCCGCTATCGGGTTCGAGCAACCGGGGGATAACGTGCTCAATTTGGATGGCGGATTGTCTCCGCCTCCAAGGACGGCAGGAACCAGCTGAGGCCTACCTCGAACGCGTGCTCGGCGGGGCCAACGACGTCAATTTCCTGTCGGAGGAGTACGACGTTCTTGGCCGGTACCTCACAGGGAATTTTCCGCAGGCCCTGACACATCGCGGCGTCGTGAACCCCGCGTTGGGCCTATGCGGACCTGTCATCGATCGCAGTGGCAGCTGCCGGTCGGGCTCAAGGCATCACGATACCGTGGTTCGAGAGATCCGTCCGCGCATGAGGTGACCTCGGTCATTATCGAGGAGGCTGTGGGCGGCTCTCGTCTGCCCACAGAGGACGAGCGGACCGCCACTCCCAAGATCCGTTGGTCATGCCGGAGCCGAAGCCGTCAGTCCCACGTTAGGGGCCAATAAGGCCTTTCGGGTTTGCCTCGCCGATGTCACGGCGTCCGAGGAATGGCTCGACCCGGGACCATCGTCCATCGTGGAAATCGTCGTGATGACCGATACCGCCCTCGCCGACCCTTGCCGTTCAGGCCGTCCAGGCAGGGCCGCCCTTCGCCTCGCGTCACTCTCAGCCATTGTTGCGCTGCTGCCTCTCGGCGGCTGCAGCGTCCTTGATCACGGCGTGTTGGGCGCCGCCGGTCCGGTCGCGGACCAGACCCGCAGCCTGTTCCTGCTTGTCTGCACAATTCTGCTTTTCGTCGCCGCGCCGGTTCTGCTGCTGACGCCGATCTTCGCCTGGCACTACCGATTGTCGAACACCAAAAGCGCCTACCGACCGCAATGGGGCTTCAACTGGCCGCTCGAAGGCTTCATCTGGATCCCACCGGCGATCATCGTCGTCGTGCTCGCCGTGCTTCTGTGGCGCGACACCCACAAGCTCGACCCGTACAAGCCGCTGGCCTCACCGTACCCACCTGTCGAGGTGCAGGTGGTCGCCCTCGATTGGAAATGGTTGTTCATCTACCCCGACGAGGGCGTGGCGAGCGTCAACGAGTTCGTCTTCCCTGTCGACCGCCCGGTGCATCTCAGCCTGACCAGCGGCACGGTCATGCAATCGTTCTTCGTGCCGCAGCTCGCTGGCCAGATCTACGCCATGGCCGGCATGACCACGCAGCACAATCTCGCCGCTAACCGGCCCGGTCGCTTCCGTGGCGAGAACACGCAGTTCAACGGCATGGGCTTCCAGAACCAGAAGTTCCCGGTACTGGCAAAATCGACCGACGATTACGCCTCCTGGCTCGCGCAAGCCCGCTCTGGAAGAAAGACCCTCGACGAAGGCGCCTATGCTGCCCTGACCGCTCGTTCGATCCAGGCTGAGCCGATCCTGTTCGGGTCGGTGACGCCGGGCCTGTTTCAGACGATTCTCGCCCATGACGATCCGGGCATGCCCACCGCCCACGGACATCACCCCAAATGAGCGACGACGGTCTCTGGTTCTTCCTGTTCGGTCGGTTGAACGCGCATGCGTTCCCGTTCGTGCGGGCCTGGGAGAATCCCAACCTCAGCGAACTCATCGGCGCTTTCGCCGGTGCACTCGTGGTCGTTGGTGCGGTCGTCCTCGTCGCGCTGCTGACCTGGAAACAGTGGTGGCGGCCGCTCTTCCTCGACTGGGTGACCAGCCTCGATCACAAGAAGATCGGGATCATGTACATCGTGATCGCCGGCGTGATGCTCAGCCGCGCCCTCGTCGAGGCGGTCCTGATGCGCGCGCAGCAATCGCTCGCGGTCGACGCTCCCGGTATCGTCACGCCCGAACACTTCGCGCAGCTCTTCAGCACGCACGGCACGATCATGATCTTCTTCATGGCGATGCCGTTCCTGACGGGGCTGATCAACTACGTGGTGCCGTTGCAGATCGGTGCCCGCGATGTTGCCTTTCCACTTCTGAACTCGATCAGCTTGATGCTGACCGCGGGCGGGGCCGGCCTCGTGATGATCTCGCTCGCCGTCGGCGAGTTCTCGACCGGCGGATGGTCGGGCTATCCGCCCTATACGGGGAAGGTCTTCCAGCCCGGCGTCGGCCCGGATTACTGGATCTGGGCGATCACGCTGTCGTCCCTCGGCACGACCTTCTCGGGGCTCAACTTTGCGGCGACGATCTATAAGAAGCGCTGCCCCGGAATGCATCTCACGCGCATGCCGCTGTTCTGCTGGACAGCACTCTGCACCTCGATCCTGATGATCTTCGCGATGCCGCCGTTGACGCTCGCGACCACTCTCCTCGCCCTTGATCGTTACCTCGACTTCCACTTCTTCACGAACGATCTCGGCGGCAACATGATGAACTACGTCAACCTCTTTTGGCTGTTCGGCCATCCGGAGGTCTACATCCTCATCCTGCCGGCCTTCGGTGTCTACTCCGAGGTGATCTCGGCCTTCTCGTCAAAGGAACTCTACGGTTACAAGTCACTCGCCGCCGCCACCATGGTAATCGGCGTGCTCTCGTTCACGGTCTGGCTGCACCACTTCTTCACGATGGGCCAGAGCGCAGACGTCAACGCCTTCTTTGGCGTCGCAACGATGACCATCGCCATCCCGACAGGGGTCAAAATCTACGACTGGATCTGGACGATGTTTCGCGGTGAGGTGCGCTTCACCGCGCCGATGCTGTTTTCCCTCGCCTTCATCGTTACCTTCGTCCTGGGAGGTCTTAGCGGCATCCTGCTCGCGATCCCGCCCATCGACTTCGTGGTCCACAACACTGTGTTCCTCGTGGCACACTTCCACAACGTGCTGATCCCGGGCCTGCTCTACGGCATGATCGCGGGATACATGTACTGGTTTCCCAAGGCCTTCGGCTTCCGGCTATCGGAGATCTGGGGCCGGATCTCCTTTGGCTTCTGGGTCTCGGGGTTCTATCTCGCCTTCATGCCGCTCTATGTACTCGGCCTCGGCGGCATGGCGCGTCGAAGCCAGGCCCTGTTCGAACCCGATTACCGACCCTGGCTCTTTGTGGCGATCGTCGGCGCTTTCCTCTTGCTCGCTGGCCTCGTCACCCTGTTCGTCCAACTCTGGGTCAGTGTGAGGGATCGCGAAGCGAACCGCGTCCCGGTCGGCGACCCTTGGGACGCACGCAGCCTGGAGTGGTCGGTCTCGGCACCGCCGCCGGAGTACAACTTCGCGACGATCCCGCAGGTGGATCGGCTCGATCCCTTCTATTGGCTCAAGGAGCGCAAGGAGGCCTACAAGCCGGCCGACCACTATCAGGCCATCGTCATGCCGAAGAACAGCTGGGTTGGCCCGCTGGTCGGGCTGGCCGGTGCGGTCTGCGCCTTCGGCCTCGTCTGGCACATCTGGTGGCTGACCATTCTCGGTTTCATCGGCGTTTGGGCACCGGTCGTCGCGCGCAGCTTCGTGCGCGATGTCCATCGGACGATTTCCGCATCCGAGGTCGAGGCGACGGACCGGCGATGGCTCGATCTGGCCCGCACGACGCGTCCCGTCCCCCGCGAACTCGAAACCGAGCCGGCCAATCTTGGGCTCGCCCGACCCTTCCCCACACAGGTGCCGTCATGAGCGCCCCGCAGCTCCAGCATGTCGGGCTCAACCTCCTCGACTCGGATGAGATGGACCCGGGGGAGGCCGCCATCGGCCTCTACGGCTTCTGGATCTTCCTGATGAGCGACGCGATCCTGTTCGCCTTGCTCTTCGCGATCTACGGGACGCAGCTTTCGGCGACGGCCGGTGCTCCTGGGCCGGCCGCGGAGTTCAAGCTCGGCCCCGCTTTCATTGAGACGCTCATCCTGCTCACCAGCAGCCTGACCTTCGGCCTTGCCTCCATCTCCATGAAGTATGACCGAGGTTGGATAGGCGTCGTCGCATGGCTCTTACTAACGCTCGTCCTGGGGATCGTCTTCCTCGGTTTCGAACTCAGCGATTTCCGGACGATGTTCGCCGATGGAGCGACGCCGAACCGCAGCGGCTTCCTGTCGGCCTTCTTTGCACTGGTACCGACGCACGGCCTGCATGTCACCGCCGGCTGCATCTGGATCGTGGTGATGCTCGCACAGATCGCGGTGTTCGGCTTGGACGCCAGGGTCAAGCTGAATCTGCTGAAGCTCGGCCTATTTTGGCATTTCCTCGACATCATATGGATCGCAATCTTCTCCGTGGTCTATCTTCAGGGAGCTCTCACATGACCACCCGAGGGCCCTCGAAGGGCGTCGTGTTGCTAAAGGCTGCCGGCGCGGCTGCTCTGATTGGCACTGCGAGAGCATTGGCCGGCGGCACGGCGATCGCGAGGAATCGACGGGGAGACGAGGCCAGGGCACGCCTGCGATCGAGCGATGAGAAGCATGCCAAACGTCGCGACCTGCTGACCTACGGCATCGGGTACGTTTTCGCCCTTCTCCTCACCGGCGCCGCGTTTGCGGTCGTGACCTGGGGATGGGCAGCAGGCACGACGGCGCTTGGGATCGTTTTCGTACTGGCCCTGGTCCAAGCTGTGGTGCACTTCCGCTGCTTCCTGCACGTGGATCTGCGCCGCTCATCCCGCGACGATCTGCAGTTGATCCTGTTCTCCACCCTCATCATCGGGCTGATGGTGGGCGGCACCCTCGTCGTACTGCTCAACCTGCGTATGCGGATGATGTAGTCGCGGCGAGGGGCCGCCCATCCCTCACCGGAGGCGGCGCGGGGTCGGTGAAGCCCTCGCAACCGTCACGGCTCCGAGAAGCACCGTTCCGAGTGCCGCGGCGATGCCGAGTTTGAGCCAGCGCGGGTCGGCAGCCGGCACCGACGTGAGCGAGCGATCATCAAACCTCCCATGCGCACCCGGATCGGTGTCGACGGGATCGTAGAGGTTGTCCGGCCGCCCTTCGATCGCAGCTTGGCTCGTCATTTCACCGCGATACCCGTGCCGCGCGAGGTAGCCGTCGATCCAGCCCGGGATGATCATGTTGCCGATGATCGCCTTCCAGGTCGGGAAGCCGATCCAGAGTTCGCGCGGCGAGGTCTGGGCCGCGCGATAGACATGGCGTGCGATCGCCTCTGGTTGATAGATCGGCGGGACCGGTTCCAGCCGACGCGGCATGCGCGTTCGCGCCCAGTCGAACTGCGGCGTGTTCACCGCCGGAAGCTGCACCATCGTCAACCGCACCCGCGAACCATCGTGCAGCAACTCGCTGCGCAGGCTGTCGACGAAGCCCCGCACGGCGGCCTTCGCCGCGCAGTAGCTCGATTGGAGCGGAATCGACCTGTACGCCAGGGCGGAGCCGATGCAGACGATGGAGCTGGCGTTTCGGTGCTGCATGTGCTTGAGGGCCGCCAGCGTGCCGTAGACCTGTCCGAGATACGTCACCTCGGTCGCCCGCTTGTACTCCTCAGGCGATGTCTTCTGCACCGGCGCGTAGATCGTCACCATCGCCACGTTGATCCAAACGTCGATGCCACCGAACGCCCTTACGGTCTCGTCCGCCGCCCGCATGACGGCATCGGCGTCCGCGACGTCGACCCGATGCGCCAGCGCCCGGCCCCCGGCGTTCTCGATGTCCCGTACGGTACCGTCGAGCCCTGCTTCTCCCCGCGCCAGCACCGAGACGTTCCAGTGATGCCGGGCAAATTCGTGGGCGATCGCCCGCCCCACCCCCGCACTTGCACCGGTCACCACCACGGTGGGACGCCGGTCCACTTTTCGCTTTTGGCTCATCGGTCACCCGTTGGAACTGATTTGGACATTTTCCTGGTCGCGGCCGATCAACGTTCCAGCGGACGGCGCGTTCGCCTGACATGGGCGACATGAGCGTTCCATCCTGATGGTGTGGAATTCGTCCGAATCGCAGTTGTCGCCGACCAGTAGGCGCCGCGGGATTTGGGCGAAGGACCTTTCATTCCCTCAGCGCTCGCGTGTCCAGACGAGACCGTAGCGCTCGCTCGGCCATTCCGACGGAGCTTGAAGCGATTTGGCAGCGCCGCGATACAACGCGGTTCAACGTTCGGGATTCGTGCCACAGACCTGCCAGGCTTAAAAGGCAGACCTGCCGCATTCGACCCAACATAGTCGTACATCCCGTTGCGAGCGTCGCCCGAAAGCGGACGTTGCCCTAAAGGCCGCCAGGCAACTAAAAAAATCAATTTCCCTGAGCGTGGAACCCACGCCAGGTCGAAGCTCGATTCAACCCAAAAGTCCGACATGCCTAAGGTGAGCATCAATCTGAACGCTAGCTAAATGGATTAACCAGGCCGCTCATAACAGTCCGCCCAAACCGTCGATCCCCAGGGCGGGATTCAGCTTTTTTCCGGTAGAGCACGAGAAACGGCACGGAAAAGGTCGGTGCTAGCGGGTATTTGCGACGCTTGGCGAATGGCTCGACCAAACAGAGCGATGATGCCGTGCCGCCACCGCCCTGGCCCCTGCATCGCCGGTTGAGCTTTGCCGCCTCCGCGCGTTCACTCCCGTAACCCCACTGGGACGGGAGCCCCGATGTCGAGTCTGACCGAGCGCAAGGCACGCCTGATCGTCCACGGCGACCAGCCCTACAACGCCGAACCGCCCCTCGACCGATTGCGGGCCTCGTACCGGACGCCGGCGAAGGATTTCTACGTCCGCTCGCACGGCAACCTGCCGGACCTCGACGAGGCAGCCTGGCGCTTAACCATCGATGGCCGCACCAGCACCGCGCTTGAGTTGTCGCTATCCGATCTGCGGATCCGCTTCCCGGAAGCCACGGTCACGGCCACGATGCAGTGCGCCGGCAATCGCCGCGCCGACATGCGGGCGGTCGCCCCGGTCTCGGGCGACCCGTGGGATGCCGGAGCCATCGGCACCGCCGAATGGACCGGGGTGCGTCTCGGCGACGTCCTGCGCGAGGCGGGGGTCGCCGAGCACGTGGGTCACCATGTCGCCTTCGAGAGCTACGACATGGTGGAAGGCCGTCCCTACGGCGTGTCGATCCCGCTCGCCAAGGCCATGGCGCCCGAGACCCTGCTGGCCTACGCCATGAACGGCGAAGCCCTGCTCCCGGAACACGGCTTTCCGGTCCGCGCGGTGGTGCCGGGCTTCGCCGGCGTGCGCAGCCCCAAATGGCTCCGTCGCCTGAGCGTCCAGGGCCATCCCTCGGACAACCCGATCCAGGCCGACGAGTACAAGCTGTATCCGGCCGACGTGACCGCCGAGGCCGCCGATCAGGCCAAGGGGTACACCATCGATACGATGCCGCTGAACGCCGCGATCTGCGAGCCCGGGGCTGGGGCAACCCTCAAGTCAGGGGGTAATAGGGTCCGCGGCTACGCGGTGAGCGGGGATCGGGCCGTCGTACGCGTCGACGTCTCCGGGAACGGCGGCCGGTCCTGGGTACAGGCCGAGCTCGAACACGAGGCGGACGCTCCGTTCGCCTGGACGTTCTGGAGCACAAGTCTCGACATGCCTGCGGGCGAGCATGAACTCGCCGTGCGCGCCTGGGACGAAGCGGGCCAAACGCAGCCGGCAACGTCGAACGAGATCTGGAACCACAAGGGCTACCTGTGCGCCTGCTGGCATCGGGTACGGGTTAACGTCGCCTAGGGACAGGCGACCTGGCCTATCGCCTACCTCCGCCCTCGTGGACGACGTCCCACACAGCGGCCGACCCGGCATCCCGCCACGATCCGACGTGACGCCCGGCGGTCATTCCGACCCTATCGTGCGCGGCACAGGCAACGTCCGACCTTGGCGGGAGTTTCCCGTGCGTCGAGATACCCGGCGCCGTGTCGCCGCCCCCAAACTGCAAGGAACTCCATGTCCCGTGAGACCAGCATCCAGGCGACCGAGAAATTCGGCGAGCTCGTCAACGGCGGCCGGTTCGAAGCCTTCCCCGAGGTCGTCGCCCCGGATTGCCACGATCACGACCCGGCGCCGGGCCAGCACATGGGTCCCGAGGGATACCAGATGTTTTTCACGCAGCTTCGCTCCGCCTTTCCCGACATGCAGGTCGAGGTGAAGAAGCTCGTCGCCGAGGGGGACAGCGTCGCCTTCGCCTACACGCTCACCGGCACTCACCAGGGCGACTTCAACGGCCACAAGCCGACCGGGAAGGCCATCAAGGTCCGCGGCATGCAGATCGGCCGCTTCGTCGACGGCAAGATGGTCGAGCGGTGGGGTTCCTCCGACGAGCTCGGCATCCTCAAGCAGATCGGCGCCATCGAGGGATAATGGAAGCCTCCGCGAGGACGTCCCAGCCAAGGGACGTCGTCAAGGCCTGACCCGGGGCGGCCCCTGTACCGCCCCGGACGCTTAAGAACCAACCGCTGGATGCCCGACTCCTCAGGCGCTCCGGGCCTGGTCGGGATGGCGGCCCTCCGCGAACTCCTCGACGATCTTGGCGCAGAAGGCCGGCAGGTCCTTGGGCGTGCGACTGGTGACCAGCCCCTTGTCGCAGACGACCTCCTCGTCGACCCAGGTGCCGCCGGCGTTCTCGATGTCGCGGCGAACCGTGGGGTAGGAGGTCAGCGTCCGGCCCTTCACGACGTCCGCCTCGATCAGCGTCCAGGGACCGTGGCAGATGACTCCGACCGGCTTACCCGCGGCAAAGAAGTCCCGGACGAACGCCACGACGTCCTTGCTCGCCCGGAGCTTGTCGGCGCCGACGCAACCGCCGGGGATGATGAGCCCGTCGTAGTCCGCGGCCGAGGCCCCCTCGATGGTCCTGTCCACCTTGTAGCGGCCAGCGGGATCAAGGTCGTTGTTGACCGTCTCGGCCTCGCTGGCCTCCAGACCGATGACCGTCACGGTCGCCCCGACCTGCTTCACCGCCTCATGCGGCTTGGCGAACTCCGGCTCCTCGGTGCCGCGCGGTGCGATCAGGATCGCGATCTTCCTGCCCTGCAAGCTCATGTCATCATCCTTCTGAATGTCGTCATTCAACGGAGGCGCCGTTCGCGCCGTTCCTCACGCCGGGATGCGGTCGATGCCGACGGAATCCTCGGCCGCCACGCCGTTCTCGCGGTGGCGGAAGTCGCTCAGCGCCCGGTAGACCTGGAGGCGCGCCCGCATCACCGAACCGAGCGGCTGGTGCGCCGCGAGGCTGTGCGCCGGGCGGAAGGTCATCACCTCGTCGAAGTAGCGCACCCGATCCGGCGAGTAGGCGTCCTGACGCGGCAGGCGCAGCGTCGCCACCGTGCGGTAGGGGCTGACCGAGACCGGCCAGTCGACCGAGGCGTCCTCGATGGGCTGCCGCTCGGCATCCGCCCAAAGCTGCGCCTTCAGCTCGAACACCACCTCGTTCTCCCGGAAGAACGCGACGGTGGCGTGCCGGAAGCCGTCCTCGTCTTGGTGCGGGTCGAGACGCCACTCGGACAGGGCACGCTGGCTGTCCGTCGACGGCACGGCCCCGAGCTTGGCCACGTAGTCACCGTAGCGGACAGGTGCCTGGCTGAAGTAGCTGTCGGCCAGCGGGTGGCTGTAGGGATGGCCGAAGAAGTCGGCCAGCGCGCTCTCGGTGCCGAAGGCATGCAGCGCCCGGTTGAGGTTGCGCATGGTGGAGGACACCGCGCTCTTCACGCCCTCCGGCAGACCGGTCGACTTGCCGATGACAGTGCCGTCGCGCAGGAAGCCCGCCGCCGTACCGGACGGAAAGGTGGTCCCGGTCGCGAGGACGAAATCCTGGGTGTCGACCGCGTGGCCGGGCAGCTTCTCGCCGGGGACGTCGAAAACCTTGATCGACATTCCGCGGTGGGTTGAGACCCGGTCACCCAGGGTCTCGCCCGGTCCCTGAGCGAAGCGAACCGCGACGGGATGGGTGCCGGGAGTGGCGAACAACCCTTGGGCCAGTTCAGGCGGCAGGCCGGTCGCGATCGTCAACTCGCCAGTGACGCAGGCCGAACTCTTTGCGTGGCTGGCCCGCACCACATGGTGCTCGCGCCTCTCCACCGTCTCGGATTGCTGCGTCATGCCGGCGATGATGCCGTCAATCGTCTTCTGCTCGTCCGCAGCAGGCTTCTCGATGCCGGGGGTGTATCGAAGGTAGGTCAAGGTCTTCCTCACGGTGATCGGGGAACTGAAGCGGACCGCGGCAGGAGAGAGGGCGGCGGACTCTGGGTACGACGTATTGAGTCTGAAACGGGATCCCGTTCCAAATATCGAGGGACGGCCGCGGACCGTTCCCGGATGACCTTGCGTCCGTCGAAAGTCTGCCTGAGGTCGGCTGCGCCATGAGTTGGCTTCGAAGCGCTGCTTCGTTTTCGCGGTAATGGAAGACTGGACCATGGACCGGTTGCTGAGCGGAGGCGGCAAGCTCGGCCGAAATGCTTGACGACCCGGGGATGACCGCGGGCTCGGGTGTGCGACAAGCCGTTTCAGGGCGCATCCTTCCCGACCGTTTCAAGGATTACGCGCGCCGTCTCGGCAGGCTGATCCCAGTGCGGGAAGTGGCCGCAGCGCTCGAACCAGTGCAGATGGGCCGACGGGAATGCCACCTGGGCGCGTGCAGCCTGGCGCGGCAGCAGAAGGTGGTCTTGGCGGCCCCAGCCTATGGTGACAAGGCCGGGGGTCTTTGCCGAACCCTGCTGCAAGGGCCCGCGTGCCAGCTCACGCAGCATCGAATCGAAAACCGGTGTGGCCGCCAGGCTCTGCAGCTCCTCTACGACAAGCTGCGGTGGCAGCAGCCACGGACGGGCTGACAGTTGGGCCAGCAGCAGCGTACGGGTGACGGCGTGGCGCGACAGGCCGGGATGGAAGGGCCGCAGCAATCGCACCAGGCGTATTGATGCCGCGAGCGTCCAGTGTAACCAGCGTGTTTCCCACCCGCGCCAGAAACCGCCGGGATCAAGCGCCACGCAGTGCCGACCGATGCCCCGCCGCGTCAGCTCCAGGACCAGCCGGCCCCCCACCGAACTGCCGACAAGGTCCGCTGTCGTCAGGCCTTGAGACTGCACGAAGGCGGCAAGGGCGTCCGCATAGGCCTCAACCGTCTGCCGGCCCGCGAGCGGGGCCGATCTGCCATGTCCCGGCAGGTCGACCAAGATCAGTTCGCGCGAGCCGCGTAATGCGGACAAGAGCGGATCCCAGGTACGGAGATTGGCCCCCAGCCCGTGGACCATCAGTAGCGGCCGCCCCGTGCCGAGGCGTTCGGAATGTAGGAACATGACGGCATTGTCCTTAATGTTCGCGCTGCAGTCCGAACATTGGTCCGTCGCAGATTTCGTCAGTCTGGGCGTGCCAGTCAGGTCCGTGGGCGCTCGTATCGGACACTTCGAGGTTGCATCGCTGGTCTGACAGCCAGCTAAACCGCGCGGGGCCGACCCTACTCCGCAGTCTTGCAAGCGCCGGACGTCACCGGGAAGATCCTGCCAAAGTTCGCCACGAGAGAGCTGGGCCTTCAATGCTCGCAGAGACGTGGACGTAATCTCCGCGCCAACTCAGATGCCGGCGTACCAGGCGTAGCCCTGGTCCTCCCAGTAGCCGCCCTTGCCCCCGCCGATGTGGGCGAAGCTCTCGACCACCTCGATTCGCATCACGTACTTCGCCTGCTTGTAGCCGAGGTTGCGTTCCACCCGCAGGCGAAGCGGGGCGCCGTTCGAGATAGGTAATGCCTCCCCGTTCATTTCGTAGGCGAGGATCGTCTGCGGGTGGAACGCGTCGACCAAGTCGATGCTCTCGTAGTACCTGACAGGTGATCCGCCGCTGGCCGCGGTGTCCTCCGACGCCTGCTGTCCGCCGGAGTCCTTCCTGCTCTCGCCGCTGCCCGATTGCTTGGTCATGCTCGGATTGGCGTTGCCGGCGGGTACCTCGTCGGTCCCCTCACCATCTCCTCCGCCTTCGAGCGAATTGCCCTGGTCCATGGTGTCGGCGCAGTGGAACACCACGTATCGCGCCTCCGGCTTGAGCCGAGCGCGGTTGAGCAATTCGGCGAGGGGTACCCCGGTCCATTTGCCGATGGCGCTCCAGCCCTCGACGCAATCGTGCCGGGTGATTTGGGTGCGGGCCGGAAGCTTGCGGAGTTCGGCGAGGGACAGCTTGAGGGGCGCCTCCACGAGGCCGCCGACCTCCAAGTGGTACTTAGCGAACTTGCCCTTCGCCAGGGCCTTGTAGTCCTTGTCCGGCGGGTCCTCGGTGCCGTTCGGCTTGAACCATGGCGAGATGTCGGCCTCGGCGTATTCCGGTGCCAGCGTCGCGTCGTCCATGAGCAGGCGCTGGACGAACATGTTGGCGTCTTCGCCGGTCTTTAGCGTTCGCCGGAACCACTCCGCGTTGCCCAGGCGGTCGCAGCCTCCGAGCATGGCCGCCGCGGCCGTGGCGGAAGCCCCCACCAGGAGGGCGCGTCGGTTGGGTGCGCGGCTCATGCCCGGGGCTCTCCGGCAGGGACGGCCGGCTCGACCTTGCGCTCGATCACGAACCAGCCGGTGAGCATGCCGCGCATGTTGTTCCAGAAGCCCGACAGCAGGACCAGGGCGACGTGCACGACTACGAACAGGACCAGCAGGCCCGCCACGACGAAATGGACCGTGCGGGCCGACTGGCGTCCATCAAAGAGCGTCAGAAGGAAGGGAAAGGCCGCGTTCATCGCCGGCGACATCGCGAGCCCGGCCAGCACCTGCACCGGCAGGAGCACGAACAGCACGACGAGGTAGGTGAGCTTCTGGATGACGTTGTAGCGCTTGGCCTCGTCTCCTTGAGGGAAGCGCAGCGTCAGGTGCTCCCAAACCGAGGCCCCGAAATGACGGATCTGGTCGCGCGACGGGATCACACGGAATCGCAGCTGCCCGCTGACCAGACCATAGAGCAGATAGGCGATGCCGTTCAGGACGAAGGCCCAGGCGAAGAAGAAGTGCCAGGAACGGCCGCCGGTAAGGTCCTGGTCGCTCGGCAAGGTCGTCCAGGCCGAGAAGCCTCGGTCCGCCGCCTCGCCGTCGGAGCCGACCGATGAACCGAGCCAGCCCGTCGTGTCGAAGCCATGGCCGAACACCGTCGTCATGCCTTTGGGCGGGTCGTCCTCGGTCTGGGTCATCGACATGAGCGGCGCGTCGAAGGTCGAGACCTTGCCCCAATAAAGGGCCGGGTGGGCGTTGAAGATCTGTAGGCCGCTCATCACCAGGACCAGCAGGCAGATCGCGTTCACCCAGTGGGTGACTCTGATCACGAGGGGATGGCGAAACATCCAGCGG
>NZ_JAKSXY010000085.1 GCF_022829445.1 Methylobacterium sp. J-068 | reverse complement strand
TCCTGGAAGGAGAGGGTTGGGGTGAGGTGTAGTCCATCTCCGGAGAGGTCACGCACCTCACCCTGTCCCTCTCCTTCCAGGAGAGGGGACCCGCGCTCCGTCTCGTCAGCTGTCCGACCTAATCTACCGGAGGCCGTATGAGGCGCAGTGCCTCAGACGAGGTAGAGCGTCGATTGCAGGCGGAAGACCTTCGGGCAGCGCAAGCTGGCGACGAGCGCCTGGGCCTCGTCGAGGGTGATCTGCCGGTCGGCGGCAATGTCCTGCAACGTCATCCAGCGGTTCGTCATCGCTCGCATCCTTATCGTCGAGCAGGCAACACCCGACGCGACGGTTGGTTCACCCGGCGCTGAAGGTCACGCAGGGCCTCAGCGCAGATAGGTCACGCTGTAGAGCGTGCGGCGCAAAGCCTCCTCGCCGACCCAGACGCGGCCGTTGTCGCAGGAGTCCCGCATGCCCTCCCGCATGCGGGCGCAGTACTCGCCGGTGTTGTCCTGCACCCGGTACTGGCAGGTGCCGCCGAGCATGCGCCGGCCGATGACCGGGCTGGCATGGTCGGCATGGAGATCCGGGTCCTTCGGGTCGCGGTCCTCCAGGAGGTACCAGCTGTACCCGATGGTGGGCACGCGGCCGTGGTCGAGGGCGTAGTCGATCATCGCCAGGATGCGGCTGATGGCGCGGGGGCTCGGCGGCGTGCCGGAATCGCGCATCTCGACGAACTCGGCCTGGTTGGCCGCGACCCGGTAGGAGACCGGGAGCAGCGGAACGGGCAAGGGCACGCGCCGGCAGCGCGCCTCGACATGGGCGATCCAGGCGGCGTTGAAGGTGTCGGTGCGCGGATCGCGCAGGTGCGGCACGGTGCCAGCCAGAGTCCGATGGCTCATCGGCCGGGGGGCGAGTCGGCTGCGGTAGCGCAGGCGCCGCAGGGTCGGGTTGGCGTAGCGGTAGCCGTCGTTCGAGGGCAGGTCGCGGTCCTCGCACAGGCCGCCGATGTTGTAGAGGAGCGCGGCGGTGTCCTCCTCGCCGCCCTCGATCTTGTCGAAATACGGCAGGAGCCGAGGGTTGCCGATAGGCGACATCTCGGCGGCGTTGCGGCTCCAGGCGATGTCGGCGCGCCAGTTCGGATGGGCCTTCATGTGGGCGCGCAGGGCTGGGATCGCGGCGAGGCGCTCAGGGTCCGCGAAGTAGTTCTTCGTCGCCACGTCGAGGGGCGAGACCTGACGCCCCAGGCGGTGCGAGATCATGTCGGCGGTGGCGTAGGCGAAGCAGATCGCGCTCTCGCCCTGGTTCAGCGGCATCTCGCGCGGCGAGGGCGAGAGGCCGACGTCGCGCGTGCCCTCGTGCGCCTCGAAGGGGATCGTCGTCTCCAGAGCGGCACAGGCGGGGTTGCGGGCATAGGCCGGGTGAGGCGGCAGGATGCGCGGATCGGCTTGAGCGGGCGCGGTTTGAGCGGGCGCGGTTTGGGCGCGCGCGGGAGCCGGAACCGCGAGCGCGAGCCAGCCACCCGCCAGGGCCGCGCCGAGGACGCGGGGAAGGCGGCCGTCGCGCATGCCTCAATCCTTCCGGCGCAGTCGGGTGGCGAAGAAGCCGTCGAGACCGCCGCTGGCAGCCGGAGCCTCGCCGCCGAGCGGGGACGCGAGATGCGAGGGAAGCGTGCGCAGGTCGCCCGAGGCGTCGATGCATTCGGTGAGGCCTCCGAGCTCTTCCGGCCGAACCGGTACGCGCTCGAAACCGGGGTTGCGGGCGAGGAAGGTCGCCACCTGCGCCTCGCCCTCCTCCGGCTCCAGCGAGCAGGTGCAGTAGACGAGTCGCCCGCCCGGCCTGACCAGGGTGGCGGCCTTGTCGAACAGCCGCTTCTGCAGGCCGATGAGGCGGCCGATGTCGCTCTCGGTCTTGGTCCAGGCGACATCGGGGTGGCGCCGCAGGGTGCCGGTGGCCGAGCAGGGCGCGTCGAGGAGCACCGCGTCGAAGGCGGCCTCGTCGGGCAGGGCCAGGGCGTCGCCGACCTGGACCTCAGCCTCCAATCCGAGGCGCGCGAAGTTCTGGGACAGGCGTCCGAGCCGGGGACTGGAGCGGTCGACGGCGAGCACGGAAGCACCGGCGGCGGCGAGTTGCGCCGTCTTGCCGCCGGGGGCGGCGCAGAGGTCGGCGACGCGCTCGCCCGGCTGCGCGCGCAGCAATCGCGCCGGCAGGGCGGCGGCGGCGTCCTGCACCCACCATTGGCCCTCGCCGTAGCCGGGCAGGTCCGCGACGTTGGCGCGGATCTCGTGCAGGCGCACGCTGCCGGTCGGCAGGGCGACGCCGCCGAGGCGCTCCGCCCATTCGGTGACGGAGCCCCGCACGGTCAGGTCGAGGGCGGCGCCCTGGAGGTGGGCCGCCGCGATGGCGCGGGCGGTGTCCTCGCCATAGGCCGCGCGCCAGCGCCGGGCGAGCCAGTCCGGCGTGTTGTCGGCCAGTGGATCGGCGGGATGGGCCACGATCTCGGCCCGCTCGCGCACGATGCGGCGCAGGACCGCGTTCACGAGGCCCGACAGGTGCTGGAGCTGCGGGTCGGCCTTGGCGAGGCGCACGCCGAGATCCACGGCCGCGTGATCGGGCACGTTGAGGTCGAGGATCTGCACGGCGCCGGTCGCCAGGAGGGCGACGAGGCGCGGCTGGTCCTCGGGCAGCCCCTGCGACATCCGCGCGGCGAGCACGCGACGCAGGAAGCCGAGGCGCCGGAAGGTCGCGGTGGCGATGGCCCGGGCGAGCCCGGCATCGGCCGCGTCCAGCCCGGCGGCGCGGCCGGCCTGGGCAAGGGCATCCTCCAGGGCGAAGCCACGGGTCTTGCCGATGAGGTCGGCGACCGCACCCTGCGCCACCTGCCGCGCGGCGAGGCCCGCGACGCTGCGGTCGATCGGCGCCGTGGGCGCGTCCGTGTTGCGGCGTGTCGCCATGAATGCCACTTCCTGCTTGAAAGACCCGCCGCTCGAGACCCGTTCGCGACGGGCGGTTTTCGTGCCCTGTCCCCCTGCCCTTCCACCCGAGACACCGAGATGCAAGCCATGACCAGCCCGGAGCCGACGGAAAACCACGCGGACGAGGCGCTTCCGGCGGCGCCGGCGCGTCCGCTGACCCCGGAGGCGGCCCGCGCGCTGGCCGAGGCGGCGGAGCGGCGCGCGGTCATCGACGCCCACGCGGCCGAGATCACCGCCACCCGCGAGCGCCAGGGCCGGGGCGGCCTGGAGCCGGTGCGCTACGACGATTGGGAGATCAAGGGCATCGCGGTCGACTTCTGAACCGGCCTACGCCTGTTCGGCGCGGATACCGGAACGTCCGCCATCGGCTCCCGTTGTCCCGGCCATCGGCCCGGCGACGACGGGCAGCGACGGAGGATACGATCATGGCCGTGAAAGTTTCGAGCAGGACTGCCGGCGAAGGTCCGCATGGCGAGGTCGCCCTGGCGCGCGGGCAATCGGTGGCGATGCGGATGTGGCGGAACGAGTCGCCCGCGACCGACAAGCCGATGGCGGCCCGGCCCTACGAGACCGTCGGATACGTCGTCTCCGGGCGGGCCGAACTGACCGTCAACGGCGAGAAGGTCGTGCTCGAACCGGGTGATTCCTGGCTGGTTCCTGAAGGCGCCGACCACAACTACACGATCCTGGAATCCTTCACGGCGATCGAGGCGACGTCGCCGCCGGCCCGCTGACGCGATCCGGCCCGCACCGGCCGCGACGCGCGGTCCGTT
Organism: Methylobacterium sp. J-068; assembly: GCF_022829445.1. Lineage (GTDB taxonomy): Bacteria > Pseudomonadota > Alphaproteobacteria > Rhizobiales > Beijerinckiaceae > Methylobacterium. The sequence continues at coordinate 37,110 of NZ_JAKSXY010000085.1, read as the reverse complement.
GCGGGCCCCGGCGGGTGACATCCGGGAGCGTCGCTCTGATCGTGTCTCCGCTCCGATCAAGCGGCGACTGTATCACGGATCACCGCGTGACGTAGACCTGGGTTCCCACCGAGACGCGCTCGTAGAGATCGACCACGTCCTGGTTGTACATCCGGATGCAGCCGTAGGACGCGTAGGTGCCGATGGAGTTCGGCCGGTTGGTGCCGTGGATGGCGTACTCGCCGCCCGCCAGCGTCATCGCGGCCGATCCCATCGGGTTCGAGGGCGAGCCGCCCGCGATCACCGAGGGCAGGCGCGGGTTGTCGCGCTTGACCTCGCGCGGGGGGGCCCAGGCCGGCTCGACATATTTGCCGTCGATCCGCGTGGCGCCGCTCCACTGCTTGCCGGGCTTGCCCACCGCGACCGGATAGCGGATCGCCGTACCGTCCCCGTTCACGAGGTAGAGCCGGCGCTCGGACGTGCGCACCACGATGGTGCCCGGCATGACGCCATCCATGACGCCCTCATGGAAGGCGACGACCTCCCGCGCCATGGCGGGCGCCGCCGACAGGCCTACGGCCAGCATCGCGCCCAGAACGGCCGCACCCGAAATTCCCCGACGCACCATGACCCGAACCCTCGCAAGCGTGACCTTAAGCCCGCTGATAAAGCGGGGCGCGGGTTGTCGTTCCGGTAAAGCCTTGCGGGGATGGAGGGTTATCCCAGCGGAATCGGACGACGCGGTAAAATCTGAGCGGGGAATTCAACACAAAGGCGTCGCATTGCTTTCAACGATCGTTGACTCTGATTGCGACGTCTCCGCCTCGCGGAGATTACGGCTACAATCAATCGGCCGGGACGAAGCGGAGGGTGCCGGCGCGCCGGGTCGGCTTGCCGGTGTCGTTCGTGTGGTTGACCCCATCCATGACGGGCACCTCGGGGAAGTCGAAGGGGCTCACGCCGTCCAGGCACGCCACGTTCACCGCGTACAGGTTCCGGTCGGACCGCCGCTGGTGATGGGTGTAGATCCCGCAGCGGGAACAGAAGAAGTGCTGCACCGCCTCGCTGTGGAAGCGATAGGTCGTCAGGACCTCGGCGCCCTGCAGGACCTCGACGCCCCCCATTTCCGCCATGGCGACGACGGCGCCGCGCATCCGGCAATAGGAACAGGTGCAGCGGCGGATCGACCGGAGGCCGTCACTGAGCGTCGCCCGGAAACGCACCGCGCCGCAATGGCACTGGCCGACCCGAATGTTCGTGTCCTCCACCATGTCGTTCGTCCTCCCGTGCGTCAGCGCTCGATCAGCGCCATGCGGGGGTCGAGCCGGTCCTGCCAGCCGTGCCGGACCAGTTCCGGGTCGGCGTGCTCCTCGACGGGGTAGCCCACGCAGAGATAGGCGACGAGGTGCCAAGCGCAGGGTACGCCCAGGGTCTCGCACACGGTGCCGGGTTCGAGGATCGAGACCCAGCCGACGCCGAGTCCCTGAGCGCGGGCCGCGAGCCAGAAGGTCTGCACGGCGGTGACGACGGAGTAGCGCAGCATCTCCGGCATGGTCGCCCGGCCGAGGCCGTGGCCGGTCTCCGTCGCCTCGTCGCAGAACACCGCGAGGTGGACCGGCGCCTCGCGCAGGCCCGCGAGTTTCAAGCGGATGTAGGCCTCGCGGCGCTCGGCCTCGTAGCCGGAGGCGGCCTCGGCGTTGCAGCGCTCGAAGCTCGCCACCACGCGGGCGCGCCGCCCCGGATCGGCGACCCGCACGAAGCGCCAGGGCTGGCTGTTGCCGACGGACGGGCTCAGGGCCGCGAGGTCGAGGCAGCCGCGCAGCAGCCCTTCGTCCACCGAATCCTTGCGGAAGCGGCGGACGTCGCGCCGCCAGGCGAACAGATCCGCGAGTGTCCGGCGAAAGGCGGCATCGAAGCTGACCACGATCCGCTCCCCCGCGGTTGAGACCACCAGACCCTCGACGATGGCGTGGCCCCGAGGCGGCAGCTCCCGGGACGGCCGCGCCCCAGACGGCGTTTCTCGCCGCTGACGGACGGTGCCGCAAGGGTCAAAAGCGAGGGGTCAAAAGCGAGGGCCCAAAAAAAGGGCCGCACTCCGAGGAGGCGGCCTGAAGTCCTTGGGTCTCGAAACCTCTGGGATGTCGGGCCTGCCGGACCGGGCGCCGTCCGAAAGCTGGGGAGCCGAAAGACTCGGACGCCGCGCCGGGAGCAGGATCGACGAAGTTTCGGCAACAGGTGTCGCGTCTCATCAAGGCCGGCACGCGGCTCGATGGCGGCGAAATCGTGACGATATGTTTCGGGAGCAGCCCTTGGCCGGACGCCGAATCGCTGCCCTTGCGAGCGCGAAAGCGCGACACCATGATGACAATCCAGATCCGGACCAGGAGCGACGATGAGCGAGAGAACCGGTGCCGACCCGCGATTGCCCGAAGCCGCTCGGGTCATTCCCTTCCCCACGGCGCCGGTAGCCCCTCAGATCGCCTTCGACCGCGCGGAGCTGCGCGTCCTGTTCAACCTCTACGGCCGGATGGTGTCCCAGGGGGAGTGGCGCGATTACGCCCTCGATTTCCGGCGCGACAAGGCGGTGTTCTCGATCTACCGCCGCAGTTCCGAGATGCCGCTCTACCGAGTCGAGAAGGACCCGAAGCTCGCTCGCCGCCAGGGTGCCTACGCGGTCCTGGCCGCCTCGGGGCTGGTGATGAAGCGGGGCACCGATCTCGCCCGCGTCCTCGCCGTGCTGGAGCCCCCGCTGCGGGCGGTGTGAGACGTCGGGACATCGAATCGGGTCGAACAGAAAAAAGGCCCCGGCGGGATTCCGCCGGGGCCTTTTCGATCGTTCGGGCTCAGGCCCCGCTCAGCGGCGGTCGCCGAGGAGCGAGAGCAGCATCTGGAACATGTTGATGAAGTCCAGGTACAGCGTCAGGGCGCCGTTCACGGAGAGCTTGGCCGCGCCCTCGGCATCCGCGCCGCTGTAGAGGAACATCTCCTTGAGCTTCTGCGTGTCGTAGGCGGTGAGGCCCGCGAAGATCAGCACGCCGATCACCGAGATCGCGAACTGAAGCGCCGAAGAGGCAAGGAAGATGTTCACCAGCGAGGCGATCACGAGGCCGATCAGGCCCATGATCAGGAAGGAGCCCATGCCCGACAGGCTGCGCTTGGTGGTGTAGCCGTAGAGGCTGAGGCCACCGAACGTCGCCGCCGTGATGAAGAACACCCGCACCACGCTGGCGCCCGTGAACACGAGCAGGAGCGAGGACATCGAGGCGCCCATCACCGCCGCGAAGGCGAAGAAGGTCAGGCGTGCCGCCGAAGCGGACATCCGGTCCATCTTCATCGAGAAGATGAAGATGAAGGCCAGCGGCGCTAGCATGATCACCCACTTGAGCGGGCTGGTGTAGAGGAGCTGGCCGAACGGGGTCAGCGCCACGCGGCCCGTCGCGGTCTGCGCGACGGCGGCCATGTTGAGGCCGAGCGCCACGAGACCGGAGATCCCGAGGCCGATGACCATGTTGTTGTAGACGCCGAGCATGAAGGTGCGCAGGCCCTGGTCGATCTCGACCTGGCTGCCGGCGTACCCGGTCGGCTGGGCGCCGTACCGGAAGGGGCTGTTATCGAATGCCATGGGAGATTCCCTTGGAAGCTCTCTCAGCGTGTGATTTCGGAATGAGGCTCACGCACACGACCTCTGGCGCCCTGCGACGCCTCACGGTGAAATATGTTCGGTCACGCTGCCCCGCACAAGGGGCCGGCCAAGGCTGATCGGGCCGAATCACGCCCCGCTGTGCTGGTATTTTATTCCCCGCGCCGGGATTAAAGCGCGGGCTGACCATGCGAGACTTTTATCGACCCGCGCTTAACCAAGTCGCCAAGTCGGGGTCGCGGGCCGGAGCGCGGGCCGTCAGCCCGGCACGGCGTCGAGGCAGCACTTCTTGAACTTCTTGCCGCTGCCGCAGGGGCACGGATCGTTGCGGCCGACATGCTTCAGGGGATTCGTCACGGGCTGGCCGGCGCCCTCCGCCGTCCAGTCCAGGGCGGCGACGGGATCGTCGAGGGTGCCGAAGCGCCGGGGGTCGAAGCGGGAGAGGTCGTCCGGCTTCGCCTCGGCCTGACGCAGGGTCTTGACGAACCAGGGCTGGTCGCTGAACGCGTCGGTCAGCCGCTCGTCCCGCCGCGCCGCCAGCACCCGGGTCTCCAGTTCGCGTAAACCCAGGAGCGCGATGGTCTCCTCCCAGCCGACCCAGCCGACATCGCCCTCGACGGCGACGCGTTTCTCGTCGAAGCGCACCAGCAGGTCGCGGGCCTGCCGACGCGGAATCCGGCCGGTCTGCGTCAGGTAGGCCAGGGCCGCGAAGGCCTCGTTGCGCACCAGATCGTCGATCGTGCTGTCGAGCAGGAGGGCGCCGAGCGGCTCGGCATCGCCGTCGAAGGTACTGACGAGGACCTTCGCCAGGGTCATCGTCACCGCATCGCCGAGCAGGACGTCGAGGGTCTCGCCGTCCTGATGGAGCAGATGCACCAATGGCCGGAACACCCGGAGGTCCCGGGCGGCAGCCAGAACGTGCAGGCCCCAGAACAAGAGGTCGGCCTGCGGCTCCTCCAGTTCCGTACCCTCGGCGGCCTGCTTCAGGACGGCGAGCACCGCATCCGCGATGCGGTCCGGCTCCGCCAGCGCCGCGCGCATCTCGGGCACGGGCAGGTGCTTGGCCGCCGAGAGGGCGGCGACGAGATCCGGATCGCGCATCGGGTCCTTCCTTCGATCCGGCGCGAAGGGTCGCGCCGGCCTTCTCGCTCAGGCGCGGAGGGTCGCGCCGGTCTTCCTGGTCAGGCGCGAAGGGTCGCGCCGGTCTTGCGACCGACCTCTGCGACGATCCGGCCGGTCACCGCCTCGATCTCCGCGTCCGTGAGGGTCCGGTCCGTCGGCTGGAGGCGGACCGCGATCGCCACCGACTTCGAGCCCTCGGGAATCCCGACGCCCTCGTAGATGTCGAACACCTCGATGCCCGCGATGAGCTTGCGCTCGGCGGCCTGGGCCGCCTTCACCACGTCTCCGGCGGCGACGTCGCGGCCGACCACGAAGGCGAAGTCGCGCGAGATCGCCTGGAAATCCGACAGCACGAGGGGCGGCTTCACCTTGGTCGGGCGATGTTTCGGCAACGGCACCGCGTCGAGGGTGATCTCGAAGGCGACGAGGCGGCCCTTCAGGTCGAGGGCCTTCAGCACGCGCGGATGCACCTCGCCGAAAAATCCGACCGGGTTCTTCGGGCCGAATTGCAGGGTGCCGGAACGGCCGGGATGCAGCCAGTCCGGCCCGCCGGCCACGACCTGGAGCCCGCCGGTCGGAACGCCGAGCGCCGCCAACAGCGCCAGCGCATCGGCCTTGGCGTCGAAGGCGTCGACATTGTCGGCCGTGCCGTCCCAGTGGCGCCCCGCGCCCGCATGGGTCGCGCTGCCCCGGCGGATCGCCGCCGCCCGGATGGTCTGACCCTCGGGCTGGTCGGTGGCGAAGCACTGGCCGACCTCGAACAGAGCCACGTCGGCGCTGCCGCGATCCGCGTTGCGCTGAGCGGCCTTCAGGAGGCCCGGCACGAGGCTCGGGCGCATGTCGGAGAGGTCGGCGGCGATCGGGTTGGCGAGCGCGAGGTCCGCCCCCCCGCCGCCGAACAGCACCGCGTCGTCGTGCGGGATGAACGACCAGGTCACGGCCTCGACCAGCCCCCGGCTGGCGAGTGCGCGCTTGGCCAGCCGCGTACGCTTCTGCATCACGGTGAGGACCGGCTTGCCGACGGCCGCCTCGAGGCGCGGCAGGGGCTTGGGCTCGATGCGGTCGAGCCCCGCGATGCGAATGATCTCCTCGACGAGGTCGGCCTTGCCCTCCACGTCGGGGCGCCAGGAGGGGGTGAGCACTTTCACCCGGTCGCCGGTGCCGGCCACGTGGAAGCCGAGCGCCTCCAGGGTCACCTTCATCTCGGCGCGCGAGAGCTCAATCCCGGCCAGCCGCCGGGTCTCGGTCCAGGGGAAGTCGATGACGCGCTCGATGACCGGCGGCTCGCCGACGATCACGGCCTCGCTCGGGCTGCCGCCGCAGATGTCCATGACGAGGCGGGTGGCGAGGTCGAGGCCCGGCAGGGTGAAGGCCGGGTCGACGCCGCGCTCGAAACGGTAGCGCGCATCCGTGATGATGCCGAGGCGCCGGCCGGACTGGGCGATGTTGACGGGGTCCCACAGGGCCGATTCGATGAGCACGTCGACGGTGCCGGCGTCGCAGCCCGAGGCCTCGCCGCCCATGATGCCACCGATCGATTCGGCGCCGTTGTCGTCGGCGATGACCACGGTGTCGCCGGTCAGGGCGTAGGTCCGGCCGTCGAGGCCCTTCAGCTCCTCGCCCTCGCGCGCCCGGCGCACGACAAGGCCGCCCCGCACCTTGGCGGCATCGAAGACGTGGAGCGGCCGGCCGCGGTCGAAGGTCAGGTAGTTAGTGATGTCGACCAGCGCGTTGATCGGGCGCAGGCCGATGGCGCGCAGGCGCGCCTGCATCCAGTCCGGCGAGGGGCCGTTCCGGACGCCGCGCACGAGGCGCAGGGTGAAGTAGGGGCAGAGGCCGCGATCGAGCGGGTCGAGATCGAGGGTGACAGAGACCGGGCAGGCGCCCTCGCCGCGCACCGGCGGATGCGGCGGACGCTTGAGGCTGCCAAGCCCCGTGGCGGCCAGATCGCGGGCGATGCCGTGGATCGCGGTGCAATCCGGGCGGTTCGGCGTGAGGTTGATCTCGATGACCGGGTCGTCGAGCTTGGCGTAGAGGGCGTACGGTTCGCCCGTGGGCGCCTCCTGGGGCAGGTCGAGGATGCCGTCCGCCGCCTCGCCGAGGCCGAGTTCGGCCCCCGAGCACAGCATGCCCAGGCTCTCGACGCCCCGGATGGTGCCGACCGACAGGGTCTTGTCCAGGCCCGGCACGTAGGTGCCGGGGGGGGCGAACACCGTCTTCATGCCCGCGCGCGCGTTGGGCGCGCCGCACACCACCTGAACCGGACGGCCGTCACCGGTCTCCACCGCGCAGACGCGCAGGCGGTCGGCATTCGGGTGGGGTTCGGCGCTGATCACGTGGGCCACCACGAAGGGCTTCAGGCTCACGGCCTTGTCCTCGATGCCCTCCACCTCCAGGCCGATCCGCGTCAGCGTCTCGGCGATGGTGTCGAGGGAGGCCTCGGCGTCGAGGTGGTCCTTGAGCCAGGAGAGGGTGAATTTCATGGGCCTGCGTATCCGTCGATGGAGTCAGGAACGGCGCGGTTTTGCGATGAGCAGAACGGCCAGCTTCCGATAGGTCGTCTTGGGCAGCGCCTCGATGAGATCGATGGCTTCCTGAGCCTGCGCGATGCGCGCCAGGGTTTCCGCCTTGTTGGTCGCGAACGGCCTTGGATCGTAATCGGCCGTATGACGCTCCTTGATGAGGTCGCGCAAGATTTCACCGATGCGCCGGACCTCGGGACCGAGGGCCGCGACGTCCGGCGCGGCAAAGCGCTTCTTGGCGTCCTGATGATCGAGGGAGCGATAGATCGGCTCGAAACTTTCCCAGGGGGTGTTCCACCCCACCAGACCGTCGGCCGTGAGGTAGCAGACGGCATGAAAGACGGCGTAGTACGAATCGCTGACGGCGCGCCGCAGGGCGGTCTGGGTCGGTCTGGCGGAGCCACCCTCCACGCGCGCGTAAGCCGATTGGATCAGCTCCCGAACGATCCGATGCTTGATCTGGCTCATGGATGCGGCGACGCCGGTTCATCCAGATCGTCCGAGTAGGGTTCCGGCTCGCCGGGAAGCCGGTAGGAAACGTAGGGAAATCGTTCCTCGCCCAGCGCCGTCAAGGCGTCGTGCAGTTGACCCCGCGCCTCGACCAGGGCCTTGCCGTTGACGATGTTCGAGCCCGGCTCGAAGAACGCCTCGATGAAAAAGGCCTTGTCGCCATCCTGATCGGCGCCGGACACGACGGACGCGCGCGAAAAGCCCAGCGGTCCAAGAATCGTCGCGAAGATCGGCTCGGCAAGCTTCAGAACCTCGGCGTCGGTCAACATCTCAACCTCCCCACGCGTCACCCTACCCCGTCAGCCCGGCCACCAGGCTCGGGATGTCGAGCGGCCGGAAGCCGTAATGGTCGAGCCAGCGCACGTCCGCCTCGAAGAACGGGCGCAGGTCCGGCATGCCGTATTTCAGCATGGCGATGCGGTCGATGCCGACGCCGAAGGCGAAGCCCTGCACGCTGTCGGGGTCGAGGCCGCAATTGCGCAGCACGTTCGGGTGGACCATGCCGCAGCCGAGGATCTCGAGCCAGTCGGTCCCCTCGCCGAAGCGGATCTCGCCGCCCTTGCGCGAGCACTGAATGTCGACCTCGGCCGAGGGCTCGGTGAAGGGGAAGAACGAGGGCCGGAAGCGCATCTTCACCGCATCGACCTCGAAGAAGGTGCGGCAGAACTCCTCCAGGACCCATTTCAGGTTGGCGATGTTGGCGGCCTTGTCGATCACCAGCCCCTCGACCTGATGGAACATCGGCGTGTGGGTCTGGTCGGAATCGTGCCGATAGGTGCGCCCCGGGCAGATCACCCGGATCGGCGGCGCTCCCGCCCGCATGGTCCGGATCTGGACCGGCGAGGTGTGGGTGCGCAGCACCTTGCGCCGGCCGTTCCGGTCGGGCGCCAGGAAGAACGTGTCGTGCATCTCGCGGGCCGGATGGCCGGGCGGGAAATTGAGGGCCGTGAAATTGTAGTCGTCGGTCTCGATGTCCGGACCTTCGGCCACCGAGAATCCCATATCGGCGAAGATCGCGGTGATCTCGTCCATGACCTGGCTGATCGGGTGGATGCGGCCGCGCGTCTCGGGCGCCTCGCGCACCGGCAAGGTGACGTCGATGCGCTCGGCCGCGAGACGGGCGCCGAGCGCCGCCTCGGCCAGGGCGTCGCGACGCGTGCCGATCGCCCCCTGCACCCGGTCGCGCAATCCATTGATGAGGGGGCCGCGCGCCTTGCGCTCGTCCGGCGTCATCGCGCCCAGGGTCTTCAGGAGTTCGGAAACCGACCCCTTCTTGCCGAGGGCCGCGACGCGCACGGCGTCGAGGGCGGCCTCGTCGGACGCGTCCGCGACCTGACGCAACAGATCGCCTTCGAGAGTGTCGAGATCGGTCATCGGTTCAACTCACCGGCTGCGGCTGCGGCGATCGGTGCGGATCGGCCGGGCTCGGTCATTCGGACGTGGCGAGGGTTTTGCGGGTCGTGACCCGCAATGCAAGCGGCTACGCCCATAAAGTCGGCGGCCGCGCCGGCAAAAACCCGAGGGTCTCGGCGAAACGCATCGCGCGAAACGCCGAAAGGCGCGGCTCCTTTCGGGCGCCGCGCCTTTCGGTGAGGACGGAACGCGCGGCCCTGAGCCGCGCGGTCGACTCAGGCGGCCTTGGCGGCCGGGAGGGCGGCCTTGGCGATCTCGACCACCGCCGCGAACGAGGCGGGCTCGTGGATCGCGAGATCGGACAGGGCCTTGCGGTCCACGGCGACGCCCGACTTCGTCAGGCCGTCGATGAAGCGCGAATAGGTCAGGCCATGCTCGCGCACGGCGGCGTTGAGGCGCTGGATCCAGAGCGCGCGGAACGTGCGCTTCTTGTTCTTCCGATCGCGATAGGCATACTGCATGCCCTTCTCGACCGCCTGCTTGGCGATCCGGATCGTATTCTTGCGGCGACCGTAATAACCACGGGCGGCCTTGAGGACTTTCTTGTGCTTCGCGTGACTGGTCACGCCGCGCTTGACGCGGGCCATGGGAATTCTCCTGGATTACGAAAGATGCAGTGTCGGCGTCGTGAAGGCTTACCGGCTGTTGGGCAGGAAGTACTTCTTCACGTTGGCGGCATCGCCCTCGAACAGGGTGGTGGTGCCGCGCAGGTTGCGGATCTGCTTCGTCGTCCGCTTGATCATCCCGTGGCGCTTGCCGGCCTGGGCGTACATGACCTTGCCGGTGCCGGTGATCTTGAAGCGCTTCTTCGCGCCCGACTTGGTTTTCAGCTTGGGCATTTGGCTCTCCTGAACGCGCAACGTCTCCGATCCGGCTCGGATCGAAGGGATGCGCTCGGTTGATGCTTCTGATGGAGCAGCACGAACCGCCACGGCAGCCCGATCGGCCGGGCGGTTCAACGCGAGGGGGCGTATGACAGAAAAGAGACGCGGTTTCAATGGTGGCCCGACGGCGAGAATCCCCCTGCCCGCGGACCGTCGGCCGCGCCGGATCGCTCCCGCCAGATTCCCATGCGAATGCGCTCCGGGATTGCTTGACAGCCCCCGGCACTGAACCTACACCCCCGACACCGCCGGAAACGGGGCGGGACGTCAAGCGGGCGTAGCTCAGTCGGTTAGAGTGCCGGCCTGTCACGCCGGAGGTCGCGGGTTCGAGTCCCGTCGCCCGCGCCACGTCGCCTTCAGACCGAATAAATGATGCGGGCGTAGCTCAGTCGGTTAGAGTGCCGGCCTGTCACGCCGGAGGTCGCGGGTTCGAGTCCCGTCGCCCGCGCCATTCCTCATCCTGCATTTCATTTGCGTGGCCGATCCGGCCTCCGTCGTCCTCGCGGCTCGTCGATGTCGTGTCCGGCCCCGGTCTACCTTCCACACGCTCCGCCTTCATGCGGATGCGGCGGATGGCGAGCCTGACCGATCCTGGCCATCACCACCCGTCCGCGCGGCACCCGCGCCGGCTCGCGGGGCGTCGTGATCGGGAAGACACAGGCGTGGGCGGGTGGCGCGAGGCCCGGACGCGTGCCGCGTTTTCGCCGCATCGGCCCGGAAAGGGGTCCGCTCCCGCCGAGGCGCGCCGCGAGATCCTTTCGAACCCATGCCCGCACTCATGCCCATATCCGCGTTCCCCCGCTGCGTCTGCCGCGCGCCCCTCTTCGCCGGCCTCTCGCTTCTCCTGATGCTGGCCGGCTGCGGCAGCCCGAGTCTCATCGCACCCGAGCAGCCGACCAGCCTCGTGGTCCTCGACGAGCAGGCGGCGGCCGCCGCGATCTCGCGCTACCGCGCGCAGCATGGGCTCGGTCCCGTCGTCATCGATTCGAGCCTGATCCGGGCCGCCTCCTACCAGGCCGCCTCGAACGCGAAGGCCGGACGCCTCAGCCACGAGATCGGCGGCACCTTCAACGCCCGCATGGCGGAGGCCGGGTTCGGGCGCACCTACGCCTCCGAGAACCTGAGCGCCGGCTCGGCGACCTTCGACGAGGTACTGGCCCGCTGGAAGGCCTCGCCCGAGCACAACAAGAACATGCTGCTCCCGCAGCTCAAGCGCGTCGGCATCGCGCGGGTCGATGCGCCGGGCACCCGCTACAAGCGCTTCTGGGCCCTGGTGATGGCCGGAGGCTGAGGCCTCCCGCCGGAAGGGTCCGGCATCGGCCGGGACGACACGCGCTCAGGAATCCGGGTCGCCGGACTCCGCCTCGGCGAGGCCATCCTGCAGCGAGCGGATGATCGTCCGCATCTCCGGAACCATGGCGATCGCCTTGGCGATGCGTTGCGCCTCGTCCCGCGTCATGGCGCCGGTCGCCGCGCGCTGGTCGGCATCGGCCGAGAAGTAGGTCCAGGCGACGGCGAGCCCGCTCGCATCCTCGACACAGAAACTCTCGGCCTTCTCGACCACGATCCAGGGCGGCGGGAAGCCCCGCCCCGGGCCCGAACGATCGCCGGCTTCATCCGTCACGGTGTACCTCTGCGATGAAAGCGGATTCGGGGAGATCCTCACCGCATCCACGATGACAGGAAAGAGGAGCGCCCGAGGTCACGAGCCGCCGGGGAGGCGCTTTGCCTCGCGCATCCTGCGACGCGGGCCGATCATACCGGAATTCATCCGATCGCGTGAGGCACTCACGCCGCCCATCGAACGGGCCATGACCGAGCCCCCATTGGTGTGTCACGTCGCCGGCGCGAGTTTTTCGGTCAATGTCGGGCGCGCACCTCCTGAGCGAGGCCTCGTGCCAGGTTGATCAGCAGGTGGTCCAAGAGAAGCAGGCTGTCCTTCGCGTCCGGTGCGCGCATCTCGGCCAAGCACCGCCGGGCCGCGATCAGGTGGTCGATCCCCTCGAGCAATCCCGCGGGGAAAGCGCCTCGGCCATCCGACACTTCGTCCTGCGCAGCTTCGAGCAGGCCAGAATCCGACAAATCGACGACGATGCCGCTCGTGCGGACGTCGCTTCGGCCTTCCGCGGGGCTCACGTTGCCGCGCATGAGAAGGCGACGGGAAGGCCCAAGCGCAGGATCGGTGCGCAACGTCGCATTGATCATGCCGCCGCTCCGGAGGATTGGGGCCACCTTCGCGAGGTAGGTCGCCCGGTCCTCCGGATGCACCACGGCCGCGAGTTCGCCCAATCCGAGACCGGTGAGTCGCTGATCGTTCGGCAACCCGAATGCGAGGGCCGCCCCACGGCAGTAGCAGAAACGGTCCCGCTCCATATCGTAATCCCAAACGCCGGCCTGGGCCGCGAGGAGCGCCGAGGTCTTGTCGTCGATCACGGATCGTCGTCGGTGGGTCGGGACATCGGCCTGTGAATCGCTTGGCATGCCGGTTTCCCCCACGGATTGGCCAGAAGCCTTGTTGGAACCTAGTCAACGCAGGACTTCGCGTCGATGATCCACCGGCTCTCGATTGCCAGGGCCGGGCGTTGGATGTCGTCATTCGCCAGGAGATTTGCTGCGTTGAACAATGCCTCGTGCAAAGATGACGCCATCTATTGATTTTGTTTAATTTCTCTGACGTGGGAATTTCAGCCTCCATACATCGCTTCGCATGGCGGAACGCAGAAATAATTCCGCCATTCCGACGGTGACTGATCTTAAAAATTCCGTTAAGCGATGCGGTCTGTATGATGGGCTCAAGGCATGCCGGACCGGAAAAAATCGGACGACGTTCTCGCGGAGCAGTCGCTGGCCCGCATCGCCGAAGCCTTGGGTGTCCCGGTCGACAGCTTCCGCCGTTCGGCCGGCCGGATCACCAATCCAGAGTATACATTGGAATTGCTTCGCCTCTGGTCCGAATTGGATAATGACTTTTCGTGCGAGAGCTTATTGGTCTACGCACGTCAACTGGTCGCGATGCAGAACGATAGCAAGCAGAACTAAATTGTATCCGGCAAGACGTATTCGCTGGAGCGGACGGATGCCACCTCGCAGACCATAGTCGCGAGCCTGTGCGCGGACCCGAGATGGCACGTCGCAAAGGGGTCGACAGCCTGCCGCCGGAAGCTCACGGACCAAGGCGCGGTGTCCGGCCGGCGTCTGACGCGCCCTCTCTAAAACCATCTGGAGACGATTCCATGCGTCTGGGCAAGATTCCTCTCGTGGTCTGTCTGCTCCTGCCCGGATCGGCGCCCGCGCTCGATGCCGGGCGACGGCCGGGCAGCCCCCCGGACGTGGGGCAGACGCCCTCCCCGACGCTGAAGGGACCGAATTCGTCGGACCCCACCGATGGAACGCGCGCGAATCCGTTCAACCTCACGACGCCTCGGACCCTGTCCAGCCTGTTCGGTGATCTGCCCATCACGCCGCAGCATTTCCCGGAGCTCTATTCGGGGGACGACGCGACCGTCGCCGTTCAGACCGCGATCGACACCGCGCTGGCGCAGAACCGCCCGTTCTCGTGCCACGGCGATTACCGTGTGAGCCAGATCGTCGTCGCGAGTGGCGGGCTTCGATTTACCGGCAATTGCCGTTTCCTCGGAAACGCGACGGCTCCGACGCCGAGCGTGCTGGAGTTCCGGGCTGGGGTGGTCAACATCACGGGCAAGCTCGAAGTCTCCGCCCAGTACAGGACCAATTACGAAGCGGCCTTCTGGTGGAACACCAACGCGCAGGGCTCGGAGGTGCACAATCTGAGCGCAACCCAGGCGAAGCTCTGCTATAAGATCGGGTCCCCGGACAAACCCAGCACGCTCCTGTCCGAGCTGACTTTCTTCGGCGGCCACACCTACGGCTGTACCCAGGTCGCCCAGTTCATCGGCACCGAGACCTACGTCCACGTCGTCGGCGCTCAATGGGGGTCCGACGACCTGGGCGCGCCTTCGCGGAATTGGGCCGGGATACGCCACAAGGGCATCGTCGCGGTCGGCGCCGATGTCACCGTGACAGGCGGCGAGCTGCTCATGGCGGGCATCACCACGGGCGTCCTCGTCGAGAACCAGCCGATCGCCGCCCCGGACAAGGGCGTGCAATGGGGCCGGGTGCGGATACGCGGGACGACCGTGGAATCGGCCTCCCAGCTCGCGAACACCCTCAACCCGGAGAAACTCGCCTCCGCCCCTGCTGCCGGCAACCGAGGGCTCATTTCGTTCACCGGCGTGGGCGGCTATCACAGCCAGGACCTCACGCCCCTCCTCCAGACCGGAGCCGACTACGACGGCGAGGTGGTCTGGCAGAACAGCCGCATGTGGTTTCCGGCAGGCCAGCGGAAACGCGCCAACGTCCTCGCCGGCAGCACCAAGACCGACGTCTGGGTCGACGATCTCGGCTTCGGCACCGGCTTTCGCGCGGCCCTTTCCGGCACCGAGAACGGCATCGCGCATCACGGGTTCCGCCAGGTGCTCTACGCATTCGGCGTGACCCAGCCCCTCACCATCGGGGGCCAGTCCATCGCCTTCCAGACCGTCGACCCCAGTGGCGACGTCGCCCGCTACCTGCGCGACTACACGACCGGCACGGGTATCTTCACCGTGCCGCCGGGCGGCCTCGCCGAGGTAGAGGTCAGTGTCAATTTCGACTTCCCGGGCGCGCAGGGCGCCATCTCCGTGCTCCAGGCGGGGGGACGCATCGCCAAAGCGCCCATCGTCGACGGCGTGGGGCAGGTGCGGGTCACGCGTCGCAACATGCCGGCCGGCGCGACCCTCCAGGCCTTCGCCGAGCTGACTGCGCTGCCGACAGGTGGCCAGGGCGCACCCCACACCAACCACATCGCCATCGCGGTCCGGAATTGAGAACGGCCGGCCGTCTTCGGGCAGCCCAGGCTCTGGCAGGGATGAATCCCGCAATGGCCCCCTCTTCGATCGGTCGAGAAGTCCGGGAGCAGGGCAAGAACTGCCGGCTCGAAGCCTGCCGCGCACGCGGCCGCGTCCGGATGACTTCGAGATGCGGATCACCGTAGCGCGGGCCGATGGTTTCCGCGCACGGGTCTTCGCGCAGCTTCCAGCTTACCCTGTGCTTTCAAAGCGAGAAGGCTAGTCAGCAGACCTATGGCTAAGCCATTGACGGATATGGTGGGCGGTGAGGGACTCGAACCCCCGACCCTCTCCGTGTAAAGGAGACGCTCTACCAACTGAGCTAACCGCCCGCCGCGCCGCTTCGTAACGGAAGCGCATGAGGGCGCGCAACCCCCGACGGGGCGGTGACGCGGGACGCGCCCAGCAAAAAGGCCCCGGCATGTCTGCCGAGGCCTCGCTTCACTTCAAACCCCCGCCGCCCTCAATGGGCGATCACCGTCGCGGAATCCTCGTCGGCGATGACGGGACGGACCGGACGGGCCGGCTCCTCCCATTCGATCGCCTCGGGCACCCGGACCAGGGCGTGCTGGAGCACCTGGTCCATCCGCGAGACGGGGATGATCTCCATCCCGTTCTTCACGCTGTCGGGCACCTCGGCGATGTCCTTGGCGTTCTCCTCCGGGATGAGGACCGTCTTGATGCCACCGCGCAGAGCCGCGAGCAGCTTCTCCTTGAGGCCGCCGATCGGCAGCACGCGGCCACGCAGGGTGACCTCGCCCGTCATCGCCACGTCACGGCGCACCGGAATGCCCGTCAGCGTCGAGATGATCGCGGTCGCCATGCCGATGCCGGCGGACGGCCCGTCCTTCGGGGTCGCCCCCTCCGGCACGTGGACGTGGATGTCCCGGCGCTCGAACAGCGGCGGCTCGATGCCGAAATCGACGGCCCGCGAGCGGACATAGCTCGCCGCGGCCGAGATCGACTCCTTCATCACGTCGCGCAGGTTGCCCGTCACCGTCATCTTGCCCTTGCCGGGCATCATGACGCCCTCGATCGTCAGCAATTCGCCGCCGACCTCGGTCCAGGCTAACCCTGTGACCACCCCGACCTGATCCTCCTCGTCGATCTCGCCGTAGCGGAACTTCGGCGCTCCGAGGAAGACGGGCAGGTTCTCCTCGGTGACGGCGACGGCCTTCACCTTGGTGATGAGGATCTCCTTGACCGCTTTGCGGATGAGGTTCGACAGCTCACGCTCCAGGTTGCGCACGCCCGCCTCCCGCGTGTAGCGGCGGATGAGCATCAGCAACGCGGCATCGTCGATCTGCCATTCCTTGGCATCGAGGCCATGCTTCTTGATCGCGCCCGGGATCAGGTGCTTGCGCGCGATCTCGAGCTTCTCCTCCTCGGTGTAGCCGGCGATGCGGATCACCTCCATGCGGTCCATCAGGGGCGCGGGGATGTTCAGCGTGTTGGCGGTGGTGACGAACATGACGTTCGACAGATCGTAATCGACCTCGAGGTAGTGATCGTTGAAGGTCGCGTTCTGCTCCGGATCGAGCACCTCCAGCAGGGCCGCCGAGGGATCGCCCCGGAAGTCCATGCCCATCTTGTCGATCTCGTCGAGCAGGATGAGCGGGTTCGAGGTCTTCGCCTTGCGCATCGACTGGACGATCTTGCCGGGCATCGATCCGATATAGGTGCGGCGGTGACCGCGGATCTCGGCCTCGTCCCGCACGCCGCCGAGTGACATGCGCACGAACTCGCGGCCCGTCGCCTTGGCGATGGACTTGCCGAGCGAGGTCTTGCCGACGCCCGGGGGCCCGACGAGGCAGAGGATCGGGCCCGTGAGCTTGTTCGCGCGCTGCTGCACGGCGAGATACTCGACGATCCGCTCCTTGACCTTGTCGAGGCCGAAATGGTCCTCGTCGAGCAGGACCTGGGCGCCGAGGAGATCCTTCTTGATCTTCGAGCGCTTGCCCCACGGGATGCCGAGCATCCAGTCGAGGTAGTTGCGCACCACGGTGGCTTCCGCCGACATCGGCGACATCTGACGCAGCTTTTTCAGCTCCGCCACCGCCTTGTCGCGGGCCTCCTTGGTGAACTTGGTCTTCTCGATCTTCTCCTCGAGCTCGGCCAGTTCGTCCTTGCCGTCCTCGGAATCGCCCAGTTCCTTCTGGATCGCCTTCATCTGCTCGTTGAGGTAGTACTCGCGCTGGGTCTTCTCCATCTGCCGCTTCACGCGGGTCCGGATGCGCTTCTCCACCTGGAGCACGGAGATCTCGCTCTCCATCAGCGACAGCACGCGCTCCAGGCGCTGCGCCACCGTGGGAATCTCCAGGATCGCCTGCTTGTCGGCGATCTTGACCGCGAGGTGCGAGCCCACCGTGTCGGCGAGCTTCGAGGGCTCGTCGATCTGTGTCACGGCGGAGACGACCTCGGGCGAGATCTTCTTGTTGAGCTTCACGTAGTTCTCGAACTCGGCGATGACCGAGCGGGCGAGCGCCTCCGCCTCGACGCTGTCACCGAGTTCGTCGGTGAGGGTCTCGGCCTCGGCCTCGTAATAGGTGTCGGACTTCGAGAAGCGGGTGATCTTGGCACGTCCCGCGCCCTCGACCAGCACCTTCACGGTGCCATCGGGCAGCTTTAGGAGCTGCAGCACGGAGGCCAGGGTGCCGATCTTGTAGATGGCATCCGTCGAGGGGTCGTCCTCGCTCGCGTTGATCTGCGTCGCCAGCAGGATGTGGCGGTCGGTGCGGACCGCCTCTTCAAGGGCGCGGATCGACTTCTCGCGGCCGACGAAGAGCGGCACGATGATGTGCGGGAACACGACGATGTCGCGCAGGGGGAGGACGGCGTAGGAGCCCGTCGAGCCCGGAACAACGGGCTGGCGCGATTTCGATTGGGTCATATCGGACTTCCTCATGATGGACGCCGGGCAGTCGCTCCTCCCATGGAGCAAGCATCCTGCCAGGGGCCGACCGGGCCGCGAGGGGGTCGGAAGTGTTCAGGGAACGAGTCGTGGACGATGCGGCTGGTGGCGGGACACCGCGCCTCGGAAGGGTGAGCGTGCGGCCATCGCGCTGGGTTTGAGATGGAAATCGGGGCGGATGTTTTCAAGCATCCGCCCCGTGGCTCGACCCAGACCTGATGAAGCCCCGAAGAGGCTCAGGCGCTGACGCTGGCCGGGGCTTCCTTGTTGCGGTCGCCGTGAATGTAGAGCGGCCGCGACTTGCCATCGACGACTTCCGGCCCGATCACCACCTGCTCGACGGAATCGAGGCCGGGCAGGTCGTACATCGTCTCGAGCAGGATGGTCTCCAGGATCGAGCGCAGGCCGCGGGCGCCGGTCTTCCGCTCGATCGCCTTGCGGGCCACCATCGAAAGCGCCTCGTCCTGGAAGGTCAGGTCGACGTTCTCCATCTCGAAGAGGCGCTGGTACTGCTTGACCAGGGCGTTCTTCGGCTCCTGCAGGATGCGCTTGAGCGCGGTCTCGTCGAGATCCTCCAGCGTCGCCAGCACCGGCAGGCGGCCGACGAATTCGGGGATGAGGCCGAACTTCAGCAGGTCCTCGGGCTCGACGTTGCGGAAGATCTCGCCGGTGCGGCGGTCGTCGGGGGCCTGCACGGTCGCGCCGAAGCCGATCGAGGTGCCCTTGCCGCGCGCCGAGATGATCCGCTCCAGGCCCGCGAAGGCGCCGCCGCAGATGAACAGGATGTTCGTGGTGTCGACCTGCAGGAATTCCTGCTGCGGGTGCTTGCGGCCGCCCTGCGGAGGCACGGAGGCGACGGTGCCCTCCATGATCTTCAGGAGCGCCTGCTGCACGCCCTCGCCCGAGACGTCGCGGGTGATCGACGGGTTGTCGGACTTGCGCGAGATCTTGTCGATCTCGTCGATGTAGACGATGCCACGCTGCGCCCGCTCGACGTTGTAGTCGGAGGCCTGGAGCAGCTTGAGGATGATGTTCTCGACGTCCTCGCCGACGTAGCCGGCTTCCGTCAGAGTGGTGGCGTCCGCCATGGTGAAGGGCACGTCGAGGATGCGGGCCAGGGTCTGGGCCAGCAGCGTCTTGCCCGAGCCGGTGGGCCCGATCAGCATGATGTTCGACTTCGCCAGCTCGACGTCGTTGTGCTTCGAGGCGTGGGCGAGCCGCTTGTAGTGGTTGTGGACCGCGACCGAGAGAACCTTCTTCGCAAAATCCTGGCCGATGACGTAGTCATCCAGGACGCGGCGGATCTCCTTCGGGGTGGGCACCCCGTCGCGCGACTTCACCAGGGAGGACTTCGATTCCTCGCGGATGATGTCCATGCACAGTTCGACACACTCGTCGCAGATGAACACCGTCGGGCCCGCGATCAGCTTGCGGACCTCGTGCTGGCTCTTGCCGCAAAACGAGCAGTACAGCGTGCTCTTCGAGTCGTTGCCGCCAGTCTTGCTCATATCGGTCTCCGTTCGCGGGCATGGCGCCGGTCCGGGGCGCACACGCATCCTTCGAATTTAAGTACGTCCGCCTAAAGAAACAGTCACCTGCGCGCTTCTGCCGGCTTCGATCAGACTGACGATGCAAGCACGCGACCGCGACGGGATCAAGGCAGGCCGGCACATGCGTCCCGCATCGAAAGGACGCGCCGGGCCTAAGCAACCCGGCGCGCGGTTCCTCAGGCGGCCGCTGGCTCGGGGCGCTTCTGGATCACTTCGTCGATCAGGCCGAACTCCTTGGCGGCGTCGGCCGTCATGAAGTTGTCGCGCTCCAGCGCCTGCACGATGGTGTCGTAGTCGCGGCCGGTGTGCTTCACGTAGATCTCGTTGAGGCGCTTCTTCAGGGCCTCGATCTCGCGGGCATGGATCAGGATGTCGGTGGCCTGGCCCTGGAAGCCGCCGGAGGGCTGGTGCACCATGATCCGGGCGTTCGGCAGGGCGAAGCGGTGGCCGGGCTCGCCGGCGGTCAGCAGCAGCGATCCCATCGAGGCGGCCTGGCCGACGCAGAGCGTGGTCACGGGGCAACGGATGAACTGCATGGTGTCGTAGATCGACAGGCCGGAGGTCACGACGCCGCCCGGCGAATTGATGTAGAAGGAGATTTCCTTCTTCGGGTTCTCGGCCTCGAGGAACAGCAGCTGCGCGACGATCAGCGACGCGCCGTAATCCTCGACCGGGCCGGTCAGGAAGATGATGCGTTCGCGCAACAGGCGCGAATAGATGTCGAAGGCACGCTCACCGCGGCTCGACTGCTCGACCACCATGGGCACGAGCGCGCTGTTATAATAGTCGACCGGATCTCTCATCATCACGTGCCCCAGCTACAAGGGGTCCGGCCGCGCCGCGAATCAGGCGCGCACCGGACGTTTCAGCGAACTACGACGACGGTGAACGCCGCCTTACTCATCGCCCGCCGCCCTCGTGGGAGCAGGCGGGCTCAGTCGGCCTTGGCGACGGCGGGCAGGGCCTCGTCCGAAGCCGAGGATTCCGTCGGGGTCTCCGTCGAAGCCGTCTCGGCCTTCGCCCCGTCGGTCTCGGAAGCCTCGTCCTCGTCGGCGAACAGCGCCTCCTTCGAGACCGGCTCCTCGACGAGCTTCACCTGCGCGAGAACGTGGTCGACGACCTTCTCCTCGAAGATCGGCGCACGCAGCTCGGCCAGCGCCTGGGCGTTCTTGCGGTAGAAGTCCCAGACCTGCTGCTCCTGGCCGGGATACTGCCGCACCCGGGCGATCAGCGCCTGGTTCACCTCGTCGTCCGTGACCTTGATATCGGCCGTCTCACCGACCTGCGCAAGCACCAAGCCGAGGCGCACGCGACGCTCGGCGATTTTGCGATACTCGGCGGTGGCCTTCTCCTCGGTGGTTCCCTCGTCCGCGAAGGTCTTCTCGCGGGACTTGAGGTCCTGCTCGACCTGGGCCCACACGGCGGCGAATTCCTGGTGGACGAGGCTCGGAGGCAGCTCGAAGGCGTACTTCGTGTCGAGGGCGTCGAGCAGGTCCTTCTTGAGCTTGCGACGGGACTGCGCCTCGAAATCGCTGCCGATGGCGGTCGAGACCGCCTCCTTCAGCTTGTCGAGGGAATCCATGCCGAAGCCCTTGGCGAGCTCGTCGTCGATCTTGGTCTCGCCCGGGGCCTGGATCGCCGTCACGGTGACGTCGAACTCGGCATCCTTGCCGGCGAGCTGCGGCGCGCCGTAGGCCTCCGGGAAGGCGGTCTTGACGACGCGCTGCTCACCGACCTTGGCGCCGACGAGCTGGTCCTCGAAGCCGGGGATGAACGAGCCGGAGCCGAGCTCCAGGTCCACGCCCTCACCCTTGCCGCCCTCGAACTCGGTGCCGTCGATGCGGCCGACGAAGTCGATGGTGACGCGGTCGCCGGTCTCGGCCGCCGCGCCCTCGTCGCGGGGCGAGAAGCTGCGGTTGGACGAGGCCATGCGGGTGATGGCCTCGTCGACCTCCGCGTCGGAAGGCTTGGCCACCTGCTTGGTCAGGCTGACGTCGGAGAGGTCGGCGAGCTCGAAGGTCGGCAGGACCTCGAGGGCGACGTTGAAGGAGACGTCGTCCTTCGCGTCGAGGGCGCGCTCGACGATGGACTTGTCGCCGGGGAACTCGATCTTGGGCTCGAGGGCGAGCTTGAGGTTGTTCTCGGAGACGATCTTCTGGTTCGCCTCGTTGACGGCGTTCTGCAGCACGTCCGCCATCACGGAGCGGCCGTAGAGCTTGCGCAGGTGCGCGACCGGCACCTTGCCGGGGCGGAAGCCCTTGATCTGGGCCTTGTCCTTCAGGGTGGACAGCTCGCTCGTCAGGCGCTCCTCGAGCTCGTTCGCGGCGAGCAGGACCTGAAACTCGCGCTTCAGTCCCTGGGAGAGTGTCTCGGTCACCTGCATGGTCGTCTTTCCGCTGTCGTCCGTGTGATCGCGTAAATTCGTTGCCCCGCCTGACCCGTCGCGACGGACCGGACGCGGCCGGCGAGGGGACATCGCACCGCCGAGGGGCCGACTTCCTACGGCGGGCCGGGCGGCCATCGCTGTGAGCCAATCCGTTCCCGACGGCGAAGGACTGGTGCGGGCGGAGGGGCTCGAACCCCCACGTCTTGCGACACTGGAACCTAAATCCAGCGCGTCTACCAGTTCCGCCACGCCCGCAAGCGCCAACGCCCAGCGCGCATTCCGCCGCCAGAGCGCGGTCCTATAGCACGGGTGCAACGGGCCGCATCAAAAAAAGTCGGGTCCCTTCCGGATCGCCGCGACGGGCGGGACGCGCCGATTTGGCGTCCGCCGGACCCGCATTCTACAAGCGCGGCCCGGACGTCTCCGCTCCCGATCCCGCCCTTTTCCCTTCGCCGAGGTTCCATGCTGAAAGCCCGATCGCTCGCGACGAACGCCAAAGCCTCGGCTCCATGCTCGGCCTCACGCCGCGCCCTGCTCGGGGGCGCCGCGGCCCTGACGCTGATGCCGCGCGCCGCGCTCGCGCAGGCAGCGAAGCCGGTGCCGGTCACCCCGCCGACGCCGCCGCCGGCGAGCGCACCGCCGGCCCGGATCCTGACGGCGGCCCCCGGAACGACCCGCCTCAAGCCGGAGCCCGCCGCGGCGACGCCGGTCTGGTGCTTCGACGGCAAGGCTCCGCCTCCGGTGGTTCGGGTGAAGCTCGGCGAGACCGTGCGGCTGAAGGTCGAGAACAAGACCGACAAGCCCTTGAGCCTGCACTGGCACGGGGTGCGCAACCAGAACCCGATGGACGGGGTCGGCGGCGTGACGCAAGGGCCGATCGCGCCCGGCGCCGACTTCACCTATGCCTTCGTGCCGCCGGATGCCGGCACCTTCCTGATTCGGCCCCTCGTGGTGGGCGGCTCCAGCGAGCCCTCCGGGCGCGGCCTCGCCGGGGCCCTGGTGGTCGAGGAGGCGTCGCCCCCGGCCGTGGACCAGGACCTGACCCTGCTGATGCAGGATTGGCGGCTCGACGACGATGCCGGCCTGATGGCGTTCGGCCAGACCGCCTTCGCGGCGAGTTCCGGCCGGCTCGGCAGCCTCGTGACCCTGAACGGCATCCCCGTCCCGGCGCCGATCACGGCGCGCCCGGGCAGCCGCCTGCGCCTGCGCCTCGGCAACGTCTGCAACGCGCGCGGCACCCGCATCCGCTTCGACGGCGTGAAGGTCTACGTCCTGGCCGTGGACGGACAGCCCACCGACACCTTCGAGCCCCTGCGCGCCACCCTGCCCTTCCCGCCCGGCACCCGCTACGACCTGATGCTCGACCTGCCCATGGAGGCCGGTGCCACGGGCAGCATCACGGCGCTGATCGGCAACGGCATCGCGCTGGCCACCCTGACGCTGGCGGGCGCGCCCGTGACGCCGGCGCGGCCCCCGATCACCAAGATGGCCGAGAACAAGCTTCTGCCCGCCGAGGTGAAGCTGCAGAACGCGGTGCGGCGCGACGTCACGATCACGGGCGGCGCCCGCATCGAGAAGGACAAGCCCACGGCCGAACCGGCCTATGCCGGCGACCCGAACCGGGTCTGGGCCGTGAACGGGACCAGCGGCGCGGCCGGGCAGGCGCCGCTGTTCTCGGTGAAGCGCGGACAGGTGGTGGTGCTGGCGATCCGGAACGAGACCGCCTTCCCGCAGGCGCTGCACCTGCACGGCCACGCCTTCCGGCTGCTCCACCCTCTCGACGACGGCTGGGAGCCGTACTGGCTCGACACCTTCCAGCTTCTCGAGAGCCGCACCGCGCGCATCGCCTTCCGGGCCGATAATCCGGGCCGCTGGCTCCTGAGTTCGACCGTGCTGGAGCGCTTCGACACCGGGCTGTGGACGAGCTTCGAGGTGACCTAACTTTCGAGGAGCGCCCGCAGCACCGCCGGCATCATCTCCGGCAGATCCTCGGCGATCAGGCCCGGTCCGTGGCGCAGACCGGCGTCACCGTGGAGCCAGACGGCGGCGCAGGCCGCCTCGAAGGGCGCCATGCCCTGCGCCAGCAGACCCGCGACGAGACCGGCCAGCACGTCGCCCGCCCCGGCGGTGCCGAGATAGGGCGTGCCGTGATCGTTGATCGCGGCGCGGCCATCGGGTGCGGCGATCACCGTGTCGGCACCCTTGAGTACCACGACGGCGCCCGCGAGGGCCGCCGCGCGGCGCGCCCGTTCCAGCTTGCCGCCCTCCGGGTCGACCGCGTCCGTGCCCTCGAACAGGCGCGCGAACTCGCCCTCGTGCGGGGTCAGCACGGCCTGCGCGTCCCCGTCCGCGAGGTGCGCGGCCAGCAACCGGGCCTGTCCCTTGAAGCTCGTCAGCGCATCCGCGTCGAGGACGAGGGCGCGGCCCGCCGCGGCGGCGACCGCCATGAGGTCGCGGGTGGCCGCGCCGGCACCGAGCCCCGGCCCGGCCAGGACCACGTTGAGGCGCTCGTCCACGAGAAGGTCGTCGAGATCGTCGGCCCCCTCGCAGGCGCGCAGCATGATCGCGGTGCAATGGGCGGCGTTCTCCGCCAGGGCGGAGGCCGGTGAGACCAGCGTGACGAGCCCGGCCCCGATCCGGAGGGCGCCGCGCGCCGCCATCCGGGCGGCCCCCGTCCGATAGGCGGGCCCCGAGAGCACGAGCGCGTGCCCGCGCGTGTACTTGTGGCTGGCGGCGGTGAGGCGGGGAAAGCCGCCGCGCCAGAGGTCCGGATCGTTGCGCCAGACGGGCGCATCGTCACCGAGCCCGGCCGCGAGGTCGGCCGCCCCGGTGCCGATCCCGGCCACGTGAAGGGTGCCGCAATGGGAACGGCCGGGCTCAAGCAGATGCCCCGGCTTCGGGGCGACGAAGGTGACGGTCTCGGTGGCCCGCACGGCCGTGCCGCGCACCGCGCCGGTATCGCCGTCGATTCCGCTCGGCACGTCGACGGCCAGAACGGGGCGGCCGGACTCCACGAGGCGCGCGACGAGATCCGCGACCTCCCCTTCGAGGTCGCGCGCGAGGCCGGCCCCGAACAGGGCGTCGATCACGAGGGCGTAGCCCGCCAGATCACCGAGTTTCGCCAGCGTACCGACAGGACCGGACCAGGCGGACGCCGCCTCGGCGGCATCGCCGGACAGGGATTCGAGCGGCGCAAGACCGACGAGGTCGACCGCGAAGCCCGCTTCCGCGAGGAGCCGCGCCGCGACGAAGCCGTCGCCGCCGTTATTGCCGGGACCGCACAGGACCAGGATGCGGTCGCTCGCCGCCGCCAGGGCGCGGGCGCGCTCCGCCACCGCCGCGCCGGCCCGCTCCATCAGGACCCGCCCCGGGGTTCCGCCCGCGATGGCGGCGGCATCGACCCGGCGCATCGCCTCGACCTTGAGCAGCCGCAGCGTCGTCATGGAACATTCCTTCTGCGATGCCCGTGCGAGGCCCACGAATCCGCCTCGGGGGCAGCCTTCGTCCAAACGATTTGCGGAACGTGCATATTTGTTGTGCAGTTTTCCGCCGTCTCCGGCCAAAACGGCGTGGCGAAGGCCGGACGGCGATGATACCAACGGTGGGTCAAGCAGCATCGAGGTCAGGCCCGCCCGGCATGAAGAAGATCGAAGCGATCATCAAGCCTTTCAAACTGGACGAGGTGAAGGAAGCCCTCCAGGAGGTCGGCCTCCAGGGCATCACCGTGATCGAGGCCAAGGGCTTCGGGCGCCAGAAGGGGCATACCGAGCTCTATCGCGGCGCCGAGTACGTGGTGGACTTCCTGCCCAAGGTGAAGCTCGAGATCGTCCTGTCCGACGCGTTGGTGGAGGGCGCCGTCGAGGCGATCCGCAAGTCGGCCCAGACCGGCCGCATCGGCGACGGCAAGATCTTCGTCTCGACGATCGAGGAAGCGATCCGCATCCGCACGGGCGAGACCGGCACCGACGCGATCTGAGCGGCGGCCCGCAATCCCGTGATTCAGGTGGCCTGCCGGCTCGATCCCGTGAGCAGCCCGTCGGATTGGCGCCACTTCCATACCCTCCGGCGCGACATTCTCTGGACGGCGCGCGGGCGGACGGGCTACGACGAGAACCACCCCGACGACCGCCGTCCCGACCACCATCCCCTCCTGCTGAAATGCCAGGACGGGCCCGTCGGCGTCGTGCGCCTCGACGATCGCCGCGACGGAACCGGGATCGTGAGGCTGGTGGCGATCGCGCCGGACCGGCGGGGTCAAGGTCTCGGCCGCGCCCTGGGCGCAGGCGTCGAGGCGAAAGCGCGGGGATTGAACATCGACACGCTCTTCGTGAACGCCGTACCGGATGCGGTGGGCTTCTACGAGGCGATGGACTGGGAACGGTTCTGCTGGGACACCTCGGAATTGGTCGGCGACGCCGCGAATTGCGTCCAGATGCGCAAGATTCTGAGGGCAAGATCTTGACGGTATACGGGGCCATGGCACGTCGGCGAGACCGGGATGTCGTCGCGGTGGAGCGCCGAGACGACGAAGTCAGATCTAAGTTTCTGTTTTTGCGTCTCTTCTGACGGCCCATGCGCTCCTGGCGCGCAGAAATTGCGCTGGCCCAGACGGCGCACCTGCGCTAAACGCTCGGCGCCCACCCCTTCCGCTCTGCGGCACGACGCCGGCCGCTGCGGCAAAACCACGGCCGCAACGGGCCGAGACATGAAGGAGACCCCCAAGGATGGCCAAGACTGCAGCCGACGTCCTGAAGGAAATCAGGGACAACGACGTCAAGTACGTCGACCTTCGGTTCACCGACCCGCGCGGTAAGTGGCAGCACGTCACGTTCGACGTCTCCCTCATCGACGACGAGATGTTCTCCGAAGGCACGATGTTCGACGGCTCGTCGATCGCCGGCTGGAAGGCCATCAACGAATCCGACATGCTGCTGATGCCCGACCCGGCGACCGCCTGCATGGACCCCTTCTTCTCGGCCTCGACCATGTCGATCGTCTGCGACGTGCTCGAGCCCTCCACGGGCGCGCCCTACAGCCGCGACCCGCGCGGCACCGCCAAGCTGGCCGAAGCCTTCCTGAAGTCCACCGGCATCGGCGACACGATCTATGTCGGCCCCGAGGCCGAGTTCTTCGTGTTCGACGACGTGAAGTTCGGCGCCGACCCCTACCACACGGGTTTTCAGCTCGACTCCACCGAGCTGCCGACCAACGGCTTCACCGATTACGAGGGCGGCAACCTCGGTCACCGCGTCGCCACCAAGGGCGGCTACTTCCCGGTGCCGCCGCAGGATTCGGCCCAGGACATGCGCGGCGAGATGCTGGCCGCCATGCAGTCCATGGGCGTGAAGGTCGAGAAGCACCACCACGAGGTGGCCTCCGCCCAGCACGAACTCGGCATGAAGTTCGACACGCTGACGCTGCTCGCCGACCACATGCAGATCTACAAGTACTGCATCCATCAGGTCGCCCAGAGCTACGGCAAGACCGCGACCTTCATGCCCAAGCCCGTCTACGGCGACAACGGCTCGGGCATGCACGTGCACCAGTCGATCTGGAAGGACGGCAAGCCGCTCTTCGCCGGCGACAAGTACGCGGATCTCTCCCAGGAATGCCTCTGGTACATCGGCGGCATCATCAAGCACGCCAAGGCGCTCAACGCCTTCACCAACCCGTCGACCAACTCCTACAAGCGCCTGGTGCCGGGCTACGAGGCCCCCGTGCTGCTCGCCTACTCGGCGCGTAACCGCTCGGCCTCCTGCCGCATCCCGTGGACGACGAACCCAAAGGCCAAGCGCGTCGAGGTCCGCTTCCCCGACCCGATGGCGAACCCCTACCTCGCCTTCTCGGCCCTGCTGATGGCCGGCCTCGACGGCATCATCAACAAGATCGATCCGGGCCCGGCCATGGACAAGGATCTCTACGACCTGCCCCCGCGCGAGTTGAAGAAGATCCCCACCGTCTGCGGCTCGCTCCGTGAGGCGCTGCAGAACCTCGACCGCGACCGCGCCTTCCTCAAGGCCGGCAACGTCTTCACCGACGACCAGATCGACTCCTTCATCGAGCTGAAGATGACGGAGGTCATGCGCTACGAGATGACCCCGCACCCGGTCGAGTTCACGATGTACTACTCGCTCTGAGGGCGAGGGGGCCGGGCCGCGCGCCCGGTCCAGCCGAGACGGCTTTCGAACGCCGGGGCTCCGCGAGGGGCTCCGGCGTTTCGCGTTCCAACTCCCGGATTTGCGAGGGGGGATCCGATGTCGTCGAGCACGACGACCCTTCTGCGGGCGAGATGGCTGATCTCTTCGGCCCGCCTTCAGGTCGCTTTTCAGCAGTTGTGTCTTTCACTTCGTGCGTATCATGTCGATCAACCCCGCGTGCCGGCCGGACATCCGGACGGTACGCGTCCCGACCGGTCGGGACGCGTACCGCACGACGAATATCGAACCCGACATGCGAACGACATACAGTGTCGGCGTCGTCATTGCTCATGATCCGACATCGCCGAGAGGATACCGCGTCTTAACGGCTTATCCACGCAACGATGCCGATCGATCTGAAAACCTCTACGGCATTCAAGTATTTTACCTTGTTAGGTCTTCAAGATATCGAATGAGATTATGAAGACATAAACCAAGCAAGAGATGGAATTACGAAATCAATCCCAGTCATTAAACGATAGTCCAGAACCAACCGCAACGCCACGCGCTTGGCACAACCGGAACCGCGACTGCCGAAGGACGAGAGTAAGGATGCGCGATCCCGGCGGGGCGGCCGCCTGGAGCGCGCCAACGCCCTGGTGCAGACCCTCGCGATCGTCGCGGCCGGTGCCTGGGCGGTCTACACCTTCATCTACGAGGCCCGGATCAAGCCGGCCCTGGAGCCGCCCGCCGTCTCGGTGACGACGAACCTCGTGCGGGCCGGCGAGCGCGGGCAGCACGTGGCCATCCGCTCCACCGTGACGCGCAGGAACGTGGGCCAGACCGGCGTGCGCGTGCTCGGCCTCGTCTACAACGTCACCGGCGTACGCGTGCGCTTCGCGCCCTCCGAGGGAAAGCCCACGGACGGCAAGCCCGCAGACGATATGCCGACCTCCGACCGCACCATCACGGCGCGCAGCTACGGCTTCGACGGGCCGGGCGAGGCGATCCTGCGCGAGAGCCGCCTGTTCGCCGGCGCGACCGATGCGGGGGGCGAGGCCTCCGACCTCAATCCGGGCGAATCCGTCTCGCGCGATCTCATCGTCTACGCGGATCGCGACCGCTTCGACTTCGTGCGCTTCGAGGTCGGCCTCGCCTACACCAAGGCGGACGACGCCCCCGTGCGCCTGCACTTCGAGACGAAAGGCGACGGCACCCTGGCCCTGCGCCCACAGGCCGATTGCCGGGCCGAGCCGCGGACCTGCGAGCGCCTGAAGACCACCGACTTCGCCACCGAATTCTCGCTCTGGTGAGCGGTGGTCGTCACGCGATCTTGTGCGGGATCCTGCCGCCGCACCCTCGCGATTCGCTGACACCGGCGCCACTCCGGCGTAGATGTCGGGCAAGGGTCGCCGCGCATCGCGGATGATTTGGCAAGATGGCCTGCACGAGGGCTCGCAGGACGGACATGACACGGCGGCCACGCGGCCCGATGAGGCGTGGCGCCGAAGCACGAAAGACGGCGCGGGCGCCGACGCCCGCACCGACCCACAGCCGAGGTGATCCGACCATGCTGCTCCGTCGTTCCCTGCTCGCGCTCCTCGCCCTCGCGCCGCTCGCCGGCCCCGCCCGCGCGGCGGAGATGGCCCCCTATTCCGCCGATGCGTTCGCGGCGGCACAGAAGGCCGGCAAGCCGATCCTCGTCGAGGTGAGCGCGCCCTGGTGCCCGATCTGCAAGACGCAGAAGCCGATCCTGGCCGAACTCGGCCGGCAGGCGCGCTTCAAGGACCTCGTCGTCTTCGACGTCGATTTCGACTCGCAGAAGGACGTGCTGCGCCGGTTCAACGCGCGCATGCAGAGCACGCTGATCGCCTTCAAGGGAGAGACCGAGACCGGCCGTTCCGTGGGCGAGACCCAGCCGGAATGGATCGAGGGTCTCGTCGAGAAGACTCTCTGAGCGAAGCGATGGGAGCCGGCCTCGGACTGAGCTTCCTCGCCGGCCTGCTGTCGGTGCTCTCGCCCTGCGTGCTGCCGCTCCTGCCCCTCGTCCTCGGCGCGGCCGCCTCCGAGCATCGCCTCGGGCCGCTCGCGCTCGCCTCGGGGCTGGCGCTCGCCTTCGTGGCGATCGGCCTGTTCGTGGCTACCATCGGCTTCGGCCTCGGCCTCGACACGGAGGTGTTCCGCACCGGCGCGGCCGTCGTCATGATCCTGCTCGGGCTCGTGCTGATGCTGCCGGCCGCGCAGACCCGGCTCGCGGTCGCCGCCGGCCCGGTGAGCGACTGGACGAACCGCCGCTTCGGCGGTGCTTCCGGCGCCGGCCTCTCCGGTCAGTTCGGCGTCGGCCTGCTCCTCGGCGCGGTCTGGTCCCCTTGCGTCGGCCCGACCCTCGGGGCGGCCTCGCTGCTCGCCGCGCAGGGGCGCGATCTCGCCGCCGTCGCTCTCACCATGCTGCTGTTCGGCCTCGGCGCGGCGCTGCCGCTGGTCGTCCTCGGCACCCTGTCGCGCGCGACGCTGATGCGCTGGCGCGACCGGATGATGGGCCTGGGGAAAGGCCTGAAGGCGGCCCTCGGCCTGATCCTGGCGGTGACGGGACTGGCGATCGTTCTCGGCTGCGACAAGGCGCTGGAGACAATCCTGGTGAACGCCTCGCCCGACTGGCTGACGCGCCTGACGACGCGATTCTAGACGTGCTCTCGAGCCGAAATGGGCACCGGGCCGATTGCATTTGCGCGGCGGCTGACCAAACTCACGCCAGCGACCGGCTCCGGTGAAGGGCGGGCGCATCGGAGGATCGAGCCATGAGCACGCGCCGCGACTTCCTGCACCTCTCGGCGGTGGCGACCGCCATCGGTGCCCTGGCCGGGCCGGCCGCCGCCCAGGCGCCGGATGCCGGCCCAGGCCGCGCGATTCCGCCGCCGCCCGGCGGCAATGGGCTGCGCCTCGTCACCTTCAAGCCCGATGCGGCGAGCGCCCCGCGGCTCGGTGCCGTGCGCGCCGACGGACGCGTCGTCGACCTCGTGCGTGCCGCCCTGCCGGGCTTCGATCCGACCGCGATGGTCTCGCTCATCGAGGCCGGGCCGGAAGCGCTCGAGGCCGTCCGTCGCGCCGCGCGCACCGGGGATGGCGTGCCGCTGGAGAGCGTCCGACTCCTCGCCCCGATCCCGGCGCCGACGCGCAACATCTACGCGGTCGGCTGGAACTACCTCGAACATTTCGAGGAGGGACAGGCGGTGCGCGGCACCAAGGCGGAGTATCCCGCGCACCCCGTGTTCTTCACCAAGGGCGTCAACACGGTGAACGGGCCCTACGACGCGATCCCCTACGACCCCATGGTCTCGACCGCGATCGACTGGGAGGTGGAGCTCGCCGTGGTCATCGGCACGCGCGGGCACAACATTCCGGAGGCCGATGCGATGCGCCACGTCTTCGGCTACACCGTCATCAACGACACCACGGCGCGGGACATGCAGATCAAGCTGCACGGCGGGCAGTGGTTCAAGGGCAAGAGCCTCGATGGGCACGGCCCCATCGGCCCCTGGATCATGCCCGCCGCCGACCTTGACCCGTCCGACCTGCACCTCCAGACGCGCGTCAACGGCGTGGTCAAGCAGGACGCCTCGACGAAACAGATGTATTTCAAGGTCGCCCGCATCATCGCCGAATTGTCGCACGGCCTCACGCTGCTGCCCGGCGACATCATCGCCACCGGCACGCCGCCCGGTGTCGGCAACGCGCGCAAACCGCCGGAATTCCTCAAGCCCGGCGACGTCATGGAGACGGAGATCGCCGGCCTCGGCACCCTTCGCAACGTCATCCAGGCCATTCCGACCTGATCCATCCGAGGCCGGGCCTATCGAGCGCGCGGCGGGCGCGGCTAACAATTCGGCCGCGTCCGCCCAGATGAGCGGAGAGCCAAAGCACCAGGAGCCCCCATGTCCCTCGTCGTTCCGGTCATCCTCGGCTCCGTGCGCTCCGACCGCCAGGGCCTGCGCGCCGCCCGCTTCTTGATCCGTGAACTGGAGAGCCGTGGCATCGAGGCGCCGCTGGTCGACCCGGCCGAGCTGAAGCTCCCGCTCCTCGACCGGATGTACAAGGAATTCCCCAAGGGCAGCGCCCCCGCCGTGCTGGAGGATCTGGCGACCCTGTATCGGCGCGCGGATGCCTTCCTGGTCGTCTCGGCCGAGTACAATCATTCGATCCCGCCGGCCCTGTCGAACACCCTCGACCATTTCCTGGAAGAATATTCTTGGCGGCCCTCGGGCATCGTCTGCTACTCGGCCGGGCAATATGGCGGCGTCCGTGCCGCGATGCAGTTGCGGGCGATGATGGCCGAACTCGGCGCGGCGAGCATTCCCTCGCTCCTGCCGATCCCCCGCATCGGCAAGGCCCTCGACGAGGCCGGGACGGCGCAGGACGAATGGCTGCCCAAGGCGGCCAAGCGCTTCCTCGACGAACTGGTCTGGTACGCCGAGGCCCTGAAGACGCGGCGGGCGGCCGGCACGCCCTATTGAGGGTCTGGCGCGAGGCTTGCCCCGCAGGCCCGACCGATTCCTCCCACCGAGAACCATCCATGCCCGAGAGCGCCGCCACGGACCTCCGCACCCTGCTCGCCAACCTCGTGCGCGCCGCCCTGATGTCCGACGATCGCGCCAGCGCCCTCTGGCGCGAGGCCGCCCGCCAGGGGCAGGCGGGGCTGGCCGCCGACCCGGGCCGGGTGGAAGGCCTCAACGTCGAGGGGTTCTGGACCCTGGCGGTGCGCGAGGCCGAGGCGCCCGAATACCGCGAGGCTGAGAATCAGGTGCAGTTCGGCTTTCCGGCCCTGTGCCCCTTCACCCTCTCCGAACTCACCGCGCGGGATTTCGACGTCGACGGCGCGGTGGAGCGCCTGCGCAAGTCCGCCGCCACCGGCTGAACCCTGTTCAGGGCGCGGCCCGCGCCGTTGCCGGCGCGGGCCGCGACGCCCATGTTAAGGGCCGAACCGGGATGGACGATCGTCGCCGGCAAACCTCTTTCCGCGTCCGGCCTCGCGCCCGCGCAGCGAGCCCGATCCCTTGGCAAAACGCATCGTTCCCAATCCCGGTCCCGGCGGCCTCCCCACCCGGGAGCAGATCCTCGCCTTCATCGCCGCCTCCGCCGAGACGGTCGGCAAGCGCGAGATCGCGGCGGCCTTCAACATCAAGGGCGCCGACCGCATCGGACTGAAGCGCATCCTCAAGGAGATCGAGCAGGACGGCGCCATCGCGCGGGGGCGCGGCGGCCTCGCGCCGTCCGGCCGCCTGCCGCCGGTGGTCCTGGCCGACATCACCTCCCGCGACCGCGACGGCGAGTTCCTGGCGAGCCCGGCCGAGTGGGATGTCGGCAACGGTCCCGCCCCGAAGGTCACCGTGGCGGCGCCGCGCGGCGGCCGGCGCCCGGGCCAGCCGGCCCCGGGCATCGGCGACCGCGTGCTCCTGCGCGTCGAGGCGAGCCCGGCCGAGCCCGGCCGCTACACCGGCCGGGTCATCAAGACCCTCGGCAAGAACAAGGCGGAGATCATCGGCGTCTACCGGGCCGGCCCCGAGGGCGGCCGCATCATTCCCGTGGAGAAGCGAGCGCAGGGCCGCGAGATCGCGATTCCCGCCGGCGAGGAGGGGGAGGCCCGCGACGGCGACCTCGTCAGCGTCAGCCTCCAGCGCGAGAGCCGCTTCGGCCTGGCCCAGGGCCGGGTGCGCGAACGCCTGGGCTCGCTCGGCTCCGAGAAGGCCGTCAGCCTGATCGCGCTCCATCTCCACCACATCCCCCACGTCTTCGCCGCCGCGACCCTGGCGGAGGCCGACGCGGTGGTGCCGGCGGGTCTCTCGGGCCGCGAGGACTGGCGGAACGAGCCGCTCCTCACCATCGACCCGCCGGATGCCAAGGACCACGACGATGCCGTGATGGCGCGGCCCGACCCCGATCCTGCCAATGCGGGCGGGTTCGTCGTCACCGTGGCGATCGCGGATGTCGCGGCCTATGTCCGGCCGGGCTCGGCCCTCGACCGCGAGGCCTTGACGCGCGGCAACTCGGTCTATTTCCCCGACCTCGTCGTGCCGATGCTGCCCGAGCGCATCTCCAACGACCTCTGCTCCCTGCGCGAGGCCGAGGACCGGCCGGCCCTCGCGGTCCGCATGGTGATCGGCGCCGACGGTGAGAAGCGCCGGCACAGCTTCCACCGCGTGATGATGCGCTCGCGCGCCAAGCTCGCCTACGCCCAGGCGCAGGCCGCGATCGACGGCTTTTCCGACGCCGTGACCGGTCCCCTGCTGGAGCCGGTGCTGCGCCCCCTCTGGGACGCCTACGCCGCCCTGCGCCGAGCCCGCGACGCGCGTGGGCCGCTGGCCCTCGACCTGCCCGAGCGCAAGGTGTTGCTCACGCCGGACGGCGCCGTCGACCGCGTGGTGGTGCCGGCCCGCCTCGATGCGCACCGGCTCATCGAGGAGTTCATGATCCTGGCCAACGTCGCCGCCGCGGAGACCCTGGAACAGGCGAGGCAACCCCTGATCTACCGGGTCCACGACGAACCCGCCCTGGAAAAGATGCGGGCGCTCGGCGAGGTGCTGGCCTCCATCGGCATCAAGCTTCCGAAAGAGGGCGCCCTGCGCCCGGCCCTGTTCAACCGGATTCTCGCCAGCGTGGCCGAGACCGAGCACGCGACCTTCATCAACGAGGTCGTGCTGCGCTCGCAGGCCCAGGCCGTGTACGCCGCCCAGAACCTCGGGCATTTCGGCCTCAACCTCCGGCGCTACGCCCACTTCACCTCGCCGATCCGGCGCTATGCCGACCTCATCGTCCACCGGGCCCTGATCGCGGCCTGCCGGCTCGGAAGCGACGGCCTGTCGTCGGACGTCACGGTGGCGGCCCTGGACCAGATCGGCGAGCAGATCTCGGCGGCCGAGCGCCGCGCCATGGCGGCCGAGCGCGAGACCATCGACCGGCTCATCGCCCACCACCTCGCAGACCGGGTCGGCGCCCACTTCACGGGCCAGATCTCCGGCGTGACGCGCTCGGGACTGTTCATCAAGCTCGACGAGACCGGCGCGGATGGCTTCGTGCCGATCTCGA
Source organism: Methylobacterium sp. J-068 (assembly GCF_022829445.1). GTDB lineage: Bacteria > Pseudomonadota > Alphaproteobacteria > Rhizobiales > Beijerinckiaceae > Methylobacterium. The sequence goes on along the minus strand of NZ_JAKSXY010000085.1, from coordinate 2,069 downwards.
CCATCGGGGCGGATTACTACCGTCACGACGAGGCCCGGCACGCCCTGGTGGGCGAGCGCTCGGGCGAGACCCATCGCCTCGGAGACCGGGTCGAGGTCCGCCTCGTCGAGGCCGCCGCCGTGGCCGGGGCACTGCGCTTCGAACTCCTCTCCGAAGGGCAGGCCCGGCCGGAGCGCACCGGCCCCGCCGGCCGGACGCGCGGCGCTCCGCGCAAGCCGGGCGCGCCCGGCCGCCCGGCCGGTATCCGCAACACGGGGTCGCGCCACCGCGGGTCGCGCCGCTGAGGCGAACGGGATAGACTGCCGGCCATGCGCGGGAATCAGGACATGCCGGCCGTCGAGGATGTGGGGATGGTCAAGCGTTGCCCACGGGAGCGGGCCGGCCTCGTCACGGCGATGGCCCGCGGCTTCGTGGGACGCTGCCCGCATTGCGCCGAGGGCCGGATCTTCGGGCGCTTCCTCAAGGTCAGACCGGAATGCGACGTCTGCGGCCTCGAACTCGCGCATCACCGCGCGGACGATCTGCCGCCTTACATCGTCATCTTCGTCATCGGCCACATCGTCGGATATTTCCTCTTGGAAACCGAGATGAATTACGATGTCCCGCTTTGGTTCCAGCTCAGTTTCTGGCCCCTCGTCACGCTGCTGGGCTCGCTGGCCCTGCTGCAACCGGTGAAGGGCGCCGTGGTCGGCCTGCAATATGCGCTTGGCATGCATGGGTTCGCCACGCTACCGCTGCCTCGGATATCGGGTGTGCCGCAGGACGAGGAGACGCAGCATGGACCAGGCGACGGGCGTGCTGCCGACGGAGCCCCCGGCTTCGGTCCCGCCTGACGCCTCCAGGCGCAAGGCCGCCCTGCGACCCCGCAACGCCGCGACCCTGATCATCATCGACGGCACCCGACGCTCACCGAAGATCCTGATGGGGCGGCGACATCGGGGCCTCGCCTTCATGCCGGGCAAGTTCGTGTTTCCGGGCGGACGCATCGAACCGGGCGACCGGCACATGCCGGTGGCCGGCGCCCTCTCGAACCGGGCCGGCGATGCCCTGGCGCTGCGGGTGCCGCGCGGCGGCGAGGGACTGGGCCGCGCCCTCGCCCTCGCGGCGATCCGGGAGACCTACGAGGAGACCGGCCTGATGCTGGGGACGCGGGAATACGGCGCCCCGGACTCCGCGCCGGATGGAAGCTGGACGGCGTTTCGCGCCGCGGGCGTGATGCCGGATCTCGAAGCGCTGCGTTTCATCGCCCGCGCGGTGACGCCGCCCGGGCGCGTGCGCCGGTTCGATACGCGCTTCTTCGCGGTCGATCGCACGGCCATCGTCCACAGCGTCCCGGACGTGGTGTCACCGGATGCCGAGCTGGTGGAACTCGCCTGGGTCACGTTCACGGAAGCGCGCGCGCTCGCTCTGCCGCGCATCACCCGAGTCGTCCTCGACGATCTGGAAGTTCAGGTTCGGGGCGGCTTTGCGCCCTACCTCCCCATCCCCTATTACTACGAGCGCCACGGCAAGCCGCAGAGAGAAACCCTGTAGGTCGGAACCCCTTCACGCGCGCCGCAGTTGGACATCACCGGTGGGTGAGTGGGGAGACGCAAGATGTTGAAGGGCGGTTTGCTCTGGCTGATCGGAATACCGATCCCGGTGATTCTTCTGATCTACTTTTTCACGTCCTGGCTGCGCTGACGCGATCGACTTGGCAGGATCGTAACAGAATAAGCCCGACCCGCATGTTGTGCGGGTCGGGCTTATTCGTGCGCACCGTTCGTGCGCCTTGAACGCACACGACCCGCCTCGCGTTGGCGAGGCGGGTCGTGCGTGTGATGTATTTGGTTGCGGGGACAGGATTTGAACCTGTGACCTTCAGGTTATGAGCCTGACGAGCTACCGGGCTGCTCCACCCCGCGCCACCGTTTGATCGTTTGAGGGACTGTGTTGGTGTCTTGTCCTGTGCAGGTCTGGCGGCGACCGACTCTCCCGTGTCTTGAGACACAGTACCATGGGCGCTGGTGCGTTTAACGGCCGAGTTCGAGATGGGATCGGGTTCTGGGCGCACCGCTCAAACCACCAGA
>NZ_JAKSXY010000077.1 GCF_022829445.1 Methylobacterium sp. J-068 | reverse complement strand
CTCGCGCTCTGGTTCGCCCTCGCGGTGCTGGGTCTCGCGCCGCTCGCGGGGTTCGGCATCTGGCCGCGCCGGGCGATGACGACGGCCGATGCCCTGCTGGCGATGGCGCTCGCCTGCGCCGCGTTCCTGCCCCACCTCCTCGGCGCCGAAGCTGCGCAACGCCGGCCGGCCGCCGGATCGGGCCATGCAATCCTCGAACAGGTCGACCAGCGTGCCCAGGCCCGCGACGTCGACCTCCGCCGGGATGCCCGATGGATACGCGGACAGCCACGCTCGCGCGGCGCTCCGGCCCGATCCGGCGCGCGCCGGATCGAACCGGTTCCGGTCGATCCCTGCGGGATGGCGGATCTGGGCTTCGCTCAGGCGCCGCGCGGGCTGAGCGAGACCGGCAGGGCGGAGGCGGCCCGCAGCGCCTTGGCCAGCGCCGTCTCGCGCGCTTCCGGGCCGGTGGCGATGCCCTCGGCCACGATGACCTCCGGATTCGTGACCCCGATGAAGGCCAGGACGGTGCGCAGGTAGGTCTCGGCATGCTCGGCCGACGCGCCGGGCGAGCCCGCCCCGTACAGGCCGCCGCGCGCCACGGCGACGACGACGCGCTTGTCCGGCACGAGGCCCACGGCGCCGCTCTCGGTGTACTTGAAGGTCTTGCCGGCCACGAGGATGCGGTCGATCCAGGCCTTGAGCTGGGACGAGACCGTGAAGTTGTAGAGCGGCGCGCCGATCACCACGATGTCGGCGGCGAGGAATTCCTCCAGCACCGTGCGGCCGAGGGCCACGTCGTTCTGGATGTCGGGGGTGTTCGTCGCGTTCGGCTGCTGGCCCGCGAGGTAGGCGCCCGAGAGGTGCGGGATCGGATTCGCGGCGAGGTCGCGATACGTCACGTCGAGATCGGGCGCGCCCGCCTTCAGGCGGGCGACGATCGCGGCCGAGACGGCGCGGCTCACGGAGTGATCCCCCAGGATGCTGCCGTCGACGTGCAGGAGCTTCATGTTCGGTCCCCGGTATCAGAAGTGTACCAAGGCGCTATAGAGTACCGGAGCGGGGCGCACGCAAGGAGGCACATTCGTGGAACCCGGTCACATGGAGGGAACCGAGCGGGCATCGCACCAGGAGCACGGGACCGGCCACGGCGATTGCCGCGTCGTCGGCACGGTGCTGGCGCGGGTCGGCGACAAGTGGAGCATCCTCGTCGTGATGACGCTGACGGATGGGCCGCGCCGCTTCAACGAGTTGAAGCGCCTGGTGGGCGGCATCTCGCAGCGGATGCTCACCTTCACCCTGCGCGGCCTGGAGCGCGACGGCCTCGTCTCGCGCACCGTCACCCCCACGATCCCGCCGCGCGTGGATTACGAACTCACCGAACTCGGGCGCTCCCTCCAGGGGCCGGTCCAGGCGCTCGGCGACTGGGCCTTCGCGAACCTGTCCGCGATCCAGCGGGCGCGATCCCGCTTCGACGACGGCGCGCAGCCCTGACCCGTCAGGTCCAGTAGAGCACCCGCGCCTGCGGCAACTCCCGCGCCACGCTGGCGCCGAGGCTCGCGCGCATCGCCTGCATCAGGTCGCGCGGGTAGACGTATTTCACCAAGCCGAACTTGGTGAGCTTGCGGCTGCGCTCCGCCTCATCCATCGGCAGGTCGGAGCCCGGATACCAGCCCTGGAGCACCGCCTTCGAACCCGGCGTGAACCGGTGCGTGATGAGTTCGACGGTCAGGTCCGGATCGGCCACGCCGGCGAGCGCCCGCGCGGCGTCCCGCAAGAGGCCGGCATAGGAATCCGCCCAATCCGGCACGGGCAGGATCGGCGCGATGGTGAGCCCGACCGGATAGCCGGCCCGCGCCATGGCGCCGAGCGCCTCCAGGCGCGCGTCGAGGCTCGCGGTGCCGCCCTCGTAGCGGGCGGCGGCGCGGGCGTTCACCGAGAAGCGCGCGCGGGTGCGCCCCCGATGGGGGAGGCCGAGGAGCGGAGCCACGGCCGCGAACTTGGTGGTGAAGCGCAGTTGCACCGGCGCCTCCCAGGCGCCGAAATGCCGGATCGCGGCCGAGAGCGAGCCGGTCAGGTGCTCGATGCCGAGCGGATCGGTGTAGCAGGAAGCCTCGAAGGTGGTGCCTTCCCCCGCCCGCGCCACCTGCGCGGAGGTGACATTGCCCTGGCCGAGATAGGCGCCGAGGTTGGAAAGGATCGCGTCGAGATTGGCGTAGGCCCGCGTCACCGGCGGCCCCGACAGGGAGCCGGCGAGGTAGCAGTACTGGCAATGCGCGGGGCAGCCCTCGGCCAGATCGAAGCGCCAGTCGGCGCTCGGCGGGATGGGCTGCAACCTCAGCTTGGTCGGGGGCGCCACCACGAGGGCGAGGGTCGCCTTCGCCTCGCGATAGGCTTGGCGCGGATCGGCGTCGCGCGGGCCCGTGATGCGATTGCTTTTCAGGCGCTCCACGGTGAGGCCGAGCGCCTCGGCGCGGGCCACCATCGCGCGGCCATGGGCGTGCTCCAGGGCCGCCGGCGTCACCAGCACGCGGCGCGGACGCCAGAGGCGGGCCGGCCGCTCATCCGCCATCGGCTCGGATGGGGCCGGTTCGGCGATGACGGTTTCGCGCGGGCTGTCGTCGAGGACCATGCCGGGGGAACGCGACCGGACGCTCCGGAGGTCCCCGGCGCGCGCAGCGGTCGCGGGATCAGGCCTGGTAGCGCGCGTAGGCGAGGGCCGTGTCGCCGTAGACCCGCCGCTCGAGTTCGCTGAAGCCGGACGGCAGGGCGACGTGGACGCTGGCCGCCTCCTCCACCACCACCAGGGCGCCGGGCGCGAGCCAGCCGCCCTCCGCCGCGCTGGCGAGGGCGGCGGGCGCGAGGTCGCGGTTGTAGGGCGGGTCGCAGAAGGCCAGGGTGAAGGTGCCGCTGGTGCCGGCGGGGCCGAGACGGGTGGCATCGCGCCGGAACAGGCGGGTCGTACCCTCCGCACCGAAGCTCTCGATGTTCTCGCGGATCAGCGCGCGGGCCTCCGCGCCCTCGTCGACGAGGAGGGCGTAGGAGGCGCCCCGCGACAGGGCCTCGAAGCTGAGCGCGCCGGTGCCCGCGAAGAGATCGAGGACGCGGGCGCCCGCGGCCGCGTCGTCATAGGCGTGCGCCAGGACGTTGAAGATCGCCTCGCGCAGGCGATCCGAGGTCGGGCGGATCGCGTCGGTCTTCGGCGTGGCGAGGCGGCGGCCGCGATGATCGCCGCCGACGATCCTCACCGGCTGCCGCCGCGCGGCGGACGGCCCGCGCCGCCACCGCCGGGCCGGCCGCCACCGGGTTTACCGCCGCCGGCTCCGCCGCGGCTGAAGCCCCCCGGCTTGCCCGCGCCGCCCGGCCGTCCGCCGGACTTGTTGAATCCGCCGGGCTTGCCGCCGGCCTTAAAGCCACCCGGCTTGCCCGCGCCACCCTTGAAGCCGCCGCGCTCGCCATCCTGACGGGCACCGCCCTTGAACCCGCCGCGCTCGCCGCCGGCACGCTCGCCGCCATGAAAGCCGCTGGGCTTCTCACCCCGGAAGCCGTCGGGACGGTCCCCGCGCGGCGCCGGCCCACGGGAGGCCGGACGCTCCCCGCGCGCCGCGCCGTCGCCGCCATAGCGGCTGGTGCTGGTGCGGAAGGGACCGCGCGGACGGTCCTCGCTGCCGGGCGGCGGCCCGCGACGCTCGGCTCCGTCCTGGCGGACATTTCCGCGCGGCCGATCGTCGTCGCGCCGGGGCGGGCGGTCGTTGTCGCGCCGGGGCGGGCGGCCCTCGGCGCTAAAGCCACGGGCGGGACGGCTCTCCTCGGCGCCGCGCCGCGCGGGACGATCATCCGCCTGCCGGACGGTCCGCGCCGGCGCTTCCGAACGGCCGGATTCGGAACGGCCGGATTCGGGACGGAACGGACGCGCCCCGCGAGGCGCGCTCGCATCGTCGCGCCGCCGGGCCGCGCTGTCGCGGCGGTGCGGCTCCGAGGCAGGCTCCTGCGGGCTGGACTTGAGGCGCTCGACGAGGACCCGGCGCTCTCCGGTGCTGATCGCGCCGACGCGCTCGCGGCCACGGGCGGCGGCGACCTCGCGCTCGGCCTTCGGGTCGGCGCCACGCCGCGGGATCTTCACACGGCGCGGCCCGTCCTCGGGGCGTGCCTCATCCTCGGCGCGCCAGACTGAGCGGCGCGGCCCGGCGCCGGTGCCGCCGGTGGGCACGCGGGCGGGCTTGGCCGGCGCCATCGGGCGGTCGCCGCCCCGGGACGGCCCCCGTTCGCCGAAGCGCGCGGCCCCGTCGTCGTAGTCACGCGGCTCGCGGCGCTGCTGCGCCGCCGAGGCGCTGCGCGCGGGCTGCTTGGCCTGCTGCTTGGGCGAGCCGAAAGGCGCGATCGGCTCGCGCGTCGGGCTCTCGAAATCGACGCCGGCCTGCTCGGCGAGGACGGGGCCGAGCTGCTCCTTCAGCACCTTGGTACGGATTTCCTCCGCCAGGCCGGCCTCGAGGTCGCCGAGCTGGAACGGCCCGAAGGAGAGCCGGATCAGCCGGTTCACGGCCAGACCCAGATGCTCGAGGATGCGCTTGACCTCGCGGTTCTTGCCCTCGCGCAGGCCGAGCGTCAGCCAGAGGTTGTCGCCGGACGACCGGTCCAGGGTCGCCTCGACCGGGCCGTAATCCATGCCGTCGATGGTCACGCCCCGGCGCAGCTTGTCGAGTTCGGCCTGGGTGGTGTCGCCGTGGGCGCGCACGCGATAGCGGCGCAGCCACCCGGTATCCGGGTGCGCGATCACCTTGGCGAGGCCGCCATCGTTCGTGAGGAGCAGGAGCCCCTCGGTGTTGATGTCGAGGCGCCCGATGGCGACGACGCGCGGTAGGTCCTCGGGCAGGGCCTCGAACACCGTCTGGCGGCCTTCCGGATCGCGCGCCGTGGTCACGAGGCCGCGCGGCTTGTGGTAGATCCACAGGCGAGTGCGCTCGCGGGCCGGCAGCGGCTCGCCGTCGATCGTGATCGCGTCCTCGGGCGTCACGTTGATGGCCGGCGAGGTCAGCACCTTGCCGTTCAAGGTCACGCGGCCCTGCTCGATCATCACCTCGGCGTCGCGGCGCGAGGCGATGCCGGCGCGCGCGATCGCCTTGGCGATGCGGTCGCCCTCCGGCGTTCCCGCGTCGGTCTCGGCCTCGTCCGCCACCCGCGCGGGCGCCACCTTCGCGACGGCGGGCTTGCGCCGCAGGGGCGCATCGCCGCCACGGTCGGGCATCACGGCGCGACGGACCTTCGGCTTCTCCTCGGCCGAATCACCCGGCACACCGGCATCGGTCGCGGGTGCCCACGCCTCGGCCGGGGTCGGCTCCGACGCCTCCGGTTTGGTCACCTTCGCCTTGGACGACTTCGCGTCGGACGATTTGGCTTTGGACGATTTGGCTTCGGACGGCTTCGCCTCCACGGCCTCGGCGGGCGCGACGTCGGCAGGCTTGGTCTCGGCAGACTTGGCGTCCACAGGCTTGGCATCGGCGGCACTCACTTCGGGAGCGCCTGCTTCGGAAGCCTTGGCCTTGGCCTTGGCCTTCGTCGGCTTGACCTCGGAAGACTCGGCCTTCGCCCGCTTGGCCTTGGCCGGCTTTTCTTTGGCCGACTCGGTCTGAACGGGCTCGGCCTCCGAGGGTGGGGCCTCGGCGGCGCCGGTGTCCGGTCCGGATGCGGTACTCTTCGAAGGCGCTTTGGTCTTCGAACGGGATTTCTTGGCAGGCGCGTCCTCGGACCCGCCCATCGTATCGTCAGTCTTGTCGGTCATGCGAGCCCCATAACAGAGCGGACGCGTTGTTGCGAGTGATCCCGTGACCGAGGATCGATCGCGTGCCGGAGATTGGCCGGGTCTTTGCTCGGATGCTGGAAAGACGATGTCGGTCAGCCGGCATACGCGAGCGATCAGGCGAGCCAGGCGGGAATCCCATGCACTGAAGCCGAGAGCCCGAATGACCGTCGCTCACGTCCGGTCCGAAATCCGAAGGTGGGTCGCGCCGCTGTCGAGTCCCGCCTCCGCAACGGGGCCGACACCGGGACCTTCGGAAACGCGAAAAGGCGGCTCGCGCCGCCTTTTCCGTCACTTACCGAGGATCTTTCGATCCGTCGCGCTCAGAGCTTGCTCTTCACCGTATCGGCGGCGCTCTTGACGCCGTCCTTGGCGTCGCCGACGGTCTTCTGGGCATCGCCCTTCAGTTCCTGCGCCTTGCCCTCGGCCTTCAGCTTGTCGTTGTCGGTGACATTGCCGATGCCCTGCTTGACGTTGCCGACGGCCTCGTTGGCCAGACCCTTGATCTTGTCCGTGGTGCTGCTCATCGTGCGCTCCTCGTCTTGAATGCTGGCGACCGGGCCTTCGTGATGGCCAAGCCGTGTCGACCTTTCCAACGGCCACGTCACGGCGATGTTCCGGCCCGTAACATCCGGATACGAAACCGCCGCCGGTTTTCGCGCGGTGACGGGCGGGCTAGGAATGCCGGAATGTTCGCGCAGCCCTCTCCCGAACGGCCCCCGATCCCGGAGGCGACCGACCCCTTGAGCCTCGCCTTCGCGGCCGCCCGCGCGGCGGCGGCGGCGGGGGAGGTGCCGGTGGGCGCCGTCGTGGTGAAGGATGGTGCCGTCATCGCCGTCGCGCACAATCGCCCGCGCGCCCTGCGCGATCCGACGGCGCATGCGGAGATCCTGGCGATCCGGGCGGCCTGCCTCGCCCTCGACGACGAGCGCCTGAGCGGCTGCGACCTCTACGTCACCCTGGAGCCCTGCCCGATGTGCGCGGGCGCCATCTCGTTCGCGCGCATCCGGCGCCTGTACTTCGCCGCCTCGGACCCGAAGGGCGGGGCGGTGGAGCACGGCGCGCGGGTGTTCAATCAGCCGACCTGCCACCACAGCCCGGAGGTCTATGGCGGCTTTCGCGCGGCGGAGGCCGCCGGCCTGCTCCGGGCGTTTTTCCAAGACCGGCGCGAGCCCTAGGAAGACCGGCGCGTGCCTTAGGAAGCGCCGCGCGAGCCCTGAGGCTCAGCTTCCGCCGCCGCCACCGCCGCCCGTGTTGCCGATCGGCTTCTGGTTCTGCTCGGCGTTGCCCGACGCGCCGGAATTGTTCGAGATGCTGGAGGCGCCCGTGGCGCCGGGCGCGATCGTGCCGATCGAGCCCGGACCGCCATTGTCGAGACCGCCGGGCTTGACCACCGGATCGCCGGTGACGGACGGTTGGGTCATGCGCGCCGGGCCGGGCTGCCTGATCTCGGCCGGCGCATTGCCCTGCGCCAGGGCGAGCGATGGGCCGGCCAGGACCAGCGCGAGCGTGGTGGCGAGCGTGGTGGGAAGGATCCGCATGCTGTCGTTCCACGATGGGCGTGAGGGATCGGGTCCTTGTCCAACACGCGCGGCCGGCGCTGGTTTCAAGCGTTGCCGGCGCCAATCGCAGGGTCGCTTCAGGCGGCCGCCAGGGGCTTCGACACGTCCTCCAGCGACCGGCCCTCCGCCGCCGTCCCGAACAGGCCGCCGACGATGGCCGCCACCGCCATCAGCGCCGCGCCGGTGAGGTAGCCGATCAGGACGTTGTCGCGGGAGCCGGTCTCCACCAGGGCGCCGAACAGGAGCGGGCCGGAAACGCCGCCGATGCCGGTGCCGAGCGCGTAGAACACCGCGATGGCGAGCGCCCGGATCTCCAGGGGGAAGGTCTCGGCCACGGTGAGGTAGGCCGCGCTCGCCGCGGCCGACGCGAAGAAGAACACCACCATCCAGGCCGCCGTCTGGCCCACGGGGCCGAACACGTCGATCTTGAACAGGTAGCCGGTGACGGTGAGCAGGACCGCCGAGATGCCGTAGGTGAAGGCGATCATCGGCCGGCGTCCGATCGTGTCGAACAGGCGTCCGAGCAGCAGTGGGCCGAGGAACGAGCCGAGCGCGAAGGGCAGGAGGTACCAGCCGACATGGTCGCCCGGCACGTCGTAGAAGCGCTGCAGCACCAGGGCGTAGGTGAAGAACAGGGCGTTGTAGAAGAACGCCTGCGCCACCATGAGGGCCAGACCCACCAGGGTCTGCTTGCGGTAGCCGACCAGCATGGTGCCGAACACCTCCTTCAGCGGCGTGTGGCTGCGCGTCCGCAGCTTCATGCGCTTGCCCTCGTCGATGGGCGGCAGGGTGTGGCCCTCGTCGGTGAAGCGCTTCTCGATGCCGGTGACGACGCGGTCGGCCTCCGCCACGTAGCCGTGGGTCGCGAGCCAGCGCGGGCTCTCGGGAATCCAGGTCCGCAGGAGCAGGATCACGAGGCCGATGCCGCCGCCGACGAAGAAGGCGATGCGCCAGCCCCAGGCCGGGTCGATCATGCCGGGGCGCAAGACCACGATGGAGAGGAACGAGCCCATGGCGGCCCCGATCCAGAACGAGCCGTTGATGACGAGGTCGGTCCAGCCGCGCACGCGGGCGGGCACGAGTTCCTGGATCGTCGAGTTGATGGCGGTGTACTCGCCGCCGATGCCCGCGCCGGTGAGGAAGCGGAAGAGGCAGAAGCTGTAGATGTTCCACGAAAGGCCGGTGGCGGCCGTGGCGGCGAGGTAGAGCGCCAGGGTGATGAAGAAGAGCTTCTTGCGGCCGATGCGGTCGGTGAGCCAGCCGAACACCAAGGCGCCCGTGACGGCGCCCACGAGGTAGGAACTCGCCGCCAGCCCGATATCGAACTCGGTGAAGCTCATGGGCTCGGCCCGCAGAGCCCCCACCAGGGAGCCCGCGAGGGTGACCTCGAGGCCGTCGAGCACCCAGGTGATGCCGAGCGCCACGATGACGAGGACGTGGAAGCGCCCCCAGGGCAGGCGGTCGAGCCGGGCCGAGATGTCGGTGTCGATCACGGTGCCCATCGGCACCCGCTCCGGCGCACCCGCCCCGACGCCACCCCGATCAGTCACGGCCCTGGTTGCCATCGAATCCTCGTTAACCGTGCCGCATGACAGTTGTTGGCAATCGAGCCGGAGGCCCGGCGGTTCCGCCAAGCTTCATGCAACGGTTAAGCGATCTGCGCTCGATTACGGGTCCTTGTGCCGGACGCCGCCCCGATGTCACGCCTGACCGCTTCCCTGTTCACCCTCGCCACGATCATGGGAGGCTCGGCCGTGATCGCCCTCGCGGTCCTGGCGGGCGTGCGGGCGGTGCCCGCCGGGGAGGGACATCCGGCGCCGCGCGAACCGGGCCGGGACGTCTGGAGCCTGCGGCCGAGCGACGTCACGATGACGAGCGCGATCGGGCCGGCCGAGACGAGACCACCGGCCGCCGCGATGCCGGAGGAGCGGCGCATGGTCCGGGTGGTCTATCCGGGTCTCATCGGCCCGCGCTGAGCCTCAGCGCGCCTCGGACAGGCGCGGGTCGAGGGCATCGGCGAGGCCGTCGCCGAGAACGTTCAGGGCCACCAGCGTCGCCACCAGGAAGCCCGCCGGCGCGGCGAGCATCCAGGGGGCGGATTCGAGGGCGCGCGAGCCCTCGGCGATGAGCGCGCCCCAGCTCGTCGCCGGCTCCTGCACGCCGAGGCCGAGGAAGGAGAGGAAGCTCTCCAGCAGGATCACCCGCGGCACCAGCAGGGTCGCCGCCACGGTGACGGGGCCCAGCGTATTGGGCAGGATGTGCCGCCGCAGGATCGCGACCGTGGACAGGCCCAGCGCCTCGGCCGCGCGGACGAAGTCGCGGTGGCGCAGGGACAGCGTCTGCGCCCGGACGATGCGGGCCATGTCGAGCCACTCCACCGCGCCGATGGCGACCAGGATCAGCCCGATCCCGGCCCGGAAGAACACCAGCAGCATGATCACGAAGAAGACGAAGGGCAGGGCGTAGAGCACGTCCACCAGCCGCATCATCGCGGCATCGACGCGCCCGCCGCGATAGCCCGCCACCGCGCCGTAGAGGACGCCGATCCCCATCGCCACGCCGGTGGCGACGAGGCCGATGAGGAGCGAGACCCGCCCGGCCACCAGGCTTCGGCTGAGGAGGTCGCGCCCGAGCACGTCGGTGCCGAGGGGGAAGGACAGGCGGCGCAGGGGCGCCTCGACCGTGAGGCGGCGCCCCTGCGCCTCGCGCGCCACGATGGTGGCGGGGCCGAACAGGTCGGAGCGCGGCAGGTAGCTCAAGACCCGCTCGTCGATCGGCCGCGGGGCGGAGAGGACGAGGTGCAGGGTGTCGCCCTCGACCCGGATCGCCTCGGGCGCCACCCGCATGCGGAAGGCGAGGCGCTCCACCGCCGGCGCGATGGAATCCGGCCGGGGATGCGGGCGGAAGGACGGGGCGGTGCGCACGAGGTCGGGGTAGATCCGCGCCGGATCGTGGCCGGTGAGCGCCGGGCCGACGAGGCAGGCGAGGGCGACGGCCAGAAGCGTCGCGAGCGCCGCCATCGCGGGCCGGTTGCGGGCCAGACGCCCCCAGGCGCGCCTCACCGGGAAATCCGCAGGCGCGGATCGATCAGCCCGGAGAGGAGGTCGGCGACGATGTTGAGGACGATCACGAACAGGGCGACGAGAACCACCGTGCCCATGACGAGGGTGTAGTCGCGGTTGAGCGCACCGTCGATGAAGTAGCGGCCGATGCCGGGCAGGCCGAAGATGGTCTCCACCAGCACCGAGCCCGTGAGGAGCGAGGCGGCGGTGGGGCCGAGGATCGCCACCACGGGCAGCAGGGCGCCGCGCAGGGCGTGCCGGGCGATGCGGTGCGGCGGCAGGCCCATGGCCCGCTGGGTGCGGACGGGTTGCGCGGCCAGCACTTCGGCGAGGGAGGCGCGGGTGAGGCGGGCCAGCGCCCCGACCTGGGGCAGGGCCAGGGTGACGACGGGGAGCACGAGATGGGCCGGCGCGCCGCCCTCCCAGCTTCCCACGGGCAGCCAGCGCAGGCTCAGGCCGAAGACGATCTGCAGCAGCGGCGCCACCACGAAGGTCGGCACCGCGAGCGTCAGGCCGGCCGTCAATCCGACGAGCCGGTCGATCGCGCCGCCGCGCCGGAAGGCCGCGAGCGCGCCGAGGCCGATGCCGAGAACGAGGGCCAGCCCCAGGGCCAGGGCGCCCAGGGTGATGGAAACGGGCAGGCCGCGCGCGAACAATTCGGCGACGGTGAGGTCGCGGAAGGAGAAGGACGGGCCGAAATCGCCGGTCAGCAGCGCGGCGAGGTAGCGCCCGTACTGGACCACGAGGGGCTGATCGAGCCCGTAGACCCGCGCGAGGTTGGCCATAGCGGCCGGCGGCAGGGGACGCTCCAGGTCGAAGGGACCGCCGGGCGCCAGCCGGATCAGGAAGAAGCTCAGGGTCACCACGACGAACAGGGTCGGGATCGCCTGGAGGAGGCGGCGCAGGACGAAGCCGATCACGCGCCCAGCCTCAGGAAGCGGGTCGGGGCGGCGTTGCGCAGGTTGGGGTGGTAGCCCGTCAGCCGCGGCGCGATCAGCGCCTTGGAGCGGGTGTGCATCACCGGAATCCAGGGCAGGTCTGTGAGGATGAGGGTCTCGGCCGCGAACAGCAGGTCGGCCCGCCCGGCGACGTCGCGCTCGGCCGCGGCCCGCCGCATCAGGCCGTCGAAGGCCGGGTTGGCGTAGCGGCCGGGGTTGAGCCCGTCATTGCCGCTCTCCAGCAGGAACAGGAAGTTCTGAGGGTCCGAGTAATCGGCGATCCAGGACATGCGGGCCACGTCGAAGTCGCCGCCGTCGCGCAGGTAGGCGAAGTGGGTCTTGGCATCGGTGTAGACGAAGCGGGTCTCGATGCCGACGCCGCGCCACATGTCGGCCAGCGCCACGGCGGTGTTGCGGTTGTTGTCGCTGGCGTTGAAGCGATATTCGAGGCGCAGCAGCCCCTTTCCCGGCCCGAACCCGGCGGCGGCCAGGAGCGCGCGGGCCTCGTCCTCGCGGTCGATCGGCAGGGCCTCGCGCCCGGCGAGTTCCGGCGGGGTCCGGTAACGGTCGAGGCCGGGCGGGCAGAGGGAATAGGCGGGCGTCATGGTCTCGCCCCAGAGCCTCTGGGCCAGGAACTCGCGGTCGATCACCAGCGAGAGGGCGCGGCGCACACGGACGTCGTCGAAGGGCGCCTTGCGGGTGTTCACCGCCAGCGCGTAGAGGCCGAGCGCAGGGCCGAGCACGACTTGCGCGCCGAAGCGCGCCTCGAGGGAGGCGATCTGGTCGCCCGGCAGGTCGGCCAGGGAATCGATCTCGCCGGCCGCGTAGCGCCGGACCGCGCTCGACAGATCCGGTGTCGGCAGGAAGGCGACGCGGGAGATCGTCACCGTGCCGGCAGCGTGGAAATGCGGGTTGCGCTCCAGGGTGATGCGGTCGTTCGGCACCACATCCGCCAAGCGGTAGGGGCCGTTGGTGACGCTGTTGCCGGGCCGCGCGAAGGCGTCGCCGAACCGCGCGAGCGAAGGCGGATGCACCGGCAGTGCGGTCTGGTGCGTCAGCAGTTCGAGCATGTAGGGGGTCGGCTGCTCCAGGGTCAGAACGAGGCGGCGGGCCTCCGGGGCCGCGACGCCGAGGGCTTCGACCGGCGCCGAGCCCTGATTCACCGCGCGGGCGTTCCCGAGGGGGAACAGCACCTCGGCGTATTTCGCCGCCGTGGCGGGGGCGAGGATGCGCCGGAGGGCGAAGACGAAGTCGGCGGCGAGAACCGGGTCGCCGTTCGACCAGCGGCCGTCCTCCCGGAGGCGGAACGTATAGGTCAGCCCGTCCTCGGAGATCGTCCAGTCGGTGGCGGCGCCCGGGATCATGGCGCCGTGATTGTCGTAGGTCAGCAGCCCCTCGTAGAGGTCGCGCAGGATGTGCGCCTCGGCCACCGTGGAGGATTTGTGCGGGTCGAGGGTCTCGGGGTCCGCGTCGTTGCCGCGCCGGTAGAGGTCGGCCGGGGCGGCCCGGGCCTGACGGCCGAGGCCCGCCGCGAGCAGGGCCGCACCGCCGACCAGGCACTGGCGCCGGTGCGGGCGCATCCCCGGCTCAGGCGCCGGTCTGCGCGGCAAAGCCGGCCGCCGCGATGCCGGCGAGCGCGCAGAGTTCGTCGTTGTCGGAGGTGTCGCCCGAGATGCCGACCGCGCCGATCACCGCCGCGCCGTCGCGGATGAGCACGCCGCCCGGCACCGGCACCAGGGCGGCCGGGCCGACGAGATGGCTCACGGCGGCGACGAAATAGGCCTGTTCCTCGGCCCGCTTGTGGATCGCGCGGCCGCCGAGCCCGAGGGCGAGGCAGCCATTGGCCTTGCCCATCGCGACCTCGGTCCGGCGCAGGGACGCGCCGTCCTCGGCGGCCACCGCCTTCAGGGCGCCGCGCGCATCGTAGACGACCACCGCCAGCGGTTTCAGCGCGTGCGCCCGCGCGGTCTCGAGGGCGGTGGCGACGATGATTTGCGCAGCGGCGAGGGAGAGGTGGGACATCGGGGCTCCGGGGTTTTCGCGAGCGGGCGTGCCCCCCGACTAACCCGGCGCCGCGCGAGCGGCCAGGGGTTCAGGCGGGAACGCGCGCCAGGAAGGCGTCGTAGCGCGCCGTCACCTCGGACAGGCGCTCGAAATGCGGGAAGGCGCCGGTCTCCATCACGTCGATCGTCCAGTTGGGCGCGTCGCGGAACCGTTCCGCGTGGCAGTAATCGACGAAGTCGCCGCGTGTGCCGTGGACCATCCAGACCGGCAGGGCGAGGCGGGGATAGATCCGGCCCGTGGCGGTGGCGAAGAGGTGGCCCGCCAGGAACGAGAACGGCGCGTGCTCGGCGCCGGGCTGGTGAGCGGAAAGCTGATCGTACGCGAGCAGGCCCTCGTCGATCGCCGTCGAACCCCAGGTCTTCTCCAGAAAGAAGCGCATGCTCGGGCGGCTGACGAGGAGATCGAACAGGGGGCGGCCCCAGAGCGGGAAGGCCACGGCCGCGCGGGCCGCGTCGCTGCCGCGCGGGTCGTCCCGCTCGTAGCGCCGGTCGAAGCCGGTGGGGCTGACGAGGCCGAGGCTGCGATAATCGTCGGGCCGCTCCAGGGCGGCCCGCGCCAGGAACTCGGCCGAGAGCGAGAGCGCCATCGCGTCGATGCGCGCGCCGCCGTGACGGCGCCGAATCTCGGCCGCCAGGGCGTGGATCGCCGCCGTCATCAGGCCCGGCGTGTAGACGCGGTCGCGGCGCTCGGAGAACCCGAAGCCCGGCAGGTCGAGGGCATAGACCGGACGGGACCCGGCATAGTGCCGATAGAGCGGGCGGACCTCGTAGGCGTTGGCCGCCGCGTTCACGGAGTGGATCAACAGGAGCGGAACGCCCTCGGCCGCATCCGAGGCATAGAAGGCGAGGTCGCCGGCCGTGCTCGCGAGGCGCTCCTGCCGGCCGGGGAGGGCGGGCGGCAGGCGCCGATGGCGGTGGAGGCCGAGATGGCTGTAGGCGAGCCAGGCGGCGGCGGTGCCGAGGGAGACCGACGCGAGCAGCGGACCGAGCCGAGGGCGGCGGCGAGAACTGGGCATGGATCGTCCCCTGGATCGTCTCTTCGGCATGGCGCCGTGCCGGAAACGTCGCGGACCGGGGAATGTTGCCCGACGCTTGCCTCAAGGGATGCTCGCGAGGGGTAGGCGCCGAACCCCGCAGCCCGCCGTGACGTCGAGGCTCCCGGTGCGACGGGAGCGCTGGTATCTTGTCGGATCGCGCCTGAAATGCTCAAATTTTCGGGAAGTTCATTTTTTAGGAAATCCATCCGAGGGGAGTAAATCTTGGCCGAAGCCGTCGCCGATCGCGAAACGCTCGCCCAGCAGGCCCGTGACGCCATTCACGCAATCTCGCTCGCCTTCGCGAAGGCTGCCCGACACATCGGGGCGGCGATGCGGGGAACCTACCTGAAGCTTCACTCGGCCATCGAGAACAGCGATCTTCCGACGATCAGTGATCTTTTGGACAAGATCAGGAATTCCGATCTCGTCGCGTCGACCGCCACGAAGTTCCACGCCCTTCGCGAGAAGGTCGACCGCCTTGTGGACGTCGCCGCGCCGTTCATGGGTGCCGCCGCCGGCGTCATCCTCGGCCTCGCGGGCTTCTGGCTGGTCGGCGGAATCGTAGGAGCGCTCCTGGCCGTCGCGGGCTTTCTCTGGGCGGGGTACAGCGCGGTGTCCCTCGGGCGCAGAGCCCTGCCGGGCACCCCTGGGGAGTAGACGCGGCGCGTTCAGTTCGCCGCGCCCTCGATCTCGCCGCTGAGGTCCAGCCACTCCTCCTCGGCCGCCTCCAGCGCGGCGGCGGCGTCCGATCGCATCCTGGCGAGTTCGCCGGCCTTGGCCGGGTTGGCCTGGAAGGCCGTGCCGTCGGCGAGCGCCGCGTCGATCTTGGCCATGGCGTCGGTGAGCTTCTTCATGCGCGCCTCGATGCCCTCCAGCTTCTTGCGCAGGGGCGCGAGCGCGACGCGCCGGTCGGCGTTCGAGCGGCGCTCCACCGCCTTGGTGCCGCCGGTCGACTCGGGAGCGCCCTTCTCGGCCTCGCGCTCGGGGCCGGCGAGGACGAAGCGGCGGTAATCGTCCATGTCGCCGTCGAAGGCCTTCACGCTGCCGTTCGAGACCAGCCAGAGCCGGTCGGCGCAGGCCTCGACCAGGAAGCGGTCGTGGCTCACCAGGATGACGGCGCCCTCGTAATCGTTGATCGCCTCCACCAGGGCCTGCCGGCTCTCGATGTCGAGGTGATTGGTGGGCTCGTCGAGGATGAGGAGGTGCGGCCCTCGGAAGGCCGCGAGCCCCATGAGCAGGCGCGCCTTCTCGCCGCCCGAGAGCTGCGAGACCGGCGTCTCGGACTTCGTGCCGGAGAAGCCGAGGCGCGCGGCCGCCGCGCGGGCCTTCGATTCCGGCACGTCCGGCATCAGGTCGCGGACGTGGGCGTAGGCGCTCTCGGCCGGGCGCAGCTCGTCGAGCTGGTGCTGGGCGAAGTAGGCGACCTCCATCTTGCCTGAGCGCCGCATCTCGCCGCTCAGGGGCGGCAGGCGCCCGCCGATGAGCTTGCAGAAGGTCGACTTGCCGTTGCCGTTGGCGCCGAGCAGCGCCACCCGGTCGTCGGGGGCGAGACTCAGGTTGAGGCCCGATAGGACGATTCGGTCGGGGTAGCCCGCCTGCACCCGCTCCATGGCGACGATGGGCGGCGAGAGCGGACGCTCCGGGCTCGGCAGGCGGAAGGCCGGCACGTCGTCCTCGATCACCGAGCCGATTATCTCCATCTTGGCCAGCCGCTTGACCCGCGACTGGGCCTGACGCGCCTTCGTGGCCTTGGCCTTGAAGCGGTCGACGAAGCTCTGGAGATGCGCGCGCTCGGCGTCCTGCTTGGCCTTGGCCTTCGCCTGGAGCACGCGCTTCTCGGCCACCTGACGGGCGAAGGAGGTGTAGCCGCCCCGGTAGATGCTGAGCTTGCCCCGGTCGAGGTGCAGGATGTGGTCGACGCACTCGTCGAGCAGGTCGCGGTCATGGGAGATGATCACGGCCGTGCGCGGGTAGCGCTCGAGGTAGTCGTAGAGCCAGATCGTGCCTTCGATGTCGAGGTAGTTGGTCGGCTCGTCGAGGAGCAGCAGGTCCGGCTCGGAGAACAGCACGGCGGCCAGCGCCACGCGCATGCGCCACCCACCGGAGAAGTCGGAGCAGGGGCGCCCTTGCGCCTCCGCGTCGAAGCCGAGGCCGTGCAGGATCGCGGCGGCGCGGGCGGGCGCCGAATGCGCCTCGATGTCGACGAGCCGCGTCTCGATCTCGGCCCGGCGCAGGCCGTCGGCCTGCTCCGCCTCCGCCATCAGGCGGGCGCGCTCGGTATCGGCGGCCAGCACCACGGAATGCAGCGTCTCGGGACCGGCCGGCGCCTCCTGCGCCACCGCGCCGATGCGCATGCCCTTGGGCATCGACACCGTTCCGCCCTCCGTGGGCAGCTCCCCGAGGATCGCCCGGAACAGCGTGGTCTTGCCGGCGCCGTTGCGGCCGACGAGCCCGACGCGGGCACGGTCCGGAATGACGAAGGTGGCGCCGTCGAGGATGAGGCGCTCGCCGATGCGGTAGGTGAGGTCGTTGACGCGGAGCATGCCGGGCTTTTGCGGGCAAGGGGCGCCAGTGGCAAGGTGATTGGCCCACCTTGATGGGCCGAAGTCGATCGGCCGATGAAACCGGGCGGAGACATCGCATCCACGCCTATCGGCGCCGGAAGGCATCGCGCGGCTTGACCCAGGGATTGTGCGGCGTATCGATCAGTTTCCATCGACACCGGAGGCAGGACGCGTGACCACAGGACGGCTGGCGACCATCCCGTTCTTCAAGGAGCCGGGAATCGAGCTGTCCGTCTACGAGACGCGCTGCCACTGGCGCCGATTCGACGAGAACGAGGTGCTCGTCGATTACGACGACGTCTCCACCGACGTGTACTTCCTCGCTTCCGGCGAGGTCCGCATCCTGAACCGCTCGCAATCCGGCAAGGAGGTGATCCTCGGCGAGATGCGCGGCGGCGCCTTCTTCGGCGAACTCGCAGCGCTCGACGGCATCGGCCGCTCGGCCAATGTCACGGCGCTGACGCGCGGCGAGGTCTGCGTCGTGCCCGCCCCCGTGTTCCGGCAGATCATCTTCGCGTCGGAGGCCATCGCCGACCGGCTGTTCCGGCTGCTCGCCAAGCGGGTGCGCGAGCTGAACACCCGCCTCATGGAGCACGCGCTCCTCGACCTGCGTCACCGGCTCTACGCCGAGTTGCTGCGCCTCTCGGTGCCGCGTGCCGGCGGCGACGGCGAGCGGGTGGTGACGCCGCCGCCCTACCACCACGTGCTGGCCGCCCGCATCGGCTGCCGCCGCGAGCAGGTCACCCGCGAATTCACCGTGATGGCGGCCGACGGGCTGATCGACCGCACGCGCGGCGCCCTGGTGATCCGCCGGCCCGACCTGCTCGAGGCCCGCGTGGCGGAAGCGCTGCGCGAGGATGGCTGAGGCCGCGCGACCGGTGACGTCACCCGGTTTGCTGCATTGTGCCGGCCTCGGGAAGCGGTTCGGCCCGCACGAGGCGGTGGCGGATCTCGACCTCACCCTGGCGGCCGGGGAATTCCTGTGCCTGCTCGGCCCCTCTGGCTGCGGCAAGAGCACGCTTCTGCGCCTCGTCGCCGGATTCGAGGCCCCGACCTCCGGCACCGTCCACCTCGACGGACGCGACATCACACGCGCCCCGCCGCACCGGCGGGCGGTGAACATGATGTTCCAGTCCTACGCGCTGTTTCCGCACATGAGCGTGGCCGCCAACGTCGCCTACGGCCTGAACGGCCTGGGCCGGGCCGCGCGCGCCGACCGCGTCGCCGAACTCCTGCGCCTCGTGCGCCTCGACGGGTTCGCCGAGCGCCGGCCGGACACGCTCTCGGGCGGCCAGCGCCAACGGGTGGCGCTCGCCCGGGCACTGGCGCGCGCGCCCCGGGTGCTGCTCCTCGACGAGCCGCTGGGCGCCCTCGACCGCGCCTTGCGCGAGGACACGCAGGGCGAGTTGCGCGGATTGCAGAAGCGCCTCGGCACGAGCTTCGTCGTCGTCACCCACGATCCGGCGGAGGCCATGGCGCTCGCCGACCGGATCGGCGTGATGGATCGCGGCCGTCTCGTACAGATCGGCGACGCGGCGAGCCTCTACGAGCGCCCCGCGAGCCGCTTCGTGGCCGGGCTCCTCGGCGACGTGAACCTGATCGAGGGGCGGGTGCTCGGGCGCGACGGCGACGGGATCACGACCGTCGAGACGGCCTGCGGCCCCATGCGGGCGGCGGGCCATGCCGAGGGCAGGGGGGTGATCGCGCTGCGCCCCGAACGCCTGGACCTGAGCCGGACGGGGGCCGACGCGGCGCTCGCCGGCGAGGTGGTCGAGACGGCCTATCTCGGCGACCGCATCCGGATTCAGGTTCGCCTCGGCGACGGCACCCTCTGGCGCGTCACCGCCACGGCCGGGGCCGACGTGCCGGCAACCGGCGCGCGCGTCCACCTCGCCTATCGCCCCGAGGCGGCCTGGCTGATGCCGGCGGAGGCGTGAGACGATGCGGCGTCTCCTTCCCGTCCTGCCGTATCTCTGGCTCGGCGCCTTCGTCCTGCTGCCGGTCGTCATCACCCTGAAGATCAGCCTGTCGGCGCCCGCCACCGCGCAGCCGCCCTACCTGCCGGTGTTGGACTGGAGCGCCGGCATCGAGGGCTGGGGCACCTTCCTCGAAGCCCTCGACTTCGCGAATTTCGACACGCTGGCGAACGACGCGCTCTACCGCGACGCCGCCCTGTCCTCCCTGACGCTCGCCGCCATCGCCACCGCGATCCTGGCACTCATCGGCACACCCGTCGCCCTCGCCATGGCGCGCGCCTCGCCGCGGGCGCAGCCCCTCCTGGTGGCGCTGGTCATCGTGCCGTTCTGGACGAGCTTCCTCATCCGCATCTACGCCTGGATCGCGATCCTCAAGCCCGAGGGCCTGCTCAGCGCCGCCGCGATGACGCTCGGGCTCAGCGCCCAGCCCCTGGACATCCTGAACACGCAAGGGGCGGTGCTGATCGGGCTCACCTACGCCTACCTGCCCTTCATGGTGCTGCCGCTCTACGCCGTGCTCGCCAAGCTCGATCCGCGCCTCACCGAGGCGGCGGCCGACCTCGGCGCCGGCCCGGTGCGGACGTTCTGGACCGTGACGCTGCCCCTGGCGCGGCCGGGCCTCACGGCCGGGGCGCTGCTGTGCTTCGTGCCGATGGTCGGCGAGTTCATCATCCCCGACCTGCTGGGCGGGTCGGACACGCTGATGCTCGGGCGCGTGCTGTGGAGCGAGTTCTTCTCGAATCGCGACTGGCCGCTCGCCGCATCCGTGGCGATCCTCGTGCTCGTCCTGATCGTCGGCCCGCTGATGGTCTTCCGCGAGGCGCAACAGCGCCGGGCGGAGGCGCCGCGATGAGGGCGCTCGACCGCGTGGCCCTGATCCTCGGGCTCGGCTTCCTCTACGCGCCGATCCTGGTGCTGGCGGTCTATTCCTTCAACGCCTCGGCGCTGGTCACGGTCTGGGGCGGGTTCTCCACGCGCTGGTACGGCGTGCTGTTCGCCGACGCGCCCCTGATCGAGGCCGCCCGCGTCTCGCTCCTCGTCGCGCTCTGCGCCGCGACCCTGGCGACGATCCTCGGCACGCTGGCGGCGCTCGCCCTCGATCGCGGCGGCCGCTTCGCCGGGCGGGGCGCCTTCACGGGCCTCGTCAGCGTGCCCCTGGTGATGCCGGAGGTGATCACCGGCCTGTCCCTGCTGCTGCTCTTCGTCGGGGTCGGGCTCGACCGCGGCATCCTCACGATCGTCATCGCGCACGCGACCCTGGGCCTCGGCTTCGTGGCCGTCATCGTCGGTGCCCGCCTGCGCGGGCTCGACCGCGCGCTGGAGGAGGCCGCGTCCGATCTCGGCGCGGGGGCCGCGCGGGTCTTCGCCACCATCACCCTGCCGCTGATCGCGCCCTCGGTCGCGGCGGGGTTCCTCCTCGCCTTCACCCTGTCCCTCGACGATCTCGTGATCGCGAGCTTCGTCTCCGGGCCGGGTTCGACCACGCTGCCGATGCGGCTCTACAGCCAGGTGCGGCTGGGCGTGAACCCGGAGATCAACGCGGCCTCGACGCTGCTCGTCGGCGCGGTCACCGCCCTCGTGCTGACGGCCTCGTGGCTGAGCGGGCGCCGCGCTTCGGCCTGACAACCGTCTCCGACCGATCACAGCGGATCTGGTATGCCCCCGCCTGGGCGCCTCATTGCGCGTAGGCGCGGGCGGCGGCCGGAAGCCGGGGATCGCCGCCGCTCGCCGGCATCCGCAGGGCGTTCGGTGCCAGGTTCGAGCCGCCGCGCAGGGCCGGATCGGGCTCTCTCGTCACCACCCGCGCCGTGAGATCGCCCAAGGGCCCGCCGATCAGGAACTGGGCCGGCCGGGAACGGCCTTCCCCGGCCGTCGCGCTCCGCGCGGCGACCTCCGCCAGCGCCTCGCAGCGCCAATCCGGCAACATCACCGTGCCGCGCAGGGAGGCGGACAAGCCCGGCCCCTCGAGCACGCCCTCGGTGATCTGACCGATGCCGTCGACGAAGCGCAGGGTCAGGGTGGCGCGCTCGAAGGGGGTGCGCCCGGCGCGGCGGACGGGGACCCGGTGGCGCTGGGCCACGTCCGCGAGGTCGAGCCCCACGAGGGTTCCGCCGTCGACGCCGAGGACGGCATGCCCGTTCAGGTGGTTCAGCAGGCGCCCGGCCGTGGCGCCCGATCCCTCCGCCAGGAACTGGCCCTGGACCTGCCCGAGAGCCCAGGGCTCCTGGCGCAGGGCGTCGAGCAGGGGCGTGAGATCCAGGCGCTCGAAGGCGCCCTGCGCCTTCATCTCGGTCACGGCGGGATCGGCGGCCGAGGCGTTGAGGGCGAGGCGGCCCTTGAGCGTGCCGGTGGCGAGGGTCGCGCGGTTCAGGGCGGCCTCGATGCTTCCGTCGCGCACGAGGACGCTGGCGGCGATGTCCTCGGTGACGACCGGCCCGATGCGCGCCGCCCCGGCGGAGAGCCGCAGGTCGAGGTCCCCCCCGGTGAGCGGGGCCAGCGCGACGCCGCGCCCCGGAGCGGCCTCGCCGGACGCGTCGAGGCCGAGCATCCGCAGCGCCTCCGCGAGGAGGGGCGCGAGGTTCAGGGTCTCGGCCGCGAGGGTCGCCTGGATCGCCGGCCGGGTCCGGTCGAAGGCGACCGCCCCGGCCCCTTCGAGCTCGTTCGCGCCGAAGGACACCCGCACGTTGGGCAGGAGGAGGAGGCGCCCGTCCATGTCGAAGCTGCCGTCGAGGCCGAAGGCCTCGACGAAGGGGGCGAGCGCCACCGCGCCCCCCGCCCAGGCCATGGTCTCCGGCAGGGAGCGGGTCTCGAAGGTCCCGCGTCCGGTCAGCTTCAGGCCGCCGTCCCGGACGAGGCCGTTGCCTTCGGCCGCGAGGCTGCCCGCCGGCCACGCCGCGCTGAGCGCGAACGGGCTGGCGCCTCCGCCGAGGAGGTCCGCGAGGCGCAGCCCCGAGACCGCGAAGCGCGCCGGCGCGGCGTTCCACCGGAAGCTTCCGCTGAGATCGGACTGCGCGCTCCAGAGCGGCCAGGACAGCGACAGGTCGATGTCGCGGGCCGTCTGCGGAGTCCCGTCGCGCGGGTCGCTGCCCGTGGCGGTGGCCCGCGACAGGCTGACCCGGCGGGGATGGGCGGCCGCGTCCGCGCCGAGGCGCGCCTCGAGCAGGCGGACCGGCTCGGCCCAGCGGCTGTCACCGGACCCGGTGGGCAGGCGGATCGTCGCGCCGTCCAGGCCCAGGGTGTTCACGTCGATGCGCCCGGTGAACAGGGGCAGCAGGTTGAGCTGGAGCGAGAGGGTTCCGCCCTCGGCCAGGACGGGTCCGTCGCCGCCGCCGGCGCTGAGGCGCACGCGGCCGAAGGCGAGGCGCGGCAGGGGCAGGAGCGCGACCTCGGTCGGGCCCTCGGTCAGCATCGTCACCCCGTAGGATCGCGCGAGTTCCCGCGCGACGAAGCGCGTCAGGCCCGGGGCGGTGACCGACCAGGGCAGGCAGGCACAGGCGAGGCCCGCCGTGAGCGCGCCGAGGCTGGCGAGGGGTATGAGGCGGTGCAGCGGCATTCCACTCCATCCGGCGGCCCAACCGCGCGACGGACCGCGCGATCGTCGACGGAGACGATGCGCGCCACGGCCTCCGCGGCGCACGGATGAACCGGCGATCCCGTCCCTGATACCCCGTGAGACCGGCCTTGTCTCCCCGAGCTCCGGGGGACCGCCCGCGCCGTCCACGGCACAGATCGCCGCTCCGGCTTGTTCGAGGGCTCCGATCCGGCGCACAGACAGCCCGCGATCGATCCGGCAGGATCCCGCCGGTCGCCGTTCCGCGCGCTGCGAAATGTAACCGCTGCACCGCCACAAGGACTTGGCAGAGCGCGGCTTTCGCGTGACGGTCGCGCCCAGGGAACAACGACGCTCCAGGAGGACGGCATGAAGAAAGTACATTCCGACGCGACGTCGGCTTTGGCCGGCGTGCTGAAGGACGGCATGACGATCATGTGCGGGGGCTTCGGCCTGTGCGGCATCCCGGATGCGCTGATCGACGCGGTGCGGGATTCGGG
>NZ_JAKSXY010000032.1 GCF_022829445.1 Methylobacterium sp. J-068 | reverse complement strand
ACCGTCACGGCCTACTCGGACATCTCCGTCGAGGCGACGCGCATCATCCCGGTTTGGACCGGCAGCGCCTGGGTCGAGCAGCCGACGCGCAAGGCGGTCTGGGCCTATTGCGACCTGGTGCGGGCGGAATACGGGCTCGATGCCCTCTCAGGCGCCGATGCCGACAAGGCGCTCTATTACGCCGACCTGCTCGGCGCGAACGATACCTTTGACGGGCAGCTGCCCGAGGTGGCCTCGTTCTGGGAGGCGGCCTCGGAGATCCTGCTGCCCCTGCGCGCCGATCCGGTGAAGGTGGGCGCTGTGCATTCCTTCGTGCGCGACGAGAGCCGGGCCGAGCCGCGCCACGTGCTCACGCGCCGGCAGATCGTGCGCGACAGCGCGGGCGCCACCTTCAAGACGAAGGTCGAGGGCGGCGACGTCATCGTGGAGTTCGACCGCGACGGCGACCCCAAGCGTCCCGACGAGGCCCGGTTCTCCTATGGGCCGCAGAGCCG
>NZ_JAKSXY010000069.1 GCF_022829445.1 Methylobacterium sp. J-068 | reverse complement strand
GGTCCGGACCCGCGATGCGCTCCAGGTCGCATAGTGCCGGACGGGCGTGACGCCGCCGCTTCCGCGCAGGATATCGCGGAAGCGGCGCTCGTCGCGGCGCACGAGATTGAAGGCGGCGTCGGCGGCGCGGAGCGGACGTCTGCGCATGCACTCTGCGAACAGACTGGCCTGCGACCGCAGGCCGACGCGCTCCAGCACGAAGCCGCTCCGGGGATCGAGTCCGAGTTCGATCCCGGCGCAATCGGGGGGGAGGTAGCCGAGCCACCGGGCCGCGCCCAGGATCGGACCGGGGAGCACGAACGTCTCGCGGCGTCCGTCGTCGCGCACGAGGCGCAGGAGCGGGCGCAGCGGCGCGGCCACGGGATCACCCCGATACGTCAGGACGATCCAGCGGTCCCTGGCCGGAGCCGACAGGGCGAGGCGCAGGCCGAAGAGCGGATCGTCCTGCGGTTCCAGGGAGAAGGCGACGGCACGGCCGAGACCGGACCGACCCGCGCGCGCGCTCACCCGCGTCTCGCTCAGCGCAGCACCCGCGATCCGTTGCGCGTCCTCACTCGGCCGCGTCCTTGCCCGGTGTCGCCACGCGCTCCTCGGAGGTGGCGGGCGGCTTGCGGGCCTTCGGCGTGGCGACGCGCTGCGGTGCCGCGCCCAGGCGGACCTCGATGTCGTAGTTCTGGCTCAAGGCGGCGGGAACCACGAGGTTGTCCTCCACGAGGGAGAACAGGCCCTGCGCCTGGCCGGCGGGCACCGGCACGGCGACGCGCCGGACGCGCGAGACGATCGCCTTGCCGCCCGACTTGATGGTGATGGTGACGGGCGCGTCGAAGCGGCCGGGCGCCCCCGCGGGCCCGAGCAGAACCTGCCCCTCGACGCCGACCTTCACGCTGAGCGTTCCGTCCTGAAGGCGCGTACATTCCCGCGCCACGCGCCCGAGGGTGACCTGATGGCGCAGGCCGGCCCCCTCGCCGCCGACGCGGATCGCCGCGCCGCCCTCCGGCACCTCGACCGTCGGGCAATAGGGCAGGTCACGGTCGGCCGGTTGGGAGGGTGGAACGCTGGTGCCGCCGTACTTGAACATGTTGGTGAGGAAGTTGCCCTCCTCCTCGGCCCGGGCGGGACTCGCGCCGATGCCGCCCGCCACGCCGATGATCGCCAGGAGCGCGGCGGCACCGAGCCGCATCCGCGTCCCGCCGCGCTGGTTGAAGCTCCGCTCGCCCATGCCCGGATCCCGCCTCCGTGTCCCGCTTCGATCCCGCGCCCGATTCACTTCAGGTTCTCGAACCCCTGCGCGAAGCCCTTCATCGACAGGGGTATGCCGACGCCCTCCTCGGGGGTCTGGAAGACGATGAAGGTCGCCTGCGCGCCGGCGCTGAACTGCTTGATCAGGCCGTCATCCATCACGACCTCGGCGACGCACCCCGTGGTCAGGCAGCGCACGAAGCCGGCGCGGCCGACATCGGTCTTGTCGATCTTGAGACCGAGGCCGGAGGGCAGCAGCACGCCGAGCGGGGCCACGACGCGCAGCAGGTAACCGCGATTGTCGGCGGTCTTCAGCACGATGACCACCAGGGTCAGGTTCGGCCGGTCCTCGGCCGCGAGGTACTGCACCAGGGCGCATTGCTCGGCCTTGGCGCCGGCCGGCGTCTCGCAGCGCAGCTGCCAGTCGCCGAAGGTGTTGCGCACCATCCCCTGCGCCGCCGCTTCCCGGGGGCCGAACCCGGCCAGCAGCAGCGCCGCGCCGAGCGCACCGGCCGCGACACCCCGGGCGAACAGGCCGCGTGCGCGCCGCACCATTCCTCGAAACCCCACGCGTCGACCCTCTCGCCTGACCCGCCGCCCCGCGAGCCGTTAACCGAAAACACGGGTGTTCCGACCATGCTGGGCCATCGTATGTCAAGCGAAGGCCGCCGCTCGGGAACCGACTATCGCGCCGCGCGTACAGCCTCTAGTGCTGACAGCCACGCTTGCCCGACAACGGACGATTCCATGCGACTGCGCGCCCCACTCCTCCTCGCCCCGCTTCTTCTCACCACGGCCCTCGTCGCCGGCCCGGCCGTGGCCGACCCCCTCCCCGTCGGCGACACCACCTATGTCGAGCGCTCCCTGAACCGCGACGGCCCCCTGGTGATCGAGCACCGGCCGGTCGAACGCACGCCGGGCGGACGCCGCAGCGGCAACGCGGCCGAGATCGCCGGCTTCTGCCGCGATGGTGGCATCATCCGCCGACGGGACGAGTTCGGCCGCCCGGTGATCCTGCGCCAGCGCGAGGTCTGCGACAGCGTAGCACCCCGCACCCTGAATCCCGGCGACGTCGATCCGCGTCCGACCTGGCCGGCCGAGCAGGTCGTCCGCAGCCGCGTGCTGCGCGCCCGAGGCTGAACCGGTCTCAGCCGTAGCGGTGAAGGCTGGCGCCGTGGCGCTTCAGCCAGCGCTCGGCCTCGTCCACGTTCGGGCAGAGCGAGCCGACGAGCGCCCAGAACCGGGGCGAATGGTTCATCTCGCGCAGGTGCCCCATCTCGTGCGCCACGAGGTAATCGAGCACCAGGGGCGGCGCCAGGATGAGGCGCCAAGAGAAGTTCAGCTCGCCGCGCGCGGTGCATGAACCCCAGCGGCTGCGCGTGTCGCGGATCGTGATGCGCTTCGGCCCCTGTCCCAGCGCCTCGGTGTAGCGCGCCACGGCCTCGGTGAGGTCGCGCCGGGCCTCCCGCGCCAGGAAATCCGCGACCCGCCGGGCGACGTGGGGCTCGTCGCATGCCACCGACACGACGGGTTCGTCCGCCGGCATCTCGATCCGGGTCGCGCCGCTCCGGCGGGAGCGATGCACGATCCGGTGCGGAACCCCGCGCAGGGGCAGCACGGCATCGGGCGCGAAGAGCACGCGCTCGGGCATCCGGGCCAGCCGCGCCGCGATCCAGCCGCCATGGCTGACCGCGAAGGTCCGGGCGACGCCGATCGCCGTCCGCGTCGGCAGGGTCATCACCACCTCGCCGGTCGCGCTCGACACGCGCAGGGTCAGGCGGCGGGCCGCGGGCCTGCGGCGCAGCAGGACGCGGAGGGAGGCGCCCTCATGCACGATGTCGATGTGATCCGGGTCCGCCCCGCGCAGCAACGCCAATCGCATGGGGCCAGCTTAGCGGCTGTCGGAAGGCTCCGCCATCGATCCGGAGGCATCCATCCTCAGGACTGCGTCTCGCGCCGATGCGTGATCGCCGCCCCGGCGGCCGGCTCCGCCTGCATCGCCCGCATGAATTCGGCGATCCGGGGTGCGATGACGGTGCGGTAGCGCGAGCCGTTGAAGACGCCGTAATGCCCGACGCCGGTCTGCAGGTGGTACGCCTTGCGCTCGGGCGGCAGGTTCGGCGTGAGGTCCAGGGCGGCCTGGGTCTGGCCGACGCCCGAGATGTCGTCGTTCTCGCCCTCGACGGCGAGGATCGCGCAGGTGCGGATCGCGCCGAGATCGACCCGCGCGCCGCGGTGGATCATCGTGCCCTTCGGCAGGGCGTGGTCGACGAAGACGGTGCGGACGGTCTGGAGATAGAACTCCGCCGTCAGGTCCATCACGGCGAGGTACTCGTCGTAGAACTCGCGGTGCTTCTCGGCCGAATCACCGTCGCCCGTCACGAGGTGATCGAACATCTCCGCGTGGGCGTTCACGTGCCGGTCGAGGTTCATGGCCATGAAGCCCGAGAGCTGGAAGAAGCCCGGATAGACGCTGCGCCAGGCGCCGGGATAACCGGCCGGCACCGTGGTGATGCAATTGCGCTCGAACCAGGCCGTCCCGCGCTCCTGCGCCACGCAGTTCACGGCGGTCGGCGAGCGCCGCGTGTCGATCGGCCCGCCCATCAGGGTCATCGAGCACGGCACCGGCGCGTAGCCCTGCGCCTCCATCACGGCGATGGCGGCGAGCACCGGCACCGCCGGCTGGCACACGGCCATGACGTGCAGGTCCGGCCCGAGATCGCGGAAGATGTCGAGGAGATAGTCGATGTAGGTGTCGAGGTCGAAGCGCCCGGCGCCGAGCGGCACCATGCGGGCATCGGCCCAGTCGGTGATGAAGACCTGATGGCCGGGCAGCATCGCCTCGACGGTGCCGCGCAGGAGTGTGGCGTAGTGGCCCGACATCGGCGCCACGATGAGGAGCTTCGGCTGGGGCTCGGCGGGGCCGCGCGTGAAACCGCGATCGAAGGTGACGATGCGGCAGAACGGCCGCTCCCAGACCACGCGCTCGCTCACCGGCACGCTGGTGCCGTCGACGGTGACGCTGGTGAACCCGAAGGTGGGCTTGCCGTAGCGGCGGGTCACGCGCTCGAACATCTCGCAGGCCGCCGCCACGGAGCGGGCATAGGGCGAGTAGGCGAGCGGATTGGCGGGGTTCTGCAGGCTGTGCTTGGCCATGTCGGCGACGAGGCGCGCCGGCGTGGTCATGATGCGGGCTGCCTCATACCAGTAATAGGACAGGTTCAAAGGCCGTTCCCCCCTTCGTGCCGGTCCCCTCCCGGACCGTTCCCTTCGACTTAATCCAAATCGCGCCTGCGGCGAGAGCGACCGACCGGCGATCCGGGGATGGACGCGAGACAACCGGGCCCTATCGTTTCAACGACATGATCGACATGAGCACCAACGGCTTCGTCCGCGACGCCCGGCACCTGCGGCTCGACACCTTCGTGCGGTTGCGCTGGCTCGCGATCACCGGTCAGAGCGCGGCGGTGTTGGGGGCGCAATTCGGCCTCGGCCTGCCGCTGCCCTTCGGCTGGTGCTTCCTCGTCATCGCCACCTCGTCCTGGCTCAACCTCGCGCTCCGCATCCGCTTTCCGGCGAGCTACCGGCTCAGCGACGATTCGGCGGCGCTGCTCCTGGCCTTCGACATCATCCAGCTCGCCGCCCTCCTGTTCCTCACCGGCGGATTGCAGAACCCGTTCTCGCTCCTGTTCCTCGCCCCCGTGCTGATCTCGGCAACGGCGCTGCCACCTGAACGGACCCTGGCGCTCGGCCTCCTCGCCATCGGCCTCGCGACCCTGCTGGCACTGGTCCACCGCCCCCTGCCCTGGTTCGCGGACGGACGGCTGGAACTGCCGTTCCTCTACATCTCCGGCATCTGGACCGCGATCCTGCTCGGCACCGCCTTCACCGGCGTCTATGCCTGGAAGGTGGCCGAGGAGACGCGCCTGCTCGCCCAGGCGCTCGCCGCCACCGAACTCGTGCTCGCCCGCGAGCAGCACCTGTCCCAGCTCGACGGCCTCGCGGCGGCGGCCGCGCACGAACTCGGTACACCGCTCGGCACCATCATGGTGGTGACGAAGGAGCTGACCCGCCAGCTCGCGACGACCGCCAGCCCCGCGGTCCGGGACGATCTGGCGCTCCTGCGCGATCAGGTCGATCGCTGTCGCGGCATCCTCTCGAAGCTCACCTCCCTCGACAGCGACGAGGCCGGGTTCCTGCAGACCGTGAGCCTGAGCCACCTCGTCGAGGAGCTGGTGGAGCCGCAGCGTGCCATGGGGATCGTCCTCGACGTCTCGAACCAGGGCGACGGCCCGGAGCCGGCCTGCCGGCGCAATCCGGGCGTGATGTTCGGCCTCGCCAACATCGTCGACAACGCCGTCGACTTCGCCACGGACCGCGTCGTGATCGAGGCGCGCTGGACCCTGGAACGGGTCTGGCTGGAAATCCGCGACGACGGGCCGGGCTTCTCCAGCGAGGTGCTGCTCCGGGCGGGCGAGCCCTACGTCACGACCCGGAGCCCCGACCGCTCGCGCAGCCCCGACAGCACCGGGGCCGGCCTCGGCCTGGGGCTTTTCATCGCCAAGACGTTGATCGAACGCTCGGGGGCGCAGTTGACCTTGTCGAACCTCTCGCAATCCGAGGCGACCGGTGCGGTCGTCAGGATCAGCTGGGCGCGCCACATCTTCGAACGGGACGCGATGGCGGTGCATCACGCGCAATTCAGTCGTGGACAACCCCTAACCGAAGCCAGTGCGACACCTATATAAAGTCGCATGAAAACCCGCACATCCATCGATCAGGAAGCACGGAGGAGCGTCGGATGCTGACGCAGACCGGAACCACGGCGCCCGGCGCCGATATCGCGCAGCTTGCCGACAACGATCCGCTCGCGGCCTTCACCGATCGCAGCCTGCTGATCGTCGATGACGACAAGCCCTTCTCGACGCGGCTCGCGCGCGCGATGGAGATGCGTGGTTACGCGGTGCAGGTGGCCGAGAGCGTCGCCGAGGGCGTGTCGGCGGTGGATGCCCGTCCACCGGCCTTCGCCGTCATCGATATGCGGCTCGGCGACGGCAACGGCCTCGACGTCATCGCGCGCCTGAAGGAGCGGCGCCCGGACGCGCGCGGCGTGATCCTCACGGGCTACGGCAACATCGCGACCGCCGTGACGGCCGTGAAGCTCGGTGCCTTCGACTATCTCGCCAAGCCGGCCGATGCCGACGAGATCCACGGCACCCTGATGGCGCAGCCGGGCGAGCGGGCGGACCCGCCGGAGAATCCGATGTCGGCGGACCGGGTCCGCTGGGAGCACATCCAGCGCGTCTACGAACTCTGTGGACGAAACGTCTCGGAGACGGCGCGGCGGCTGAACATGCACCGCCGGACCCTCCAGCGCATCCTGGCCAAGCGCGCGCCGCGCTGAAGCGCCGTCCGGTCTAAAAGAGGGTGACGTTGCGCAGCCGGTCCGGTTCGCGCTACGTCGCCCTTCATGACGGTCGCGCGGAGGCGTGACGCCGGAAACGGGACGAGAGAATCGTGAACACGCGCAACCTCATCACCATCCTCAGCATGATGGTGCTCGTCGGCACGGAAGTGTTCGCGGTCGCCATCGCGGCCGGATGGGCGCTCGCCGGGCTGTTCGATCTCGGCGACACGGTGGGTCACGTCCTGATGGCGGTGTTCAGCCTGTTCGCCGCCTGGGTGATGCTGCAATTGTGGCGCCGGGCCACCAGCATCGAGCCCTTGCGCGGCACCAACCCGACCGCGCGCTGAGCGAAACCCGCCGCCGAGACCCGTCCCACGGCCCCTCCGGGGGCCGTTTCGCGTTGCCTGGGGCGCGTTTCCCGATTATCGCCAGGGTGACTCGACATGCGCCGGGGTGCCCCGACATGAAATCGAGTGCGAGCCCATGAAAGCACGGCCCATGAAAGCACGCATCATCGTCACCCTGAAGACCGGCGTGCTGGACCCGCAGGGCAAGGCGATCGAAGCGGCCCTGACGTCGTTCGGCCTGTCGGGCATCGACGGCGTGCGCCAGGGCAAGGTCTTCGACGTCGAGATCGCGGGCGACGACCGCGCGGCCGCCGAGGCGATCCTGAAGAGCGCCTGCGAGAAGCTGCTCGCCAACACCGTGGTCGAGAACTACGCCATCGAGATCGCCTGATGCGCGCCGCCATCATCGTCTTTCCGGGCTCCAACCGCGACGCGGACGTGGCCCGTGCCCTCACCCGGTCCGGTGCCGAGGTCGTCAAGGTCTGGCATGCCGACACCGAATTGCCGGCGGGCACCGACCTCGCCGTCCTACCGGGCGGGTTCTCCTACGGCGACTACCTGCGCTGCGGCGCCATCGCGGGCCGCGCGGCGGCGATGGACGCGGTGCGTGCCCACGCGGCGCGGGGCGGGCTCGTGCTCGGCATCTGCAACGGCTTCCAGATCCTGTGTGAATCGGGCCTGCTGCCGGGCGTGCTGATGCGCAACGTCGACCGGCGCTTCATCTGCCATCGGCAATCGCTTCGCGTGGAGCGCGCCGACACCCGCTTCACCTCGGTCTACGCCAAGGATCAGGTTATCGACGTCTGCGTGGCGCATGGCGAGGGCAATTACTTCGCCGATCCCGACACCATCGCGCGCCTCGAAGGCGACGGGCGGGTCGCCTTCCGCTACTCGGACGCCGCCGGCAACCTGACCGTGGACGCGAACCGCAACGGCTCGCTGAATTCCATCGCGGGCATCTACTCCGAAAAGCTCAACGTGCTCGGCCTGATGCCGCACCCGGAGAACTTCGTGGAGGATCTCGTGGGCGGCACGGACGGGCGCGGCCTGTTCGAGAGCCTGGCGGCGTAGCCCAATCATACCCCTCTCCCCCGCCAGTGGGGCGAGGGGACATGCCGTCATGACTAAGGCGATCGACCGAACGCGTATGCGTGCGGTTCAGTGCCCGTCGAATTCCATCAGGGTCCGCACCGGCACGTCGAGGTCGCGCAGCTTCTGCGCGCCGCCGATCTCCGGCAGGTCGATGACGAAGCAGGCCGCCACCACCTCGGCGCCGATGCGGCGCAGCAGGTTGACCGCCGCGCAGGCCGTGCCGCCGGTGGCGATGAGGTCGTCGACGAGCAGCACACGGTCGCCCGGCTTGATGGCGTCCACGTGGATTTCCATCTCGTCGGTGCCGTATTCGAGCGCGTAGGCGATCGAGACGGTCTTGTGGGGCAGCTTGCCCTTCTTGCGGATCGGCACGAAGCCCGACGAGAGCTGGTGCGCCACCGCGCCGCCGAGAATGAAGCCGCGCGCCTCGATGCCGGCCACCTGATCGATCCGCCCCCCCGCATACGGATGAACCAGCGCGTCGACCGCCCGCCGGAAGGCGCGCGGATCGCTCAGCAGGGTGGTGATGTCGCGAAACACGATGCCGGGCTTCGGGTAGTCCGGGATCGAGCGGATCGAATCCTTCAGCGCGATGTGGCGACGCGATTCCATGCGGGCGGCCTTTGTCGGGGGTGGCGGGAGATGAGGGCTGCCCCTCAGGCGTTGGCGCGGCGCAGGAGCTTGACGAGTTCCCCGTGCAGGATCTCGTTGCCGCAGGCGACGGAGCGGGCGGCCAGCGGCTCGGCGCCGCCATCCGCGCTGGTGACGAAGCCGCCGGCCTCGCGCACGAGGATGATGCCGGCCGCGATATCCCAGGTCTGGAGGTCGCGCTCCCAGTACAGGTCCGAGCGCCCGCAGGCCACGTAGGCGAGGTCGAGGGCGGCCGAGCCGAAGCGCCGGGCGCCGCCCGTCACCGCCATCACGGCCGCGACCTCGCGCAGGAGCTTCGGATGATCGCCGCGCCCGAGATAGGGCGAGCCGTAGGCCACGAGCGCGTCGGCCATGTCGACCCGGCCCGAGACGCGCAGGCGGCGGTTGTTGAGGTAGGCGCCCTTGCCGCGCTCGGCCACGAACAGCTCGTCCTTGGCCGGATCATAGATCACGCCGGCCACGATCTGGCCCTCGCGCTCGAGGCCGACCGAGATCGCGAAGTGCGGGATGCCGTGCAGGAAGTTGGTGGTGCCGTCGAGCGGGTCGACGTGCCAGGTGTGGCTCTTGTCGGCGCCCTCGATGTTCCCGGATTCCTCGAGGATCAACCCGTAGCCGGGACGCGCCTTCATCAGGGCGTCCCGCAGCACGTCCTCGGCCTTGCGGTCGGCCGCCGAGACGAAGTTGCCGGGCCCCTTCCGCGAGACCTGAAGGTTCTCGATCTCGCCGTAGTCGCGCTTGAGGCCACGGGCCGCCTTGCGGACGGCATCGACCATGACGGTCATGAGAGGTGAGCTGATCATCGATCTTCAGGTCCAGACATCTTCAAAGAGCGTCGCGTCGAACGCGATTTCGCGTCGCCATAGCACGTTTGGGCACCGGCTCACCCCTCCGGAATGCGGGTCTGCCCCAACGGGCTCCTATTTGACGTTGGCGCGCTCGGCGGCGAGGGCTTCGGCGCGGGCGCGCTCGTCGGGCTTCAGACCCTTGAGGTTGTCGTCGAGCCAGGGATCGGACAGGCCTTGCGCGGCCGCCGCGAGGTTCCAGGCCGCCGCCTCCACCAGGCTCTTCTGGACGCCGCGCCCCACCACGAAGAGCCGGGCCGCCCGGTTCTGCGCGATGGCGTTGCCGCGTGCCGCCGCGTGCAGGAAGTAGCGCGCCGCGCGCGCCTCGTCCTTGGGCAGGCCGGTCCCGTTGAAGAGCAGGATCGCGAACTCGACCTCGCCGGCGAGATCGCCGTTATCCGCCGCCCGCCGGAACCACTCCGCCGCCTGGGAGGGGTCCTTCGGAACGCCGCGCCCCTGGAGATAGAGCACGCCGAGATCGTGCTGGGCCGCGCCGATCTCGCCATCCGCCGCCTTGTGGAACAGCTTCGCGGCCCGGACCTGGTCCGGCTCCGTGCCGCTGCCGAGCAGGATGAGGGCGAGGTTGTAGGCGGCGGTGGTGTCGCCCTTGTCGGCCGCTTTTTCCAGCCATTGCCGGCCGGCCTTCATGTCCTTGGCGCCGCCGCGCCCGTCGATGGACATGAGGCCCAGGGACGCCATGGCGTGAACGTCGCCCTGCGCCGCCGCGAGGCGATACCACTCGGCGGCCTTCACGGGGTCCTGCTTGATGCCGAGGCCCTGGTTGTACAATTCCCCGAGCAGCGTCATCGCCGCCGCATCCTTCGAATCGGCGGCGATCCGCTTCGTCGCCTCGCGGAAGGCGGTGGTGTACTGCCCGCGCTGATAGGCACCGAAGGCTGTATCCACCGGCTTGTCGCCGGGCTTGGCCGCCGAGGGCACGAGGCGCATCGCGTCCGGCGTGTAGGGCGTCGGCAGTTCCCGCAGCGGCGCCTTGAAGGTCTCCTTCGTGACGGGTTTGGCCGCTTCGGGCGAGAGCGTCGTGGCCGCCCATCCTGGCGACGTCCCGAGCGCGAGGGCGAGACACCCGAGCGCCAGCCTCACGAAGCCGCCTCCCCGGCAGCCGCGACCTGGGCCTGGATTCCGGCCACGTCGGCGCCCTCCCCGATCCAGAGCGCGCTTTCGAGCCCGAGGAATTCGGCCCCCGTGGCGAGGAGCGCCCCGACCTGATCGGGCGCGTGCGCGACCGCGATGCAGGGCGTCTCGAAGATCTCCGTCCACCAGGCCGCGCGGTCGACCACCGTCTCGGCATCGGGCGCGATCCCGTCGGCGTAGAGGCCGCCGAACATGACGTAGTCGACGCCGGCCTCCCCGGCCTCCATCGCGGCGTGCTTCTGCTCGTGGCCGCCGGCCCCGAGGATGCGTCCACCGTCGAGGCGGTCGCGCAATTCGCGCAAAGCCCCGTCCTTCGGCTTGTCGAGATGCACGCCGTCGGCCCCGCCCCGCGCCGAGACGCTGACGAGGTCGCCCGCGAACCCCGCGCAGGCCACCACCACGGCCGCGCCCGTGGCCTGAGCCGCCGGTGCCAGGCGCTTCACCAGGTTGACGAGGCCGCGCTCGTCGGCGGGTGCGAGGCGCAGGAGCACGGCGGCGACGTCACCGGCCGCGCAGGCGGCCGTGAGGGCCGCCGCGAGGGCGTCGGCGTCACCGGCCTCGACCCGGTGGGGGCTGAGCAGGGCGAGGCGGGTGCGGGGTTCCGACATGCAGGGTCCTTGTCATGCCAAATCCCGTCGATCCCTTCGGGATGGCGGATTTGGGCTTCGCTCAGGCGCCGCGCGGGCTTGCCGATCCGGTGTCCGCTTCGAGGAAGTGGACACCGGATCGATCGCCTTCAGCCCGCTGCGCCGATCTTCGGGTCCAGCGAGCCGTTGGCGTAGCGCTTGGCCATGGTGGCGACGGAAACCGGGCGGATCTTGGAACCCTGGCCGGCGGTGCCGAACCCCTCGAAGCGCTGGCGGCAGAGCTTGGTCATCGCCTCCATGGCGGGCTTGAGGTACTTGCGCGGGTCGAACTCGGCCTTGTTCTCGGCCAGGATCTTCCGGATCTGCCCCGTCATCGCCATGCGGTTGTCGGTGTCGATGTTGATCTTGCGCACGCCGTGCTTGATGCCGCGCTGGATCTCCTCCACCGGCACGCCCCAGGTCGGCTTCATCTCGCCGCCATACTGGTTGATGATGTCCTGCAGGTCCTGCGGCACCGACGAGGAGCCGTGCATCACGAGGTGGGTCGTGGGCAGGCGGCGGTGGATCTCCTCGATCACGTTCATCGCCAGCACGTCGCCATCGGGCTTGCGCGTGAACTTGTAGGCGCCGTGCGAGGTGCCCATGGCGACCGCGAGCGCGTCGACCTTGGTGGCCTCGACGAACTTCACGGCCTCGTCCGGATCGGTCAGGAGCTGGTCGTGGCTGAGCACGCCCTCGGCGCCGTGGCCGTCCTCGGCCTCGCCCTGGCCGCTCTCCAGCGAGCCGAGCACGCCGAGTTCGCCCTCCACCGAGACGCCGGCCCAATGGGCCATCCGGGTGACGTTGCGGGTGATCTCGACGTTGTAGGCGTAATCGGCCGGGGTCTTGCCGTCGGCCTTCAGCGAACCGTCCATCATCACAGAGGTGAAGCCGTACTGGATCGCGGTGGCGCAGGTCGCCTCGTCGCTGCCGTGGTCGAGGTGCATGCAGACGGGGATGTGGGGATAGATCTCCACGAGGCCGTCGATCAGCTTGGCGAGCACGATGTCGTTGGCATAGGCGCGCGCGCCCTTGCTCGCCTGCAGGATCACCGGCGAATCGGTGGCGTCGGCCGCCGCCATGATGGCGAGGCCCTGTTCCATGTTGTTCAGGTTGAACGCCGGCACGCCGTATTCATGCTCGGCGGCATGGTCCAGGAGCTGCCTCAGGGTGATGCGGGCCATGGGTTTCTCCTCACAAACGACCGCCGCCGGGGCGATCCGCTAACCGTCGCGCCGGGGGGCGCGGTTCTCGTACGATGCACGGGTCTCGTGGGGCCTGGGCGTCAGCCCTTGGCGCGCAGGGCCTCGACGCCGGGCAGTGCTTTGCCCTCCAGCCATTCGAGGAAGGCGCCGCCGGCCGTGGAGACGTAGGAGAAGGTCTCGCCCACGCCCGCGTGGTTCAGAGCCGCGACCGTGTCGCCGCCGCCCGCCACCGAGACGAGCTTGCCGGCCTTCGTGCGCTCGGCGGCGTGCCTGGCCGCCGCCACCGTGGCGGCATCGAAGGGGGTCAGCTCGAAGGCGCCGAGCGGTCCGTTCCAGACCAGGGTGGCGGCCTCGTCGATGGCCGCGTTGATCTCGGAGACCGAGGCCGGGCCGGCGTCGAGGATCATGCCGGTCTCCGGCACGGCGTCGACCGACACCGTCTCGTGGGCCGCGTTCGCCTTGAACTCGGCGGCCGAGACCGCGTCCACGGGCAGGATGATCCGGCACTTGGCCGCCTTGGCCGCCTCGATGATCCGCAGGGCGGTCTCGGCGAGATCCTTCTCACAGAGCGACTTGCCCACCGCCTTGCCCTGCGCGTGCAGGAAGGTGTTGGCCATGCCGCCGCCGATGACGAGCATGTCCACCTTTGCGACGAGGTTCTGCAGGAGGTCGATCTTGGAGGAAACCTTGGCGCCGCCGACCAGCGCGATCACAGGCCGGGCCGGGGCTTCCAGCCCCTTGGTCAGGGCGTCGAGTTCCGCCTGCATCAGGCGGCCCGCATAGGCCGGCAGCGTGTGGGCGAGGCCTTCCGTCGAGGCATGGGCGCGGTGCGCGGCCGAGAAGGCCTCGTTCACGTAGAGATCGCCGTTGGCGGCGAGCTGCTCGGTGAAGGCGGGATCGTTCTTCTCCTCGCCCGCGTAGAAGCGGGTGTTCTCGAGGAGCAGGACGTCGCCGTCCTTCAGCGCCGCGACCGCCTCGGCGGCGGCCGGGCCGACGCAATCCTCGGCGAAGGCCACCGGACGGCCGAGGTGGCGGCTCAGGGTCTCGACCACCGGCTTCAGGGATTCGGACGCCACGGGCTTGCCCTTCGGGCGACCGAAATGCGCCAGCAGGACCACCCGGCCGCCCTTGTCGGCGATCTCGCGGATCGTGGGGACGATCCGTTCGATGCGGGTGGCGTCAGTGACGCGCCCGCCCTCCATCGGCACGTTGAGGTCCACGCGCAGGAGCACGCGCTTGCCCTGGAGCGGGCCGGCATCGTCGAGGGTGCGGAAAGCGGTCATCGGGGCCTGGACGTTCGGACGGTTGCGGGCGGGGTCAGCGCGGCGGCAGCAGGGATTCGAGGTGGAAGCGCTGGGCCGCGATGGTCAGCGCCACGGTCAGAACCGCCGTGATGATCGCGGTGAGCACGAGGGCGCCGGAGCCGGGCAGACTCCGGGTGCGGTCGGCGACGGCGCGAACCTCGCTGCGCAGGGCCGAGAGATCGCTCTGGCGCGCGGCCTCGTTCATCCGCGCGGCGGCGCCCTCGACCTTCTCCTCGACGCGCGAGAGCAGCGCCTCGGAGCGGGCGTACTTGTCCTCGATCCGGGCGCACTTGTCCTCGATCCGGGCGAGCTGGTCGCCGCCGGGCGCGGCGGACATGTGCGGAAGGGTCTCGGCCTTTCCAAGGGTGACCGGCGCGAGCGGTGCCGGTGCTGTGGTCGCCGCCGGCGCGGGGGCCGGCGGCGTGGGTGCGGGGGTGCCTGGGATGAAGTCGCGTCCGGTCGAGGAAGTCTCTGTCATGTCAGGCACACCATCCTGGTCTTCGCTTGGTCTTCGGGAGCGTCGGGTCCGTCAGAGTTGCGCGGGCCGGTTCAGAGCAGCTTACCCATCGCCACGGCCGTGTCGGCCATGCGGTTCGAGAAGCCCCACTCGTTGTCGTACCAGGACAGGATGCGCACGAAGGTGCCGTCCATGACCTTGGTCTGGTCGAGGTGGAAGGTCGACGAGTGGGGATCGTGATTGAAGTCGATCGAGACGTTGGGCTGGTCGGTATAGGCCAGCACGCCCTTCAGCGGGCCGTCGGCGGCGGCGCGGATCGCGTTGTTGATCTCCTCCACCGTGGTCTGGCGCTTGGCGGTGAAGACGAGGTCGACGGCCGAGACGTTCGGGGTCGGCACGCGGATCGAGGTTCCGTCGAGCTTGCCCTTGAGCTCCGGCAGCACGAGGCCCACGGCCTTGGCGGCGCCCGTCGAGGTCGGGATCATCGAGAGCGCGGCGGCACGGGCCCGGTAGAGGTCCTTGTGCATCTGGTCCAGCGAGGGCTGGTCGTTGGTGTAGGAGTGGATCGTGGTCATGAAGCCGCGCTCGATCCCGACGAGATCGTTCAGCACCTTGGCCACCGGCACGAGGCAGTTGGTGGTGCAGGAGGCGTTCGAAATCACGAGGTGGTCGGCGGTCAGCTTGTCGTGGTTGACGCCGTAGACCACCGTGAGGTCGGCCCCGTCGGCGGGGGCGGACACGATCACGCGCTTGGCGCCGGCCTCGAGATGGGCCTTGGCCTTGTCCTTCGAGGTGAAGATGCCGGTGCATTCGAGGGCGATGTCGACGCCGAGCTCGCGGTGCGGCAGCTCGGCCGGGTTGCGCACGGCGGTGACCTTGATGCGCTGACCGTCGACCACGATGAACTCGCCGTCGACCTCGACCTTGGCGTTGAAGCGGCCGTGGATCGAATCGAAGCGCAGGAGGTGGGCGTTGGTCTCGACCGGGCCGAGGTCGTTGATCGCCACCACCTCGATGTCCTTGCGGCCGGCCTCGTGGATGGCGCGCAGGACGTTGCGGCCGATGCGTCCGAACCCGTTGATGGCAACCTTCACCGACACGGCGTGAGTCCTTCCCATAATCGGGCGCCGGCCTCGCGGTGCCCTTCAGCCTGTTGATCGTCGCGGCACGCCCGGCGGGCTGGCCTCGATCCGTCGCCCGCTCAGTGCGAGTCCCGGTTGAACGACGGATGAACCGCCGCCCACGCCCGGCCTCTCCATCGCCGTCGAGGACCGCGCGAGGGGCGCGGGGACGACGCGGATCGGGGACCTGAACGTGTCACGGGACGCCGTATAACCGGTCTGCAGGCGGCCGCTCTCTAACATGGTGACAAATCCCGGCAAAGGTCACATGAAGGGTTACCGGCGTGGATAACCCGTGCTTCGGCGGCGTCTGCGTGCGTGCGAATCCGCCTTGCCGGCCGAATCGGGCGGTCGTCGGCGTCGTTCCGGGACGTCCGGGGCGCGGCGCCCCGCCCCGACCGGCGCGAGCCCCTGGAGAGGAAAGGCCTCGTTTCGTGAGTGATCTGATCGACGACGCCCTTCGGCGTCTCGAGACCGTGCTGACCCGCCTGGAAGGCGCCGTGGCCCAGCGCTTCGAGGCCGAGCGCGACCCGAGCGACCTGGAAACCGAACTCGCCCTGATGGGCGAGGACCGCGTGCGGCTGGCCGCCGAACTCGACGCGGCCAGCGCCCGCCTCGTGGAGGTGGAGGCGGCCTCCCAGGATGTCGGACAGCGCCTGGGCCGAGCCATCGCGGCGGTCGAGGGCGTGCTGGCGCCGGCACGCGGCAATCGGTAAGTCCCATCCTCGGTCGATCGCCCGGTCGACCAACCCCGACACGCGACTCCCTCGATCCGCGATGCCCCAGATCAACGTCTCCATCGACGGCAAGAACTACCGGATGGCCTGCGCCGAGGGCGAGGAGGCCCACCTGACGGCGCTGGCCGGCGGACTCGACGCCCGCATCACCGAGATGCGCCGATCCTTCGGCGAGATCGGCGACATGCGGCTGCACGTCATGGCCGCGCTGATGCAGGCCGACGAGTTGCAGGAGACGCAAGGGCGCCTCGCGGCCCTGGAGCGGGAAGCGGTCGCCCTGCGCGCGAAGGTCGATACGGCCGACGCCGCGCGGGCCGACGAGGAGGCACGCCTCGCCGAGGGGCTGTCCCGGTGCGCCGACCGGATCGAGCGCCTCGCGCACACGATTTCCGCGGGCTGAGGGGGCCGCCCCCTGGCGCCGGACGCGGAGCGACGCTACATGTCGGATGCGGGGCTGCCGGGTCCGTCAGGAGAACTTTTCCCCGGGGCCTTATCGACTCCCCAGGGAGCTGTCCCTGGCCTCGTCCCTGGACTTGGCCAACACGGCGCCCACCTACATTGTAGGTTTCCCGGGATCGACACTCCAACGGCTCACGTGGCTCCGCACTCCAATCCCCTCCCGTCCGACCCGCCGATTTCCGCCGTGAAGGCGGCCCTGCGCACCGAGGCCCTGGCCCGGCGCGACGGCCTGCCGTCCGAGGACCGGATCGCTGGCTCGGCCCGGATCGCCGAGACCGTGATGGCGATCGGGGCGCTCGCCGAGGCGAGGATCGTCGGGGCGTTCTGGCCCATCCGCAGCGAGGTCGATCCGCGCCCCCTGGCCCGGCGGCTGTTCGCGCGCGGACAGCGCGTGGCCCTGCCGAAGGTCACGCCCGCCGGCCTGGTCTTCCGGGAATGGCGCGAGGGCGAGGCCCTGGTCGCGGGCCGCTTCGGCCTGAGCGAGCCGCACGACGACCTGCCCCCCGTGGATCCCACCGCCCTGATCGTGCCGCTCGCCGCCTACGACCGGCGCGGGCACCGCATCGGCTACGGACGCGGATACTACGATCAGGCGATCGAGCGCCTCTCCGGCAACGGCCCCGTGCTGACCATCGGCATCGCCTTCTCGGTCCAGGCGGTGGACCACGTTCCCGCCGAGGCGCACGACCAGCCCCTCGACCATCTCATCACCGAGGCGGGCCCGGTCCCGCTCAGCCGGGCCTGATCCTTTCCGATGCGACTTCTCTTCCTCGGCGACGTGGTGGGCCGCCCTGGCCGCCACGTGATCTCGGACCGCCTTCCGGGTCTGCGCGAGCGCTGGCGCCTCGACTGCGTGGTGATCAACGGCGAGAACGCCGCCGGCGGCTTCGGGCTCACCGAGGCGATCTGCGACGAACTCCTCCAGGCCGGTGCCGACGCGGTGACGCTGGGCAACCATTCCTTCGACCAGCGCGAGGCGCTGGTCTTCATCCAGCGCCAGACCCGGCTGGTGCGGCCGGCCAATTACCCGCCGGGCACGCCGGGCCGGGGCGCCACCGTGGTGGAGACCCGGAAGGGGGCCCGCGTCCTCGTGCTCAACGTCATGGGCCGCATCTACATGGATGCCCTCGACGATCCCTTCGCCTCCGCCGAGCGCGAGCTGTCGGCCTGCCCCCTCGGCGCCGTGGCGGACGCGATCATCGTCGACCTCCATGCCGAGGCCACGAGCGAGAAGCAGGCCTTCGGCCACTTCCTCGACGGCCGCGCCAGCCTCGTCGTCGGCACCCACACCCATACGCCGACCTCCGACCACCGCATCCTGCCCGGCGGCACCGCCTACCTGTCGGATGCGGGCATGTGCGGCGACTACGATTCCATTCTGGGCATGCAGAAGGACGAGCCTTTGCGCCGGTTCCTGCAGAAGACGCCGGGCGCGCGCCTGGAGGCGGCCCAGGGCGAGGGCACCCTCTGCGGGATCGCGGTGGAGACCGACGACGCGACGGGGCTGGCCAAGAGCGTGGCCGCCGTGCGCCTCGGCCCGCATCTCGAGGAAACCTGGCCGCGCGCCTGGGATTAGCCGGCGCGATCGCGCGATCGCCGGGGAACGATCCCGCGCCTTTCACGCTCGCGACTTGATCGGCGCCGAACCACCCTGCAATGTGCCGGCGCATCCGCCGAGGCGCTCCTAGCCGGCGAGCGAACCGTTCCGCGTTGAGAGTGTGCCCGAGACGATGGCGACCCCACCCGCATCCGCGACGCTCGCCAGGCCCGGCATCTACCTCGTCCGGATGCTGGTCTTCCTGATCCTGGTGGGCTTCCTCGCCTTCGTGCTGTTCCGGCAGATCACGCCGGCCTTCCTCGCCAATCCGGGCCTGAACGGGCTGATTCTCGGCGTCCTGCTGATCGCGGTGCTGCTGGCCTTCGGACAGGTGGTCCGGCTCTATCGCGAGACCGCCTACGTCAACGCCGTCGCGGCGGGCGAGAGTCCGAGCAAGCCGCCGCCGCTGATGGCCCCGCTGGCCCCCGCCATCGCGGCCCGGCACGACGGGATCACCCTGCCCACCAGCCGCGCGTTCCTCGACACGGCCGCCGCGCGGCTCGACGAGGGCCGCGAGATCCTGCGCTACGTCTCGGGCCTCCTCATCCTGTTGGGCCTCCTCGGCACGTTCTGGGGCCTGATCGACACCCTGAGCGCGGTCGGCTCGGTCATCCGGACCATGCGCGGCGGCGGCGAGGCGGCCGCCATGTTCGACGAACTGAAGAACGGCCTCGCGGTCCCGCTCTCGGGCATCGGCCTCGCCTTCTCGGCCTCGCTGTTCGGCCTCGCGAGTTCGCTGATCGTCGGATTCCTCGACCTCCAGGCGGGACAGGCCCATGCCCGCTTCCACAACGAACTGGAGGATTGGCTGCTTTCGGGCGACATGCCGGCGCAGGGGACGGTCGCGACCGCGGCAAAGCCCCTGCCCCAGCAGGACCCGGCCAGCGCCCGCGAGTTGA
This sequence comes from Methylobacterium sp. J-068, assembly GCF_022829445.1. Lineage (GTDB taxonomy): Bacteria > Pseudomonadota > Alphaproteobacteria > Rhizobiales > Beijerinckiaceae > Methylobacterium. The sequence goes on along the minus strand of NZ_JAKSXY010000069.1, from coordinate 19,570 downwards.
AGGAGGCGGTCGACCGCCTGACGGCGGTGGTGGCCGAGGGCGCCAACGGGCGCGTGGCCACCCAGGCGATGACCAACCTCGCGGAGGGCATCCAAGGCCTGGTCCAGCACATGCGCGCCGAGCAGCAGATGATCCGCGACTGGGTCGAGGCCCAAGCGAGCCGCGAGCGCGAGTTGAAGCAGGTGCTCGACCGCCTCGGCCGCGAGCGCGGCTGAGATGGCCTCCACGCGCGCGCGCCGCGACCGGAGCCTGAATGTCTGGCCGGGCTACGTCGACGCCCTGGCGACGCTGCTGCTCGCCGTCGTCTTCCTGCTGACCATCTTCGTGGTCGGCCAATTCTTCCTGTCGCAGGAGATCAGCGGCCGCGACTCGGTCCTGACCCGGCTCAATCGCCAGATCGCCGACCTCACCGACCTGCTCGCCCTGGAGCGCTCGACCCGCAAGACGCAGGAGGAGCAGGCCTCGTCCCTGCGCAACACCCTGCTGGGCGCGCAGGCCGACCGCGACCGCCTGAAGGCGCAGGCCGAGGCCGCGCAAGGGGCGAGCGGCCGTCCGGGCGAGGTCGACAGGCAATTGGCTGCCGAGCGCGCCAACACGGCCCGCGCCGCCTCGCAGATCGACCTCCTCAACGAGCAGATCGCCGCGATGCGCCGCCAGCTCGCGGCGCTGGAGGATGCGCTCGCGGCCTCGGAGAATCGCGACCGCGAGAGCCAGGCCCGCATCGCCGATCTCGGCAGCCGCCTCAACGTGGCGCTGGCCCAGAAGGTGCAGGAACTGGCGCGCTACCGCTCCGACTTCTTCGGCCGCCTGCGCCAGATCCTCGGCAACCGGCCCGACATCCGCATCGTCGGCGACCGCTTCGTGCTGCAATCCGAGGTGCTGTTCCCGGCCGGCTCCGCCAGCCTGAAGCCCGAGGCGGGGCCGGAACTCGACCGCATCGCGGGCGCGATCCTCGACCTCGCCAAGCAGATCCCGGCCGATATCCCGTGGGTGCTGCGCATCGACGGCCACACCGATGCGCGGCCGATCGCCAGCGCGCAGTTTCCCTCGAACTGGGCGCTCTCGGCCGCCCGTGCCATCGCGGTGGTGCAGGCCATGGCGGCCAAGGGCATCCCGCCCCAGCACCTGCTCGCCGCCGCCTTCGGCGAATTCCAGCCGATCGACGCCGGCACGACCGAGGATTCCTATGCGCGCAACCGCCGGATCGAGCTGAAGCTCACCGAGCGCTGAGGCCTATTTCACGATCCGGTCGAGGCGGTTGTTGATGAAGAAGTACAGCTCCTTCGCGCCGGGCTCGGTGTAGAGCACCTGCACCTCGCGGCCCGCGCGGCCCTCGCCGACGAGCACGTCCGTGGGCGGCTTGCCCTTCAGGCGGACGAGGTCGCACTCGCCGATGCCGATCGCGATGGCGGGCGCGTCGGCAGGGGCCGGCGCGGTGCAGCTTCCGTCCCCGGTCAGGACCGGACCGGTGAAGGTCGGTGCCGGCGCGGGCGCCGCGGCGACGACGGGCACCGGGGCCGGCGCGCGGGTCTCCGTGCTAATGCAGGCCGAGGCGCCGAGGGCGATGAGGGCGACCAGCGCGAGGCCGCGCGGGGTGTCGGTAGCGTTCACGGTTCACTCGTCCTCAGCGCTGCGCGTTGCCCCGCGCGGCGAGCGCCGCCGCGTAGAGCGCGGCCGCATCCCGATGGAAGGCGGCGCGCGAATCCGGCCGGGAATAGAACATGTGACCGCCGGGGTACACGGCGAGATCGAGGCGTCCGCCCCCGAAGGCCGGCATCTGGTCGATCAGCAGCTTCGAGGCGAAATAGGGCGTCACCAGATCGGTGAAGCCGTGCGCCACCAGAACCCGCATGTTGCCGTCGAGCGCCAGCGCGCCGCGCAACGCGCCGAGCGCCTCCGGCGCCGAGCGGCCCCCGCCCCAGGACCAGCTTCGGTTCACCTGCGTGTTGAGCAGTTCGTAGCGCAGATCCGGCACCCGGTAGTTCAGCTTGTCGGTGTAGAGGGCGATCATGGCGCTGGTCAGCGGCGCCTGGAGCCCCGTGAGCAGCGGGTCCTCGAAGCCCGACGACGCGGCGGTCGGGTCGGGGTCCCAGCCGGTGACGCCGGTGTCGTAGGCGCTCGCCACCCGGCCGGTGTCGCGCCCGATCTCACGCTGGACGCTCTGACCGGAGAGCCGACCGGCCTGACGGCGCACGAAGCCCGGGTCGAGGCCGGCGAGCGCCCCGACCTTCTCGGAGAGGCGCGCGACGGCGGCATTGTCGGAGGGGCCCTTCAGCAGGTCGGCGAGGTAGGGGCCGGTGGCATAGGCCTCCGCCTCCGCCATGGTCTGGCGCGTCGGCGTGCCGCCCGCCCGCTCGATGGCGGCGGCGGCGAAGGAGGGCAGCTTGATCACGTGGCCCCAGGGCGTCGTGCGGGGCGCCTGGAGCCAGGCGAAATCCAGCACCGGCGACAGCAGCACCATGCCCGAGAGCCCGACGCCGATCTCCTCCTGCAGCTTTCCGGCGATCAGCGGGCCCCGGAACCCACCATAGCTCTCGCCGACGTAGAACTTGGGCGCGGTCATGCGATCGTTCGCGCGCAGCCAGCGGGCGATGGCCGAGGACAGCACGGAGGCATCCGCATCGATGCTCCAGTAGCGCTTGGCGTCGCCGTCGGCGGCGCGGCTGTAGCCGGTGCCGACCGGGTCGAGGAAGACGAGATCGGTGAAATCGAGCCACGTCCCGTCGTTCTGCACGAGGCCGACCGGCGCCGAGGGGCTGATGCTGGCGCCCTCCACGGGCAGGCGCCACGGGCCGATGGCGCCGATGTTGAGATAGGCCGAGGCCGCGCCGGGGCCGCCGTTGAGCGCGAAGGTCACGGGGCGCGGCGCATCCCCCTTGCTCGCGACCGTGTAGGCGATGAAGGCGATCTCGGCCTGCAGCTTCCCCGCCTCGTCGACGAGCGGCAGGCTTCCGGCGCGCGCGGTGAAGGCGATGACGCGTCCGTCCGGCAGGGTGACGCTGTGCTCGGTCACGGCGTCCGCCGGCAGCTTGCGCCCCTCCGGACCGCGCGGCTCGGGAGCCTTGCGCACCTCGGAGGGGCGCTCGCCGTGCGGCGCGGGCTGGGCGTGCGGCGGGGTGCCCGCGAGCAGGAGGGCGGCGAGGCCGATGGCGAAGCGTCTCATGGCGTTTCCTCTCGGCGATGTCTGCGGATGCGAGTGCGGCGTCAGGCCTTCTTCTGCCAGCGGCCGTCCTCGTCCTGCTGCCAGTAGGCAATCGTGTGCCCGGCGGCCTTGGCCTCCTTCCACTGCTCGCGGGCGCGCAGCAGGGCGTCCTGGTCGGTGCCGTCGAACAGGATGCAGATCCGGGCGTAGTCGCCCGCATCGGCGGGCAGGTCGGCGCCCTCCACGAGGAAGCGGATCGAGGCCGCGTTCGGGTTGGCGTCCTTCAGCGTGAGCACCACGGGCTGGCTCGCCGCATCGGCCTCGCGGTCCGTGCCGTGAGGCAGGAAGCTGTCGTCGCTGTAGGTCCAGAGCTGGTCGTCGAGGGCCTGGAGCCGCTCCTCGCTGGCGGCCTGGATCGCGGCGCGCCACTGGCGCTCCAGGGATCGCTCCACGAGGTTCGGCAGCACCCGCTCGAGGGGCTGCTGCTGGAGATGATAGAACAGAATCTCGGTCACAGGCTGCAAGTTAGACATCGCGGCGGCCATTGCCAGCATCTTCGGGCCGTCGCGGCTTCGATCCGGGGCGCAACCCCACGCGTGAAAACCGCGCAGGCCGCGCGGACCGGATCGGCCGATCGTCACGAAAACGCCCGACCTTGCCCGCGCGGCGCCCGATTCCGCTTTGGGTCCGTCAACCCTCGGCCATGATCGTGAGGCACACACGACGCTGTCCGGCGCGGCCCCGAAGGCGCCTCGGCGGGCAATCCCATCCGCATCCTCGATCATCCGCCCGGCGCGTCCGGCCGCGGACCGGGCCCATCAGGATTTTTTCCCGTGAGCTTCACCGTCAGCGCGCGCGTTTCCGCTCGTCAGTTCTCGTTCCGGCATCACTCGATGCTGAGCGCACTCGATCAGAGCCTGTCGCTGGTGATCTCCGGCATGTCGGACGTGCGGATCGTCGAGGCGGATGGCCGGGTCCATACGCCGGCCGCGCTTCAGGCGCTGCTGTTCGGGGCTCGTCCCTCCGTGCCGGGCGTCATCGCGCCGACGCCCGCGATCGCGGCCTGACGCACGGTCTCAGGCCGCCTCGATATAGTGCGGCACGAAGAGGGCGGCGTTCGTGGTGATGGGTCCGGCGCTCTCGCGGATGCAGAGGCCGGCGGCCGCATCGCCGACGATCCAGGAGCCGACGAGCGGTCTGCGTCCGTCGAAGCACGGCACGGGCGCGAGCGCCTGCCGGATGTATCCCTCGGCGCCGTAGGGGCCGTGATCCTGCGCCACGACGATGCCCTCCTCCACCATCTGGATGTTGGCGCCCTCGCGCGAGTAGAGCGGCTTGCGGACGTAGCGCGTCCCGAGCGCGGCCCGGGCCGGATCCGTTTCGAAATAGGCCGGGAGCAGGTTCGGGTGGTTCGGTTCCCGCGCATAGAGGTACGGCAGCAGTCCCTTGTTCGACAGGATCGCCTTCCAGGGTGGTTCCAGGAAGCGGGTGGGCGTGCGCGCGACCGCGACGCCGAAGGTATCGGCGAAGGCCCATTCCCACGGGTAGAGCTTGAACAGGCGTGAGATCGGAGTTCTGCGACGATCGATGAAGCACCCGGCGGCGTCGAGCCCGATCTCGCCGAGGTCGAGGAAGCGGCACGCGAGGCCGGCCTGGCTGGCGCAATCTTCGAGATAAGCGACGGTGCCGCGATCCTCGGGCGCATCCGCGAAGGCCGTCAGCGCGAGCGTTCCGTCGCCAGGCATCGCCCGGAAGCGCGCGATGAGCCGTTCGTGGACGGCGTTGTACTGATCCGCTCCTCGGGCGAGACGCCCGTTCGCCAGCAGATCCTCGAGCCACAACCACTGAAACACCGCGGTCTCGTACAGGGCCGTCGGGGTGTCGGCATTGTATTCGAGGAGCTTGGCCGGGCCGTCACCGCCATAGGCGAAATCGAGGCGGCCGTAGAGCGACGGATCGCGCCGGTGCCAGCTGTCGCGCACCGCGTCCCAGGCGCATCGGGGGATGCGGAGGCCGGCCAGGATGTGCTCGTCCTCCACGGCCCGGTCCACGAAGTCCAGGCAGAGGGCGTGCAGCTCGGCGCTGGGCGCCTCGATCTCCTCCTCGATCTCGTCCAGGGTAAAGGCGTAGGCGTGACTCTCGTCCCAGTAGGGCTGGTCCGCGAGGGTGTGGAAGTGAAACCCGTTCCGGGCGGCGTGCATCCGCCAGTCGGGGCGCTCGCCGATGCGGACCCGGCGCATCAGCCGCCCCCGCCCTGCGCGGCGCCATCGTCTCCGCAAACCGCCCGCCCGGTGGCGCCGAAGCCGCCGAACAGGGCCGGCCGCACGGAGGCCGGGGGAACGCGAGCCGCGCTGCTGGAACCGCCGGCGGGGTTCACCGGGCACCCCCAACTCGTGCGGTACCCGGGCTGCGCGAAGGCTCCGAAGCCCCGGACATCGGACGTGCCGGAGGCGGCGCGAAAGAGGGGTTGCGGGTCGAGCTTCTGGGCGGCCGTGGCGCCGACCACGTAGGCGGCCATGAAGGGTACGAACCGATCGCCCGGGTCGGCCGACCGGCACTCGCCGACGCCGTGCTGCGCCTCGCACAGGTCCTTCGACGGATAGGTCGGCGCAGCCTCGGCATAGGTCCTTCGCGCCGCGGCGTAATCCGCCCGGCACTCCGCCTCCGTACGGACCCAGGCCGCGACGCAGGCTTCGGCGTCCGGGTAGATCCGGACGTCCTCCATCCGCTGGCTCGGATCGACGCGCGCCAGTTCCAGGGCCGCGATGCCGGCGCCGCCGAGCATGACCAGCGTCACCACCTGGGAGCGCTTGGACCTGCCTCCCTCGTCCAACTCGTCCTTCCGGCCCTGCGAAGACATTCTCGTCCGGACCGCTTCCCGGCGGCCCGCTCCCTGCCGCGACACCGCCCGGCCTCGCAGGCAAGTGGGAATGAGCTTGGCTGGCGATAAGGCCTCAGCAAGTCATGGCTTCAGTAAGTCATGGCCGCCGCATCGAGGATGCCGCCCGCGATGGACGCGGCCGAGAGCAGGGTGGCCCCCGCCATCTCGCCCGCCTCGATCCGCCGGGACAGGTCGGGCAGGGCGGCGCGCACGGCGAGGTAGATCGCCACCTGCACGATGAGCGCGACGAGGCCCCAGATCGCGCAGTCGAGGATCGATTGCGCGTTGTGGATCGAGACCGCCAGCGGCAGCGTGTACCCGATCAGGCTTCCGCCGAGCGCGACGGCCGCCGCGAGGTTGTTCCGCCGGATCAGCGCGAGCTCCCGGTGCCCCGTCGCCTGCAGGTAGACGACGAGGTAGATGCCGACGAGACCGAGGGCGACGGCCAGGTAGGCCAGGAAGGGACCGAGCCCCGCGATCGACGTCATGCGGGGGCGCCTCCTCGAGAGCTAGACCAGGCGGCTCTGGACGATCGCGGCACCGACGAAGCTCTGGAAGAGCGGGTGCGGCTCGAACGGGCGCGACTTCAGTTCCGGGTGGAACTGCACGCCGATGAACCACGGATGGCCCACATGCTCCACGGTTTCCGGCAGGAGGCCGTCCGGCGAGAGGCCGGAGAAGCGCAGGCCCTTGGCCTCCAGGCACTCGCGATAGGCCATGTTGACCTCGTAGCGGTGGCGGTGGCGCTCGGAGATGTCCGTGGTGCCGTAGATCTCGGCGATCTTCGATTCCGGGCGCAGGCTGGCCTGATAGGCGCCGAGCCGCATGGTGCCGCCGAGATCGCCGGCCGCCGCGCGGCGCTCCAGTTCGTTGCCCTTCAGCCATTCCGTGAGCAGGCCCACCACGGGCTCGGCGGTCTCGCCGAACTCGGTGGAGTTGGCGTCCGGCACGCCGGCCAGCGAGCGGGCCGCCTCGATCACCGCCATCTGCATGCCGAAGCAGATGCCGAAATACGGGATCTTGCGCTCGCGGGCGTAGCGGGCCGCGCGGATCTTGCCCTCGGCCCCGCGCTGGCCGAAGCCGCCGGGCACCAGGATGCCGTGGATGCCCTCCAGGAACGGCGCCGGGTCCTCGCGCTCGAAGACCTCGGCCTCGATCCATTCGAGGTTGACCTTGACGCGGTGCGCGATGCCCCCGTGGGTCAGCGCCTCGGTCAGCGACTTGTAGGCGTCCTTCAGGCCCGTGTACTTGCCCACGATGGCGATGGAGACCTCGCCCTCGGGGTTCCTGACCCGCTCCGAGATGATGCGCCAGCGCGACAGGTCCGGCTCGTCCAGCGAGGGCAGGCCGAAATGCGCCAGCACCTCGCGGTCGAGGCCGGCCTCGCGGTAGGAGAGCGGCACGTCGTAGATCGAGGCGACGTCGCGGGCCTCGATCACGGCGGTCTCGCGGACGTTGCAGAACAGCCCGAGCTTGCGACGCTCGTCGCTCGGAATCGGCCGGTCGCAGCGGCAGAGCAGCATGTCGGGCTGGATGCCGATGGAGCGAAGCTCCTTCACCGAGTGCTGCGTCGGCTTGGTCTTCAGCTCCCCGGCGGAGGGGATGTAGGGCAGCAGGGTCAGGTGCACGAAAGCGGTGGCGCCGCGCGGCAATTCCTGGCCGAGCTGGCGGATCGCCTCGAAGAACGGCAGGCCCTCGATGTCGCCGACCGTGCCGCCGATCTCCACGAGCACGAAGTCGAAGGCGTCGTTGCCCTCGAGGACGAATTCCTTGATCGCGTTGGTGACGTGCGGGATCACCTGGATCGTCGCGCCGAGGTAGTCCCCGCGCCGCTCCTTGGTGATGATGTCGAGGTAGATCCGGCCGGTGGTGATGTTGTCGGCCCGCGTCGCGGGCACGCCGGTGAAGCGCTCGTAATGGCCGAGGTCGAGATCGGTCTCCGCGCCGTCGTCGGTGACGAAGACCTCGCCGTGCTGCGTCGGGCTCATCGTGCCCGGATCGACGTTGAGGTAGGGGTCGAGCTTGCGCAGGCGGACCTTGTAGCCCCGCGCCTGAAGCAGGGCAGCGAGCGCTGCCGATGCGAGACCCTTGCCGAGCGAGGAAACCACGCCGCCGGTGATGAAAACGTACCGCGTCATGGGCCTCGGTCCATAAACAAGGGAGAACGATTCGCCAAACCCCAAAAACGCTTATCCCCCGCGAGGCGGGCGCATGCGCGTCGAGGTCGCGATCTCGGGCGGGTCTGGAAACGCGGTTCGGCGCCCGAACCGTCGGACGCCGTCATGCGAGAGGAGGTTTCGAAGCCGACCCGACGCGTCACGCGCGCAGGGTCGGGATCTCGATCGCGTCGGCCGAACCGACGTTGCCGGTCAGCGCGATTGCGGCGCCTGCGGCACGGCGGGCTGGGCCGGCTGCGTCGCCGGCACCTCCGCCGGGGTGCCGGGCTGGGTGCTGCCCTGCCCGCGCAGGGTGTCGAGCAGGTTGCCGGCGTTCGGCTGGGTCGCCGGCTGGCCGGTCGCCGTCCCTTCCAGGATCGAGCGGGGCGCGGCGCTCCGGTGCGACAGGATCGCGAGCGCCATGCTGGTCGTGAAGAACAGGGCCGCCAGGATCGCGGTCGCGCGCGTCAGGGCGTTCGCCTGGCCGCGCCCGGTCATGAAGCCCGCGACACCGCCGCTGCCGCCGCCCCCAAGACCGAGGCCGCCCTCGGAGCGCTGGAGCAGGACCACGGCGATCAGGCCGAGGACGACGATGAGGTGGATCGAGATCAGAACGGTCTGCATCGGGATTCCGGAATCTTCACCAAGCGCGCGCCGATCCCGAGAGGCTGGGTGTTCACGGGTCGGACGCGGGCGCGCCACGGGCCGGAGCTTCCTGGCGCCGCCACATATTCCCCGGGGCCATACACCAGATGCGCGTCCGCGCCAACCGGACGCCCGCGCGGCGCTGGCGGGCGGCTCCACCTCGCACATCGGGCGCCGTTGTGCTGTGATCGGACCCGAAGCCGCCGGTGGGACGCGCGGCGAAGCGCGGCGCCGCGTGGATGCGCCGAGCGGGAGGAAGCCGATGTTCGCCAGACACCCTTCGATGATCCGTGCCGCACGGCTCGCCCTCGCCCTCGCCGCCGCCGGCCTCACCCCGCTGGCCGCTCGTGCCGGCGGCCCGGAGGTCGAGGTCGAGGCGGCGGTGGACGCCCTGACCCGAGCCATCCTCGAGGCCGACCGGAGCGCCCTGAACGATCTCGTCCTGGACGGCCTGAGCTATGGCCATTCGAGCGGCGCCGTACAGGACAAGGCCGCCTTCGTGGAGGCGCTGGCGAGCGGGCGCTCCCGCTTCCCCAGCATCAGCCTGTCGAACAGGACCGCCTCCGTCGTCGGCGACGCCGCCATCGTCCGGCACGTCTTCGACGGTGAGACGGTCGCCAACGGCAAGAGCGCGCCGGTGCATATCGGCGTGCTCCAGGTCTGGCACCGGGAGGCGGGGCGCTGGCGCCTGCTGGCGCGCCAAGCCTTCAAGCTCTGAGCAGCCTTCAAGCTCTGAGGCCGCCTCTCAGTCGCGACGCCGGTAGCGATATCCGTGCAGCGTGCGGGTGAAGCCGAGACCCGCGTACAGGGCACGGGCCGGGTGGTTGCCCGCGACCACCTGGAGGCAGGCCCCCTCGGCCCCCTGCCCTCGCGCCCAGATCATCAGGGCGGCGACGAGGGCGGCCGCGTGCCCGGACCGCCGGTGCTCAGGATGCGTCGCGACGGATTCGAGGACGAGGAGCCGGCGATGCACGGCTCCGTAGGCGACGCCGACGGTTCGGCCGGCCGCGATCCGGTGAACGAACAGCCGCGGCAGGATCAGGCAGCCGAGGGATGCCCGGTAGGTCCGCAGGGCGATCTCATCCGTCACGCCCTCGCAGGCGGCCTGCGCGGCGAACCACGACGGGTCCGGATCGGGCGCGACGCCGACATCGTCGGGCGGGCGCGCGCCGAATCCGGCGAAGTCCGCGAACAGCGTGGCTGTTTCACCCTCGGCGCGATAGCCGAGACGGTCGAGCAGCGCGTCCATCTCGGGCGCGAGGTCGGGAACGCGCACGATCAGGGGGCGGCCGAGCCCGCGACAGATCGGCTCCGCCGCCGCGATCACCGCCGCCGGATCGTCGCGCGGACCACGCAGCGGGTTGAGGGAATTGGTCCGCCGGGTCGGGCCACCGGCCGCGCGCAGGAGCCAGCCGCCGAGGCTGACCTGCACCGGCGCCGGGCGGGCGTTGAGACAGGCCTCCTCGACGGCCCAGGCCAGATCCTCGTCCGTCTTCCAATCCATGCCGCGCCTCTCCATCGAACCGCCCGCAGGGCCGGCGCCAACGTAAGGATGAAGCCGGAAGGGTGCCTCAGCGCAGGTAGGCGTGGGCGATGCCGAGGAAATCGTCGGCCACGAGGCTGGCGCCTCCCACGAGGGCGCCGTCGACGTTGTCCACCGCCATCAGCTCGCGCGCGTTGCTCGGCTTGACCGAGCCGCCATAGAGGATCCGCACGGCCTGCGCCTCGGCGCCGATGAGTTGGCCCAGCATCTCGCGCAGGCTCGCATGGACTTCCGCGATGTCCTCGGGCGTCGGAGTCAGGCCGGTGCCGATGGCCCAGACCGGCTCGTAGGCGATGATCGTGTCCCGCGCGGTGGCGCCCTTCGGCACGCCGATGGCGAGCTGGGCGCGCACGATGTCGAGGGTGCGGCCCTCTTCCCGCTCTTCCTTGGTCTCGCCGACGCAGATGATGCCGCAGAGACCGGCGCGGCGCGCGGCGAGCGCCTTGGCGTGGACGCCGTCATCGGTCTCGTGATGGTAGGCGCGGCGCTCGGAATGGCCGACGATGACGTAGGAGGCGCCGAGATCGGCCAGCATCTCCGCCGAGATGCTGCCCGTGAAGGCGCCGTTCGCCTTGGCGTGCAGGTTCTGACCGCCGATGGCGATGGGCGACCCGTAGGCCGCCGCGACGCAGGAGGCGATCAGCGTCGAGGGCGGGCAGATCAGGAGGTCGACGGACTCGCCCAGAGCCGGCGTCAGCCCGCTGCGCACCGCCTCCACGACGGCGATCGATCCGCGCAGGCCGTTCATCTTCCAGTTGCCGGCAACCAGAGGCCGTCGCCCCGACTTCGTCATCCCGTCCCTCGCGCTATGGCTTCGCTTCGTCCTTGCGCCGCCCGTAACATCGCGCCCGAGGCGGTGCAAACCGGGACACGGGCTTTGCGATGATAGCCCGGATGGTCTATCGCGGGCGGCTTTCCCTGGAACGAGGGGCGCGCGTCGCGCCCAACCGACGGGTACCCGGACGTCCGATGCTGCAGAACATGCGCAAGGCCAGCCAACATTGGCTCGGCAAGATCATCCTCACGGTGGTCTTCACCTTCCTCATCGCGGGCGTCGCGATCTTCGGCGTCGAGGAGTTCTTCCGCGCGGGTTCGTCGAACACCGTGGCCACCGTGGGCAAGGCGCAGATCTCGGCCGAGGCCGTGCGCACCGCCTATCAGAACCAACTTCAGCGCTACCAGAGCCAGACCCGCCGTACCCTGACGCCGGACCAGGCCCGCGCCCTCGGGATCGACCGGCAGGTGCTGGCCCAGCTCGTCAGCGAGGCCTCCCTCGACCAGCAGACCGCGGCGCTCGGGCTGAGCATCCCGGACGCCGCCGTGCTGCGCGCGATCCAGGAAGAGAAGAGCTTCCAGGGCGCGGACGGCAAGTTCGACCCGGCCCTGTTCTACCAGACCCTCCAGCGCGCCGGCATCAACGAGGCGACCTTCGTGCGCGAGCAGCGCGCGGTTGCCGCCCGGCTCCAGCTCGCGGAGGCGGTGGCCGCCGACCTGCACGTGCCGGAAGCCCTGCGCGAGGCCGTGCACCGCTACAGCACCGAGCGGCGTTCGATCGCCCTGATGATGCTGCCGCCCTCCGTGGCCGGCGAGATCCCGGCCCCGACCGAGGAGGCGGTGAAGGCCTATTACGAGGAGAACAAGTTCGCCTTCCGGGCGCCCGAGACCCGCAACGTCACGCTGCTGGTCCTCGATCCGCAGGCCATGGCCAAGCCCGACGCCGTGAGCGCCGAGGACATCGCCAAGCGCTATGCCGCCGACAAGGCCCGCTACGGCACGCCGGAGCGCCGCACGATCCAGCAGATCGTGTTCCCGGACGCTGCCGCCGCCGAGACCGCCCGCAAGGCGATCGAGGCGGGCGAGAAGCCGTTCGAGGCCGCCGCCGCCGAGACCGGAGCGGACGCCAAGACCCTCTCGCTCGGCACCCTGTCGAAGGCCGAGCTGTTCGACCCGGCGGTGGCGGATGCCGCCTTCGCGCTGCCGCTCGACGGCGTCAGCCAGCCCGTGAAGGGCCGCTTCGGGACGGTCCTCCTGCGCGTCACCGCCATCGAGCCCGAGACGGTGAAGCCCCTCGCCGACGTTTCGGCCGACATCGCCAAGACCATCGCGCTCGAACGCGCGACCAGCGGCATCGAATCCGCGCATGACGCGATCGAGGACCAGCGCGCCAACACCAAGCCACTGGCCGACATCGCCAAGGAGCGCGACCTGCCGCTGCGCACGATTCCTGCGGTGACGGCCCAGGGCCTCGACCCGGCGGGCCATACCGTCGAGGGCATCCCGGACCGCGACACGACGCTCACGGCCCTGTTCCGCGCCGAGATGGGCGGCGACAACGAGCCGCTCCGGACGAAGAACGGCGGCTATGTCTGGTACGACGTCACCGGCATTGACCGGGTGCATGACAAGCCCCTGGAGGAGGTCCGCGACGAGGTCGTCGCCCGCTGGCGCGCCGCCGAGACGCAGAGCCGCCTCCTCGCCAAGGCCAAGGAACTGACGGCCCGCCTCGACAAGGGCGAGGCCGTGGAGACGGTGGCGGCCGAGGCCGGGCTCAACGTGCAGACCCTGACGGACCTCGCGCGCAACCAGCCGCAGGGCGACGTGAGCGCCGATGTCGTGAACCGCGTCTTCGCCACGGCCGTCGACAAGGCGGCCTCGGCCGAGGCCGGCGAGAGCCGCGCCCTGTTCAAGGTCACCGCCGCGATCATGCCGGCCTACGTGCCCGGCACGCCGGCGGACGAGGCCGTCACGAAGCGCTTCCAGCCCACGATCGCCGACGACGTCCTCGGCGAATATATCGGCGATGTTCAGAACGCGGTCGGCGTCAGCGTCAATCAAACGGCCTTCCGCCGGGCGATCGGCGGCGGCGAGTATTGAGCCGGCGATGACAGAGGACACCGCCTTCTCGGGCTTCGCCGAGGCCTACGAGGCCGGCCGCGCCGCCCTCCTCCACCTCACGCTGGTGGCGGACCTGGAAACGCCCGTCGCCGCCTTCCTGAAGCTGCGGGCGCGCCATGCCGGCGCGGCGTTCCTGCTCGAATCCGTCGAGGGCGGCGTCGTGCGCGGACGCTACTCGATGATCGGCCTCGATCCGGACCTCGCCTGGCGCTGCCGGGACGGCCGGGCCGAGATCGCGCGCGGGGCCGACCTGTCGGCTTTCACGCCCGAGGAGGCGCCGCCGCTCGCCAGCCTGCGCGCGCTGATCGCCGAGAGCGCCATCGGCGCCGAGGGCGACACGGACGCGCTGCCGCCCATGGCCGCCGGCCTGTTCGGCTATCTCGGCTACGACATGGTCCGGGCCATGGAGCAGCTCGGCGCGCCGAACCCGGACCCGCTCGACGTGCCGGACGCGATCCTGGTGCGCCCGCGCGTGATGGTGGTGTTCGATTCGGTGCGCGACCTCATCACCGTCGTCGGACCCGTGCGCCCCGTCCCCGGCATCCCGGCGCGCGCCGCCTATGAATCCGCGCTCGCGCGGCTGGAAGGCGTGGCGGAGGCGCTGGAAGGCCCCCTGCCCGTCGACGCGCGCATCGATCCGCGCGGCATCGCGAGCCCTGAGCCCGTCTCGAACACCACGCCCGACGAATACCTGTCGATGGTGGCGCGGGCCAAGGAGTACATCGTCGCCGGCGACGTCTTCCAGGTGGTGCTGTCCCAGCGCTTCGAGGCGCCGTTCACCCTGCCGGCCCTGGCGCTCTACCGCTCCCTGCGGCGGACGAACCCGGCGCCGTTCCTGTGCTACCTCGACTTCGAGGCGTTTCAGCTCGTCTGCTCCTCGCCCGAGATCCTGGTGCGGGTGCGCGAGGGCCGCGTCACCATCCGGCCGATCGCCGGCACGCGCCGGCGCGGCGCGAACCCGGCCGAGGACCGGGCGCTCGCCGAGGAACTCCTGGCCGACCCGAAGGAGCGCTCCGAGCACCTGATGCTGCTCGACCTCGGCCGCAACGACGTCGGCCGCGTGGCGCGCATCGGCAGCGTCACCGTGACGGGCTCGTTCTTCCTCGAATTCTACAGCCAGGTCATGCACATCGTCTCGAACGTCGAGGGCGACCTCGACCCGAGGCACGATGCCCTGGCCGCCCTGGCCGCCGGCTTTCCCGCCGGCACGGTCTCGGGCGCGCCGAAGGTGCGCGCCATGGAGATCATCGACGAGCTGGAGCGCGAGAAGCGCGGACCCTATGGCGGCTGCATCGGCTATTTCGGCGCGCGCGGCGAGATGGACACCTGCATCGTGCTCCGCACCGCGCTGGTGAAGGACGGCCGCATGCACGTCCAGGCCGGCGCCGGCATCGTCTACGATTCCGATCCGGCCTCCGAGCAGCAGGAATGCGTCAACAAGGCCAAGGCCCTGTTCCGCGCGGCGGAGGACGCCGTGGTGTTCGCGAGCCGGGCGCGGCGGGGGCAGTAGCGTCGGCGCGGCCGGTCGACCACGCGCGGGACGTTGACCACGCGCGGGACTCGGGCCAAACCGCCCCCATGCCCGTGCGTGAGCCAGCGATGTCCGACGTCCTCGTCATCGACAACTACGATTCCTTCACCTGGAACCTCGTCCACCTCATCGGCCCGCTCTGCGGCTCGATCGACGTGGTGCGCAACGACGCGATCACCACCGAGGAGATCCGCGCGCGCCGGCCCGACGCGGTGGTGCTCTCGCCGGGTCCCTGCTCGCCGAACGAGGCCGGCATCTGCCTCGACGTGGTCAAGGACCTGTCCGCCGAGATCCCGATCTTCGGCGTCTGCCTCGGCCTCCAGGCGATCGGACAGGCCTTCGGGGGCGACGTGGTGCGCGCGCCGACGCCGATGCACGGCAAGGTCTCCAGCATCCGGCACGGGGCGGCGGGCATCTTTCGCGGCCTGAACGGGCCGTTCGATGCCACCCGCTACCATTCGCTGGTGGTGGAGCGCGGCGGCTGCCCGGCCGACCTGACCGTGACGGCGGAGGCGGACGGCCTGATCATGGGCTTGTCGCACGCGCATCGTCCGGTGCACGGCGTGCAGTTCCATCCCGAGAGCATCCTCTCGCATCACGGATCGCAGATCCTGCGCAATTTCCTGGACATCGCGGGCGCCTGGAACACCGCGCGTGACAAGGGCCGCGACGGCGTGCATTGACGGGAACGAGCACGCTTCAGGAATAATCCCGGCCATCCGGCCGGACCTTCACGCCCGAGCCCCATGGAATCCTTTAAGCCCCTCCTCGCGAAGGTCGCCACCGGCGCGGGCCTGGACCGTGACGAGGCGCGGCGGGCCTTCGACGATCTGCTCTCGGGCGAGGTCACGCCGGTCCAGGCGGGCGCCTTCCTGATGGCGCTGAAGGTGCGCGGCGAGGCGCCCGACGAGATCGTCGGCGCCGTCGAGGCCATGCGCGCGCGGATGCTGCCCGTGACGCCGGTTCCGGGCGCCGTCGACGTCGTCGGCACCGGCGGTGATCATTCGGGCAGCTACAACGTTTCGACGCTGGCCGCGATCATCGTGGCGGCCTGCGGCGTGCCGGTGGCCAAGCACGGCAACCGCGCCGCGACCTCGCGCTCGGGGGCGGCCGACGTGCTCGCCGCGCTCGGGGTCCGCATCGGCCTCGGCCCAGACGAATTGAGTCTCTGCCTCGCGGAAGCCGGCCTGTGCTTCATGTTCGCCCAGACGCACCACGCCGCCATGCGCCACGTGGCGCCCGTGCGGGCCGAACTGCCGACGCGGACCATCTTCAACATGCTCGGCCCGCTGTCGAATCCGGCCGGCGTGCGGCGCCAGCTCTTCGGCGTCTCGTCGCCCGCCTGGGCCGAGCCGCTGACCGGCGTGCTCGGCGAACTCGGCAGCGACCGGGTCTGGACCGTCCATGGCAGCGACGGCCTCGACGAGATCACCGTCACGGGTCCGACGGCCGTGGTGGCCCTCGAGGACGGCCGGATCTCGCGCTTCACCATCGACCCGCGCGAGGTCGGCATTCCCCTCCACGACCTCGATGCCTTGCGCGGCGGCGATCCCGCCCACAACGCGGTGGCTCTCGGCCAGGTGCTGGAGGGGGCGCGCAACGCCTATCGCGACATCGCGGTGCTCAATGCCGGCGCCGCCCTCGTGGTGGCCGAGGCGGCCTCGACCCTCGCCGAGGGCGTGGTCCGCGCAGCGGACGCCCTCGACACCGGCGCGGCCCGCGCCACCCTTGGCCATCTCGTCCGCCTCTCGAACCTCCGCTCGAACGCCTGAAGGCCCGCCATGTCCGAGCATCCGTCCGAGCCCGACACCGCTCTCGTCCCCGCCCAGGCCGAGCGCAAGGACGTGCTCGCCCGCATCGAGACCTACAAGCGTCGCGAAATCGCCGAAGCCAAGCTGCGGGTGCCGCAGACCAAGCTCGAGAAGCGCATCGCGAGCGTGTCGGCGCCGCGCGGCTTCGCCGACGCCATCGCGGCCCATATCGCGGACAAGCGCCCGGCACTGATCGCCGAGGTGAAGAAGGCCTCGCCGTCCAAGGGCCTGATCCGGGCGGATTTCGACCCCGCCATCCTCGCCGCCGCCTATGAGGCCGGTGGCGCCACCTGCCTGTCCGTGCTCACCGATACGCCCTCGTTCCAGGGCAAGCCGGAATACCTGACCGAGGCGCGCAACGCCTGCACCCTGCCGGTCCTGCGCAAGGACTTCCTGTTCGAGCCCTATCAGGTCTTCGAGGCACGGGCCTGGGGCGCCGATTGCATCCTCGTGATCATGGCCTGCCTCGACGACGACGAGGCCGCCGCCCTGGTGGAGACGGCCCACGACCTCGGCATGGACGTCCTGGTCGAGGTTCACGACACCGAGGAGCTGACGCGCGCCCTGCCGCTCGGCACCCGGTTGGTCGGCATCAACAATCGCAATCTCAAGACCTTCGAGGTTTCGTTCGAGACCGCGATCCGCCTCGCCGCGGGCGTGCCGGCGGACCGGATCGCCGTGGCCGAGAGCGGCATCGCCGGCCATGCCGACGTGGTGCGCCTCGCCGAGAGCGGGCTCGACACGATCCTGGTGGGCGAGAGCCTGATGCGAGAGGCCGACGTGACCGCCGCGACGCGCCGCCTGCTCTTCGGCGACGCGAAGGCCTGAGGAGCCGGGCATGGCCGAACTCACGCATCTCGACGCCTCCGGCGCGGCCAACATGGTCGATGTCTCCGGGAAGGACGCGACCACCCGCACGGCGCGCGCCACCGGCTCGGTCGTCATGCTGCCCGAGACCCTGCGGCTGATCCGCGAGGGCGACGCCAAGAAGGGCGACGTCATCGGCACGGCGCGGCTCGCCGGCATCATGGCCGCGAAGCGCACGCACGAACTCATTCCGCTCTGCCACCCCCTGCTGCTCTCCAAGGTCCGCGTCGATTGCGAGGCGGACGACAGCCTGCCCGGCCTGCGGGTGAGCGCGGAGGTGAAGGTGCTGGGGGCCACGGGCGTCGAGATGGAGGCGCTCACCGCCGTCTCGGTGGCGTGCCTGACCATCTACGACATGGTGAAGGCGGCCGATCGCGGCATGCGCATCGAGGGCATCCGACTGCTGGCCAAGGATGGCGGGCGCTCCGGCGCCTTTCGCGCCGAGGATCTTCCTTGAGCGGCAAGGGCCAGAGCGGGATGATCCCGGTCGCCGAGGCGCTGGCCCGTGTCCTCGCGAGCGTTCCGGACCCCGTCTCCACGGAGATTCTTCCGATCGCGCAAGCGGCCGGCCGGATTCTGGCCGGGGATGTCCACGCGACGCGGACGCAACCGCCCTTTCCGGCTTCCGCGATGGACGGCTACGCCGTGCGGGCGGGCGATTGCGCCTCCTGCCCGGCGAGCCTGCGGGTAATCGGCACCAGCGCGGCCGGGCACGGATTCTCGGGCCTCGTCGGCCCCGGCGAGGCGGTGCGGATCTTCACCGGGGCGCCGGTGCCGGAGGGTGCGGACGCCATCCTGATCCAGGAGAACGCCGAGGCCGGCGACGGTCGCGTCACGGCACGCGAGCCCGTGGCGCCGGGTCGCTTCGTGCGTCCGAGCGGGCTGGATTTCCAGGAGGGCGCGCGGCTGCTGCGGGCCGGAGACACCCTCGACGTCCGGCGTCTCGCCCTGGCGGCGGCCGGGGGCCACGGCGCCCTCACCGTCCGACGCCGGCCCCGGGTGGCGATCCTCGCCACCGGCGACGAACTCGTTCCGCCCGGCATGCCGGCGCGCTGGGACCAGATCGTGGCCTCGAACGGGCTCGCGGTGGCCGCGCTGGTGCGCGAAGCGGGCGGGGAGGCGATCGACCTCGGCATCGCCGGCGACACCCGCGAAGCGCTCGAAGCGGCGATCCGCCGGGCCATGACGGAGAAGGCCGATCTCCTGATCACGCTGGGCGGGGCCTCGGTCGGCGACCACGACCTCGTGCAATCCGCCCTGCGCGCGCAGGGGCTGGAGCTCGGCTTCTGGCGGGTGGCGCTCCGGCCCGGAAAGCCCTTGATGCACGGGCGCCTGGGGGAGATGGCGGTGCTGGGCCTGCCCGGCAATCCGGTGGCCTCGGTGGTCTGTGGGCTTCTGTTCGTCGTTCCGGCGATCCGGGCGCTGCTGGGCGATCCCGCAGCGGCGGCCGACCGCTCGGAGCCGGCGATCCTCGGATGCGACCTGCCCGAGAACGACCTGCGGCAGGATTATCTGCGAGCCCGGATCGAGACCTCACCCGACCGGGTGCCGGTGGTCTACCCGGAAAACCGGCAGGATTCCTCGATGCTGTTCGTCCTCGGCACGGCCGAGGCCCTGCTGGTCCGGGCGCCGCATGCGCCGGCGGCGAAGGCCGGCGAGCCCTGCCGGATCGTCAGGCTCGACCGGCGCATCGTCTGATACTGGTTCCAGCTGATCACTTCGGATCACTGGATCGCGACGGGCTCCCTCTCCTGGAAGGAGAGGGTTGGGGTGAGGTGTAGTCCATCTCCGGAGAGGTCACGCACCTCACCCTGTCCCTCTCCTTCCAGGAGAGGGGACCCGCGCTCCGGCTCGTCAGCTTTCCGACCGAATCTACCGTAGGCCGTATGATGGATCAGAAATTTCGGGGCTCGACGTACCGTGATCGCTCTATCCACAGGCCTATTTCGTGCGATTGCCTTTACGGACCATGGGTTTGTCTAGCGCCTGTCCACAACCCATGCCGTGCGTTGACACAGCCAAGCATAAGAACAAAATAGGAACAGAACCCGCCGCGAAAGAGAAATTGGTCATGCCGCAGGCCGCGAACGGACACGACG
>NZ_JAKSXY010000061.1 GCF_022829445.1 Methylobacterium sp. J-068 | reverse complement strand
CAGGGCGTCCGGGATCGTGCCGCTTGACGACCGCGCCCCGACGACACGGCGTATGTCATCGGGGTGGACCTGGAAGCAGTAAGATCGCCAGACGCCCAGGCTGTATCAAACCACAGCAAGCCCTCAGGTACAGGAAACAGTCTCGCTGCCGAGATCGGCGACGATCGCCTCACGCTCGGCCTCGTCCTCGGCCAGGCGGTGGACATGCATCTCGGTCGCGCCCCTGTGGCGCGCCCGCGCGATCCAGTTGCGGTGCAGGCGCTCGCGCGGGCTCTGGCCCGCGGCGGCCACCGAGATCAGCTCGCCGATGCCCGAAGCGTCGCGGCGCACCGCCATCACCACCGCCTCGCCCATGTCGTCCAGTTCCGGCTCGGCCAGTTCGTGGATGCCGACCACGTAGCGGCGGCCGGAGCGTCCGCGCCACGCGCTCAGCACCAGGGCGGGGGTGCCGCGCAGGCCGGCCGTCGTCCTCAGGCGTTCCTCGCGCACGTCGCGTCTCCGGGCTCGATCGTCCTTCAGGTCGCGGAGTGCGGCCGACCAGGACAGGGCTCTCTTGTTCGCCATTTGTTCCAGATTAATCTTAACGTTCCGTTGGCGTCAAGGACGACGCCTCGCGTCCTTTCAGATGGGGATGGGACGAGTTATCCACAAGCGATGATGCGACGCGAAAGACGCGTCGGACCCGCTTCGTCCGGGCGTCCTCAGGCGACGCGCGACCCGGGCCGCTCCGCCTGTCCGGCGGGCTCCGGAACCGTGTGACCCCGCGCGGCGAGTTCGGCGCGGCCGGCCGCGAGGAGCGCGTCGGAGGCGGTCTCGATCCGCTCCTGCACGACCTCGAGGAAGCGGACGCGCTCGAGACCCGGCGGGACGGGCGCGAGGAATTCGATCACCGCGTTTCCGGGCCGGCGTACGAGGCTGCGGCGCGGCCAGTGCAGGCCCGTATTGAGGGCGATCGGCAGGCAGGGGACGGCCAGCGCGACGTAGAGATGGGTGATGCCGAGCTTGTAGGCGGGTGGCGCGCCGGGCGCGCGGCGCGTGCCTTCGGGGAAGATGATGAGCTGGCGGCCGTCGCGGATCGCGTCGGCCGCGGCCTCGTTCATCGCGCTCATCGCCCGCGTGCCCTTGCTCCGGTCGATGGCGACCATGCCGGACCGGGAGAGGTACCAGCCGATCAGCGGGATCCAGAGCAGTTCGCGCTTTAGGATGTAGGCGAAGTCCGGAAAGGCCGTGACGAGGGCCAGGGTCTCCAGGGCGGATTGGTGCTTGGCCGCCACCAGGAGGGGACCGGGCGGAATGTTCTCGACGCCCCGGAACTCGACCGTGATGCCACCCAGGACGTGCAGCAGCCGCAGGGTGAGGCGCCCCCAGAACTGCGCCAGCCGGATCACCGCCCGCCGGGAGACGAGGGTCGGCAGGCCGGCGACCGCGATGACCGTGGTGACGGCGTAGAAGGCGAGGTTGAACGCGAACGAACGGACGAAGAGCATCGAAAACCCGGATGAGACAGCCCGGAACGGGGCGCGACCCATCTCCCCTGTAGCGTGCGCCGCCGCCGCAGGCCATCCGAACGCGGGACTGCCTCGCGGCGCATGACAAATCCGCTCGATCCCTTCGAAATGGCGGATTCGAGCGTCACCCAGCCGCCGCGCGGGCGTTGCTCGGCGCAGCGCAGGCTTGCCGAGACGGGGTCCGCTTCGATCGAGCGGACCCCGTCTCAGTAACCGTCGGCCAGCGTCCCGCGCTGGCGCGGGTCGGCGGCCCCCGCGAGCAGGCCGTCGCCGGCCTGGATCGAATTGGCTGAGCCGGAGGTCGCCCCGACCTTGATCCGGTGGCCGCGTGCGCGCAGCAGCGCCAGGGTATCGGGCGAGAGTCCCTCCTCGGCCATCAGCACGTCGGGCTGCCACTGATGGTGGATGCGCGGCGCGGCCACGGCCTCGGCGAGGTTCATGCGGAAATCGAGGACGTTGACGATGACCTGGAGCACCGTGGAGATGATGCGGCTGCCTCCGGGACTTCCCGTCACCAGCACCAGCTTGCCGTCCCGGAACACGAAGGCGGGGGTCATCGAGGAGAGCGGCCGGGCGCCGGGGGCCACCGCGTTGGCCCGGCTACCGACGAGGCCGTAGGCGTTGAGCGCGCCGGGCTTGGCCGAGAAATCGTCCATCTCGTTGTTCAGGAGCACGCCGGTGCCCTCCGCCACGAGGCCGAGCCCGTAGGAGAAGTTCAGCGTGGTGGTGTTCGAGACCGCGTTGCCGGCGACGTCCACCACCGAGAAATGCGTGGTCTGGTCGGATTCGAAGGGCAGGGGATCGCCGGCCTTGACCTCCGTCGCCGGCCGGGCGCGGGCCGGATCGATGGCGGCGCGCAGGGTGTCGGCATAGGGCTTGGCGATCAGGCCCTCCACCGGCACCTGCGTGCGGGCGGGGTCTCCGAGCCAGGTGGCGCGGTCGGCATAGGCCGGCTTCATGGCCTCTGCCAGCGTGTGGAGCGCATCCGCGCTGCCCGACCCCATGCGGGCGAGGTCGAAGCCCTCCAGCACGTTCAGGATCTCGATGAGGTGGATGCCGCCCGAACTCGGCGGCGGCATTGAGGCGATGGCGTAGCCGCGATAGGTGCCGCGCACGGGCTCGCGGAGGATCGGACGGTAGGCGGCGAGATCCTCGGCCGTCATCACGCCGCCGGCCGCGCGCACGGACGCGGCGATGCGCTCCGCGATCGCGCCCGTGTGGAACGCGTCCGGCCCGGACTTGGCGATGGCCGCCAGCGTGTCGGCGAGGTCCGCCTGCACCAGGCGCTCGCCGCGCTGCAACGGCCTGTCGCCGGCAAAGAAGATCCGTCGCGAGGAGGGCCAGCGTCCGAGCAGGCCGGCGGCGCGGGGCAGCGAATCGGCCAGACCCGCCTCCACGGGAATGCCCTCGCGCGCCAGCTTCTCCGCCGGGGCGATGAGATCGGCCAGGGTGAAGCGGCCCGAACCGTAGATCCGGTGCGCCTCGGCGAGCCCCCGGACCGTGCCGGGCACGCCCACCGCCTTGCCGCTGCGGGTCGAGGCCGCGCGGTCGGGCTCGCCTCGAGCGTCGAGGAACATGTCGGCGCGGGCGGCGGCCGGGGCGGTCTCGCGGTAATCGAGGGCGACGGTCTCCTCGCCGGTCGCCCGGTGGATCATCATGAAGCCCCCGCCGCCGAGATTGCCGGCACGCGGCAGGGTCACGGCGAGCGCGAAGCCCACCGCCACGGCGGCGTCGACGGCATTGCCCCCCGCCTTCAGGATCGCGACCCCGACCAGGGTCGCCCGCGCCTCCTGCGAGGCGACCATGCCGTGAGCCCCGAGCACCGGCAGCAGGCGCGCATCGTCGGACTGGATCGGCGGCGGTTCGGACGGCTCCCCCTGCGCCTTCGCCGGCCCCGAAGCGGCGAGGACCAGGGCGAGAACCAGGACAGGGGCGAGGCGCAGGGGGCGAAGCCGCATGTCAGGCGCGTCCGTTGTCGCGGGCGGAGGGGGCACCGGAATGCCGGCCGGCGATCAGCCAGTAGACGAGGCCCGAGGCCGCGCCCGTGAGGAACAGCACGGCGGTGATGCGCCCCTCCAGCATCAGCGCGTCGGGGCTCGGGCCGGTGCGGGACAGGCCGCGCGCGAACCAGGGCACCAGGGCGGTGAGGAGGCCGGTGCCCGCGCCGTACCACGTGGCGGCGCGCCAGTTCAGGACAGCCCCGAGGATCGCCACGAGGATCGGCGGCACCACGAGGAGCACGAACAGGGCGCGGGCGATGGCGGCCAGGACGAAGAGCAGGGTCTCGGGGCCGATGCCGGAGGCGAGGTCGTTCAGCCCCGAGACGAACCCGACGAGACCGAGCCGCGACAGGGTCTCGCTGGTGGCCGGGTCCAGCATCGCGCCGAAGGCCAGCACCGCCGCTCCGCACGGGATCGCCAGGACCAGCGCGAGGCCGGCGACGAAGAGGTGCCCGAGAAGGCGCACCCGTTTTAGTCCTCGTCGCCGTCGTCGGCGCCCGCATAGACGCCCTCGGCGCCGATGCCGTCCTCCAGCATCATCCGGGCGCGGGCGCGCAGCTTCTCGGTCTCGCTCTTCAACTGGCCGCAGGCGGCCAGGATGTCACGACCGCGCGGGGTGCGGACCGGAGACGCATAGCCGGCTTCATAGACGATTTCCGAGAAGCGCTCGATGCGCTCCCAGTCCGAGCATTCGTAGGCGCTGCCCGGCCACGGGTTGAACGGGATCAGGTTGATCTTGGCCGGAATGCCCTTGAGCAGACGCACCAGTTCGCGGGCATCCGCGTCGGTGTCGTTGATGCCCTTGAGCATCACATACTCGAAGGTGATGCGCCGGGCGTTGTTGAGGCCCGGATAGGCGCGGCAGGCGGCGAGCAGTTCGGCCAGCGGATACTTGCGGTTCAGGGGCACCAGGGTGTCGCGCAGATCGTCGCGCACCGCGTGGAGCGAGATCGCCAGCATGGCATGGGCCTCGTCGCCGAGGCGCTGCATCTGCGGCACGACGCCGGAGGTCGAGACGGTGATGCGCCGGCGCGAGAGCCCGAGGCCCTCCTGATCGGCCATGACGCCGACGGCGTCGACCACGTTGTCGAGATTGTAGAGGGGTTCGCCCATGCCCATGAAGACGATGTTGGTGACCTTCCGCCGGATCTCGTCCTCGCCGGGAGCGGTCGGGTTCTGCCCGGCCCAGTCGTTGAGGTGGTCGCGGGCGACGACGAGCTGCGCCGTGATCTCGGCCGCCGTCAGGTTGCGCACGAGGCGCTGCGTGCCCGTGTGGCAGAACGAGCAGGTGAGGGTGCAGCCGACCTGGCTCGAGACGCAGAGCGTGCCGCGTCCGCGCCCGGGGATGTAGACGCACTCGATCTCGGCGCCGCGATTGTGGTCGTGCTTACCCGTGGGGGCCATGCGCATCAGCCACTTGCGGGTGCCGTCCCGCGAGACCTGCTCGGTGATCACCTCCGGCCGGTCGAGGGTGTAGGCCTGCGCCAATTGCGCCTTGAGGCCCTTGCCGACATTCGTCATGTCGTCGAAGGCCTTGGCGCCGCGCACGTTGAGCCAGTGCCAGATCTGACCGGAGCGCATGCGCTGCTCGCGCTCGGACACGCCGATGGCGCCGAGACGCGCCTTCAACTGCTCGCGGGTGAGACCTACGAGAGATGAGCACCCGAGCGGCATGGCCGGAGTCTCGGCCTGGGGCTCGAAATCGGGCCGCTTCTCGATTGCGGGAACGGCGCTCGCGTCGCGCCGGGCGGTGTCGAACGACGCCGTCGCCATGATCTTGGGTAACCTTCGGACTTGGAATGGGTCCGATATAGGCGATTCAAGGCCGAAACGCGAATGCGGGGCGGGGCCGCCCCGGATTCAGGGCCGGGAGCGGCGGGTGATCGCATTCGAGGCACAGTGTCATTCGGGGGCGCTGGACGGCATGCAATCTAAAAATGCCGCCGCCGGCTGAAGCGCATCGGCGCTCCTCCGTCTGCTTCCCAAGTCGGGCGCCCCGGCCCCGATCCAGCGTGACCCCTGCTTAAACGGGGTCAAGATGTTCTCTATCGGAAAACAATCACTGCGCCGGCTTCTGACCGCTCGGCGTCTCGGTGCCGGGACCTTCGGCCGCCGGCGCCGGCAGGAGGACGTTCTTGCTGACATTGCCCTCCGGGCCGTACTCGCCGGCCACGGCGATGCAGGCCTTCTCGCGGTTCAGCTGCATCTGGTTCGACATCAGGGCGAACATGGTCTGCACCCGGCCGCCGAACGGCCCGCGCGGGCCGACATCGGCGGCGCGCACGTTCTGCTTCTCCAAGAGGGCATCGAAGGCCTCGGTGCCGATCCGATAGCCGCAGACGTTGGAGGCGGCGAAGATGTAGGCGGCGAATTCCAGGGCACGCGGGGAGGGGGCGTTGCGGATCTCGGCGTGGCCCGGGACCGGCAGGGCGAGACAGGCGGCGAGGCCGGCGGCCGACAGGGAACGAACGGACATGGGAGGTTCCTCGAGCGCGGATTCTTAGACTCCGCTTAGATGCCTGAGATAGACCGTAGCGGCCCGCCGTCAAACCGATCCAGCGCTCGACCCGAGCCGCCAGTCGACAGGCGCGAGGCCCCGCGCCTCCAGCCAGGCATCGGCGGCGTCGAACGGACGCGAACCGGGGAAATCCCGCGCGCGATTGAGCGGGGAGGGATGGCCGGATTCGAGGATGCCGTGCCGGTTCCCGTCGAGGAGGGCGGCGCGGGCCCGCGCCTGCGCGCCCCAGAGCAGGAACAGGGCGGGCTCGGCGCGCGCGCAGATCGCCGCCACCGCCTGGTCGGTGAGGGCCGACCAGCCGAGCCGGAGATGCGCCCCGGCCTTGCCGGCCTCCACCGTCAGGGCGGCGTTGAGGAGAAGCACGCCCTGGCGGGCCCAGGGCGTCAGGTCGCCCGTGACGGGCTTGATGTCGGGCTCATTGAGTTCGGCGAGGATCACCTTGAGCGAGGCGGGCAGCCGTCGCGGTCCGACATACGAGAAGGCGAGGCCGTTGGCGTCGCCGGGCGTCGGGTAGGGGTCCTGCCCGAGGATGACGACCTTCACGCGCTCCAGCGGCGTCAGCGCCAGGGCGTTGAAGATGTCCGCCGGGGCCGGCAGCACGGTGGCGCCCGCCGCGATGCGGGCATCGACCTTGGCGGCCACCGCATCGGCCGCGCCGTCCGTGAAGAACGGCAGGGTGAGCCAGGACGAGCCGGAGCTTCGAAACCGCGCGAGGGCGGCGGCGACGGGCGTGTCGCGTGTCGATGAAACGGCTGGCATCAGCGAACCTGAAAGCGTCCCTCGGCGGGAGCGGGAAGCGGCGTGTTGTCCCGGATATAGGCCATGACCGCGTTGGCCACGAGCTGGCCGTCCGTCCGGCCGATCAGGGTCCGGCCGCGGGCGAGTTCGCCGTAGCCGTTCCCCCCGTCGTAGAGGAAGTTGTTCGCCGCGACCGTGTAGGTCTTCTCCGGTTCGAGGCCTGCGCCGTTCACCCGCATCGCCACGATCCGCGCGCCCACCGGGGCGGCCGGATCGAGGGTGACGACGAGGCCGGAGACGTGCGGGAAGCGGCCGGACGGACGGCCCCAATCGGCGATCGCCCCTTCGAGGAGCCCGTGGATCTGCGCGCCCGTCAGCGCGACCAGCACGACGGTGTTGCCGAAGGGCAGTTCGCCGAGGATGTCGCGCCGGGTCAGGACGGTCCCGGCCGGATAGAGCCGGTCGCCCCGGATGCCGCCGCCGTTGGTGACGGCGATCTCCGCGCCCGTCGCGGCCCGGATCGCATCGGCCACGAGGCTGCCGAAGCTCGCCTCCCGGGCGCGCACCGCGACGATGCGGCTGTCGAGGGCATCGCGGGTCACGCCCACGGCCACGTCGAGTTCGCGCGAGAGCCGGGTCTCGAGGCGCTGGACCAGCGCCAGGGTCTCGGGATCGGGCGCGACCTGGGCCGAATCATGCACCCGGAAACTCGGACGCCACGCGACGCGGCGCGTCTTGCCCGTGCCGCTCGCCTGCGCGGTGACGTCGATGGCGGTGACGTAATGTGCGTCGAAGCTCGACTCCACCAT
Source organism: Methylobacterium sp. J-068 (assembly GCF_022829445.1). Lineage (GTDB taxonomy): Bacteria > Pseudomonadota > Alphaproteobacteria > Rhizobiales > Beijerinckiaceae > Methylobacterium. The sequence goes on along the minus strand of NZ_JAKSXY010000061.1, from coordinate 203,615 downwards.
CGCGGTCCGGCCGTCGTAGCGCAGCACCAGGTCGTGGTCGTGCCCCGAGAGCAGGATGTCCACGAGGCGCGCGGCGACGATGGCCTCGTCGGTGGCGCGGCCGGTGTGGCAGATGCCCACCACGAGATCGACGCCCTCGGCTCGCAGGGCCTGGACCTCGCGCGACAGGGTCTCGATCTCGCCCTCGAAGCGCAGGTCGCCCGATTGCGACTTCTCCGGCGTGCTCGCCAGGGCGATCCCGACGAGGCCGACGCGGATGCCGCCGAGCGTCACCACCATGCGGTCGCGAAGGCCCGGGAGGGGACGGCCCTCGGCATCGCGCAGGTTGGCGGCGAGCACCGGAAACGTCGCCTCGCCCATGCGCCGGGCAAAGACCGCCGGCCCGAAATCGAATTCGTGGTTGCCCGGCACGAACACGTCGGGCGGCGCGAGGTTCAGGAGTTCGATGATGTGCGCGCCCTGATCGAACCCCGACATCAGCGAGGGCGAGAGCGTATCGCCCGCATGGGCGTAGAGCATCGGCACCCCGCGCGCCCGCTCGGCCTTCACGATGGCCGAAAGGCGCGCGAAGCCGCCCCGGCCGTCGACCTCGGCCATCTGGTAGAGATCGTTGACGAGGAGCAGGGTGAAGGTCGACTTGGGCGCGGTCGCGGCCGCCGCGCCGCCGAGGCCGGCGGTCAGACCCGCGCCGAGGCCGAGGCCGAGGGTCTGGCGGCGGTTGGCACTCGACATGGGCGCGGACTTGCTGGAGCGGGCGGCCCGAGTGCCGCCCTTCGGCCACGCCGTTCTAGGATGCGGTCGACGAAGGCGCTACGACACCCGGGCCGGAACCGGGATCGCAGCTCAGCGCGACACGAAGGTGTCGCGCACCGCCTTGGCGTTGCGGCGGAGCATCGGCCAGAGCCAGGCTCCCGAGGCCAGGAAGGCGGCCGGCGGCATGGGCTTCAGTTCCACAGCGAGGCGCTGGGCGAGGCCCGGACAGGCCAGCGCGACGGACGGCGCGTCGGTCTTGGCATAGACCACCGTGGTGTTCTCGCGTGGGTAATCCGGGTCGGGAACGAGGCCGGCGCGGCGCGCGGTGAGGTCGAAGGTCTCGCGCACGAAGCCGTGGACATGGGCGAAGTGGAAGCGCTCGTGCGGCGGCTTGCCGGTGGTGGCCATGTCGGGCACGGCGGCATAGAGCACGCCGTCGGGCTTCAGACAGCGGGCGAGGCGCTCCATCACGTCGGCCGGGTCGCGCAGGTGCTCCATCACGTGGCGGGTGGTGATCACGTCGAAATGCGCGTTCGGGAAGCGCCCGTCATCGGCATCGTCCAGCACCTCGAGGCCGTGCCGGGTGCGGGCGTAGGTGGCGTAGTCCCGACCCGGCTCGACGCCGATCGCCTCGCAGCCCCTGGCCCGCGCCTCCGCCAGGAACTCGCCGGAACCGGAGCCGAAATCCAGCACGCGGGCGCCGGGCTTCAGCTTGGGGGCCAGGAGTTCGGCGCGGGCGGCGGCCTCGCGGGCCGAGCGCTTGAGGTGGACGCGCGGCGGACCACCCGCGAAGGCGAGCTGGTAATCGGCGCGGTAGGCGTCGGCGTAATAATCCGCCAGTTCCGCCGGAGTCGGCATCGGATCGGTGCGGATCAGCCCGCACTGGGTGCAGGCGATGGACTTGAGCACCTTGAGGCGCCGGTCGCTCTCGGCCACCGTGACGGAATCCGCCGAGCCGCAGAGATTGCAGGCCGTCGGCGCCCCCGTATAGGGATACCCCGTGAAGGGCATGAAGTGGTTGAAGAAGTACCGGGGAGACGGCATGTCGCGCCTTCATCCATCGCGTGATCGCTGGAAGGCCCCGTGCTCTAGATCGATATCCCCAAGGGCACAACCTTTCCGGAAACCCCGCCTTCCGGCAACGCAGCGTCCCGACCCCGCCGACCTCAGGTGCTCCTTCGGGAGCGATACGGAAACCCGATGAACGAACGCGTCGCCCCGCCGTCCCCGCAGGATGGCCTGTCGCCCACGAACGCGCCGCTGCCGGCCGAGCATCCGCCCGTGCGCTGGGGCCGCGTCGGCGTGCTCCTGATGAATCTCGGCACGCCGGAGGGCACGAGCTACTGGCCGATGCGCCGCTACCTCAAGGAGTTCCTCTCCGATCGCCGGGTCATCGAGGTGCCGCGCCTGATCTGGTGGCCGCTCCTCAACCTCGTCATCCTGACGAAGCGCCCGGGGCCGAAGGGCCGCGACTATGCGAGCGTCTGGAACAACGAGCGCGACGAGGGCCCGCTGAAGACGATCACGCGGGGGCAGGCGGAAGCCCTGCAGGCGTCGATGGGCGATTCGGTGGTGGTCGACTGGGCCATGCGCTACGGCAAGCCGGAGGTGCACCTGCGCCTCCAGGCGCTGCTCGACCAGGGCTGCGACCGTATCCTGCTCGTGCCGCTCTATCCGCAGTATGCCGCCGCGACCTCGGCCACCGCCTGCGACCAGGCCTTCAAGGCCCTGATGCGGATGCGCTGGCAGCCGACCGTGCGCGTCTCGGCGCCCTATCACGACGATCCGGTCTACATCGAGGCCGTGGCGGCCTCGATCCGCGAGGGCCTGGCCAAGCTCGACTTCGAGCCCGAGGTGATCCTGACCTCGTTCCACGGGGTGCCGAAGAGCTACCTGCTCAAGGGCGACCCCTACCATTGCCAGTGCGTGAAGACCGGACGCCTGATCCGCGAGGCGCTGGGCTTCTCGACGGACAAGATGCGCACCACCTTCCAGTCGCGCTTCGGCAACGAGGAATGGCTGCGCCCCTACACCGACGAGACCGTGCAGGCGCTGGCCAAGAGCGGGGTCAAGCGCATGGCGATCGTGGCGCCCGGCTTCTCGGCCGATTGCCTGGAGACGCTGGAGGAACTCGACGGCGAGAACCGCCACTACTTCGAGGACAATGGCGGCGAGCATTTCGCCTACATCCCCTGCCTCAACGACACCGAACTCGGCATGCGGGTGATCGAGACCGTGGTCCGGCGCGAATTGCAGGGCTGGGTCTGACCCCTCACGGGCGGGTAAGAGTGCCTCGCAAAACTCCCGACCATCCTGGGTTCTCGCGCTGAGCACCACGGTGCAGCGGGAGTTTTGTGAGAGACACTAAGCCATCGCCAAGCGCGAGGGCGATTGCTACTAGGGCCACCGACGAGGCGGCAGGCGACACCATGACGAGACCGGAGGCAGGCGGGGGAACCGCGGGCGAACAATCGCAGGACCACCTGCGCCTGCTCGGCCATTTCCAGGGCGCCGGCTACGGCGCCGTGACCCCGCCGGTTCTGCAGCCGGTGGAGCCCTTCCTCGAATTGTCGGGGGAGGACATCCGCCGCCGCATCTTCGTGACGCAGGACGCCTCGGGGAGCGAGCTCTGCCTCAGGCCGGAATTCACGATTCCGGTCTGCCGCCACCACCTCGCCCACGCGCCCAAAGACGCGCCGTGGAAGGGCGCGCCGCGCATCGCCGATTACAGCTATCTCGGGCCGGTCTTCCGGCTCGCCGGCGACGAGCCGGACGAGTTCCTGCAGGCCGGCATCGAGTCGGTCGGGCGCACCGACACGCCGGCGGCCGACGCCGAGGTGATCGGCCTCGCCCTGGACGGCCTCGCGCTCCTCGGCCGCAGCGACGTCGCGATCCGGCTCGGCGACATGGGCCTCATCGACACGCTGCTCGACGCGCTCACCGTGCCGCCGGCCGCCAAGCGCCGGACCCTGCGGGCTCTCGCCGCCGGCCGCTCCCTCGACGCGATCACCAACGGCCAGCGCAGCGAGGATCCCCATGCGGGGCTGCTCGCGGCGATCCAGGGCCAGGACCCCAAAGGCGTGCGCGCCTTCGTGGAGGACGTGCTCTCCATCGCGGGCATCTCGCGCGTGGGCGGCCGCAGTGCCGGCGAGATCGCCGAACGCTTCCTGGGCAAAGCCGCCGCGCAGGCGAGCGGCGGCTCGGGACTGAACGCCGAGAACCGGGCGATCATCGAGCGCTACCGCGCGATCGAGGGCGATCCCGATGCGGCCGCGAGCGCCGTGCGGGACCTCGCCCGCGAGGCCGGCCTCGACCATCCGCCCCTCGATGCGGCCCTCGACCTGTTCGAGGAGCGCACCGGGTTCATGGCCGCGCGCGGCCTGCCCGTGGAGCGCTTCCGCTTCTCGGGGGGCTTCGCGCGCAACCTCGACTACTACACCGGCTTCATCTTCGAGGGCACGGCGCCCGGCGCGAAGGCCCCCCTGGTGGGCGGCGGCCGCTACGACGGGCTGCTCCAGCATCTCGGGAGCCCCGTGCCCGTCCCCGCCGTCGGCTGCGCCGTCTGGCTCTCGCGGGTGGCTGCCGACGCCTCGACCCCGAAGGACGCCTCGACCTCGAAGGACGGCTCGAACCCGAAGGACGCGCGCGTTGGCTGAACCGGATTCCCTCGTCCTCGCCGTTCCGTCGAAGGGCCGCCTGCAGGAGAACGCCGCCGCCTTCTTCGCCCGCGCCGGCCTCAAGCTCGCCCAGAACACCGGCGCCCGCGACTATCGCGGAAAACTCGTCGGCGTGCCCGGCGTCGAGGTGCGCTACCTCTCGGCCTCCGAGATCGCCGCGCAGCTCGCGAGCGGGGCGGCCCATCTCGGGATCACCGGCGAGGATCTGATCCGCGAGTCGCTGCCCGACGCGCGCGGCCAGGTGGAGTTGCTGACGCCCCTCGGCTTCGGACAGGCGACCGTGGTCGTCGCCGTGCCGCAGGCCTGGATCGACGTGCGGGCCATGAGCGATCTCGACGAGGTCGCCGCCGAGATGCGGGCGCGCCACGGCAAGCGCCTGCGCATCGCCACCAAGTACGTCAACCTCACGCGCCGGTTCTTCGCCGAGCACGGGGTCGCGGATTACCGCATCGTCGAGAGCCTGGGCGCCACCGAGGGCGCACCGGCGGCGGGCTCGGCCGAGATCATCGTCGACATCACCACGACGGGCGCGACGCTGGCGGCCAACGCCCTGAAGATCCTGGAGGACGGCATCATCCTCCGCTCGGAGGCGAACCTCGTCGCGTCCTTGTCCGCGCCCTGGGGCGAGGCCCAGCGCCGGGCGCTGCGCGCCGTGCTCGGGCGCATCCAGGCGGAGGAGCGCGCCCGCACCACCCGCGAGGTTCGCGCGGCCATGCCCGACGACGGCGACATCGATCTCGCCGGCATCGCCGCCCTGCACGATGCCGACCTTCCCTACGGCGCCCCGGAGGGACGCGGCGAGATGGTGCTGCACTGCCCCGTCGATGCGGTGTTCGATCTGGCCGACGCCCTGGTGAAGGCCGGGGCGGGCGCCGTGAACGTGCGCAAGATCGACTACGTGTTCACGCCCGACAATCCGCTGATGGATCGTTTGCTGAGCCGGCTCGGTTGATCTGTTGAGCCGGCTCAGATCGATCGACCGCAGGCGTCAGAGCGGCCCCTGCTTCGCAAACTCCGAAAACACCGCCCGCAGGGTCTTCAGCCGTCCGTCGTAGGATTGCGTCAGGCAGGCCACATCCCCCGCGCAGGCGCGGCGCTCGCTGAGCCAAGCCTCCTGGTCCTCCCGCAGCTTGGCGTTGCCGCCCATCGGCAGCATCGCCCGCAGGATCTCGAAGCGGGTCGCCATCTCCACGTCGCGGTCGTTGAGGGACAGGTGCGCGCAGATCGCCTTCTCGTCGGCGGTCTCGGCCTTGTCGCAGGAAAAGCTCGCCGCGCGGGCCGGCGCGGCGAGCGCGGCCAGGAGGAGCGCGGCGAGGAGCGGGCGGAGGATCGTGATCATGGCGGGCCTTCTCGGGACGGACGCGCGAGGCGTCGGGATCTGACGGCGGAATTGCCGACACCCTACCCGACCCCCGGCGCCACGCCAGGGCGGAGGCGTGCATCGGGCCACACGAGGTCGAGGCCGGCCGGTTCCGCTACCGGAGGGAGGGCGATTCCGCTACGTTCACCGCCCCGACCGGGGAGGCGCGAACGCATGCTGCGACGTCTGATGAAGTTCCTCCACACGATGGGGGCGACCGGCCTGATGGGCGCGATGGCGGCTTTGCTCGTCATGCTGGGGGTGGCGCCCGGCCCGAGCGCGCTGACCGGTTACGCGGCCATCCGTGGGGCCATGGACGCCGTCGCCACCTGGATCGTCCTGCCCAGCCTCGCCCTGATGCTGGTCTCCGGCCTGCTGGCGATGGCCGTGACCCGCCCCTACCTCACGGCGGGCTGGGCCTGGCTCAAGCTCGCCACCGGAATCCTGATGTTCGAAGGCGTGCTGGTCTACGTCCAGGGCCCGATGCGGCAGGAGGCGCAGGAGAGCGCTCGGGCGCTCGCGGGCCAAGTCGACCCCGCGACCCTGGCCGCCTCCCTCGGGCCGGAACGCGCCACGCTCTGGCTGCTCCTCGCGGTCGCGACGGCCAACGTCGTCCTCGGCATCTGGCGGCCCCGGCTCGTGCGGGTTTCGCGCTAGGCGGTTCCGGTCCTCACGTCCCCGCGACGGAGGATTCGGGGCTGTCACCTCGACGCGCGCGATGTCCACGCGGATCGGAACGGGAGCGGCCCCTCAGATACCAAGGAGGTTCCGAGCCCGCAGGCGTGCTAGCAAGGGCAGCAGCGGCAGGCCGAGGATCGTGGAATGGTCGCCCGCGATCTCGGAGAACAGGTGGATGCCGAGGCCTTCGAGCTGGTAGCCGCCGACGCTGGCCCGGACCTGGTCGGCGCCGACGAGGTCGACATAGGCCGCGATCGCGGCCGGATCGAGGGGCCGCATGGTGAGCCGCGCCGTCTCCACGAAGGTCTCCGCCACGGCACCGTCGACGGCCAGCGCCACCGCCGCGTGGAGCGCGTGGGTCCGTCCGGCGAGGTCCGCGATCTGGGCGCGCGCCGTGGCGAGGTCCGCCGGCTTGTGGAACAGCCGGTCGCCGCAGGCGAGCACCTGATCCGCGCCGATGACGACGCGGTCGGGGTGGCGCGCGGCGACCGCCGCCGCCTTGGACTCGGCCAGCCGCCGCGCCAGCGCCTCGGGCGCGAGCCCGGCGCAGGCCGCCTCGACGGCGCGCTCGTCCACCCCCGGCGCCTCGGTCTCGACGCGAAGCCCCGCGCTCTCGAGGAGGCCGCGCCGGGTCGGGCTGGTGGAGGCGAGCAGCAGGGCCCGGGCTCCGCGCCAGAGGGTCGCGCTCATGCCGGAATCCGCTTCACGAGGCGATGAACTTGAGGCGGTGCTCGCGATGCAGGTCGAGGATCGCGGCGGCCGTCTCCTCGATGGAACGGCGGGTCACGTCGATGGTCGGCCAGCGGTGCTTGGCGCAGAGCCGCCGGCAGGCGGCGATCTCGTCGGCCACCGCGCTGCGGTCGACGTAGAGCGAGGAATCGTCCGCCTTCAGGCTGAGGAGCCGGTTCTGGCGGATCTGCACGATGCGCTCGGGGCTGGCGAGCAGCCCGACGAGGAGGGGCTTTCGCGCGTTCTCCAGGGTCTCGGGCAGGGGCATACCGGGAACGAGGGGGAAGTTCGCGGTCTTCAGGCCGCGATTGGCGAGGTAGATCGCCGTGGGCGTCTTCGAGGTGCGGCTGACCCCGATGAGGATCACGTCGGCCTCGTCCACGTCGGGCGGCAGGTTGCCGTCGTCGTGCAGGAGCGTGAAGTTCATCGCGTCGATGCGCTTGAAGTACTCGGCGTTGAGCATGTGCTGGGCGCCGGGCCGAGCGGTGGAATCCGCGCCGAGATAGGATTGCAGCAGGGCGTGCACGGGCTGCAGCACCGAGAGGCAGGGCGAGCCGGTCTCCCGGCAGGCCGCCTCCAGCCGCTCGGTCAGGTCGTGGCCGACCAGGGTGTAGAGCACCAGGCCGGGCGCGGCCTCGATCTCGGAGATGACCCGTTCGAGCTGCGGTCCCGAGCGCACCAGCGGATAGACGTGCTCGATCGCCGAGACGCCCTCGTACTGGGCGGCCGCCGCGCGGCCGACATTGATGAGCGTCTCGCCGGTGGAATCCGACACGAGGTGCAGGTGGAAGTAGCTACGGCTCATCGAGGGGCAGTCTCCTCCGGCCCCGGGAGCTCAGGACCGCGCGCGGTCTTGTCCACCGGGCACGGTCAGGGGAGTCGATAAGGGTGGATAAGCCGGCTTCATCGAGGGGTCCAGCGGACATCCGCCCCGGCTTGTCGACTCTCGCGTCAACACCCGCACCCAACGGCGCCGTTTCGGCACGCGTTTGGGAGAATCCGGGACCGGGACCCGCGCACCGTCGCCGGGACGCACGCAAGGCACTGTAGACCATCGCCTATCCGAGACATTGAACCCAATCCGTTAAAGCCCTCTTAACGCCGTGGCGGCGGGGACGCCCTGTGGACGGATTTTCGGTCCCGTCATCCGCCCCTCTAAAAGAAAAAACAGAGTCCTAGAATCTCTCTTTCCTTTTAGAAGGCCCGTGTGGGGACGACGCGCGGAGCGCCCGTTCGGCAGTCGGGCGAGAGAGAGGCTTTCGAGGGGAGGACATCCCGAACTTCGGTGCTACAACCCGGCTCGACGGGATCGGGACGGCGGGAGATCGGATGAGCCAGGGTGTTGCAAGCCGGGACGTTGCGCGGGACCGCGTGGTCCTGCGGGTTCTCGCGGGCGAGGCGCAGAGTCGCCCCCCTGCCTGGATGATGCGACAGGCCGGGCGCTACCTGCCGGAATACCGGGAGGTCCGGGCCAGGGCGGGCTCCTTCCTCGACCTCTGCTACAATCCGGACTTCGCCACCGAGGTGACGCTGCAGCCGATCCGGCGCTTCGGCTTCGAGGCCTCGATCCTGTTCTCCGACATCCTCGTGATCCCCGACGCCCTGGGTCAGAACGTCCGCTTCGTGGAAGGAGAGGGGCCGCGCCTCGACCCGATGGCGGGCCGGGCCGAGTTCGAGCGCCTGCGCGAGACCGGCGATCCGGCGATCTTCACGCATCTGGAACCCGTGTTCGAGACGGTGCGGCGCCTGCGCGCCGAGCTTCCCCACGAGACCACGCTGCTCGGCTTCTGCGGCGCCCCCTGGACGGTGGCGAGCTACATGATCGGCGGACGCGGCACGCCCGACCTCGCCCCCTCCCGCGCGCTGGCCCGGCACGACACCGCCCTGGTGGAGGCGCTGATCGACCGCCTCGTCGCGGTGCAGACCGAATACCTCGTACGCCAGCTCGAGGCTGGGGCCGATGCCGTCCAGATCTTCGAATCCCATGCCGGCTCCCTGCCCGACGCGCGCGGCGCCTCCGAACCGGATGAGGCGCCCGTCAACGAAGTCGCCGAGAGCGCCCTGCCGGAGGCCACGTCGCGCGACGCCCTCACGCGCTGGTCGCTCCAACCCATCGCCCGGATGATCGCCGGGGTCCGCGCCCGCGTGCCGGGGGCGAAGATCATCGTGTTCGCGCGCGGCTCCGGCCTCGACGGCCATGCCCGCGTGGTGCCGGAGACCGCCGCCGACGCGGTCGGCGTCGACTGGTCGGTCGATCTGGCGGCTTTGCGGGGCCGTGTGCCGGCCGCCACGGTCACGCAGGGCAATGTCCACCCCGATACCCTCATCGAGGGCGGACCGGCCCTGGACGCGGCCGTGGACGGCGTGCTGGCGGCGACCGACGGCCTGCCGCACATCTTCAACCTCGGCCACGGCATCACGCCGCAGACCCCCATCGCCCATGTCGAGCAGATGCTGAAGCGGCTCCGCGGCTGATGGACGGCCTCTACCTCTGGATCAAGGCGCTCCACGTCGTCGCCGTCATCTCGTGGATGGCGGCGATGCTCTATCTGCCGCGCCTGTTCGTCTATCACGCCGCCCTGGTGCCCGGACCGCACGCGCAAGCGCAGTCCGAGACCTTCAAGGTCATGGAGCGCCGGCTCCTCAAGGCGATCATGACGCCGGCCATGATCGCCACCTGGGTGTTCGGGCTGGCTCTCGTCTGGCAGAGCGGGTTCTACGCCGCCGGCTGGCTCCAGGCGAAGGTCGCTCTGGTGTTCGCCATGAGCGGCATCCACGGCTGGCTCGCCCGCATGGTCAAGGACTTCGCCGCCGACCGGAACACGCGCGGCCACAAATTCTACCGGGTGCTCAACGAAGCCCCGACGCTGCTGATGGTCGTCATCGTCGTGCTGGTGGTGGTGAAGCCGGGCTTCGGGTGATTTTTTGGGGCCCTTCGACGTCGCGCGAGGGCTTATGGAACGCCTCCCCACAGGGGGGGAGGCGGGCCGCGACGGCCACGGGCAGAAGGCGTCGAGCTGTGAAACCCTGCATCACCCGAGGCGGACGTCATGGCTGATCACGCGGATCATCACGAGCACGACCACCACGATCATGGCCATTCCCATGGCGGGGGACACGCGCATGCCGGCCATTCCCATGGCGGCGGACATGTCCACGCGCCCGCGAATTTCGGGCGTGCCTTCGCCATCGGCATCGGCCTGAACATCGCCTTCGTGATCGTCGAGGCGATCTACGGCTTCGCCAGCGAGTCCATGGCCCTGGTGGCGGATGCCGGGCACAATCTCTCGGACGTGCTGGGGCTTCTCGTCGCCTGGATCGCCTCGGTGCTGGTCAAGCGCGCCCCGACGCCCCGCTTCACCTACGGCCTGCGCGGCTCCTCGATCCTCGCCGCCCTGTTCAACGCGGTGTTCCTGCTGGTCGCCACCGGGGCCATCGCCTGGGAGGCGGTCATCCGCCTGATCGCCCCCGAACCGGAGCCCGTGGCGGGCCTGACCGTGATGGTGGTGGCCGGCCTCGGCATCCTCGTCAACGGCGTCACCGCCTGGCTCTTCGCCTCGGGCAGCCGCGACATCAACATCCGGGGCGCCTACCTGCACATGCTGGCCGATGCCGCCGTCTCGGCCGGCGTCGTGGTCACCGGCCTGATCATCGTTCTCACGGGCGCCGCCTGGATCGACCCCGTGGTCAGCCTCGTCATCGCGGGCCTGATCGTCTGGGCGACCTGGGGCCTCCTGCGCGACAGCGTCGTGATGGCCCTGTCGGCGGTACCGCCCGGCATCGACCCGGCGGCAGTGGGCGCCTACCTCCGGGCGCGCCCGGGCGTGAGCGACCTGCACGACCTCCACATCTGGCCCATGAGCACCACCGACATCGCCCTGACGGCCCACCTGGTCATGGCACAGGGACATCCCGGCAACGCCTTCCTCAACGCGGCGGCCGCCGACCTGAAGAGCCGCTTCGGCATCGGCCACGCCACCCTGCAGATCGAGGAGGCGGGCGGCCCCGCCTGCGCGCTCGCCGGCAACTGCACCCCCGGAGACCGCACACCATGACCCGCGCCTTCGTCGTCGGACATCCCATCGCGCATTCGCGCTCGCCCCTGATCCACGGGCACTGGCTGCGCCAGTACGGCATCGACGGCACCTACGAGCGGGTCGACGTGGCGCCGGAGGCGTTTCCGGCCTTCTTCGCCGCCTTGCGCCAGAAGGGCTTCGCCGGCGGCAACGTCACGATTCCCCACAAGGAGGCGGCCTTCCGGCTGGTGGAGTCGCTCACCCCGCGCGCGGAAAAGATCGGGGCGGTGAACACCCTGTTCTTCGACGGCTCCGAGCGCCTCTGCGGCGACAACACCGACGCGCCGGGCTTCATCGCCCATCTCGACCAGAGCCTGGGCCTGGACTGGACCGAACGGGGCGCCGGCACCGCCCTGGTGCTGGGGGCCGGGGGGGCTGCCCGCGCCATCGTGGTCGGCCTCCTGGAACGCGGCCTCTCGCGGATCCGGGTCGCCAACCGCACGCCCGCCCGCGCCGAGGCCCTGGTGGAGCTCGACCCCGCCCGCGTCGAGGCGGTGACGTGGCTCGACCTGCCCGCCGCCATGGCCCGCACGGGGCTCCTCGTGAACACCACCTCCCTCGGCATGGTCGGGCAGCCGCCCCTCGACATCGATCTCGTCGACCTGCCCGAGGAGGCCGCCGTGGCCGACATCGTCTACGCCCCCCTGGAGACGCCGCTGCTCGCCGCCGCGCGGGCGCGGGACCTCGCCGCCGTCGACGGCCTCGGCATGCTGCTGCATCAGGCGGTGCCGGGCTTCGCCCGCTGGTTCCGCCTCACCCCGAGCGTGACCCCGGAGCTTCGCGCCCGCATCGTCGCGGACCTCGCCGCGTGACGAACCGCCCGCGCATCCTCGGCCTCACCGGCTCCATCGGCATGGGCAAGTCGGCCACCGCCGCGATGTTCGCGCGCCACGGCGTGCCGGTCCACGACGCGGACGCCGCCGTCCACGCCCTCTACGCCGCCGGAGGCGCCGCCGCGCCGGCCGTCGAGGCCGCCTTTCCCGGCACCCTGGCGCCGGACGGGGCGGTCGACCGGACGCGCCTGCGCGAGGCCGTCCTCGGTTCGCCCGAGCGTCTGGCCGCCCTCGAAGCGCTGGTCCATCCCCTGGCGCAGGCGGCGGCGCGTGACTTCCTCGCCCGCCATGCCGACGCGCCCCTGGTGCTCCTCGACATTCCCCTCCTGTTCGAGACCGGGGCGGAGACGCGCTGCGACGCGGTGCTCGTCGTCACGGCCCCGCCGGAGGTGCAGCGCGCCCGCGTGCTCGCCCGCCCCGGCATGGATGCGGCGAGCTTCGAGGCGATCCGCGCCAAGCAGATGCCCGATGCCGAGAAGCGGGTCCGGGCCGACTTCGTCCTCGACACCAGCCTCGGGTTCGACCACGCCGAGGCCGAGGTCGCGGCGATCATCCGACGCCTGGGCGGCGTCGAGGCCACGCCTTGACGCCATCTTAGGAGGGCGCATGGTCGGGTGGCTTCCGAGCCCCCTTCCCAGGACCCTTCGATGCTGCGCGAGATCGTTCTCGACACCGAGACCACCGGCACGGATGCCAAGAACGGCGACCGCCTGATCGAGATCGGCTGCGTCGAGCTGATCAACCACGTCCAGACCGGCAAGTCCTTCCATCGCTTCGTCAACCCGACCCGGCCGGTCTCCCAGGGCGCCTTCGCGGTCCACGGCATCTCGGATGCTTTCCTCGCCGACAAGCCGCTCTTCGCCGACATCGTCGACGCGTTCCGCGATTTCTGCCGTGACTCGCCGCTGGTGATCCACAACGCGCCGTTCGACGTCGGCTTCCTCAACATGGAATACGCGCGCCTCGGCGCGGCGGCCCCGCCGCCCATCGACCTCGCCGACGTGGTCGACACGCTGCAACTGGCCCGGCGCAAGCACACGGGTGCGGCCAACAACCTCGACGCCCTGTGCTCGCGCTACGGCATCGACACCACGCGCCGCACCAAGCACGGCGCGCTCCTCGACGCGCAGATCCTGGCGGAGGTCTATGTCGAGCTCCTGGGCGGCAAGCAGACCAGCCTCGGTCTCGCCATGGCGGCGAGCGAGGATCCGGTCGTGCTCACGGGAAGCGACGGGGACGTCGTGGCGGTCGGCCCGCGCCGCTTGCGCCACCGGCTGACCGAGGCGGAGCGCGCGCGCCACGAGGCCTTCATCGGAACGCTCGGCGGCAGCGTGGTCTGGCGCGACTATCTCGGGGAAGAGGGTGCGGCGGGATGACCGCCGAACAGCCGTGGCTGCCCGAGGGTTAACCATTTTCACGGGAAACAGCATGATGCTGCATTGCACATAAGTGCATATTGCGTCGCAGCGTACGCCTCCCATATACCATCCCACTGGATGGTAGCGGGAAGGTCCGATGTTCGATCTCATCGAGAAGCAGAAGGCGGCGATCCGGGTCGGAGACACCGAGAAGGTCACGATCAACCTCGGCTACGTCGATCTCGGCCATATCGATCTCCTCGTCTCCGAGAGCGTCTACGCCAACCGGAGCGACTTCATCCGCACCGCCGTCCGCAACCAGATCGCCCGCCACGGCGACATCACGCGCCAATCCGTGGCCCGCAAGGGCGTCGAACTCGGATTGCGGCGCTACGACAGGGCGGAACTCGAGGCCGCCCGGCAGAGCGGCGTCCGCCTCGACATCCGGGTGCTCGGCCTCGCCAGCATCGCCCCCGACGTCACCCCGGAACTCGCCCGCGACGCCATCGCCTCCATCCAGGTCATGGGCAGCCTTCAGGCGACCCCCGCCGTGAAGGCCGCCCTCGCCGACCGCCTCCTCTGACAGCGTCCCACCCCCGCGTTCCCGACCTCGCAGCGTTCGGCCTCGCGCCGAACCGGAAAGCGAACCCCATGACCGATTCAACGAACCGGGACTCCTCGCACAGGATGCAGGACCGTCTCGCCGACATGATGGAGGCGACCCGCCTCACGGCGGCCGGCCGTCTGCAGGACGCCACGAACCTGCTTCAGCGCGGCTTCACGGGCACCCCGTCCACGGGGATGCACGCCACCGACGAACCGACGCCGAGCGCGGGTGAGGCCATGGGGGCGGGCTCGCCCCGGACCATCGATCTCGTCGCCGAGCGCGTCGAGACCGGCCTGGCCCCGGCCCGGCCGGCCCCGGAGCGCCCGAGCGCCGAGCCCAGGGACAAGGCGACGCCCGCCTCCGGACCCAGTGCCTCGGAGGAGGCGGGCCTCTCGGCGATCCTGCCGGAGAAGCTGCGCAAGGTGGTGGAGACCGTGACGCGCGGCATCGCCCCCGTGCTCGGCGGCCTCGGCAAGACGACGCTCAACGGTGGGGGCCTGAACGGCCTGGGTGGCGGAAACCTCACCGGAGGTTTCACGGGAGGTCTCACGGGAGGTCTTGCGGGAGGCCTTGCGAGCGCCCTGAGCGGCGCGGGGCTCGGCTCCGGCTTCAACCAGGCGCGGGCGCCCCTGACGGCGGGCGGCAGCTTCACCGAGCACAGCTTCTCGAACGCGGCGGGTGGCCGGGACTACAAGCTCTTCGTCCCCAGCGACGCCCGGCCGAACCTGCCCCTGGTGGTGATGCTGCACGGCTGCACCCAGTCGCCGGACGATTTCGCCGCCGGCACCGGCATGAACGCGCTCGCCGAGGCGGAAGGCTTCCTCGTCGCCTACCCGGCCCAGACGGGCCGCGCCAACGCCCAGCGCTGCTGGAACTGGTTCCAGCCCAACGATCAGGACCGTGGTTCCGGCGAGGCCGGGATCATCGCCGGGCTGACCCGCGCGATCGTCGCCGAGCACCGCGTCGATCCGGCCCGCGTCTACATCGCCGGCCTGTCGGCGGGCGGCGCGGCGGCGGTGAACATCGCGCGGGTCTATCCGGACCTCTACGCGGCGGTGGGCATCCATTCCGGGCTCGCGGCCGGCTGCGCCCGCGACGTCTCGACGGCCCTGACGGTGATGCGCCTCGGCCCCGTGGCGCCGGCCGATTGCACGATGTCCGAGGTCCGGGTGCCCACCATCGTGTTCCACGGCGAGAGCGACGGCACGGTCAACCCGCGCAACGGCGAGCAGGCCTTGGCCCAGGCCGGCATCGACGGGCTGAGGCCGGAGGCGGCCGAGGCGGTGAGTCCGGGCGGCCTGCCCTACACCCGCACCCGCTACGCGGATGGGCGCGACCGGGTCCTCGTGGAGGGCTGGATCGTGCGCGGCCTCGGCCATGCCTGGTCCGGCGGCAGCCAAGCGGGCAGCTACACCGATCCGCGCGGACCGGATGCCTCGCGGGCGATGCTCGATTTCTTCCGGGCCAACCCGCTCGCCGGCCGGGCCTAAGCGCTCTCAGCCGAAGTGGGTACCGGTTCGGCGTCAGAGAGCGCGCTTAGACAAGGACTGAGAGCCGTTGCCGGTCGCAACGCGACCGGCAACGGCTCTAGCCCACTGCGACGTTGTCGATGAGGCGCGTGCGGCCGAGATAGGCCGCCGCCAGGACCCGGGCCGGCCGGGCCACGCGCTCCACCGGCGCGAGGGTCTCGGCGTCCCGGACATCCAGATACTGCACCGGATCGAAGCCCGCCGCCGCCAGCGTGGCGCGGCCCTCCTCCAACAGACGCGCCGCGTCCCCGCCGGCGCTCAGACCCTCGGCAATGCGCGCCAGGACCGCGTGCAGGCGGGGGGCGCGGGCCCGCGCGTCGGCGTCGAGGTAGCGGTTGCGCGAGGACAGGGCGAGGCCGTCCGCCTCCCGCAGGGTCGGCACGCCCTGGATCTCCACGGGCAGGTCGAGGTCGCGTACCGCGCGGCGGATCACGAGGAGCTGCTGGAAATCCTTCTCGCCGAACAGCGCTAGATCGGGCTGGACCTGGTTCAGGAGCTTCGTCACCACGGTGGCGACACCCGAGAAATGCCCCGGCCGATAGGCGCCGCACAGGCCCTCCGTGAGGCCCTCGACCTCGATCCGGGTGGAGAAGTGCTCAGGGTACATGCCCGCGACCTCCGGCAGGTAGGCCGCATCGACGCCGGCCCCGGCGAGCAGGGCGAGATCGGCCTCGGTGTCGCGCGGGTAGCGCGAAAAGTCCTCGTTGGGGCCGAACTGCGTCGGGTTGACGAAGATGCTCGCCACCACGCGATCCCCCAGGGCCTTCGCCCGCTCCATCAGGGCGAGGTGGCCCGCGTGCAGGGCGCCCATGGTCGGTACCAGCACCACGCGCGCGCCGGACCGGCGCCAGCCGGCGAGCTCGGCGCGCAGGGGGGCGGCCGCCGTGAAGCGGGCGAGCGGGGCATGGGACAAGGGCGACCTCGTGAAACGTGTCCGGCGAACGGCGCCAGACCTAATCACCCGCGCGCCGCCGCGCCAGCCGTCAGGGGCAATAGGGCAGCAGGGGACGGCCGTAGGGATCGTCCACCCCGAGCGGCGGCGTGAAGCCGTAATAGCTCGGCTTGCCCAGGCCGTAGGCGGAGCCGACATAGCTCGGATCGCCGGGCGCGTCGGTGGGGATCGGAACCCGCCGCAGGCGGCAGCGCGGCGCCTGACGCCGCGCGGGCACGAAACGGCGGCCCGCGGAATCCTCGCCCTCGGCGCGCGGGAAGTAGCGCGGCAAGGGGTCCACGGCCTCGCCGCGCAGGCGGCCCGGCGTGATGGGTTCGGCGAAGTCGGCGGCCACGGCCGGCAGCAGGCCCGCGACGAGCCACAGCCCCGCCAACCCGCGTGCCGCCATCATCCCTCGTCGCATGGCCCGTCCTCGTGATCGTCCAGCGGTCACCGATCAGGGTAAACAGACGGTTAAGGATTGTTCTTCGACCCTCGCCCGTCGGGCCGCGCGTTGTAAAACCCCCACGCCGCCGCTACGAAGCCTCGGACCAGCGACGGGAATCCCCCAGGTGAAACCTGATCCGGCCCTCAGAATCCCAGTCTCGTGCACGATCATCACGAAGAACGAGGCGGACCGGATCCTGCGCTGCCTCGAGAGCGTCCGGGGCCTCGTCTCCGAGATCGTCGTGGTGGATTCCGGCAGCACCGACGGCACCGTGACGATCTGCGAGGATTTCGGAGCCACCTGCATCCATCGCGACTGGGAAGGCTACGGCCAGCAGAAGCGCTTCGCCGAGGGCGTGGCGCGCCACGACTGGATCCTGAACCTCGACGCGGACGAGTGGCTGACGGAGGCCACCCGCGCCGAACTCACGAAGCTGCTGAGCGCGCCGATCCCCGAGGCGATCCACGGCTTCGAATTCCGGATCACGCAGGTCTATCCCGGCGACGCGCGGCCGAGGCCGCTCGCCGATTACCACGACTACGTCCGGCTCTACGACCGGACCCGCTGCCGCTTCCCCGACAGCGCCGTGTTCGACGAGGTCAAGGTTGCGCCCGCGCACAGGGGCCGTATCCGGGCGCCGATCTTCCACCAGTCGATCCGCTCGATCGCTCATCTGGTCGAGAAGAACATCGCCTATTACAAGTTGCAAACCGGCGAGATCAAGAAGAAGTCACCCCTGACCCCGCTCCGGATCGCGTTCGAGCCGATGCTGGTCTTTTTCAAATATTATTTCATGAAGATGCACGTCACGGGCGGCGTGTACGGCTTCATCGTCGCCATCACCATCGCCATGCTGCGGACCTACCGCCTCGCGATCCTCTATTTCCCCAAGGAACGGACGCGCTGAGCCTTGTCGGTCGCGGATCGGGCCGGCTCATGAGGCTCTGGAGGCGCGACGCGGCCCATTACGCTCGGCGCAACGCACGGCGGCTGGCCCGGATCGCCCGCTGGGAACGCCCGCCCGCGAACCGGTCTGAGCGGCTGCGGGCCTGGGCCAGCATGCTGCTGACCGACCACGGCCTGTTCCGGCTGGTCTACCTCAACCGGCATCGGGTCGGCGCGGGCCGGCTCTGGCGCTCGGCCCAGCCCGCCCCGCACCAGATCGACGCGATGGCGCGCGCCGGCCTCCGCACCATCGTCTGCCTGCGCGGCGAGCCCGAATACGGCTCCGGGCCCCTGGAGCGCGAGCGCTGCCGGGCGCTCGGCCTCGACTTCCGGACCATCGCCCTGCGCTCCCGCGCGGCGCCCGAGGCCGGGACCATCCTCGCGCTGAAGCGGATCTACGCGACGATCCCTTACCCGGCCCTGATCCACTGCAAGTCCGGCGCCGACCGGGCCGGGCTCGCCGCCGCCCTCTACCTCGTCTTCGAGGAGAATGTGCCGCCCCGCGAGGCGATGCGCCAGCTCTCGCTCCGCTACGGTCATGTCCGGCAGGCCAAGACCGGCATCCTGGACCGGTTCTTCACGGCCTATCTCGAGGCGGCCGCGCGCGACCCGATCGCCTTCGAGGACTGGGTTCGGGAGCGCTACGACCCCGTGGCGCTCGAGGCCTCCGTGAAGGACGGGCGCTGGTCGAACCTCATCGTCGACCGCGTACTGCGGCGCGAGTAGGCGCTGGCATCGCTCAGCGACCGGCGGGGGACGGACCGTCGAGGGGGGCGAGGCGGGTCGAGTTCGGCGCGGCCCGCGCGATCGTCACCGGCCGCGACAGCTTGCCCGCGAGTCCGACGAGATCGAGGTCCGGTGCCGGCGCATCCGGCGCGGTCCGCGCGTAGAGGGCGCCGTCGAGGGCGCTCAGGGCCGCCGCGACGTCGGCGCGCGCGCGCCAAGCCTCCGCGAGGGCGGGCTCGCCCTGGAGGGCGGGCGCCAGGACGGCCCGGAACGCCTTAGCGTCGCGGGCGGCCGCGGCCCGGCGCAGCGCCCGGCGGGTGCGGCCATCGAGGCGCCGGCGCGCCGTGCCGCCGCCGCCGAAGCCGAGGAGGGCCAGCCCGAGCCCGAAGGCGAAGAGGGCGGAGGCCGCGACGATGACGGGAGAGGCCGGCAGGATCGGCTTCGCCTCGTCCTCCCGGTCCGGCAGGCCGCCGCCGATCTGGCGGGCGGGAATCTCGGCCTCCCGCAGGGTGCGCGAGACCGTGTCGAACCACGGGATGCTGATCGCGTCGAGCGGGATGATCTCCGCGATCGCGGGGCGCACGTCCCACTGGTAGGTGGCCCGCGCCACCGGACCCGCGGGGGTGATGATCGTCTCGCGGGTGACGGGCCCCGCGAAGGTGAGGATGCCGCGCGTGCGCATCACCGGCCGGGGCGGCAGCCCCTCGGCCACCATGCCCTGCGCCTCCAGGGTGACGATGCGCCGGGTGGTCTCGCCGATCTTCACCGTCTCGGGGTCGGGGCTCCACGAGTCCGTGATCGTCACGTCCTTGGCCGGCAGCCACCACGGCTCCTTGGCGTCGGGGCCGCCGACCGGCTTCGTCCAGGTCGCCACCGGCAGGGTCACGGGGGCGGAGGGCACGTCCACCACGAGGCGCTTGCCGCCGTCGTTGACGGTGAGGCGGTGGATGAACGGCTCGATGGTGAAGTCGCCCGGATGGTGCGGGAAGATCGCCACCACCCGCTCGAAGGCGATCGCCACCTGCCCATCGGGCAGACGGGTCTTCGACCAGGTGTCGCGGCCGAGTTGCGTCCAGCTGAAATTGGCCAGCGAGGGCTGAATCACCTCCTCCAGCAGGATCGTTTGCCGATACACCCCGTGGATGCGCAGCAGCACCATCTCGCGCGCGAACGGATCGGCATTGCCGTTGCGCTCCGGCGTCACCGTGAGGGTGAGGTCGCCGGGATCGATCTCGGCCCGGGCGGGGAGGGGGACGAGCAGGACGAGGCTCAGGATCAGGCGCGACGCCAGAACCCTCCCGCGCGGGAGGGGGAGGGTTCTGGCGACGAGGTTGGGCAAACTCACCATGGGTTGCTTCCCCCCGGCACGGCGGTGCCGGCCTCCACGCGCACGGCCTGCTCCGCCTTGAGGCGCAGCTTGAGATAACGTCCCGGATCATCCGGCAGGGTCTGGAGCCAGAGGCGGTCGGGGCGGATCTCGTGGGCCTCGAAGCTCTTCGTCACCCGGCGCGCCTCCCGCTCGGGCGCGGCCGCGACCATGGCCGAGCCGGCCCCCGTGCGGCCGCGCCCCGCCGCGTCGCTGGCCGAGCCCCGCGCCTCGCCCTTGCCGGAATCCACCGCGACCTGTTCGGCCTTGCCGCGCCGCGCGACCTTGCTGTTGCCCGGCGTCGAGGAGGAGGTGCCGCCCTCCTTGTTGCCGGCCAGACCATCGCCCGTGGAAGTGGCCTGCGTGTCGTCGTTGGGATCCTGGTTCGAGGTCTTGTTGTAGCGCGCGCCCACCGTCGCGGTGGCGTTGGCGACGCCCCCGCCCTTGCCCGGATCGCCCGGACCCTCGTCGACGAGGCGGGCGATCAGCGAGCGGTTGGCCTGCGCGTCGGCATCGCGCGGGTTGTATTGCAGGGCCGCGTCGTAGGCGTCCAGCGCACCCTGGAGGTCGCCGGCCCGCGCGAGCGCGTTGCCGAGGTTGTAGCTGCCCCGCCGTCCGCCGTCGCGGAACACGGCGGCGGCCTCGTCGTAGCGCCCGGCCTGATACAAGGCGGGGCCGCGCCAGACGGGATCGTCGAGCACGAACGCGGCCGCGCCGGGCAGGCCGATCCCCATCAGGGCGCGCCCCAGGCCGGTGCGCGGCTGCGCGGTGGCGGTGAGGCCCAGGATGGCGAGCCCCGCCAGCCCGAGGGCGCCGAGGCGCGCCCGGCGCCGCCAGTGGCGCGGCAGGGCGGGCAGGCGGGCGGACAGGGGGCCGATCGCCATCAGGCGCTCCTGCGGAACAACATGAGGGCCGGCAGCAGCGCCAGCAGCACGAGCCAGCGCCCGAGATCGGCGAAGGCCAGCACGGTGTAGCCACCGGCCGCGAGGTGCTGGGCCGTGCTGGCGCCGACCGCATCGAGCACCGGGGCGGGGCTGTCGAGGACGGCGAAGCGGCCCGATCCCGCATCGGCGAGGCGCTCCAGGGCGCCCCGGTCGGGCTTGGGCGAGCCCGCCGGCAGGCCGGGACCGGCGGGCACGAACACGCCGTGCAGGTGCCAGCCCTTGGCGCGGATCGCGCTCGCCTCCCGCATCGCGGCGTCACCGATGCCGTCCCCGTCCGTGACGAGGACGACGTCGCCCGCGATCACGCCGGCCTCCGCCAGGGTGCGGCGGGCGAGCGCGAGACCGCGCTCGGGATGCGTGCCCCGGTCGGGCACCGTGTCGCCGTCGAGGGCGAACAGGATCGAGGCGAGGGCGTCGCGGTCGGTGGTCGGCGGAGCGGCGAGGTAACTGTCCCCGGCATAGACCACCACGGCGACGCTGCGGGTGCCGGCGGCCTCCGCGAGGGCCTGCGCGACCTGGCGCACGTCCTTGAGATGGCCGCCCTCGGCGACGGAGCGCGAGAGGTCGAGCACCAGCACGGTGGCGTCGAGGTTGCGGAAGGTCGCGGCGTCCGGCCGCTCGACCGCCGGGCCGGTCAGCGCCAGCGCGACGAGGCCGGCGGTGATCGCGGCGGCGAGGTTCGCCTGCCGGCGTCCGCCGAGCACCGCACCGCGCCTGGCCATCAGCGCCATCAGGCCGGGATCGACGGCCCGGGCCCAGTCTCCGAGGGGCGCCGAGCGCCAGGCCGCGCGCAGGGCCAGGGCGGCGACCAGGGGGATCGCCGCGAGCCACCAGGGCCGCAGCAGCGCGAAGGCGTCGAGCAGGCTCATGCGACGCGCCTCGCGGCGAGGAGTCCGGCGGCGGCGAGGAAGGCCAGGGCGGCGGGCCAGGGCCAGAGGTCCTTGCGCAGGGGCACCGGGGGCGCCTTGGCGCGGCCGCCCTCGATCTCGTCGATGGCATCCGCCATGGCGACCAGGTCGTCCGTGGTCTTCACGCGGAACATCCGCCCGCCCGTCAGGTCGGCGATCTCCTTGAGCGTCTCCGTGTCGACCACGTCCTGCTCGCCCTCCGCGTTCGAGAGGTCGCGCGGCCCGAGCGCGATGGTGTGGACCCGGACACCGAGTTCCTTGGCCAGCCCGGCGACGTCGCGCGGCGTGGTCTGCCCGGCATTGTTGGCGCCGTCGGTCATCAGGATCACCACCTTGGCGCTGGCCGGCGGCACGCCCTCGGCCTCGGGAGCCGCCGGGTTCAGGCGCTTGAGGGCGAGGCCGAGGCCGTCGCCGATGCCGGTGGAGCGGCCGACGAGGCCGATCGTGGCCTCGTCCAGGGCGCGCGCCACCGTGGCGGTGTCGAAGCTCGGGCTCGCCGCGACGTAGGATTCGTTGGCGAAGATCACGAGGCCGATGCGGTCGCCGGCCCGGCGGCGGATGAAGTCGGTGCCGACGCGCTTCACGGCGGTCAGGCGCGTCACGGTCTGGCCGTCGAGGTCGAAGTCGCGCCGCTCCATCGAGCCGGAGAGGTCCATCACCAGCATGATCTCGCGGCCCGAAGCCGGCAGGGCGGTCGCCGGCAGCACGAGGCGCGGGCCCGAGACGGCGAGGACGAGCGCCGCCCACAGGGTCCAGACCAGGAGGGCGCGCCCGCGCCCGCGCGCCGCCACGCTGTCGCCCCGCGTGGCCTGGGCCACCAGGGAGGCCGGCACCCGCAGGGCCCCGCTGCCCCCGACGCGCTCGGCCGGCATCAACCGCGCCGCCAGCAGCGGCAGGGGCAGCAGCAGCAGGGCGTAGGGACTGGCGAGGTCGAAGGCGGAGAGGAGGGCGCTGAGCCCGTTCGGCAGAAGACCCGTCAGCATGCCTCTAGGCTCCGATCCGGCCGAACAGCCGGGCCAGCTCGGCATCGATCGCACCGGGCTCGGCGGCTCCGCGCTGGTAGAGCCCCTCCGCGAACACCCGGCCGGGGCCTTGCGTGAAGAACGTCGTGGCGAAGAGCCGGTCGAGGACCGTGCCCCACGCCGCCCCGCGCGCATCCGCCGCCGCGTCACCCTGGAGGGTGCGGGCCAGCCGGCGCAGGAGCCGGGCCTGCGCGACGCGGCGCGGCTCCGGCGGCAGGGCGTTGGCGGCGGCGAGTTCCCGCAAGGCCGCGCGCCGGATCGAGTCGCGCCGCCGGGCCCGCAGCAGGCGCAGGAGCCCGAGGGCCAGGGCGGCCGCGAACCCGAGGGCGATGGCCAGCATCACGGCGCCCTGAAGGCCCCCGGTTTCGGCGGGCAGGTGCAGGCCGCGCAGCTGGTCGAGACTCGGGCTGGCGTCGGTCACGCGAGGGTCCCCGGATTCACGTGAAAACCCCTAGAGCACCGCATCGAGGCGCTCCATCAGGGGGGCGTAGGCCTCCGGACCCGCCTCGACATCGAGGCGCAGGCCCTCGATGCCCCGGCGGGCATAGGCCACGAGGCGCGCATCGGCGCTCGGGGGCGCCTTGTCGGCCCGGCTCGCCTGCACGGTGCCGCGCCGGCCGTCCGGCGTCGCGAAGGGGTAGAAGCCGGGCGGGCGGGCGCGTTCGAAGGCGTCGCTGACGAGGACGAGGCGGATCGAGAGCCGTTCGGCCATCACGGTGAGCAGGTGGTCGAAGTCGTCGCCCGGGGCGTCGAGGGCGCTGCCGATGACGAGGTGCCCGCCGGAGGGCAGCAGGCTCTGGGCCAGGGTCAGGCCCCCGGTGAGGGCGGGGTCCTGCGTCGCCCCGTCCGCCAGGGCGCGCGCATGGGCCAGCGCCAGGGCGCCGGTGACCGCCGTCATCGCTCGCTCGCCGCTGGCCGGGCGCACCACCACGGGCTCGCCCGCGCCCAGGGCCACGAGGCCGACACGGCCGCCGTCGCCGACGATGCGCCAACCGAGCAGCACCAGGGCCTCGGCCGCCGCCACCGAGCGCAGGGCGCGCTTCGTGCCGAACAGCATCGAGGGCCTGAGGTCGACGAGGAGCACCACGGCGCGGTCGCGCTCGTCGTGATGGGTGCGCACGTGCAGGATGCCGGTGCGGGCGGTGGCGTTGCGGTCGATGTGGCGGCGGTCGTCGCCCTCCGACCAGAGGCGCACGTCGTCGGGCTCCGAGCCGCGTCCGCGCCGGCGGGTCACGATCCCGCCGGGCAGGCCGGCGAGCGTCCGGGTGCCCGGCCCGAACCCACGCCGCGCGAGGTGGCGCAGCCCCATGAGCGCCTCGCCCGAGAGGTGGATGCCGGGCGCCAGCAGCGGGTCGGTGTCGGCGGAGGCCCGGGTCTGCGCGGCCATGGTCGCGCTCAGAGCGCCCGCACCCGCTCGACGAGGCCCCGGATGATGCCGCGCGCGGTCTGGCCCTCGGCGGCGGCGCGCCAGGTCAGCCCGATGCGGTGGGCCAGGGCATCGGCGGCGAGGTCGGCGACATCCTCGGGGATGACGTGGTCGCGGCCGTGCAGATAGGCCCGCGCCTTGCCGGCGAGCATCAGCGCCAGCGTCCCGCGCGGGGAGGCCGGGTGCTCGATCGCCGCGCGCAGATCGGGGGCCGCCGCGTCGGTGCGGGTGCCCGCCACCAGCCGCACGAGGTAGTCCTTGAGCGCGGGGGAGACGTAGACGTTGAGGGCGGCCTCGCGCGCAGCGCGGATCTCCTCCACGGAGAGCCGCACCGGCATCGCCTCGGCATGGTGGTTCAGCTCGCCCTCCACGAGGTCGAGGATGCGGCGCTCGGCGGCCTCGTCCGGCATCTCCACGAGCACGTGCAGCAGGAAGCGGTCGAGCTGCGCCTCGGGCAGCGGGAAGGTGCCCGCGTGCTCGATCGGGTTCTGGGTCGCCACCACCATGAACGGGTCGGGCAGCGGATGGGTGTGGCCCGAGACCGTGATCTGGCCCTCCGCCATCGCCTCCAGCAGGGCCGACTGCACCTTCGGCGGCGCGCGGTTCACCTCGTCGACGAGGACGAGGGAATGGAACAGGGGGCCGGCCAGGAACTCGAAGTCGCCCGCGTCCTGGCGCCAGACGGTGGTGCCGGTCAGATCCGCGGGCATCAGGTCGGGCGTGCACTGGATGCGCGCGAAGCTGCCGTCGAGCCCGTCCGACAGGCGCTTGACCGCGCGGGTCTTGGCGAGCCCCGGCGCGCCCTCGATGAGGAGGTGGCCGCCGGTGAGGAGGCCGATGAGCAGGCGCTCCACCATCGCGTCGGCGCCGATGAGGCCGTGCAGCAAGCCGTCGCGCAGCGCCAGGATGCGCCCGCGCAGGGTGGCGTCCGCGGGCGGGGCATCGGCGGCCGGACGTTGGCTCAGGACCGCGCCGCTCATGCGGACGGACCCCTCGTGGCGGACGAACCCCTGGCCTCGGCCGGGCGGATCGTCTGTGGGGCAGGAACGGTGGGCCGGTCCATGCGCGTCTCCTCGATGCGGATTCTTAAGCGATCCACAGCCGCCGGGTGTGCCCGCTGCGCGGGCCGGGCGTCAATCCCGAGCCGGCATCCGTGAGGCCGCAGGCGCGACGTCGGGCATCTTGCCCGAACACATTTTCGCGGGCTGCCGCGCGGATGTCTCCGGCGGTCAGACCGATCGGACACGAGCCCACGAGAGCTTTCCGCAATGTACGTATTCATGTACATTTTGATGATGGGTGAAGCCGAACGCACCGTCTGGGACGATCTGAAGAGCGACGCCAACCTCCAGACTCGAGGCATTGGGTTCGCCGGTCTGGATGAAGCCTTCGATGGACGCTTCGCTCTGATCCGGGAGGACGGGCGGCGCGACTATGGGGAAGCCCGCTTCAACATGATCGTCGCGTTCAACGGAGTCATCCTGAACATCACCTTCACCCCGCGTGACGGCAAGCAGCGGATCATCTCCGCCCGCCTCGCGAACCGAACGGAGAGGAGATTGTACGATGCCCGGCAGAAAGACTGCTGAGCCGCCGCAGGACAGGACGGA
Organism: Methylobacterium sp. J-068; assembly: GCF_022829445.1. Classification (GTDB taxonomy): domain Bacteria; phylum Pseudomonadota; class Alphaproteobacteria; order Rhizobiales; family Beijerinckiaceae; genus Methylobacterium. The sequence goes on along the minus strand of NZ_JAKSXY010000061.1, from coordinate 177,689 downwards.
TTGGGCGAGCCTCAAAGCGGTCTCCGAGGACGAGATCGAGCGGATCGCCGCCGAGGATACGGAGAACCCTGCCACGATCCGCGAGGACGAGTGGGCCCATGCCACGGTTGGCCTGCCTCCACCGAAGACATCGATTCATGCGAGCTTCGACCGCGACGTGGTCGATTTCTTCAAGCAGGGTGGTCGTGGCTATCAGACCCGCATGAACGCGGTTCTGCGGCGTTACATGGACGTCCAATCCGCGAAGACCGAAACGAAAGGCTGAAGGCGAAGGATCGCGCACGGACGGGGCTCTCGAAACCGGCGGCCGCAGGCGCGCGTTTCCCCGGCCCCCGCCGGAGGCGCCGCCCGTGACCACCGATCTCTTCCCCGACTTCGCCGCCCGCTGGATCGACATCCCGGCCGGGCGCTTCTTCGCGCGCGTCGGCGGGCCGGAGGATGCGCCCCCGGTCCTGCTGCTCCACGGCTTTCCGCAGAGCCATGCCTGCTGGCACCGGATCGCGCCGGCGCTGGCCGAGCGCCGGCGCGTGGTCTGCCTCGACCTCAAGGGCTACGGCTGGTCGGCAGCGCCCGAGGGCGATGCCCGTCACGGGGCCTACGCCAAGCGCACCCTTGGCGCCGAGGTGGTGGCGGTGATGGAATCCCTCGGCCACGTCCACTTCGCCCTCGTCGGGCACGACCGGGGGGCCCGCATCGGCTACCGCCTCGCCCTCGACGAGCCGGGCCGGATCGCCCGGCTGGCCCTCCTCGACATCCTGCCGACCCTCGTCCAGTGGGAGCGGATCGAGGCCGCTCCGCGAAAGCCCTCGCACTGGAACTTCCTGGCCGAGGCTGCGCCGGGGCCGGAACAGGCCATCGGCCGGGACGCGGACGCCTATTTCGAGGGGCTCCTGCGCGACTGGAGCGGGGCCAAGGCGTCCGATCGGAAATCCCTGGACGCCTTCGCGCCCGCGGCCCTGCACCTCTACCGGCAGGCCTGGGCCGTGCCCGAGCGCATCCACGCCTTCTGCGAGGATTACCGGGCTGGCGCCACCCGCGACCGCGAGGCCGACCTCGCGGACCTGGCGACGGAGCGTCACCTGACCTGCCCGACCCTGATCCTCACCGGCGACGGCTACCTCGATGCGGGTCCGGAGACGCCGCTGGCCGCCTGGCGGCGCACCTTCGCGCCGGAGGCGATCGCGGCCGAGATCGCCTCGGGCCACTTCCTCGCCGAGGAGAATCCCGCCGCGACCCTGGCGGCGCTGGAGCGCTTCCTCGCGTGATTGCAGCGCGGGCCGTGCCTTCGCAGGCAGACCCGTCATCCGGGCCGGCGTCGCGTTCCGATACACCTGACGCGCGCGGTCGGCGCCGTCCTCGCCGACGTGAAGGCGGCCCGAGCGGTCGCGCGGGATCGACGCGACGTCCAGGGTTGACGCCCCGGACGGTTGGCGGGAAGGAGAACCCCTGAGGCGGATGCGCGGTCTCTCCCGGGTGCGGAGGCCTCGCGCCCGCCACCCGCACGAGAGCGAACCCGCGCATGACGACCTCCTTCCTGCCGATCGACCGCGCCGTGATCGCCCGCGAGGCGGCCAAGATGCTCCTCGAGATCAAGGCGGTGCACTTCTACCAGGACAAGCCCTTCACCTTCACCTCGGGCTGGGCGAGCCCGGTCTACATCGACTGCCGCAAGATCATCTCGTATCCGCGCCTGCGCTCGACGCTCAACGACTTCGCCGCCGCCACCATCGTGCGCGACATCGGCTACGAGTCGATCACCCACGTGGCCGGCGGCGAGACGGCCGGTATCCCCTTCGCGGCCTGGATCTCCGACCGCCTGATGCTGCCGATGCAGTACGTGCGCAAGAAGGCCAAGGGCTTCGGCCGCAACGCGCAGATCGAGGGCGAGGTGGTGGAGGGCGCCAAGACCCTGCTGGTCGAGGATCTGGCCACCGACGGGCGCAGCAAGGCGATGTTCTGCAAGGCGCTGCGCGACGCGGGCGCCCAGGTCGACCATTGCTTCGTGATGTTCTTCTACGACATCTTCCCCAACAGCCGCGAGCTAATGGCCGATCTCGGCGTGCAGCTCCACTACCTCACCACCTGGTGGGACGTGCTGGCGGTGGCCAAGGAGAGCGGGCACTTCGACCCGAAGGTGCTGGCCGAGGTCGAGAGCTTCCTGCACGAGCCGGCCAAGTGGTCGGCGGCGCATGGCGGCATCTCCGATTATCCGCAGGCCTGATCCGATCCGCACCGTCATGGTCCCGTCACGGGACGGCGTCAGGGCAGGGCGATGATCCCGTTCCTGTCCGGGCCGATGCCCGAAGCCGTCAACTCGGCGGTCAGCCTCCTCGTCGCCTTCGGCCTCGGCACCCTGATCGGGGCCGAGCGCCAGTACCGCCAGCGCACGGCGGGCCTGCGCACCAACGTCCTCGTGGCGGTGGGGGCGGCGGCCTTCGTCGATCTCGGCATGCGCCTCGAGGGGGCGGCGGGCGGCACCCGCACCGTGGCCTACGTGATCTCGGGCGTCGGCTTCCTCGGCGCCGGCGTGATCATGAAGGAGGGCATGAACGTGCGCGGGCTCAACACCGCCGCGACCCTCTGGTGCTCGGCCGCCGTCGGCGCCTTCGCGGGGGCGGACTTCCCCCTGGAGGCCGCCTTCGTCACGGCGGCCGTGCTCGCCGGCAACACCCTGCTGCGGCCGCTGGTCAACGCCATCAACCGCGCGCCCATCGACGAGAGCCAGACCGAGGCGACCTACGAGGTCCAGGTGACCGTGCAGGCCGAGGGCGCCGGCCCCGCGCGCGATCTCCTCGTGGAGCGCCTGGAGGCGGCGCAGTACCCCGTCGGCGGCATCGAGGTGGTGGAGCGCGGCGAGGACACCGTCGAGGTGGTGGCGACCCTGGTGGCGACGGCGGTGGCGGGGGCCGAACTCGACGCCGTGGTGGCGGGCCTGACGCGGATGCCCGGCATCGAGCACGCCACCTGGTCGGTGCAGACGGCGGATTGAATCTCCAGCTTGCGTGCGTCGGCACACCTCGCTCACGCCGGGGCGGATTGCCGGCGGCGCCGGCGCTTCCGAATTGCGAGGCGCGGGCGCCGAGTCCGCTCAGGTTTCGAGGACACGGACATCATGGCATCTGGCAAGAACGCGCTCATCGTCGGGGCCTCGCGCGGCCTCGGTCTCGGCCTCGTCGAGACTTTCCTGCAGCGGGGCTGGCGGGTGACCGCGACGCAGCGCTCGGCCTCGCCGGGCCTTGCCGCCCTGAGCTCGGACGCGCTCTTGGTGGAAACCGCCGATATCGACGACGATGCCGCCGTGGACGCCCTGCACGGGCGCCTCGCCGGCCAGAGCTTCGACCTGATCTTCGTCGTGGCGGGCGTGGCGACGCAGGCGCACGACCCCGCCCATGCCGTGCCCCGCGACGTGGCCGCCCAGGTCTACCTGACCAATGCGATCAGCCCGGTGCGCTTCGCCGAGACCTTCCTCGACCGCCTGGCGCCGAAGGGCCTCGTCGCCTTCATGAGTTCGATCCTCGGCAGCGTCGCCCTCAATGAATCCGGCGGCTGGGAGACGTACCGGGCGAGCAAGGCCGCGCTCAACACCCTGGCGCGCAGTTTCGAGATCCGCCATCACGAGGCGGGTTTCGGCGTGCTGCTGCTGCATCCGGGCTGGGTTCGCACCGAGATGGGCGGGGCCGACGCGGATATCGACGTCGCCACCAGCGTCACCGGCCTCACCGACGTGATCGAGGGCCATCTCGGCCAGACCGGGACGGCCTATCGCGACTACACCGGCAAGACCCTGGACTGGTGAGACCCTGAATGGTGAACGGACGCGTTCAGGGCCGCCCGATCGGCGGGCGGCCGCGACGCTCGACCACCACGGGCGGGCGGGTGCGGCGCTCGACGATGACCGTGCGCGGCGCCCGGCTCGGGCTCGCGGCGGTGAGGATGCGCTCGGGCATCCGCTGCGCGGCCGGCGCGGGCTTGGCCTTCGCGGCGGCGACCACGTGCTCGCGCACGGCCTCGGGCGGCAGGCCGATCAGGCCGGCGGCGATCTCCACCTGCTGATCGATGTCGTCGGCGAGGTCCTGCGCGGCGGCGACCGCCTCGGGGATCGTCGGCGGCTCGCGTCGCACGCGGATCGGCGGGAGATCCTGGAAGGATTTCGAGGTCTTCTTCACGGCGCGACTCGCTTGGGTCATCATCCGACCATAACCGCACCGCGAAGGTTTGTGCATCGCACAAAATCGCGGGCGGCCCGTGCGCTCCGTGCATCGTGGTTCCGTGATGGATTTTCGATCAGGCGCCGCGCGGATTCCTCGAAGCGCGCTGCATCCTGAAAAGCGAAATGCCGACCCGATAGGCAAAGTCGGGCGTCGAAATGCCACAGCACGGCAGGGGCTCATCCGCAGGCAGGGAGACGGCATCGTGGCTTCTGACTGCGTTGCGCGGCCCCAGGACGACGCGGTGCTGTCCTGAAGACGTCCGGCGGGCGAACCGCCCCCTTGCGATCGCCCGGCATCCGCGTGGTTGCGGGGTGGCTGGGGACGGGAGATAGTCACCCCATGCCGACCGCCCTGCGCGACCTGTCCGACCCACGCCTCGTCCCGGCCCGGCCCGAGATCGCCGATGCGCGCCTGCGCGGCCGGGTCGAGGCCGCGCGCTACGTCGTGGGCGAACCGCGCAGCGTCGTGGTGCCCTCGGCCCCGCTCACCCGCGCGCCGCGCTTCGATGCCGGGCTCGAGACCGAGGCGGTGATGGGCGACGCGGTGACGTTCTATGACGCCGAGGAGGGCTTCGCCTTCGTCCAGTTCGCCCATGACGGCTATGTCGGCTACCTGCCCGAGGCGGCCCTCGGCCGCCCCACGGCGCCGACCCATCGCGTCACCGCCCTGCGCAGCTTCGTCTATCCCGGCCCCGACCTGAAGCAGCCGGCCGCCGGCCATCTCACCCTCGGCGCCCGCATCCGCGCGGAGGGGGAGACCGGCGATTACCTGCGGCTGGGCACCGGCGGCTATGTCTTCGCCGGCCATTGCGCGCCCGTCGACGCCGTGGAACCCGACTACGCCGCCACCGCCGAGCGCCTCGTCGGCACGCCCTATCTCTGGGGCGGCCGCACCAGCCTCGGCCTCGATTGCTCGGGTCTCGTCCAGCTCTGCCTCGCGCAGGGGGGGATGGCCGCGCCCCGCGACGCGGACCAGCAGGAGCGCGGGCTCGGGGACGGGCTGCCGCCCGATCTCGACGGGCTCGCACGGGGCGATCTCGTGTTCTGGCGCGGCCATGTCGGGATGATGCTCGACGCCACCCGGCTCATCCACGCCAACGGCCACCACATGGCGGTGGCGGTGGAGCCCGTGCGCGAGGCCGTCGCCCGTATCCGGGAAAAGAGCTACGGGCCGGTGACGTCGATCCGGCGGCTCACACCTTCAGCCGGCTCTTGATCCGGTAGACCAGTCCGTCACGGACATCGCGGTAGCCGTCGAGGCGCTGCTCGCGGGTTCCGTCCTGGATGATGGTCGGGTCGGGGGTCGGCCAGTACTCGACCTCGACCGCGTTGGTACGGGTCAGCTCCAGGGCGGCGTGGTGGGCCTCCGGCGCCAGGGTGATGATGAGGTCGAAGTTCAGCCCCTCCCACTCCTCCAGCTGCGCCAGGGTGCGCGGCTTGTGGCGCGCCGCGTCGATGCCGATCTCGTCGAGCGCCGCCACCATGAACGGGTCGGCCGGCTCGCCGGAGCGGACCCCGGCCGATTGCACGTAGATCGACCTGCCGAAGTAGTGGCGCGCGATCGCCTCCGCCGCGAGCGAGCGCACGGCGTTGAAGTTGCACATGAACAAGGCCGACTGCACGCGCGTCTTCTTCGGGCCGGTCGCGTCCGCCATCCGATCTTCTTCTCAGCCTCGCGCTTCGGGAGGGATCGCGGCTCGGACCGTGCCGGCTCGGGACTTCGCGGCTCAGACCGAATCCGCTTGCTCCCTTCGGGATGGCGGATCCGGGCTGACTCTCAGGCGCCGCGCGGGCTGGGCGAGACCGACTCCGCTTCGATCGAGCGGAAGACGGTATCAGGCCTTCCAGTGCAGGGCGAAGACCAGGGTGAACAGCCGGCGCGCGGTGTCGTGGTCGAGGTCGACCTTGCCTTCGAGGCGCTGGCGCAGCAGGTCCGAGGCCTCGTTGTGCAGGCCGCGCCGGCCCATGTCGATCGCCTCGATCTGGGTCGGCGAGGCGGTGCGGATGGCGTTGTAGTAGCTCTCGCAGATCATCTCGTAGTCGCGGATCACCCGCCGGAACGGGGTCAGCGACAGGAGGTGGGTCATCACCGGCTCGCCGTCTTCGCGCCGGATCGCGAAGGCGAGCTTGTTCTCCACGAGGCCGAGGGTGAGGGCGTAGGGCCCCTCGCGGCCTGGGATCGTGAAGCTGTTGTCCTCCAGGATGTCGAAGATCGCGATGGCGCGCTCGTGCTCCTGGTCGGGGTTGCCCCGCCCGATGGATTCCTCGTCGAAGGTGACCGCCGCGAGGCGATGGGGCGATTGGGGCTCGCTGGATTTGGCCGCGCCGGACATCAGGCCCTCACAGGTTCAGGCGGATGGCCACCGAACGGGCGTGGCCCTCGAGGCCCTCCGAGCGTCCGAGCGCGATGGCCGAGGGTCCCAGCGCCCGCAGGGCCGCCGGGTCGCAGCGCAGGATCGTGGTGCGCTTCATGAAGTCGAGCACGCCGAGCCCCGAGGAGAACCGCGCCGAGCGGGCCGTGGGCAGGACGTGGTTGGGGCCGCCGACATAGTCGCCGATGGCCTCCGGCGTATGCGAACCGAGGAAGATCGCGCCCGCGTTGCGGACCTTGGCGGCGAGGCCTTCCGCGTCCGCCGTCTCGATCTCCAGGTGCTCGGGCGCGAGGCGGTCGACCAGCGGCACGGCCTCGTCGAAATCGCGCACCACCACGATGGCGCCGTAATCGCGCCAGCTCGCCCGGGCGATCGTCGCGCGGGGCAGGGTCGCGAGGGCGCGCTCCACCGCCGCTTCCACGTCGCCCGCCAGCCTCTCGGAATCCGTGATCAGGATCGATTGCGCGGCCGCGTCGTGCTCGGCCTGGGCCAGGAGGTCGGCCGCGACCCAGTCGGGATTGGCGTGGGCATCGGCGAGGATCAGCACCTCGGAGGGACCCGCGATCATGTCGATGCCGACCTGCCCGAACACCCGGCGCTTGGCTGCCGCCACCCAGGCGTTGCCGGGGCCGACGATCTTGGCCACCGGCGCGATCGTGCCCGTGCCGTAGGCCAGCGCCGCCACCGCCTGCGCGCCGCCGACCCGGTAGACCTCGTCGACGCCGGAGAGATGCGCGGCGGCAAGCACCAGCGGGTTCAGGGTTCCCTCCGGCATCGGCACCACCATGACGACGCGGGGCACGCCCGCGACGCGGGCGGGAATCGCGTTCATCAGCACCGAGGAGGGGTAGCTCGCGGTGCCGCCGGGCACGTAGAGGCCGACGGATTCGAGCGCCGTCCAGCGCCAGCCGGCGGTGACGCCGAGGCTGTCGGTGGCCATGTGGTCGCCCGGCACCTGCGCGGCGTGGAACGCCTCGATGCGCGCGGCCGCGAAGCGCAGGGCCTCCAGGGCCTCGGCCGGGCAGGCCGCGATGGCGGCCTCGATCTCGGCCGGCGTCACCCGCAGGGAGGCGACCGTGAAATCCTCGCCGAAGCGGTCGAAGCGGCGGGTGTAGTCCACGAGCGCGTCGTCGCCGCCCGAGACCACGCCCGCGATGATGCCCCGCACGGTCTCGTCGACGTCCTCGGAGATCTCGCGCTTGACGCTGAGCAGGCGCGTGAAGGCGTCGGCGAAATCTTCGTCGCGGGAATCGAGACGGATCATCGGGTGTTTCCCTCGCGCGCGTGTCCCTCGATCGCGGCGCGCCCGGCGGCCACGGCCTCGTGGTCGGGACGTCCCTCGACCTCCCAGACCGGGCCGAGATCCTTGAGTTGCACCTCGATGCATTCGAGGTCGAGCTGGATCGCGGCGCCGCCCGCGAAGACCAGGGTGGCGGTGCCGGAGGGCGCCTCGGTGGGCGTGAAGGTGATGGCGAGGAGTTCGAGGGGGGCCTCGGATTCGGCGCCGGGCGTGATCCCGCGCGTGCGCACCTTGAGCACCCGGTCGAAATGCATGCCCGTCAGCCGGCGGCGCGGCGGCGCGCCGTCCTCCGCCGACCAGTCGAAGCGGCGCGCCACCAGGACGAAGCGGTGCTGGGCGCCAAGATAAGCGAGATCGCTCGCCTTCAGGATCGCGTCCTGCAGGTGGGCGGAGACGACGCCCAGGTCTTCGGCGTCGAGGGCGGCGAGCCTGAGAAGCTCCATGCGGGGTGTCATGGGGGGTGTCGCGCTCTTCCATCGCTCGCCGGCCCCCGCGTTCCGGGCTCGGCTGTTCGGGAGGGTGGGAGCCGTAGGTAGCGAGGCGGCCCGCCCACGGCAACTGTCTGGGCGGAACTCCGCCATTGTCCCGCTTGCCGAACCTGCTAGGGACGGCGCCTCGCGCCGGCTCCCGTCCGATCCGGCGAATCGGAGTTTCCGCGTGTCGGCCGCATCCCTCTCTCCCTCCGGCGAGGCCGCTGGCCTCGCCATCGCGGCGCCGAACGCGGTCGTCGCCATCCCCGTGCGCAACGAGGCCGAGCGCATCGAGGCCTGTCTGCGCGCCATCGACGCCCAGGCCGGCATCCCCGCCGGCAGCCTCGGCGTGGTGCTGTTCCTCAACAACTGCACCGACGCCACGGCGGCGATCGTCGCCGACCTCGTGCCCCGGCTGTCGGTGCCGGTCCGCGTCACGAATGTCGAGTATGCCGGGGCCCATGCGGGCTGGGCCCGGCGCGAGGCGATGAACCGGGCCGCCGACTGGCTCGGCGACACGGGGCTGATCCTCTCCACCGACGCCGACAGCCGGGTGCCGGCCGACTGGGTCGCGCGCAACCGGGCCGCCCTCGACCGGGGCGCCGACGCGGTGGCGGGCCGGATCGAACTCGACGCGGCCGAGCGGGCCCTGCTGCCGCCCTCCTTGCACTGGCGCGGCGAGCGCGAGGACATCTACAGCGACCTCCTCACCGAGGCCGAGGCGCGCATCGACCCCGATCCGCGCGATCCCTGGCCCTGCCACCGCACCACCATCGGCGCCACCCTCGGCGTCAGCGTGGAGGCCTACCGGGCGGTCGGCGGCATGCCGGCCATCGCGCTCGGCGAGGACGGGGCCTTCGTCGCCCTCCTGCTCGCGCAGGGGCTGCACGTCCGGCACGACCCCGCCATCCTCGTCACGGTCTCGGGGCGCCTCGTGGGCCGGGCGCCGGGCGGCGTCGCCGACACCATCCGGGCGCGCTGCGAGAAGCCCGACAGCCTGTGCGACGCCCGCCTCGAACCGGTGCCGCGCGCCCTCTACCGCTACGCCTGGCGCCGCCGCCTGCGCCGCCTGCACGCGGCCGGCCGGCTCGGCACCGAGCGGGTCTGGGCGCGGACCCTCGGGATCACGCCCGAGGACGCCGCGCGGGTGATGGCCCATCCGCTCGCCGGCCACGCGGTGGCGGAGGCCGAGCGCCTCAGCCCGCGCCTCGTCCACCGGCCCCTCGGGCCGCACCAGTTGCCCGGCCAGATCCGCCTCGCCCGGGCGGTGCTGCCGCTGGTCCGCCTCGTCACGCGCCTGATCGGCTGAGAACCATCTCAGGCGCCGTTCAGGCCGGCGCCGCTAGATCGGGCTTCGACGTTCGGGACGGCGCGCGGGGCGCCCGTCAGACATCCGCAGGAGAGACGTCCATGACCAGCACGACCATCCGAAACGCGATCCTGGCCCTCGCCACGGCGGCGACGCTCGGCACCGGGCTCGGCGCCTTCGCGGCGCACGCCCAGTATTACGACGACGACCGCCCGCGTCGCTTCGAGCGCCGCTACGACGAGGATCGCTACGAGCGCCGGCGCTACGACGAGGACCGCTACGACCGCCGCCCGCGCGGCGAGCGCTTCGGCCGGCTCTGCCTGACCGAGCGCGGCAACTGCATCACCGAGCCGCAGCCCTGGGGTTCGCAGTGCCGCTGCATGATCCCGGGCTTCGGCCCCAAGCGCGGCGAGATCCGGGGCTGACCGGCGGCCGGCGCTCCTCTCCCGACGGGGGGAGCGCCGTCGTCCTCAGCTGCGGACGCGGGTGATCTCGGCGCCGCAGCGGGCGAGCTTGGCCTCCAGGGCCTCGAAGCCGCGGTCGAGGTGATAGACCCGGTTGATGCTGGTCTCGCCCTCCGCCGCCAGTCCCGCGATGACGAGGGAGACGGAGGCGCGCAGATCCGTGGCCATCACGGGCGCGCCCTTGAGCCGCTCGACGCCCTCCACGATGGCGAGATCGCCCTCCAGCCGGATCCTCGCGCCGAGGCGGGCCAGTTCCTGCACGTGCATGAAGCGGTTCTCGAAGATCGTCTCGCGGATGTTCGATTGGCCCTTGGCCAGGGTCATCAGCGCCATGAACTGCGCCTGCAGGTCGGTGGGAAAGCCCGGGAACGGGTCGGTGGTCACGTCCACGGCCGCGATGCCGCCGCCGTTGCGGCGGATGCGGATCGTGTCGGCGCCCGTCGTGATCTCGGCGCCGGTGGTGGCGAGGATGTCGAGGGCCGAATGCAGCAGGTCGGCGCGGGTGTTCTCCAGGGTGACGTCGCCCCCGGTCATCGCCACCGCCATGGCGTAGGTGCCCGTCTCGATCCGGTCCGGCAGCACGTCGTGGCGGGCCCCGTGCAGGCGCGAGACGCCCTCGACGGTGATGCGCGGCGTGCCGGCGCCCTCGATGCGCGCGCCCATCTTGGTGAGGCAGGCGGCGAGATCGACGACTTCGGGCTCGCGCGCCGCGTTCTCGATCAGCGTCGAGCCGTTGGCCAGCGCCGCCGCCATCAGCGCCACGTGGGTGCCGCCCACGGTCACCTTCGGGAAATGGATCTCGCCGCCGCGCAGGCCGTTCTTGGCTTTGGCCACCACGTAGCCGCCATCGACCTCGACGGTGGCGCCGAGGCGCTCCAGGGCCATCAGCAGCAGGTCGACCGGGCGCGTGCCGATGGCGCAGCCGCCCGGCATCGAGACGCGGGCCTCGCCGAAGCGCGCGAGCAGCGGCGCGATGACCCAGAAGCTCGCCCGCATGGTGGAGACGAGTTCGTAGGGCGCCGTGGTGTCGATGACGTTCGAGGCGGTGAGACGGATGGTCTGGCCGGTCTCGGTGGTCTGGCCCGGGCGCTTGCCCACCACCATGTGGTCGACGCCGTGATTGCCGAGGATGCGCAGCAGGGCGTTGATGTCGGCGAGCCGCGGCACGTTGCCGAGTTCCAGGGTCTCGCCGGTCATCAGGCTGGCGATCATCAGGGGCAGCGCGGCGTTCTTGGCGCCCGAGATCGGGATCACCCCATGCAGCGGCCGTCCGCCGATGATGTTGATGCGGTCCATCGTTCCTAAAACCTTGCTCGCCGGGGGCACGCGCGGCGCCGCAGGCCGGAGAAATCCGAAATTGAAAGCCGACGGCACGCGGGCCGTCCCTCTGGAAACGGCACCGTTATAGCCAAGTTTTGTCGAAAAGGAGGTTCGCGGCGCCCGATTCGACTCAACCGCCCGCCTCCGGTGTTTCGTCGGACTCCGCGACGGCTCGGCCGCGAACCTGCGCCTTGCGACGGCGCAGGTTGTCGCGCAGGGCCGCCTTCAGGCGCTCGGCCCGCTGCGCGGCGGCGCTCTTGCGCGTGGGCTCGGCCCGGGGGTCTCGGGTCTCCGGCTCGTCCGACGCGGGTTCGTCCGGAATGGGTTCGTTGCTCACGGGCGTGTCGATCATGGAAGTCTGTCGGTCCGGCTGAAGGCGTGCGGGAGGAAGCGCCCGGACCGCCCGATCCGACGACGCGACGCATCGTCGCCACGGCGCCGTGCCGGCTTTGCATTCCCCGCCCGGCGGATGCAAAGCAGGAATGCGGATGTCGACTTGAACCAATTCCAAGTTCACCTGTATCGTCGCATCCGTGCTGGGGAAACCAGCGACACGAGGCGGGCGTCGTCAGCAACTCCTTCAGGGAGTCTGCGCCAAGCTCGCCGACGAGACCGATTGCATCAAGGGCCCCCCGCACGAGGGTCCGCGTGGAAACGATCCCGCCGAGGCCGCGATCCCACCGCCGGCCCCTCAGCCCAAGCGTGAAGGACGGATGCCCGTGAACCGCATGCCCGCGACGATCAAGATCGGCGACACCAAGATCAGCGACACGAAGCAGGGAGCGGGCCAGAACGCGGCCCTTCAGGGTCGGACCGACTACGAATCGCATTTCCGCACCGCGTTGGACCGCCTGCACGGCGAGCGCCGCTACCGCGTCTTCGCCGATATCGAGCGCATCGCCGGCCGCTTCCCGACCGCGCATTGGCGCAAGCCCGACGGCGGCACCTCCGAGATCACGGTCTGGTGTTCGAACGACTACCTCGGCATGGGCCAGCACCCCGACGTGGTCGGCGCCATGACCCGCACGGCCGCCCGCTGCGGCGTCGGCGCCGGCGGCACCCGCAACATCGCCGGCAACAACTCGCCGCTGGTCGACCTGGAGCGCGAACTCGCGGATCTGCACGGCAAGGAGGCGGGCCTCGTCTTCACCTCGGGCTACGTCTCGAACCAGGCCGGCATCTCGACCATCGCCAAGCTGATCCCGAACTGCCTGATCCTGTCGGACGCCTTCAACCACAACTCGATGATCGAGGGCGTACGCCATTCCGGTTGCGAGAAGCGCGTCTTCCGCCACAACGACCTGAAGCACCTCGAGGAGCTGCTGATCGCGGCGGGCGACCGCCCGAAGCTGATCGCCTTCGAGAGCGTCTATTCCATGGACGGCGACGTCTCCGACATCGGCGCGATCTGCGATCTGGCCGACCGTTACGGCGCGATGACCTATCTCGACGAGGTCCACGCGGTCGGCCTCTACGGCCCGCGCGGCGGCGGGATCTCCGAGCGCGACGGCGTGATGCACCGGGTCGACGTGATCGAGGGCACGCTGGCCAAGGGCTTCGGCTGCGTCGGCGGCTACATCACGGGTTCGGCGGTGCTCTGCGACGCCGTGCGCAGCCATGCGCCGGGCTTCATCTTCACCACCGCGCTGCCGCCGGCCATCGCGGCCGCCGCCATCGCCTCGGTGCGCTACCTCAAGCGCTCGAACGGGGAGCGCGAGGCGCACCAGTGCCAGGCGGCCCGGACCAAGGCCGCCCTGGAGGCCGCCGGCCTGCCGGTGCTGCACACCGAGACCCACATCGTGCCCGTGATGGTGGGCGACGCCGAACTCTGCAAGGCGGCCGCCGACCACCTGCTGGAACACCACGCCATCTACATCCAGCCGATCAACTACCCGACCGTGCCGCGCGGCACCGAGCGCCTGCGCATCACGCCCTCGCCCTTCCACGACGATGCGCGCATCGCCAAGCTGACGGCGGCCCTGGCAGAGACCTGGGACACCCTCGATCTCCCCCGCGCCGGGACGGTGTTCGTCGAGGCGGCGGAATAGGCGCGGCTCAGTTCAGCCGCCAGATCGCGCCGGTGAGGACCGTCGCGAAGCCGACCCAGGCGGCGTAGGGCACCAGCAGCCACGCCGCGAGCCGGTCGAAGCGCCAGGACAGGCGGATGGTCCAGAGGATCATCACCCACATCGCGGCCGAAACGACCAGGGCGGCCCCCAGCGCGTGGGCGGAAAAGAAGGTCGGCGTCCAGGCGGCGTTGAGCGCGAGCTGCGCCGCGAAGGCGGCGAGCGCCAGCTTCCAGGGCCCGAGGGTCGGCCCCGTGCGGGGCTTGGCCCCCAGCAGCCGGAAGGCCGACAGCGCGATCATCGCGTAGAGGATGGTCCAGGCCACGGGAAACGCCCAGTTCGGCGGGTTGAAGGCCGGCTTCGTCAGGCCCGCGTACCAGCCCGCGATGTTCGGCCCCGTCGCGGCCGAACCCAGCACGGCCGTCAGCGCCACGGGCAGGATCGCCACCGCCAGCCGCCAGGGCAGGGCGAAGGCGGGCTCCGTGGGAACGTGACGCGGTGACGATGCGGGTGCGCGGGACATGGTCGACGGGATTCCTTGGCGATCGGATCGGGACTTACGTCGGCCTGAAACATCTCTCAACGCCCACGCTTGCGCTCCGTTCGGCGGTCTGCGAGGCGGCGGTCTGCGAGGGCCGTTCGATCGAACGGCCAACTCGATCGAACGATACCGGGGACACGCCGCATGTCAGCACCGAACGCGCCGAAGCCTCCTTCGGAGGCTTCGTTCACGCTCTCGAAGCGCAGCCTCGCCGCGCAGGCCCTGGGCCATGTCGATCCGGTGACGCGGGCCGTGGTGGCGCCGCTGCACGTGGCCACCACCTTCCTGCGCGATCCCGACAACGGCTACAGCTCGGGCTTCTCCTATGCCCGACCCGACAACGCCACCGTGCGCGAGGCGGAGGGCGTGCTGGCGATGCTGGAGGAGGCGGGGGCGGGCGCCCTGCTGTTCGGCTCCGGCATGGCGGCGGCCACCGCCGTCTTCACCGCGCTCGAACCCGGTGACCACGTGGTGGCGCCCCGGGTGATGTATTGGGGCCTGAAGCGCTGGCTCACCGGCGAGATGCCGCGCCGGCGGATCGCGGTCGATTTCGTCGACATGGACGATGTGTCCGCCCTGGAGCGGGCGATCCGGCCCGGCACCACGAAACTCGTCTGGATCGAGACGCCCGGCAACCCGCTCTGGACGGTCACCGACATCGCCGAGGCCGCCCGCCTCGCGCACGCGGCGGGCGCCCGGCTCGCCGTCGATTCCACCGCCGCCTCGCCGATCCACACTCGGCCGCTGACGCTCGGCGCCGATCTCGTCATGCATTCGGCCACCAAGATCCTGAACGGTCATTCCGACGTCGTGGCGGGCGCGCTCATGGGAGCCGCCAACGATGCCTTCTGGGCGCGCCTGACCGCGATCCGCGCGCAGGGCGGCGCCATCCTGGGGCCTTTCGAGGCCTACCTGCTGATGCGTTCCCTGCGCACCCTGCACCTGCGGGTGGCGGCGCAGTCGGCGGGGGCGGCCGACCTCGCCCGCCGCTTCCGGGCCCATCCGCGCGTGTCGCACGTGCTCTATCCCGGCCTGCCGGACGATCCCGGCCACGCGGTCGCGGCCCGGCAGATGGAGGGCGGCTTCGGCTTCATGCTGTCGATCCGGGTCCGGGACGGCGAGGCGGCGGCGATCCGCGCGGCCGCGCGGGTGCGGCTGTGGAAGCGGGCGACCTCGCTGGGCGGGGTCGAGAGCCTGATCGAGCACCGCGCCTCGGTGGAGGGGCCGGATTCGCCCTGCCCGCCCGATCTCCTGCGCCTCTCCGTCGGGATCGAGGCGGTGGACGACCTGTTCGCCGATCTCGACGCGGCCCTGCGGGAGCCCTGACTTTTCGCGTGGTGCGGGGGCGGGGGCTCGCGCGTTGAGGGACACCGATCACCGCCCGAGAGACCGCCCGACCATGACGAAGCCCGTCCTCCTCACCGGAGCCCTCGCCCTCCTGCTCCTCGGCGCGTCCGCCCGGGCCGAGGACGGGCCGCCGGCCCTGAACATCGAGAAGACCTGCCGGTCGGCCGCCTCGGCCAGCGTCAGCGACAATGCCAGCCAGGAAGGCTGCCTGCGCTCGGAGCGCGCCTCGCGCGACGAGGTCAAGCGCCGCTGGAATACGTTCACCCCGGCCGCCAAGCGCCAGTGCGAGAAGCAGTTCGAGGCCGGCGGCTTCCCCTCCTACGTCGAGATGGTGACCTGTCTCGAACTCGCGAGCGGCACCGGCCTGCCGAAGCAGGCCGACGATCCGCGCGCGGGGAAGGGCGCCAGCAGCGTCACGAAGGAGCCGAGCCCCGCCCAGCGCACGGACCCGATCAAGGTGCTCAACGACCGGTAGGACCGGCCGCGGGGACCGGCCTCAGGTGGAGGAGACCGGCACCTCGTCGGCGATCCAGGCCGCCTGGGCGCGGTCGCGGTCGGCCTCCGGCGCCCCGCCCCGGCTCTGGGCGAGGGCGACGAGGTCCGGCGCGCGGGCAGTGTCGTCCACCGTGAGGAACAGGCGCCGCGCCTGGGAGAGCCGGCCGAGCCCGGCGCTGCTCGTCAGCACGCTCTGGGCCGGGCTCGAGAGCAGGCCGAGCGCCACCGGCGCCATCCAGAGGGCGAGCCAGGGATCGCCCGCCCAGGCGAGGCCGCCGGCCAGGAGGGCACCCGCCACGAGGGTGTCGACCTGGAGCCGGCAGGCCTCCGCCCAGGGCACCCGGCGGTCGTCGCGCACCTGCGCGTCCCAGCGCACCACGCGACCCACGAAGGTGGTGGCGACGGCGCCCGCCGCGAACAGCGTCATCACCGGCCAGAGCAGGACCCAGACGACCTGCTCCAGGGCGGCGCTCTTCAGGAGCGAGGCGGTGCCGCCGAAGGCCGCCCGCCGCTCGCGCGCGGCGAGGACGTGGCCGAGGCTGAGGAGCTTCGGAGCGGCCAGGACGCTCACCACGAGGGCGGCCAACGCGTGGGCGGCCGCGCCGGTGCCGGTGAGCCCGTAGCCGAGCAGGCCGAGATCACCCGAGCGCGCCGCCTGGAGCGTACCGAGGGCGAGGAACAGCACCCAGAGCGGGCAGGCCATGTAGGACAGGATGCCGACGGCGAGGTGCCAGCGGCTGGCGGGGCGCAGGCCCGGCATGGCGGTCACCCGCAGGTGCTGCATGTTGCCCTGGCACCAGCGGCGCTCGCGCCCGAGGAGGTCGACGAGGTTCGTCGGCATCTCCTCCCAGGTGCCGCCCATCTCCGGCAGCAGGCGGACCTCCCAGCCGGCCCGGCGCAGGAGCGCGCCCTCGACGATGTCGTGGCACAGGATCTCGCCGCCCAGGGGAGCCTTGCCGGGCAGCACGGGCAGTTCGGCGTTGTCGGCGAAGGCCGCGACGCGCACGATCGCGTTGTGGCCCCAATAGCTCCCGTCCGTCCCCTGCCAGGTCTCCAGGCAGCGGATCGCCAGCGGCGCGTAGAGCCGCACGGCGAATTGCTGGATGCGGGCGAACAGGGTGTCGCGCCCGGTGGCGTAGGACACGGTCTGGATCAGGCCGACGCGCGGGCTCTCCTCCATCAGCCGGGCGAGGCGGCGCATGGCTGGGCCGGTCATCAGGCTGTCGGCGTCGAGCACGATCATGAAGTCGTAGTCGGGCCCGTAGGTCCGGCAGAACTCGGCGATGTTGCCGGCCTTGCGGCCCGCATTGTCCCGGCGCCGGCGGTAGCGGAAGCGCGGCAGGCCGGGGCCGTTCTGGCGGGCCCAGGCCTCGATGCGCGCGAATTCGTGCTCCTCCACCGCCGCGATGGCGCCGTCGCGGGTATCGGAGAGGACGAAGATGTCGATGTCGCTGCCGTCGCCCCCGGCTCGCTGCAGCGAGCGGGCCATGACGCGCAGGGCCGCGAACACCGCCACCGCGTCCTCGGCGTGGATCGCCACCACCGCCGCCGTGCGGCTGAGACCCGAGGCCTCCGCCGGCACCGTGAGCGAGCGCCGCTCCAGCGCCGACTTGGCCCGGTCCCCGAAGGCGGTGGCCGCGAGGCCGTAGACGTATTGCCAGGCCACGAAGGCCTGCCAGGTCATGACGAGGGCGAACAGCACCAGCACCAGACCGTCGAGGAGGCCGGACGGCCTCCCGTAGGCGGCGAGCGCCAGGGCGGTGAGGAGTGCGCCCAGGCTCAGCGGGGGCAGGGCGAGCAGCAGCCGGCGCGCCCGGTACGCGCGCGAATCCTCGGCCGGGATCTGCCCTGGAGCCGGGATTTCCTTCGCAGCCGGCGTTTCCTTCGCAGCCGGGATGTCGTCCGCCGGGGCGACGTGCGACAATCTTGGGGACGCAGGTCTCTGAGGCACGAGTCTCTGGGACATGGGCGCGGCGAACTCGAAGGAGGAGGGACACCGTGATCCATCACCGGGGCCGGCCGGCGAAAGGAACCAGATGGGCGACGGTGAGGGCGTGGACGAATCCGGGCGGACCGAATTCCCCTCGCGGCGGCAGGCCCTGCGGACCACGCTCAGCGTGGCCGCCGGGATGGTCCTCCCTAGTGCCCGCGATCTGAATATGGGCCGAACGCGGGCCGAGGCTGCGATGCCCATAACATTCGAGGGCGTGAAGGCGAAGGCGCGGGCGCTGGCCGCCGCGCCCCACCGTCCGCAGGCGGACGATCTGCCCCCGGCGCTCGCCGCCCTGTCCTACGACGGCTACCGGGCCATCACCTTCCGGGCAGAGGCGAGCCCGCGCCTCGGGCGCTACTTCTCGGCCCAGCTGTTCCATCGCGGCTTCCTCCAGCGCAAGCGCGTGGACCTCTTCCTGCAGCCGCGCCAGGGCCCGGCCCGGCCGATCGCCTACGCGCCGGACCTGTTCGATCTCGGGCCCGAGCTGAAGGGCCGGCGCTTTTCCCCGGATCTCGGCTTCGCCGGCTTCCGGCTGCACTTCGCCTTCGAGGCCGGCGCTCCGGCGAACCAGGAGGAGGTCCTGGTCTTCCTCGGCGCCTCGTATTTCCGGCTGCGGGGGTTCGGCCAGGAATACGGCCTCTCGGCGCGCGGCGCCGCGATCCGAACCGGGGGGCCCGGCCCGGAGGAGTTTCCCGACTTCACCGCCTTCTGGATCTGCGAGCCCGAGGCCGATGCCCGGGAGATCGAGATCTGGGCGCTGCTCGATGCGCCGAGTCTGGCGGGGGCCTACCGCTTCCGGGTCGCGCCGGGCGACCCCTCGGTGATGCGGGTGGAGGCGGCCCTGCACCCGCGCGTCGCCCTCGACCGGCTCGGGCTCGCGCCCCTGACCAGCATGTTCCTGCATGGGGCGAACGGGCCGGGGGCGCGGGGCGCCGAACCCTTCGACGACTTCCGGCCCCAGGTGCATGATTCCGACGGGCTCGCGGTGCTGACGCGGGGCGAGCGGCTCTGGCGTCCGCTCACCAACGGCCGGGCGCAGCCGCAGATCTCGGCCTTCGGCGTCGACCCCCTGGAGGGCTTCGGCCTGCTCCAGCGGACGCGCGACTTTCCCGCCTATCTCGACGTGCAGGCCCGGCACGAGGCCCGGCCCGGCCTCTGGGTCGCGCCGGAGGCCGGCTTCGGGCGCGGCGCGGTCCAGCTCTTCGAGATCCCGTCGCGCGAGGAGTACATGGACAACATCGTGGCGGCCTTCGTGGCCGAAGCGCCCGTGCCGGCGGGCGCGGAATGGCCGGTGCGCTACACCCTGACCACGGTGGATGCCGAGCCGGTGGACGTGGTGCCCGGCGCGCCCGCCCGCGTGGTCTCCACCCGCGTCGGCTCGGCCGAGCGCCTGCGCCCGACCACGCCGCCGAGCCCGGGGCGGCGGCTCTACGTCGTGGATTTCGAGGGGCCGGCCCTGCCCACGGACCGGAGCGCGACGCTGACCGCCGACGTCTCGGCGAGCGCCGGCACCCTGGTCGACCCGGTGGTGGAGTTCGTGCCCCAGACCGGCGGCTGGCGGCTCTACGTGGAGTGGCGCCCGCCCACGCCCCTGCCGGGCGGCGACGTCATCCTGCGCGCCCGCCTGATCCGGGAGGGCAAGGCCGTGACCGAAACCTGGGACATGGCCGTCTGAAAGCCGGCCGGAGACCGGTTTGACCACCCGCCGCGCCGCCCTGTAGACACCCCGCCCCACCGGGAGACATCGCTATGGCCGCCATCAACACGACGCTCGCCGCCGAACTCGGCGTGGCGGACTGGCAGGTGAAGGCCGCCGTCGACCTCCTCGACGGGGGCGCCACGGTGCCGTTCATCGCGCGCTACCGCAAGGAGGTCACCGGCACCCTGGACGACGCGCAGCTGCGCACCCTGGAGGAGCGCCTCGCCTATCTGCGCGACCTCGAGGCGCGCCGGGCGGCGGTGCTGGAATCGATCGCGGCGCAGGGCAAGCTCGACGCGGGTCTCAAAGGCCGCATCCTCGCCGCCGACACCAAGGCGCGGCTGGAGGACCTCTACCTGCCCTTCAAGGTCAAGCGCCGGACCAAGGCGCAGGTCGCCCGCGAGGCCGGGCTGGAGCCCCTGGCCGAGGCCCTGCTCGCCCGGCCCGACCAGCGCCCGGACGCGTCGGCGGGAGCCTACGTGGATGCGGCCAAGGGCGTCGCCGACGCCGAGGCGGCCCTGGAGGGGGCGCGCGCCATCCTGGTCGAGCGCTTCAGCGAGGACCCGGAACTCGTCGGATCGCTCCGCGAGACCGGCTGGCAGCGCGGCCGGATGGTCGCCACCGTGAAGGCCGGCAAGGCGGCGTCGGGTGAGAAGTTCTCGGATTACTTCGACTTCGCCGAACCCCTGGTGAAGCTCCCCTCGCACCGCATCCTCGCCCTGTTCCGGGGTGAGAAGGAGGAGGTGCTCGACCTCGCGATCGCCGATGCGATCGGCGACGAGCCGGCCAAGGGCCAGCCCGCCTCGCAGGAACTGCGCATCGCCCGCGCCTTCGGCATCCGCGACCAGGGCCGGCCGGGCGACGCCTTCCTGATGGAGACGGTGCGGCGGACCTGGCGCACCCGCCTGAAGCCCGCCACGGACACGGATCTGCGCGCCCGGCTCTGGGCGGTGGCGGAGGCCGGCGCCGTCACGGTGTTCGCCGGCAACCTGCGCGACCTGCTGCTCGCCGCCCCCGCCGGGGCGCGACCGACCCTCGGCCTCGATCCGGGCTTTCGCACCGGCGTGAAGGTCGCGGTGGTCGACGCCACCGGCAAGGTGGTCGCCACCGACACGATCTACCCGCACGAGCCCCGCCGCGACTGGAACGGCGCCCTGATCGCGCTGGCCAGGCTCTGCCGGGCGCACGGGGTCGAACTCGTCGCCATCGGCAACGGCACCGCCTCGCGCGAGACCGACAAGCTCGCCGCAGACCTCATCGCGGGGCAGCCGGAACTGAAGCTCACCAAGGTCATGGTCTCGGAGGCCGGCGCCTCGGTCTACTCGGCCTCGGCCTATGCCAGCGCGGAACTGCCGGACCTCGACGTCTCGATCCGCGGCGCCGTCTCCATCGCCCGGCGCCTGCAGGACCCGCTCGCCGAACTCGTGAAGATCGAGCCCAAGGCCATCGGCGTCGGGCAGTACCAGCACGATCTGGCCGAGGGAAAGCTCTCGCGCTCCCTCGACGCGGTGGTGGAGGATTGCGTGAACGGCGTCGGCGTCGATGTGAACACCGCCTCCGCCCCGCTGTTGACCCGCGTCTCGGGCCTGACCGCGCGGGTGGCCGGCAACATCGTGGTCCACCGCGACGCCCACGGCCCGTTCCGCAGCCGCGCCAGCCTGAAGAAGGTGGCGGGGCTCGGGCCCAAGGCCTACGAACTCGCCGCCGGCTTCCTGCGCATTCGCGACGGCGCCGACCCCCTCGACGCCTCGGGCGTGCACCCGGAAGCCTACCCGGTGGTGCGCCGCATCCTCACCGCCACGGGCCAGCCCCTCCCGGCGCTGATCGGCAACACGGGCGCCCTGCGGGCCCTCGACCCCCGAAAGTTCACCGACGACACCTTCGGCCTGCCCACCGTCACCGACATCCTCGCCGAGCTTGAGAAGCCCGGCCGCGACCCGCGTCCCGCCTTCAGGACGGCGACCTTCCAAGAGGGCGTCGAGAAGATCACAGACCTGAAGCCCGGCATGCGCCTGGAGGGCGTCGTCACCAACGTCGCGGCCTTCGGCGCCTTCGTCGACATCGGCGTGCACCAGGACGGTCTGGTCCACATCTCGATGCTGGCCGACCGCTTCGTGAAGGACCCGCGCGACGTGGTGAAGCCGGGGGACGTGGTGCAGGTGCGGGTGGTGGAGGTCGATGCGGGGCGCAAGCGCATCGCGCTGAGTATGAAGTCGGGGGAGGGGAGTGCGAGAGAGGAGGGGCGGAGCGCCGCGCCCGCGCGCATGTCCGCCCCGGCCCCGAGGCCGAGCGCGCCGCCAAGTTCCGATGGCGTCCTGGCGGATGCGCTGCGCCGCGCGGCGCAGGCGAAGGGAACCCCCCGCCGCTGAGACGAGGACGCGCGCCTCGGCCTCGGACGCGACGGTTTTCTTTCGGCACCCCGGGAAAATTGGAGACATCGGTGCCGTGGCGGACATTCCCGCTGCGGGCGCGCTCTGCTATCACGCAGCGCGGATGGACGGACGATAGAATTCGAATGATGAGCCGACCCTCTATCGGTGATCATTCACCATACAACCGGGCCTGTTATGATCTTCATGTATTGGACCAGCCCAGAGATAGCGCAGCCTCCCGCCGGCCCGGCCTGGAAGGACTTCTATCCTGAATTCAGGGTTTTCTCCGACGATGATGTCATTCCGCTCATCCCGGAGAGCTTCGTTCCTGTCTACAAGTCCATCCGACTGCCGTCGGCAAAATCGGACATCGCGCGATTCTTCCTGCTCCGCGAATACGGGGGCCTGTATGTCGACGCGCATGTGGGGCCGACCTCTCCGTGGCATTTGCTGGAGACGCTCGACAAGCTCTCGGTCTACAATGTGATTGTCTTCGGCAAGGGCTGGGCCATGCCGACGGAAGCCGATTTCGACCTGATGAACGGTGTCGTGGCAGCCCGGAAAGGGGCGCCCGAACTGGATACCGTGATCGACCTGATGATCCATAACATTCTGGATCAGAAATCGAAGGAGGACGCGACGAAAGACTATGTGCCCTATAGTCTGTTCGGGCTGACGGGAACGTACGTTCTCGTGCAGTCGTACTTCGATCAGGTTCCGCCCCGGCCCCAGATCAAGGCGCATCTGAAGGACAAGGTGTTCGCCCATTTCATGAAGGACAACAAGCGGTCCGGCTTCGAGATCGCGTCCCATTACACCTACCGGAAGCCCAATGGTCATTGGAGCGAGCGGCAGCAACACGAACGCTTCTTCGTGGATGAAGGCTGATACCGTTTCCGGATGGATCGTTCAGGATATGGGCCGGGCCCACTCGTCCAGAAGGCAGGACACACGACTATAGCGCTGCGCTGCTCGAAAAAACGATGTCAGCACCTCGTCATCCTGGGTCCGCGCAGCGGAGCCCAGGATCCAGACACGCAGAGGGTGCCGGATTTCACGCTGTCAGCGGTTCTGGCTTCCGGGCTCGCCTGCGGCGACCCGGAATGACCGGGTGAAGCCACGGACGATCGCCTTGGCTTTCGGGGGATAGCGCTCGATGCCGCCTCGACCGGTGCGGACGACTGCCGCCCATTGGCACGGACCTCGCCGTGATCGGAAGGCGCAATCGGATCGCAGGGGTCAGGATTTCTGACCCTCGCGAAATATACGGTGCAGCCTGGGCCCGACCCTCCGGACGTCGCCGCCGCGCCCTAATGAAAAAACGGCAGCACGTGCGGCGCGTACAACCCGAAGCCCAGCATCACCAGTCCGGCCACGCCGATCAACCCGCCCCCGACCACCAGGGCGAAGATGCCGGTGATCACTTCCGCCGAGGCGAGCACGATGCCGATCTGGAAGGCGGCCGAGCCGAACTCATAGTGGTGGTAGCGGTGGAGGGCGAGGTCGCGCACCTCCTGCGAGTGGCGCGCCTTCTCCTGGAGTTCCTTGCGCCCCTCGCCGGTGGCGGGCTCGCTGTCCCAGCGGGCCATGGTCTTGGCCCACTCGGCGCGCTTGGCCTTGATCGCGTCCGAATTGGCCGCGTCCGGCGGCAACAGGGCGAGGGTCTCGTCGGCGGTCTTCAGGATGGTGCCCCGGATGGTGCGGGCCTGGAAGTAGGCCCACTGGTTCGAGGCCTCCACGTTGGCCCCGAGCGCATCCGTCTGCGCGCCCTTGGCCAGGGTCTCGGCCAGCGCCAGGAACAGCGCCAGCACCGAGATCAGCAGCGCCACGCGCTTGTTCGAACTCGCCCCCGCCCCGTGACCACCCGACATGTTGCCCCCTTCGATTCGACGGCGGCAGTCACACCCGATCGCGCGGGCGAGCGCAAGGTGATTCCCGTGTCGGTTCGGGAACACCTGATCAGTTCGGGAAGACGTGATCAGTTCGGGAAGACGTGGCCGCCGATGATCCGCAGGCCCACGGGGCTTCCGGCCGCGAAGCGGTTGGTGTCGGCGGCCTCCACCACCACGGTCTTGCCCTCGGGCCGATCGACCTCGATGCGCTGGCGCCCCTGCGTCCGGTAGGACGAGCGCACGACGCCCTCGAGATGCGCCCCATCGCCCTCGGCGAACTGGAGCTGCCAGGGCCGGGCGTAGAGCTTGATCGGGCCGACGAGCCCCTCGGGGGCCGCCACCGGCGTCAGGCGGCCGTTGACGCGCACCTCGCCCCCTTGCGCGATCGCCTCGACCTCGATGGTGTCGCCGAGGAACTTGAGCACCGTGGCGGAGACCGGGGCCTCCTGCACCTCGTCCGGCGTGCCGACCTGTTCGAGGCGGCCCTTGGCGAGCACCGCGACCCGGTCGGAGAGCTCCAGGGCCTCGTCCTGGTCGTGGGTGACGAAGATCGTGGTCTGGCCGGTGCGGTCGTGGATCTCGCGCAGCCAGCGGCGCAGGTCTTTTCGGACTTGCGCGTCCAGTGCCCCGAACGGCTCGTCGAGCAGCAGGACGCGGGGCTCGACGGCCAGCGCGCGGGCGAGCGCGATGCGCTGGCGCTGGCCGCCGGAGAGCTGGGACGGGTAGCGGTCGGCGAACCCTGAGAGCTTGATCAGGTCGAGGAGGTCGCCGACCCGGCGCTTGATCTCGGCCTTGGCCGGACGGTCGGCGCGCTTCCGGGCGTTGAGCCCGTAGGCGATGTTCTCGGCCACGCTCATGTGCTTGAACAGGGCGTAGTGCTGGAACACGAAGCCCACGGCGCGCTGCTGCACGGGCAGCTTCGTCGCGTCCTGGGCGCCGAACACGATGCGGCCGTCGTCGGGGAAGTCGAGGCCCGCGATGATGCGCAGCAGCGTGGTCTTGCCCGAGCCCGAGGGGCCGAGCAGCGCCAGCAACTCGCCCGCCCGCACGTCCAGCGAGAGATCGTGCAGCACCGCCGCCGTGTCGAAGGTCTTCGACAGGTTCTCGACGCGGATGGCGGTGGAGCCGCCCGTCCGCTCAGTGGCCCCGGGCACCCGCTGCGATCTCGTCGGCGTAGCGCCATTCGAGGAGGGATTTGACGAGGAGGGTGACGAGGGCGAGGCCGGCCAGGAGGGAGGCGACGGCGAAAGCGGCAACGAAGTTGTACTCATTGTAGAGGATCTCCACGTGGAGCGGGAGGGTGTTGGTGAGGCCGCGGATGTGGCCGGAGACCACCGAGACCGCGCCGAACTCGCCCATCGCGCGGGCATTGCAGAGGAGGACGCTGTAGAGCAGGCCCCAGCGGATGTTGGGCAGCGTCACCGTCCGGAAGGCGTGCCAGCCCGACGCCCCGAGCGTCAGCGCCGCCTCCTCCTCCGCCGTGCCCTGCTCCTGCATCAGCGGGATGAGCTGGCGGGCCACGAACGGGAAGGTGACGAAGATGGTCGCCAGCACGATGCCCGGCACCGCGAAGATGACCTGGACGTCGTGCTCCAGGAGCCAGGGGCCGACGAGCCCCTGCGCCCCGAAGACCAGCACGTAGATCAGCCCCGAGACCACGGGCGAGACCGAGAACGGCAGGTCGATCAGCGTGACGAGCAGGTTCTTGCCCCAGAACTCGAACTTGGCCACCGCCCAGGAGGCCATGATGCCGAAGACGAGGTTGAAGGGCACCGCGATGGCGGCGGTGAGCAGGGTCAGCCGGATCGCCGCGTGCGCGTCGGCCTCGGTGAAGGCGGCCAGGTACGCGCCGATCCCCTTGGCGAAGGCCTGGGCGAACACGGTGAGCAGCGGCAGCACCAGGAAGAGGGCGAGGAACAGAATCGCGACCGCGATCAGACCACGCCGGATCCAGCGCCCCTCGGTGACGACGCTGGCCGGGCGTGCCTCGGCCAGGGTGACGGGTGCGAAGGTCTCAGACATAGCCGAATCTCCGCCGGCTCCAGGCCTGGATCAGGTTGATGGCCAGGAGCGTGAGGAACGAGATGCCGAGCATGATCGTGGCGATGGCGCAGGCGCCGCCGTAATCGTACTCGGACAGCTTGATGACGATGAGGAGCGGCGCGATCTCGGAGACGTAGGGCAGGTTTCCGGCGATGAAGATGATCGAGCCGTACTCGCCGACCCCGCGCGCGAAGGCGAGGGCGAAGCCCGTGAGCACCGCCGGGATCAGCGGCGGCAGCACCACCCGCACGAGGGTGTGGACGCGGCCCGCCCCGAGGGTGGCGGACGCCTCCTCGATCTCCTTGTCGATCTCGGCGATGAGCGGCTGCACGGTGCGCACGGCGAAGGGCAGGCCGATGAACACCATGGCGATGTAGATGCCCACCGGCGTGTAGGCCGCCTCGATCCCGACCCGCGCGAGCTGCGCGCCCACGAGGCCGTTGGGGGCGTAGAGGGCGGCCAGCGCGATGCCGGCCACCGCCGTGGGCAGCGCGAAGGGCAGGTCCACCACCGCGTCGACGATCTTGCGGCCGGGGAAGCGATAGCGGGTCAGCACCCAGGCGATGAGGAAGCCGAACACCGAGGCGGTGAGCGCGGCCACCAGCGAGACGCCGAAGCTGACCCGCAGGGCGCTGGCCACGCGCGGATCGGTGGCGACCTCCCAGATCCCCGAGAGCCCGAGCCCGGAGGCGCGGGTGACGAGGGCCGCGAGCGGCAGCAGCACGATCAGGCCGAGGCAGGTCAGGGTGTAGCCGAAGGCGAGCCCGAAGCCGGGAATCACGCTGGGGCGAAGGAAGCGCCGCTTTGCCCGGGTGGGCGGGTTGGCGCGCGTGGGCGGGGCCATGGTGATGTCCTGCTCAAGTCTCGACCCCCACCCGCATACGGGGGAGGGGACCGGAGGTTTCCCGTCAGCGCCCAGCCTTGCTCAACTGGTCGAACAGGCCCCCGTTGTCGAAATTCTTCTTCTGGATCGCGTCCCAGTCGCCCTGCAGGTCCTCGATCTTGAACAGCTTCAGCTCGGGCAGCTGCGCCAGATCCTCGGGCTTGGCGGCCGCGCGGTTGAGCGGGCGGTAATGGTGCTTGGCGAAGATCGCCTGGGCCCGGTCCGAGTAGAGGAACTGAAGATAAGCCTCGGCTTGGCGGCGGGTTCCCTTCTTGTCGACGTTGGTGTCGACCAGGGCGACCGGCGGCTCGGCGTAGATCGAGGTCGGCGGCACCACCACGTCGAACTTGTCGCGGCCGAACTCCTCGAACACCAGGTAGGCCTCGTTCTCCCAGGTCGGCAGCACGTCGCCGAGCCCGCGTTGCGCGAACGTCACCGTGGAGCCGCGCGCCCCGGTGTCGAGCACGGGCACGTTCTTGTAGACCTCGCCCACGAAGGCATTGGCCCTGTCGGCGTCCTTGCCGTCCCGCTCGTAGGCGTAGCCCCAGGCCGCGAGGAAGTTCCAGCGGCCGCCGGCGGAGGTCTTCGGGTTCGGGGTGATGACCTTGATGTCGGGCTTCACGAGGTCGCCCCAGTCCTTCACGCCCTTCGGGTTGCCCTTGCGCACGAGGAACACCACGGTCGAGGTGTAGGGCAGGCCCTGGTTCGGCAGCCTGGTGCGCCAGTCGGCCGGGATCTTCTTCGAGAGGCGGCTGATCGCGTCGATGTCGGAGGGGATGCCGAGGGTCACCACGTCGGCCGGAATGCCGTCGATCACGGTGCGGGCCTGCGAGCCCGAGCCGCCATGCGCCGCGCGCACCGTGATGGCCTCGCCGGTCTTGGCCTTCCACTCCTCGCTGAAGGCCGCGTTGATCTCGCGGTAGAGCTCGCGGGTCGGATCGTAGGAGACGTTGAGGAGTTCGGTCTGGGCGCAGGCCAGGGACGGCGCGAAGACGGCCGCGGCGAGACCGGCGCCGAGCAGCACCGCATGGCGGCGTGTGCGGAAGCGTCCGGTGGTCCGGGAAGAGGTCTCGCTCACATGCGTCTCCGAAAGCTGATGGCGCGTATCCGCCGATGGAGCACCGGCTGATAGGGACGGGTTTCGTTCTTTTTAAAGAACATTGTCAAGCACGAAGCATCGATCGCCTCAAGGCTGAGCCGATACGTTTCTCCTCTTTTTTTCGACGCGACAGGAAGGTTTCGAACCCTCGGAGAAGACCGATCTCCCCTGTGACGCGGAGGGGGAAGAAATAAGTGGTCGCGGGGTGTTCTTAAGAAAGGACGTTTCGGAGATTTTTATCCAGCCCGTCGACGATCGCCCGGCGATCGGTCCGGTCGCTACGAGGCCCGATCAGGGGAAAAGTCCCGGCCGAGTCGCCAGCCGGGCCGTGACTGGGGCGTTGCCCGGGCGCTGGTGGCGGGGATGGGCCGCGTCGGCCCTATCGAAGGCGGACCCCGGTCAGACGTGAGGGAGGTTTGCGATCCGCGTGGATGCGCGCGCGGGCGGCGTCGTGCCCGTCAGGGATCGCGCCGCCGGGTCGTGGGATGGGTTGCGCATGGGGATCGGCCCGCGCGGGCGAAAAGGCTCCGGCGTGAACCGGGCCCGATCGTATCAGTCCGCCGCGACGGCGATGAGCGAGAACAGGGACGCCAGCAGGATGTTGCCGGCGACGACGAGAACGAGGACGGTCATGGGATGGCTTTGCGTGGGAGCGCGGCGGAATGCGCGCTCGTCTCTGGCGCCCTCCTAGCGCGTCCGGCCTGAACCGTCCGTGAAAACGGACCCGGTCCGCGACGAACATTCGACAGCGCGGTAAACGCATCACACGGACCCGCTGGCCTCAGGCCTTTGCCGGCGCCGACGTCCGCGCAAGTGGAGTTCCTGAAGTTGCTGGCGGTGCGCCCGCGAGACGGACTTTGCTGAGAACCTATCCGGCAAGGTTTGCTGAGCGGTGATGAAGTTCGCGGGCGAAGTGGATCGGGGCTTGGTCGTTCCAGGGCTTTTGGACCATCGGATCAGGATGGTGCGGAAGCGATTGCGCCGAGCGTGAACGCGCTCGACGACTCGTAAACCCTGGGATCAAACCTCTAGCGATCCGCGATCAGCTCCCGGATGCGCCCGGCGAGCGCCTCCATCACGAAGGGCTTGGTCAGCACCTGCATCCCGGGTTCGAGGTAGCCGTTGCCGAGCACGGCGTTCTCCGCGTAGCCGGTGATGAACAGCACCTTCAGGCCGGGGCGGGCCACGCGGCCGGCATCGGCCATCTGGCGCCCGTTCATGCCGCCGGGCAGGCCCACATCGGTGACGAGCAGGTCGAGGCGCACGTCCGATTCCAGCACCTTGAGGCCGCCCGCCCCGTCCGCCGCTTCGATGGCGGTGTAGCCGAGATCCTCCAGCACCTCCGTCACCAGCATGCGCACGGTCGGCTCGTCGTCGACGATGAGCACGGTCTGGCCTTGCTCGGCGCGCGGCGCGTGCGCGAGGTCCGCCTGCGCGTCCCGCTCCTCAGCGGGGCCGTAATGGCGCGGCAGGTAGAGGCACACGGTGGTGCCCTGGCCGACCTCGGAGTAGATCCGCACCTGCCCGCCCGACTGGCGGGCGAAGCCGTAGATCATCGAGAGGCCGAGGCCGGTGCCCTCGCCGATGGGCTTCGTGGTGAAGAACGGATCGAAGGCGCGGGCGATCACCTCGGGCGCCATGCCGGTGCCGGTGTCGGTGACGCAGAGCGACAGGAACTGGCCCGGCTCCAGGTCGCGCTCGCGGGCCGCGCGGGTATCGAGCCACTTGTTGGCGGTCTCGATGGTGATGCGCCCGCCCTCCGGCATCGCGTCGCGCGCGTTGATGCAGAGGTTCAGGAGCGCGTTCTCGAGCTGGTTCGGATCGACCAGGGCGGGCCAGAGCCCGGCCGCGCCCACCACCTCGATGGTGATCGCGGGGCCGACCGTGCGCCGCACCAGCTCCTCCATGCCGGCGACGAGGCCGTTCACGTTGGTGGGCTTCGGGTCGAGGGTCTGGCGGCGCGAGAAGGCGAGCAGGCGGTGCGTGAGCGCGGCGGCGCGCTTGGCCGCCCCCTGCGCCGCGTTGATGTAGCGGTCGAGGTCGGTCAGGCGCCCCTGCGCCATCCGGGTCTGGAGCAGTTCGAGGCTGCCCGAGATGCCCGTGAGCAGGTTGTTGAAGTCGTGCGCCAGCCCGCCGGTGAGCTGGCCCACCGCCTCCATCTTCTGGGCCTGGCGCAGGGCGTCCTCGGTGCGGCGCTGCTCGGTGATGTCGCGCCCGATGATGGTGAAGATCTCGCCGTCGGGGGCCGCCGTCCACATCACGATGCGCTGGCCGCCATCCTTGGTGAACACGCGGTCGACGAATCCCGTCACGGTCTCGCCCTGCCCGAGGCGCCGGACCACGTCCGCCGTCTCGGCATGGTCGCCCGGGTCGATCAGCACGGCGAAGGGTCGGCTGAGGAGTTCGTCCTCGTTCCAGCCGAGGGTCCGCGCCCAGGCGGGGTTGATGCTCTTGAGGTAGCCGTCGAGGCCCGCCGTGCCCATCAGGTCGGTGGTGGTCTCCCAGATCCGGTCGCGCTCGCGGGTGCGGCGCTCCACCTGCCGCTCCAGGTTGGCGTTGAGGCGCGCGAGTTCGGCGGCCGCCGCCTTGCGGTCCTGGATGTCCGTGTTGGTGCCGACCCAGCGCAGGATCGTGGCGTCGCCGGCCCGGATCGGCTCGGCCCGGACCAGGAACCAGCGATAGACTCCGTCCGCGCGCCGGATGCGGAACTCGGTCTCGTAGGAATGGCCGGCTTCCAGCGCCGCGCTCCAGGTCCGGGTCACCGCCTCGCGGTCGTCGGGATGGATGAGGGTGGTCCAGGCGCCGCCGTCGAGGTCGCCCGGCGCCGCGCCGCTATAGGCGTAGACCTGGTCGTTGAACCAATCGAGGGCGCCCGCCGCCGAGGCCGCCCAGACGTGGATGGTCACCACCTGCGCGAAGGCATGGAACTGCGCGTCGCTGGCCCGCCGCGCAGCGGTGGCCCGGCTGCGCTCGGTCGCCGCCCGCACGCGCTCGGCGACGTTGCGCATGAAGGCGAGTTCTTCCGGCGACCAGGGCCGCGCCGTGGCGTGGTTGAGGTAGAGCAGCGCCACGAAGCCGCCATGCTCGGTGAGCGGCATGTTGACGAAGGACTGCGCGCTGATCGCCTTCAGGGCCTCGGCGCCGGAGGCGGTGCGCGGGTCCTGCTCGGCATCGACGCAGATCACGGTCTCGCCGCGCTTCAGGTCCTCGATATACGAGCCGTAATCGCGGAAGTGCAGGGTGCCGGCGAGGCTCCTGATGCCGGGCGCGTTCCAGTCGCGCTCGATCAGGATGGTTTCCGACACGGGGTCGATGGTGCCGTAGCCCGCCCGGCTGACGCCGAGGGCGGTGCCCAGGATCTCGGAGGCCGCGTAGGCGATCTCGGCGGTGTCGTCGAGGTCGCGCAGGCGGTCGCCGAGTTCGGCCACGGCGATCCGCCGGGCCTCGGCGGCCCGGCTCTCGTCCATGTCGACGACGAGGACGAAGAAGCCCTCCACGCGTCCGGCCTCGCTCCGGCGCGGGATGTACCGGGTGGTGCAGGCGCGGCGCCGGCCGTCGCGATCGGGCAGGAAGCCGTCGGCGAGGATCGCCTCGCCGGCGAGCGCCCGGTCCATGAAGGGTTGGCGCTCCGCGAACGAATCGGCGCCGAGCACGTCGCGCACGTGGCGGCCGGTCAGGTCCGCGAGGTCGCGCCCGAACCAGCTCTCGTAATGGCGATTGTTGAAGCGGTAGACGTAGGCGCGGTCGACATAGGCCACGAGCACCGGCAGCGCGTCGGTGATGAGGCGCAGATCCATCTCGGGCCGCTCCGCCGGCGTCCCGCGCAGGCGCGCGACCTCGGCCTCCAGCGCGGCGACGCGGTGGCGCAGGGCCTCGGCTTCGACGTCGCTCACGGGCGCCTCCGATCCGCCCGGGATCCACCGTCCGCCGGCGCTCAAGCGGCGCTCAGTTCGTCGTCGAGGAAGGCGCGCACCGCCGCGCGATCGATGCCCGGGGCGATGAAGCCCTGCCCGATGCCGCGCGCCAGGATGAAGGTGAGCGCCCCGTCGCGGACCTTCTTGTCCTGGGCCATCGCCTCCACCAGGGCGTCGGCGTCGCCGCAGCCGCCGGGCACCGCCTGGAGCCGGGTCGGCAGGCCGGCGAGCGCGAGATGGTTGGCGACGCGGCCCGCGTCCTGGCCCGGGCACAGGCCGAGGCGGGCGGAGAAGCGGAAGGCGAGCGCCAGCCCGATCGCCACCGCCTCGCCGTGGACGAGGCGGGCGGATTCGTAGTGCGTCAGGCGCTCCAGGGCGTGCGCGAAGGTGTGGCCGAGGTTGAGCAGGGCGCGCTCGCCGTCCTCGCGCTCGTCGCGCACCACCACGCCGGCCTTGGCGCGGCAGCAGATCGCCACCGCCTCGTCGCGCTCCGGCCCGCCCGCGAAGATGCCGGCCCAATGCGCCTCGCACCAGTCGAAGAAGCCGGCATCGTTGATCAGGCCGTACTTGGCCACCTCGGCGTAGCCCGCCCGCATCTCGCGCTCCGACAGGGTGTCGAGGGTGGCCGTGTCGGCGAGCACGAGGCGGGGCTGGTGGAAGGCGCCGATGAGGTTCTTGCCGTGGGGCGAGTTGATCCCGGTCTTGCCGCCGACCGAGGAATCGACCTGGGCGAGCAGGCTCGTCGGCGCCTGCACGAAGCGCACGCCGCGCCGCAGGGTGGCGGCCGCGAACCCCGCCAGATCGCCGACGACGCCGCCGCCCAACGCCACCACGAGATCGTTGCGCTCCACCTTGTGGGCGAGGAGCCCGTCGCAGACCTCCGCGTAGGTCGCGTAAGCCTTCGAGGCCTCGCCCGGCGCCACGGTGACGGACCCCGAGCGCAGGCCCGCCGCCTCCAGGCTCCGGCGCAGGCGATCCCCGTAGAGGGCCGCCACGTTGGTGTCGGAGACGATGACGGCCGCCCGGGCCCCGAGTGCGGCGACGTGGCGGCCGGCCTCGTCGAGGAGGCCGCGTCCGATCAGGATGTCGTAGGCGCGCCCCTGGTCGAGGGGCACGC
Organism: Methylobacterium sp. J-068; assembly: GCF_022829445.1. Classification (GTDB taxonomy): domain Bacteria; phylum Pseudomonadota; class Alphaproteobacteria; order Rhizobiales; family Beijerinckiaceae; genus Methylobacterium. The sequence goes on along the minus strand of NZ_JAKSXY010000061.1, from coordinate 144,783 downwards.
CGACGGTGAGGCGCTCGGTCACTGGGCGGCGATCCCTGTCTGCATGGGTCCGTTGAGATTGGCTCGGTTGAGGTAGGCGTCGAGGGCTTCCATGACGTCCTGCACCACCCGGTCGTGGGAGACGTCGCGCGAGATCACCTCCACGTCGGCGCCGGCATAGACGGGATGGCGAACCTCCATCAGTTGCCGCAGGGTCTCCTCCGGGTCCTCGGTCTGCAGGAGGGGACGTCCGCCGCGCTTGCGCACCCGGCGCATCAGCACGTCGAGCTCGGCCTTGAGCCAGATCGAGACGCCGCCCTCGGCGATCCGCGCGCGCGTGGTCTCGCGCATGAAGGCGCCGCCGCCGGTGGCGAGCACGAGGGGGCCCTCGCGCATCAGGCGGGCGATCACCCGCTCCTCGCCGTCTCGAAAACTCGGCTCGCCGTAGATCGCGAAGATGTCGGGAATCGTGAGCTTGGCCGCCGTCTCGATCTCGTTGTCGGCATCCTTGAACATCAGCCCCAGACGCGTGGCCAGGCGCCGGCCCACCGTGCTCTTGCCCGCGCCCATGAGACCCACGAGCACGATCGAGCGATGGCCGAGGGCCCGGCGCAGGCGCAGTTCGATCGGCTCGCCGCCGGCTGGGCCAGCCGGCGGTTCACCCGAGGGCGGCGCACCGCCCTGAGGAGGGATTTCGGTCATCACGGACATCAACACATCGTCTACACGTCGTTGGGCGGGTCTTAGCGCGTTTTCCGGTGCGGGCGAAGCACCCGGCGCGTGGGCGCGCACCGGAATGCCGCGCCCCCTGTGGCCGTGAAGTCATTGCCATCCGCGCCCGCCCGTGATGCAACCCGAAGCTTGCCGTCAGCCACGCTTGGCTTCCGAAAGTCATCCGGCTCCCGAGGCGCGCCCCCGTTTCAGCGCCGCACGATCGAGGTTCGTCCGAGTGCCGACCCTGTTCCGTTTCCTCGCCACCATCGCCATCCTGGGCGGCCTCGCCTTCGCGGGGATGTTCGCGCTGGCGACCTTGGTGGTGCCGACCCCGCGCGAGATGAGCGTGACCATCCCGGCCGCGAAGCTCCAGCCGCCGAACCGGTGACGGAGGCCGCCCCGCCCGCGCCAAGTGATGTCCCGCCCGGCGAGACCGTGCCGGGCGAACCCCTGATCCGCGACTATCTCGACATGCTCGCCGCCGAGCGGGGGGCCGCCGCCAACACCCTGTCCGCCTACCGGCGCGACCTCGCGGATTACCTCGGCGCGCTGGCGCGGGACGGGCACGACCCGCTCGCGATGGAGGCCGCCCCCGTGCGCGCCTACCTCGCCGGGCTGGAGACGCGGGGCCTCTCGGCGGCCTCCGCCGCGCGCAAGCTCTCCTGCATCCGGGGCTTCCATCGCTTCCTCTACGCGGAGGGCCTCGCCGAGGACGACCCGAGCGCGCCGGTCGGGGGGCCGCGCCGGGTGCGGGCGTTGCCCAAGGTGCTCTCGGTGGCGGAGGTCGACCGGCTGCTCACCGTGGCGCGCGAGGCCGCCAGCGCCGGTGCGTCCGGCGACACGCGGGGCATCCGCATGCTCTGCCTGATCGAGCTTCTCTACGCCACGGGCCTGCGCGTCTCGGAACTCGTCGCCCTGCCCCGCGCGGCGGCCTCCACGAAGGAGCGCTACCTCGTGGTGAAGGGCAAGGGCGGCCGCGAGCGGCTGGTGCCCCTCACGGAGATCGCGCGCGGCGCCATGCGCGACCACCTCGCCGGCCTGAGCGTCGAGGGCCCCTGGCTGTTTCCCGCCGACAGCGAGAGCGGGCACCTGACCCGGCAATCCTTCGCCCGCGACCTGAAGGGCGTGGCCTCCGCCGCGGGTCTCCGGGCCGACCGGGTCAGCCCGCACGTGCTGCGCCACGCCTTCGCGAGCCACCTCCTGCAGAACGGCGCGGACCTGCGCATCGTGCAGGAGCTTCTCGGGCACGCCGACATCTCGACGACGCAGATCTACACCCACGTCCTCGACGACCGCCTGAAGAGCATGGTCCGTGACCTGCACCCGCTGATGGACGAGTGAGCGAGGCCGCTCAGGCCTCCGCCTCCTCGTGCAGGGTGTCCTCGATGTAGAGCTGGGCCAGCAGCACCTTCACCACGGCCATGAGCGGCAGCGCCAGGGCGATGCCCCAGAGGCCGAAGATGACGCCGAGCACGAGCTGGCCGGCGAAGATCGTGGCCGGCGGAATGTCGAGCGCCCGCTTCTGGATGAAGGGCGTCAGCCCGTAGCTCTCCAGCGTCTGCACCGCGAGGTAGACCCCGAGCGCCCCGAGCAGCGCCGTGGTGCCGGAGGCCAGCGCGGCGAGCACGATCACCACGCCGGCGATCAGCGGGCCGATGGTGGGGATGAAGGCGAGCAATCCGGCCTGGAGCCCGAGGATGAGGGCGCCGCCGATGCCCAGGAAGGCGAGGCCCGCCCAGGTGCACAGGAAGATCACCGCCATGGTGATGAGCTGGCCGAACAGCCAGTGCCGCAGGGTCTCGCCCATGCCGTCGAGGAGGGCCGTGGCGCGCGCCCGGTGCGCGGGCGGCACGAAGCGCACGAGGCCGTCGCGGTAGGCGGCCGGATCGGCCGCCACCGAGAGGCCGAGGAAGACGATGACGAGGGCGTTGCCCAGGGCGCTGAATAGGCCGATGACCACGGTGGCCGCCGGCCCGAGCACGCTGCCCGCATCGGAGAGCAGCGAGCCCGGACTCTTCATCGCGCCGGAGGCGAGCCCCGCGAGGCCGCCGGGCTTCTGACCCGAGCCGGCGGAATCGTCCTCACCCTTGGTACCGGAATCCTTGGCAGCGGCATCCTTGGTATCCGAATCCTTGCCCCCCGAATCCTGGGAGCCCCCGGACTTCGCGTCCGCGCGCCGGTTGCCGGGCGCGATCTCGGGCACGTCGATGCCGTAATCCTTGAGCTTTTCGCGAACGGTGCCGGCTTGGGCCGCGACCGTCTGGCCGAGGTCGCGCCCCTGCTGCACGATGGTGGCGCCCCCGAAGGCGACGAGGCCGAGGGTGAATCCGGCGAGCGCGAGGCTGACGAGGCTGAGCCGCAGGCCCCGGCCCGCGGGCAGCACCTTGCCGAGGAGGCGCGTCAGCCCGTCGAGGAAGACCCCGAGCAGGATGCCGGCGAAGACCAGGAGCAGCGTCGAGGCCGCCATCCAGGCGAGCGCCAGGAGGGCGACGAAGGCCACGACGGCGATGCCGGAGACGGCCGGGGACCAGCCGCGGGGCTGGGGACCGGCGGAATCCCCGCTCAGGAAGGGAATGGGCATGAAGGGGTTCGGCTCCTGGCGCGCCTCGGGCACGGGGACTCGAGCACGGGGACTTGGGCACGGGGACTTGGGACTCGAGAACGGGGACTCGGGCACGGGATATGGACCGGCGGCGCCGGGGCTTCGGTGAGGATGTCACAAGGCCACGCTTCGGTTCCGTGCACACTCGGCCTCGGAAGGCTCGATCTTGGAAAGATCGGCCTTGGAAAGCTCGACCGTGAGGCGCCGGTCCCGAGGCGGCGCGGCCTAAGCCCAGCGGGCGGCGGCTTGGTCGTCGGCCTCCGTCGCCTCCACCCAGCCGCCCGTGGTGCCGTCGGCGAGATGCTCGCGCTTCCAGAAGGGAGCGCGCGTCTTGAGATAGTCCATCAGGAAGCTCGCCGCCTCGAAGGCGGCGATCCGGTGGCTCGACGCGGTGACCACGAGGACGATTCCCTCCCCCGGCGCCACGAGGCCGTGGCGGTGGATCACGCACACGCCCTGGAGCGGCCAGCGCGTCCGCGCGGTCTCGACCACGCGGCCGATCTCGGCCTCGGCCATGCCCGGATAATGCTCGAGTTCGAGCCCCGTGAGGCGCCCGCCCTCGTCGCGGCACAGGCCCGTGAAGGTGACGATGGCGCCGGCCCGGCCGCCGAGGTCGCGGCCGAGCCGGGCGATCTCGGTGGCCGCGTCGAAGGGCGCGCTCTGGATGCTGACGTCTGGCATGGACACCCCTCGGACTCCTCTCGGCCCCGCGCGCGAACGGCGTCCGCGCCGGCCCGCGCGCGGGCGGCAGACCGGCGATAGACCCTTGACGAGGCCCGGCGAACCTGCCCTGTCGGGCGCTCTATGCCCCCGAACGCCCGGCGACACCACCGGGATGCGAAGGACTTGTCCGCCGTGACGCCAGAGCTGATCCTGCCCCATGACGGCGCCCTGCCGGTCTTCTCGACCCGTCCGGTCTGGTGCGGGCGCGCGAGCACGGTGATCGGCGACGCCGCGATCGGCGCGCAGGCCTGGCTCGGGGACCACAGCGTGATCCGCGCCGACGGCAACCGCGTCGCCATCGGCGAACGCTTCTGGCTCGGCCACCGCTCCACCGTGCACATCGCCACGGACACCTACCCGACCCTGGTGGGCGACCGGGTGACGGTGGGCCGCAACGCCGTGGTGCATGCCTGCACGGTCGGCTCCGACGTGGTGATCGAGGACGACGTCATCGTGCTCGACGGCGCGCGCGTGGAGAGCGGCGTGCTGATCGAGGCGGGGGCCACGGTGTTCCCCCGGGCGCATCTCGCCGCCGGCTTCGCCTATGCGGGCAGCCCCGCCAAGCCCGTGCGCCCGATCACCCTCCCGGAGGTCGCCGAGCGGGCTGAGCGCCTGCGCGAGGCCTCGGGCGACCTGCCCCAGGCCCCCGCCGCCGACGAGCCTGAGCCGGAGCCGAGCGTCTTCGTGGCGCGCACCGCGCGCCTGCGCGGCCGGATCGCCCTCGGGGCCGGGGCGAGCGTGCTGTTCTCCTGCGACCTGCACGCCGAGGTCGGCCCCATCGTGGTCGGCGCCAACACCAACATCCAGGACAACAGCGTCGTCCGCACGCGGGGCGAGGGCGTCGTGCTGGGGCGCGACACCACGATCGGGCACAATGTGCGGCTCGCCGATTGCCGCATCGGCGCCCGCAGCCTCATCGGCATCGGCTGCGTCGTCGCGCCCGGCACCGTGGTGGCCGACGACGTGCTGCTGGCGGCCGGCGCCACCACCGATCCGGGCCAGCTCCTCGAGGGCGGCCATCTCTGGGGCGGGCGCCCCGCCCGCATCCTCGGCCCCCTCGACGCGGAGAAGCGCACGATGATGGCCCGCGTCGTCGAGGGCTACGTGGCCCATGGCCGGGCCTACCGCCAGGCGCAGGAGACGAGCCCGTAAGGGCGGGTCGAGGGCATCGGGGGGGCGCTACCACGGGCTCGACCGGCCGTTCGGGCACAATGACCGACGCGGGCCCGGGCGCATCGCCGGTCGCTGACGGCGGAGCAGGGTCCAGCGCGAGCCGGACCCGTTTCAAGGACGACGGCCCTTCGATCAGGCCGCCCGCAGCGTGGCGAGGAAGCGGGCGATCTCCGCGTCGAGGTGCCCCGATTCCCGCGACAATTCGGAGGCCGAGGCCAGGACCTGGGATGCAGCGGCCCCGGTCTCCTCCGCCGCCCCGGCGACGCCGGAGATGTTCTGCGTCACCTCGCCGGTGCCGATCGAGGCCTGGGCCACGTTGCGCACGATCTCCTGGGTCGCCGCGCCCTGCTGCTCCACCGCCGCCGAGATCGAGGTCGCGACGCCGCTGATCTCCTGAATCCGGGCGGTGATGCCGCTGATCGCCGTCACGGCCTGGGTCGTGGAGCCCTGGATCTGGCTGATATGACCGCCGATCTCCTCGGTGGCCCGCGCCGTCTGGTTGGCGAGTTCCTTGACCTCCGCCGCGACCACCGCGAAGCCGCGCCCGGCCTCGCCGGCGCGCGCCGCCTCGATGGTGGCGTTGAGCGCCAGCAGGTTGGTCTGGCCCGCGATCGTGGTGATCATCGTCACCACGTCGCCGATCCGGGCCACGGCCGCGTTGAGGGCCTGCACGAAGGTCGCGGTCTGGGCGGCCTCCGCGACGGCCGCCTGCGCCATCATGGCCGAATTGCTGACCTGGCGTCCGATCTCCTGCACGGAGGCGCCGAGCTCCTCGGCCGCCGCCGCCACGGTGGTGACGTTGGAGGCCGCCTCCTCGGCGGCCGCCGCGACGCTGGTGGACTGGTTGGCGGTCTGGGTGGCGGTGCCCGCCATGCTCTGGGCCGTCGCCTGCAGGGCGGTGGCCGAGCGGGTGACGGTGGCGATGATGCCGCCGACCGTGCTCTCGAGGCCGTCCGCCAGGGTCTGCATCGCGGCCCTGCGCTGCGCCTCCGCGCCGGCCCGCGACAGGGCCGTCTCGGCTTCCAGGGCCTTCATCCGCACCAGCCCGTCCTTGAACACCTGCACGGCGTCCGCGATGGTTCCGATCTCGGTCCTGGCCCCCTGGTGCGGGACGGTCACGGAGAGATCCCCCGCCGCCAGGGACTGCATCGGCCGCACGACGGCGTCGATGCCGCGCGTCACCCCTCGGATGATCAGGCACGCGGACAGGACGGACAGCACGACCGCGCCGATGACGGCCCAGAGCCCTAGGCTCCGGGTCTGCTCGAAGACGGCCTTGCTCCGGGCCTGCGCCGCGACGGCACCGGCGTTGTTCAGGGCCGCGAGCTTGTCGAGGGCGTTCGATGCGGCGCGGCGGATCGGCAGGCCCTTGGTTTCGTAGAGGGTGAAGGCCTCCGCCTTCTGTCCGTTGCGCGACAGCTCCAGGATGGTGTGGCGCACCACCAGGAAGTTCGCCGCTTCGCGCAGGTAGGTCTCGTAGAGCGCCCGCTCCTCGGGGGAGCTGATCATCGGCTCGTAGGCGGTCCGGCGCGCGTCCAGCATCGTGCCGAACCGCTCGAGATCGCCCTCGATGGCGGCGATCAGCTTCGGCTCGGTGGCCTGCGTGTGCCGCAGGACCACGGCGCTGGTGCGCGCCGTGAGCGTATCGATCTCGCCCAGGACCCGGATGCTCGGCAACCAGTTCGTCTCGATCTCGACGGCCTGCTCCCGCATTCGCTGGGTCCCGACGAGGCCCAAGCTCCCCAGCCCGACGACGAAGAGGGTCAAGGTGAGGAACGCGGCGATGAGCTTGGTACGGATCGACAGGGCTTGAAAGGACACGACGGACCTCATCCGGACTGCCGTTGGGGCAAGACGATCTTGCGCGGCAGGAGGCGGACACTGGATTCGAATGATTAAGGTTTCGCGTAAAATGAGATCGGATTATCAGCGCGCGCCGGACGTGGATTCGGCGACGCCCCCAGCGGATGGAACCGTCGATCAGGAGCGGCGTCTCCGACGTCTTGAGGCCGCGCCGCCGGATTCTTGCGGCGTCCGTCCCGAGTCTTGGCTGGTTGTTTCCCCTTGGCTGGCCGTTTCCCCGCGGATCAATCCGATCTCGCAGGACCGGGACGTGCCGGCCCGACCTCCACCGAACCGAGAAACCGCCCGACCAGGAGTCGAGCGAGATCGCGCGGGGATTCGGGCGTGAGAACCGCGAGTTTTCGCGATGTCGAGAGCGAGGCGAGGCCGTGCAGGCTCGCCCACAGGGTCGCCACCGCCTGCCGGCGCTCGTCGGCATCGGGGATCATCGGCTGGAGCACGCGGTCGACGAGGTCCGTGGTCCGGGCCAGGGCCTGCGCGTACCAGTCCGGAAAGGCGCTGTCGGGGGCGAGCTGGTGCTCGAAGACCAGGCTCCAGACCTGCGGGTCGGCGCCCACGAAGGCGAGATAGGCATCCGCCACCGCGAGCGCGTTGGTGCGGGGCGAGGCCTCCGGCGCCACGGCCGCCGTGAGCATCGCGTGCAGCCGCTCCAGGGTGCGGGCGTTGACCCGCATCACCACCGCGTCGAGGTCGCCCACCGCGTTGTAGATCGAGTTCGGCGCGTAGCCGATGGTGCTGGCCAGCCGCCGCATGCCGAGGCCGCGCAAGCCCTCGTGCCGGACCAGCCCCTCGGCGGCCTTGGTGACGAGGGCGAGGAACTCCTCCCGGTTGTGCTCGCCACGCGGTCCGGTGCCCCGCTTCTCCATCCGCGCCATCGTGGCTCCCCTTCGCCTTCGTATCCCGGCAGGCGCTCTCCGTGCGCCGCGAGACCCCGCCCGTGCGTCCCCGCACCCGGCCGCCGCCGAGATTGCACGACGTGCAATCCGGCGATTGCACAGCCCCCGCGGCGCGTCTAGATTTTGAACATCGTACAAAGGACGAGCGGTTCAGGATTTGACGCTATGGCGTCGGGCGGGCAGTCATGCCGCGTTTCGATCCTGCGTCGCCCCAAGCCCGCGCGTCCGAGGAGACCGTCATGTTCCACACCTTGATGACGACGCGCCGCTTCGCACCCCTGTTCTGGTGCCAGTTCTTCTCGGCCTTCAACGACAACTTCCTCAAGAACGCCCTGGTGTTCCTCATCCTGTTCAAGGTCGGCGGCGCGGGCGGCGGCTCGCCGCTGCTGGTGACCCTGGCGGGCGCCGTGTTCATCGGCCCGTTCTTCATCCTCTCCGGCCTCGGCGGCCAGATGGCCGACCGCTACGACAAGGCGCTCATCGCCAAGCGCCTGAAATTCGCCGAGATCTTCGCCGCCGCCGCCGCCGCCCTCGGCTTCTGGATGCATTCCGTGCCGGTGCTGTTCGTGGCGCTCGGGCTGTTCGGCACGATCGCGGCCCTGTTCGGGCCGATCAAGTACGGCATCCTGCCCGACCACCTGCGCCGGGACGAACTCACCGCCGGCAACGCGCTGGTCGAGGCCGCGACCTTCCTCGCCATCCTGCTCGGCACCATCGTGGCCGGTCTCGCCACCGCGATGGGCGGGGGCGCCATGGCCTTCAGCGGGATGATCATGGTGTTCGCCGTCCTGTGCTGGCTCTCGGCGCGGGCGATTCCCGCCACCGGCGAGGCCGCGCCGACGCTGCGCATCGACCCGAACGTCGCCCGCTCCACCGCCGCGCTGCTGCGCGACATCTGGGGCGACACCCGGATGTGGCGCGGCTCGCTTATCGTGAGCTGGTTCTGGCTCGTCGGTGCCGTGATCCTGTCGCTGCTCCCCGTGCTGGTGCGCCAGAGCCTCAACGGTTCCGAGACCGTGGTGACGACCCTGCTGGCGGTGTTCTCCATCGGCATCGCGGTGGGCTCGGGCCTCGCCTCCTGGCTCGCGAGCGGCCGCATCGTGCTGCTGCCCACGCCCATCGGCGCCCTGTTCATGGGCCTGTTCGGCCTCGACCTCGCCTGGACGGTGGGGCACCTCCCCCCCGTCTCCGGCGATCCGCTGGGCGCGTGGGACTTCCTCACCACCGGCACGGGCCTGCGCGTCACGATCGACCTGTTCGGCCTCGCGGTCGCCGGCGGCCTCTACATCGTGCCCTCCTTCGCCGCCGTGCAGGCCTGGACGGACAAGGACAAGCGCGCCCGCGTCATCGGCGCCGTCAACGTGCTCACCGCCGCCTTCATGGTGACGGGCGCCCTCGGGCTCGCCGCCCTGCAGGGCGCCGGCTGGTCGATGGCCGCGCTGCTGACCCTGCTGGGCGTCCTCAACCTCGTGGCCGGGATCGTCATCCTCGCGGTGCTGCCCACGAGCCCGTTCCGCGACTTCCTCTCGATCCTGTTCCGCGCCTTCTACCGGCTGGAGGTGCGCGGCCTGGAGAACGTCGAGAAGGCGGGGCCGAACGCCATCGTCGCCCTCAACCACGTCTCGTTCCTCGACGCGCCGCTCGCGCTCTCGCTCCTCGACCAGGAACCCGTCTTCGCCGTCGACCACGGCATCGCGCAGCGCTGGTGGGTGAAGCCGTTCCTGGCGATCACCAAGGCGATGCCGCTGGACCCGACCCGCCCGCTCGCCACCCGCACCCTGATCAACGCGGTCAAGAACGGCGAGACCCTGATCATCTTCCCCGAGGGGCGCCTCACCGTCACCGGCAGCCTGATGAAGGTCTACGACGGGGCTGGGCTCATCGCCGACAAGTCCGGCGCCATGGTGGTGCCGGTGAAGATCGAGGGCCTGGAGAAGACGGTCTTCTCGCGCCTCTCGAAGAACCAGGTGAAGCGCCGCTGGTGGCCGAAGGTCACCGTCACGATCCTGCCGCCGGTGGCGCTCGCCGTGGACCCGGCCCTCAAGGGCAAGGCCCGCCGGCAGGCGGCGGGCGCCGCGCTCTACGGGATCATGTCCGACCTCGTCTTCCGCACCACCGACATCGATCGCGGCCTGATGCAGGCCCTCGTCGACGCGGGCGAGCGCCACGGCTGGCGCCGCACGGCGGTCGAGGACCCCTTGGGAACCTTGAGCTATTCCCGCCTCGTGATGGGCGCCAACATCCTGGGCCGCAAGCTCCAGGCCCTCGGCGCCCCGGGCAAGCCCCTCGGCGTGATGCTGCCCAACGCCAACGGGGCGGCGGTGACGCTGTTCGCCCTGGCCTCGGCGGGCCGGGTGCCGGCGATGATCAACTTCTCGGCGGGGGCCGCCAACATCCTCTCCGCCTGCCGGACGGCCGAGGTCGACACCATCCTGACCTCGCGCGCCTTCGTCGAGAAGGGCCGGCTCGGGCCCCTCGTCGAGGCGATCAGGGGCACCGTCACCCTGGTCTACCTGGAGGATGTCCGGGCCGGCATCACGACGGGCGACAAGCTCCGGGGCTTCCTCGGCCGGCGCGCGCCCCTGGTGGCGCGGGCCGGCGGCGACCCGGCCGCGATCCTGTTCACCTCCGGCTCGGAGGGGGCGCCCAAGGGCGTGGTGCTCGCCAACCGCAACATGCTGGCCAACACCGCGCAGGTCGCCGCCCGGATCGATTTCGGGCCGAGCGACAAGGTCTTCAACGTGCTGCCCGTGTTCCACGCCTTCGGGCTGACGGCGGGCCTCGTGCTGCCGCTGGTCTCGGGCGTCCCGGTCTACCTCTACCCCTCGCCGCTGCACTACCGGATCGTGCCCGAACTCATCTACGGCTCCAACGCCACCGTCCTGTTCGGCACCGACACCTTCCTCGCCGGCTACGCCAAGACCGCGCATTCCTACGACCTGCGCTCGCTGCGCTACGTCGTGGCCGGGGCCGAGGCGGTGAAGGAATCCACCCGCAGGACCTGGGGCGAGAAGTTCGGCCTGCGCATCCTGGAGGGCTACGGCGTCACCGAGTGCGGCCCGGTGGTCGCCCTCAACACGCCGATGTTCAACCGCTTCGGCACGGTGGGCCGCCTGCTGCCCGGCCAGGACTGGCGCCTGGAGCCGGTGCCCGGCATCGAGGAGGGCGGCCGCCTGTCCCTCCGCGGACCCAACATCATGCTGGGCTACCTGCGGCCCGAGCGGCCCGGCAGCGTCGAGGCGCCGCCGGAGGGCTGGCACGACACCGGCGACATCGTCGCCATCGACGCGCAGGGCTTCGTCACGATCAAGGGCCGGGCCAAGCGCTTCGCCAAGATCGCCGGCGAGATGGTGTCGCTGGCGAGCGTCGAGGCCATCGCGGCCGAACTCTGGCCGGACGCGCCGAGCGCGGTGGCCGCCGTGCCGGATGCCCGAAAGGGCGAGCGGCTGGTGCTGTTCACGGAGGCCAGGGACGCGACGCGGGCCGCCTACCAGAGCTTCGCCAAGGGCAAGGGCGCGCCCGAGATCGCGATCCCCGCCGAGGTGGTGGTGCTCGACCGGGTGCCGATGCTCGGCACCGGCAAGGTCGATCAGGTCAGCGTGGTCAAGCTCGCCCGCGAGCGGGCCGCCGGCGAGGCCCCCGCCGCCGCGTGACCCCCGGACCGGTGCGGGCGGGCGGCTTTCCGGCCCCGCGCGAGCCTTCGCGCCCGCGTGGACGCGCGTTCGGCCGGACCGCGCCGGAGGTTTCTCCGGCCCGGCCGCGCGGGCGCGAATTGGGACACAGGGACAAGAGTTCTGGACTCACGGACCAAAGCGCGGACGCCATCGCGCCGGGCAATCCCTTATGATCCGCTTCGCAATCCGGGCTCGCCAGACGAGACCCGGGCCGGGGGAGGGATCGCCCGCTCGCGACGCGGGCGAGGCTGGATCTCGGATGACCAGCGATAAGCACGATGACCGCGGACATACGCAAGATCCGGTCCCACGACCTCGAAACCCCCGGTGCGCGGGACGCGGAGCGCGAGCCGGCGGTGCTCGGCTGCCTCGCCCTGCCCTTCAACGACAACGCGCGCGAGGCGAACGCGCGCGAGGACGGCGCGCGCGGGTCCCGGGCACCGATCGAGAGCGAAACCCCCACGGGGGACGACCACCCCGCCGCCCCGCCCGCGACGCTGGTGGGCGAAGGCCCGCGCACCCGCCGGGGCGGCCCGCTCGTCACGCGCTGGATCGGTTTTGCCGCCCATCGCCGCGCGAATCAGGCGCGGACGAACCGGATGCGCGACCTCGCGTCCGGACGATCGGGGCGCTGATCCGACGGTCGGCGCGGCCTCACGGCGCCGTCGCCGCGCCGGCACCCAGGCCGATCAGCGCCTCGGCGAGCGCATCCACCTGATCCACCGTGTGCGCCGCCGAGAAGGCCACCCGCAGCCGGGCGGTCCCCGCCGGCACCGTGGGCGGGCGGATCGCCACGACGAGGAAGCCGCGCGCCTCCAGGGCGGCCGAGAGCGCCAGGGCCGCCTCCGCCGCCCCGACCAGGACGGGAACGATCGGGCTCTGCGCCTCGGGCAGGCCGAGGCGCGCGGTGAAGCGGCGCGCCAGGGCCAGGGGCCGGGCCGCCCGTTCGGGCTCCGCCTCGACGATCTCCAGGGCCCGGAGCGCCGCCGCGGCCGAGGCCGGCGGCAGGCCGGTGGTGTAGACGAAGCTGCGGGCCCGGCTCGTCATCAGGTCGATGACGCCCCGCGAGGCGCAGAGATAGCCGCCATAGGACCCCAGCGTCTTCGACAGCGTGCCCATCTCCAGGGGCGCCCGGGCGCCGGCCTCCACCACGCCGAGGCCGTGGGCATCGTCCACCAGGGTCCAGGCATCGTGCGCGGCGGCCGCCTCCAGGATGGCGGACAGGGGCGCCCGGTCCCCGTCCATGCTGAACACCCGCTCGGTCAGGACCAGCGCCCGCCCGTGCCGGCCGCGCCGGGCGCTCAAGAGGCCGCGCAGGTGGTCGACGTCGTTGTGGCGGAACCGCAGCATCGTCGCGCCCGAGACCTGCGCGCCGGCGAACAGGCAGGAATGGCCGAGCGCGTCGATGAGGACGAGGTCCTTGGGGCCCGCCAGGGCCGGCACGATGCCGAGATTGGCCATGTAGCCGCTGCCGAAGACCAGGGCCGCGTCCTTGCCCTTGTGGGCGGCGAGCCGCGCCTCCAGGGCCGCGAGCACGGGGTGGTTGCCGGTGACGAGGCGCGAGGCGCCCGCCCCCGCGCCGTAGCGCGCCAGGGCCTCCTGGCCCGCCGCGATCACGCGCGGGTCGTCGGACAGGCCGAGGTAATCGTTGCAGGAGAACGACACCAGCGCGCGCCCGCCCCGCCGGGCCGCCGGGCCGGGGCCGCGCGCGGTGTCGACGAGCCGCCGGCGCAAGGACCGGGCATCGAGATCGGCCAGGGTCTCGCGCGCGAAGGCATCGAGGCTGGAACTCTCGGCCCCGGACCTCTCGGCCGCCGAACTCTTGGCCGCCGAATTCTTGGCCGCCGAATTCTTGGCCGCAACGGTTTCCGATGTGGGGCGGACGGTGGACATGCCCTTCGAAGGGGCCGAGCGACCCGCCCTTGTCAAGGCGCAGGCCCAGGCGCAGGCCAAGATGCCGGCCAAGGCAGCAGGCGATGCATCGGCGCCACGCCGGGACGCGCCGGAGCGGGGCCGCGCGGCGAACCCGGGTTCCGAGCCGGGCAGTTAACGGCTTCGCAATGCGATGCTGCGTAGGTTCAGCGCCAAGGGGCGCCCGAACCATGGCGCGCCGGCAAATTCCAGCAGCGCCGTGCGCCTCGCACCGGCTCTTCCCCGACGGAGCACACCGACCCATGGCCCTCGATCTCGGCATGCCGATCCTCGTCGTCGACGATTATCAGACGATGGTCCGAATCATCCGCAACCTCCTGAAGCAGCTCGGCTTCGAGGAAGTCGACGACGCGTCCGACGGCACCGCCGCCCTGGCGCGCCTGAAGAACCGCAAGTACGGCCTCGTGATCTCCGACTGGAACATGGAGCCGATGACGGGCTACGAGCTCCTGCGCCACGTGCGCGCCGACGAGGCCCTGCGCACCACCCCGTTCATCATGGTCACCGCCGAGTCGAAGACCGAGAACGTGATCGCGGCCAAGAAGGCCGGCGTGAACAACTACATCGTCAAGCCGTTCAACGCCGCCACGCTGAAGAGCAAGATCGAGGCGGTCTGCGGCGCCTGAACCGGAACGCGAGGCGGCCCAGAAACAACGAGATCAGGGGAGCGGGAGTCGATGGCACTCGCCAAGCAGGCGCGGCAGGCGGGCGCCGGGTCGAACAAGCCGACATTGATCCGTGAACTCGTCGAAATCGCGGATTACATCGCGCATCTCCGCAACGAGATCGCGGCGCTCCGGGCCAATGAACTCACCCGCGATCGCCTGCCGATGGCCCACGAGGAACTCGGCAGCGTGGTGGCCGCCACGGCCGGCGCCACCAACTCCATCATGAACACGGCCGAGGAGATCCTCGGCCTGCCCGACGACGGGAACTACCGCGCCACCGTCGAGGCGCGCATGAACGACATCTTCGAGGCCTGCACCTTCCAGGACATCACCGGGCAGCGCATCGCCAAGGTGGTGGAGGCCCTGCGCCATCTCGAGAGCCGGCTCTCGCGCTTCGCCAGCGCCGTCAAGGCCAAGGACAAGGGCGGCATCGACCCGGAGGAGGTGGAGCGCCGGGTCCGCAACGAACTCCTCCTGCTCAACGGCCCGCAGCTCAACGGCCCGGCCGTCGCCCAGGACGAGATCGACGCGCTGTTCGCCTGAGCGCAGCCCCCGATCACCAGACGAGGCGCTCGATCACCGCATCCGGCCTGACCGCCTGCCGGTCGAGCCACTCGGCGATGTCGCCCAGCGAGGCCTGCGCGGCCGAGACCCCGAGTTCCTCGGCGTGGATGCCGCGCGCCACCAGCAGGTTGGGAATTCCGAAACCGGCCGCACCGGCGATGTCGGTGCGCAGCGCGTCGCCGATGGCGAGGACGCGGGCCGGCTCCGGGGCGCACGCCCCGTCGAGCCCCCCCGCCAGCTCCAGGGCCGCCTCGTAGACGGGACGATGCGGCTTGCCCGCATAGGTCACGGCCCCACCGAGGGCCTCGTAGGCCTCCGCGATGAGTCCGGCGCAGGGGATGAGCCGGCCGCCGCGCTCCACCACGAGGTCGGGATTGGCGCAGATCATCGGAACCGCCCGCGCGCGCAGGGCCTCCAGCGTCGCGCGATAATCCTCCGCCGTCTCCCGGGTGTCGTCGAACAGGCCGGTGCAGACGACGCGGTCCGCCGCCTCGGCGCGGACCAGGGTGAGGTCGAGGCCGGTGAAGATCGGGGCGTCGCGCTCCGGCCCGAGATGGTGGATGCGCGCGCCCGGATACGCGGCGATCAGGCTGCGGGTGAGGTCGCCCGAGGTCAGGATCGCGTCGTAGGCCTCGCGCGGGATGCCGAACCCGTCGAGGATCGTCCGCACCCCCGCCCAGGGGCGCGGTGCGTTGGAGACCAGGACCACCCGGCGTGGGCGCCCGGCCCCGGGCCGGGCGCGGAAGCGCATCAGCGCGTCGCTGGCCCCCGGATGGGCGTTGGTGCCGTCGTGCAGCACGCCCCAGACGTCGCACAGGATGAGGTCGTAGCCCTCGGCGATCGCCGCGAGGCCCGGCAGGGTCGGCACAGGCTCCGGCACGAGGCGTCCCGGCACGGAGGAACCTGCGGGCGTATCGGTCATCGGCGGGCCTAACCTGGGGCGTGGGGTTCGGGGAACGTCGGGCGGGAACGCCGTCCGGTTAGGCGGGACGCGCCGGAAAATCAAACGCCGCCCGGCGGTTCGGCCTCAGACCGGTCGATCCCCTCGGGATGGCGGATCCGGGCTTCGCTCAGCCGGCCCGGCGCAGGAAATCGCGGAACGGGCGGCGCTGCGGCGGCTCCGGATCCTCGTTCGGCGGCGGGGCCGGCCGCGGCGCTTCGGGCGGGGGCGCGTTGAGCACCTCGGAGCGCACCACGCGGGCCGGCGCGAAGACGGCGCCCTGCGCCAGGGGCACGTCGAGCTCGATCAGGTCCGGCACGTCGGCCTCGCGCGTGACCCCGTCCGCGACGAGGCGGATGCCGGCCCGCGCCAGGGCGGCGACGAGATCCTCCAGGGCGATGTCGGGCATCGCCTGGCGGGAGCCCGGCCGCAGCAGCAGGTCGGCGGGCACCTTCACCTGGGTCACGCCCCGGTCGGCGAGCGCCAGGGGGTCGAGGCGCAGGTCGAGGGGCCGGTCGAGGATGAAGCCGAGGCGGCCGCGCAGGTCGGCCAGCGCCCCTGACTGCTCGGCGTCGAGGCTGCGCCAGCTCGCCTGCGGCAGGGCCAGCATCACCCGGCCCGACAGGTCCGGCTCGCCCTCGACGAGGCGCCCGAGGGAGCGCAGGAAGCCCGGCTCGAACAGCGAGCGCGGCGACAGGCCGTAGGCCACCGCCGCCAGGCTGCCGCGCCCCGCGAGGTGGCGGGCGATGGTGGCGACCTGCTGCAGCATGCGGCGGTCGAGGTCGGTGGTGCGCCCGTGCCGCTCCAGCACCGGCACGAAGATGTCGGGGCTCAGGATCTCGGAGCCGGGGGGGCCCGATCCCGAGGCGGCGCCCGGCAGTCGCAGGCGCGCCAGGGCCTCGTAGGACACCACCTTGCGCTGGGGCAGCGACACGACGGGCTGGAGATGGACCTCGAGTCCCGGGCCGTCGAAGGCGGCGAGCAGGGCCGCCTCGCGCTCGGGATCGCGGTCAGGCGGCGCGATCCGGCTCAGGGTGCGCGGCGTCCAGGGCGCGGCCGGCGGCTCGGCCGATTCCCGGAGCCGGGACGGCACGCCCTCGGGAACGCGCGGCGCCGGGGCGGCGGTCCGCGGCGGGAGCGCGACGGTCGCGGCGGGCGCGGGTGGGGGAGCCGCCTTCAGGCCGGCGATCGCGTCGTCCTGCGCCGCGACCACGGCGGCGAGTTCGCGCACGATGCCGCTGAGGAGGCCGATCTCGGCCGTCACCTCCTCGATCTCGGCGCTGAGCGGCGCGGTCTCCGGCACGGCCGCGATCCGGCTGGCGGCAGAGGCTCCGGCATCGACGGCGCGCACCTGCTGCTCGGCGATGGCGCGGGTCACCGCCTCGATGCGCACGAGGCGCTGGGAGAGCACGTCGAGTTCGCCCGAAAGCTTGTCGCAGCGCTTGCCGAGCCGGCCCGCGCGCCACTGCGCCACGAGGGCCAGGACGAGGCCGAGGCCGGCGAGCGCGAGGCTCGCGCCCAGGGGGGTGAAGACGGCCAGGGGGCCGATGAGGCAGAGCCCGAGAAGACTCAGGGCCCAGACACTCGTACGCCGGCCGACGATCCGGGCCATCGAAATACGCGATCCTCGAACGCTGTGAACGGGGGCCGGGGCCTCCCGCCCCGCCCTGCGCTCTCGTTGTTGCCGAGACGGCCCGGCCCCACAAGGGAGCGGGGGACACGGTAAACCGATTTTCGCAACCTGTGCTCTGTGTCCCGGGACCGCTACCCCCGGGTTCTTGCGGCCACGCTTGCATCGCACGGCCGCGCGCCCAAGATGGGACCGGCGGAACGACACCCCGGAGCGGACCTCATGGACGCGGTGCCATCGGATCTCCTGATGCAGGTGGAGGGCATGACCTGCGACGGCTGCGCGGCGGCGGTGGCCCGGGCGATCCAGCGTCTCGACCCCGACGCCCGGGTGGTGGTCGATCTGGACCACGGCCGCGTCGCGGTGACGACGACCGCCCAGGCCCTCACCATCGCGGAAGCCCTGACCGAGGCCGGCTACACGGCGAGCGCGATGACGGGATGAGGGAGGGGGGATCAGGGAGGGATGGCGGGACGCGGCGACACGCGCCTGATCCCAAACAAAATTTTGGCTGAGAATTCAAAATTTCCGACGCGCTTTTGCTTGTCCGTTCGCGCAGACTGGTGCGATCCATAGCGCATGGCCGTTCGGCCGATCCGCACGGCCCAACGTCGGCGGATCGGAGAATTCGGCGGCCGCCACGAACGCCACCGGAGGTGTTCGGCCCCGTGCCGGACGCAGCCGGGCCAAGAACAATCCGGGAGTGACGAAGAATGCCCTCAGATATCGAGATCGCGCGCGCGGCGACGCTTCAGCCGATCACCGAGGTCGCCGCCAGGATCGGCATCCCGGACGAGGCCCTGCACCCTTACGGGAAGCACATCGCCAAGATCGACCACGGCTTCATCAAGGCGCTGGAGGGCAAGCCCGAGGGCAAGCTCGTGCTCGTGACCGCGATCAGCCCGACGCCCGCGGGCGAGGGCAAGACCACCACCACGGTCGGCCTCGGCGACGCGCTCAACCGCATCGGCCAGAAGACCGTGATGTGCCTGCGCGAGCCCTCGCTGGGTCCCTGCTTCGGCATGAAGGGCGGAGCGGCCGGCGGCGGCAAGGCCCAGGTCGTGCCGATGGAGCAGATCAACCTGCACTTCACCGGCGATTTCCACGCCATCACCTCGGCGCACTCGCTCGCGGCCGCGCTGATCGACAACCACGTCTACTGGGCCAACGAGCTCAACATCGACGTGCGCCGCATCCACTGGCGCCGGGTGGTCGACATGAACGACCGCGCTTTGCGCGCCATCACCCAGTCCCTCGGCGGCGTCGCCAACGGCTTCCCGCGCGAGGACGGCTTCGACATCACCGTGGCCTCGGAAGTCATGGCGGTGTTCTGCCTCGCGCGTGACCTGGACGATCTCGAGGCGCGCCTCGGCCGCATCGTCATCGCCGAGACCCGCGACCGCAAGCCGGTGACTCTCAAGGACGTCAAGGCCACGGGCGCCATGACGGTGCTCCTCAAGGACGCGCTTCAGCCCAATCTCGTCCAGACCCTGGAGGGCAACCCGGCCCTCATCCATGGCGGACCCTTCGCCAACATCGCGCACGGCTGCAACTCGGTGATCGCCACCCGCGCCGGCCTGAAGCTCGGCGACTACGTGGTGACGGAAGCCGGCTTCGGCGCCGATCTCGGCGCGGAGAAGTTCATCGACATCAAGTGCCGGCAGGCGGGCCTCAAGCCCTCGGCGGTGGTCATCGTCGCCACCGTGCGCGCCCTCAAGATGCATGGCGGCGTCTCGAAGAAGGAACTCGGCTCCGAGAACCTCGACGCCCTGGAGAAGGGGTTCGCGAACCTCGCCCGCCACGTCACCAACGTGCGGAGCTTCGGCCTGCCGGTGGTGGTCGGCGTCAACCACTTCTACGCCGACACCGATGCCGAGCACGCCAAGCTGAAGGAACTCTGCCGCGACAAGCTCCAGGTCGAGGCGATCACCTGCAAGCACTGGGCGGAAGGGGGTGCCGGCGCCGAGGAGCTCGCGCACGCGGTGGTCAAATTGGCGGAGGGCGAGCAGAAGCCCCTGAGCTTCGCCTACGAGACCGAGACCAAGCTCACCGACAAGATCCGCGCCATCGCCACCAAGCTCTACGGCGCCGGGGACATCCAGGTGGAATCGAAGGCCGCCACCAAGCTCGCCCAGTTCGAGAAGGACGGCTACGGCAACCTGCCGGTCTGCATGGCCAAGACCCAGTACTCGTTCTCCACGGACCCGAACCTGATGGGCGCGCCCTCGGGCCACCTCATCGCGGTGCGCGACGTGCGCCTCTCGGCGGGCGCCGGCTTCGTGGTGGTGATCTGCGGTGAGATCATGACCATGCCGGGCCTGCCCAAGGTCCCGGCCTCGGAAGGCATCCACCTCGATGCCATCGGGCAGATCGAGGGGCTGTTCTAGCCTCGGGCGCCCGCCCCCGGAACGATCGCTTATGGCGGCACCACCTGGTTTCCGGATCCCGGGCTTCGCTGCGCGGACCCGGGATGACGGGGTGCCGGCACGGGCCGCCCGGGCGGCGAAGCGCCTTCTGCGCTTCCCGCCTCGTCCAGGGGAAGGGGGCATGTCATGCCCGGCGGGTGATCCGGCGCGCGGCCCGTGCTAGCCGGGGCGCATGATCGCACGTCACCCCGCGCCTCGCCCATGATCGGGTCCGACCGATGATTCCCTGGGTCGTCCTCGACACCGCGCCCATCCCGGGCGGGGCCGATTCCCTGCGGCTGCTGCAGCGGGGCAGCGAATTCTCGATCCAGCTCGGCCACAACGAGCTGATGAACAGCCGGCTCAGCGGCTCGGAGGAAGCGCTGGCGACCCTCACCGCCGCGCGGCTCGGGGCGCGCCGGAACGCGTGCTGGCTGATCGGCGGCTACGGCATGGGCTTCACGCTTCGTGCCGCCCTCGATGCCCTGCCGCCCGAGGCCGGCATCGTGCTGGCCGAACTCGTGCCGGCGGTGCTGGATTGGGGGCGCGGCCCCCTCGCGGCATTCTCGGCCGAGGCGCTCGCCGACGCGCGCGTCGACGCCCGGGTGGCCGACGTGGCCGGGCTGATCCGCGCAGGCCGGGCGGCCTACGATGCGATCCTGCTCGACGTCGACAACGGCCCCGACGGGCTGACCCGCAGCGCCAACGACCGCCTCTACGACGCCTCGGGCCTCGCGGCGGCGCGGGCGGCCCTGCGGCCCGGCGGGGTGCTGGCGGTGTGGTCGGCCCATCCCGATCCGGCCTTCACCCAGCGCCTGTCCCGGAGCGGCTTCACGGTGGAGGAGGTCGGCGTGCGGGCCGGGCGTTCGCGGGGCGCGCGCCACACCATCTGGCTCGCCGAGCGGCCCCGGCGCTGAGGCCGGGCCTCGGATGAGGAATTGTCAGGCGGAGGCGCGCCGGCGTTCGCGCTGGCGGTTCAGCCGGGTCGCGCCGTAGATTTCGGCGAGGTGACGCCGGGCGGCCTTGACCGGGGGAGCGTTGCGCTCCTCGCAGGCCGCCGTGATGATGCGCAGGGCATCGGCGACCGAGCGCGCGAGGCGCGCCTCGGCGACGGAGGCCTGGCCCGGCGCGCGATCGTTGGTCCTGATCCTGTCCATGTCTTCAGCCCCGCCTCGTGCCCGGTCGTCCTCTCGGGGACGATCCCGAAGCGGAGCATCGGCGGGGGGCGGGGCGGCAACATGGCAGCTTGGCCGTAAGCCGCGACCGCGAAGGTCGAGAGGGCGCGCCCTAGTCGCGGCCCTGGCCCTCGTTGAACTTGTCCCGGCAGGTGTACCCGACGAAGCACTTCGGGTTGTCGCGGGTGGTCTCCCAGGAGGGTTGGGTCGTCTCGGGCAGGGGGCAGAAGCCGCCGTCGCGGACGAAGCGCGCATAGGTGGCCGGTCCCGTGGTCATCACGACGGCGCCGGCCCGCGCCACCAGGGCGGACGCCTCGGCGCAGGTCAGTGCCGTGGTGTCGGGGCGTTCCTGCGCCCGCACGGAGCCGGGCAGCAGGGCGGCGCAGGCGAGCAGGGCAAGGCGGGGCGCGGAGGCGGACAGGCTCCGCCGGGAGAAGGCCGTCATGACGCGGGACCTCGGCGGCGGGCGCGGCGTGCGTGGCTCATGATAGCCCGCCCGTGCCGGGCGGCAAAGCCGGGCTCACGCCGCCGTGAGGGCGAGGGTGAAATCCACCGCCTCGGTGACGCCCTCCTGCCACAGGGAGACGGGAGTCGGCCGGGCGAGGTGCAGGGCCCCGTCGGCCTCGCCCCCCGTGATGCGCAGGTCCGCCCCGACCTTCGTGGCCAGCCCCCGCATCGGCCGGTTCCAGGCGAGGCAGCGCACGTGCAGGTCGCGCACGCCGCGATTGCGCGCGGCGGCGGCGATGCGGCGGAACAGGGCCTGGCCGAGCCCGTTGCGGCGATACGCCTTCTCCACCGCGAAGGCGGCCTCGGCCTCGATGCCGAGGGCGCGGCCCGGCATCGGGGCGCTCGCGGGACGCAACTCGCCGAGGCCCCGCAGGGTCCCGTCGACGAAGCACCCGAACATCAGGCCCTCCGCGTCCATGGCGCCGCGCGCATAGGTGAGGGCGGCCGCGTCGCTGAGTGCGCCCATGAAGCGGTTGGCGCGGGTCTCGGGGTCGAGCCGCAGGAAGTAGGTCTCCACCGCGGGGCCGTCGTTGGGCCACAGGCGGCGGACGATCGGGTGCAAGGTCGGCGGCAAGGTCGGGTGGGTGTCTGGCATCGGGTGCCGGTCTCCGGATGTGGGGCGCGCGTGGCGCGCCGGTTCCGGGCGTAGCCTCCCTCAAGGCTCTGCTGATCTGGCATCCCCACCGGGTTTGTGCAATGCAGCATTTTGACCGCCCGCGACGCGCGTCGTGCCGGCCGGAGGGGCCGGGCTTGATCCGGGACGGTGCCCACGTCAGACCGGTCCGGCCGAGCCGCGCGGGTCCGCCCACACATTCGTCGTCCGTCCCATAGGTCGCCCACCGTGAACGCCCCTTCGAATCCCGGTTCCGTTCCCCCCGGCCGCGCGCCGTCCAGCCATGCGGTGGCGGGCGCGGTTTCCCCAGGGCCGGTCTTCGAGCGCTACGAGGCCCTGGTCGCCGCCGGCGCCATCGAGCGCGATCCCGCGCAGGTCCACCTCGTGCGCGCCCTCGACCGGCTGGCGCAGGAACTCGGCCGGCGCAAGCGCGCCCGGAAGACCAGCGCGCTCGGTTGGCTCTTCGGGCGCCGGGACGATGCCGCCACGGCGCCGAAGGGGCTCTACATCTGGGGTTCGGTCGGGCGCGGCAAGACCATGCTGATGGACCTGTTCCACGAGTCGGCCCCCGAGCCGAAGCGCCGGGTCCATTTCCACGGCTTCCTCGCCGACGCGCACGAGCGCATCCACGCCCATCGTCAGGCCCTGAAGGCCGGCACGGCCAAGGGTGACGACCCGATCCCCGTGGTGGCGGATGCGCTGGCCGACGAGGCGACCTTGCTCTGCTTCGACGAGTTCACCGTCACCGACATCGCCGACGCGATGATCCTCGGGCGCCTGTTCGGGGCCCTGTTCAAGCGCGGTGTCACGGTGGTGGCGACCTCCAACGTCGAGCCCGACCGGCTCTACGAGGGCGGCCTCAACCGCGCGCTGTTCCTGCCCTTCATCGCCGAGTTGCAGGAGCGGGTGGACGTGCTGCGCCTCGATTCCCGCACGGATTTCCGGCTGGAGAAGCTCGGCGGCGCCTCCGTCTACCACGTCCCGGCGGATGCCGATGCGAACGCGGCGCTCGCCCGCGCCTTCAAGGGCCTCACGGGCAAGGCGAAGGGCCGTCCCGCCACCCTCCGGGTGAAGGGGCACGACGTGGCGGTGCCGGAGGAGACCGGCGGCGTCGCCCGCTTCACCTTCGCGGACCTCTGCGCCCAGCCGCTGGGCGCCTCCGACTACATGGCGGTGGCGCGCGCCTTCCACACCGTCATCGTGGCGGACATTCCCGTGATGGGGCCGGACAACCGCAACGAGGCCAAGCGCTTCATCACGCTGGTGGACACCCTCTACGACGCCCACGTGAAGCTCCTCGCCTCGGCGGCGGCCGAGCCGCAGGACCTCTACACCGCCACGGAAGGGCGCGAGGCCTTCGAGTTCGACCGCACGGTCTCGCGCCTCATCGAGATGCGCTCGTCGGAATATCTCGCCCTGCCGCACGGGGCGGGCGATTCCGGGGCCTCGGGGTCGAGCACCGGCCTCGTCGAGACCTGAGAAAGCCGGTAAAGGAAACGGTTTTCCGGCGCTTCCGGGAAAGCCGGCATAAACAACCTCCGAGCCGGCCTCGCGGATCACACAGTATTCCCCGCTCCGTGCGTAACGGCACATGAAGGCCGGATCGGCGCGCCCGTGACGGATGACGGCGCCGGTGTCCGGTTGCACCGCGGCAGCCCCGGCGCTTACTTGTATTCATTCCGAGGTACGGGGCGTGGGGGCTTCGTGCGCTGCGACGGCCCGCCTGCGCGAGGCCGGATCCGCCGCCGTGCTTCAGGACACTTCGAAGCGGCACGGCGGCCCTGCCGCCCGTGGCCGCCGCCCGACGCCCGACATGTGACCCCGACGGCCTCCCGCCGCTCCACGGATTGGCGTGACGCCGATCCCGACCGGCCCGTGGCCTGATCGATGACAGGATACACCGATGATCAAACTGACCGTGAACGGAGCTGAACGCAGCTTCGACGGCGACCCCGACATGCCGCTGTTGTGGTACCTGCGCGACGAGGTCGGGCTCACCGGAACCAAGTTCGGCTGCGGCGCCGCCCTGTGCGGCGCCTGCACCATCCATGTGGGCGGCACGGCCGTGCGCGGCTGCGTCACCCCCGTCTCGGCCGCCGAGGGGCAGGCCGTCGTCACCATCGAGGGCCTGTCCCCCGACGGCAACCACCCGGTCCAGGTGGCCTGGCGCGACCTCAACGTGGCGCAATGCGGCTACTGCCAGTGCGGGCAGATGATGCAGGCCGCCTCGCTGCTCACCGACACCCCGAAGCCCACCGATGCGCAGATCGACGAGGCGATGAGCGGGAACCTGTGCCGTTGCGGCACCTATCCGCGCATCCGCGCCGCGATCCACCAGGCTGCCGGCCAAGTGTCCGGTGCCGGCCAGAAGCCCGCCGCCAATACGGGAGAGCGCCTGTGATCCACGAAGCCCAGACCATGGCGGATCTCGCCACCGCGCCGGCCGAGGCCTCGCCCGATTCCGGCGCTTCCTCCAGCGCCCTCGCCAATGTCAGCCGCCGCGCCATGCTCGGCGGCATGGGGGCCCTGGTGCTCGCCCTCTCGTGGCGTGATCCCGCGCGCGCCGAGGACAAGAAGGACGAGGGTCCGAAAAAATACGGCGCCGATGCCATGCCGCATGGCTGGCAGGACGACCCGAAGGTGTTCGTGGCGATTGCCCCCGACGGCACCGTGACGGTGACCTGCCACCGCTCCGAGATGGGCCAGGGCGTGCGCACCTCGATCGCCCTCGTGGTGGCCGACGAGCTCGAGGCCGACTGGTCCAAGGTGAAGGTCGCCCAGGCCTGGGGCGACGAAGCCCGCTTCGGCAACCAGGACACCGACGGCTCGCGCAGCTTGCGCCACTTCTTCCCGCACCTGCGCCATGCGGGCGCGGCTGCCAAAGCCATGCTGGTCCAGGCCGCCGCCCGGCAGTGGGGCGTGCCGGCGGGCGAGGTGAAGGCCGAGAACCACCTGATCACCCACGCCAGGTCCAAGCGGACCCTGGGCTACGGCGAGGTCGCGGCGGCGGCCGCCGAACTGTCGGTGCCGGCCCGCGAGAGCGTGACCCTGAAGAAGCCGGAGGCCTTCCGCTACATCGGCAAGGGCAAGATCGGCCTCATCGACAACCACGACTTCACCGTCGGCCGGGCGATGTACGGCATCGACACCCGCCTCGAGGGGATGCTCTACGCGCTGGTCGCCCGCCCGCCGGTCTTCGGCGGCAAGGTGGTGAGCTACGACGACACCGAGGCCAAGAAGGTCGCGGGCGTGGTGAAGATCTTCCAGATCGACGCACCGGAAATCCCGTCCGAGTTCCAGCCCATCGGCGGCGTCGCGGTGATCGCGAAGAACACCTGGGCGGCCATGAAGGCCCGCGATGCCCTGAAGATCACCTGGGACGACGGCCCGAACGCCCATTACGATTCCGTCGCCTTCCGGGGCGAACTGGAGAAGGCCGCGCGCGCGCCCGGCAAGGTCGTGCGCGACCAGGGCGACGTCGCGGGCGCGATGGCCAAGGCCAAGACGAAGCTGGAGGCCGAGTACTTCGTGCCCCACCTCGTTCAGGCTCCGATGGAGCCGCCGGCCGCCACCGTGCGGATCAAGGACGGGTTCTGCGAGGCCTGGGCCTGCACGCAGGCGCCCCAGGCGACGCATGACCGCCTCGCCAAGAAGCTGAACCTGCCCGCCGACAAGGTGCGGGTGAACGTGACGCTCCTCGGCGGCGGGTTCGGCCGCAAGTCGAAGCCCGATTACGTGGTGGAAGCGGCCCTCTGCAGCCAGGCCGTGGACGGCGCAGCCGTCAAGCTGATCTGGACCCGCGAGGACGACCTCCACCACGGCTACTACCACACCATCTCGGTGGAGCGGCTGGAGGCCGGGCTCGACGACAAGGGCATGCCGGTCGCCTGGCTGCACCGCTCGGCCGCGCCCACCATCGGCTCGATCTTCGCACCCGACCCCAAGCACGAGCTGCCCTTCGAGCTCGGCATGGGTCTGACCAACACGCCGTTCGCCGTGCCCAACATCCGCCTTGAGAACCCGGCGGCGGATGCCCACGTGCGCATCGGCTGGTTTCGCTCGGTCTCGAACATCCCGCACGCCTTCGCGATCCAGTCCTTCGTCTCGGAACTCGCCCACGCGGCGGGGCGCGACCCGAAGGAGTACCTGCTCGCGCTGATCGGTCCCGACCGGATCATCGACCCGACGACGATCGGCGACGTCTGGAACTACGGCGAGGACCCGGCCCGCTATCCGATCGAGACGGCGCGCCTGCGCCGGGTCATCGAGACGGCGGCCAAGGGGATCGGCTGGGGTCGCAAGATGGCGAAGGGCACGGGTCTGGGCATCGCCGGCCATTACAGCTTCGTCACCCACACGGCGGTGGCGGCGGAGGTGGCGGTCGGCCCCAAGGGCGAGGTGCAGGTCAAGCGCGTCGACATCGCCGTCGATTGCGGGCCGCAGGTCAACCCGGAGCGGGTGCGCTCGCAGATGGAGGGCGCGGTCGTCATGGGCATGGGCCTCGCGCTCTCGGCCGAGATCACCTTCAAGGACGGGCGCGCGCAGCAGAACAACTTCGACGGCTACGAGATCACCCGCATCGACGCCGCGCCGAAGGAGATCCACGTCCACCTGCTGCCGAACGCGGATTACAACCGTCCCCTCGGCGGCGTCGGCGAGCCCGGCGTCCCCCCCGTGGCCCCGGCGATCGCCAACGCGATCTTCGCCGCCACGGGCCGGCGCATCCGGCAATTGCCGATTCGCGACCAGCTCAGCGCCTGAGCGCGGCCGCGACCGCCCGCGCCGGGTTCGTCCCCGGCGCGGGGTTTCGCGCGTGGCCGAGCCGAATCGCGGGACGCGCGGCGTGTTTTCATGCGGCCGGAGGGAGCCCGGTCGCGATCCAGATGGTTGACCACCGGACGGAGGCGCGCCCGGTCGGGCCGACCTCGCTCACAGGATCAAGGACAGCGATCGATGACGCGTTTCGTGTGGCTTGCCGCCGGATTTATCGCCGCCGGATCTGTCGTCGGCGCGGCGCCCGTCCTCGCCTCTCCCTGCGGGGACCGGATCGCCAAGCTCGACGGTCCGGTGAAGGATCTGGCCAAGGAGGCGATCTCCGCCAACACCAGCGGCAAGGCCACGGCCAGCGCCCGGAGCGGCCAGGGCGTGACGGGGAGCGGGGGAAGTGCCGCGGCGGAAGCGGCCTCGCCGGAGAAATCGGCCGAGGCCGGCCAGGGCGGCGACAAGGCGATGCAGGCGAAGGTGGCGCTGGACGAGGCGCGCACGGCCGACAAGAAGGGGGATGCGAAGGCGTGCGGCGAGGCGGTCGACCGGGCGCAGGCTCAGGTGGACGGCGCACCCTGAATCAGGTCTCCGAGGCGGCTCGCGAACCGCGCGCGCCGCGGGCCGGCGCGATGGACGTACGGGGCGGCGGCACCATCCGCCCCGCCTCCGGCGACAGGGGATTTCAGGCGCTGGCCAGGGCGGCGAGGGCGTGGTCGTTGCCGTTCAGGCCGGCGCAGAGGTCGTCGATCTCGGCAATGTCGAGAGCCTCTCCGGACTCGCTCGCAATCGCATCGATCAAATGATCCTGATAAGGACTGAAGGGATGTCCCTGGAGTCTATAGAATTGATAGTAGCGAAGCGCGGCTAATACAGCATCACGTTCCCGATCTGTAATGGTAATATTCTGCATGCCGGTTATAATTCCCGTTGTTGGTTGCGGGAGATCGAAAAACAACCACTCTGCGGCGCCGTGAGCTTGGATGTTGTAATCGAGATCGGCCGGATTCGTCCACAACCGGAAACGCTTCGTTAGCCGTTTCAGCGAACGTCCGAGGCGATCGGATCGCCACAAGTCATTGGCGCGACGCCCTTTCCCGAGGGTGGTCGGCGGCGCGGTTTTTTTTAATGCTCCGAGGCGAACAAATGCGGTTGACAACATTTGTCTGGGCCCCGCCTCGAGGGCCGGTCCGGCGTGCCGGATCATCAAATCATCCTTAACCGGATCGTGACAGCCTCCTGGCCTCAGTCGGCCACATCCTGCTTCCGGCAGGGTGACACCGGCGCGGCCGGAACCTCTTCCATGTCCAAGAGCCGAAGCGACTGTTCTCACACGACGGACGCCGCGCGGCCGG
The DNA here is from genome assembly GCF_022829445.1 of Methylobacterium sp. J-068. GTDB lineage: Bacteria > Pseudomonadota > Alphaproteobacteria > Rhizobiales > Beijerinckiaceae > Methylobacterium. Next base: position 116,609 of record NZ_JAKSXY010000061.1, on the reverse strand, counting down.
GTCCGCCTCCCCTCAATGCGGGCATCCGGCGCCATCTCGGCCTCAGCCTGCGGACCTTCTACGCCGACATGCTGTCCGAGCCGCCGGGCGCGCGGATCGAGGCGCTGCTGACCCGCCTCGGCAAGATGAAGCGCTAGGAGTCCGTCCGCGGAACGCGTTCCCGTGCTGGGATGCGCGTCGAAGTCCGGGCCGACCTGGGCGTCGGTCTTTAGGCTCAGGGTCCGGCCTTTGCCAGCTTGAGGAGGTTGTGGGCGGTGCGGATCATCGCCCATTCGCCTCGGACCTGATCGCGCCCGCACAGCGGGAACCGGCGGACGCCTCTGGCTTGCTCGATCTGCCCGAACACCGGCTCGACGGCGTCGGTCACCAGCCGATGCGCCAAGCTGATCCGATGCGCGGCATCCACGGCGATCCGGCCGCTGCAGCCCTGCACGAACCCGTCGCGGGCGGGCAGGATGCGGCTGTCCGGGCCGGTGACGTCGCGCCCGGTCCGGCGGATCGCCGTCCTCGCCGCGTCGGGGACGACCCCGCCAGCGCATGCCCGAGGACGCACCCGGCCCGCTCGCGTGCTTCGCGTCCTTCGTACTGCGTATGCGTGCGATCGACAGTCCGATGCTCCGGGGACCCGCGCCCGCCGGCCCGCGTCGTGGTAATCGGGCGCTCGACCCGCAGACACACCTTCCGGCACCGGCGCGCATGGAACCCCATACCGATCTCTGGCTGGCCGCGAGCATCGTGGCGATCTCGCTGCTGCTCTCGGCCTTCTTCGCGGGGGCCGAGACCGCCTTCACGGCGGCGTCCCGCGCCCGGATGCTCGCCCTGGAGAATGCCGGCGACCTGCGCGCCCGCCTCGTCAACGCCATCCTGGCGCGCCGCGAGCGCTTCATCGGCGCCATGCTCATCGGCTACAACATCGTGGCCATCGGCGCCTCGGCGTTCACCACGAGCGTGCTCACCACGCTGTTCGGCAAGAGCGGCGTGCTCTACGCCACCGGCGTGATGTCGGTGCTCGTCATCATCTTCGCGGAGGTGCTGCCCAAGACCCTGGCCATCAACAAGCCGGACAGCGCCGCGCTGCTCATGGCCCGGCCCGTGGCCTTCGCGGTGGCGCTGCTGGGGCCGGCGGCCATCGCCATCGAGGCGCTGGTGCGCGGTATGCTCCGGCCCTTCGGCATCCGGATCGGCGAGCGCCAGACCATCCTCTCGGCCAGCGACGAGATCCGGGGCCAGGTCGCCCTGCTCCATCGGGAGGGCGGCGTCGCCAAGGCCGAGCGCGACATGCTCGGCGGCCTCCTCGACCTCTCCGAGCTGACGGTCTCGGAGGTGATGGTCCACCGCACCAAGATGCGCACCATCGACGCCGACCTGCCCTCGGAGGAGATCGTGCGCGCGGTCCTGGCCTCGCCCTACACGCGCATGCCGCTCTGGCGCGGCACCTCGGAGAACATCGTCGGCGTGCTGCACGCCAAGGATCTGCTGCGCGCCCTCGATGCCGCCGGCGGCGACGCCTCGGGCCTCAAGGTGGAGGCCCTGGCCCTGGAGACGTGGTTCGTGCCCGACACCACGTCGCTGCGCGACCAGCTCAAGGCCTTCCTGACCAAGAAGACCCACTTCGCCCTCGTGGTCGACGAGTACGGCGAGGTGATGGGCCTCGTCACCCTGGAGGACATCCTGGAGGAGATCGTCGGCGACATCGCCGACGAGCACGACGTGACGGTCTCCGGCGTCCGGCCCCAGGGCGACGGCTCGGTGAACGCCGACGGCGGCGTGCCGATCCGCGACCTCAACCGCGCCATGGACTGGGACCTGCCCGACGACGAGGCCACCACCATCGCGGGGCTCGTCATCCACGAGGCCCGGGCCATTCCCGACACCGGCACCGCCTTCAACTTCCACGGCTTCCGCTTCCAGGTGCTGCGCAAGGCCCGCAACCGCATCACCGCCCTGCGCATCACGCCGCTCGGACCCAACCCGCGCAAGACGGAGTCGTAGGATCTCGGACCAGACCTCGACGCGACCGCGTATCGGCCCTTGGAATCCGGGCCGTCGGACGAGTCGGTTTCACGGAACGGGGCGTTTCGAGCGCGGGCGCGGCCGAGAGGGAGGCTGTCGCAAACGTGATCGATGCGCGCCGCGTGTCCAACTCTGAGTAACCTCGTCGGTGTAACGTCGCGCGACGCGACCGGAATGCCGGCGCGGAGGCCATCGATCACCGAGCGGATGAGGGGAGCGGAACCGGTCGATGCTGCTCGACGCTCCGACATTGCTGCTGGTGACGGTGATCCTGACCTTCATGGTCGGGAGCTTGTTTCTGCTGTCCTGGAGTCAGGCGCGGCACGTTCACGCCCTGTCGATCTGGGGAGCCGCGCACATCGCCGGCGCGATGGCGTCGACCCTCCTGGTCTTGCGCGGCACGATCCCGGATTGGATCTCGATCGGGGTCGCCAACGGTGTGATGATCGGCGCCTATGGCCTGATCTGGACCGGAACGCGCGCCTTCGAGGGCCGCTCCTCCCGCCTCGTCCCGATCGCGGCGGCCGTGGCCCTCTGGGGCGGCGCCTGCCTGATCCCGACCTTCTACGCGTCGCTGCCCGCTCGGGTCATGCTGGCCTCGGGCCTGGCCGGAAGTTTCTGTCTCCTGGCGGCACGGGAGATCTGGCGCGCGCGGGCCGAGCGCCTGGTCTCGCGCTATCCCGGCGTCGCGCTCCTGCTGCTCTACACCGCCGCCTATTGGGTCCGCATACCGCTCGCCATCGTGGCCCCGCCGAAGGTCGGCCCGAACCCGCTGCAATCTCCCTGGCTGACGTTCCTGTGCCTCATCGGCATGCTCTTCACCCTGGCGATCGCCTTCGTGTTCATGTCGCTGACGAAGGAACGCGCCGAGCACCTGCAGCGCCTGGCCGCCGATACGGACGCCCTGACCGGCATCCTGAGCCGGCGCGCCTTCGTGACCCGGGCGGAGGCCGCCCTGGCGGCGCAGGGTCGGACCGTGACGCTGCTGCTGTTCGACCTCGACCACTTCAAGCGCATCAACGACCTGCATGGCCACGCGGTGGGCGACGGCGTCCTGGTCGGCTTCTGTCACACGGTGACGGCCCTGCTTCCGCCCGGCGCGGTCTTCGGCCGGATGGGCGGCGAGGAATTCGCCTGCCTGCTCATGGGCCCGACGCCGGACGAGGCCATGGCCCAGGCCGAGTTCCTGCGCCGGGCCGTGGCACGGATCGCGGTGCCGGACCTGCCGCACCTCGCGGTGAGCGTCAGCATCGGCTTGGCGAATGCCGATCTCGGGGCCGCGAAGACGGGTCCGCCGCGCGGTCTCGACGCGCTGCTCCGGCGTGCCGATGCCGCGCTCTACCGGGCCAAGCACAACGGACGGGACCGCAGCGAAGCCGCCCCGGCCGCGTGGCGCCGGGTGGCGTGACGGCGCCTACGGGGCCTTCGGGGCCGGCGTCGCCGCGGGCGCCGGTGCCGCGGCCGTGCGCTCGATCTTGGCGCCCTCGCGCAGCTTCAGGATCAGGTCCTGCTGCGTCTTGCGGGTGATGTACTGGTCCACCTGCTCCTTCATCTCGGCGAAGCTGGGCACCGGCTTGGTGCGCTTCTCCTCGAGCTTGATCACGTGCCAGCCGAACTGGGTCTTGACCGGGTCCGAGACTTGGCCGGCATTCATCTTGAACGCCGCCTCGGCGAAGGGCGCGACCATGCGCTCCTTGGTGAACCAGCCGAGGTCGCCGCCCTCGGCCTTCGAGCCCGGATCCTTCGAGACCTCGCCCGCGACCTTGGCGAAATCCTCGCCGCCCTTGATGCGCGCGGCGATCTTCTTGGCCTCGTCCTCGCTCTCCACCAGGATGTGGCGGGCATGGACCTCCTCTTCCGGCTTCATGGCCTTGACGGTCTGGTCGTAGAGGGCCTTGGCCGCCTCCGGTGTGGCCGCCTTCTTGGCCTCGCGCTCCAGGTACTCGTCGAGGAGGAGCTTGTCCCGGAAGTAGGCGAGCTTGCGCTGGAAGTCCGGCGAATCGCCGATCTTGGCGGCTTCCGCCGCCTGGGCGCCGACCTTGAGATCGACCATGTAGTCGATGAGCAGGGTCTTCTTCTGGGCGTCGTCGACCCCCGGCAGCGACAGGGCCGGGTCCTCTCCCGCGATGGCGAGGTCGCCCGCGGTGATCGGCGCCCCGTTCACCTTCGCGACCACCGTCTCGGGCGCCACCGGCGCGGCGGCGGGTGCCGCGGGCGCGGCCGGTGTCCCGGCGGGGGCCTGCGCCCGCGCCGAGGCCAGGGGCAGGCCCAGCGCCAGAGCCACGGCGCCCGTGCGCAGAAGGCCCGAGCGCGAGAGAGACTTGATCATCGTCATCGTGGCGTCCTTGATCGTGGCGTCTTGGGAGCGCCGCCCGCGTCCCGGCTCTTTCCGGCCGGAGGTCGTCGCGTGGGGCAGTCGAGCGGGGAGGGCGGCGGGGAGCCGCCGCGGTTCCGACCGCGACATCAGGTGGCGCGCCGAGGGGGCGAAGGCAAGCGCGGCCGTGGGGCCGCCCGACCGAATTCGCGCGATTGCGACGGGTTCGCGAGAGGCGTCGTTAAGGCGCCCGTGCCTACGCTCGGGAGCGTACCAGGCCGAGGGGGGGACGACGATGCGGCGCAATCAGATCATCGGCGCGACCCTGCTCATCCTGGCGCTCGGCGCGGCGCAGGACGCCGAGGCGCGAGGGCGCGCGGCGCGCGGCGGTTTCCGTGGCGCCACCATCGAGAGGGCCGCCGTGGTCTCCACGGGCAGCATCGCCGCGGCTTCCACCGTCGCTTCCGAGCCCACCTCCGAGCCCACCCCGCGTTCGGTCAAGCCCGTGGCTGTGCCGGCCCCGTCCGCCCGTGAGGTCCGCGCTGCCGATTTTTGGTGTGCCAACCGGCGCGTGGTCGGCACCGGCACGGGGTTCTGCCTCATCAACTGATATCGGATGCGGCGTCCGGCGGCCGTGATGCGGAAACGTGTGCCGGGAGCCAGTTCCCCGAGGACACGCAGGCGTTGCGTGTCGTAGGTTTCGCCACAGTCGATGGATCGACTGTCAGCGATCCGGAGAAGCGACGGTGTCCAGTTCGGAACAGACCACGGCGGAAAGTCCGTCACGCGGAACGCGCCCCTTGCGCATCGCGATGGTCGGCTGGGGTGCCATAGCGCGTCGCGTCGTGCAGCTTCTCGACGAGCGGAGTAGGCCCATCGTCTTGGTCGGGGTCGGCACGCGGACACAGCCTGAAGGGGGCTCTGCCCTGCCCGAAGGTGTGCGCTGGCTGGCCGGGCCCGAGACCCTGGCCGGGGCGCGGATCGACATGGTGATCGAAGCCGCCGGCCGTGACGCGGTGGAACCGTGGGGATCGGCGGCCCTGTGCTACGCGCGCAGCTTCGCCGTGTCCTCGACGAGCGCCTTCTGCGAGGAGGGCGTGCTTGACCGGCTCCTGGCGAGCGCGGAAGCGCACGGAAGTCAGATCCTGGTTCCGACGGGCGCACTCGCCGGGATGGACGCCCTGGCGGCGGCCTCCATCCTGCCCCTCTCCGAGGTGACGCACCGGATCGTGAAACCGCCCCAAGCCTGGTTCGGGACGCCCGCCGAGCGCGCCGTCGATCTGCACGCTCTGAGCCGAGAGACGGTGTTCTTCGAAGGATCGGCGCGGGACGCGGCACGATCGTTTCCGGCCAACGCGAACGTCGCCGTGATCACCGCTCTGGCGGGAATCGGCCTCGACCGTACATTCGTTCAGCTCGTGGCCGACCCCACCGCGTCGGGAAACGGACATCGGCTGCGGGCTAGCGGAGCATTCGGGACGATGGAGATCTGGATCGAGAATCGGCCGCTCGCCACGAATCCGAAATCCTCCGAACTCACCGCCCTCGCCCTGGTGCGAACCATCGAGAGCCGGGTGCTGCCGCTATCCCTCTGATAGCGTCTCCGCTTCGATCAAGCGGAAGACGGTGTCGCTCAGCCCGCGCCGCGCCTGAGCGAAGCCCGAATCCGCCATCCCGAAGGGATCAACCGGATTTGGCATGAAAGCATCACGGGCGCGGATCGTCAGAATTCGGCGCGCCTCGCCTCGAAACGTCACGGCCCACCTTCGGGTAATTTTCAAGCCGGCGCGGCGGGGCCTTGTCTGATGCGCCGCCGGATATTTACCTCTATAAGCCCGGCCAATATCCGCCTTCAGACTTTTCGATCGACCGTAGGTTCACGATGCTCGGTGCCCTCGCCAAGAAGATTTTCGGCTCGTCCAACGACCGGCGCGTGAAGGGCTATCGTCCCCGTGTGGCCGAGATCAACGCCCTGGAGCCGCAGGTCGCCGCGCTCTCGGACGACGAACTGCGCGCCCGCACCGACGGGCTCAAGGCCGAGCTCGCCGCCGGCAAGAGCCTCGACGACATCCTCGTGCCCGCCTTCGCCACCGTGCGCGAGGCGGCCAAGCGCGTGCTCGGGCAGCGCCACTTCGACGTGCAGCTCATCGGCGGCATGGTGCTCCATGAGAGCGGCATCGCCGAGATGCGCACCGGCGAGGGCAAGACCCTGGTGGCGACCCTGCCGGTCTACCTCAACGCGCTGTCCGGCCTCGGCGTCCACGTGGTGACGGTGAACGACTATCTCGCCGCCCGCGACGCGGAGTGGATGGGCCGGGTCTACCGCTTCCTCGGTCTCACCGTCGGCACCATCGTGCACGGGCTCGACGACGGGCAGCGCAAGGAGGCCTACGCGGCCGACATCACCTACGGCACGAACAACGAGTTCGGGTTCGACTACCTGCGCGACAACATGAAGTACGAGCTGTCCCAGCTCTCGCAGCGGGGACACAACTACGCGATCGTCGACGAGGTCGACTCGATCCTCATCGACGAGGCGCGCACCCCGCTCATCATCTCCGGTCCCGTCGACGACCGCTCCGAGCTCTACGTCACCGTCGACGCGCTGATGCCGCATCTCGAGCGCGAGCATTACGACCTCGACGAGAAGCAGCGCACGGTCTCGCTGACCGAGAGCGGCAACGAGTTCGTCGAGGACCTGTTGCGCGGCGCCGACCTCCTGAAGGAGGGCGACCTCTACGACGCGCACAACGTCTCCCTGGTCCACCACGTGAACCTGGCGCTTCGGGCCCACACCCTGTTCACCCTCGACAAGGACTACATCGTCAAGAACGACGAGGTGGTGATCATCGACGAGTTCACCGGCCGCATGATGCAGGGCCGGCGCTACTCGGAAGGGCTGCACCAGGCGCTGGAGGCCAAGGAGCGGGTGACGATCCAGCCCGAGAACCAGACGCTGGCCTCGATCACCTTCCAGAACTACTTCCGCCTCTATTCCAAGCTCGCCGGCATGACGGGCACGGCCTCCACCGAAGCGGACGAGTTCGCCGAGATCTACAAGCTCGAAGTCGTCGACATCCCGACCAACAAGGAGGTCGAGCGCGTCGACGAGGACGACGAGGTCTACCGCACGGTAGACGAGAAGTACGCCGGCATCATCGCCGAGATCGAGAAGGCGCATGCGCGCCACCAGCCGATCCTGGTCGGCACCGGCTCGATCGAGAAGTCGCAGCATCTGGCCGAGCTGCTGGTGAAGTCCGGCTTCCGCCAGCTCGACTACTCGGACCCCAACGCGCTCACGGATGTCTACGCCGCCGCCCGCGAGGGCCGGGTGACGAAGCGCTTCGCCGTGCTCAACGCCCGCTTCCACGAGCAGGAGGCCTACATCGTGGCCGAGGCCGGCGTGCCCGGCGCCATCACCATCGCGACGAACATGGCCGGGCGCGGCACCGACATCAAGCTCGGCGGCAACGTCGAGATGCGCGTCGAGAAGGAACTCGCGGGCGTGCCCGAGGGGGCCGAGCGCGAGGCCGGCATCGCCGCGATCAGGGCCGAGATCGACGAGAACCGGGCCAAGGTGCTGGCCTCCGGCGAGCCGGCCGACCCCGAGGCGGGCCGCAAGAAGGCCCTGCCGGGCGGCCTCTACATCATCGGCACCGAGCGCCACGAATCACGCCGCATCGACAACCAGCTGCGCGGCCGCTCGGGCCGCCAGGGCGATCCCGGCCGCTCGAAGTTCTACCTCTCGCTCCAGGACGACCTGATGCGGATCTTCGGGTCCGACCGCATGGACGGCATGCTGACCCGCCTCGGGCTCGAACAGGGCGAGGCGATCATCCATCCCTGGATCAACAAGGCGATCGAGAAGGCGCAGCAGAAGGTCGAGGCGCGCAACTTCGACATGCGCAAGAACGTGCTCAAGTACGACAACGTCATGAACGACCAGCGCAAGGTCGTGTTCGAGCAGCGCCGCGACTTCATGGGCCAGGAGAGCGTGCGCGAGACCGTGGACGAGATGCGCCACGGCGTGGTCGACGACCTCGTCGCCGTCCACGTGCCCGAGAACGCCTACGCGGAGCAGTGGGACATCGAGGGCCTGCGCGAGCGGGTCGAGACCGTGCTCAACCTCGACGTGCCGGTCGAGGGCTGGGCCAAGGAGGAGGGCATCGCCGACGAGGAGATGCGCGACCGCCTGCGTCAGGCCGCGGACGACGCCTACGCCGCGCGGGTCGAGAAGAACACGCCCGTGATGATGACCTATATCGAGAAGCAGGTGCTCCTGCAGACCCTCGACCATCTCTGGCGCGAGCACCTCGTCACCCTCGATCACCTGCGCCAGGTGGTGGGCTGGCGCGGCGTCGCCCAGCGCGACCCCCTCAACGAGTACAAGTCGGAGGCCTTCGACCTCTTCAACGGCCTCGTCGCATCCCTGCGCGAGCAGGTGACGCAGCAGCTGGCGCGCATCGAGATCATGTATGAGGACAATCCGGCCGACGGGGCCAGCGATCCCTTCGCTCAACCCGGCCTGCCGTCGATGTTCGCCCAGCATCTCGATCCCGTCACGGGCGAGAACGAGATGGACCGGCCCGGGACCGGCAGCGACGGCGGGGCCGGCCCCGCCTACGGCTACGCCGCGCGCGAGATGTCGGCCGAGACCGCCGTGCTGGAGCGCGATCCGCAGGATGCCGCCACCTGGGGCCGCGTCGGGCGCAACGAGCCCTGCCCCTGCGGCTCCGGCAAGAAGTACAAGCACTGCCACGGCACGCTGACGGCCTGACGGATGTCCCGGTCCCCCGGCGAGATCCGCTACGGCATCGAACCCGATCTCGACGCGGCGGAGTTCCGCCGCGTCCTCGTCGAATCGGGCCTCGCCCCGCGCCGGCCCGCCGACGACCTGCCCCGCCTCGCGCTGATGCTGGAGCGGGCCGATCTCGTCGTCACGGCGCGCCGGGACGGCGTCCTCGTGGGGGTGGCGCGCACGCTCACCGACTTCGCCTTCTGCGCCTACCTCTCGGACCTCGCGGTGTGCCGCGCGGCGCAGGGGCTGAAGGTCGGCCAGGGCCTCATCGCCGCCACCCGCGCGGCGGTCGGTCCCCAGGCCTCGCTGCTGCTCACCGCAGCGCCCGACGCCGTCACCTTCTACGACCACATCGGCATGCCGCGCGTGCCCGACGCCTTCCGCTACGACCGCGGGTCCTGATCGGCAAAGGGTCCTGATCCGGCAAAGATCTCGCGCCGTATCTCGTGCTGCCCGAAAACGAACCCATTTGGCCGGCAAGCCTCATGGACAAGCTTGAGGGCGCGGAGCGAGACGGCATGCGGGGATACCGATCGGCGACGACGCTGCCACTCCTGAGCCTGATCCTGGCGGTTCCCGGTCTTGGCGGTTGCAACACCTATGCGCCGACCCCCATGGGCACGGGTTCGACGCTGGCGGCCAAGCCGATCGCCGCCACGGACGAGGAGCGCGACTGTCTCGGCCGGGCGATGTACTTCGAATCGAACCGCAGCGATCCCGAAGGGCTCCTGGCCGTGGGCACGGTGGTGATGAACCGCCTCGAGGCGGCGGCCTTTCCGAACGGCGGCATCTGCGCCGTGGTCGGCCAGCCCCGGCAATTCGCGCCCGGCGTGCTGACGCGGAAGATGGAGGGGAAGGAACTCCAGAAGGTCGCCGAGGTCACGGACGCGGTGCTCGACGGCCAGCGCCACCCGAAGGTCGGCCGGGCCATGTACTTCCACACCGCCGGCCTGCGCTTCCCCTACACCAACATGCACTACGTCGCGGTGGCGGGCGGCAACGCCTTCTACGAGAAGCGAAAAGCCGGCGCCGCCGAGCAGGCCGCGCCGCCGGCGGCGCTGGCCTTCGCCGCCGCCGAGCCGCCCACGGTGCCGGTCATCCCGGTCGCCGCACCCGACCGGACCGCCCCTGTGCCGGCCGAGCCGGCGCCTGCCGTGCGGGCTCCCCCGACGCGGGCCGCCGAGGCGCCCGCCCGGCGCCCGACACCCGTGGTGCGCGCAGCCATGGCCGCGAAGCCGGTCGTGAAAACCGCCGAGACGGCAACGCCCCCGGCGCGGAGCCGCGTCGCCCTGACGCCCGCCGCCCTGGCGCCGATCATCCCCCCGACGGTGCTCAACCTGCCGCGGCCGTGACACGCGGTTCGGCGGACGCCCGCCGCCGCATCGCCCGGGAGCCTCCCGGGCGGACGCCCTAGACCGTGACCTGGGTTCCCACCTCCACCACCCGGCCGGTGGGGATCTGGAAGAAGTCCGTGGCGTCGTTGGCGTTCTTGGCGAGCGTGATGAAGATCCGGTCCTGCCAGAGGGGCATGCCCGAATGGGCGGCCGGGCGGATCGAGCGGCGCGACAGGAAGAACGAGGTCGCCATGATGTCGAACTTGAAGCCCTGCTTGCGCAGCAGCGTCAGGGTCCGGGGGATGTTGGGCGTCTCCATGTAGCCGAACTTCATCACGACCTTGTGGAAGTGCGGGCCGATGGGCTCGATGTGGATGCGGTCGGCCTCCGCGGCGCGGGGCGTGTCCACGGTCTCGACCGTGAGCACCACGTTCTTCTCGTGCAGCACCTTGTTGTGCTTGAGGTTGTGCAGCAGGGCGGCGGGCGCGATGTAGGGGTCGCTCGTCAGGAACACCGCCGTGCCGCGCACGTGGTGGGGCGGGCTCTTCTCCAGCATGCCGACCAGTTCGGTCAGCGGCACGTCGGTCTTGCGGGTCTTGTTGATGAGGATGGCGACGCCGCGCACCCAGGTCCACATCATGACGATGAGCGCGCCCGCGAACAGCAGGGGCACGTAGCCGCCCTCGAACACCTTGAGCATGTTCGACAGGAGGAACAGAAACTCCACCGCCGCGAAGGGCAGGATCGCGAGGCCGGCGGCCCAGGGCGACCATTTCCAGGTCTTCCACAGCACCAGGAAGGCGAGGCTCGCGGTGATCAGCATCGTGCCCGTCACCGCGATGCCGTAGGCCGAGGCGAGCGCCGCCGAGGAGCGGAACAGCACCGCCAGGATCACCACGCCGACCATGAGCAGCGCGTTGATCTGCGGCAAGTAGATCTGCCCGGAATGCGATTCCGAGGTGTGGCGGATCTCGAGGCGCGGCAGCAGGCCGAGCTGGATCGCCTGGCGCGACAGCGAGAAGGCGCCGGTGATGACGGCCTGGCTCGCCGTGACGGTGGCGGCGGTGGCCAGCAGCACCATCGGCAGCAGGCCCCATTCGGGCACGAGCTGGAAGAACGGGTCGGTGGTGTCGGGCTTCGACAGCACCAGGGCCGCCTGACCGAAGTAGTTCAGCACGAGGCAGGGGCCGACCAGGGAGAGCCAGGCGATCTGGATCGGCCGGCGCCCGAAATGGCCGAGGTCGGCGAACAGGGCCTCGGCCCCCGTCACCGCGAGGAACACCGCGCCCAGAGCCACCAGCGCCCCGGTGCCGTGCCCGAGCAGGTAATGCACGGCGTAATAGGGGTTGAGCGCCCAGAACACGTCGGTGTTGGCGACGATGTGGGGCAGGGCGGCGAGCGCCATCGCGGCGAACCAGACCGCCATCACGGGGCCGAAGAACGACGCCACCTTGCTCGTGCCCCGGACCTGGATGAGGAACAGCGGCACGATGATCGCGATGGTGATCGGCAGCACGTAGGAATCGAAGGCGGGGGTGACGAGCTTCAGGCCCTCCACCGCCGAGAGCACCGAGATCGCCGGGGTGATGATGGCGTCGCCGTAGAACAGCGAGGCGCCGAGCAGCCCGAACATGAACACCACGCGCGAGCCGCCGAGCGCGGTGCGGGCGAGCGCCATCAGCGAGAGGATGCCGCCCTCGCCGTTGTTGTCCATCCGCATCAGGATGACGACGTACTTGATGGTAACGATGAGGACGAGCGCCCACAGGATCAGCGAGGCGACGCCCAGCACCTCCTCGCGCAGGAGGATGCCGTCGGCGCGGGCCGAGACCAGGGCCTCCCGGAAGGCGTAGAGGGGGCTCGTCCCGATATCGCCGTAAACGACGCCGATGGAGCCCAGCACCAGGGTCCCCAGGCTCGCGGGGGCGTGGGCACGGGCGGTCTCGTCGGTGGCCGGGGGCGGCGCGCCGGCGCCCTCGGATTTGGCGGCGGGCGCGCTCGAAGTGGCGGATTGCGTCATTCGGCTCGATCGAGGCTCGTGGCGAGCCCAACGTCTCGCGGCGCGGCGGGATGAGCCGCGCGCGGGAACGCCGGGGCCGGTCCCGACTTTGTCGGGCGGCGGGGGACGGTTGCGTTCACGCTATCATGCGGCGCAGCATGCGAGAACGGCAACCTGCATCGAGGTTCCCGTTCTCCATGACGGGTCGTCGCGCCCTGGGGCGGTGTTGCGCCTTGGGGCGATGTTACTCGGCGGCGGTGCGGGTGCCCGCGCCGAAGCGCCGCTCGATGTAATCGGTCACCACGGTCTCGAAATCCTTGGCCAGCGTCGGTCCACGCAGGGTCATGGCCTTCTTGCCGTCGATGAAGACCGGGGCGGTGGGGGTCTCACCCGTGCCCGGCAGCGAGATGCCGATATCGGCGTGCTTCGATTCGCCGGGGCCGTTCACGATGCAGCCCATCACCGCGACGTTGAGGCCCTCGACGCCCGGATAGGCCTTCTTCCACTCCGGCATGGACTTGACGATCCAGTTCTGGATATCGCGGGCGAGTTCCTGGAACGTGGTCGAGGTGGTGCGGCCGCAGCCCGGGCAGGCCGCGACCAGCGGCACGAAGGTCCGGAAGCCCATGGTCTGCAGGAGTTCCTGCGCGGCCTTGACCTCCACGGTGCGGTCGCCGCCCGGCTCGGGGGTGAGCGAGTAGCGGATCGTGTCGCCGATGCCCTCCTGCAGCAGCACGCCGATGGCGGCGGAGGCGGCGACCAGGCCCTTCGAGCCCATGCCGGCCTCGGTCAGGCCGAGATGGATCGCGTAGTCGGAGCGGCGCGCCACCTCGCGATAGACCGCGATGAGGTCCTGCACCGCCGAGACCTTGGCCGAGAGGATGATCTTGTCCTGGGACAGGCCGAGTTCCACGGCGCGGTCGGCCGAGGTCAGGGCCGACTGCACCATGGCCTCGCGCATCACCGCGCGGGCGTCGATGGGCTTGGGCAGCTTCGCGTTCTCGTCCATCAGGTGCGTGAGCAGCGCCTCGTCGAGGGAGCCCCAGTTCGCGCCGATGCGCACGGTCTTGCCGTAGCGGACCGCCTGCTCGATGATCGTCGAGAACTGCGTATCCTTCTTCTCCTTGAAGCCGACATTGCCCGGATTGATCCGGTACTTCGCCAGCGCCTCGGCGCAGGCCGGGTGGTCGGAGAGGAGCTTGTGTCCGATGTAGTGGAAGTCGCCCACCAGCGGCACGTGCACGCCGATGCGGTCGAGGCGCTCGCGGATCTTGGGCACGGCGGCGGCGGCCTCGTCGCGGTCGACGGTGATGCGCACGAGTTCCGAGCCGGCCCGGGCGAGCTGGGCCACCTGCGCCACGGTGCCGTCGATGTCGGCGGTGTCGGTGTTGGTCATCGACTGGACGACGATCGGCGCGCCGCCGCCCACCGTCACGGCCCCTTCGCCCGACCCGATGGTGACGCCGACGGTGCGGTGCCGGGGGCTGGGTCCTGCGATCTCGGGGCCGGTGCCGCGGATCGGATTGGCGGGGGTCGCGTCCATGGTGTCCATCGTTGACTGTGCGCTCCGAGGAACGTCCGCCGGTGACCGGAGGCCGTCGAGCGGGCCGGTCCGGGCCGGGTGGCGGCGTTCCGATGCCGCGAGTGATACGCCCTCGATCGTTTAGCTGAGATGACGGCGGGCGGGCGTCAAGCCCGCTGCGTCACCGGGCGGCCCGGACGGCGCAGCGACTGCAGGAATCGTATTCGACACTCCCATGTCCCATCCGGGCGGCGATGTCGAGTTGACGGGGCCTCGCGAGGGGGGAGGCGAGGGGCAGAGCTGCGTGGCGGACAGGGAACCGCTGCATCGTCTCGCCTGTTTGTGACCTTGCCGCATCATATATTGCAGTGCAGCATAAAATTCAGGAGACCCGCATGCTCGATCCGCACCAGGAACCGCCGGTCGATTCGCTCATCGACGTTCCGGTCGAGCACGACCTGCCGATGCAGCCGTCCGCCGCGACCCGCGTCATGGCCGGGCCGCGCGCGGAGAAGACCGTGGCGCTGGCGCTCCAGGGGGGCGGTGCGCACGGGGCCTTCACCTGGGGCGTGCTCGACGCGCTGATCGAGGACGGGCGCCTCGGCTTCGAGGCGATCACGGGGGCAAGCGCCGGGGCCATGAACGCCGTCGTGATGGTGGATGGCTGGCTGGAGGACGGACCCGAGGGGGCCCGCCGGGCGCTGGCGCGGTTCTGGCGCGAGGTCAGCCTCGACGGGGATTTCTGGCCGGCGCAGCGGCGCGCCTTCAGCGGCCTGTTCGAGTTCTGGTCGAACAACCCCGTCGCGGAGTTCTGGAGCCGGGCCCTGAAGACCAGCCCCTACACGTCGAATCCGCTGAACTACAATCCCCTGCGCAAGGTGCTGGCCGCCCAGGTCGATTTCGAGCGGCTGCGCGCGGCTAAGACGGCGGCTTTGTTCGTCTCCGCCACCAATGTCTGGACGGGCAAGCTCGCGGTGTTCGAGCGCGAGGCGCTCAACGTCGACCACCTGATGGCCTCGGCCTGCCTGCCCACCGTGTTCCAGGCGGTCGAGATCGACGGCGTGCCGTACTGGGACGGCGGCTACCTCGGAAACCCGCCGCTCTATCCGCTCTATCGCGGCGCCGAGACCCGCGACATCGTCCTGGTGCAGATCAATCCGGTGGAGCGCCGCGAGACCCCGCGCACGCCGCAGGAGATCCAGGACCGCCTCAACGAGATCACCTTCAACGCCAACCTGATGCGGGAACTGCGCGCCATCGATTTCGTCGATCACCTCATCGCGGAGGGCGTGCTCGGCCGGGGGCAGTACCAGTCCCAGTACGTCCACCGGATCGACGGCACCGGCGCCCTCGACGATTACCAGGCCTCCTCGCGGCTCGATGCCCGCTGGCGGGTGTTCGAGCGCCTGCGCGACAAGGGCCGGGTTGCCGCGCAGGGCTGGATCGCGGAGAATTACGACCAGATCGGCCGGACCTGCACCCTCGACCTCGAGGCCACCTATCGCTGAGGCGACGACCGGCCGAATATGCCCGCGCGGCGCGGGATTAAACCGGGGGGTTCGGCCGTTGACCTATCCATGACGACCGAAACCAGCCGGCCCGGCCCCACCGCCATCGTCGATCTCCTCGTGCCCCTGCGGCGCTACGCGCGGGCCTTGACCCGCGACACGCTCCGGGCCGACGACCTCGTGCACGATGCCCTGGTGCGTGCCCTCGAATCGGGACAGGCCGCGCGCCCGAACACCAACCTGCGCACCTGGATGATGACGGTCCTGCACAACGTCTTCATCGACGAGCAGCGCCGCAAGCGCGTCGAGGCCCGCCACGCCGACACCCTGGTGCAGATGAGCGAGGAGGTGACGCCGCCCTCGCAGGAGGCGCAGGTTCGCCTCGCCCAGATCCGCAAGGCCTTCCTCACCCTGCCGGAGGAGCAGCGCGCCGCGCTCCACCTCGTCACCCTCGAGGGCATGGCCTACGCGGATGCGGCCGCCGTTCTGGGCATTCCCATCGGCACCCTGATGTCGCGCCTCGGCCGGGGTCGCGCCGCCCTGAGGGCGTTCGAGGAGGGCGCGCGCTCCGGCGAGCGACCGGGCGGCAGTGTCGCCGACCGCCGCCAGCACCTCGCCGCTGAGCGGCCGCGCCTGCGCCTCGTCGCGCAAGACGAGGACGCTGCGTCACCGCCGTTCGGCCGGGCCGTCGGCGACACCTGATTTCCACGAATTCGGGGAGGATCGGTGCCGATCCATCCCACAGCGCGGCCGGGACTCCTTGTCCGGGGACGCGCCCCCTGTATCCGGACCGGAGCCGACGCCATGGAACCGACAGCGATGATCGACCCGATCACCGAGACCGACCTCACCGCCTACGTGGATGGGCAGCTCGACGGCTTGCGCCGTCTCGACGTCGAGGCGCACCTGGCGCGCCAGCCCGAGACCGCCGCGCTGATCATGGCCGAGCTGCATGGCCGCGACGCCCTGCGCCAAGCCTTCGCGGCCCTGCCGGGGCCCGGCCCCGAGCGCAACCGCGCCGCCGCGCGCAGGCTCGACCGGACTCTGGCCTGGCGCCGGTTCGGCGACCGTCTGCGCCGGGCCGCCGTCATCGCCCTGCTGGTCGGCACGGGCTGGCTCGCGCATTCCGACGGACCCTTCCTCGGCGTGGCCGACACCTTCGCCTCGCCCGTCGACCCCGCTTTGGTGGCCGATGCCCGCCATGCCCGCGAGGTCGCCCAGGTCCGCGCGCGCATCGCTTCGCAGCGCACGGTCGTGGCGTCCTACGACCGCGACGGCATCGCGGCGGCGACCGGGATCGCTCTGCCGGACCTGCCCAAGGACTGGACCGTGCGCGATGTCCAGATCGTGCCCGCCCGCAATGGCGCCGGCGTCGAGGTGATGATCGACGCTGGCGATCTCGGCGAGGTCTCGCTCTTCGCCACGCGCGGCTCGGAGACGGATGCCGCGCCGAGCCTTATCACGAGCCCGGGCGACGGCGAGACCGCCTACTGGACCGCCGCCCGCACGGCCTATGCCCTGAGCGGCGGCCGCGACCATGCGGGGATCGAAGACGCGGCGCGTCGCTTGGCCGGTCACCGCGCGACGAAGCTCTAGAGGGTCATCGCGGGACCCCGATCCGGCCATATCGGCGGATCGTGCTTCGGCTCGGAAGGAAAGATCGGGTCGGGCGGTGTTCAGGTTGCGCGTGCCATACGCCTGTCGCGTGGGAACCGTAGACTCACGAGGCACTTGCTCTTTGCCGACCCTCTGATTTCGAGACGCCGATGGCCCGCCTGTCCCTCGTCCTGACCCTCCTCGCCGCCACGCCCCTGGCCGCGCTGGCACAGGACGGGCCGCAGAAGCCGGCCTCCGCGCCCGCGGTGGGCACAACGCCCCTGACGCCGGGCAAGCCGGCGCGCTCACCCTATCTCAGCGATGCCCAGGCGCCCGACACGGTGGCGATCCTGGGTGCCCCGCCGCGCGGGCAATCGGCGGCGGAGGCCGCCGACAAGGCCGCGTTCAACGCCACGCGTGCCCTCAAGGGCGGGCCGCGCTGGGCGCTGGCCACCACCGACGTGGCGGACGGCGCTTCGGCGATCCTCGACGATTTCGCCTGCGTCATCGGCCAGCGCATCGACCAGTCGCGGGCGCCCGCCCTCATGACCCTGCTGGAACGCACGCGCCTCGACATCGCCCACGGCACGCGTGGGCCGAAACTACACTATCGCCGCCTGCGTCCCTTCGTGGGCAACGACGCGGAAATCTGCGTGATGCGCACCGCCGAGCTCGGGAATGCCTTCAGCTTTCCGTCGAGCCACGCGGCCCAGGCCTGGACCTACGCGGCGATCATGGCCGCGCTGATGCCCGAGAAGGCGACGCAGTTCTTCGTCCGCGCCCGGTCCTACGGCGAGAGCCGCATCGTCTGCGGCCTGCACTGGGCCAGCGATATCGAGGCTGGCCGCACCACCGCCACCGCCGTCTACGCCGCCCTGCAGGGCGATGCGGGCTTCCGCGCCGACATGGAAAAGGCCCGCGTCGAACTGGGCAAGCTCGTCGCCAGCGGCGGCATGGCACCGGATCAGGCCGTCTGCGCCCGCGAGGAAGCCGCCGCGCGCGAGCCCGTTCTCTAGCCTCCCACATCGTTCGGTGAAGATACCCCGTCGGGGGGGGCGACCGCGCGCCGGGCGGCGGCGTCGGACCATGCCGACCACCGATCCGTCCTGGGACATGCCGAACGGCCCTGCGGTGTCCGCCGGGCCGTTCGTTCGGGTTTTCCCGTGAAACGTTAACGGTGTTTCTTCACGCCTTGGGGCCTGCTCCGGCCTGGCCGCGCTTGCGCCGTCGGGTCAGCATGTTCAGCCCCTCCACACCGGCCGAGAAGGCCATGGCGGTGTAGATGTAGCCCTTCGGCACGTGCGCTCCGAAGCCTTCCGCGATCAGCGTCATGCCAATCATGATGAGGAAGCCCAGGGCCAGCATCACCACCGTCGGGTTCGCGGCGATGAAGCGCGAGAGCGGGTCGGCCGCCAGCAGCATCACGGTCACGGCCGTGACCACGGCGATCACCATGATGGGCACGTGCTCGGTCATGCCCACCGCCGTGATGATGCTGTCGATCGAGAAGACGAGGTCGAGCACGAGGATCTGGCCGATCGCCGCCGCGAAGCCGAGGCCCGCCTTGCCGGCTGCCGTGCCGCTCGCCTCCGGCTCGGGGTCGACGGCGTGGTGGATTTCCTTCGTGGCCTTCCAGAGCAGGAACAGGCCGCCGGCGATGAGGATCAGGTCGCGCCAGGAGAAGCCCTTGCCCAGCACGGTGAGGACCGGCTGCGTCAGGGCGACGATGTAGGCGATGGTGGCCAGGAGCCCCAGGCGCAGCACCAGGGCGAGGCCGATGCCGATGCGCCGCGCCTTCTGCTGGTGCTCCGGCGGCAGCTTGTTGGTGAGGATCGAGATGAAGATGAGGTTGTCGATGCCGAGCACGACCTCCATCACCACCAGGGTGGCGAGCGCCGCCCAGGCGGTGGGATCGCTGGCGAGTTGAAGCAGGCTGTCCACGTTGGCCTCGTTGCGGTGGTCGTGGGCCGCCCGGCGACGCGGGGCGTCGGAGCTGGCCCGAGAGAGGTTGAGGGGGGCGGCGCCCGCGCTGGGCGCCGCGCGTCAGGCGGATTCGGGGGGACCGCTCGCCACGACGCCGGGACGCTCGGCCGGAGCCGGGCTGAAGATCCGCACCGCCTCGGGCAGGACCTTGAAATGGGCCGGCGTGTAGGTGGACAATTCGCCGTCGGTGTTCACCGGGCGCGGCTTCTTCGTCTTCACCACGATCTCGGTGGTGCTGAAGGCGCGCACGTCGGCGGCCTTGCCCTGGGTGCCCTTGCGCAGGGCCGGCAGCAGCATCAGCAGGCGCCACCAATGGGCGACCTCCAGGCTGTAGAAGTCGAGCTTGCCGTCGTCGACGGTGGCCGTCTCCTCCACCGTCATGCCGCCGCCGTAATGACGCCCGTTGCCCACCGAGACCTGGATGGTGCGCACCGTCTCGGTCTGTCCGTCATGCTCGATATAGACCGTGAAGGGCCGCATCCGCCGCAGGACGCGGATGGCCGCGATGCCGTAGCCGAGGGTGCCCCAGGTCTTCTTCGATTCCGCCGTGAGGTCTCCGGCGAGGTCGGCCGAGAAGCCGATGCTGGCGACGTTGAAGTAGTAGTGCCCGTTGACGCAGCCGAGATCGGCGGGCCGCGCCTCCTCGGTGGTGATGAGGCGCGCGGCCTCCAACGGATCCAGCGGCAGGCCGAGCGAGCGGGCGAGATCGTTGGCGGTGCCGAGCGGCAGGATGCCGAGCGGCAGCCTGGTCTCGACCAGGGCGGGGGCCGCCGCGTTCAGCGTGCCGTCGCCGCCCCCGAGGATGACGAGGTCGCAGCCCTTCGCGTGACGCTTGATCACGGCTGTGCAATCGGCGCTGCCCTCCGGCTCGAAGGGCTCAATGCCGCCCGCGCGCAGGATGCCGCGCACGGCGTCGAGGGAGAAGCCGCCGTTCCGGGCGTTCGGGTTGACGAGGAGGAGCGCTTTGCGCGGCGCGTCCTGGGGGGAACCGCTCATCGCTGGGCCTCGCCCGAGCGGGGGCGGACGGGGGGATCACGAGGTACCATGAGGTCTTGAAACCCTCCGGTGCGTTCGCGCCGCGTCAGCGCAAAGGCATGGAAGGGTCCGACATCACGGTCAACGCCTCGACCGCCAGAGGGGCCCGGACCCGAACCACAAGGTGGGTTCAGGCTTGGCGATGACAAGGGCTTGGCCATGACAAGGGCCGCGCTCGCGTGTCCGCGCCGCGATGGCGAGCCCGCCCGCGCCACACGGACCCGTTATTCCCGCACTCCCTCCACACCCCGCGCGCATCCCGCGCCGATTCAGGGAAACTTAGCGAGCCCAGGCGACGTTTCCCCCCGGTCGAACGGTCCGACGCCCCCGCTTTTCCGAAACCCGGCCGCGACCCCGGTGATGTGCCATGCGCCACGGCTCAAGCTTCGACGGTGTCCGCCTCCTCCGCTCGACCGCCCTGGTCGGTGTCCTCCTGACGGCGGGCGCCGCGCAGGCGCAGACCCGCCCGGGCTGGGTCGATCCGCCGGCGCGCCAGCCGGCGCAGGGCGAGGCGCCGGCCCCCGCCAATCGTGGGGCCAAGCCGGCCGCCGAGGTGCCGGCTGGATCCCTCGCCGAAACCCCGCCCGTCCAGGAAACCTCACCGGCCCAGGAGACGGCCAAGGCGGAGCGGACGCCGATGGCCTCGCCCCGTCGCCGCACGGCCGCGCCGCGCGAAGCCCCGGAGCGCCTGCGGGTTCGCCCCCGCATCGCACGGACACCCGCGATGGTGGCGCCTCCGGTCGCGCAATCCGAGGCGCGTTTTCCCGAATGGGCCGCCGCCGCCACGCGCCTGACCGACAACTACCTCGACAGCGTCTCGAGTTCCGGCGACGCCATGGTCGCGGCCGCACCCCGGTTCTATGCCGAGCGCGTCCAGTTCCACGGCCGGACCCTGTCGCTCGCCGCCCTGATGGCCGAGAAGCGTCGCTTCGTCCGGCGCTGGCCCGAGCGGCGCTACGAGGTGCAGGGCGGCGCCACCCGCACCGCCTGCAACGCGCCCACCGCGACCTGCATCGTGCGCACGACCTTCGATTTCCGGGCCGACAACGCCGCGCGCGGCGCCCGCTCGCAGGGCGTTTCCGAATTGACCCTGACCATCAGCTTCGCGGGGCCGCGCCCGGTCATCGTCGCCGAGTCGAGCCGCGTTCTGCGCCGCTATGGCGCCGGGCCGTTGAGCGCTATAGCGGGGGCCCAGCGCGGTGCCTGAGGCGAGCCCGCCGCGCGCGCCACGTCTTCTCGTCCGGAGTTCCCCGCGTCTTGGTTGAACGGAATTCACCCCCGCAGGCGTCGGACGCGCCGTTGCGGGACGAGACACGGCAGAGCCAGACAGGGCAAGGCCAGACAGGGCAGCCCGGATCCTCGTCGGAGCGCGACGCCCTGCGGGCACGGATCGCCGCGGCGATCGAGAGCCAGGGCGTCTACCCCGTGGCGCGGCGGACCCTCGCCCTCCTGGCGGA
Organism: Methylobacterium sp. J-068; assembly: GCF_022829445.1. Taxonomy (GTDB): domain Bacteria; phylum Pseudomonadota; class Alphaproteobacteria; order Rhizobiales; family Beijerinckiaceae; genus Methylobacterium. The sequence goes on along the minus strand of NZ_JAKSXY010000061.1, from coordinate 95,050 downwards.
GGCCGCCGTCGAGCCTTCTCCGGAGGCTCCCTTCCATCGCGTGATCGACCGGACCAGGGCCCCGCGCCTGGTCGACGATGCCGAGGGCCGGACGGTGCCGATGGACATCGACGCCCTGTTCGCCGAACTGCGCGAGCGGCATCCGGCCCTGTTCCTGCCGCCCCCGCCCGAACCGGAGCCGGAACCCGAGCCGCCGCCGGTCCCGACCGAGGATTTCAGGGCGGCGACCGCGCGCTTCGTCGGGGCGCAGTCGGTCCTGGCCCGCTCCCTGGCGGCGCGCTCCGCGACGCGTGGGCGGGCGCTCGTCGGGTCCGTCTCCGACCGCTGGGCGGCGTTTCGCGCGCGTCGCCAGGAGCGGCGCGTTCGAGCGCAGTCCAGCCCGGTGGCACCGGAGAGCGACGTCGTGCCGGGCCGCGTCCGCGCGGGTGCGCGCAGCGCCACCGGCTATGCCCGCGGCCGGATCGCCGACACCGCCTCGCGCCTGCGCGAGGTCGCGCGCGACCGCAATGTCCTGCGCGACGTCCTGTCCCGCCGGGCGCTGCCCCTCGGGCTCGGAGCGGTAGCCCTCGTGGCCCTCCTGGCGCTCGTCAGCGGCCGGGGCAACCGTGAGGAGGAGGTCCCGGCGCCCGAGGCGCAGGGCCAAACGCAGAGCCAGCCATCGGCCTCCGCCGCCAACCCCTCCGCCGCGAACCCGCCGCCGAGCGCACCGGACATGAGCCCGGCGGCGCCGGAGGAAAGTCCGGTCAAGCCCGCCCGCACCAACGAGATCACCGGCCCGGTCGAGGTCATCGACACCGCCACCCTGCGGGTCGGCGGCAAGCTGGTCCGGCTGTTCGGGGTCGAGTGGGTGCGCGGCGGGCAGGCCGACGAACTCACCCGCTACCTCGCCGGCCGCACCGTGACCTGCCAGCCCGTGGCCGGCAGCGAGGCCCGGCTCTGCGCGGTGGACGGGCGCGACCTGTCGGAGGTGGTGCTGTTCAACGGGGGCGGACGCGCCTCTCCGGAGGCCACGCCCGACCTCGTGGCCGCCGAGGACCACGCCCGGGCCGAGCGCCTCGGCGTCTGGGCCCGGTAGAACGCTCCGACGACCCTTGCGCCGACCCGTCCCGCCGGTCTCAATGCTGGCGTGGATGTTGGCCGGCGTGGATTTTGGCCGACGGGATCGGGGGGGGCGAGGCATGGATCTGTCGGTGGGGGTCAGCGTCGCGGCGGTGGTGCTCGTCGTGCTCGTAGTGGTCACGCTCGCCATCGGCATCAACATCGTGCCGCAGGGGCACGTCTACACGGTGGAGCGCTTCGGCAAGTACCATCGCAGCCTGGAATCCGGGCTCGGCCTCATCGCGCCCTACATCGAGCGGATCGGCCGGCGCGTGAACGTGATGGAGCAGGTCATCGACGTGCCGAGCCAGGAGGCCTTCACCCGGGACAATGCCGGCGTGCGGATCGACGCCGTGGTGTTCTACCAGGTGCTCGACGCAGCGCGGGCCTCCTACGAGGTCTCGAAGCTCGAGGTCGCGGTGATGACCCTGACCATGACGAACATCCGCACCGTGGTCGGCTCGATGGACCTCGACCAGCTCCTCTCGCATCGCGACGAGATCAACGAGCGCCTGCTGCGGGTGATGGATGCGGCGGCCTCGCCCTGGGGCGTGAAGATGACCCGCATCGAGATCAAGGACATCGTGCCTCCCGCCGACCTCGCCGGCGCCATGGCCCGCCAGATGAAGGCCGAGCGCGAGAAGCGCGCCTCCGTGCTGGAGGCGGAGGGACACCGGCAGGCGGAGATCCTGCGCGCCGAGGGGCGCAAGCAGTCGGCCATCCTGGAGGCGGAAGGGCGCAGGGAGGCGGCCTTCCGCGACGCGGAGGCGCGCGAGCGCGGGGCCGAGGCCGAGGCGCGGGCGACCCAGCTCGTCAGCGAGGCCATCGCCAAGGGCGACATCGCGGCGGCGAATTTCCTCGTGGCCGAGAAGTACGTGGAGGCGGTCAAAGCCATCGCCACGGCCCCGAACCAGCGCGTGGTGGTGGTGCCGATCGAGGCGGCCGCGCTCGCCGGCACCCTCGGGGGCATCGCGGAGATCACCCGCAGCGTCTTCGGCGAGGGCGCGCCGCCGCGCAAGAGCGCCGGCCTGCCCCCGAACCTGGGGGGAAGCGCGCGATGATCGCGTCGTTCGTCGAGACGATCGGGCCCGCCTGGACCTGGATCCTGATCGGCCTCGTGCTGATGGGGACGGAACTCGTCGCGTCGGGCGTGTTCCTGATCTGGCTCGGCCTCGCGGCCCTGGTCACGGGCCTGCAGATCCTGCTCGTGCCGATGCCCTGGCAGGGCCAGATCCTGCTGTTCGGCGGGCTCTCGGTCGCCTTCGCGGTGGTGGCGAGCCGCCGGGCCAAGGCGGGTCCGAACGCCCTGAACCAGGGCGCGCGGGGGCTGGTGGGGCGGGATTACCCGCTCGCGGCGCCGATCGTGGCCGGCGAGGGCCGCATCCGCGTCAACGACACGCTCTGGCGCGTCACGGGACCGGACGCGCCGCTCGGATCGCGGGTGCGGGTGACCGGGGTGGAGGGCACGCTGCTCACGGTGGTGGCGCTTTAAGGCCGTTGTCCTGGGCTTCCGCGGGCGCCGGCTCTCCGGTCAGGCCATCGGCGTACCAGCGCCAGCGGGCCTTCCGGCACCAGTGCCGCCGGCCCGCGGCATCGACGATGTAGCCGGCGACGAGCGCGTCCGGATCCTGTCCGGCCAGGAAGCAGGCCTCGCGGGCCATGTCCGCCATATGCAGACGATCCCAGAGTGATTGTCCCATCGCCATCCTCACCCGGGGCCCTACCCGAACGCACCGACCTCGTGCTGGATCATACCCGAGATCTCGCGCACCCGCAGGAAGCCGCGCCGGATCGGCTCGAACAGCGTCTTGTGCTCGGCCTCGTAGGTGCCGACGTCGCGCGGGCCGGCGGGTTCGCCGAAGTTCAGGCCCAGCGTCGGGTCCGGGGTGATCGGGAAGATGTCCTCGAGGAGGGTGAGGCAACCGTCGATGTCGAGGCGCAGGAAGCGCTCGATCAGCGCCTCGCGGGTCACCCCCGATTGCGGCCGGAACCCCGGGATGTGGACGGCGAGGAACCAGATCCGGTGGATCAGCGCGAGCCGGATCGCGTGCAGCAGGGTCAGGCGCGCCGACATCCGGCCGAGATCGGGAGCGGCCACCCGCAGGCTCAGCCAGTCGCAGGTGAGGCGCCCGAACAGGTGGCGCAGGTCGGGGGCGAGGCGCAGCCGGTCGAGGGCGTTGGCGATGACCACGAGTTCCTCGCGCCGGCCGTCGCGCTGGGTGCGCCGCGCGCGCTCCAGCCACACCGCCGGGTCGAGGGTGTCGATATAGGCGCGCAGCACGTCGAGGTCGCTGACGGCGGCCGCGTGCTGGGCGAGGCGGAAGGAGCGCGAGAAGCGCACGGAATCCCGCCGCATGTCCCGGAACAGGTCCGGGGCCCGGCCGGCGGCGCGGCCCACCCCGTGCAGCGAATTGGCGAGGAAGCCGAGCTGCTGCAGGATCGCGTTGTTCGGGATCGCCCGCATCTGGCGCGGATGGGTGATCATGGTCGGCCCGCCGCCATCGGTCTGGCGCGCCACGGGGCGGGAGCCGGTGCGGTCGAGGAGGCTCGGCCCGAAGGTGCCGAGCAGGGCGGCGTAGCCGGGATCGTCCACCAGCGCCTCCATGTCCTGGCGCACCACGGTGAAGAACTCGGCGGCGAAGTCGGGCTCGGCGTAGATGGGGTCGTCGGTCTCGTCGGCTCCGCTCGCCGGATCGGACAGCACGTAATCGGCGAAGCTGTCGTCGTCGGCCACATCGAGGGCGAAGACGTGCTCGGCGATACGCTCCACCGTCGCCTGCGCGAGCGGCAGGGTGCCGAACATGAGGTAGCCGTCCGAGCCCTGGAAGCTCGATTCGAGGCGCACCCGGATGCCCGCCGCCCGGTTGCGGCGGCGCGCATCCTCGGGGGCGAGATAGGCGAGGCGGTCGCGCAGGGAGGTCGGGTGCGCCCCCCGGCCGATGGATTCGCCGTGCGTGTCGAAGATCGCGAGCTCGACCCCCGTGAGGTCGTTCTGCACCATCAGCTCGGTGATGCGCAGGCGCAGGCGCTCGATCCAGAAGCTCGCGGCGAGCTGGCCGACGTAGCGCCCGGAATCCGAGTAGCCGAACTGCACGGTGAGCCGGCCGATGCGCTTCAGGTATTGCCGCCAGTGCGGGTTGCGCAGGGCGTCGTCGAGGACGCGCACGCCCTGCTCCAGGGCGCTCGCGGTCTCGAACAGCGGCGTGATCTCGACCTTGTCGGCGATGCCGTAGTGGCGGGCCAGCCAGAGGGCGGCGAGCAGGGTGTAGCCGGTCTCGGTCTCGGCGATGAGAAAGCGCACGGGATGCGTGCCGTCCACGTGCTTGAGGATCTGGGTGATCGTCATCATCAGCCGGGCGGCCGACGCCCGCTCGGCGGCGAGCGCGCCGAAATCCACGTCCACCGCCCGCACGTCGTTGAGCAGGGCGTGGATGGTGGCGAGGTGCGAGCGGCGTTGCGCGGCGTCCGTGGGCTCGCCTTCCAGATCGGTGACGCGGCGCACCGCGTTGTGGACCTGGCTGGCGTTGAGCCGGAAGTGCGGCAGGGCGTTCGAGAGGCCGTGGGTGGCGATGCCGGAGCGCAGCAGCGCGACGCTGCGCCGGTCGGCCTCGGATTCGAGGCCTCCGATCGCCCCCGCGAGACCGGCCAGGATCGCGCTGGAATCGGTCTGCGCCCGCTCGCGCTCGATGATCAGCGCCAGCGCGAAGCGATGCACCGCCTCGAGGGACGGCTTCGTGCCGAGGCGGGGCGCGACGGCGAGCTGGCGGTTCACGGCGGCGAGCGCGTCGGCCGTGAGGTCGCGCACCACCTTCGTGCCCGGCACCTGGGGCAGCTGGCGCATCACCCGGTCGAGCTGCATCCGCTTCGATTCGAGGCGGTAGCGCAGGGTGTCCCACCAGCCGATATCGGTGCGCCCGTCCGTGTCGCAGCCGACCCAGCTCGCGATGGCGAACGGCTTGGGCACGAGTTCGGTCCAGCGGTCGGGCCAGCGGGCGCGGGCGGCGTCGAGGAGGGCGGCGTTGAAGGCGTCGACGGCGGTGCGGCCGTGATTGGCGGCGATGCAGGCCTGGTCGAACTCGTCGTCGAGGCTGATCTTGGGGTCGGGCCGGGTCGAGAGGTCGGCGGCGCGCGCCACCAGCGCCGCGCGGGGGGCCGCCTCGGCCGTGGTCGCGGCCTCCGCGATCAGCGCGGCGACGGCGCGCGGCATGCCGAAGGTCGGGTGGGCCGTGAACACCACGGCGAACCCGGTGCGGCCGACGAGGTCGCGGAAGGTCTCGAAAGCGCCCTGGCGCTCCGGCACCGCCGCCACGAGCCGCGCCGCCATCCGGGTGTCGGCCGCCGCGGCCGCGTCCCGGTCGAGGCCCACATAGGCGCGCAGGCGCTCGGCGCGCGCGGCCAAGGCCTGCGCCCGCAGCCGGGGGAACAGGGCGTCGAGGTCGTCCTCGCCGATCTCGCCCCGGTCGAAGCGCCGGGTGATCGCCAGCGTCACCGCCAGGACGGGATTGCGGAACGGGTCCTCCGCCGCCTGCTCGCGGGACTCCTCGATCAGCGTCAGAAGATCCTGCTCCAGGCCCTCCGCCCCGCCGGGCGGGCGATCCGGTTCCTGAGCTGCATCGGCCGTCTTGAGGTCATGCATGCGCATCGATCGACCTTGGTATGCGTGAGCGGGCACGGACGGCGCCCGTGGCGAGGCGCGGACGTCGTTCGGGCGTCGGACCTTCGGCTGCTTCGCGATCCGCCGCGTGGCGGCCCGGAGCACCCGCTTCTGACATCCGTGTGCGAAGACGCAAAGACCGTTCCGAGTCCCGGCGCGGGCGACGCCTCGAAAAATGCGGCGTCGGGAAAGGATGCAACGCGGGGCATCCTGGGCTAACCCTGGCCCCGGCATGGAAACCATCCTGATCCTGGGCGCCCTGGCGGCCCTCCTGTTCTCCGGCCTCATGGTGGCCACGCTCCTGGGCCGGGCGCGCCGGCCGGAGCTGCGCATGGCGCGCGAGGTCGATCTCATCGAGGAGGCCGACGGGGAGGAGACGCTGATCCGCAGCCTGGAGCCGGTGCCCGCCTCTCCGATCGACCGCACGGCGCCGGTCCTGGAGATCGAGCCGACGCGGCATCCGGAGCCCCGGCTCCTGCCGGAAGGCCGGAACCAGGACCGGCGAGACCACGAGGAGACGCGCTGATGGTGCATCCGCGCACGCGCCGGTGGGCCGTTCTGCTGCCGGTCGCCCTGCTGCTGGCGATCGAGCCCGGGCGGGCCCAATCCCCCGAGCCGGCGCCGGAGGCCGAGGCGCCGGTGGTCCCGGCGCCGAAGACGCGGCCGCCCCCGCGCAAGCCGAAGCCGAAGCCGAAGCCCGCCGAGGCGGCACCCACGGCCGCGCCCGCGCCGGCCCCGGTCGTCGCCACGCCCCCCGCTTCGAGGCCGGCACCCGCCCCGATGCCGGCGGCGAACCTGCCCGGCCTCACGGTGCTGTGCGAGGCCAAGGCCGCGCATTACGAGGGGCCGAAGGATTTCGCGGTCTGGGTCACCCGCACGGGCGCCATCGTGGTCGAGAATCCCCTGCGCCCGCTCACGCCGGAGACGACGCGCGTGCTCCAGGTGGTCATCGCCGGCAAGGCCGCCACCGCCTATGGGCCGGACCTGTTCGCCCTGCGCCGGGGCGGCAGCCCGGCCGCGCTGGAGGCGATGCTGGGCGGTCCGGTCCGCTGGGACGCCGTCCCGACGGCCCTGCCCGATACGCTCAACATCGTTTCCGACACCGGCCAGAGCCTGGCTCAGCTCGGCTTTCAAGAATGCGGCGAGGCCCCCGCCGTGCGGAGCGCGCCCGTCGCCCAGGGCAAGGCGAAGGGCGCGGCCAAGGGTGCGGCGGCGGATTCCCGCAGGCCGGGGGCCCGCGCCAAGGCGGCCAGCCCGGATGCCGGTGCCAAGGCCCCCCTCGGGCTCCACCTGCCGCAAGGAGTCATCCCATGATGCCGCGCGAGGGCGTTCGCCGATGAGTGCCGGGTTTCAGAGCCAAGGACATGGACAAGGGCATGGATTGACCGCCGCCGAGGTGATCGCTCGCCTCGGTCTCGCCCCGCATCCGGAGGGCGGCCATTACCGCGAGACGTTTCGCGATCCGAGGCAGGTCGACGGCCGCTCGGTCGGCAGCGCGATCTATTACCTGCTCGACGTCGGTGAAGTTTCGGAGTGGCACCGGGTCGATGCCGCCGAGATCTGGCACTGGCACGCGGGCGCGCCCCTCGTCCTCACGGTCAGCCCCAACGGGCACGATGCCGGCGCGGCCTATCTCGGCCCGGACCTGACGCGCGGGCAGCAGCCGCAGATCGTGGTTCCGGCCGGCCATTGGCAGACCGCCACCAGCCTCGGCGCCTGGACCCTCGTCGGCTGCACGGTCTCGCCGGCCTTCGAGTTCGCGGGGTTCGAGATGGCGCCGCCGGACTGGCGCCCGATGCCCCGGACCTGACGCGCTGAACCGCGTCACCGCGCCGGACCTGTCGCTCAGCGGGCATCCGCGCGCGAGGCGCGAACCGCCACGCCCGCACCGAGCACGATGAGCGCGCAGGCAAGTCCCAGGGTCGGGCTCGGGCGGGCATAGCCACCCGCCACCAGGGTGAGGGTGGAGAGGATGGGGGCGGCGTAGGCGGCGACGCCGAGGAGGCGAAGGTCGCCCCGCTTCACGCCGATGTCCCAGAGGTAGAAGGCGGCGCCCACCGGGCCGAGGCCGAGGGCGAGAACGGCGCTCCATTGCCCGGCGCCCTCCGGCCAGAGGGTCGTCTCGAAGGCCGCGTGACAGGCGAGGCTGAGGATGGCGGCGGCGAGGCAGAAGCCCGCGACCGCATCCGTCGGCACCGCGCCGACCCGTGACGACAGCACCGAATAGCCCGACCAGACGAAGGCGGCCGCCAGCGCGGCGAGGTAGCCGGGCATCGCCCCGGCGGCGACGTCGAGGGTCCCGCGCCCGGCGAACAGGGCAACGACGCCGGCGAGCCCGAGGGCCGCGCCCCCGAGATGCCCGGCGCGCAGACCGGCCGCACCGGGCAATTGCGCCGACAGCAGCACGATGAGGAGCGGCCAGAGATAGTTGATCAAACCGGCTTCCGCCGGTGGCGCGAGCCGGAGCGCTGCGAAGTAGAGGGCATGGTAGCCGAACAGGCCGCCGACGCCGAGGAGCCAGACCGGCCAGGGCTGGCGCAGCGCTCGGATTCCCGCCGGTCGCGCGATCCAGCTCGCGCAACCGAGGAGCCCTCCGACGGCGAAGGTCATCGCCGCCAGCTGGAACGCCGGCACCGCGCCCGACAGGGCCGTCAACAGGGCGAGCAGCGACCACAGCAGGATCGCGCAGAAGCCGAGGAGGGTCGCGATGGACATGGGAGGGGCCGAGCGGAGAGGAGCGGCGGCCCGTGTCACACGGGCTCCTGCCCGATGGCAATGGACGGATGCGGAAAGGCTGCGCGACGTCCCGCACCGGGATGTCGGCGTGACGGGGGCCGACTGGCCGGCGATCCACGACGATCGACACCGATTGCGCGGCGTCGAACGAGGGACGCGGCCCCCCGAGGGGAGCCGCGCGGGAAGCCGGATCAGGCGATGTACTGGGCGCCGTTGATCGTCAGGGTCGAGCCGGTGATGAAGCCTGAATCCTCGGCCGCGAGGTATTCCACTGCGCGGGCGATCTCCTCGGCCTCGCCGAGGCGGCCCACCGGAATCGTCGAGATGATCTTGTTGCGCACGTCCTCCGGCACCGCCATCACCATGTCGGTGGCGATGTAGCCGGGCGCGATCACGTTGACGGTGATGCCCTTCGAGGCGCTCTCCTGGGCCAGTGCCTTGGCGAAGCCGATCACGCCGGCCTTGGCCGCTGAGTAGTTGGTCTGGCCGATCTGGCCCTTCTGGCCGTTGATCGACGAGATCAGGATGATGCGGCCGAAGCCCCGGTTGCGCATGCCCTCGATGACGGGCCGGGTGACCGTGAAGGCCGAGTCGAGGTTGGTCTTGATGACCGCCTGCCACTTCTCGAAGGTCATCTTGTGGAACAGGCCGTCGCGGGTGATGCCGGCATTGTTCACCAGGACGTCGACCGGGCCGACCTCGGCCTCGACGGCCTTGATGCCGGCCTCGCAGGCGGCGTAGTCGCCGACATCGAACTTGAAGACCGGGATGCCGGTCTCGGCCTTGAAGGCGTTGGCGGCCTCGTCGTTGCCGCCGTAATTGGCCGCGACCTTGTAGCCCTTGGCCTTGAGGCCCTGCGAGATGGCGGCGCCGATGCCGCGGGTGCCGCCAGTGACGAGTGCGACGCGTTCCTGAGCCATGCTTTCCTCCACAATTCTTGGTTTTTTGGATTTTCGTCGGTGTGCCGTCACCCACGGCCTTAGCGGCCGTCCGGGTGCGCGCGCGACCGATTTAAATTTGCGGCGCCGTCAAGTTTTCTCGATGCGGCGCCGCAATCCGGCCGGTTCAGTCGCGCTCGACGCAGAGGGCGACGCCCATGCCGCCGCCGATGCACAGGGTGGCGAGGCCGCGCTTGGCGTCGCGGCGCTTCAGCTCGTGCAGCAGGGTGACGAGGACGCGGGCGCCGGAGGCGCCGATGGGGTGGCCGATGGCGATGGCGCCGCCATTGACGTTCACCTTGGCCGTGTCCCAGCCCATGTCCTTGTTCACGGCGAGCGCCTGGGCGGCGAAGGCCTCGTTGGCCTCGATCAGGTCGAGGTCGGACGGCTTCCAGCCGGCCTTGTCGAGGGCCTTGCGCGAGGCCGGGATCGGGCCGGTCCCCATCACCTTGGGGTCGACGCCGGCCGTGGCCCAGGAGACGATGCGGGCCAGCGGCTTGATGCCCCGGCGCTCGGCTTCCGAGGCGGACATCAGGACGATGGCGGCGGCGCCGTCGTTCAGGCCCGAGGCGTTGGCGGCCGTCACGGTGCCGTCCTTCGAGAAGGCGGGCTTGAGCTTGGCCATCGCCTCGACGGTGGCGCCGTCGCGGATGTACTCGTCGGTGTCGACGATCACGTCGCCCTTGCGGCCCGACACCGTCACGGGGACGATCTCCTCCTTGAAGCGGCCCTCCCTGCGGGCGGCCTCGGCCTTGTTCTGCGAGGCGGTGGCGAACTCGTCCTGCTGCTCGCGGGTCAGCTGGAAGGCCTGCGCCACGTTCTCGGCCGTGGTGCCCATGTGGTAGCCGTTGAAGGCGTCCCAGAGACCGTCCTTGATCATGGTGTCGACGAGCTTCACGTCGCCCATCTTCTGGCCGCCGCGCAGGTACTGCGCGTGGGGGGAGAGCGACATGGATTCCTGGCCGCCGGCCACGATCACGGTGGCGTCGCCGTTGGCGATCTGCTGCATGCCGAGGGCGACCGTGCGCAGGCCCGAGCCGCAGACCTGGTTGACGCCCCAGGCGGTGGCCTTCTCGGGGATGCCGGCCTTGATCGCGGCCTGGCGGGCGGGGTTCTGGCCGGCGCCGGCGGTGAGCACCTGGCCGAAGATCACCTCGTCCACGTCGTCGGCCGGCACGCCGGCACGCTCGAGGGCGGCCTTGATCGCCACGGCGCCGAGGTCGTGCGCGGGCACGGTGTTGAACGCGCCGCCGAACGAGCCCACGGCGGTGCGCGCCGCGCCGACGATGACGATGTCTTCTGCTGCCATGGTGACGTTCTCCTCATTCCGGCCGGCGCTCCCTTGACGCTCTCCCCGAGGTCGAGCGTGGGCGCCTTTGTGCCGTTCCCTCGGATGAAAGCCGTGGACTCCGCGAAGTCAAGGCACCCGAAGGTCGTTTGCGGTCTCCCCCGTGACAGTGCGCGCGTCCTTGCGTGGTATTCCGCGGGATGGGCGATAAATTGCTGTTTTCGTCGGCACGCGAACGCCTTAAGGTGAACTTGTGCGCCGCGAGATCGGGCAACGGTCCTGGGCGTGGTCGACGAGATTGCGCGTGGGCAGGAACGTGTCGGGAGAGGCCCCCAGAGATGGCGGATAACGGTAAGTCCAATCACACCGTCATCAAGAAGTACGCCAACCGGCGCCTCTACCACACCGGGACGTCGACCTACGTCACCCTCGAGGACCTGGCGACGATGGTGCAGAACGGCGAGGACTTCCTCGTCTACGACGCGCGCTCGGGCGACGACATCACCCGCTCCGTGCTGACGCAGATCATCTTCGAGCAGGAGAACAAGGCGGGCGACGACAACCTGCTGCCGGTCGCCTTCCTGCGCCAGCTCATCCGCTTCTACGGCGACAGCATGCGCACCATGGTGCCGAGCTTCCTCGAATTCTCGATGGCGAACTTCGCCCGGGACCAGGAGGGTCTTCGCGAGAAGATGACCCAGAGCTTCGCCCCCACCGCGTTCCAGAGCGCGATGGAGGAGCAGGTCCGTGCCAACATGAGCTTCTTCGGCGATGCCATGAAGATGTTCACCACCTTCGGCACCGGCCCGCTCTCCGGCATGGGGACCCACCCGTCTCCCGCCGGCAAGTCAGGCGGCGTCCCGGCTCCGTCGCCGCAAGCTTCGGGCGGCAGCGACCTCGACGACCTCAAGCGCCAGATGGCCGAGATGCAGTCGCGGCTCGAGGACCTCGCCAAGAAGTAACCCTGTTCGGCGATCGCCTTCGGACGAAAGGTTGACGCCGGGTTAACGAACGCCAAATCTGATCCTGTGCGCCGTCCCGGGCGCCGGGATGAACGCGATGGAACGCCCGGAGGCGGACCCGACGACCGACGCGCAAGGCCTGAGCCGCCACGACCTCGTGGTGATCCCGGGTGGTGCCGTGTCCGGAACGCAGGGCCTGCGCCCGGTGCCGGCCCGTCCCCTGGCCGAGTTCCTCGCCCAGTTGCTCGTCAGCACCGAGTCCCGCTTGCGCCCATCGCGCACCGAGCGCACGCGCTCCGCCGCCGCCTGCTATGCCGAGGCCGCGCGCCGCGCCTGACCCCGTCGATCGCGCACGAAAAAAGCCGGGCTCGCGGGTGCGGGCTCGGCTCATCGTCGTATCGACAGGTGGTCGTGGCGCGGGCTCGCCCCGGGAGGGCGGCCTGACGCCCCAAAGAGGCTTACGCCTCGGCCGACTTCACCTTCAGGACCTGGCGGCCACGGTACATGCCGGTCTTCAGGTCGATGTGGTGCGGACGGCGCAGTTCGCCCGAATCCTTGTCGGTGACGTAGGTCGGGGCCTTGAGGGCGTCGGCGGAGCGGCGCATGCCGCGACGCGAGGGGGAGGTCTTTCGCTTCGGAACGGCCATGGGAGGATCCTGTCGATGGCAAAAAGGGCGCCTGGGCGGCTCCCCCGTTTCGGAAGGATCGCCTCGGCACCGTGTTCAAACGGAGATTCGAGGCCGGCCTTATACCCACGCGGCGGGGTCCTGGCTAGGGGGCCGTCGACAGATGGTCGCCCGGCGCGGCATCCGCCGTCGTCGCGTCGGGTCGTACGGGTTGCCCCGAAGTGAATGATCGGCAGACCACCCATCTGCTGGACAACGCGATGTTAAGCGGCGGTTCAACCGCGCCGCCCTAGTTCTCGTTGACTGGCGCGGCATCGCGATCGCGTCATCGACCCCGGGAGTTTCCCATGATGTCTTCCCTTCTGCGCACGATGGCCGTGCTGACCTGCCTCGCCGCCGCCCCCGCCCTCGCACAGGCCCCGAGCCCGGCGGCCCCCACCATGAAGCCCGCTCCGGCGATGCCGGCGCCGAGCAACCCGACGCCGCCCAAGGCGCCCACCGTCGAGAGCCCGGCCGCCGCCCAGAAGGCCGCCCTGGTCGACATCAACAGCGCCACCGCCGCCGAGCTCGACGCCCTTCCGGGCATCGGCGCGGCCCGCTCGGCCGCCATCATCAAGGGCCGCCCCTATCGGGGCAAGGACGAGCTTCTCTCCAAGAAGATCATCCCGCAGAACGCCTATGACGGCATCAAGGACCGGATCATCGCCAAGCAGAAGTGACGCCCGCGCGGCTCGTCTCGCTTGTCGGGACGGGGCATCGGGTGCTAGGGGCGCCGGCCGGATCCGATCGGCCCGGTGCCTCTGGCACCTTGTGTCGAGGCGCATTCCGACGACCCCCGTGTCCGGTTCGTCGGGCCGTGCCCGGGGTGCCCCGGACCGCACACGAAAACACCGATCCGTGGCCCGCCGTCGAAGACCCGAGCGCAGAACGCCTTCCATGCCGACCCATCCCGCCATCCGCCTGCATCGCGGCGACCTGCCGGCCGATTACGTCGCGGGTCCCGCCATCGCCATCGACACCGAGACGCTGGGGCTGAACCCGCATCGCGACCGGCTCTGCGTCGTGCAGATCTCGCGCGGCGACGGCAGCGCCGACGTGGTGCAGATCGTTCCCGACGCTCCCGCGCCCGAGACGCTGAAGCGCGTGCTGGCCGATCCGGCCACGCTCAAGATCTTCCACTTCGCGCGCTTCGATCTCGCGGTGCTGTTCCACGGCCTCGGCGTCATGCCCGCGCCGGTCTACTGCACCAAGGTCGCCTCGAAGCTGGCGCGCACCTATACCGACCGGCACGGCCTCAAGGACGTGGTGCGCGAACTCGTCGGCGTCGACCTCTCCAAGCAGCAGCAATCCTCCGACTGGGGCGCCGAGGCCCTGAGCCAGGCCCAGGTGGATTACGCGGCCTCCGACGTGCTCCATCTCCACGCCGCGCGCGCGCGGCTCGACGCGATGCTGGCCCGCGAAGGCCGCACCGACATCGCCCGGAGCTGCTTCGATTTCCTGCCGACCCGCGCGCGGCTCGACCTCGCCGGCTGGCCGGAGACCGACATCTTCGCCCATTCCTGACGGCGGGGGCGTCCGAGGCGGGATGCCCGCCGAGATGGACGGTCGTGCGCCGGCACACATCGCCCCCCGCGGTGGACGGGTCATTCCGGCAACCCTGCGACGGCCGGGCTTGATGCTTTCTCAAGCTTGCCGTCATAACTTCGCCACCGCCCCCGGTCATCCGGCGGTCGACCTGTCCCGGCGTGCGTCACGCACGCCATCGCGGCCGGGGCGCGATGTTGGGCGGGAATGCGCGAAGAAATCATGTACGTGGGCGCGGCCATCGAGACGGGGCAGTTGAGCGGAAGCCGCGCCGATGCGCGTCGGACGCGGGCCCATGCGCGCGCGCGCAGTCATAGCGCCCATGTCCGCACCCTGCGCCGCGTCATCCCGCTGGCCGCCGGCTCGGCGGTGCTCGCGCTCTTCGCCGTCACGCTGTTCAACCCCTTCGGCGCCGGGCTGCCGGACGTGTCGATCGGGCAGGTGAGCCTGTCGGGCAGCAAGGTGAAGATGGAGAATCCGCGCCTGTCCGGCTTCCGCAAGGGCGACCGGGGCTACGAGGTGACCGCCACCGCCGCCTTCCAGGACGTGCGCAAACCGAGCGTGATCGAGCTTCAGGCCATGAAGGGCCACCTCAACACCGACGACAAGGGCGGCTTGGTCCACCTCGAAGCCGCCACCGGAATCTTCGATTCGACCCGGGAATCCATGACGCTGGAGCGCGACATCCGCCTCTGGACCGACAAGGACGAGGAAGTCCGCCTGAAATCGGCGGCGGTCGATTTCAAGGCCGGCAGCGTCCGGTCGAGCGAGACCGTGGAGGTGACGGTCCCGAGCGGCACGATCGTGGCCGACACGCTCGAAGTCGTCGACAGCGGCCACGTCATCTCCTTCATCGGCAACGTCCGCACCGTCCTGCATGCGCGGGACAAGGCCGATTCGAACAGCTCCGCGCCCAAGGGGGAGGGAACCCCCGTCGCGGCCGCGAGCGAGGCGACCGCGCGCATCCGCACGACCTCGGCCCAGCCGGATGACGGGGAGCGCCGTCGGTGAGCCGTTTCGTGACGCGTGCGTGCCTCGGTCTCGCCGGCCTCGCGCTGGCCTGCCTGCTGGCGCCGGCCGCCGAGGCGCAGGTCGGGCCCGCCGTGGCTCCGCGCAAGGAGAAGGCGGCCTCCGGTCTCGGCAATCTCGGGGGTGGGGGCAAGGAGCCGATCAAGATCGACGCCGACCGGCTCGATGTCTTCGACCGCGAGAACAAGGCGATCTTCGCCGGCAACGTCGTGGCCGTGCAGGGCGACAGCACCATCCGCTGCTCCAGCATGACGGTGCGCTACAAGCGCGGCAAGGACAAGAAGGAGACCGCCGAGGGGGCGGAGACCGCAAGCCAGGCCGAGCGCGCCGCCGGCCTGAGCGAGAACGGCATCCAGCGCGTCGAGTGCGCCGGACCCGTCACGGTGGTCCAGAAGGATCAGGTCGCCACCGGCGACAACGCCGTGTTCGACCAGGAGGCCAAGCGCATCGTCGTCACCGGCAACGTGGTGCTGAGCCAGTGCCAGAACGTCACGCGCGGCTCGCGCCTCGTCTACGACATGAACACCGGCCGGGCGAATATGGACCCGGTGGCGGGCGGGCGCGTCTCGGCCCTGTTCGTGCCGCAGAAGGAGGACGGGGCCAAGGGCAAGGGCTGCGCGCAGCCGCCCGCCGCGGCCCGCGCGGCGGCCAAGCCCAATCCCGACAAGGCGAATCCCGACAAGCCTCCCGCCGACAAGATCCGGGCTCAGACGAATTGAGCGCCGCGCCCCCGGCGCCCGCCCTGGCGGAGCGCTCCTCCGAAGCCGCCGGTTCCGCGCGCGGGCCCTCCCTCCTGGGGCGCCTGTTCGGGCGCGCCCGGCGCCGGCGCGCGGCCGAGGCGGCGGCCATCGCGGAGGAGGGCGGCGGGCCCGGCATCCTGTGCGTGCGCGGCCTGCGCAAGAGCTACGGCGCCCGCACGGTGGTGCACGAGGCGGGCCTGACCGTCCGCAACGGCGAGGCCGTGGGCCTGCTCGGCCCCAACGGCGCGGGCAAGACCACGATCTTCTACATGATCACCGGCCTCGTCACGGCGGATCGCGGCACGATCACCCTCGACGGCCTGCCGATCACCCAGCTGCCGATGTATCAGCGCGCCCGCCTCGGCATCGGCTACCTGCCGCAGGAGGCCTCGATCTTCCGGGGCCTCACGGTGGAGGACAACATCCGCGCGGTGCTCGAAGTGGCCGAGCCCGACCGCAAGGAGCGCGCGCGCAAGCTCGAATCGCTGCTGGAGGAGTTCGACATCGCCCGCCTGCGCAAGTCGCCCTCCATCGCCCTGTCGGGGGGCGAGCGGCGGCGCTGCGAGATCGCGCGGGCGCTGGCCTCCTCGCCGAGCTTCATGCTCCTCGACGAGCCCTTCGCGGGCATCGACCCCATCGCGGTGGGCGACATCCAGGATCTGGTGAAGCACCTGAAGCAACGCGGCATAGGCGTGCTCATCACCGATCACAACGTGCGCGAGACCCTCGGGCTGATCGACCGGGCCTACATCGCGCATTCGGGGCGCATTCTCACGGAGGGTACGCCGGAGGAGATCGTCGCCAATCCCGAGGCGCGCCGGCTCTATCTCGGCGAGGATTTCCGGCTCTGACGCCTGAGCAGTTCGACGCGGGTAAAAAATCCGGGCCGTGGCGAGGCTGCCCCAACCTTCGCCCGGCCGCCGGCCTGCCCGAAATTCCTCATACACGACAAGCTTTTATTAGGGCCCGGCATGTGAGCCTGAGGCCCGTTCGGGTGATGTGCATCCGCGACGATCCGGCGACGTGCCTAAATTCCGGGCAAATCCGCGCCAACACGCTTTGACGCGCCGCCACGATGGCGCTAGACCTAGGAACAGCGAACAAGAAGCAAGATTTGTGCCGAGGTTCGGCCCATGGCGGCGTGCGCCGTCGGGCGGAGATGAGACTCAGCGTCGGGGCGACACCATGAGTTTGCTGCAACGGCTGGAAATGCGCCAGGGCCAGGCCCTGGTGATGACGCCTCAGCTTCTCCAGGCCATCAAGCTCCTTCAGCTTTCCCAACTCGACCTGGCGGCCTACGTCGATGCCGAGCTGGAGCGCAATCCGCTGCTGGAGCGGGCCGAGGGCGAGGCCGAGGTCGAGCGCACGCCCGGCGAGACGCCCTCCGAATCCTCGGTCGACCGGGCGGGGGACGGCGAGGGGGGCGAATTCGACGGCGACGAGCCCTGGATCGCGACCACCCTGACGGCCAGCGGCGCCGACATGGAGAGTGCCCTCGACACCCGCCTCGACAACGTCTTCTCCGACGAGAACCCGACCCATGCCCGCGAGGCGGCCTCCGGCGACATGCTCTCGCTGACGCCCGCGCCCTACGGCAACACCGGCGGCAGCTTCGACGGCGAGGCCCCCGATTTCGAGGCCAGCCTGACCTCGGAGATCTCCCTGCGGGAGCACCTGGGCGCCCAACTCGAACTCGCCACCCGCGATCCCATGGACCGCCTGATCGCGGGCTTCCTTATCGATGCCGTCGACGATGCCGGCTATCTGCGCGAATCCATCGACGACGTCGCCGAGCGCCTCGGCGCCTCCCTCGACCGGGTCGCCCGCGTGCTGAAGCTCGTGCAGAGCTTCGAGCCGGCCGGCATCGCCGCCCGGGACCTCGCCGAGTGCCTCGCGCTCCAATTGCGCGACCGCGACCGCTTCGACCCGGCCATGCAGGCCCTGGTCTCGCGTCTCGACCTCGTGGCCAAGCGCGATTTCGCCGCCCTGCGCCGCCTCTGCGGCGTCGACGACGAGGATCTCGTCGACATGCTGGCCGAACTGCGCCGGCTCGATCCGAAGCCCGGCCGGGCCTTCGGGAGCCGGGCCGTCGAGGTGCTGATCCCCGACGTGTTCGTGCGCGCCGCGCCCGACGGCTCCTGGCTCGTGGAGCTCAACGGCGAGGCGCTGCCGCGGGTGCTGGTCAACCAGAGCTACTATGCCCGCGTCTCGCGCGGCGCGGCGGCCGAGGGCGACAAGGCTTTCCTGTCGGAATGCCTGCAGACCGCCAACTGGCTCACCCGCAGCCTGGAGCAGCGGGCCCGCACCATCCTCAAGGTCGCCTCCGAGATCGTGCGCCAGCAGGACGCGTTCTTCCTGCACGGCGTGGCGCACCTGCGCCCGCTCAACCTGAAAACGGTGGCGGAGGCCATCGGCATGCACGAATCCACCGTCTCGCGGGTGACCTCGAACAAGTCGATCGGCACCAGCCGCGGCACGCTGGAGATGAAGTACTTCTTCACCGCCGCGATTCCGGGTGCCGCCGGTACGGCCTCGCACTCCTCCGAGGCCGTGCGCCATCGCATCAAGCAGCTCGTCGACGCCGAGGCCCCGAGCGACGTGCTCTCGGACGACGCCCTGGTGCAGAAACTGCGCGACGAGGGCATCGACATCGCGCGCCGCACGGTGGCGAAGTACCGGGAATCGCTGCGGATTCCCTCCTCGATCGAGCGTCGGCGCGAGCATTTCGCGTATGCGGGGCGCTGACGCGCGTCGTCGAAGAGCGGCCGGCGTGCCTCAGGTGAACCGGATGTGCCGGGCGGGCGCGGATTCCGCCTGGCCGTCGGCCGGAGATTCGACGATCCGCATGTCGATGCGCCCGGCCGCGTCGCGGAACACGTCGTAGGTCACCCGGTCGCTCACCGCGTTGCCCTCCCCGAAGATCAGGACCTTGGGCTTGCGGGCCATGACGTCCTCGATGCTTCCGAACGTCGAGGACGCGATGATGACCTCGTCGCCGACCTGACAGGTCCGCGCCGCTGCGCCGTTCAGGATGCAGCAGCGCGACCCGGCCTCGCCGTAGATGACGTAGGTGCTGATCCGCGCGCCCGACATCTTGTTCCAGATCTCGACGAATTCGAGGGGATCGAGCCCCGCCTCCCGGCACAGGTCCGCATCCAGGGTGATCGAGCCGTGATAGTTCAGGTCGGCGCCCGTCACCCGGATGCCGTGCAGCTTGGCACGAACGAAACTCTGCATCGCTCCGGTTCTCCCTCCGTCCGGCCGCTTCGGCCCGAGCCCCGAGTTCCAGGCGCCGGGGCCCGAGAATACGGCTCGACGGGCTTCATGGGTGAAGCGCGCTCCGGAAGGCAACCCCGGCTCGGCGCGATCCGGGACGGCGCGCACCGTCGTCATGCGCTTCGCGCGGGCCCCGCGCGGGCCGAGCGAGACCGTCCTCCGCTTCGATCGAGCGGAGGCCGGTCTCACGCCCTTGCGTTGACTTCTCCGAAGGAGGCTCCTTAACTCAAGAGGCTCCTGAAGCCAGGACGTATCCACAACGAAAACCGGAGGGATCATGGGGTCATTGCGCGTGACGGGCCACGGCCTGGACCTTGGCGAGGCCCTTCGGGGGCGGGTCGAGGAGCGAATGGCGGCCACCCTCTCGAAGTATCTCGACAGCCACATGAGCGGCACCTGCTCGGGTCACGTCACCCTGCGGCGGGACGGAACGGCCTACCGCACCGACTGCGTCCTCCACCTCGTCTCCGGCCTGACGCTGGAAGCCTCCGGCGCCGCGCACGACGCCCATGCGAGCTTCGAGCAGACGGCGGACCGCCTCGAGAAGCGCCTGCGCCGCTACAAGCACAAGCTCAAGGACCACGGCGCGGCCGGGCATGACGGTGCGACGGTCCAGGCGGCCTACGCGGTGTTCGCCGCCCCGAGCGAGGCCGAGGCGGACGAGCTCGACGACGAGCCGGAGGACGGCGAGGCGTCGCATCCGCCCGTGGTGGCCGAGAGCACCAAGACCCTGAAGCGCCATTCGGTGAGCGAGGCGGTCACCGCCCTCGATCTCACGGGCGCTCCGGTTCTCGTGTTCGTTCACGCTGGCACCGGACGCATCAACGTCGTATACCGCCGCACTGACGGGGCCATCGGCTGGGTCGATCCGGCCGAGGCGGCCTCGTAGCGCCGGTCGGGAACAGAGCCTGAACCTGGTCGATTGAGTCCGGAGGGCCGCCCTGGCGGCCCGAGATTTCATGGCGCGACGGCCGGGCTGGCCGTCGCCGACGGGGCGACGGTCCGACATGCCAGTGCTGGAATTCCTGTCTCCGGATTCCGTGGTGTCGTCCCTGCGCGCCCGTACCAAGAAGGCGATGCTGCAGGAACTCAGCATCCAGGCCGTGCGCCAGCTGCCGGCGCTCGACGAGCGCGAGGTCTTCGAGACCCTGCTGCAGCGCGAGCGCCTCGGCTCCACCGGCATCGGCGACGGCGTCGCGATTCCCCATGGCAAGCTGCCGGGTCTCGACCGGCTGTTCGGCCTCGTGGCCCGGCTGGAGAAGCCGCTGGATTTCGATGCCCTCGACGGGCAGCCGGTGGACATCGCCTTCCTGCTCCTCGCCCCCGAGGGGGCCGGCGCCGACCACCTCAAGGCCCTGGCTCAGGTCGCCCGCCTGCTGCGCGAGCCGGGCATCCTGGAGCGCATCCGTGCCGCCCGCGATGCCAGTGCGCTCTACGCGCTCCTGACCCACACCTCGGCCTCGCAGGCCGCGTGACCATGCGCTCCCCTGATCGCCTCGGGCCGCTCGCGATCGGATTCGCGCTTCTCGCCGGACCGGCGCTGGCGCAGACGCGCGGCGGCGACACGGCTTGCGCCCGCGACGTTCTGGTGGCGAGTTCGATGCAGCGCCAGGCCATCGACCAGCTCGAGCAGGCCGGCAGCGAGGCGGCCGACCAGTGCCGCGTCTGGCGCCGGCACGTGGAGACGATGCGCCGTGTGGCCAGCGTCTACGGCCGCTGCCTCTCCGGCGCCGAGCGCACCGACCGCCTGGCGCAGGTGCAGACGTCCGAGCGGGAATTCTCGGGCCTGATCCGGGGCCAGTGCAAGGGATTGTAGGCCGGGCCCGGTCTCCGACCGGCTATTCCTGGCCGCGCAGCAGCAGCGGTTCGGCGACCATCTTGATCGGCTTGCGGCGCCCGATCAGGATCGCGGCGCGGGAACGCTCGGGGTCGCTCTCGAAGCGGGTGCGGACCCAGGACACGAGGAACTTCAGGTATTCGGAGGCCAGCAACTTGGCCGAGGCCGGGCGCTGCCACCAGCGATCCGGGTCGAAGCCCTCCGCGATCACCGGATGGGGCACGATGCGGTCATCCCCCATCAGCGCGTGGTCGAGTTCCACCAGGGTGCGGGGCATGTGGTAGTTCGAGGTCACCACCGTGACCGTGCTGAAGCGGTGCTGGCGCATCCAGCGCCGGGTCTCGATGGCGTTGCCGATGGTGTTGCGCGCCCGGTAGTCGAGGTCCACGCAGCAATCGATCCAGTGGCGCTGGTTCGGGTTGAGCCGCGCGATCTCGTCGCGGCTCGTGCGTTCGTTGACGCCCGTGATGAGCAGGCGCCGGCCATAGCCGTTGGCCAGGAGATCGATGGCGTCCCCGATGCGCTGGGCGCCCCCGGTGAGGGCGACGATGCCGTCCGCGCGTCCGCTCGGCACGCGCTCGTCCCGCTCGAGGCAGGCGACGAAGGCCAGGAACCCGCAGAATAGGGCGGCCGCGCCGGTGGCGGCGAGTCCGAGGGTCGCCTTCGCGGTGATCCCGAAGGCATGAGCGCGCTTGGCATGAACGCACTCGGCATGAGCGCGCTCGACATGCGCGTCCCCGGCACGGACGCGGCGGACCGGCGGCGGGGCGACCGCGCGCGGGCCGGCGTCGGTCCAGGCCCATCCGAATGCCTCGGAGGGCCTCATGGTGCCGCTGGCTGACATCCGCCTCGTCATTCCCCCGTAAGATAGCCCCGATTGGGGCGTTCACGAGGCAAGTATTTCCGCTCCGAAAGGTTCACGAACGGTTAACGCCACCGCGACGGCCCCGGCCGCCGCCCGGCTCAGGCCAGGAAGCGCCGCACGGTCAGGCGCGAGACGATGCCGGTGACCACCGAGGCGATGACGCCGATGAGGAGCACGGCGGCGTAGCCGCGCCAGCCGATGTGGAAGGCGCCGAACAGGGCCTCGATCTCCTCGCCGGCCGGTCCCGAGCGCCAGTTGCGCGCCACCAGTCCGGCCAGTGCGAAGGCCGCGATGGCCGCGCCCGAGCCGATGATGCCGCCGCGCAGGCCGAGGCCGAAGAAGCGGCGCTGGAAGGCGCGGGCGATGAAGTCGTCGTTGGCGCCCACGAAGTGCAGCACCTCCACCACCTCGCGGTTGCCCGCCATGGCGCCCCGCGTGGCGAAGACCACCGCGAGGCCCGTCGCCACCAGCACGAGCACGACGATGCCGACGCCGACGCCCACGAAGGTGTTGGCCGCGGTGGAGAGGCGCCGCAGCCAGAGGGCGTGGTCGTCCAGGCTCGCGACGCCGGGCAAAGCCTCGGTGAGCGAACTCCGCAGGGGTTTCAGGTCCGGCGCGGTCTCGGCGAGCCTCAGGGTGACGAGGCGCGGCACGGGCAGGTCCGAGAGGTCGAGGCCGCTGCCGAGCCAGGGCTCGAGCAGGCGCTCGGCCTCCGTCTTCGAGAACACCCGCACGGAGGCGATGCCGGGGGTGGCCTTGGCCAGCCCCTCGGCGCGGGCGACGTCCGCGTCGATGTCGCGGCCGGGGCTCGGGCGGACTTGGATCGTCACCTCCTGCGCCACCGTGCCCTGCCACTGGACGGCGCTCGAGGCCACGATCTCGGCCGCCCCCGCGCAGAGGGCCGCCAGGAAGGTCAGGATGGCGATGACGGCGGCGAGCGCCCGGCTCGCCGCCGAATCGGTCGGCACCAGGGGGGCGTTGCGGCGCAGGGTCGGGGGCAGCGGCGCGCCGCGCGATTCCGGCGGCGCGGGCGGCTTGACCGGCGGCCGGTCGCCGGGCCGGGCGTCCGGCGCCCTGGCGGCCGGGGCGGAGGGGGTGTGGGTCTCGGTCGTCATGACTCGACCGTCAGGCGGCCGTCGCCGAGCACGAAGCGGCGCGCATCCACGAGGTCCATCAGGGCGAAGTCGTGCGTGGCGATGAGCACGGAGGTGCCGAGGCGGTTGAGTTCGATGAACAGGCGCAGCAGGCGCCGGCCGAGGCCGGGATCGACGTTGCCGGTGGGCTCGTCGGCCAGCAGCAGCTCCGGCCGGGCGATCAGGGCCCGGGCGATGGCGGCGCGCTGCTTCTCGCCGCCCGAGAGCAGGGGCGGCAGCAC
The DNA here is from genome assembly GCF_022829445.1 of Methylobacterium sp. J-068. Classification (GTDB taxonomy): domain Bacteria; phylum Pseudomonadota; class Alphaproteobacteria; order Rhizobiales; family Beijerinckiaceae; genus Methylobacterium. The sequence continues at coordinate 72,042 of NZ_JAKSXY010000061.1, read as the reverse complement.
GTGCATGCGCTCGCCGAGGCCGACCCAGCGCAGCAATTCCACGACCTCGGCCCGGTAGCTCGTCTCCGAGCGGCCCTGGACGCGCAAGGGAAGCGCCACGTTCTCGTAGGTGGTGAGATGGTCGAGCAGGCGGAAATCCTGGAACACCACGCCCATGCGCCGGCGCAGGTTCGTAAGCGCCTCGCTGGAAATGCCGCTGACCTCCTCGCCGAAGACCGAGACGAGGCCGCGCGTCGGGCGCACGGAGAGGAGGATCAGGCGCAGCAGCGTGGTCTTGCCCGCGCCCGAAGGCCCGGTGAGGAACTGGAACGAGCGCGGCGCGATCTGGAAGCTGACGTCGCTCAGCACCTCCGGCCCGAGACCGTAGCGCATGCCGACGCTCTCGAACTGCACCACCGGTTCCTCGGCCCCGGTGAGGAGCGACTGCGTGTTCACCCGATCCGCCACGGTCCCTCCATCCTGCCCATCCGATCGCGCCGATCCCTGGATCGGGGCCGATCCTCGGATCGGGGCCGACCTTCGATCGGGGGCGCGCCTCGATCAAGGGCGCTCGCGATCGGAAGTGCCCGCTTCACGGATGGTTAACCGCGTTGCCCGAGAACCGTGTGAGTCTTTTTGCCCGAGCCGGCAACTGCCGATCGCGACCCGAGGCACCGATTGCCCATGCTGATCGTCTGCCCGTCCTGCGCCAGCGAATACCAGATCGACCTGGATCGCGTCGGCCCGGAAGGACGCTCGGTGCGCTGCGCCGCCTGCCGCGAGACCTGGTTCATCTCTCCCGACGAGGTCTCGGCCGCCCTGGAGGCCGAGATGACCGCCGCCATGATGGCGGCCTCGGAGGCGGGTCCCGACGCGGCGGAGAGCCGCGCCTCGGCACAGGCGGAGCTCGACGCGTGGGAGGCGGCCCTGGCCGCCGAGCCGGACCCGTCCCCGCCCGCCGAGGAACCGCCCCCGCCCGTCGCCAAGGCGAGGGCGCGGCCCGCCAGGCCAACGCCCGCCAAGCCGAAGCGCCGGGGCTTCGCCCTGGCCTCCCCCGGCGCGGCCCTCGGGCTCGCGGTGGTGGCCGGGCTTTGCCTCGCCGTCCTCGGCCGCGCCAGCGTGGTGCGGGCCATGCCCCAGAGCGCCGGGCTCTATGCCCGCCTGGGACTCCCGGTGAACCTGCGCGGCCTGGACCTTCGCGACGTCGTCGCCTTCCAGACCCCCGGCGAGGGCGCGCAGGGCCAGCTCGTGGTCGAGGGCGACCTCGTCGGCGTCGCCGCCGCCGGGGCCGAGGTCCCGCCGATCGAGGTCGAGGTGCGCGACGGCCGTGACCAGCCGCTCTACCGCTGGCGCATCGCCCCGCCGCGCGCCTCCCTGGAGCGGAGCGAGACCGCGCGCTTTCGCGCGAGCCTGTCGGCCCCGCCGGCGCAGGGGCGCTCGGTGCGGGTGCATTTTGCCGCCGCCGAGGCGGACGCGACCCTCGCGAAGGACGATGCCAGCCCGCGCCGCCCGTGATATGGAGCGAGGATGACGAGCCTTTCTCCGAACCCTTCCTCGAGCTCTTCCCGGCGGGTCCGCGTCCTCTTCGACGAAACCGCCATCGCCCGGCGCACCGAGGAACTCGCCGCCGCCATCGCGGCCGCCAACCCCGAGAACCTGCTCGTGGTGGCGGTGCTCAAGGGCAGCTTCATGTTCGCCGCCGACTTGCTGCGGGCCCTGCACCGCGTCGGGCTGGAGCCGCAGGCGGAGTTCGTCCACCTGTCGAGCTACCGCACCGCCACGGTCTCCTCGGGTCAGGTCGAGATCCTGCGCGACGTCGAGAGCGAGGTGCGCGGCCGCGACGTGCTCCTCATCGACGACATCCTCGAATCCGGCCGCACCATCGTGTTCGCCAAGGACCTGCTGATGGCGCGCGGCGCCAAGCGGGTGCTCACCGCCGTCCTGCTGGAGAAGCCCGGCAAGCGCGCCGTGACCATCGACGCGGATTTCGTCGGCTTCACCTGTCCCGACGTCTTCGTGGTCGGCTACGGCATGGATGTGGCGCACGCCTACCGGCAGCTGCCCTTCGTCGGCCTGGTCGATTACGACAGCCGCGAGCCCGATCTCTTCGGCGGCACCTGAGGGAAGCCCAGATCCGCCCTCCCGAAGGGATTAACCGGGTCTGGAATGAGACGTATTTCCATCGCGTTCGGAGCAATTCGAAACAAAACGGCAACTGAGGCCGTTGCTGTGTCCGGCGATCCCTTGACAGGTCGCGCCGGCGTTTGCGTGACTGAGCGCCCAGAACCGAGAGAGACACAGACGCGCGATGGCCCGCATCCTCCTGGTGGATGACGAAGAGACGGTGCGGGGCTTCCTCAAGCGAGGCCTCGAGATCGATGGCCATGCCGTGGTCACGGCCACCGACGGCAGCGACGGGCTCGACCGGCTGACCGAGGCGGACGGGGCGTTCGACCTCATGCTCACCGACATCCGGATGCCGCTGATGGACGGCATCGCCCTGGCGCTGGCGGCCAAGCGGGATTTTCCCGACCTCACCATCCTGCTGATGACGGGCTTCGCCGACCAGCGCGAGCGCGCGCGCGGCCTCGACGCCATCGTCACCGACGTCCTGACGAAGCCGTTCTCCCTGGCGGACCTGCGTTCCACGGTGAACCGGGCGCTCGCCGCCTGACGGCGCGCCGCATCCGCCGCCTCGATCGCGGCGTTCCGAGCATGGACGAGGTCCGCGCATGAAGGCCTGCCCCGACATCCTCTCCACCATCGGCAACACGCCGCTGATCCGCCTGGCGCGGGCCTCGGAGGCGACCGGCTGCACGATCCTGGGCAAGGCCGAGTTCCTGAATCCGGGCCTGTCGGTGAAGGACCGGGCGGCGCTCTTCATGGTGCGCGAGGCCGAGGCGCGGGGCGCCATCCGTCCCGGCGGCACCATCGTGGAGGGCACGGCCGGCAATACCGGGATCGGGCTGGCGCTCGTGGCCGCGGCGCGGGGCTACCGCACCGTCATCGTCATCCCCGAGACCCAATCGGCCGAGAAGAAGGAGACCCTGCGGCTCGCGGGCGCCCGTCTCGTCGAGGTTCCGGCGGTGCCCTTCTCCAACCCGAACAACTACGTCCATGCCGCCCGGCGGCTGGCGGCGCGCCTTGCCGAGACCGAGCCGGGCGGCGCCTTCTTCGCCGATCAGTTCGACAACGTCGCGAACCGGCAGGCCCACGTGGAGACCACGGGCCCCGAGATCCTGGCGGCGACGGACGGCCGGGTCGACGGCTTCATCTGCGCGGCGGGGACCGGGGGGACGCTGGCCGGCACCGCGCGGGCCCTGCGCGCGGCCAGACCCGAGGTGCGGATCGGCATCGCGGACCCGGACGGTTCGGCCCTCTACGCGCATTACACCACCGGCACCCTCAAGGCCGAGGGCTCCTCGATCACCGAGGGCATCGGCCAGGGGCGGATCACCCGCAACCTCGAAGGCTTCACGCCCGACCACGCCTACCGCATTCCCGACGCGGAGGCCCTCGACATCGTCTTCCGCCTGATGCGCGAGGAGGGCCTGAGCCTCGGCGGCTCCTCCGGCATCAACGTGGCGGGGGCGATCCGGCTGGCGCGGGAACTCGGGCCCGGCCACACCATCGTGACGATCCTGTGCGACGGCGCGGCCCGCTACGCCTCGAAGCTGTTCAATCCCGGCTTCCTGAAGGAGCGCGGCCTGCCGGTTCCGGACTGGCTGGGCGCCGCCTCCGACCCGCTGCCGGATTGGCGGGCCTGAGCGGTCGGGCCTCCGGCGCGCACGCACGCATCGCGACTGAAAAGAAACGTCGGATTCGGGGATTATGCCGCACGGACCGGTGAACGGAATCGCCGCGGCGACGTTTGTACGGTCAAGCTCAAGCAATTCCGGTTGGGCGCGTGACGGAGTTCCCATCCATGACCCTGACCACCATTCTCCTCATCGTCCTGATCCTGATCGTCCTCGGCGGCGGCAACTTCCTCGGTGGCGGCGCTTACCGCGGTCCGAGCTTCGGCCTCGGCGGCCTGCTCGTCATCATCCTGATCGTGCTGCTCCTGACGGGCCGAATCTGACGCGCCGCGTCAGGGCTGGCACGTGATCGCGACGACCGCGCCCGACAGGGTCGCGGCGGCCGCGCTGAGCGTGCCGGCCCCTTTAGGGAGCGCGCGCGCCTTCAGCCCCGCTTCCTCCAGTCCCGCCGTCTCCAGGACGGCGGCGACGATGCCGGCCGGCACGAGCCCGTAGCGCGCCGGCGGCACGATGCCCGCGACGAGGCGTGGGCTTGCCGGGAACGACGCGACGAGACCCACGAGCGCGCCCGAGCGATCGAGGACCGGCGCGCCGCCGGCACCCGGTTGCAGCGGTGCGCCGATGCGCTGGGGGCCATCCTCGGCTTCGCCCGGAGCGACGGCGACGCCACCCTCCGCATCCGCCCCGAGCACCAGCACCGCCTCGCCGGCCGTCAGCGCCGTCGCGCGGATCGCCGGCAGGACCGGAGCGTGGCCTGTGAGCGGCCCGGTCTCCAGCATGACCAGCTCGCCTCCGGCGCCCTTCGCCACCCGCGCGGGCGCACCCCCCACCGCCGGGGCGCGGCAGGAACCGAGCGCCGCCGCGCTGGTCAGCACGCGGCCGGGCGCCACGACGAGTCCGGTGGCGACGGGAACGGATTTTCGCGTCTGCGCGGGCAGCGGCGCCGGACCGGGCGAGGCCGGCGGGAACGGCACGAAGCTGTTGGCGATGGCGATGGCGAGCCGGTCGACCTCGCCGGCCAGGGCCTTGTCGTAGCCGAGGGCGATGCCGCGCAGGCCCGCCTCGCCGGCGGCGTAGCGGATGTACGACTTGCCCGTCCCGGTCTCGGCCGTGACGACCAGGAAGTCGGGCCGCAGGATCTTGTAGGTCACGCGCCGCTCCGGGCCCGGCGCGGTGATGCGGGCGAAGACCGCCTCGAGCCCGGTCTCGCCGGGCGGTTCGGATTTCGTCTCCAGGGTGATGCGCCCGTCCGCGCTCTGCCAGCGGGTGCCGCCGGGCTGGGGCAGGCGCTTCGGCAGGAGCCGTTCCGGCACCCCGAGCACGACGCCGCTGGCCGGGTCCGGCTTCACCGTGAAGCGGGCGGCGGCGCGGGCGGCCGCGCCCTCCTTCAGCAGGGCGGCGCGTCCGGCGGCATCCGGCAGTCCGGTTCCGCCGCTGCGCCTGGCGTAGGCCTGAAGCGCTTCGTAGCTGCGCCGGCCGAACGCCCCGTTGATCACGCTGTTGTAATCGCCGGTCCAGACCAGGGCGTCCTGCAGGCCCTTGCGCTCGGGCTCGGGCAGGGCCTCGAAGGCGATCCGGGCCGTCTCGTAGGCGGGGTCGGGCGCCGGCACGCTCGGCTTGACCTTGGCGGAGGGCTTCCCAGGCGCCGCCGGGAGGGGGGGCGCGGAGGGGAGGGAGGGCACGGAGGGCGTCTGCGCGAAGGCCGCTCCCGCCATCAGCCCCAGCATGAATCCGGTCCCACCCCGGATGATCCGACCGCCGCGCGTCATGGTGGATCGCATCTCCCCCGCGAGAACCCCTCACCTGTGACAGAGGCCGCCCCCGAATTCCAGGCCGTTGCGGCGCGGACGCGAAGTGCTACGGTCCCGCACCGGTGTCGACACGACGCGTCGGCGCCCGGACGGCGGAGTGGACACATGGCGGGATCGAGCGGACGCGGGCGCTGGGCGGCCCCTCTCCTGTACGCGCTGACCCTGACCGGAATGCTGGCCCCGCCCGCCCGGGCGCAAATCCAGCCGCCGGCCCCGGCCACGCGCGCCCTGGCCAAGGTCGTGCCCAAGGCTCAAGCCCCCAAGAGCTTCCAGCGCGAGGACCTCGCCAGCGACGGCGTGCGCCTCGAGGCGACCCTGAAGGGCGAGGCGGGCGGCGGCATCCCCAAATCCGCCGCCAAGGCGCGCGCCGAGGGCGAGGCCCTGGTCGAGGCCGAGAAGCCGGCCGAAGCCCTCAAGCCCCTGGGCCTCGCGGTCGCGGCCGAGCCCGCCGAGCCCGCGAACTGGCTCGCCTATGCGCGCGCCGCCAGCGCGGTCGGCAACGACGACCAGACCGGCGACTATGCCGGTCGGCTGCGCCTGCGCCGCAACGCGCGGGCCGCCGCCTACCAGGGCTACCTGCGGGCCGGCGGCGCGGTGGCGGAGGCCGGGGCGCTCGCCGTCCTCGGCGAGGTCTATGCCGCCGAATCCGAGTGGCGCCCGTCGCTGGAGGCCTATCGCGCCAGCCTCGGCCTGTCCGACGACGCGCAGGTGCGCGAGACCTACGAGGCCCTGCGCGCCGAGCACGGCTTCCGCATCCTGAATTACACCGTGGATTCCGATGCCGCCGCGCCGCGCGTCTGCTTCCAGTTCTCGGAGGCCCTGGCGCAGAAGGCCGATTTCACGCCCTTCGTGGCGGTCTCGGGCGCCGCCAACGCCGCCGTCACGGGCACCGGCCAGCAGATCTGCGTCGACGGCCTGAAGCACGGCGAGCGCTACGCCTTCGTGGTGCGCTCCGGCGTGCCGTCGAGCGCCGGGGAGACGCTCCTCAAGGCCTCCGACTACGAGGTCTATGTCCGGGACCGCTCGCCCCAGGTCCGCTTCACCGGGCGCAACTACGTCCTGCCCCGGACCGGTCAGGCCGGCGTGCCGCTCGTCTCGGTGAACGCGGCCAAAATCGACGTGGAGGTCCTGCGCGTCGGCGACCGGGGCCTGCTGCCCTCCTTGAGGGCCGAGGACTTCCTGTCCCAGCTCAACGGCGCCACGGCGCGGACCATCGCCGACCAGAAGGGCCAGCGCGTCTGGAAGGGCGTGCTCGACACGGCCAAGGCCGAGGTGAACCAGGAGGCCGTCACCGCCTTCCCGGTGCTCCAGGCCGTGGGCAAGCTGGAGCCCGGCATCTACATCATGCTGGCCCAACCCAGCGGGACCGCCGGCTCCGGGGACGAGGAGGGCGGCTATGACGCCCAGGCCACGCAATGGTTCGTGGTCTCGGACCTCGGGCTCACCGCCTTCAAGGGCCGCGACGGCGTCCACGTCTTCGCCCGCTCGCTGGCCTCCGCCGAGGTGGTGAGCGGTGCCGAGATCCGGCTGGTGGCGCGCAACAACGAGGTCCTGGCCACCGCCCGGACCGACCATCAGGGCCACGTCGCCTTCGCGCCTGGCCTCGCGCGCGGGGAGGGTGGGATCGCGCCCGGCCTCGTGGTGGCGCAGATCGGCGACGATTACGGCTTCCTCGACCTCAACCAATCCGCCTTCGACCTCACCGACCGCGGCGTGAAGGGACGGCCGCAGCCCGGCGCCGTCGAGGCCTACCTGTTCCCGGAGCGGGGCGTGTATCGCTCCGGCGAGACCGTGAACCTCACCGGGCTCCTTCGCGACGCGCAGGGGATCGCGGTGCCGGAGATCCCGCTGACCCTGGTGGTCAAGCGCCCGGACGGGGTCGAGTACCGCCGCGTGCAGGTGGCCGATGCGGGCCTCGGCGGGCGCGCCCTGGCGCTGCCCCTGATGCCGGGCGCCCAGCACGGCACCTGGCGGGTGGCCGCCTACACCGACCCGAAGGCGCCCGCGATCGGCGAGGCGAGCTTCCTCGTGGAGGATTACGTCCCCGAGCGCCTCGACGTGACGCTGTCGAGCCTGGCCCCGACCCTGGTCCGGGGGGCGCCCGCCACGATCGACGTCGCCGCGCGCTACCTCTACGGCGCGCCGGGCGCCGGGTTGGAGGTCTCCGGCACCGTGCTGGTGCAGCAGGCGGCGAGCAGCGGCATCAAGGGGCTGGAGGGTTTCTCGGTCGGCCTCGACGACGAGCGCGTGGAGGCTTCCTCGACGGAGATCGAGGCCCGCGCCACCACCGATGCGGCCGGCAAGGCCCGGCTCGTGGTGCCGGTGCAGGCGCTCGCCGCACCCCGCCCCACGGAGGCGAAGATCACCCTGCAGGTCGGCGAGCCGGGCGGGCGGGCGCTCAGCCGCAGCCTGACCCTGCCGATCCTTCCGGAAGGCCCCGTGCTCGCCATCCGCAAGGGGTTCTCGGGCGACCTGACGGAAGGGGGCGTGGCCGGCTTCGACGTGGTCATGGCCGCCCCGGACGGGCAGCGCCTGGCGCAGGGCGACGTGGCCTGGACGCTCCAGCGCGTCGAGAAGACCTATCAATGGTACCGCGAGGGCGGGCGCTGGTCCTATGAGCCCGTCACCAGCACCCGCCGCATCGCCGATGGCCGCCTCGACCTTGGGCCCGACGCGCCGGGCCGCGTCAGCGCCACGGTGAGCTACGGCACCTACCGGCTGGAGGCGAGCGTGCCCGGCCGGCCGGCCGCTACCGCGAGCGTGACCTTCACGGTGGGCTGGGGCGGCTCCGAGACGGCGGACGTGCCGGATCTCCTCGATCTGCGCCTCGACAAGGCGGCCTATGCGGCGGGCGAGACCCTGCGCGCCCGCCTGCAACCGAAGTTCAAGGGGCGGGCGACGCTGGCGGTCGTCAGCGATAAACTGCACGCGCTCCTCACCGTCGACGTCCCGGCCGATGGCGCCACCGTGGACATTCCCGTCAAGGCGGAATGGGGCTCGGGCGCCTACCTCGTCGCCACCGCCTACCGGCCCCTCGACCAGGCGGCCCGGCGCCTGCCCGGCCGGGCCCTCGGCGTGGCCTGGTTCGGGGTCGACCGGGACAGCCGCACCCTCGGCGTCACCCTCGAGGCGCCGGCCAAGGTTCGCCCGCGCGAGACCCTGACCCTGCCGATCCAGCTCGCCGGCCTGCGATCCGGCGAGGAGGCGCGGGTCAGCGTGGCGCTCGTCGATGTCGGCATCCTCAACCTTACCCGCTACGAGGCGCCCAACCCGTTCGGCTACTTCTTCGGCCAGAAGGCGCTCGGCCCCGAGATCCGCGACCTCTACGGATACCTCATCGACGGCATGCAGGGGACGCTCGGCGCCATCCGCTCCGGCGGCGACGGAGCTGCGGCCGAACTCGCCGACGCGCCCCCGACCCAGGCGCCGCTGGCGCTCTATTCCGGGCCCGTCACGGTCGGGCCGGACGGCAAGGCCAGCGTCAGCTTCCCCCTGCCGGCCTTCAACGGCACCGGCCGGGTCATGGTCACCGCCTGGAGCCGATCACGCGTGGGCGCGGCCCAGGCCGACGTGATCATCCGCGATCCCGTCGTGCTCACCGGCACCCTGCCGCGCTTCCTCAATGTCGGCGACCGCTCGCGCTTCTTCGTCGCCATCGACAACGTCGAGGGGCAGGCCGGCGATTACAGCGTGGACCTCGACCTGACGGGCTCCGTGCTGGTCGGCGCCGAGGCGTTGCATCGGACCCTGCGGCTGGAGGCGGGCGCCAAGGGCTCGCTGGTGATCCCCATCACCGCCGCCGGGCCCGGCCCGTCGCGGATCGACCTCACCCTCAGCGGCCCCGGCCTGCCCGAGGGCGTCGGGCAGAGTTTCTCCCTGACCATCGGTCCCGGCACCGGGGCGCTGGCGCGGCGCTCCGTGCAGTCCCTGGAGCCCGGAGCCTCCCTGAAGCTCTCGGACGAACTCCTGGCCGACATCCTGCCCGGCACCGGCACGGTCTCGCTCTCCGCCTCGAATCTCGCCGGCATCGACGTGCCGGCCCTGCTCCAGGCCCTCGACCGCTATCCCTACGGCTGCTCCGAGCAGACCGTGAGCCGGGCGATGCCGCTCCTCTACGTCAACCGCCTCGCGGCGCTGGACAAGCTCGGCCTCGACACACAAGCCGACGAGCGGGTGCGCCATGCGATCGAGCGCGTGCTGGCTCGCCAGAACGCGGCCGGCGATTTCGGCCTCTGGTCCACGGACGGGGCCAGCGACACCTGGCTCAACGCCTACGTCACCGACTTCCTGACCCGGGCCCGCGAGCGCGGCTTCGCCGTGCCCCAGACCGCCTTCGCCAACGCCCTCGACCGGCTGCGCAACGTGGTGGCCAACACCACGGAGGTGGGGGAGGGCGGCATGGACATCGCCTACGCGGCCTACGTGCTCGCCCGCAACGGCCGCCCGGTGATGGGCGACCTGCGCTACCTCGCCGACACCAAGCTCGCCGCCTTCGCGACGCCGCTGGCGCGCGGGCAGATCGCGGCGGCCCTGGCGCTGCTCGGCGACCGGGGCCGCGCGGCCAAGGCCTTCGCCTCGGCGCTCGCCGGCTTCAAGGAGGCCGCCTCCACGGGGACGGGCTACCGCGCCGATTACGGCTCGCGCCTGCGCGACGGTGCCGGCCTGCTGGCGCTCGCCGCCGAGACGGGGCTCGCCCGCGACAGCGTGCAGCCGCTCGGCGCCATCATCGCGGCCGAGCGCGCGAGCGGACGGCCGACCAGCACGCAGGAGGACGCCTGGATGGTGCTGGCGGCCGAGGGCCTGAGCGCGGAATCCGAGGCCCTGCGCTTCACCCTCGACGGCCGCCCCGAGAGCGGCGCCGTGGCGCGCAGCTATCGCGCGGCGGCGCTCGCGGCCAAGCCCGTCACCCTGGTGAATGCCGGCACCCAGCCCGTGCAGGCGGTGGTCAGCGTCAGCGGCAACCCGATCGCGCCGGAGCCGGCCGAGGCGCGCGGCTACACGATCGAGCGGCGCTATCACCGCCTCGACGGCAGCGCGGTCGACCTCGCGCAGGGGGTACGCCAGAACGACCGCCTCGTCGTGGTCCTCACCGTGACCGAGGCCAAGGCCAGCGCCGGGCGCCTCCTCCTCGTCGACCGGCTGCCCGCCGGCCTGGAGATCGACAACCCGAAGCTCCTCGATGCCGACGCCCTCAACGGCCTCGCCTTCGCCAAGTCGGACGTGGCCCCGGTCCATACGGAGTTCCGCGACGACCGCTTCGTGGCGGCCTACGAGCGCACCCCCGAGCAATCGGCCTTCTTCCGGGTCGCCTACACCGTCCGCGCGGTCTCGCCCGGCACCTACGTCCATCCGGCCGCCACCATCGAGGACATGTACCGGCCCGAGCGCTTCGGGCGCACGGGGTTCGGCGCCATGACGGTGAGCGCGAAGTAGGTGCGTGCGATGCCACCCGACCCTCCCCCCTCCGCGGGGGAGGGTGGCCCGCGAAGCGGGGCGGGCCGGGACGAAGCCCCGCAAGAGGGGCGCGCCTTTTCCGGAGAGGTCGCCCCCTCTCCCCGTCGCTCCGCGATCCCCCTCTCCCGCGGAGGGGGGTGGGTTCTTGCCGGCCTTCTGCTCATCCTCCTCGCCCCAGCGCTCGCCCTCTGGCGCTTCGTCGAGACGCTCCCGCCCCTCGACCTGACCCAGGCCGAGCTCCGCTCCCCCGTGGTGCTCGACCGGGACGGGCGTCTGCTGCGCCCCTTCGCGACCGCCGACGGGCGCTGGCGCCTGCCGGTTCAGGCATCCGGAGTCGACCCGCGCCTGCTGGCCATGCTCACGGCCTACGAGGACCGGCGCTTCGCCGCCCATCCGGGCATCGATCCGGCCGCCACCCTCCGGGCCGCGTGGCAATGGTTGGCTGCCGGGCGCATCGTCTCCGGCGGCTCGACCCTGTCGATGCAGGTGGCCCGCCTCGTGGAGCCCCGCGCCGAGCGCTCGCTGGCCGCCAAGCTGCGCCAGATGGTGCGGGCGGTGCAGCTGGAGCGGTGCCTCGGCAAGGACGGGGTGCTCGACCTCTACCTCGCGCTCGCCCCCTATGGCGGCCCGGTCGAGGGCCTGCGGGCGGCGAGCCTCGCCTATTTCGGCCGCGAGCCGGCGCGGCTGTCCTTCGCCGAGAGCGCGCTCCTCGTCGCCCTGCCGCAGGCCCCCGAGGCGCGGCGGCCGGACCGGTATCCCGCCGTGGCCCGCCGCGCCCGCGACCGGGTGCTGGACATCGCGGCGGCGCAGGGCGTCGTGACGGCGGCCGAGGCGGAGGCCGCCCGCGCGGAGCCGGTGCCGACCGTGCGAAAACCCTTCCCGATGCTGGCGGCCCACGCCGCCGAGGCCGCCCATGCCGCCGACCCGGCCGCGCGGATCCTCCGCCTCACCCTCGACGGACGCCTGCAGGCGAGCCTCGAGACCCTGGCCACGGAGCGCGCGGCCGCGCTGGGTCCGGGCCTCTCGGTGGCGATCCTGGCGCTCGACAACCGCACCGGCGCGGTGCTGGCCCAGGTCGGCAGTCCCGGCTACCTCGACGGCACCCGCGCCGGCGCCATCGACATGACGGGCGCGATCCGCTCGCCGGGCTCGGCCCTGAAGCCCTTCATCTACGCGCTCGCCTTCGAGACGGGGCTGGCCCATCCCGAGACGCAGCTCGACGACCGGCCGGTGCGCTTTTCCGGCTACGCGCCCGAGAATTTCGACCTCGGCTACCAGGGCACGGTGACGGCGCGGCGCGCCCTCCAGCTCTCCCTGAACGTGCCGGCGGTGGACCTGCTGGAGGCCGTCGGCCCCGCCCGCTTCATCGCGCGCCTGCGGGCGGCGGGCGCCCGCATCGAACTACCCCGCGACACCGCGCCGGGCCTGCCGGTCGCGCTCGGCGGCCTCGGTATCACGCTCACGGATCTGGCCCGCCTGTTCTCGGGGCTGGCCCGGCAGGGGCTGGTGCCGAACCTCGTGCGGCGCGTCGACGGAATCCGGGCCGAGCCGGCGCCGGAGGCGCGCGTCACCGAGCCGGTCGCCGCCTGGTACGTCGCCGATACCCTGCGGGGCGCGCCGCCGCCGGAGAATGCCCTGGCCGGCCGGATCGCCTACAAGACCGGCACCTCCTACGGCTACCGGGACGCCCTGGCGGTGGGCTTCGACCGGCGCGTGACCATCGCAGTCTGGGCCGGTCGGCCGGACGGCAACGCCGTGCCGGGGCTCGTCGGCCGGGTGGTCGCGGCCCCCATCCTGTTCGACGCCTTCGCGCGGTTCGGGGGCGAGCCCGATCCCGTGCCGATGCCGCGCGAGGCCCTGGTGACCACCACGGCCGGCCTGCCGCCGCCCCTGCGCCACATCCGGCGCGACATCCCCAAGACCCTGTCGGCGGCGCTCGGGGCCGCCCTGAAGATCGCCTACCCGCCAGACGGCGCCCGCATCGATCTCGGATTGTCGGATTCCGATCCCGCCCCGGCCGCGAGCCTCGCCCTGAAGGCGCTCGGCGGGGTGCCGCCCCTGACCTGGATGGTGGACGGCCTGCCGGTGGCGGGCAGCGCCCGGCGCCAGTCCGCCTGGGCTCCGGAGGGCGCCGGCTTCGCCCGCATCTCGGTGATGGACGCCACGGGGGCGAGCGACAGCGTCGTGGTGCGGATCGAGTGAGACCGTCTTCCGCTCGCTCGAAGCGGAGACGGTCTCGCTCAGCCCGGCCCGATCGCGAGGGCACCCGAGGGTGCCACGTGCAGCACGTGCGGGCGCTCCGGCATCACGTCCCAGATCCGCGCCTCGGCGTAGCGCATCAGCACCGTGCCGTCCGGACCCGGCCCGTGGAAGCATTGCTCCAGGGCAAGGATCAGGGTCGGGCGGGGCGGGTGCGGGCGCAGGGTCGTGTCGATGGACAGCGTGATCGCGTCGGCGGCGGAATCCGGGAACGTCGCGAAAGCCTGGACCAGCCCGTCCACCTCCGTGCCGTCGAGGGCGAGGAGGAGGCAGAGCCGGGGCACGTGGGTCGGGCAGGCCTGGACCGCCACGTCGCGGCGCAGGGTCAGGCTGAAGCGGGTCGCGCCGGCCGCCGGATAGGCCAGGCGATGGGCTTCGCGCACCCCCTGCAGGGGGACCCACTCCCCCGGCTCCGCCGCGGAGGGCACCGCGATCCGGCCCTCGGCCCGTCCATCGAGCCGGTAATGCACGAGGGGGTTCACCCCGGCCACGAGGATGTCGGGGTAGCGGGTGACGTACATCCGGGTGCTGAAGCCGGGATTCGGGTCGAGTCCCGCCTTGGCGCCGATGCGCAGGTAGTGGCGCACGGGGTCGAGGCGGGTCGGGCCGCTCTGGCGCCGGTAGAAGGCCGTGTCGAAATCGGCGCTCGGATCGTGGCCCTGCGCCGCTCCGCGCCGGACGTAATGCAGGAACGGATCGATTCCGGAGCGGCCGACCTCCGGGTAGGTCGCCCGGTAATAGGCGGCGTCGAACAGGCGGGGCACGCGGCCCAGGGTGAGGCGCCGGACCAGCCGGGTGGCGAGGCGGATGGCGGGGATCGGGAGCAGGGTCGTCATGCGAAGCTCGGCGCCTCGCAGAGCCGGCGCAGGATCGCGCGGTAGCCCTCGGCGTCGCATTCCCGACCGACCTGATCGAGGCCGGCGCGCTGCACCCGCGTCCACGCCTCCGGCGTCTCGTGCAGATGCACCAGCGTCCCGGCGAAGCCGCGCGGGTCGTGCCAGTCGTGGACCCGGTAGCCGGTGCCGTCGGGCCAGCCCATCTGCCCGGCCAGGATCGGCGTGATCACGCTCGGCAGCCCCCGCGTCACGGTCTCCAGCACCTTGTGGGGGATGCCGGCGGCAAAGCGCGTCGGCGCGATGGCGACGCGGGCCGCGTCGAGGGCCGGGCCCGGATCGTCGACCCGGCCGAGCACGGTGACGCCGGGGCGGGCCAGCCGCTCGGCGATGGAGGGCGCGACGGTTCCGATGATCGTGAGGTGCGCGTCGGGCAGGGCCGCGCGCAAGCCGTCCCAGACCGAGCGGAAGAACCAGTCGAGGGAATCGATGTTGGGTTCGCCTTCGCGGGCGAGGGACCCGATGAAGACGAAGCCCCGGCGGTCGGAGAAGCCCGGCGCCCCGAATCGCGGCGCCTGGACATGGCCGAGCACCACCGGCTCCGGCACCCCGGCTCGTGCCAGCAGCCGCGCATCGGCCTCGGAGACGCAGACCACCCGGTCCGCCGCCGCGACCTGACGCACCTCCTCGGCCGAGGCCCGGGCCAGGGCGGGGCCCGAGGCGGGACGGCCCTCGAGGGCGCCGACGACGAATTCGCGCAGGGCGAAGAGGGATTCGGAATCGAACACCACGCGGCCGCGCCCGACGTCGCGGGGCGTGAGGCCGAGGTCCCGCAGCACCTCGCAGACCATCCGGATGTGCGGCGGCCGGCTGACCCAGAGCACGTCGTAGAACCCGGCGCGCTCGGTGACCAGGCGGCGGAACCCCTCGCGGCCGCAGGGCTCGATGACCTCGATCCGGGTCGAGAGGTCGCGGTAGGTGGCGGCCGGCTCCTCGCGCTCGCCGTAGACCGAGCAGACCGTCACCGCGTAGCCGAGATCCGCCATGGCGTTGAGAATCGTGTTGGCGCGCGGCAGCCCGGCCCCGAGATCCTGATGCGGCGCCCGGTCGTCGACGTAGAGGACGCGCAGGGCGAACGGGGCGTCGTCGCGGGGCGCGAATCCGGTGCGCTGCGGCCCTTGGCCGAACAGCCAGGCCCCGTGCCGCTCGCGGAAGCGCGCCCGGTTGCGGTCGAGCAGCACCTCCACGTCGGCCCGCCGGACGCTGGTGGCGCTCTCCACGTGGATCGCGATGGCGCGCGGCTGGTAGACCACCCGCCGCCCCGCCTGCTGGCAGCGCAGGCAGAGGTCGGTGTCCTCGAAATAGGCCGGCGCGAACCGGTCGTCGAAGCCGCCGAGTTCGGCGAACAGCCCGGCCTCGATCATCAGCACCGCGCCGGAGACGTAGCCGACGTCGCGGGCGTAGGACGCCTCCGGCGCGAAGGGGTCGAGCACGCCCCGGCCGTCGGGATGCGTGAGTTGCGGGTCGTCCTGGAAGCCGGCGCCCGCCTCCTGCAGGATGCCGCCGGGGAAGACGAGGCGCGCGCCCGCGATGCCGACATCCTCGGCCTCCTCGAACGCCTGGACCAGGGCCTTGAGGGCGCCCGGCATCAGGTCGACATCGGGGTTGAGGAACAGCAGGTAGCGTCCCCGCGCCTCGGCCGCGCCCTGGTTGCAGGCGGGGCCGAAGCCGACATTCTCCGGATTGAGCAGGATGCGCGCGCCGTCGATGCGCCCGAACAGCCTGCCGGTCTCCGGGTCGGAGGCGTTGTCGACGAGGATGAGTTCGAAGGGCGCGCCCGCGAAGGCCTGCTGGGCGGCGAGCTTGGTCAGGGTCCAGGCGAGGAGGTGCCGGGCGCCGCGCGCCACCATGACGACGGAGACCAGCGGGGCCGGCTCGTCGCGGAACGCGATGCGGACGTCGTTGAGGAACAGCGCGTTCCAGATCAGGGCGGCCTCGACCAGGGCCGCCTTGCGGCCGGAGGATGCGTCGAGGATGTCGGGCGCGGCCATCATGAGGCGGTCTCGTCCGGTGCGGGGGCCGCGATCCTGATCCGGCCGACGAGGTCGTCGTGCAGGAAGAGGATGGTCGCCGGTCCCGGCGGGGCGCTCACGCCCGCGAAGGTCAGGCAGGCCGGGGCGGGGGGCAGGTCGGCGCGGGCCGTCGCGTAGGCCAGGGCCGGCGCGGCGGTGAGCGGCGTGACCCGCTCGAGGGTGAGGGCGCGGCTCGTGGGGCTGACGAGGAAGGCCGCGTTCGGATGCGGCCCCGTCGCGAGGTGGCGGGGCAGCGACAGGGCCAGGATGGCGCCGCTGCCCGTGAGCCCGACGAGGCGCGCCTCGGCCTCCCAATCGGGCCTGAGGGCGGCCAGATGCGTCGCGAGTTCGGCCCGGAACGCATCGGGCAGGCGCGGATCGCGCACCCATTCGGGCGAGAGCGCGAGGCGCAAGCCCGCGAGGCCGTGATCCGGCGTCGCGCCCGCGCGCCCGACCTTCCCATGCTGGGCCTTCTGAACCTTGGCGAACCAGCGCCGCCGGAGCGGGGAATAGGGCCCCGCGCCGGGGGGGGCGTCGCGCTCCGTCGCGACGAGGCGGCCGAGATCGGGATCGTCGGTCAGGTTCGAGCGCAGGGAGGTCTCGCGGGTCAGGGTGCCGCCCGCGAGGACGAGGGTGTCCGGTGTCACCTCGGTGTCCGGGAGCCGGCCGGCGGACGAGGCGAGAACCTCCTGTCCGGAAAGCCCACAAACCTCTCCGTCCGGGAGAGGGGACCCGTGCAGTCCGGGCGCAGGGTCCGTCGGGTGGCTCCGAAGCAGCGCCAGCAGATCCGTCTCCGCCGCCTCGGCGCGGGCGTTGTAGCCGGCAAAGAGGTCGGCGCAGGCTCGGCTCAGGCGTGCGAGGCCATCGGCATCCGAGGTCAGGGCGAGGACCTGTTCCTTGACCTCCGCGCTGGTGCGGCCGCGATGCTCCGGGATGACCGGCTGGAAGCCCTCGAAGCCCAGGGCCGTGCCGATGACCGGCTTGCCGAAGGAGAGGGCCTCGGCGACCTTCATCTTCAGGCCGCTGCCCATCAGCATCGGGGCGACCACGAGGTCGACGGCATCGTAGAAGGCGTCGAGTTCGGGCACGTAGCCCATGAGGCGAAGGCCGGGGCCGGAAGCCTGCCCGAGGCTGGTGCCGATCTCGCCCGCGATCACGAGTTCGGGCCGGCCCGGCGCCCAGTCCTCGGCCCAGGCCGCCGCGAAGCGGCGGATCGAGAACAGGTTCGGGTCGTTGCCGTGGCCGATGAAGCCGATCCGCGCGAGGCGGGCGGGCGCCGTGAAGGGGCGGCGCGCCGGGAAGCGCGGCGGCAGCAGGTGGACGCGCCGCGCGGTGATCGTGCGGAAATACGCCGCCTCCTCCGACTGGATCGCCAGGGCGATGTCGGCGCGCGCCAGGCCCGCCGCCTCGCCGGCCCGGTCGGTGTAGAAGAAGTTCGGTTCGGCCCGGAACGGCCGGTACTGGTGCTGCCGGTCGGCGAAACGGTCGTGGGTGTCGATGAGCTTGAGGAATCCCGGCGGCGCGGCCTCGAGGGCGCGCGACAGGAACACGTAGTTCATCAGGATCGCGCGCGTGTCCGGGTAGGTCCGTCCGTACCAGTCCACGAACGCATCGACCTCGCCGGGGCACCAATCGTCGATGCCGAAGCAGCGCGCGCGGGTGGTGAGCGGGATGGTCCCGGCCGGCTCGATCCGGAAGGTGTGTCGGAACAGGGCCGCGGCCGCGGCCTCGTCGGTGGGCGGGTGCTGGCCGAAGCGCCGGTAGACCTGATCCTCGTGCGCGTAGGTGGCGAGATCGACGTCGAAGCCCCCGCCCTGGAGCGCGGCGCAGGTGGTGAGCAGGCGGCGGCGGTTGCCGGCGCTGGTCGGGAACGGCGGCATCGGCGCCACCACTAGGATCGCGGGCCGGCTCATCGGCGGCTCGTCCCGATCGCGGCGGGGACGACGCTGCCGCTGCCGAGCAGAAGGGCGGCCCCGACGACGATCCCCCTCGGGCTGCCCCAGGCCGGCGCCAGGGTCAGGCGCGCCTCCGGCGACGGGCCGAAGCGCAGGTCGGCCCGCGCCACGCGGGCGCAGCTCCAGGTCGTTCCGGCACGCAGCAGCAGGTAGTTCGGCACCGTCGCCCCCGAGAGCGTGGCCGCGCTATCGCCGTCGCGCGCGAGGGTGAGGCGGGGTGCCGCCTCCGGCAGGGGCGCCTCCGCGAGGGGCGGGGCCAGGATCGGGAACAGCGTCGCCAGGGCGTCCAGGGTGCCCGGCCTCACCGCCGCCAGGACCGCCGCCCCGAGGGCCGCGCGCGTCGGCGCGTTCAGTTCCGCGACGGGGCGCGGCTTCGGGCAGGCGATGGCGCAATCGCGAAAATGCGTCTCCAGCGTCAGCGTGCCGCCCATCGCGAGGGCGCCCTCCGGATCGTTCAGGACGAGGAGGCCGGCGGGGTCGGGATCGGGCGCGCCGAAGCCCGTGAAGGCCCAGCTCAGCAGGCTCACGCCGGGCGGGGCCGAGGCCGCGAGGGGAATCGGCAGATCGGTCCCGACCGGATGGCGGCAGACCAGCACGCCGTTGCCGGCCGCGAACAGGCGGCCCTCGATGCGGGCGTGGGGCTCGGACACGGCGGTCATGCGGCCCCAGTGCTGCGGCGGACAGGCCGGATGGCGCCGACCCGTCCGGTCGGCTTCGACGACCGCGGCACGCGCCTCAGGCCGCCCGGCCGGCGCCCAAAGCCGCCAGGATGCGGGCCCAGGAGCGGGTGCCCTTGTGGAAACTCCGGAGGTCGTACTTCTCATTGGGCGAGTGGATGCGGTCGTCGTCGAGGCCGAAGCCGATGAGGAGGGTGTTGCGGTCCAACAATCTTTTGAAGTCGCCCACGATGGGAATCGAGCCGCCGGCCCCGATGGTCACGGCGGGCACGCCCCATTCCTCGGCGAGCGCGGCGCGCGCGGTCTCGAGTTCGGGCATGTCGAAGGGCAGGCTGATGGCGCGGCTGCCCTTGTAGCAGATCACCTCCACCGAGCAGTCCGCGGGGATTCGCTCGCGCACGAAGGCCTCGAAGGTGCGGGCGAGTTGCTCCGGATCCTGATCGTCCACGAGGCGGAACGAGACCTTGGCGCTGGCCTGACCCGCGATCACCGTCTTGGTGCCCTCGCCCGTATAGCCCCCGATGATGCCGTTCACGTCGCAGGCCGGGCGCGACTGGATCAGCTCGATGAGCATGCGCCCGCGCTCGCCGGCCGGCTCCGACAGGCCGATGGGCCCGAGGAACTTCTCCGCCGTGAAGTCGAGCCCCTTCCACTGGTCGAGGATCTCCTGCGGCGTCTCGCGCACGCCCTCGTAGAAGCCCGGCAGGGCGACCCGGCCGTCGGCATCGTGCAGGTCGGCGATGATCCGCGACAGGACGTGGATCGGGTTGCGCGCCGCGCCCCCGAAGAAGCCCGAATGCAGGTCGCGGTCGGCGCAGGTCACCTTCACCTCGAAATAGGCGAGCCCGCGCAGCGCGGTGGTGATGGCCGGCGTGGTCGGGTTCCACATGCTGGTGTCGCAGACGAGCACGATGTCGGCGGCGAGCTTCTCACGATTCGCCGCGACCCATTCGGGCAGGCCCTGCGAGCCGTTCTCCTCGGCGCCCTCGATCAGGATGGTGACGCCGCAGGGCAGCTCGCCCTCCATCGCCTTGAAGGCGCGGCAGGCCTCGACGAAGGTCATCACCTGGCCCTTGTCGTCCGAGGCGCCGCGCCCGACGATCTTCTTTTCGCCCTTGCCGTCGAGCGCGAGGCGCGGCTCGAAGGGCGGCGTCTCCCACAGGTTCAGCGGGTCCACCGGCTGCACGTCGTAATGGCCGTAGAACAACACGTGCGGCGCGCCGGGCTTGGGCGCGTGGGCCAGCACGACCGGGTGCAGGGAGGTCTCGTGGATGCCCGTCTCGAAGCCGAGCGCCGTCAGCGTGCCCTCAAGCCATTCCGCCGCCGCCCGGCACTGGGGCGCGTAGGCCGGATCGGTGGAGATGGATTCGATGCGCAGGAACGCGAAGAGCCGCTCCAGCGCGTTGTCGAGGTCGCGGTCGATGTCGTTGAGAACGGGAGCGAGCGCGGTCATCGGGCGTCCTTGAAGTGAAGGCGAACGGCGGCACCGGGTTAGCCCAAGCGACGCCGGCCACGCAAACCCCAAAACCCATCGGCGCATCGGGCGCGTGCACCGGGACGTGAGAGCGACCCGGGGAACACCGGCTTTTTGGAATGGTTATCGAGTGGACCGGCCGGGGGCGGATGCTTCTCCCCGCCACGGCCCTTGCGAGCCTTCTCGAAAACCAGCGGCGCCGCGCTTGTCTCGCGACCCGCGAAGCCACGGATACCGCCATGCTCATCGAAAGCGGTTCGCCCCAGGCCGCGAACACCATCGGCATCAGCCTGACGATCAACGGCGAGACCCGCGCGCTCCAGGTCGCGCCCTGGACGACGCTCCTCGACCTGCTGCGCGAGGATCTCGACCTCACCGGCACCAAGAAGGGCTGCGACCACGGCCAGTGCGGCGCCTGCACCGTGCTGGTGAACGGCACCCGCATCAATTCCTGCCTGACGCTCGCGGTGATGAAGGACGGGGCGAGCATCATCACCGTCGAGGGCCTGGCCGGGCCCGAGGGCCTGCACCCGCTCCAATCCGCCTTCGTCGAGCACGACGCCTTCCAGTGCGGCTACTGCACGCCGGGCCAGATCTGCTCGGCGGTGGGCATGCTCTCCGAAGGACATGCCCATTCGCGCGAGGAGATCCGCGAGGCGATGAGCGGCAACATCTGCCGCTGCGGCGCCTACACCAACATCGTCGACGCCATCGCGGATGTGATGCACGCGGGAGCCGCGAAATGAACCGCTTCGATTACGTCCGCCCGACCACCGTCGACGAGGCCGTCCGCGCCATCGCGTCGGGGGCCAACACCCGCTTCATCGCGGGCGGCACCAACCTCGTCGACCTGATGAAGTACAACGTCGAGCGCCCCGAGCGCCTGGTCGACATCACCCGCCTGCCCCTCGACCGGATCGAGGAGCGCGACGGCGGCCTCAGCCTCGGCGCCCTGGTGACCAATTCCACGGTGGCCTACGACGCGCGGGTGCAGGCGCGCTATCCGCTCCTGTCGAGCGCGATCCTGGCCGGCGCCTCGGGCCAGCTGCGCAACGCCGCCACCACCGGCGGCAACCTCCTGCAGCGCACCCGCTGCTATTATTTCTACGACGACGCCACGCCCTGCAACAAGCGCGAGCCGGGCTCGGGCTGCGCCGCCATCGGCGGGGTCAACCGCATCCACGCCATCTTCGGGGCGAGTCCGAGCTGCATCGCCACGCACCCGTCCGACATGTGCGTGGCGCTCGCCGCCCTGGAGGCCCGGGTCCGAGTCGCTGGTCCGCAGGGCGAGCGCACGATCCCGTTCTCCGAGTTCCATCGCCTGCCGGGCGACGCGCCGGAGCGGGACACCAACCTGAAGCCCGACGAGATCGTGCTCTCGGTCGACCTACCCGACGCGGAATTCGGCCCCCACCACACCTACCTGAAGCTGCGGGACCGGCTCTCCTACGCCTTCGCCCTGGTCTCCGTGGCGGCTGTGATGCGGCTCGACGGCGACACGATCGAGGCCGCCCGCTTCGCCCTGGGCGGCGTCGCCCACAAGCCCTGGCGCAACGCGGAGGCCGAGGCCTTCCTCACGGGCAAGCCCGCCACGCCCGAGACCTTCGCGGCGGCCGCCGACATCGTGGTGGCCGAGGCGCGGCCCCAATCCGAGAACGCGTTCAAGATCGAACTCGCGCGGCGCGCCATCGCCCGCGGCCTCGCCCAGGCCGCCGCCGGCACGCCCCAGTCGCAGTCCGACAAGCGCATCGCCTGAAGGAACCCCCATGGCCAGCAGCATCAACACATCAGGCAGCGACACCTATGTCGGCACGGCGCAGAGCCGCGTCGACGGCCCCGCCAAGGTCACCGGCCAGGCGAAATACGCCGGCGAGTTCGCCGCCCCCGACCTGACCCACGGCTACGTGGTGTCGGGCGGCATCGCGCGCGGGCGCATCCTCTCCATCGACACGGCGGCCGCCGAGGCGGTGGCGGGCGTCCTCAAGGTCTTCACGCACGAGAACCGGCCGCGCACCGCCTGGCTCGACTACAATTACCAGGATCAGGTCGCGCCCCCCGGCTCGCCGTTCCGGCCGCTCTACGACGACAGGGTGCATTACAGCGGCCAGCCGGTCGCGCTCGTGGTGGCGGAGGATTTCGACACGGCGCGCTACGCCGCGTCCCTGGTCAGGCTCACCTACGAGGCCGACGTCCCGACGACCGACCTGCGAACCCTGGAGGACGCGGCCTACGTGCCGCCGAAGAAGCGCTCGGGCATCAAGCCGCCGCCGGAGCCCTGGGGCGATGCCGAGGGGGCCTATCGCTCCGCTCCCGTCCAGCTCACCAACCACTACCACATGGCCGTGGAGCACCATAACCCGATGGAGCCCCACGCCTCCACGGTGGTCTGGGAAGGCGACGGCAAGCTCACCGTCTACGACAAGATCCAGGGCGTCTCGAACAGCCTGGGCTACATCACCGGCGTGTTCGGGATGAAGAAGGACGACGTCCACGTCCTCAACCCCTATCTCGGCGGCGGCTTCGGCTCGGGCCTGCGCCCGCAATACCAGCTCTTCCTCGCCGTGATGGCCGCGCGCGAACTCGAGCGCTCGGTGCGCGTGACCCTGACCCGCGACCAGATGTTCACCTTCGGCTACCGCCCGGACGTGCGCCAGACCGTCGCCCTCGGCGCGGGGCCGGACGGCGAACTCAAGTCCGTCCGCCACGAGGCGATCTCCGGCACCTCGAGCTTCGAGGATTACCAGGAGGTCGTCGTGAACTGGTCGGCCATCCTCTACGATTGCCCGAACGTCGCCCTCGACTACCGCCTCGCCAAGATCGACACCTACACCCCCTCCGACATGCGCGCGCCCGGCGCCGTGACGGGCGTGTTCGCCCTCGAAGTCGCGATGGACGAACTCGCCCACGAGACGGGGCAGGACCCGATCGATCTGCGCCTCAGGAACTACGCCGAGAAGGACCGCACCCAGGACAAGCCGTTCAGCTCGAAATCCCTGCGCGCCGCCTATGCGGAGGGCGCCGAGCGCTTCGGCTGGTCGGCCCGCAACCCGGAGCCGCGCTCCATGCGCGACGGCCGCGAACTCGTCGGCTGGGGCATGGCCACCGGCATCTGGGAAGCGATGATGCAGCAATCGAGCGCCCAGGCGCGGCTCACCGCCGACGGCAAGCTCGTGGTCGGCAACCAGACGGGCGACATCGGCACCGGCACCTACACCATCCTGACGCAGATCGCCGCCGATGCCCTCGGCTTGGCGATGGAGGACGTCACGACGAAGCTCGGCGACTCGAAGCTCGCCGACGCGCCGATCGCCGGCGGCTCGTGGACGGCGGCCTCCTCGGGCACGGCGGTGATGCGGGCGTGCCGCGAGATCGCCGCGCAGGTCTTCACCCTGGCGCGCGGGCTCGACGAATCACCCCTGGCCAACGTCGATTTCGAGCGCGCGGTGTTCAAGGACGGGCGCATCTCGGTCGCGGGCGACCCCGCGCGTGGCATCGCCATCACGGAGGTGATGCGGGCGGGCGGGATGGACGCCATCGAGGCCACCGGATCGGCCGGCCCGGATTCCGGCCATGCCAAGGACTTCGCCGGCTACACCCACTCGGCGATCTTCGCCGAGGTGAAGGTCGACGAGGACCTCGGCGTGGTCCGCGTCACCCGGATCGTCTCGGCGATCGCGGCGGGCAAGATCATCAACACCAAGACGGCCCGCAGCCAGATCCTCGGCGGCGTGGTGATGGGCATCGGCTCCGCGCTCGAGGAGGAATCGATGCTCGACCACACCATCGGCCGGTTCATGAACCACAATCTCGGCGAGTACCACGTGCCCGTGAATGCCGACATCCACGACATCGACGTGATCTTCGTCGACGAGGAGGACAAGGCCAACCCGATGGGCGTGAAGGGGCTCGGCGAGATCGGCATCGTCGGCACGGCGGCGGCGGTGGCCAACGCGGTGTTCCACGCCACGGGCAAGCGCATCCGTGACCTGCCGATCACCATCGACAAGATCATCGGCTGAAGCACGGCTTGATATCTGCCAGAGATGGCCGCGCGCTCCCAAGCGCGCGGCTTTTTCATATGATGAAGTAAAATCTTTAATCCGCGTGGACGGGTGCGGCGCGACACGTCCAGAATGAAATCGATCGCCTATATTGGGTTCATACAGAGAAACGGACCGGAATTTCGGTCTGTTCTGGAAAAGGAACTCAAACATCATGATCAAGAACCGTATCGCCGCCGTTGCCGCCGCCCTCGTGCTGGGCGCCGCCCCGCTCTCGTCCGCCATGGCGTATGGCCTGGACCGCTATGACGCCCCGAGGGCGCGCATCGATGTCGACACCACGGGCTCGATCTACGGTGAGCCGATCCGCAACGACCGCTTCTGCGCGCCGAGCTCCGCCTCGGAGGGCAATGCCAACCAGCAGAGCCGGCCCGTGATGCAGTACGGCCAGACTTCGGGCGGGACCCGCTGCTGATCGGACGGAGGGGACCGACACCATGCTGCTCAAGGGCTTTTCCTACGCGATGATCGCCGCCTTCGCGGGCGGGATGATCTTCACGATCCTCGGATCGGCGCAGGCGATCATCAACCTGTGAGGCTCGGTCTCATCGCGGTTCGGCGGACGCCCGCCGCCGCGCGGGCAGACCTCGATGGGGCCTGCGCATCGAGGTCGGGTATCGGATCTGTCGGCGCGCCCCGCGCGACGGCGACCACAACACCTTCGGACGGCGGGGCATCGAGCCCCGCCGTTTCTCGTTTCAGCGCGTCGCGCGGCCGAACAGGCGCTCCGCGAAGGTCGGGCCGGCATCGCCGCGTCCGCCCACCACGACGAGGCGACGGACCTCTCCGCGAAGAAAGGCCTGGAGAAAGCGGCTGTAGTCCCGGAACGAGACGCAGCCGTTCGAGGCGCCGCTCGGGCCGAGCATGTAGGTGTGCGCCAGGATGCCGTCGCGGCCATGGATCGCGGCGCTGCCGCCCACCGGGTTGAGGCGGATCGCCCGGACTCCGTGGAACAGGGCCTCGCGCTCGGTGAGGTCGTAGGTGCCGGGCGGCGTCGAGCCGCGCATGCGGCGGTGGACGTGGCGCGGGTTGTCCATGCTCTCGCCGAGACCGGAATGGGCCTCGAGCCGTTCTCCGCTCGGTAGCGTCACCGTGCGTGCGGTGATGTCGTAGACGGCCGTTCCCGCGCTCACGCCCGGATTGCTCTCCAGCGCCCGGCGCGGACCCGCATCGAGGCCGGGGTCGACCGCCGCGTAGGCGAGGGTCGTCCGGGGGGCGGGGACGTCCGGTTCGGGCTCGGCGCGCGCGCCGAACACCGTGTCGAAGAACGAGCGCTCGGCCTCCGCGTCGTTCGCCCGCGCGGTCTGCGTGCGCCGCGCCGCCAGGGAGCGCAGGGCCGGGGCCGCCCGCAGGGCGAGGCGCGGCGACTCCGCCCGCGCCACGAGGCCGGCCGGACGCGGCACGGGCAGGGGAATCGTCTGCGGCGCGGCTTGAGCGATCCGCATCTGCGTGGCTTCGGCTGTCCGCACCGGCGTGGCCTGGGCGATCCGCGCCGGCACGCGCGGCACGGCGAGGGCCATCGCGCTCGGCGGGGTCGGCGGCACCAGGGCGGCGGTGCGCGGCGCACCCTTCAGGAGACTTTCCGCGCCCGCGCCGAGCACCGGTCTCGGATCGAGCATCCAGGCATGGGGGCCAGGTGCGGCGGCGCGTGCCGTGGCCGAGACGGCCTGGGCGTCGGGGATGGACCCGTCATGCGCGGTGAGGCGCGGGAAGAGCGCGCAGAGCAGCGCGACGGCCGAGGTCTGGAGCAGCACCCGCCCGTGGGGGCGGGAGGTGCGGCGCGTGCGGCGGCCGGACGGGAACAAAGCGTGGTTCATGCGGGCGATACTCGGATACGCGGTTCCCGCACGGGCGCCGTCCCGGCCTCGCAAACCTCAAGGAAAGGTTAAGCGGAATGCCAGTCGACGAAAGATGCCCGTTAGGAAAACATCAACCTTAACGATGCCGATTCAGCCTCAGTTTGGTTAATCCCAGATAAACCGCGGCGCGACTTCCTGCGAAATCGTGATGTTCTCCGAAAAATCCCCGATCCGCGCTCCGGCGCGGTCTCGAAAGGGGCCCCGGGGGCGGCGCGTCGCGCAGGACACGGGGGAGGTGCCGCCCGGCACCGAGGCGAGGTCCCGGCGGCGCATATCATGCCTTCGGTCCAGGGGGGTGTCGGCTTGGCCCGCGGCGGCGCCTGCCTGTGGACCTCGGGGGTAAAGGGTCCCCGCGCGGTGAATCGAACGGACTTTACCCCTATCCTGGCGGGGAAGCGGGCCCCGGCATCGGGGCGCAGGGAGATCAAAGCGGGATGGGATTCCTCATCGTCTTCCTCGGCGCCGGCCTCGGCGGCATGGCGCGGCACGGGGTCGGGCTCCTGGCCCTGCGCTACGGCACGGCCTTTCCCTACGGCACCATGGGCATCAACATCCTCGGGTCGATCCTGATGGGCGTGCTCGCCGGGTGGTACACCATGCGGGGCGGCAGCCAGCACCTGCGGCTGTTCCTCGCCACCGGCATTCTCGGCGGCTTCACCACCTTCTCGTCCTACGCCCTCGAGGGCATCCTTCTCTTGGAGCGCGGCGAGGTGGGGGCCGCCCTCATCTACATCCTGGGCTCGGTGGTGCTGGGCCTTGCCGGCCTGCTCCTCGGCCTGATGCTGATGCGGATGGTGCTGTGAGCGCCCCGCGATGCTGACCGCCCTGCTGCAATCCTGGCGCTTCTGGGCGCTGCTCTCGGCCGGGTTCGCCGCGCTCACGGCGATCCTGGCCAAGGTCGGGGTCGCGGGCGTGAATCCGGACGTGGCGACCTTCGTGCGCACCGTGGTGATCCTCGCGCTCACCGCCGCGATCCTGTTCGCCTCCGGGCAGGCCGCGGGGCTCGCCGGGCTTTCGGGGCGCAGCGTCGGGTTCCTCGTGGCCTCCGGGCTCGCGACCGGAGCCTCCTGGCTCTGCTACTTCCGGGCCCTGGCGCTCGGCGACGCCGCGCGGGTGGCGCCCCTCGACAAGCTCAGCGTGGTCCTGGTGGCGATTCTCGGCGCGTGGCTGCTCGGCGAGTCGCTGACGCTTCCGAACTGGATCGGCGTCGTCCTCATCGCGGCCGGGGCCGTGCTGGTGGCCTATCGCGCCTGAGGCGAGGCTCGTTGCTCCGACCGAGCGGCAGTGATAACCCGGTCGCGGACCTGATGTTTTCCCGCGAGGCTGGAATTCTTCCAAATCCAGAACTGTCGATCATCGCTGAACGTCGAGATTACATCTGTTCCAATGTTTTGAGAATTGCTTGCCAACGGCAGGATAAGCTTTCAAAAACTCTCCGGACGGGGCCAAGCGACGGATCGAGAGAGCGGAATGATGGAACGCACGCTGGATTGGCTGCGCGGCTGCGCACGGATCGCCTGGTGGGATGGGTCCTCCCTCGACCTTCGCCTGCACCGCCTCACGGACTTCATCGATGCGCTGGCGGGCGTGCCCGAGGCGGAGCCGTCCCTGGTCCCGGCCCATTGGCGCGAGCGCCTGGGAGAGCGGGCATGAGCGGGCGCGACGACCGGATGAGCGCCGCCGCGCCGCAGGCCGGCCCCGCCTGCGCCGAGATCCAATCCCCGGAGGGACATCTCGACGAGGCCCTGCGCCGGGCCTTCTGGCAGAGCCTGCACCGGGCGCCGCTGCCGGCCATGTCGGCGCTGGAGGTGGCGGCCCGGGTGGTCGGCGCGCTCTACCGGCAGGTGGCGCAGGCACATGAGGGCCCGAACGGCTGCCGCTGCGGCTGGGAGCCGGACCCGGATTGCGACCTCATCGTGCTGGAGGCCAACCTCGCCGCCGCCCTGCTGCAGCCGCCCGAGCCCGACCTCGCCCGGATGGTGGCCCTGGGCCGCGCCTGAAAAGCGTGCCGTCGGTTACGATTCCCTCACACTCCCGGGCCGATCATCGGTCGCGCGAGCCGGGGACGAGCCTCGGATCGGCGCATCGGGGAGCGTGGCATGGACGGGTTCTATCGCGGCATCGAGACGTCCCTGCTCGCCTTCAGCCTCGTGCTCGGGCTCGGGGCCCTCATGCTCTCCGACCGGGCGGCGCCGCACCCGACGGTGACGCAGGTCGCCGTGACCTTGCCGATGCTCAGCGTCACGGCGGCGCCCTGAGTGTCGGCGCGCGCCGATCGCGGTTTTCCGATGTCGCGGTCGCCTTAGACTGCAACCCTTCTCGCCCCTCGCGACTTAACTGTCCAAGCTGCGACGCTCGGCGTTGCACCATCCCGACACGTTGAGAGCATGTCCGGTGACGGATGTGCGAGCGAGACCTTTTCGATGACAGCGACCCGACTGCCCGCATCCGCACTCGCGGGCGCCCTCCTGCTGATCGGTGCGGGCCTCGCGAGCGCCACGGCCGCGCCGTCCCTGCCCGACCGGGAGCCGGGTAAGGCCCCGGCGATCACCCCCGTGGCGGCCGTCACCGAGGCCGAGGACGACGCGGCCAATTGCAGCCGTTCGCGCCGCCGCCTCTGGGTCGAGGGCGAGGGCTGGATCGTCCGCCGCGTGACGACCTGTCGTTGAGGCGAAACGCTCGCATCCCCGTCTTCGCCGCCGAACCCCGTCGAGAGGCGGGGTTTTTCGATTCCCTGACGGTTCCGGATCGTCCCCCATTCCGACCGGAGACGCCCTAAGCAGTCTTCGACGCTGGCAATTGCCGCGATTTCTGGAACGACGGTGTCCTGAGGCGGTTCATGCAGGATCGGCCAGGACAGGAGTTCGGCGGCGCATGGTTTCGTCCCTGACAGCACAGTTTCGCAGGCTTGGCCTGCTGGGCCTGGGGCTCGCGGCCGGGTTCGCCGGGGTGACGGGCGCCCAGGCGCAGGTCGGCGGCTATGGCCAGGCCGCGCCCTATGGTGCTGTTCCCTATGGGTACGCGGACAGCTACGCCGGACCGTTGCTGCATGGCGACTATATCGGCGCGCCCCTCACCCGCGTCCCCCGCCCGACCGAGCTGGTCCCGAGCGCCTGGGGCTACGGCACCTACGGCGTCCCGACCGTCGCGGGCATCCGCAGCGCACCCGTCGGCACCCCCACGGTCTACGTCATCGACGCCCCCCGCGCCGCCGCCCGTGCGCCGAGGCCGGCGCGTCCGCGCATCCTGTCCCGCGCGCGCGACGGGCGCTGGTCCCCGGTGTCGGAAACCCGCGCCGCGCCGGCCGGCGCGGAGCAGGCGGGCGCCGCCCGCGTGATCACGGTCGGCGTTCAGCAGCATCAGGCCCGTCTGCGCTGACGGGGCCTTCGCTGACGGGGTCCTGCTCCGACGGAGCGCAAGTTCCGCGGCGTTCCGTCATGTCTTGAGAACCCTTTAATCTGTTTGTGTCAGTATCGCCCGAACCAAGATGAAGGTGGTCGGGCCGCGCCATGCATATCGTTCTCGTCGACACCAGCCGGGTTGTCCTCAAGATGATCGCGGCCCTGCTCGAACCGAACGGTCACACGGTGACGGCGTTCACCGATTCGTCCGAGGCGCTCGCCTACGTCGAGACCACGTCCTCGGTCCGGGTGCTGATCACCAGCCTCGAAGTCCGGCCCCTCGGCGGCCTGGAACTGTGCTGGTCGGCCCGTCTGCTCGCCGAGGCCAACCGTCCACTCTACGTCATCACCATGTCGTCGGCGCGCAATGCCCGGAACCTCGCCGAGGCCCTCGACAGCGGCGCCGACGATTTCATCGAGAAGCCGCCGGGCCCGGAGGAATTGCATGCCCGCCTGCGGGCCGCCGAGCGCCTCACCACGATGCAGGGCGAGCTGATCCGCCTCGCCGAGACCGACTCCCTGACGGGACTGCTCAACCGCCGCGCCTTTCTCCAGAAGTCCCGGGACGCCGCCGAGCGCGTCGGCAATCACGGCCGGATGTCGGCGATCCTTCTCGACATCGACCATTTCAAGCGCATCAACGACGAGTACGGCCACGATGTCGGCGACGCCGCGATCCAGGCGGTCTGCCGGGAACTCGCCATCGAGGGCATTGTCGGTCGCCTCGGGGGCGAGGAGTTCGGCATCGTGCTGCCGCATCGCGCCGCGCCGGAGGCCGAGGCCACGGCCACCCGCCTCCGCCGCGCCATGGAGGCCCTGCGCATCCGCGGCGGCCGCGTTCCCATCCGCCTGACCTGCAGCTTCGGCGTCAGCGAATGGAGCGATGGAGACACCGTCGAGGGCCTGCTCAAGCGCGCCGACATCGCCCTCTACGAGGCCAAGACCACCGGCCGCAACCGCGTGGTGAGCGCCGCCTCCGACCTCGTCCTGGCGCGCGCGGGCTGAGCCGGGCCGTGGCGTTCCGGGCCGGCATTCACCGCATCGGCCCTGGTGTACCGTTGCGGTACACCGGTCTTCGAATCGGACGACAAGTCGGGTGACAGGTCTCGCCGAAATCGGATGCGTCTAGGCGGCGCCTTCCCGAGTCTTGGCGAATTCGGCCGGAGTCTTGATGAATAGAGCCCTGGAACGAAACTTGATCTGATCCTCCCCGGGAACCACGCGGTGTATCACTGCGGGACAAGCAGGGGATCAAGGGGTTATGAACCAAGCCGTCGGAGTTCTGATCGTCGACGAGCCGCGCGAACTCGAGACGACCTTCCGCGCGGTGCTGGAGCACGAGCCGCGCCTTCAGACCGTGAGCGAGGCGGACCTGACCCGTGGACAGGGCGCGCCGGCGCGCAGCGTCGCCCTGGTCTTCGTCGGCTCGGAACCGGGCGCGGCCATCCTCTCGCGGATCGCGATGCTCAAGGGCCGGCAGCCGGGCCTGACCGTCCTGGTGGCCTTCGAGTCCCTGCGGGCTGACCTGCTGGGCCGTCTGGTCCAGGCCGGCGCCGATGCCTTCGTGGCCCGCAGCGCCACGCCGCGCGACGTCTGCCACGCCATCCTGGCCCTCGCGGCGAGCCCCGTGACCCCGCCCTCCGCCTCGGAGGAGGCCGCGGGCGAGGGCGCCTCCGTCATCGACGGCCTGACCCCGCGCGAGGCCGAGATCCTGCGCTTCCTCAGCGCGGGCTTCAGCAACAAGGAGGTGGCCCGACGGCTGAACCTCAGCGTGCGCACGGTGGAGACCCATCGGCTCAACCTGCGGCGCAAGACCCAGACGGGCCGCCTCAAGGACCTCGTGTCCCTGGCGCGCCAGCTCGGATTGGCGCCCGTGGTCGATGCCGAGACGATCCGGCAGGAATCGAGCCTGCGCGTCCGCGTGCCCCGCGTCTCGGAGAAGGAACAGCTGGCCCGGCTCTGAGCCGGGCCGGGCAGGGACCGTGTCCGTCCCCGGCGGCCTCAGGCGGGCGTGAGACTCTCGTTGACCGCCGAGAGGGGACGCTTGGGCTTCTGCGACACGTCGCCGTCGCGCATGGCCTCCTCGAGGGGCTCCGGACCTTTGCGCAGCAGCTTGGCGAGGTAGTAGCTGCCGAACCCGAAGATGAAGGCGTAGGCGATCAGGAAGGCCACGAGGGAGGTCGTCACCGCGTTGACCGTCAGGGGTGAGTGCGCGTCCGCCGTGCGAAGCTGCCCGTAGACGATGTAGGGCTGGCGCCCGATTTCGGCGGTGAACCAGCCGAACAGCACGGCGCCGAAGCCGGACGGCGTCATCAGCATGGCCGCGTTGAGGAACCAGCGGTTCGTGTAGAGCGTGCCGCGTCGGCGAAGGTAGAGGCTCCACAGGCTCAGGGCCAGCATCGCCATGCCGATCGCCACCATGATGCGGAAGGCATAGAACACCGGCCAGACCGGCGGCCGCTGGTCGCGCGGCACGTCCTTCAGGCCCGGCACGACGCCCGAGAAGTCATGGGTGAGGATGAGGCTGCCCAGGCGCGGGATGCCGATCTCGAAATCGTTCTTCTCCGCCTGCATGTTGGGAATGGCGAAGAGCAGCAGGGGCATGTTGTCCTGCCGGTCCCAGTTGGCCTCGATCGCCGCGAGCTTGGTCGGCTGCAGCTTGAGCACGGCGAGGCCGTGGCTGTCCCCGACGAAGATCTGGATCGGCGTGAAGATCACCGCGAACCACAGGGCCATGGACAGCGAGAGCCGGGCGCCCGCCACCTTCTCGGCCGGCTCCTTGCGGGCGCGCAGGATCATCCAGGCCGACATGCCCGCCACCGCGAAGGCCGTGGTGAGGAAGCAGCCCAGCACCATGTGGGCGTAGCGGATCGGGAAGGACGGGTTGAAGATCACCTTCCACCAGTCGGTGGCGATGGCCCGCCCGTTCTCGACCGTGAAGCCGTCCGGTGTCTGCATCCAGGAATTGGCGGACAGGATCCAGAAGGCCGAGATCAGGGTGCCGATCGCGACCATGCAGGTCGAGACGAAGTGCAGCCGGTCGCCGACCCGCTCCCAGCCGAACAGCATGATCCCGAGGAAGCCCGCCTCCAGGAAGAAGGCCGTGATGACCTCGTACTGGATCAGCGGCCCGAGCACGTTGCCGGTGAAGTCGGAGTAGCGCGACCAGTTGGTGCCGAGCTGGTAGCTCATCACGATGCCGGACACGACGCCGAGGCCGAACGAGACCGCGAACACCTTGACCCAGAACCGGTAGAGGTTCCGGTACATCGGGTTGCCCGTCCAGAGCCACTGTGCCTCCAGCCGCGCGAGGAAGCTCGCCAGCCCGATGGTGAAGGCCGGGAAGATGATGTGGAAGGCCATGGTGAAGCCGAACTGGATGCGCGAGAGGAACAGCGCGTCGACGTCCATGGCGAACCCTCGTGCGAATCGGGCGTCCCCGAGTCAGGAAACCCTGGAACAGCTATAGCGTGAAGCGACCGGAGCGACATCCGGTTCGCGCGGGCTGACGGGGGCGCACCGTCGTTTCGCCGGTCGGTGAATCAGCGCCGTGGCAGCAGGCGGCGCGGGGCGCGGGCCAGGGTGGCGACCCCGAACAGGCCGAGGGCCACCACGCCCGTCAGCCCCGCGACCAGGAGGTCGCGGTCGCGGCTCGTCCAGTAGGCGCTGCGCGTGGCCTTGGTCCGGTCCGAGAAGCGCCCGTCGATGCCGACAGCGCCGGGGATCGGCGCGAACAGGTTGCCGGCTTTGTCGGGGGCGGCCTCGTCGGTGACCTGGGCCGACCACATCGTGGCGGCCTTCGCGTCGGCGTAGCCCGGCATCAGCGCCTGGGCGGCGGCCATCATCACCGTGCTGTGGCCGACCCAGACCTCGCGGCTCGGTTTTACGGCCGTGGCGACGATGGCCTCTGCGCAGAGGCGCGGATCGTAGACCGGATCGGGGGCGTACTGCCCGTGGCCGGTGCGGTTGCGGGCCCAGTCGAATTGCGGGGTGTTGACGGCCGGCAGGTAGACCACGCTGAGGGACACGTCCACGTGATCGTGGATCAACTCCGAGCGCAGGGCGTCGGTGAAGCCCGAGACCGCGAACTTCGCCGCGCAATAGGGCGCCTGGAGCGGGGCCGCGCGGATGCCGAGGCCCGACGAGACCTGGATGATGGCGCCGCGGTTGCGCGGCTTCATGTGGCGCAGGGCTGCCAGCGTGCCGTAGACTTGGCTGAGATAGGTCGTCTCGGTGACGCGCCGGTACTCCTCGGGCGTGATCCGGTCGGCGGGGTTCACGATGGTCGCCATGGCGTTGTTGACCCAGGCCCGGATCGGCCCGAGCTCCCGCTCGATCCGCGCGGCGGCGGCATCGACCGCCTCCGCGTCCGTGACGTCGGCCGAGATCCCCAGGACGGGACGGCCGTAGGCGATGAGATCCGCCTCGGCGTCGCGCAGGCGCTCGGCATCGCGGGCGATCACCGCCACGGCCCACCCCCGTCGGGCGAAGAGATGGGCGGTGGCGAGCCCGATTCCGGCGGTTCCGCCGGTGACGACCGCGACCTTGAGCATGATTCTGGTATTCCTTGACCGGGCGACAGCCTGCGGCAACGGCTCACCGGCGCAGCTGTTGCCCGGCGGCCCGCGTGCCCAAACGACACGGGGCCGGCCCCTTCGCGGCAGGCCGCGCCTCGGGCCAAATCCGGGTGATCTCCTCGGGATGGTGGATTTGGGCTTCGCTCAGCCCGCGCGGCCTTCCTCCGCCACCGGCTTTTTCGCCCTGGCCTTCCGCGACGGCGCCGCCTTGGCGGTGGCCCCCCGAGCCTTCGCGGCCCCGGACGTGCCCGCCCGCGCGGGCCGCTGGCGCGTCGCCTTCCGCTTGGCGGAGCGTTTCGCGTCGGCCGAAAGGTCGCGGCCCCGGCCGTCCTTCACCTCGGCCAGCCGCGCCTGGAGCAGGCCCAGCACGGCGGCCTCCTCGGGCCTCAGGCCCTCGAGGTCCTCGCGCAGCTCGTCCTCCACCGCGTCCTTGATCTGAAGCAGCAGGGCGCCCTCGAGGTAGCAGTCGAGCACCTGGGGGTGGATGTAGCATTTACGGCAGATGGTCGGCGTGTTGCCGAGACGCGCGGCGACGCCCTCGATGGCGGTGCGCAGGTTCTTCTTGGCCTTGGCCTCGCTGTCGAAAGCCTCGAATTCCTGGAGCGCCAGAGCCGCCAGCACCGTCCCGGCCCAGGTCCGGAAATCCTTGGCGGTGATGTCCTGGCCGGTGATCTCGCGCAGGTAGGCGTTCACGTCCGCCGAGGTCACGTCGCGCACGGCCCCCTCGGCGTCGCGATACTGGAACAGCTCCTGGCCCGGCAGGTCCTGGCAGGCCTTGACGATCCGGGCGACGCGCCGGTCCTTGAGGCCGAGGTCCCAGGTCTTGCCGCTCTTGCCCTTGAACCGGAAGGTGAGTTCCGAACCCTCGATCCGGGCGTGCCGGTCGCGCAGCGTCGTGAGGCCGAAACTCTTGTTGGTGCGGGCGTAATCGTCGTTCCCGACCCGGATCAGCGTGGTCTCCAGGAGATGGACCACGGTGGCCAGCACCTTTTCGCGGGGCAGGCCGGCCTTGCCCATGTCGGCGTCGACCCGGGCGCGGATGGCGGGGAGCGCGTCGGCGAAGGCCATCACGTGCTCGAACTTGGTGAGGTCGCGGGCGGCGCGGAAATCCGGGTGATAGCGGTACTGCTTGCGCCCCTTGGCGTCGCGCCCCGTCGCCTGGATGTGGCCGTTCGCGCGCGGGCAGATCCACACGTCGGTATAGGCCGGCGGGATGGCGAGCGAGCGGATGCGCGCCAGGGTCGTCTCCTCCCGCACCGGCCGGCCCCGGGCGTCGCGATAGGCGAAGCCGGTGCCGCGCTTGGCCCGCATCAGCCCCGGCATCGTGTCCTCGACGTAGCGCAGGCCCGCCTCCTCGGCCGCGTCGCGCGGATCGGCGACCGTGCCCTCTTCGTCGCGCTCGCCCGCCATGCCGCCCGATCCCTCGCCCGCCGATTCCGGTTCGCCGTCAACGGGTCCGCCGCATGCCCTGTTCCGGGCGCCAGCATGCTACATCCCGTCCGATGGATACCTCCGCTTCCGGCGCCCTGCCCCGGCACCTCGTCCTCCTGTGCCCCGATGGCGCGGCCTTCGCCGCGCGCTTCCTGCCCCTGGTCGCGGCGGCCCTGGAGCGCGGGCTCTCGGCCAGCGTGGTGACGCGGGTCACGGCGCACCGCGCCGTCATCGAGGCGGCGGGCGCCCGGGTGGTGCCGTTCGCGCTCGGAACCGCGCGCCTCAACCCGATGGCGGCGGGCTACGAGGCGGGCCAGCTCGCCGGCATCCTCAAGGCGCTGGAGGCCGGCCTCATCCATTGCCTCGGCCTGCGCGCCATCGTGGTCGGGGGCACCGCCGCCGCGATGTCGGGGGTCGGGGCGCGGATCTACCAGCCCGACGACCTCGCGGCCCTCGCGGCGCGTAACGATTCCGCCGGGCGCCTGTCGCGCCTCGCGCTGCGTCACGCGATCCGCGGACCGCTTGCCACCCGCAGGACGCGCTTCCTGTGCCAGAGCCCGGCCGACGCGGCGGCGCTGGATCTCGATCCCGCCGACACGGGATTGACGCTCGTGGGCCCGGACGGGCTCGGGGCCGCCGCCGGGACGCTCTACGCCGAGCTTTTCCGCGCATGACGGTCTTTCCGCCCATGACCGCGTCGGTCGATCCCCTCGCCTTCATCCGGGCCAACACCCGCCTGCGCCCGGTGCCGCACGCGCCCGAGATCGTCCTGCACGTGGCCGACGAGGCCACCGAGCTCTGGCAGAAGACCGAGGAGGAGCTTGAGGCGATCGGCCTGCCGCCGCCGTTCTGGGCCTTCGCCTGGGCCGGCGGGCAGGCGCTCGCCCGCTACGTCCTCGACCATTCCGAGATCGTGGCGGGGCACCGGGTGCTCGACTTCGCCTCCGGCTCCGGCCTCGTCGCCATCGCGGCGGCGAAGGCGGGGGCGGTCCACGTCACGGCGAGCGACCTCGACCCCTTCGCCATCCCGGCGATCGGCCTCAACGCGGCGGCCAACGGCGTCGCCGACCGGATCGCGGCGGTCTCGCGCGACCTCATCGACTCCGATCCCGGCAGCGCCGTGGTGCTCGCCGCCGACATCTTCTACGAGCGCGACCTCGCCGCCCGCGTCACCGCGTGGCTCTCGGGCCTGCACGCGCGCGGCGCCACGGTGCTGGTCGGCGATCCCGGCCGGTCCTACCTGCCCCGCGACCGCCTGACCGAATGCGCCACCTACACCGTGCCGGTGAGCCGCTCGCTGGAGGATGCGGAGATCAAGCGCAGCAGCGTCTGGCGCTTCAGGGGGTGAGCCTCAGATCCGGCCGCGGCGCTGCGCGTCGAGGCTCCACGGGCCGGCTCCGGCGGCGGCGAGGTAGAGGAAGAGGAAGCAGAACAGGATCGCGGCGTCGCCGCCGTTGAGCGCCGGGAACGGGCTCTTGGGATGGTGGGCGATGAAGTACGCGAACGCCATCTGGCCCGAGAGCAGGAAGGCCGCGGGGCGGGTGAACAGGCCGAGGACGATCAGCGTGCCGCCCACCAGTTCGAGGCACCCGGCGATCCCCGGCAGGGTCAGGAGATCGGGCGCGCCCCCGCCGCCCATGCGGGCGGGGAAGTCGAACAGCTTCTGCGTCCCGTGCTCCAGGAACAGCAGCCCGGCCATGATCCGCAGGATGCTGAGCAGGCGCGGGGCCCAGGTGGTCGTGAGGGCGGCGAGAGTCATGCGAAACGGGTCTCCGAGGGATGGGGCGCGGCCCCGAAGGCCGAGCCATACCGCGCCGCGCCGGGCGCGGCGCGCGGGTGGAACGGAAGGGATGGAGGGGTCGGCCCCTCACATCCCGTCGTCGAATTCGGGCGGGCCGAGCTTGCGCCAGGCCGCCGCGATGCGCTCCGGCTTCACGTCGAGGGCCTCGGCGCAGGCCAGCAGCGTCGCCTCGTCGCCCATGACGTGATCCAGGATGCCGGCCAGGAACCCGGGATCCTGGGCGCTGGCCCGCAGGGTGTCGGGAGTCACGCCGGTGGCGTTCAGGAAGGGGAACAGGCGCTCGTCGTCCGTGGCCATCCAGGCGAGTGCCGCCAGGGCGAGGCCCTCGGGCGAGTCGTCTCCACGATTGGGTTTGCCTTTCGTCAACATGTATCCGCTAAATCTCCTGTCGCGGGGCATGCGTCGAACGACATTGGGCCGTCCACGCACCGGGAACAACGGGCCATGAAGAAGACCGTGCTCATCGTTGAGGACAACGAACTCAATATGAAGCTCTTCAACGACCTGTTGGAGGGGCATGGCTACGCCACGTTGAAGACGGCCAACGGCATCGAGGCGATCGAGCTCGCCCGCACCCACCGGCCCGACCTGATCCTGATGGACATCCAGCTTCCCGAGGTCTCCGGCCTCGAGGTCACGAAGTGGCTCAAGGAGGACGACGACCTGAAGGGCATCCCGGTCATCGCCATCACGGCCTTCGCCATGAAGGGCGACGAGGAGCGCATCCGCGAGGGCGGCTGCGAGGCCTACCTGTCCAAGCCCATCTCGGTGGCGAAGTTCCTCGCCACCGTGCGCCAGTACCTCGGCGACAGCCGACCCGCCTGAGCATCGACCCTCGCACACCCCGTCACCCGACGCTTCTGAACACGACCCTGCGCGAGGAACGATGTCGGCCCGCATCCTGATCGTCGATGACCTCTTCCCGAACGTGAAGCTCCTGGAGACCAAGCTCTCCCTGGAATACTTCGACGTGCTCGCCGCCATGAACGGGCCCGATGCCCTGGCGATCTGCGAGAAGGGCCTGTGCGACCTCGTCCTCCTCGACGTGATGATGCCGGGCATGGACGGCTTCGAGGTCTGCCGCCGCCTGAAGAGCAACCCGGACACCGCCCACCTGCCGGTGGTGATGGTCACCGCCCTCGACCAGCCCTCCGACCGCCTGCGCGGCCTCGATGCGGGCGCCGACGACTTCCTCACCAAGCCCATCGACGACACGGCCCTGTTCACCCGCGTGCGCAGCCTCGTGCGCCTCAAGGCGGTGACGGACGAGCTGCGCTCCCGCGCCCTGGCCTCGCGGGGTTTCGGGATGGGCGATCCCCTGGCGCTCGCGGCCGCCGAGACCGGCCTCGACGCCGCGATCCTCCTCGTCGAGGACCGGCCGGGCTCGGCGGACCGCCTCGCGGCGGCCCTGGGCCAGCACCACGCCCTCACGGTCGAGCCCGACCCGCACAAGGCCCTGGTCCTGGCCACCGAGGGGGCGTTCGACCTCGCCCTCGTCAGCCTCGACCTCCAGGGCTTCGACGGCCTGCGGCTGTGCAGCCAGCTGCGCTCCCTCGACCGCACCCGGACCATGCCGGTGATGATGATCGCCGAGGCCCATGACCGGGCCCGCGTGATCCGGGGCCTCGATTTCGGCGTGCACGATTACCTGATGCGGCCCGTGGACCGGAACGAGCTGGTGGCCCGGGTGCGCACGCAGGTGCGCCGCCGCCGCTTCTCGGACACCCTGCGCGGCGCCGTCCAGGCCTCGATGGAGCTGGCGGTCACCGACGGCCTCACGGGCCTGCACAACCGGCGCTACCTCGACGGCCACCTCGCGGCCCTGTTCGACGAGGCCGCCCTGCGCAACCGCCCGGTGGCGGCCCTGATGCTCGACATCGACCGGTTCAAGACGATCAACGACACCTACGGGCACGAGGCCGGCGACGAGGTGCTGAAGGCCTTCGCCGAGCGCATCCGCACCCATACGCGCGGCATCGACATCGTCGCCCGCTACGGCGGCGAGGAGATCGTCATCATCCTCCCCGACGCCGAGGCCGAGGGCGCCCACGCCATCGCCGAGCGCATCCGCGAGCGGATCGAGGCCGTGCCCTTCGCGATCCAGCGCGACACCCGGACCGTGGTGGTCACCGTCTCCATCGGCGTCGCCTGGCGCCGCGCGGAGGATGCGGGCCCGGCCGACATGCTCAAGCGCGCCGACGTGGCGCTCTACCGGGCCAAGAGCACCGGCCGGAACCGGGTCGAGGCCGCCGCCGCCTGAGCCCGTCTTCCCTCGATCGAAGCGGAGACGGTCTCGCTCAGCCCACGCGGCGCCTGAGCGAAGACCCGATCCACCATCCCGAAGGGATCACCGGAAGATCGGTATGAGACGGCGGGCTCCGCCGCCCCGCGGACGCCGCGAAGGGCGCTTTACTGAAGCTGATGGCCCTTCTTGGCCATCTCGGCGCGCACCCGCACCATCACGTATTCCGAGACTTCCTGGGTCCAGTTCTGCATGGCCCCGACGATGTCGTCGAGCACCTGCGGCTGGGTCTCGACGTAGCGCTTGCCGGCGGGCGAGCGGAAGAACGCCGCGATCTCGGTCAGCTCGGCCTCGGACAGGCGGCTGGCGTAGATCCGCGCCGCGATGTCGATCATCGACTGCTTCTGCAGTTCCAGCTCCGGCTCCAGCCCCGCCAGCACGGCGTCGAGGTCCTTGGTCAGCTCCGGACGGGTCACGGCGTTCTGGCGGATGCGGTCGCTGAAGGCCGGAATGATCGAGTCGAACGAGCGGGCGATGCCCGAGCTCAGCATCACTTCGCGGGCGAGCGCCAGGTGGTTGGCCGTGTAGGCCGGGCTCTGCGCGGCGGGGGTGCTCGGCGCGGGCGCGGCCGCCTTGGTGCCGGCCTTGGGCGCGGGCGGCTTCTGGCCCGGTGCCGGGCTCGGCGCCTGGGCCAGGGCGGCGGGCGCGGTGCCCGCGAGGACGAGGGCCGCCAGGACGGCGAGGCGGCGGGACGCGATTCTACGGGACGCGATTCTACGGGACATGGCGGACGCTCCGGAGGATTCGGCGGGACGGGTGGGAGGATTGGATGATGGCGGGCGTTGGCCTCAGACGATCCCGAGCCGGGTCACCACCGCCCGTCCGTCCCGCGCCTCGGCCAGGATGGCGCCGGTGGCGAGGCCGAGGAACAGGCCGTGCTCGACCACCCCCGGCACCGCCCAGAGGGCGGCCGAGAGGGCTTCGGGAGCGGGAATGCGCCCGAGGCGGGCATCGAGGATGTGGTGGCCGCCATCGGTGACGAAGGGCACGCCGTCCCGTGCGCGCAGCACGAGTTCGCCCGCGCAGCCGCTCGCCCGCAGGGCGGCCTCCACGGCGCGCCGGGTGGCGCCGAGGCCGAAGGCGTTGACCTCGATCGGCAGCGGGAAGGCCCCGAGGGTGTCCACCCGCTTGGCGCCGTCCGCGATCACCACCATGCGATGGCTGGCGAAGGCCACGATCTTCTCGCGCAGCAGCGCGCCGCCGCCGCCCTTCACGAGGCGCATCGCGCCGTCGATCTCGTCGGCGCCGTCGATGGTGAGGTCGAGTTCGGGCATCGCCTCCAGCGTCGCGAGGCGGATGCCGGCGGCCTCCGCGGCGACCCGCGTCGCTTCCGAAGTCGGCACGCCGACCACGTCGAGGCCGGCGCGCACCCGCGCGCCGAGCAGTTCGACGAAGACGTTGGCGGTGGAGCCGGTGCCGATCCCGAGGCGCATGCCGGGCGTGACGAGGTCCACGGCGACCTCCGCCGCGGCGCGGCGCAGATCCGGCCCGCTCACGCCTGGGCTCCTGGGGTCGGGACGGGGCGGGCGCATGGCATGGGAAGGCTCGGGCGAGAGGCGAAGGGGCGGTGACGAAGGCGCGACTGCGTTCGCCGTGCCCCTACCACGCCGGGCCGGCCCGTCCAACGCGTCGCGGCGGGCGGTCGCGCGCGGGGACCGCGCTCAGGGCCGTCCGCCCTGGGGCGGCGTGGCGCTGGGGACCGCGCGGCCGGGGGCCGGGCCGGCGGCGGCCTCCTCGGCGCCCGGACCGGCCGGGTTCGCCTGGGCGGTGCAGACCACGGCCTCCCGCTGGAGCTGCACGTAGCAGATGCTCATCTCGCCCGTGCGGTAATTGACCCGGAACACGCCCGCCTCGCGGGTGTGGCGCGAGGCGACGAGGCCGTATTCGGAGGGCGCCTGCGCGCTCGCGCCCTCGCCCGCGCCGTAGCAGACGGTGAGCCCGACGCTGCCCACCGCGCCCTCGCGCAAGCCGTACTGGCAGGAGGTGACCTCGCCCGTCACCTTGTCGACCCGGTAGACCCGGTTGAGGTCGATCTGGGGCGCCGGCACGAACTCGAAGGAGGCGGCGGCGGCCG
Organism: Methylobacterium sp. J-068; assembly: GCF_022829445.1. Classification (GTDB taxonomy): domain Bacteria; phylum Pseudomonadota; class Alphaproteobacteria; order Rhizobiales; family Beijerinckiaceae; genus Methylobacterium. Next base: position 30,264 of record NZ_JAKSXY010000061.1, on the reverse strand, counting down.
GCGTGCCGAGCACCGCGAGGAGGCCGGCGGCCCCCAGGGCGGCGCGGGTCGCGGGGGAGACAAACGAGCGCAGGGTCGGACGCATCTGGGGCCTTCGTTCAGTGCTGAGCTTCGCGCGACGACGGGAATTCGGAGGATCCGGGGCAGCGCTAACGCCGCCTTGCGGCGCAACCATGGCCCGCGCACCGGCTCGGGCCCTCCGGAAAGTCGGTCGGAACCCACACGCGTCCCCGCCCGCGCGGTGAACCCGCTGGCGTCGTTCCGCCAACATGCTAACGGGATGAGTCATGTTCGACGCCGTCGCCACCCTGAACGACATCCTCCAGAACCTCGACCGCGACGCCCGAGAGGCGACGCGGTTGCGGGCCGTGCTGGTTCCGGAACTGCGGCGCGTCATCGAACTCGGGCGCGCCGACGCCGAAGCGCGGCTCCTGGAGGAGCGTGACGGCATCGCCTGCGCCCGACGCTTGAGCCAGCTCACCGACGCGGTGATCCGCACCATCCACGACGCGGTCGTGTGGCGCCTCTACCCGAACGACAACCCCTCCACCGGCGAGCAGCTCGCGGTGGTGGCGACCGGCGGCTACGGCCGGGGCACGATGGCGCCGGGCTCGGACATCGATCTCCTGTTCCTGCTGCCCTACAAGCAGACCGCCTGGTCCGAGAGCGTCGTCGAGGCGATGCTCTACGTGCTCTGGGACCTCAAGATGAAGGTCGGCCACGCCACCCGCTCGGTAGAGGAATGCCTGCGCGAGGGCCGCGCCGACATGACCATCCGCACCTCGCTGCTGGAGGCGCGCTACCTGTTCGGCACCCGCGCGCTGTTCGAGGAACTCGTCACCCGCTTCGATACCGAACTCGTGATGTGGACCGCCCCCGAATTCGTCGAGGCCAAGCTGCGCGAGCGCGACGGCCGGGTCTCGAAGGCGGGGGCCTCGCGCTACCTCGTCGAGCCCAACGTCAAGGACGGCAAGGGGGGGCTGCGCGACCTCAACACCCTGTTCTGGATCGCCAAGTACACCTACCGGGTGCGCGACCAGAGCGAGCTCGTGGCCGCCGGCCTGTTCACCCCGGAGGAGTACCGGGTGTTCGAGCGCTGCGACGAGCTGCTCTGGCGGGTGCGCTGCCACATGCACTTCGTCACCGGCCGGGCCGAGGAGCGCCTCTCCTTCGGCCTGCAGCCGCGCATCGCCGAGCGCTTCGGCTACGAGCCGCGCGGCGGCCTGTCCGGCGTCGAGCGCTTCATGAAGGCGTATTTCCTCATCGCCAAGGAGGTCGGCGACCTCACCGCCATCGTCTGCGCGGCGCTGGAGGCGCGCCACGCCAAGCGCACGCCGGTGCTCGACCGCTGGATCGGCCGGTTCCGCGACCGCTTCCGCGCCACCGCCATCGAGGCGGAGGATTTCGTCGACGATCACGGCCGGATCAACCTGCGCGACACCGACGCCTTCAGCCGCGATCCGGTCAACCTGATCCGGCTGTTCTGGCTCGCCGACCGGCACAACCTGCCGATACACCCGGACGCGACCCGGATGGCCAACCGCTCCTTGCGCCTCATCGGCCATTCCCTGCGGGCGGACGAGGAGGCCAACCGGCTCTTCCTCGACATCCTGACCTCGAAGAACTCGCCCGAGACCACCCTGCGGCTGATGAACGAGGCCGGCGTGCTCGGCCGCTTCATCCCGGATTTCGGCCGCATCGTCGCGATGATGCAGTTCAACATGTACCACCACTTCACGGTGGACGAGCACCTGCTGCGTGCCATTGGGGTGCTCTCGGCCATCGAATCCGGGCGCACGGAGGAGGAGCATCCCCTCGCCACCCGGCTCATCGACACGATCAGCCACCGGCGCGCGCTCTACGTCACGGTGCTCCTGCACGACATCGCCAAGGGCCGCCCGGAGGACCATTCCATCGCGGGCGCGGCGATCGCCGAGAAGCTCGGGCCGCGCTTCGGCCTGACGGCCGCCGAGACCGAGCTGATGGCCTGGCTGGTGGAGCACCACCTGCTGATGTCGATGACGGCCCAGAGCCGCGACCTCTCGGACCCCAAGACCATCGAGAAGTTCGCCGGCGTGGTCCAGAGCCTGGAGCGGCTGAAGCTCCTCACCATCCTGACGGTGGCCGACATCAAGGCCGTGGGCCCCGGCGTCTGGACCGCCTGGAAGGGCACGCTGATCCGCACCCTCTACGACGAGACCGAGGTGGTGCTCTCGGGCGGCCATTCCGAGATCGCCCGCACCGACCGGGTGCGCCTGATCCAGATGGCCCTGCGCGAGCAGCTCACGGGCTGGGAATCGGAGGTCTTCGACGCCTATGCGAGCCGCCACAACCAAGCCTACTGGCTCAAGGTCGACACCACGCGCCAGTTCAAGCACGCGGGCTTCATCAAGGCGCTGACGGCGGAGGGCCGGACGGTGGCCACCGCCGCCGAGACCGACCCCGTGCGCGGCGTCACCGAACTGACGATCTACTCGCCCGACCATCCGCGCCTGCTCGCCATCGTCACCGGGGCCTGCGCGGCCTCGGGCGGCAACATCGTCGACGCGCAGATCTTCACCACCACCGACGGTTTCGCCCTCGACTCGATCTTCGTCTCCCGCGCCTTCGAGCGGGACGAGGACGAATTGCGCCGGGCGGCCCGCATCACCGGCGCCATCGAGAAGGCCCTGCGCGGCGAGATCCGCATCGCCGACCTCGTGGCCGACAAGCACCCGCCGAGCGCGCGCGCGCCGACCTTCCTGGTGCCGCCCGACATGGCGATCGACAACGCCCTGTCGAGCCGCGAGACCGTGATCGAGATCACCGGCCTCGACCGTCCCGGCCTGCTCTACGAACTGACCACGGCCCTGAGCCGGCTCAGCCTCAACATCACCTCGGCCCATGTGGCGACCTTCGGCGAGCGGGCGGTGGACGTGTTCTACGTGACCGACCTCACCGGCACCCGGGTGACGCAGCCCGACCGCCAGGTGGCGATTCGTTCGGCCGTGATGGAGGTCTTCGCCAGCGACGTCGCGGCCCTGCGCGCCGAGGGACTCGACGCGCTGATCGACTCGCCCCCGCCCCGGGAAGCGTGACCCGGCGCTGGGGCGCGCTTGATTTCGCGGCGGCGTCGCCTGATATCAGCGCCAACCCCGAACCCCTTGTTTCGACGAAACTCCATGATGGCGAACGACATGCACGACGAGCGGCGCGACCCGACCCAGGCGGTCGAGGAAACCTCAGGCGCCGCGGGCGCCGCACAGGCTCCGGAGGCCGGCCCTGCCGAAGCGTCCCAGGCCGACGCGCTGGCGCCCCTGCTGGCCGAACGCGACGAGCTGAAGGACCGGGTCCTGCGCACGCTCGCCGAGATGGAGAACCTGCGCCGGCGCACCGAGCGCGAGGTCGCCGATGCCCGCGCCTACGCGGTGACGAACTTCGCCCGCGATCTCCTGAACTCGGCCGACAACATCCGCCGCGCCCTGGAGAGCATTCCGGAGGCCGACCGGACGAGCGCGGACGGCGCCTTCAAGGCCCTGATCGACGGCATCGAGCTCACCGAGCGCGACCTTGCCAAGACCCTGGAGCGCCACGGCGTCAAGCCGATCGAGCCCAAGGGCCAGCGCTTCGATCCGAACCGCCATCAGGCGATGTTCGAGGTGCCGGACCCGGAGGTTCCCACCGGCACCGTGGTCCAGGTCATGCAGGCCGGCTACATCATCGGCGACCGCGTCCTGCGCCCGGCCCTGGTGGGTGTGGCCAAGGGTGGACCGAAGCCGAGCGCTGCTCCGGCCGACGCGGCCTGAGCTTGGCGCCTGTGACCCTCCCCCCTCTGCGGGGGAGGGTGCCCGCGGACCAGGCGGGAGAGGGGAAGCCCTCTCCGGCACCCTCGCTCCCCTCATCCGACCCGCTTTGCGGGCCACCGTCTCCCGCGGAGGGGAGAAGGACCTTGCGACCGGGTTGAATCGGTCGCCCCTAGCGCATCTGCACGCTGTCGACGACCTCGCGGAACTTCGCCAGCACCCCCTCGCGCTTCTCGGCCTTGACCACGCCGACGGCGCGCAGGTAGCCGTCCGGCGCGAAGCGGATGGTCTGCGAGATGACCACGGGCGTGTTCGAGGCCGTATCCACGGCGCGTGCCACGATCTCGTGCCAGTCGACGCCGTTCTGGCGGTAGCTCTGGGCCCGCTCGATCACGAAATCCTTCATGGTCTGGTTCGAGTAGAGTGCGGCGCGCGCGAAGGCGTCGCGCTGCTCGGTGGCCGGGGGCGGCTGCACCGCCTGCGCCAGGACCAGGATCGGCTGCTCCAGGCCGAGCATCTCATCCTTGTCCCCTTGCGTCAGCAGCACCGAATTGCCGGCGAGCACCCGCACGGGACGAAAGCCGGCCTCGTTGCCGATGCGGAAGGGCAGGGCCGCGACCTGCTGCTCCAGGGTGAGCGCCGGCCGGATGTGGATGCCGGTCAAGAGCCGCTTCATGGTCTCCTCGGTCTCGGCATCGGGCGTCGCCTGCGCGATGATGATGCCGGTCACGGTCGGGTCGCCGACGAGGAGCATCCACTTCTTGATCGCCGGGGTGCCGGCGGCCTCCACCGCCGGCTGGTCGCCGGTGAACAGCACGGCGTCGACCCCGCCCGCGACCTTGATGGCCTGCCGGTTCGAGACGACGAAGCCCTGGGCCTTCAGGTTCGCGTCGGTGAAGTTGGTCTCGAGATCCGCGAAGGCGCTGGCCGGCAGTTCCACCACCGAGACCGTCGCCCCGCCCTCCAGCCGCTCCAGCCCGGAGAAGCGCTTCGAGGAGACCATGTCGGAGGGCGGATCGAAGCCGAAGCGCGAACTCGGGGGGAACACCGGATCGGCCGCGAGCGCGGGGCCCGCCAGCCCGAGCGCCAGGGCCAGGATCGAGACGGGACGGGCGAGGGTACGCAGACGCATCGAATCGGTTCTCCGCAAGGCCCCGGTCTCGGACGTTCGGCCGGGTGGATCGGCGCCGCGCCCGAAGGCGTTCCGCCGGTGTGGCTGACGCGATGGGTCGGCCCGCGCCCCGCCGCTGTCAAGCGTCCGGCGGCCGCGTCACGCGGCGCAGGGTCAGGTTGCAGCGCCCGCCTTCCGGCAGGAAGGGCATCAGCGCCGGACGGTCGGCGCCCTGCGGCAGGAGGGGGGCCTCGGGCACGAGCCGGTCGACTCCGTGGTGGATCAGCCGCGCCGCGCCCCCGATCACGAGCGCGTCACCGGTGCGCAGCCGCACCGAGCGGGTCGGATCGCTGCGGGAAAGACCGCCGTAGCGAAACAGCGCGGTGGCGCCGAGGGAGAGCGAGAGCACCGGCGCGTCGAGGGCGTCCTCGTCCCGGTCCTGGTGCAGGCCCATGCGGGCTGTGGCGCCGTAGAGGTTGACGAGGCAGGCCTCGGGCGGCGCCGGGTAATCGGCGAGCGCGTCCCAGGCGGCCAGCGCGGTCGCCGGAATGGCCGGCCAGGGCGCGCCGGTCTCGGGATGGCGCGGCTGGTACCGGTAGCCCGCCCGGTCCGAGACCCAGCCGAGGGGGCCGCAATTCGACATCCGCACCGAGAACGGCGTGCCCGTGCGGGGCATGCGCGGGGTGTAGGGCGGCGCGAGGGCCAGGGCGGCGGCGAGTTCGGCGGCAAGGCGCGCCCGCGCCGGGCCGTCGAGGTAGCCCGGAACGTGGATCAGGCCGGGCGCGAGGACGATCCCGGCCGGCGGTGTCGGCGACACGGACGGCCGCCGTGTCAGGCCTTGTGGTCGATGTCGTGCTCCAGCACCGTCTTGCTCTCCACCGTGGTGTCGGCCTTGAGCCCGTAGACCAGCGGGATGCCGGTGGCGATCTCGAGGCTGGCGATGGTCTTCGTGGTCATCCCGTCGAGCACCATCACCAGGGCGCGCAGCGAGTTGCCGTGGGCGGCCACCAGCACGCGCTCCCCCGCCATCACGCGGGGAAGGATGAACTGGATGTAGTAGGGCAGCACGCGCGCGGCGGTGTCCTTCAGGCTCTCGCCGCCGGGCGGGGGCACGTCGTAGGAGCGGCGCCACTGGTGGACCTGGGCGTCGCCCCAGCGCTCGCGGGCATCGTCCTTGTTGAGGCCGGAGAGGTCGCCGTAATCGCGCTCGTTCAGGGCCTCGTTGCGGATCGTCTCGATGTCGCTCCGGCCCATCTCCTCGAGGATCAGCGCGCAGGTGCGCTGGGCCCGCTTGAGGTTCGACGTGAAGGCGACGTCGAAGCCGTAGCCCTGCTCCTTGAGCCAGCGGCCGGCGTTGCGCGCCTCCTCGACGCCGAGATCCGTGAGTTCGGGATCACGCCAGCCCGTGAACAGCTTCTTGAGATTCCAGTCGCTCTGGCCATGGCGAGCGAGGACGAGAAGGCGCTCCATCGGGGGACGATCCTCTTGGTCTTTGGTAAGGTGTTGATCGGAAGTCGGCCGGTCTTTGCCACATGCTGCGATGCAACGAAACCGTGTCGCGGTCGCGCGGGCTCATGCGCGCCCGGAACTGAACGGGGGATGACGCGGAGCCCGGTCAGAGCCCGAGCACGTCGTCCATGCCGTAGAGCCCCGGCGGCTTGTCGAAGGCCCAGAGCGCGGCCCGCACCGCGCCGCGCGCGAAGATCGCCCGGTCCTCGGCGTAGTGGCTGACGGTGATGCGCTCGCCGGGGCCGGCGAAGACCACGCTGTGGTCGCCCACCACCGAGCCGCCCCGCAGGGTCGCGAAGCCGATGTCGCCCGGGCGGCGCGCGCCGGTATGCCCGTCGCGGGTGGAGACCCGCGTGTCGGCGAGCGCGACGCCGCGCCCCTCCGCCGCCGCCTCGCCGAGGAGCAGCGCTGTTCCGGAGGGCGCATCGACCTTCATGCGGTGATGCATTTCCAGGATCTCGATGTCGAAATCCTCGCCGAGCGCCGCCGCCATCCGGCGCACGAGGCCGGCGACGAGGTTGACGCCGAGCGACATGTTGCCGGAGCGCACGATGCGGGCATGGTGGGCGGCGGCCCCGAGCTTGGCCAGATCCGTCTCCTGCATGCCCGTGGTGCCGACCACGTGGACGATCCGCGCCTGCGCGACGAGTTCGGCGAAGAAGGTGGTGGCGGCCGGGGCCGTGAAGTCGAGCACGCCCTCGGCCGCCGCGAAGACCGGAAGCGGATCGTCGGTGACGGTGACGCCCAGCGCCCCGAGGCCGGCGAGCGTCCCGGCATCCTGTCCGAGGGCCGGTGAGCCTTCGCGCTCGATGGCGCCCGACAGGGTGCAGCCCTCGGTCTCCGCCACCGCGCGGATCAGCATCCGCCCCATGCGCCCGTCGGCGCCCACCACCACGAGCCGCATGCTTGGCCTCATCCCGCCTGTCGAATCCGGAGGTTGCGGTACCGTTTCCTGCCCTGGGGGACAAGGATGGGGTGGGCGGGGCGCGGATTTGAAATCCGGTCGGCGCGTCCGCACCGTGTGGGGAGCGGGCCTTGGCCTTTGGTTTCTCAGCGGACTTACGGCTCCCGACCCATGTCGTGTGTCCCGAGGATTGCTTGAACGTCCCCGAAGCCGTCATATGGCGGACGCCATTTGAAATTGGGTCCAATTACAAATCGAAGAATCAGCATATAGCTTCAGTCGTAGATTTCCTCACATCATATGACGCTCATGAACGCCTTGTCGCTAACAGCCTCAGCCGCTGGAATATTTATTATTTCCACGATTCCCAGTTTTGCACAATCAATCAGGGCGCTATTTGGTGTTTTGAATATGGAAACAAGTATATTTGAAGCAGAATCGGCACTTAAGACTAAATCATATTTAACAAAACATGGTAATATTATTTTGATGGCTAAATTTAATGATCGAGATTACTACATAACATTTAGTTGCCATAATGGAATTTCGTCGTGTGATAGAGAGGCCATGAGGCCAGCATTCATAAGGGTTGTTTACAACAATGATGTTAGTTTTGATATTCGGCCAAGAAAAGTAAAAGAAATACTTGAGGATTTCGGGTTTGGCGATGTAAAGGCCCGATATGATACGAATTGTGCTTATTGGACTACAAAAATGAGTACTATAAATGTGGGTCGTGTGTGTGGCAGCTGGGGAATCCGCATGAGGAATCGGCAAATTGTCGGGGGCTATAATGTACCTCGCTTGGGAGGCTTCACGCCGTGCACGGCAGAGTGCTTCTGAGAACCGGCAGGGGGTGCAATGGGCAGGACGATGACGTCCGCTCAGACGCGCTTGCCTCGCGGAAGCGGACAGTCTCACATCCACCCAACTCAGCCGTAGGTCATCGGCGATCAATTTGCCGAAAAGCGAACCTTCCAAGGGTCTGCAACGGGTCGCGACCCACCGGTAGAGCCACCGCACCAATCTCAAGCCGAGCCACGCCGACCACAGCCAGGGAGGCCCACGCGCCTCAGGCCCGCGCCTGCGCCAGCAACGGTCCGAGCACGTCGGTGATGCCGTTGACGGTGATCTGGGTGCCGACGCAGAGGAGCAGGAAGGCGAAGAGCCGCCCCAGCACGCGCGCGCCGACGGGGCCGATCCAGGTCACCACCCGGTCGGCCGAGCCGTAGGTGAAGCGCACCAGCACGGCGATGGCGAGGGCGGCCAGGGACATGCCCACGTAGAAGCCGATGCGGTCGGGGCCCGGGGCCGGCCGGTTGGAGCCCAGCGCGATCGCCACCGCGATGGTGCCGGGGCCGGTGGTGAAGGGCAGGGTGAGCGGGAAGAACGCGATCTCGGCCAGGTTTCCGTCCGCGGTGCCGGCGGGCTCGCGCGTCGCCTCCGCCTGCTTGCGGGCCTCGCGGGCCTCCGGGGCCGTGAGCAGCGTCCAGGCGGAGGCCGCCACCACGAGGCCTCCGGCGATGCGCAACGCCGCCAGCGAGACGCCGAAGAAGTTGAGGATCGGCGCCCCGGCCCAGAGGGCGGCCAGCATGATCAGGGCGGCGTAGAAGCCGATGCGCCGGGCGAGTTCGAGGCGCTCGCCATGCGAGTTCGCGGCCGTCACCTGCGCGAAGATCAGCGACGAGCCCACCGGGTTCACGATGGAGAACAGCGCGGAGAAGGCGAGCACGAAGCTCTGGAGCGCGGCCTCCGGCGCGATGAGGCTCGGCATGCGGTCAACCCGGGGAGGGAGCGGGCACCAGCGCGCGGGCCGGGGCGAGGCGGGTGGCCCTGCGCACCCGGCGCACGGCGACGGGGCGATAGAGCTGCTTGGTGGCGTCGACCACGTGGAGCCCGGCGAAGGGCAGCGACAGGCCGGTGCCCAGGCGCTCCCAGGCGCCCGAGGTGCGCAGCAGCAGGCGGTTCTCCACCGGCGGCATGTAGAGCGTCTCGGCCCAGCCCTCGGGCGAGAACTGCGTGGTGCGCATCAGCCGGGCGAGCTGCGAGCGGCTGTAGGGCTGGCCGTGGCCGAAGGGCGTCGCGTCGCGCCGGGCCCAGACGCCGCGGCGGTTCGGCACCACCAGGATCATCCGGCCCCCCGGCGTCAGCACCCGCCAGACGTCCTGCAGCAGCTCGGTCGGGCTCTCCACGGATTCGAGGGCGTGGACGAGGATCACCCGGTCCACCGCCGCTTCCGGCAGGGGCATCATGGTGGGGTCGGCGAGCGCCGAGCAGGACCGCCCGCTGCCGGGCCAGTTCACCACCCCTTGCGTCGCCGGCATGAAGGCCAGGGTCCGCTCCGCGATGACGTGGACGGGGCCGAGATAGGGCGTGGCGTAGCCGAGCCCAAGCACCCGCAGGCCGGAGACCGAGCCGAGGAAGCCGTGGATCGCCCGCGCGACGATGCGGTGCGTCACGCCCCCCAGGGGGCTCGCGTAGAAGGCGCGCAGATCGGTGACGTCGAGGCGCATGGGACGGGTTTCGTGCGGCCACGGGGCGTGCGGCGCGAGACAACGGGTTCAAGGGCATCAATGGGGGCCGTGGCCCGGCGCGACAAGCCCGGAACGGCGCGCGGCCGCCAAGGAGCGGGGGACACGCGGCTGGAACCGTCACCGCCGCGACCCATTTCCCGCTCGGGCCCGTCCCGCCCGACGCGATCCGAAGGAACGCCCATGTCCCTCCAGAGACCCGAGATCCGCACCTTCCTCTGCCGCAGCGACAATATCGGCGTGCTCCTCCGCGACCCGGCCACCGGCGCCTGCGCGGCCATCGACGTGCCGGAGGCGGGCCCCGTCCTGAAGGCGCTCGACGAAACGGGCTGGACCCTCACCGACATCCTCGTCACCCATCGGCACGGCGATCACGTCGCGGGCATCCCGGAGGTGAAGGGCCGCACCGGCGCGCGGGTGACGGCGCCCCTCAAGGCGGGCGACGCGGTGCCGGAGGTCGACGTCACCGTGTCCGAGGGCGACGTGGTCCGGGTCGGCGACCTCGCCGCGCAGGTCTGGGAGACGCCCGGGCACTGCGCCGATCACGTGACCTACTGGTTCGCGGAGGCAGGCGTGGTGTTTGCCGGCGACACCCTGTTCACCCTCGGCTGCGGCCGGGTGATGGAGGACGAGCCCGCCACCCTGTGGCGCTCGCTGGAGCGCTTCCTGCCGCTGCCCGACGCGACGGCGGTCTATTCGGGGCACGATTACGTGCTCGCCAATGCCCGCTTCGCCCGCGCGGCCGAGCCCGGGAACGCCGCGCTGGCCGCCCGCGCGGCGGAGGCCGAGCGCGCCCGGGCCGAGGGCCGCTTCCTGATTCCGACCACGATGGGGCAGGAGCGGGCGACCAATCCGTTCCTGCGCGCCGGCGAGCCGGCCCTCGCCCAGGCCGTGGATCTCGCGCCCGGCGTCCAGCCCTCGGTTGTCTTTGCGGCATTGAGGGCCTGGAAGAACCGGTTCTGAGTCGTTAAAGGGGGGCGTTACAGCAAGGCGGGTCCTGTCATTGGAGCCCCTCTTCTGGACTTCTCGACGGATGGATGCGCTCCGGCAGGGGCGCCTCGTCCGGAGAGACATCGTCGTTGCCGCCCAGGCGTTCCCCGTCCACGAGCCCCGGTGTCCCGTTTGATGCAGCCGCCCGGCCCGCCCTTCGCCTTCGGGCACGAGATCGATCTTCGCGCGAACCAGGGGGCCGAACCGTCGGACGATGCGGCCGGCCGGGACACGTCCGGCCGCGAGAGCGCCGTGCGCATCTCCGTTCCACGCGTGGGGCGCCCGGCGCCGCGCGCGGCGGCCCCCCTGGCGGTGGATGCGCGCCTGCTCGCGGTGGCCACCGAGCACCTGCGCCGCCTCGGCCCCAAACGCGTCACCGTCGTGGCGGTCGCGGCCGAGACGGGGATGACCCACGCCAACGTCTACCGCTACTTCCCCTCCAAGGACGCGCTCCTCGACGCGGTGGCGGGGCGCTGGCTGCGCGACGTGGAGGCGGAACTCGCCCGGATCGCCGACGCGCCGGACCCGGCCGACGACAAGATCGAGCGCCTGCTCACCGCCCTGGCGAGCGTGCAGCGCGAGACGCTGGTCAACGAGCCGAACCTGTTCGCCGTCCACCTCGACGCCACCGTGGGCGCGCGCCCCATCGCCCGGCGCCACCGGGTGCGCCTGCGCAGCCTGGTCGAGCGCGTGGTCGAGGAGGGCATCGGGGCGGGCGCCTTCGTGGCCCGCGACCGCGAGCGGGCCATCGCCCATATCTTCGATGCGAGCTACCGCTTCACCCATCCGCTGGCGATTCAGCACGATGCCGACCTGCCGCGCGACCTCGTGGAAGCGCGCCTCGGCGCCGTGATTCTCGCCATCCAGAAGGTGCTGCGAACGGGCACGTTCTAGGCGCCGTGACAGATTTTGATGCCTGTCACTTGAGCTTTGCCGCCGAACGGGCGCGCGGTGGTTCTCGATAAGCCACTTCCCCGGTTGAGTTTTTTCGAACGCCGATCCGGCGCGGGTCCCGGAGGGCATGGCCCGAACCCTGCTTTGTCATTCGTGTCTCGGTTGAAGCTCTGGGCCTTTTCGGCCACACACCGCCGCAGCAGCGCGCCGGTGGTTCCGAGCCCCGAGCGACGTGACCCGTCACAGCAGAAGCGGAGGTTCGTTTCCCCCATGGCACGCAGCAAGATCGCGCTCATCGGCGCCGGACAGATCGGTGGAACCCTCGCGCATCTGGCGGGCCTGAAGGAACTCGGCGACGTCGTCCTCTTCGACATCGCGGACGGCGTGCCCCAGGGCAAGGGTCTCGACATCGCGGAATCCGCCCCCGTCGACGGCTTCGACGCCACCTACACGGGCGCCAGCGACTACGCCGCCATCGCGGGCGCCGACGTGGTGATCGTCACCGCCGGCGTGCCGCGCAAGCCCGGCATGAGCCGCGACGACCTGATCGGCATCAACCTCAAGGTCATGGAGGCCGTCGGTACCGGCATCAAGAACCACGCGCCCGACGCCTTCGTGATCTGCATCACCAACCCCCTCGACGCGATGGTGTGGGCGCTCCAGAAGTTTTCGGGGTTGCCGACCCACAAGGTCGTCGGCATGGCCGGTGTGCTGGATTCGGCGCGGTTCCGGCACTTCCTGGCGGAAGAATTCAAGGTCTCGGTGGAGGACGTCACCGCCTTCGTCCTCGGCGGGCACGGCGACGACATGGTGCCGCTGGTGCGCTATTCCACCGTGGCCGGCGTGCCGCTCCCCGACCTGGTCAAGCTCGGCTGGACCACGCAGGAGAAGCTCGACGCCATGGTCGAGCGCACCCGCAAGGGCGGCGGCGAGATCGTCAACCTGCTCAAGACCGGCTCGGCCTTCTACGCGCCCGCCGCCTCCGCCATTGCCATGGCCGAGAGCTACCTGCGCGACAAGCGCCGCGTGCTCCCCTGCGCCGCCTACCTCAACGGCGAGTACGGCGTCTCCGACATGTATGTCGGCGTCCCGATCGTGATCGGCGCGAACGGCGTCGAGCGCGTGCTCGAAGTCGAATTCAACGGTGACGAGAAGGCGATGTTCGACAAGTCCGTCGGGGCCGTGAAGACCCTGATCGAGGCCTGCAAGGGCGTGAACCCCGCGCTGGCCTAGTCCCGCCCGTCATTCCGGGCCGCCGTGGCGGCCTGGATCGCAACCTCTGTTTCTGGATCCCGGGCTCCGCGACGCGGCTTCGGGATGACGTCGAGGGTCTCATCCATGAACATCCACGAATATCAGGCCAAGGCGGTGCTGAAGGAATTCGGCCTGCCCGTGTCGCGCGGCGTGCCCATCTTCAAGCCCGAGGAGGCCGAGGCCGCCGCGAAGGAACTCGGCGGCCCGGTCTGGGTGGTGAAGTCGCAGATCCACGCGGGCGGCCGCGGCAAGGGCACCTTCAAGGGCGCGCCCGCCGGCGCGAAGGGCGGCGTGCGCGTCACCAAGTCCATCGACGAGGTCAAACAGTTCGCCGGCGAGATGCTGGGCGAGACCCTGGTCACGATCCAGACCGGCGAGGCCGGCAAGCAGGTCAACCGCCTCTACATCGAGGAGGGCGCGCAGATCGAGGCGGAGTTCTACCTCTCGATGCTGGTCGACCGCGAGACCGGCAAGGTCGCCTACGTCGTCTCCACGGAAGGCGGCATGGACATCGAGACGGTGGCCCACGACACGCCCGAGAAGATCGTCACCTTCTCGGTCGATCCGGCCACCGGCGTGATGCCGCATCACGGCCGCCTCGTCGCCAAGACGCTGGGCCTCTCCGGCGCGCAGGCCAAGGAAGCGGCCGATCTCACCGCCAAGCTCTACGCGGCGTTCACCGCCAAGGACATGAGCATGCTGGAGATCAACCCGCTGGTGCTCACCGGCGACGGCCACCTCAAGTGCCTCGACGCCAAGATCTCGTTCGATTCGAACGCCCTCTATCGCCACCCGGACATCGTGGCGCTCCGCGACGAGACCGAGGAGGACGCCAAGGAGATCGAGGCCTCCAAGTACGACCTCGCCTACATCGCGCTGGACGGCACCATCGGCTGCATGGTCAACGGCGCGGGCCTCGCCATGGCGACCCTCGACATCATCAAGCTCTACGGCGAGGAGCCGGCGAACTTCCTCGATGTCGGCGGCGGCGCCTCCGAGGAAAAGGTCACGGCGGCCTTCAAGATCATCACCGCCGATCCGCAGGTGAAGGGCATCCTCGTCAACATCTTCGGCGGGATCATGAAGTGCGACGTGATCGCCAACGGCGTGATCGCGGCGGTGAAGGCGGTGGGCCTGCAGGTGCCCCTGGTGGTGCGTCTGGAAGGCACCAACGTCGAGAAGGGCAAGGAGATCATCCGGAATTCCGGGCTGAACGTGATCCCCGCCGACGACCTCGACGACGCCGCGCAGAAGATCGTCGCCGCCGTGAAGAAGGGCTGAGAGTACCCATGTCCATCCTGATCGACGCGAACACCAAGGTCATCTGCCAGGGCTTCACCGGCAAGAACGGGACCTTCCACTCCGAGCAGGCCATCGCTTACGGCACCAAGATGGTCGGCGGCACCTCGCCCGGTAAGGGCGGCTCCAAGCACCTCAACCTGCCGGTCTTCGACACGGTGGCGGAGGCTCGGCATGCCACGGGCGCGACGGCATCGGTCGTCTACGTGCCGCCGCCGGGCGCGGCCGACGCGATCTGCGAGGCCATCCAGGCCGAGATCCCGCTGATCGTCTGCATCACGGAGGGCATTCCGGTGCTCGACATGGTGCGGGTCAAGCGCGCGCTGGAGGGCTCGAAGTCCCGGCTTGTGGGCCCGAACTGCCCCGGCATCGTCACCGCCGGCCAGTGCAAGATCGGCATCATGCCGGCCAACATCTTCAAGCCGGGCTCCGTCGGCATCGTCTCGCGCTCCGGCACGCTGACCTACGAGGCGGTGTTCCAGACGACCAATGCGGGTCTGGGCCAGACCACGGCGGTGGGCATCGGCGGCGATCCGGTGAAGGGCACGGAGTTCATCTCCATGCTCGAGCTGTTCCTGGCCGACGACAAGACCGAGTCCATCGTGATGATCGGCGAGATCGGCGGCTCGGCCGAGGAAGAGGCGGCGCAGTTCCTCGCCGACGAGGCCAAGCGCGGCCGCAAGAAGCCCATGGTCGGCTTCATCGCCGGCCGCACGGCGCCTCCGGGCCGCCGCATGGGCCATGCGGGGGCCATCATCTCGGGCGGCAAGGGCGGCGCCGAGGACAAGATCGCCGCCATGGAAGCGGCCGGCATCCGGGTCTCGCCCTCGCCGGCGCGCCTCGGCAGCACCCTCGTCGAGGTTCTGCGCGGGTGAATCCGCGCCACTGACACGCGGAAATCGCAGGCCTGCATTGCCCCGGCGTTCAGGTCCGCGACCCCATCTCAGAACGAGCGACGCGAGCCCGATGCGGTGCCCGCGTCTTTCCCGGTAAATCCGATCCCCTCCGGCCCCGCGCCGAGGTGGATCGGGCAGGGGGCCTCCACGGCGGAGGACCCCGCAGAGCGGCAGGATGACTCGAACGATGGCACGCCAGGACGCGCTCGAAACCTCGTTCCTCTACGGCGGCAACGCCGCCTACATCGAGGAATTGCAGGCGGCCTACGCCCGTGATCCGAACTCGGTCGATCCCGAGTGGCAGACGTTCTTCAAGTCCCTGAACGAGGACAAGGGCGCGCCCGAGAAGAATGCGGCCGGTGCCTCCTGGGAGCGTCCGAACTGGCCGATCCACGCCAACGGCGAGATCGTCTCGGCGCTGGACGGCAACTGGGCCACCGTCGAGAAGGCGATCGGGGACAAGATCCGCGCCAAGTCCGACACCGCTTCGGCGCCCGCCAAGGGCGTGGTCATCGCCTCCGCGCCCGGCATCTCGGTGGAGCAGGCGACGAAGGACTCGGTCCGCGCGATCATGCTGATCCGCGCCTACCGCATGCGCGGCCACCTGCACGCCAAGCTCGACCCCCTGGGCCTCGCCCCGCGCGGCGACCACGAGGAGCTGCATCCGCAGCATTACGGCTTCGAGGAGAAGGACTGGGACCGCCCGATCTTCCTCGACAACGTGCTCGGCCTCGAATTCTCGACCATCCGCGAGATCGTCGAGATCCTGGAGCGCACCTACTGCCAGACCCTCGGCGTCGAGTTCATGCACATCTCCAATCCGGAGGAGAAGGCGTGGATCCAGGAGCGCATCGAGGGCAAGGGCAAGGAGATCACCTTCACGCCCGAGGGCCGGCGCGCGATCCTGAACAAGCTGATCGAAGCCGAGGGCTTCGAGAAGTTCCTCGACCTCAAGTACACCGGCACCAAGCGCTTCGGCCTCGACGGTTCGGAAGCGATGATCCCGGCCCTCGAGCAGATCATCAAGCGCGGCGGCGCGCTGGGCGCCGAGGAGATCGTGGTGGGCATGGCCCACCGCGGCCGCCTCAACGTGCTCACCAACGTGATGGCCAAGCCCTTCCGGGCGGTCTTCAACGAGTTCAAGGGCGGCTCGGCCAACCCCGCCGAGGTCGAGGGCTCGGGTGACGTGAAGTACCATCTCGGTGCCTCGTCGGACCGCGCCTTCGACGGCAACAACGTCCACCTCTCGCTCACCGCCAACCCGTCGCACCTCGAGATCGTCGATCCCGTCGTGCTCGGCAAGGTGCGCGCCAAGCAGGACCAGCGGGCCAAGCCCACGGTGGAGCGCACCCGCGTGGTGCCGCTGCTGATCCACGGCGACGCGGCCTTCGCGGGGCAGGGCGTGGTGGCCGAGTGTCTCGGTCTCTCCGGCCTGAAGGGCCACCGCACCGGCGGTTCGATCCACTTCATCATCAACAACCAGATCGGCTTCACCACCGATCCGCGCTTCTCGCGATCGTCGCCGTACCCGTCGGACGTGGCGAAGATGGTCGAGGCGCCGATCTTCCACTGCAACGGCGACGACCCGGAGGTCGTGACCTTCGCGGCCAAGATCGCGATCGAGTACCGCCAGAAGTTCGGCAAGCCCGTCGTCATCGACATGCTGTGCTACCGCCGCTTCGGCCACAACGAGGGCGACGAGCCGGCCTTCACCCAGCCGAAGATGTACCAGCGCATCCGCAAGCACCCGACCGCGCTGGAGACCTACGGCAAGAAGCTCGTCGCCGAGGGCGTGCTGAGCCAGGAGCAGCTCGACGCCCGCAAGGCCGAGTTCCGCGCCGTGCTCGACGCCGAGCTCGATGTCGCCACGAACTACAAGGCCAACAAGGCCGATTGGCTCGACGGGCGCTGGGCCGGCTTCAAGGCCGTGCGCGAGGACGTGGACGATCCCCGCCGGGGCAAGACCGGCGTCGCCGTGGAGACCCTGCGCGAGATCGCCCAGCGCATCACCACGCCGCCGCCCGGCTTCCACCTGCACCGCACGATCCAGCGCTTCTTCGACAACCGCGCCAAGGCGGTGGAGACGGGCAAGGGCATCGATTGGGCGACCGCCGAGGCTCTGGCCTTCGGCTCGCTCCTCATCGAGGGCCACCGGGTCCGCCTCTCGGGTCAGGACGTCGAGCGCGGCACCTTCTCGCAGCGCCACGCCGTGGTGATCGACCAGGAGAACGAGCAGCGCTACACCTCGCTGAACTCGATCCGCGAGGGACAGGCGAGCCTGGAGGTCATCAACTCGATGCTCTCCGAGGAGGCGGTGCTCGGCTTCGAGTACGGCTACTCGGCGGCCGAGCCCAACGCCCTGGTGCTCTGGGAGGCGCAGTTCGGCGACTTCGCCAACGGCGCCCAGGTGGTCATCGATCAGTTCATCTCCTCGGGCGAGCGCAAGTGGCTGCGCATGTCGGGCCTGACCCTGCTGCTGCCGCACGGCTACGAGGGCCAGGGGCCGGAGCACTCCTCCGCCCGCCTGGAGCGCTTCCTGCAGATGTGCGCCGAGGACAACATGCAGGTCGCAAACTGCACCACGCCCTCGAACTACTTCCACATCCTGCGCCGCCAGCTGCACCGCGAGTTCCGCAAGCCGCTGATCCTGATGACGCCGAAATCCCTGCTGCGCCACAAGAAGGCGGTCTCGCCGATCGAGGCGATGGCGGAGGGGTCGAGCTTCCACCGCGTGCTCTGGGACGATGCCGAGCGCGACGAGGACGGCATCAAGCTCGTCAAGGACGACAAGGTCCGGCGCGTCGTGCTCTGCTCGGGCAAGGTCTATTACGACCTCTACGACGAGCGCGAGAAGCGCGGCGTCAACGACGTCTATCTGATGCGCGTCGAGCAGCTCTACCCGTTCCCCCTCAAGGCGCTGGCCGGCGAGATGTCCCGCTTCCGCAACGCAGAGGTGGTGTGGTGCCAGGAGGAGCCGAAGAACATGGGCCCCTGGGCCTTCGTCGAGCCCTATCTGGAATGGGTGCTCGGCCAGGCGCAGTCGCCGGTCAAGCGCGCCCGCTACGTCGGCCGCCCGGCTTCCGCCTCGACCGCGGTGGGCATGCTCTCCAAGCACCAGGCCCAGCTCCAGGCCTTCCTCAACGAGGCGCTGGCGGTCTGAACCCGCCGGCCCTCCCGCAACTCTCGATCCGAGGGCGCCGCGCAAGGGGCGTCCCAAACCCTCCGGACGGACACTGAACCATGGCAACCGATATCGTCGTCCCGACCCTGGGCGAATCCGTGAGCGAGGCCACCATCGGCCGCTGGTTCAAGAAGCCGGGCGACACCGTGGCGGCCGACGAGCCCCTGGTGGAGCTCGAGACCGACAAGGTCACGCTCGAAGTGAACGCGCCCGCGGCGGGCCAGCTCGGCGAGATCCTGGCCAAGGACGGCGAGACGGTGGAGCCGGGCGCGCTGCTCGGCTCGATCGTCGAGGCCGGTGCCGGCGGGGCCAAGGAGTCCACGTCCAAGGAGTCCACGCCCAAGGCGCCCGCCCCCAAGAAGGCCGAGCAGAAGGCCGAGACCCGCAGCGGGGCCCCGGCCGGGGACGGCAAGGCGGCCCCCGCCAAGGACTCGTCGGCGGGCTACGGCAACCACGGCGACGGGGCGCCCGCCCAGGCGCGTGAATCCGGCGACCACGGCCCGGCGGTGGCCAAGATGGCCCGCGAATCCGGCATCGACCCGGCGACGCTCAACGGCAGCGGCAAGGACGGCCGCGTGACCAAGGGCGACATGCTGGAGGCCAGCGCCAGGGGACCTGCCCCGGCGGCCGCACCCGCCCGGGACGCCAAGCCCGCCGCCCCGCGCGCACCCTCGAAGCCCGACGATGCCGCGCGCGAGGAACGCGTGCGCATGACGAAGCTGCGCCAGACCATCGCCCGCCGTCTCAAGGACGCGCAGGACACCGCCGCGATGCTGACGACGTTCAACGACGTCGACATGTCGGCCGTGATGGCGATGCGGAGCCAGTACAAGGACATCTTCGAGAAGAAGCACGGCACCAAGCTCGGCTTCATGGGCTTCTTCACCAAGGCGGTGATCGGCGCCCTCAAGGACGTGCCGGCGGTCAACGCCGAGATCGACGGGCAAGACCTCGTCTACAAGAACTACTACCACATCGGCATCGCCGTCGGGACCGACAAGGGCCTTGTGGTGCCGGTGGTGCGCAACGCCGACGACCTCTCGATCGCCGGCATCGAGAAGACCATCGCGGGCTTCGGCAAGAAGGCCCGGGACGGCAAGCTCTCCATCGACGAGATGCAGGGCGGCACCTTCACCATCACCAACGGCGGCATCTACGGCTCGCTGATGTCGACCCCGATCCTCAACGCCCCGCAATCGGGCATCCTCGGCATGCACCGCATCGAGGAACGTCCGGTGGTCCGCGCCGGCAAGATCGAGGCGCGGCCGATGATGTACCTCGCCCTGTCCTACGATCACCGCATCGTCGACGGGAAGGAGGCCGTGACCTTCCTGGTGCGCGTCAAGGAGGCGCTGGAGGACCCGGCACGCCTCGTGCTCGACCTCTAAGCCCCGGCAGCTGCCGTCCGCCGGCCGCGCCCCCGCGCGGCCGGACGCTTCCGCGCGCTTCGTACTTCGATGGTGGGGCATGACCCGCCGCCCACTTCAGCGAGTCACATACCCATGTCCTACGATCTCGTCGTCATCGGAACCGGCCCCGGCGGCTATGTCTGCGCCATCCGGGCCGCCCAGCTCGGCCTCAAGACCGCCGTGGTCGAGAAGCGGGCGACGCATGGCGGCACCTGCCTCAACGTCGGCTGCATTCCTTCCAAAGCCCTGCTGCACGCCTCCGAGGCCTTCGAGGACGCCTCCAAGCACTTCGCCGACATGGGCGTCGTCGTCAGCGCGCCCGAGCTCGATCTGGCCAAGATGATGACGTTCAAGCAGGACGGCGTCGACGGCAACACCAAGGGCGTGGAGTTCCTCCTCAAGAAGAACGGCATCGACGCCTATCGCGGCACCGCCCGGCTCGCCGGCGCCGGCCGCGTCGAGGTTCTGTCCGAGGATGGCGGCAACCAGATCCTCGAGACGAAGAACGTCGTCATCGCCACGGGCTCGGACGTGACCAGGCTCCCCGGCGTCACCATCGACGAAAAGATCGTCGTCTCCTCCACCGGCGCGCTCGCCCTGGAGCAGGTTCCGGACAGGCTCCTGATCATCGGGGCCGGCGTCATCGGCCTCGAACTCGGTTCGGTCTGGCGTCGCCTTGGCGCGCAGGTCACCGTGGTCGAATATCTCGACCGGATCCTGCCCGGCATGGACGGTGAGGTCGGCAAGCAGTTCCAGCGCATCCTCGGCAAGCAGGGCGTGCAGTTCCGGCTCTCCTCCAAGGTCACGGGCGTCGAGGTGGCGGATGGCGCCGCGACCGTCACGGTGGAGCCCGCCGCCGGCGGGGAGGCCGAGAAACTCGCCGCCGACGTGGTGCTGGTCGCCATCGGCCGCGTGCCCTACACCGAGGGCCTCGGGCTGGAGACGGTGGGTGTGGGCCTCGACAACAAGGGCCGCATCCAGACCGACAGCCACTACGCCACCAACGTCACCGGCATCTACGCCATCGGCGACGTCATCGCCGGGCCGATGCTGGCGCACAAGGCCGAGGACGAGGGCGTGGCGGTGGCCGAGTTGCTGGCCGGCCAGTCGGGCCACGTGAATTACGGCGTGATCCCGAACGTGGTCTACACCTATCCGGAGGTCGCCTCGGTCGGAAAGTCCGAGGAGGAACTCAAGAAGGACGGCATCGCCTACAACGCGGGCAAGTTCCCCTTCACCGCCAACGGCCGCGCCAAGGTCAACCACACCACGGACGGCTTCGTGAAGATCCTGGCCGATGCCAAGACCGACCGGGTGCTCGGCGTCCACATCGTCGGCGCGGATGCGGGCAACCTCATCGCGGAGGTCGCGGTGGCGATGGAGTTCGGCGCCTCCGCCGAGGACGTCGCCCGCACCTGCCACGCGCACCCGACCCTGACCGAGGCGGTCAAGGAAGCCGCCCTGGCGGTGGGCAAGCGCGCGATCCACATCTGATCGCCCCGCGCCCGACGCCCACGCGGGGTCCGTCCTCTGGACGGCGTGGGGGACCGAGACGGCGTCCGCTCGACCGGGGCGGGTGCCGTGTGCTTCCAGCGCGCCCGGTCACGGACCGAAATCCGGACCGCGCGCGCAGCCGCGTCGTCACCCGCGACGGGCCGCCTCGATGGCCGCGACGTCGATCTTGCGCATGGTCATCATGGCCGTGAAGGCGCGTTGCGCCTCCGCGCCACCGGCGGCGAGCGCATCGGTGAGAACGCGCGGCGTGATCTGCCACGAGATGCCCCAGCGATCCTTGCACCAGCCGCAGGCGCTCTCCTGTCCGCCATGGCCGACGATCGCGTTCCACAGGCGATCCGTCTCCGCCTGATCGTCCGTCGCGATCTGGAACGAGAAGGCCTCGCTGTGCCGGAAGGCGGGGCCGCCGTTCAGGCCGATGCAGGGGATGCCGGCGACCGTGAACGCGACCGTCAGCACGTCACCGGCTTTTCCGGACGGGTAGTCGGCCGGCGCCCGGTGGACGGCTCCCATCACGCTGTCCGGGAATGTCGCGACGTAGAAGCGGGCGGCCGCCTCGGCGTCCCGCTCGTACCAGAGGCAGATCGTGTTCCTGGCGACCATGGCGGCTCTCCCCTCGCGCTGCCGACGACCGAAGCGTGTGCCCGCCCGCGTCGATCCCGCACCGTGACGTCCGTCCGGACATCGGGCGTCGCGTCGGCGAACACGCCGAATGTCCGAGAGGAAACGTGGGAAGACAAGAGCGGGCGTCGGATCGCCTCGCCACCGCCCGTCCTGTTCCGCGCTCTCGCGCCGGGCCTCGAAGGAGGCCGCTGGCCCGCCTGAACGGGCGCGCCCCGCTCCCGCCGGAATCCCGGCGGAAGCGACGGCGCCGACGCTCCGGCCGATGCCGGGCCGCCCCTACTCCATGGTCGGCATGACGAAGTCGGCGCCGGCGCGGATGCCGGTGGGCCAGCGGGTCGTGATGGTCTTGAGGCGTGTGTAGAAGCGGACCCCCTCGGGGCCGTGCATGTGGTGGTCTCCGAACAGCGAGGCCTTCCAGCCGCCGAAGGAGTGGAACGCCATCGGCACCGGGATCGGCACGTTGATGCCCACCATGCCGACCTCGATCGCGTGCGCGAACTCGCGCGCCGCGTCGCCGTCGCGGGTGAAGATCGCGGTGCCGTTGCCGAACTCGTGGTCGTTGATGAGCTTGGCCGCCGTGGCGTAGTCCGGCGCGCGCGTGATCGCCAGGACGGGTCCGAAGATCTCCTCCCGGTAGATCGACATCTCCGGGGTGACCCGGTCGAACAGCGAGCCGCCGAGGAAGAAGCCGTCCTCGTAGCCCTGCAGGCTCAGGCCGCGCCCGTCGACGAGGAGGTCCGCGCCCTGCGCCACGCCCGCGTCGATGTAGCCGCTGACCTTGTCGCGGTGGGCCCGCGTCACGAGGGGGCCCATCTCGGCCTCCGGGTCGGTGCCGGGGCCGACCTTCAGGGCGCGCACCTTCGGGATCAGCTTGGCCACCAGGGCGTCGGCGGTCTTTTCGCCCACGGGGACGGCCACCGAGATCGCCATGCAGCGCTCCCCGGCCGAGCCGTAGGCCGCGCCCATCAGGGCATCCACCGCCTGGTCGAGGTCGGCGTCCGGCATGACGATCATGTGGTTCTTGGCCCCGCCGAGGCACTGGGCGCGTTTCCCGTTGGCGGTGGCGGTGGCGTAGATGGTGCGCGCGATCGGGGTCGAGCCGACGAAGCTGACGGCGGCGATGTCGGGGTGGTGCAGCAGCGCGTCCACCGCCTCCTTGTCCCCCTGGACCACGGTGAACACGCCGTCGGGCAGGCCGGCCTCCTTGAGCCAGGCGGCCACCAGCAGGGAGGCGGAGGGGTCGCGCTCGGAGGGCTTCAGCACGAAGCAGTTGCCGCAGGCCAGCGCCACCGGGAACATCCACATCGGCACCATGACGGGGAAGTTGAACGGCGTGATGCCGGCGACCACGCCGAGCGGCTGGCGCAGGGAATGGCTGTCGACGCGGGTGCCGACATTCTCCGTCACCTCGCCCTTGAGGAGTTGCGGGATGCCGGTGGCGAATTCCACCACCTCGAGCCCGCGCTGGATCTCGCCCCTGGCGTCGGAGAGCACCTTGCCGTGCTCGGCGGTGATGAGGGCGGCGAGTTCGTCGGTGCGCTCCTCGGCGATGCGCAGGAAGGCGTTGAGGATGCGGGCGCGCCGCAAGGGCGTGGTCAGCGCCCAG
Organism: Methylobacterium sp. J-068; assembly: GCF_022829445.1. Classification (GTDB taxonomy): domain Bacteria; phylum Pseudomonadota; class Alphaproteobacteria; order Rhizobiales; family Beijerinckiaceae; genus Methylobacterium. The sequence continues at coordinate 6,759 of NZ_JAKSXY010000061.1, read as the reverse complement.
TCGCGGGCCACCGCCTTGGCGGCGGCCACCGCCGCGTTCACGTCCGCCGCGTTGGCGAGCGCGACCCTTCCGGTCTCCTCGCCGGTGGCGGGGTTGAAGACCGGGGCGTGGCGCGTGGCAGTGCCGGCGGCGAGCTGGCCGCCGATGAAGTGGGAGATCGCGGTGGGCATCGATAATCCTGGAGACGGGAACGAGCGGAGGATTCAGGCGGCGCGGGCGATGGCGTCGCCGAGGATCGATGCCATGGTGTCGATCTGGTCGCGCTCCACGATCAGCGGCGGCGACAGGGCGACGATGTCGCCGGTGACGCGCACGAGCAGGCCGCGCTCGAAGCAATCGACGAACACGTCGTAGGCGCGCGCCCCCGGCGCGCCGGGCCGGGGCGCCAGTTCGATGCCGGCCACGAGCCCGATGGTGCGGATATCGATGACGTGGCCTGCCCCGCGCAGGTCGTGCATGGCGCCGGCCCAGTCCTCGGCCAGATCCGCGCCGCGCGTGAGCAGGCCCTCCTGCGCGTAGATGTCGAGGGTGGCGAGGCCGGCGGCGCAGGCCACCGGGTGCCCCGAATAGGTGTAGCCGTGGAACAGCTCGATCACCGCCTCGGGGCCGTGCATCAGCGCGTCGTGGATGCGCCGGGCGCAGAACACCGCGCCCATCGGCAGGGTGCCGTTGGTGAGGCCCTTGGCGGTGGTGACGAGGTCGGGCACCACGCCGAAATAATCGGTGGCGAAGGGGGTGCCGAGACGCCCGAACCCGGTGATGACCTCGTCGAAGATCAGCAGGATGCCGTGGCGGTCGCAGATCGCGCGCAGGCGCTCCAGGTAGCCCTTCGGCGGCAGCAGCACGCCCGTGGAGCCCGCCACCGGCTCGACGATTGCTGCCGCGATGGTCTCGGCCCCGTGCAGGGCGACGAGGCGTTCGAGGTCGTCGGCGAGCTCCGCCCCGTGCTCGGGCAGGCCCTTCGAGAAGGCGTTGCGCTCCGGGTCGTGGGTGTGGCGCAGGTGGTCGACGCCGGGCAGCAGCGGGAAGACGCGGCGGTTGTTGACGAGGCCGCCCACCGAGATGCCGCCGAAGCCGACGCCGTGATAGCCGCGCTCGCGCCCGATCAGCTTGGTGCGCGTGCCCTGGCCGATGGCGCGCTGGTAGGCGAGCGCGATCTTCAGGGCGGTGTCGACGGATTCCGAGCCGGAGCCGGTGAAGAACACCCGGTCGAGCCCGGCCTCAGGGCCGCCCGGCGCGATGGCGGCCAGCCGCTCGGCGAAGTCGAAGGCCGCCGGGTGGCCCATCTGGAACGAGGGCGCGAAATCGAGGGTGGTGAGCTGGCGCTCCACCGCGGAGGCGATGCCCTGGCGCCCGTGGCCCGCATTCACGCACCAGAGGCCGGCGGTGCCGTCGAGGACGCTGCGCCCGTCGGTCGCCGTGTAGTGCATCCCCTTGGCCGAGGCGAGCAGGCGCGGGGCCGCCTTGAACTGCCGGTTCGCCGTGAAGGGCATCCAGTAGGCGTCGAGCCCGGGGGCGTTCGCGGCGGCGTGGTGGTCCATGGCACTCTCACCCGTGGGATGTCGCTGGGGGCGTCGATGGGGGGACATCGATGGATCGGGAGGAGGCGCCGATTGCGCGACGCGAACAAGTCCTTTTCTTCTCCGCGCGATGTGCTTGAAAAGATGGGGCCGACGGGGTCAATGTCGGTGAATCCTGAACATCCCTAACACCCCGCGGAATTCCTTCGTGACATCGGTACGGTTTCGATGAGCATCGATCTCGGCGCGCGTCTCCGGTACGTGCGCACCCAGCACGGCTTCTCCCAGCGCGAACTCGCCAAGCGCACCGGCGTGCCGAATTCGACGATCTCGCTCATCGAATCGAACGGGGTGAACCCCTCCGTCGGGGCCCTGAAGCGCATCCTCGACGGCATTCCCATCGGCCTGTCAGAGTTCTTCGCCGTGGAGCCGGAGCGCCCGCGCAAGGCGTTCTACCGCGCCGACGAACTCACCGAGATCGGCAAGGGGCCGATCTCCTACCGGCAGGTCGGCGACAACCTGTTCGGGCGCGGCCTGCAACTCCTCAAGGAGCGCTACGAGCCCGGCGCCGATACGGGCCGCGTGCCCCTGGTCCACGAGGGCGAGGAGGGCGGCATCATCCTGTGCGGGCGGCTGGAGGTGACGGTGGATGCCGAGCGCCGCATCCTGGGGCCGGGGGACGCCTATTCCTTCGAGAGCCGCCGCCCGCACCGCTTCCGCTGCGTCGGTCCGGTCGCCTGCGAGGTGGTGAGCGCCTGCACCCCGCCCACGTTCTGAGCGGACCACGTCGAATGCCGCGAACGGATCCGGGTCTTCTCGGGACAGGATCGAGGATTGCCGCCGATCCGGGCAGCATCTGCCCGAAAGTCCGGCGTCGATCCGTATTCCGCTTAAGTGCAGTGCAACATGAGCGGGCCGGCTTGACGGATCAATCCAAGCGGAATTCTATGCGTATAGATCGGATGGTTCGCCTGGATTGGTGACGGGGAGCGGTGGCATGCGGGATCGTCGTGAGTTTCTCAAGGTCTCGCTGACGGCGGGCATCGCGGCGGCGTCGGGCGTCACGCTTCCCGGGCTGCTGCGGGGCGCCCGCGCGGCCGATGGCGCCCTCGTCATCGGCGCGCCGCTGCCGATCTCCGGGGCCTTCGCCGCCAACGGCAAGTTCGCCTCGCTCGGCGCGGCCTTCGCGGCCAAGGAGGCCGGTTCGGTGCTCGGCCGCGCCGTCACGGCCGCCGACATCGACACCGAGGGCAAGCCGGCCCCGGCCGCGCGCAAGGTGCAGGAAGCGATGGGGACGGGCACGCGGCTGTTCGCCGGCGGCATCCTCTCCTCCGAGGCCCTGGTGATGGGCAAGGAGGTGACGAAGGGCGACGGCGTCTTCATCACCACGGCGGGCGCCGACGAGATCACCGGCTCCGACTGCAACCGCGGCACCTTCCGCTGGACCGTGCCGACCTTCGGCGCCATCGCCCAGACCGTGCGGCCGCTGATCGCGCAGATGCCCCAGGCCAAGCGCTGGTACACGATCACCCCGCAATACGTGTTCGGCGAGGGCCTGCTCAGCGCCGCCAAGGCGGTGTTCCAGGAGAAGGGCATCGAGCATGTCGGCAACAGCTACCACTCGCTGGCCGAGAAGGAGTTCAGCGGTTACCTCACCAACGCCATCGCGGCCAAGCCCGACGTGCTGCTGCTCCTCAACTTCGGCTCGCAATCCTCGGACGCGCTGCGCCAGGCCGTGAGCTTCGGCCTGAAGAAGCGCATGACCATCGTGCTCGCCTGGGCCTCGGGCCTGGAGCAGTTCGAGGCCCTGGGCGCCGATCTCTGCGAGGGCGTCTATTTCGGCGCGCAGTATTGGCACGGCATCGATTCGCCCCTGAACAAGGCCCTGGTGGCCAAGGTCCGCGAGAGCGCCAGGATGACGCCGAACTACTCGTTCGCCGGCTCCTACCAGATCACCAAGCTGCTCCTCGACGCCGCCGCCAAGGCCGGCGCCGCGGACGGCCCCGCCGTGATCAAGGCCCTCGAAGGAATGCGTTATTCCGGCCTGACAGGCGAGGAGGAGATCCGCGCGGCCGACCATCAGGTCATCAAGGATTACTACCTGCTCAAGGGCAAGGCGAAATCCGCCATGAAGGACAAGGACGATTTCGCCGACGTGATCCAGTCCGGCAAGTCGTTCCTCTCGCCCGAGGCCGCCGGCTGCAAGATGGCGTGAGACGCTTCTCGTCCTCTCCCCGGTACGGGGGGAGAGAGCCGCGTCTTTCGACGAGTCCGCTTCGTGGCCAAGCCGGAGACCCCGTGACCTACCTGTTCCAGATCCTGAACGGTCTCGGCCTCGGGATGCTCTACTTCCTGCTGGCGGTGGGCCTGAGCATCATCTTCGGGCTGCTGCAATTCGTGAACTTCGCCCACGGCGCGTTCTACCTGCTGGGCGCCTACCTCGCCTACGAGGGCGTCGAGCGCGGCCTGAGCTTCTGGGTGGCGATGCCGCTCGCCGCCCTCGTCGTGGCGGTGGTGGCGGGACTGACCGAGCGGCTGCTGCTGCGGCGGGTCTACAAGCTGCCCCACACCTTCCACATCCTCGTCACCGTCGGCCTCGCCCTGGTGGTGCAGGAGGGCGTCATCATCGTCTGGGGGCCGCTGGGCGGGAACGTCGCCCCGCCGGAGGAACTCGGCGGCGTGATGATCCTCGGTGATTTCGTCTACCCGGAATACCGGCTCTTCGTGATCGGCTTCACCGCGATCCTGGCGGCCTGCCTGTGGTGGCTGCTCGACCGGACGCGGCTCGGCGCCATCGTGCGGGCGGGCTCGGAATCCCCGTCCAACATGGCGCTGCTCGGCTACGACACCTTGCGCATCAACACCGCCGTCTTCGCCCTCGGCGCCGGCCTCGCGGGGCTGGCCGGGGCGCTCGCCGCGCCCATCCGGGGCGTCGAGCCGTTCATGGGGGTCGAGGCCCTCGGCATCGCCTTCGTGGTCGTGGTGATCGGCGGGATGGGGAGTTACGCGGGCGCCCTCGCCGCCGGCATCCTCGTCGGCGTGGCCCAGAGCCTGATGGCGACCCTGTGGCCCGAGGGGGCCCGCCTCGTCATCTATCTCGGCATGGCCGGCATCATCATGGCGCTGCCGCGCGGCCTGTTCGGCCGGGCTTGAGGAGGATTTGGCGATGCTTCCCGTCCTCGACCGGCCCCTGGTGCAGTTCGGCCTCGCCGCCGCGACCGTGTTGATCCTGCCCCTGACCATGCGCTCCGGCACGCTCGCCAGCGAGATCCTGATCTACGGCCTGGCGGTCGCCGCCTGCAACCTGCTGCTCGGCTATACGGGCCTCCTCTCCTTCGGCCAGGGCATCTTCTTCGGCCTGGGCAGCTACGTGGCCGGCTTGAGCCTCGTCCGCGCCGGCCTGCCCGCCCCCGTGATGCTGCTGATCGCGCTCGCGCTCGGCGCCCTGGTGGCGGCGGCGGTGGGCTGGGTCTCGATCCGGCGCCAGGGCGTCTACTTCGTGATGCTGACGCTCGCCTTCTCGCAGATGTTCTACTTCCTGGCCTACACCTTCAGCGGCCTCACCGGGGGCGACAACGGCCTTCTCGACATCCCGCGCCCGCGCCTCGGGGGCGCCCCCCTCGGCGACGCCTGGACCTACTACGCCTACGTCGCGGTGCTCTTCCTCGCGCTCTTCGCCGCCCTCCAGCGGGTCGCGCTCTCCACCTTCGGGCGCACCCTGCTCGCCATCCGCGACAACGAGAGCCGGGCCGGGGCGATCGGCTATCCCGTGCGGGCCTTCAAGGTCGCGGCCTTCGCGATCTCCGGCGCGGTCACGGCCTTCGCGGGCGCCCTCCACGCCATGCTGATCGGCGTCGCGCCGCTCTCGAACATCGATTACCACACCAGTGAGACCCTGCTGATCATGACGATCATCGGCGGCAGCGCGAACCTCTTTGCCCCGCTCCTCGGGGCCGGCGCCTATCTTCTTGCCGCCGACGCGCTCTCGGCGATCTGGCCGCGCTGGCTGCTGCTCCTCGGGCTGCTCCTCATCGTGATCACGCTGTTCCTGCAGCGCGGGCTCTGGGGCCTGATCGAGCGCGCCGTCGCCCTCGTCACCCGGGCGCCCCCGCCGGACGACCCGACTCCCGACCGGCCGGTCGTCGCCACACCGGAGGCGGGACGATGAGCGCGCCGATCCTCGCCACCGAGAATCTCGGCGTGCGCTACGGCAGCTTCGTCGCGCTCCAGGACGTGACCTTGCGCATCCGGGAGAACAGCGTCCACTCGATCATCGGCCCGAACGGCGCCGGCAAGACCACCCTGTTCCACGCCCTCACCGGCCGCATCGCGCCCTCCGCCGGGCGCATCAGCCTCGGGGGCCAGGACATCACCCGCACCGCCGACCACGAGCGCGTGCGCCTCGGCCTCGCCCGCTCGTTCCAGGTCACCAGCCTGTTCCCGACCCTGAGCGTGCGCGAGAACCTCCGGCTGGCGGCCCAGGGCAAGACGCCCTGGCAGGCGCTGGCGCCCTGGCGCCGGGCCGAGGCGAACCGGCCGGCTCTGGCCATGGCCGAAGCGATGCTGGAGCGCCTCGACCTCGCCCGCGTGGCTTTGCGCGCGGCCGGCGAACTCTCGCACGGCCAGCAGCGCCGCCTCGAGGTCGGCATGGCGATGGCGGCGGCGCCGAAGGTCATCCTCCTCGACGAGCCGACCTCCGGCATGGGCATCGACGACATCGCGGCGATGCGGGCGCTGATCCGGGATCTGGGGCGCGACCACACCGTGCTGTTCATCGAGCACAACATGGGCATCGTCATGAACATCTCCGACACCGTCACGGTGATGCGGGCGGGCCGCGTGCTGGTGGAGGGGCCACCGGCCCAGGTGCGCGACGACCCCGAGGTGCGCCGGGCCTATCTGGGCAACATGATCACGGGCGACCTCACGCAGGCGCCCACGGCAAAGGCTCCCGAGGCAAAGGCTCCCGAGGCAAAGGCTCCCGAGGCAAAGGCTCCCGAGGCAAAGGCTCCCGAGGCATGAGCGGCCCCGTCGCCCTGTGCCGGGATGCGGTCCACGGCTATTACGGCAAGAGCCACATCCTCCAGGGCGTCAGCCTGGAGTTGCGGGCAGGCGAGATCGTCTGCCTGCTCGGCCGCAACGGTGCCGACAAGACCTCGACGCTCAAGGCCGCCAGCGGCCTCCTCGCGCCGCGGGCGGGACGCGTGCGCTTCCACGGCACCGACCTGACCGGCTGGCC